>NZ_JCAXDP010000004.1:0-671046 GCF_059759315.1 Achromobacter sp. GQ309
TATGGGCGCTGCCTCAAGTTTGCGCCACCTCATTCCCATTCAACGTCCGAAGCCGCCTCAACTCCGGAAACCATCGCATCCACAGCGCGGCGACCGCAATCGTCCCAACCCCGCCGATCACCACGGCGGGCACTGCGCCGAACAATTGCGCGGTGAGCCCAGACTCAAACTCCCCCAGCTGATTCGACGCGCCGACGAACAAGGTGTTCACGGCGCTGACCCGCCCCAGCATGTGGTCGGGTGTATTCAACTGCACCAGCGATGACCGCACGACGACGCTGACCGCATCCGCCGCACCCAGCACGACCAGCGCGGCGATGGAGAGCGGTATTGAGGTCGACAACCCGAACACCGTGGTCGCCAGGCCGAACACGATCAGCGAGCCGAACAGCAGCCGGCCGACGTTTTCACCGAGGCTCAATCGCGCCAGCGTCAACGACATCAGCGCCGCGCCGCAGGCAGGCGCCGCACGCAAAGCACCAAGCGCCCAAGGCCCAGCATTCAGAATGTCCTTCGCAAAGATCGGCAGCAGCGCAGTTGCCCCGCCCAGCAATACCGCAAACAGATCCAGCGACAACGTGCCCAGCAGCAACCGACGCCGGAAGATGAACGTAATGCCGCCAAACAGCGTGCGCCACGTGGTCGGCTCCTTGCGCGGCGGTGCGCGTTCGATGACGAGGGTCGCAATGGCGATGAAGGCCGTCAGATACAACGCGGCGGCGACGCAGTAGATCCACCCTGCCCCGAGGCTGTAGCCGACGCCGCCGAGCGCGGGGCCGGCGATCTGGGCGATCTGGCCGCCGGATGAGGACAGCGCGGTGGCGCGCGGCAGCCATTCGCGGGGGACGACGGCGGGGATCAGCGTGGAGAGCGTCGGCGCTTCGAAGGCGCGTGCCGAGCTCATGATGATGATCGTGGCGTAGATGAGCGTCTTGCCGCCGACGCCGTGCAGCGCGGCGATCGCGAGCACTAGGGTAGCCAGCGCTTCGAGTGCCATGCAGACGGCGACGATCTTGCGGCGGTCGTAGCGGTCGGCGACGTGGCCGACAACGAGCGTGAGTGCGGCCATCGGCAGGAACTGAGCGAGGCCGATGAGGCCGAGGTCGAGCGCGCTGCCCGACAGCGCGTAAATCTGCCAGCCCACGGCGACGGAGACGATCTGGAATGCCAGCGATGCCGCGACGCGGCCGCAGAGGAAATGCAGGAACGGCGGACGGGAAAGCGGACTGGGCGTGTCGGCGGCGGACATGGTGGGCGTGGCGCGGGGGGAAGCGCCGATTCTAGGCGAGGGGCGCTGACGGACAGCTAAACCCGCGCGAGCCGCAAAAACAAAACGGCTCCCGGCGATACCGCCGGAAGCCGTCGGGTACGTTCAAACCGCCGTTACTCGATCGAGACGAGTTCGGCCCCTTCCGTCACCTGATCCCCGACCCCATAAAACACTTCCCCCACCGTACCGTCCGCGGTGGCAGAAATCGTGTGTTCCATCTTCATCGCTTCCATTACGAGCAGCGGCTGACCCTTCTCCACCTTGTCGCCGGCCTTGACCGAGATCGAGATGATCTTGCCGGGCATGGGCGCGGCCAGACCCGCGCCGTGGTCGCCCTGCGTGTCCTGCGAGTGCGTCAGCGCGTCATACAGCTCCAGGACGTGCGAGCCGTCCTCGCGGAAGACGTAGGCGCGGTCGCCGTGCAGGACGACGGTGCCGGCGCTTTCATGGCCTTGCAGGGTGATGCGCAGGCCGTAGGCCAGGTTGGGATTGGCGCTGGCATGCGAGCGCCACAAGAACGGCCGCGCGCCGTCGCCGGTGTCCAGCGTCCACGCGCCGCCCTGACGGGCCACGGTGACGTGACGGGCTTCGCCGTTGTCGGTCCATTGCAGTTGACGCCGATACTGGCCGCCTAAGCGCCAGCCGTCGCGCGCGTCCCACGGATCGGCGGGGCCTTTGCCCGCGCCTTGCGCGCCCGGTTGAGCCAGTCCTTGGCGAACCAACACGGCCGCGGTGGCAAGGGCCAGTGCGTCGGCGTCGGCGGGCTTCGGGTCAGGCAGCAGCGTGGCGCGCTGGCGCTCGATGAGGCCGGTGTCCAGATCAGCGGCCGCGAAGGCGCTGTCCTTCATCAGGCGCGACAGGAACGCGACGTTGGTCTGCACGCCGACGGCCTGCGTTTGCGCCAAGGCTTGTAGCATACGGGCGCGGGCCTGGTCGCGGTCGGCGCCGTGCACGATGAGCTTGGCGATCATCGGGTCGTAGAACGGGGTGATCGTGTCGCCCATGCGCACGCCGCCGTCGACGCGGATGTCGCCGTTGGCAAACGCGGTGTGCGGCGGCAGGCCCAGGTAGGCGAGCGTGCCGATGGACGGCAGGAAGCCCTTCTCGGGGTTCTCGGCGTAGATGCGGGCTTCGATGGCGTGGCCGTTGATGCGCAGGTCTTCCTGGCGCGCGGGCAGCGGCTGGCCGGCGGCGACGCGCAGTTGCCATTCGACGAGGTCGTGGCCGGTGATCATTTCGGTGACCGGATGCTCCACCTGCAGACGCGTGTTCATTTCCATGAAGTAGAAGCGTCCGTCGGGCTCGGCGATGAACTCGACGGTGCCCGCGCCGACGTAGCCGACGGCGCGCGCGGCCGAGACCGCGGCCTCGCCCATGGCGCGACGGCGTTCTTCGGTCATGCCGGGGGCGGGGGCTTCTTCGATGACCTTCTGGTGGCGGCGCTGCACGGAGCAGTCGCGCTCAAAGAGGTACACGCAGTTGCCGTGCGTGTCGGCGAAGACCTGGATTTCGATGTGGCGCGGCTTTTGCAGGTAGCGTTCGATCAGCACGCGGTCGTCGCCGAAGCTGGATGCGGCTTCGCGCTGGCAGGAGGCCAGTGCGTCGAGGAACGCGCCGGAGGATTCGACGATGCGCATGCCCTTGCCGCCGCCGCCCGCGCTGGCCTTGATGAGGACGGGATAGCCGATGCCGTCGGCCTGCGATTTGAGGAACTGCGGGTCCTGGTTGTCGCCGTGGTAGCCGGGCACGAGCGGCACGCCGGCTTTCTCCATGAGGGTCTTGGCGGCGGACTTGCTGCCCATCGCGGCAATGGCGGACGCGGGCGGGCCGACGAAGGCGATGCCGGCATCTTGCGCGGCCTGGGCGAAAGCTTCGTTCTCGGACAGGAAGCCGTAGCCGGGGTGAATGGCGCCGGCGCCGGTGTCGCGCGCGGCCTGCAGAATGGCGTCGGCGCGCAGGTAGCTGGCGCGCGGCTCTGAGCCGCCGATGTACACGGCCTGGTCGCAGGCGGCGACGTGACGCGAGTTGGCGTCCGCGTCGGAATAGACGGCGACGGTGCGCAGGCCCATGCGGCGGGCGGTGGCGGCGACGCGGCAGGCGATTTCGCCGCGGTTGGCAATCAGCACAGTATCGAACATTGCGTTATCCAAGCTGAGTTTGTTTGTTGACAGCGGTGCGGCGAGGGCACTGCCGCTAAATTTCTAACAACCGTTCCCCGCCTGCGCCGGCCCTATCGGGGCACCGCGGATCCGGCTCCGCCGGTCCGCCAGTGCCGCCCCTTTGAGGGGGCGCGCGAAGCGCGTAGGGGGTGGGTCCCATTCACATCCGGAAGACACCGAACTTGGTGTCTTCAATGGGCGCATTCAACGCCGCGGACAACGCCAGCCCCAACACGCGGCGCGTGTCGGCGGGGGCGATGATGCCGTCATCCCACAACCGCGCAGTCGCGTAATACGGATGGCCTTCACGCTCGTACTGTTCGCGGATCGGGGCCTTGAACGCCGTCTCTTCGTCCGCCGACCATTGCCCGCCGCGCGCTTCGATGCCGTCGCGTTTCACCGTCGCCAGCACGCTTGCCGCCTGTTCCCCGCCCATGACCGAGATGCGGGCGTTGGGCCACATGAAGAGCATGCGCGGCGAATACGCGCGGCCGCACATGCCGTAGTTGCCGGCGCCGAACGAGCCGCCGATCAGGACGGTGAACTTGGGCACGTTGGCGGTGGCCACGGCCGTCACCATCTTGGCGCCGTGGCGCGCGATGCCTTCGTTTTCGTATTTGCGGCCAACCATGAAGCCGGTGATGTTCTGCAGGAAGACCAGCGGAATCTTGCGCTGCGCGCACAGTTCGATGAAGTGCGCGCCCTTCTGCGCGGACTCGGAGAACAGGATGCCGTTGTTGGCGACGATGCCGACGGGCATGCCGTGGATGTGCGCAAAGCCGGTGACCAGCGTGGGGCCGAAGCGGGACTTGAATTCGTCGAACTCGGAACCGTCGACGATGCGCGCGATGACTTCGCGCACGTCGTAGGGCTTGCGGGTGTCGGCGGGAATGATGCCGTTCAGTTCGCTGGGATCGAAGCGCGGCTCGCGCACGGGGATCGTGGCCAGCGGTTGCGGCTTCTTGCGGTTCAGGCGCGCAACGGCGTTGCGCGCCAGTTGCAGCGCGTGCATGTCGTTGGCGGCCAGGTGGTCGACCACGCCGGACAGGCGCGTGTGCACGTCGCCGCCGCCCAGGTCTTCGGCGCTGACTTCTTCGCCGGTGGCCGCCTTGACCAGCGGCGGGCCGCCCAGAAAGATGGTGCCCTGGTTGCGGACGATGATGGACTCGTCGCTCATGGCGGGCACGTACGCGCCGCCGGCGGTGCACGAACCCATTACCACGGCGATCTGCGCAATGCCTTGCGCCGACATCTGCGCCTGGTTGTAGAAGATGCGGCCGAAGTGGTCGCGGTCGGGAAAGACTTCGTCCTGCTGCGGCAGGTTGGCGCCGCCGGAGTCCACCAGATATACGCACGGCAGGTTGTTCTGCGCGGCGATCTCTTGCGCGCGCAGGTGCTTCTTGACCGTCATCGGATAGTAGGTGCCGCCCTTGACCGTGGCGTCGTTGCAGACGATGACGCACTCGGTGCCGGACACGCGGCCGATGCCGGTGATGACGCCCGCGCCGGGCGCGTCGCCGTCATACATGCCGTGCGCCGCCATGGGCGACAGTTCCAGGAACGGGGTGCCGGGATCGATCAGGTTTTCGACGCGGTCGCGCGGCAGGAGCTTGCCGCGCGCGGTGTGCTTGGCACGGGCGGATTCGCTGCCGCCCAAGGCCGTCTGCGCCAGTTGCTGGTTCAGATCGTCCAGTTGCGCCTGCATGGCGCTGGCGTTGTCGATGTAGTCCTGCGACCGCGGATTGATGCGGGATTCGATGATGGGCATGGGGTACCACCCGTCCTGCTTGATTGGAATTTGAAGGCGCTCGGTGTGAGCGGGTTGTCTCGCTGCCCGGTGGGCCGGGCATTCTTGTCGATTTGGTAAATCAGGATTTCGTTGCGCCTTTCCTGCATGGCCCGCGACCGACCCGTCGCGGTGGTTGCAATGCCAGAAAGGCGCAGCGAAATCCTGCTTGAGGCACAGGCCGAAGCCCGTGTCTCAAGCAGGCAACGGCTTAGACCATTTCGATGGCCATCGCGACGGCTTCGCCGCCGCCGATGCACAGCGTGGCCACGCCGCGCTTGCCGCCGGTCTTGCGCAGCGCGCCGATCAGGGTGGCCACCAGGCGTGCGCCGGAGGCGCCGATCGGGTGGCCCAGCGCGGTGGCGCCACCGTGGATGTTGACCTTTTCAGGCGAGAGCTTGAAGTCGGTCATGGCGGCCATGGCGACCACCGCGAAGGCTTCGTTGATCTCGTACAGGTCCACGTCCTCGGCCTTCCAGCCGGTCTTGTTGAACAGGTTCTTCAGCGCGCCGACGGGGGCGGTGGTGAACCAGTTGGGTTCCTGCGAGTGCTGCGAGTGCGCGACGATGCGGGCCAGCGGTTTGACGCCGAGCTTTTCGGCGGTGGACGCGCGCATCAGCACCATGGCGGCGGCGCCGTCGGAGATGGACGACGAGTTCGCGGCGGTGACGGTGCCGTCTTTCTTGAACGCGGGCTTGAGGGTCGGGATCTTTTCCGGCATGGCCTTGGTGGGCGCTTCGTCGGTGTCGATCACGGTGTCGCCCTTGCGGCCGGCCACGGTGACGGGCGCGATTTCCCACTTGAAGCTGCCGTCTTCCGAAGCGGCGCGCGCGCGGCGCAGCGATTCCAGCGAGAACGCGTCCTGCTGTTCGCGCGTGAACGAGTACTTGGCGGCGCAGTCTTCGGCGAAGACGCCCATGGCCTTGCCCTTGTCGTACGCGTCTTCCAGGCCATCCAGCGCCATGTGGTCGTACACGGTGTTGTGGCCGTAGCGGTAGCCCTGGCGGCCCTTGAGCAGCAGGTACGGCGCGTTGCTCATGCTTTCCTGGCCGCCGGCGACGACGATCTCGGCGCTCCCCGAAGCCAGCAGGTCATGGCCGAACATCGCGGCCTTCAGGCCCGAGCCGCAAACCTTGTGAATGGTGGTGCACGCTACGCCCAGCGGCAGCCCGGCGCCCAGCGCGGCCTGGCGGGCGGGCGCCTGGCCTTGGCCGGCCTGCAGCACGTTGCCCATGATGACTTCGTCGACCTGCTCGGGCTTGATGCCGGCGCGTTCGACGGCGGCCTTGATGGCGACCGAGCCCAGCTCGTGCGCGGCCAGGCCGGACAGGTTGCCCAGCATGCCGCCCATGGGCGTGCGGGCGACGGAAACGATGACGATGGGATCTGACATGACTTGCTCCTGTGAGGGTCGGGACAGCGATTGGGTTACAACACCGCGTTGCCGTTTGAAGGGCGGTCTGCACGCAAGCGTCTGTCCTTATCGTAAGGGAAAAATTCTTCGATCCGGCCTTGCGCCACATGGGCGCGGCAGGCCTGCCACCAGTCCGGTTCCAGGAGGTCGGCATGGTGACGCATGAAGGCGCCGCGCACGCGCGCATCGCCCAGCAGGAAGCGGCCGAATTCCTCGGGGAAGACGTCGTTCGGGCCGATGGCGTACCAGGGTTCGGACGCCATCTCCGCTTCTTCATTCGGGGCCGGCGGGATGCGCCGGAAGTTCATCTCGGTCATGCGCTGGATTTCGTCGTAGTCATAAAAGACGACGCGGCCCAGACGCGTGACGCCGAAATTCTTGTAAAGCATGTCGCCGGGGAAGATATTGGCCGCGGCCAATTGCCGGATGGCGTCCCCGTATTCGCGCACGGCGTGGTCCAGCAAAGCGTCCGGCGCCTGCTGCAGGTACAGGTTCAGCGGCGTCATCCGGCGTTCGATGTAGACGTGGCGGATGACGACGGTGTCGCCGGTTTCCTCGATAAGACTGGGCACCAGCCGGCGCAGTTCGTCCAGCAGCGCGGGCGCAAAGCGGGCGCGCGGCAGGGCCACCTGTGAATATTCCCAAGTGTCGGCCATGCGGCCGACGCGGTCGTGCAGCTTGACCATCTGGTACTTGCGCCGCACGGTGGCGTGATCCATGCCGTCCTTGTCGATGCGGTCCTTGATGAGCTTGAACACGTACGGATAGGACGGCAGCGTGAACACGCACATCACCATGCCCTTGATGCCGGGGGCGATGTCGAAGGCGTCGCGCGAGTGGGCCAGGTGGTGCAGGAAGTCGCGGTAGAACAGCGTCTTGCCCTGTTTTTGCAGGCCGATCATGGTGTAGAGCTCGGCCTTGGGCTTGCGCGGCAACAGGCTCGACAGAAAATTCACCACCGCCGCGGGCGTTTCCATGTCGACCAGGAAATACGCGCGGGTAAAGCTGAAGAGCGTGCTCAGGTCGTCCGCGCCCAGCAGCAGCGCGTCCAGTGTCACCTGCCCCGCCGGATTGCGCGTCAGCGCGATGGCAAAGGGATAGACGGTGGTCTGGTTGATCAGGCGGCCGACGATGTACGCGCCCTTGTTGCGAAAGAACAGCGACCCCAGCGCGTGGACCTGGCAGTCGGTGGCGATGCGTCGGCCGACGTGGCGCGGCAGGACCGCGCGCAGCTTGGACACCGCGGCGCGCGCCAGCAATTGCGTGTCGCGCGGCAGGTCTTCGAAAGGCAGCGCCAGGCCGAAGTCGGCCACCATGCGGATCAGGCTTTTTTCCAGGCCGTCGGTCACCGGGTAGTACACGCGGTAGGACGGCACGCTGCTGTCGAGGTAGTCGGTGGCGACTGCCGGGCGTACGAACAGGAAGTCGTTGTGGAAGTAGTCGCGGTGCAGCAGGCGGCACGAGACCGAGTTGAAGAAGGTCTCGGCGCATTCGGGCTGGCGGTGTTCGCCCAAGAGGCCGACGAACTCCTGCTTGATCTGCTGCCAGTACGCGGTCTGCGCGTCGGTCAGGGACGGGGCGGCGGCGCCGTTGCCGTTTTTGGGGGCGTGCTCTGCGCCGTTGCCCGTATTGCCAACCGTAGTGCCAACCGCGCCCTCTGGCCGGCCGCGCAGCACGCCTTCCAGTTGCGTGGCGCATTCGCGCACGCGCATGTCGTAGTACTCGATGCGTTCGCGCGATAGATGCTGGATGCCGTGCCAGTCGCCGGATTCGAACAGCGCCTTGGCACGCTGTGCGCTGTAACGGAACAGCGCGTAGTGCCGGTCAAAGCCGGCCAGGATCAGGCGCGCGACCTCCAGCGGCGAGGGGCCCGGGGCGGGCGCCTGCTCGATGTGCTGGATGTCGGACGTGCGGATCATGGCGCGAGCTGTGGATAAGGCGTCAGGCGGTTTCGTTGAAGAGTTCGCGGCCGATCAGCATGCGGCGGATCTCGCTGGTGCCGGCGCCAATTTCGTACAGCTTGGCGTCGCGCCACAGGCGGCCGACCGGGTATTCGTTGATGTAGCCGTTGCCGCCCAGGATCTGCACGCCCTCGCCCGCCATCCAGGTGGCCTTTTCGGCGGTGTACAGGATGAGCGCGGCGCAGTCCTTGCGCACCTGGCGCACGTGGTCGGACCCCAGTTTGTCCAGGTTCTTGCCGACCTGATAGCAGAAGGCGCGGCTGGCCTGCAGCGTGGTGTACAGGTCGGCGACTTTGCCCTGGATGAGCTGGAATTCGCCGATGGCCTGGCCGAACTGCTTGCGGTCGTGGATGTAGGGCACCACCACGTCCATCACGGCCTGCATGATGCCCAGCGGGCCGCCGGACAGCACGGCGCGTTCGTAGTCCAGGCCGCTCATCAACACCTTCACGCCGCCGTTGACCTGGCCCAGCACGTTTTCTTCGGGGATCTCGCAGTCCTGGAACACCAGCTCGCCGGTGTGGCTGCCGCGCATGCCCAGCTTGTCCAGCTTCTGCGCCACGGAAAAGCCTTTGAAGCCCTTTTCGACCAGGAAGGCGGTGATGCCGCGCTGGTGGGCTTCGGGATCGGTCTTGGCGTAGACGACGAGCGTATCGGCGTCCGGGCCGTTGGTGATCCACATCTTGGTGCCGTTCAGCACGTAGCGATCGCCCTTCTTGTCGGCCCGCAGCTTCATGCTGACGACGTCGGAGCCCGCGCCCGGTTCGCTCATGGCCAGCGCGCCGACGTGTTCGCCAGAGATCAGCTTGGGCAGGTACTTGGCCTTCTGGGCGGCGGTGCCGTTGCGGTTGATCTGGTTCACGCACAGGTTCGAGTGCGCGCCGTACGAAAGGCCGATGGAGGCGCTGGCGCGTGAGATTTCTTCCATGACGACCATGTGGGCCAGGTAACCCATGTTGGCGCCGCCGTATTCCTCGTCGGCGGTCATGCCCAGCACGCCGAGGTCACCGAATTTGCGCCACAGGTCCATGGGGAATTGGTCGCTGCGGTCGACTTCCGCGGCGCGCGGCGCGATCTCGGCCTGCGCGAAATTGCGGACGGCGTCGCGCAGCATGTCCAGGTCTTCGCCCAGGTCGAAGTTCAGGCCGGGAAGATTCATCAGTGTCTCCGTGATAGTAGGTACTTACATTCATGGATCTGCGCGGGCGTGTCTTGGCCGCCGTCGCGGGGGTGATCCATGATGCGCCGTTCATCCGGCGCTGCGCAATGATGCAGTGCAAATATTACGTTTACGTAAACGTAAATTGGATGAGGGTTATCCCTAGCGCGTTGCGCACCGCTGCGACAGGGACGATGGGCAATACTTGATATGACCCTTTAATCCTGAAATATCCGACGGAGTCAGCTGTGCTCGAACTTTCCAATCTGGACGACATCGTGGCGTTGCGCCGTGACATTCATATGCACCCGGAGCTTTGCTACGAAGAGCACCGCACGGCCAAGGTGGTGGCCGACACGCTGCGCGGCCGGGGCATCGAAACGCATACGGGCATCGCCAAGACGGGCGTGGTGGGCGTTATCAAACGGGGCACGTCGGACCGGGCCATCATGCTGCGCGCCGACATGGACGCGCTGCCCATGCAGGAGGAGAACCAGTTCGAGCACCGCTCGCGTCACGACGGCAAGATGCACGGCTGCGGCCATGACGGCCACACCGCGATGCTGCTGGCTGCGGCGCAGCATTTGCAGACAGCGGGCGGCTTCGACGGCACCGTGTACCTGTGCTTTCAGCCGGCCGAGGAAGGCGGCGCGGGCGGCCGGGCCATGATCCAGGATGGTCTCTTCACGCGGTTTCCGTGCGAGGCCGTGTTCGGCATGCACAACTGGCCAGGCCTGCCGGCTGGCGCATTCGGCGTCTGTGCCGGCCCCATGATGGCGGCGGCCAATGGCTTCAAGATCACGGTCAAGGGCAAGGGCGGCCATGCCGCCGCGCCGCAGGACTGCAATGATCCGGTGCCGGCGCTTTTTGCCATCGGCCAGTCGTTGCAGACGATCCTGACGCGCAGCAAGCGCCCGCTGGATGCCGCCGTGCTGTCGATCACGCAGGTTCAGGCGGGCGGCACTGTCATCAACGTGATTCCCAATACCGCGTGGCTGGGCGGGTCGGTGCGCGCGTACAGCACCGATGTGGTGGACCTGATCGAGCGGCGCATGCAGGAGATTGCGCCCAGCATCGCCGCGGCGCACGGCTGCGAGGCCGAGGTGTACTTCGAGCGCCGCTACCCGGCGCTGGTCAACACCGTGGCCGAGACGGAATTCTGCATGGGCGTGATGCGCGAGGTCGTGGGCGAGGACCGCGCACTCACCATCGAACCGGCCATGGCCTCAGAAGACTTTGCCTTCCTGCTGCAGGAAAAGCCGGGCTGCTACGTGTTCCTGGGCAACGGCGACGGCGAGCATCGCATGGCGGGCCACGGCCTGGGTCCGTGCATGCTGCACAACGCCAGCTATGACTTCAATGATTCCTTGATTCCGGCGGGGGCGTCGTACTGGGTTCGCCTGGCGCAACGCTACCTCGCCTGATGGGCTTTACCGCAATCCGTTTCACCCACGCAGTGCTACGCAAATCACCAGGACGATATGAAAAAGAGGACGTTGTTCATCAAGGCCGCGGGGGCGGCCCTGGCAATCATGGCAAGCGGCGCGATGGCGCAGAACTGGCCGGCCAAGCCGGTCACCGTGGTCGTGCCCTACACGGCCGGCGGCAGCGCCGATGCGATCGCGCGCCGGTTGGGCGATGCGCTGCGCAAGGAAGCGAACATCACGGTCATCGTTGAGAACAAGCCCGGCGCGGGCGCCTCGGTGGGCACCGACTACGTGGCGCGCGCGCAGCCGGACGGCACCACGCTGCTGCTGGCCTCGACCAGCCCGCTGACGATCTTTCCGCATCTGGCCAAGACCAACTATGACCCGATGAAGGACTTGACGCCGGTGGCCAGCGTCGCCGTCGCGCCGGTGGCCATCGTGGCGACCAAGGCGTTGCCGGTGAAGGATTTTGCGGGCCTGGTGGAATACGCCAAGTCGCATCCCGAAGGCGTGCGCTACGGCACGCCGGGCCAGGGCACGGTCGCGCATATCGGCATGGCGGCGGTCACCGCGCAGACCGGCACCAAGATGCTGCACGTGCCGTATCGCGGCAACAGCCAGGCGCTGACCGACGGCCTGGGCGGCGTGGTGGAGCTGCTGGTGGTCAACAGCGACGTCGTGCTGCCGCACGTGGCCAACGGCGCGCTCAAGCCGCTGGCGGTGATGGCGCCGCAGCGTCTGGCCGCGTGGCCCGATGTGCCGACGATGGCCGAACTGAAGCTGCCGCAGGCGCAGTACTACTCGAACTTCGGCATCTTCGCGCCGGCCAATCTGCCGCCGACGGTGTCGCAGCCGTTGCAGGCCGCGTTGACCAAGGCGGTGGCCAGCGCCGAGTTCCAGGAACTGCTGGCCAAGTCGTTCCTGCAGCCGGGTACGGCATCGGGCGAGGCGTTTGCCAAGCAGGTGCAGGCCGAGTTCACGAACAACGCCCGCATCATCAAGGAAAGCAATATCAAGGCGGAGTGACCGGGGGGTTGAGGTGGCAAATCAGCGTGGCGGCGGTCGATCCGCCGCGCGAGATGTGCCGAGACGCAGCCTGCGTCAAAAGACCGGCACCAATGCAAAGCGCGCGGCCCTTCACGGGAACGCGCGCTTTTTTCTTGCCCGTCTGGCAGGCCGGTTCAGGTCCCGCGCGGCCCGAACATGATCACCAGCATGCCGGCCAGGCATAGGCCCACGCCGATCCAGTCGCTAGCGCTGGGCCGCACGCCGTCCACCGCCCACAGCCACAGCAGCGCCATGCCGATATACACGCCGCCGTACGCGGCATAGACGCGACCAGACGCCGTCGGGTGAAGCGTCAGCAGCCACGCGAACAGCGCCAGGCTCAGCGCGGCGGGCGCGAGCAGCCAGATGGAATGGCCCTTGCGCAGCCACAGGTAGGGCAGATAGCAGCCGATGATCTCGGCCAGGGCGGTCAGGACGAAAAGCCCGATGGTTTGAAAAACAGCCATGCGGACTACGGCTTCTGCGCCAACAAGACGCGACACTGGCGTTCCTGCTCGCTGATTTCCTGAAGGGTATCGTCGATGTCGCGACGCTGCTGCTCAAGCGTGACGCGATGCTGTTCCAGCACGGACAGATACTGGCGCAACTGCACCTCGGTGTCGCCGGGTCCGTCATACATGTCAATCAGCGTCAGGATCTCGGACAGTTGCAGGCCCAGCCGTTTGCCGCGCAGGGCCAGTTTCAGGCGCGTGCGGTCGCGCGGTCCGAAGATGCGGTTGCGGCCCTCGCGCGCCGGGCTGACGATCCCCTGGTCTTCGTAGAAGCGGATCGTGCGGGGCGTGACGTCGAACTCGCGGGCGAGCTCGGAGATGGTCCAGGTTGACGGGGACATGCGACGTGTGGCAGTTTACGTAAACGTAAATTATGATGACTTGACGTGATCGTCAAGCGTGGAGCGAGAGGCAATGAACCCCAACGAACAGAAGCTTCAGTATCCCTGGGCCGATTTTCAGCCCGAGGCCGGCCGCGCGCATGCGGTGGCGGAGGGCGTCAAATGGATCCGGATGCCGCTGCCGTTCGCGCTGGATCATATCAACCTCTGGCTGCTGCGCGACAACATCGACGGCCAGGAGGGCTGGACGGTCGTTGACTGCGGAATTTCACGCGACGAAGTGAAGACGCTGTGGGAAGACGTGTTCAAGAACGAGCTGGACGGCCTGCCCGTGCTGCGCGTGCTGGTGACCCACATGCATCCGGACCACATCGGCCTGGCCTACTGGCTGTGCGAGCGCTGGAACGCGCGGCTGTGGATGACGATGACGGACTACATGGTGGCGTCGCTGTGGTCGTCGCGCCGCACGGATGCCGGCGCGGGTCCGGGCGGCCAATCGGCGGTCGAACACTTCGCCCGTCACGGCCTGACGGACCCGGACGCGCAGGAACAGATCCGCCAGCGCGCCAGCTATTTCCCGAACCTGGTGCCTGCCGTGCCGTCGCGCTATACGCGCATCATGGACGGCGATCAGGTGCGCATCGGCGGGCGCGATTGGCGTGTGATTGTGGGCTACGGTCATGCGCCGGAACACGCGTCGCTGTTCTCGCCCGACCTGGGCGTGCTGATTTCCGGCGACATGGTGCTGCCGCGCATTTCCACCAACGTCAGCGTGTTCGACTACGAACCTGACGCGAATCCCTTGCCCTTGTATCTGCGGTCGCTGCACGGCTATGACGGCCTGCCCCGCGATACGCTGGTGTTGCCGTCGCACGGCCGCCCGTTCAAGGGTCTGCATGAGCGCATCACGCAGCAGCACGAGCATCATCGGGATCGGCTGGCCGAGGTGCTGGAAGCCTGTGCCGTGAAGCCGCAATCGACATCCGACATCGTGCCCGTGCTGTTCAAGCGCAAGCTGGATCTGCATCAGCTGACTTTCGCGATGGGCGAGGCGCTGGCGCATCTGCATGCGTTGTACTTCGAAGGCAAGCTGACGCGCGCGCAGGATGCCGATGGCATCGTGCGGTTCAAGGCGGTTTGATTGGCAGGATGGGCGGCCGGGGGATGCGAGCGTCGCTGCTCGTGTCCGGCTGCCGGTGTCCCGCTGATCGCGTGCCGCCGCTGGTGATCAGCGCCAGCGCGACGATTAGCGGTGTCTAGCGGGAACCCGTCGCCAGCCTGACCGCCAGCCCGACGAACACCAGCGCGGCAATGCGATTCAACCAGCGCTTGGCCGTGACCGAACGCTGCAGCAATTCCCCGAACGCACCCGAGAAGAACGCGATCGCCCCGAACACCAGCAGCGTCGACACGATGAACACCGCGCCCAGTTGCATGGTTTGCAATCCGACCGGCCCGAGCCGCGGAGACGTGAACTGCGGCAGGAAGGCGAAGAAGAACAGCAGCACTTTCGGATTGGTAAGGTTCATGACGATGCCGCGGCGATACAACGCGCTGGGCCGCATGGGTTCGGGACGTTTGCCGTCTTCGGATTCGACGGGGGCGCGCTGGATCTGCCAAGCCAGATACGCCAGATAGGCCGCGCCCGCCAGCTTTAGCACCGTAAACGCCACGGGCGACGCGGCAAATACCGCGGCCAAGCCAACCGCAACCGCCGCCGTGTGTCCCAGCAGTCCCGTGCACAACCCCAGCACCACGAACATGCCCGCCTTGCGTCCCCAGATGGCGGACTGCATCAGCACAAACAGGTTGTCCGGCCCCGGCGTCAGCGCCAGCAGTACGGCAATGCCAAAGAATGCGATCAGGGTGTCGAGGGGCAGCATGGAGTCTCTTCGGTATCGGAGCAGCGGGTGCGACGGGCGGGACGGTGGCGGACAGCAAGTGGCATGATAAGGGCAAAGCCGACCACGACAGGAGACAGACTGATCATGACCGTTGCCGCTCAGAACGCTGATAACACCAAAAACGCGAACGACGCCCTACCCGATGCCGCGCTCGAAGACTGGCTGCTCGCCCGCCACAGCTGCCGCGCCTTTCTGCCGCAGCCCGTGCCCCGCGCCACCATTGAACGCATCCTGACCCTGGCGCAGCGCACGGCGTCCTGGTGCAACTGCCAGCCGTGGCAGGTGGCAATTACCGAGGGCGACGGCACGAAGCGGCTGCGCGACGCGCTGGAGCGCCGCGCGCAGATTGAAGGCTTCAAGCCGGATTTCCCGTTCCCGCGCGAATACCGCGACGAATACCTGGCCCGCCGCCGCGAATCCGGCTTCCAGCTGTACGGCGCCGTCGGCGTGCCGCGCGGCGACCGCGAGGCCTACCGGCGCCAGGAGATGCGCAACTTCGCCCTCTTCGACGCGCCGCATGTCGCGATCATCACGACCGACGAGGCGCTGGGCGAATACGGCGCGATGGATTGCGGCGGGTATGTCGCCAATTTTCTGCTGGCGGCGCAGGCCAATGGCGTGGCGACCGTGGCGCAAGCCTCGCTGGCGATGTATCCCGAGGTCTTGCGCGAACTGCTGGGCATCGCACCTGGCCGGCGCGTAGTCTGCGGCATCTCGTTCGGCTTCGAAGACACGGCGCATCCGGCCAACAGCTATCGCACCCGGCGCGCGGATTTGTCCGAGACGGTTCAATGGATCGGCTGAAATTCCGGCCGCGTCCTGATATGGTTTGGTTTTCCCGGTTTTGACGCACCTCTACAAGATGCCTACCAAACACATCGATACGGTCCTCCAGCACGCGGGCACCGCCCCGTTCAATCCCGAGACCGGCACGGCGCCGGTGCCGCTGCCGCCCATGCGGGCCAGCACGGTGCGCTTTGCCAATATCGCCGCGCTGGAAAACGCGCAGCGCAGCAAGGCGGCTGGCGGCCGCGCGTCCACGTACGGGCGCATGGGCATGGACACCCATGCCGCGCTGGAAGAGGTCTTCACGCAGCTGGAAGGCGGCACGCATTGCTACCTGGCGTCCTCGGGTCTGTCGGCCATGACGATGGTGATGATGGCGCTGTGCTCGGCCGGCGACCATGCGCTGATCTCCGACAGCGTGTACGGCCCGATGCGCGAGCTGGACGATGCGGTGCTCAAGCGCATGAACATCGAGATCACGTACTTTGCCGCCAGCGAGGATGTCGATGCGCTGGTGCGCCCCAACACCAAGCTGCTGTATGTGGAATCGCCCGGCTCATTGCTGTTCGAGATGCTGGACATGGGCGCCATGGCCGCCATCGCGCAGCGCCACGGGCTGGTGCTGGCCACCGACAACACCTGGGGTTCCGGCTACATCTACCGGCCGCTGACGCTGGGCGCGCAGGTCTCGGTCATTGCTGGCACCAAATACGTGGGCGGACACTCGGACTTGATGCTGGGCGCGGTGGTCACCAACGACGAAGGCATCGCCCGCAAGCTGAACCGCACGCAGTATGCGATGGGGTATTCGATCAGCGCCGACGACGCGTGGCTGGCGCTGCGCGGTGTGCGCACCATGCCCATCCGCATGGCGCAGCATGCACGCCACGCGATGCAGGTGTGCGAGTTCCTGGATTCCCGTCCCGAAACCGTGCGTCTGTTCCATCCGGCCTGGCCCAAGGATCCCGGCCACGAATTGTGGAAACGCGATTGCACGGGTTCGAACGGCATGCTGTCGGCCGAACTGGCCCTGTCCCCGGCCGCCGCGCGCCGCTTTGTCGATGCGCTGACGCTCTTTGGCATCGGCTTCTCGTGGGGCGGCTATGAAAGCTTGGTGCAGCTCGTGTCGCCGAAGGATCTGTCCAAACACGGCTATTGGGGCGAAGGCGAGAATCCGGTCGTGCGCCTGCACATCGGGCTGGAGTCGCCCGAGGACATCATTGCGGACCTGACTCAGGCGTTTGAACAGGCTGCGGCGGTCAAGGAATAGCCGCGCGGCTGCGAGACGCCTGAAGAAAATCGCCCCGGCCTGGAAAGGCTCGGGGCGTTTTCATTGCAGCGCTTGGCGCGGTTTACTTCGCGCGCGCCATCGGAATCAGCGCGTTGACTTCCTTCAGCGCGCCTTCGTAGCTGTTGCCCGCCATGACCGGCGAGGTCATGAACTTGCCGCCCACGGCGAACGACGGGGTGCCTTCGATGCGATAGGCCTCGGCCAGCTGGTTGGCGCGTTGCACCTGGGTCTGCACGCTGAACGAATCGAACACCGAGTCGAACTTGGCGCGGTCCACGCCCTGGGTCGCAATCCACTCACCCATGGCCTTCTTGTCGAACAGGCGCTTGTGTTCGCCGTGGATGGCCGTGAAGACCTTGGGGTGCAGGTCGGGACGGTCCAGGGCCAGCAGCGTGTAGTACAGCTGCTGCAGCGGCTTCATGCCGGCATTGAAGGCGATGGGGACCTGCTTCAAGACGACGTCGGACGGCGCGGTCTTGGCCCAGTCTTCGACCATGGGTTCCATGGCGGCGCAGTGCGGGCAGGTGTAGGCGAAGAATTCCAGGACCTCGACCTTGCCCGGGGTGTCCGACGGCAGCGGCGGGTTGATCGGCACGTACTGCTGGGCGCCTTGCGCGTGGCTGGCCGGGCTGAAGAACGCCGTGGCGGTCAGCGCGGCGGCTGCCAGGATGCGGATGAGCTTGGGGGACAGCATGGGTGAGGTTCCTGAATAAAAGGCTACAGACAGGCCCGGGGCCGGAATAGTTCAATGCAAAACGATCCGCCGCGTAGCGCTATTGGCGCACCACGGCGGTTTCGATCTTGTTCTCGCCCAGGCGTCCGCGCGCCCGGTTCATGTCGTCCAGGCGGGCAAACGGACCGACCCGAACGCGGTTGATGGGCTTGCCGTTCAATTCCGCCTTCTGTACCGCGACCGGCAGACCCAAAAGGATGATGCGCGCCTTGAGCGATTCGGCGTCGTTCTCGCCGCGGAAGGCGCCGGCTTGCAGGTAGTACGTGCCGTTGGCGGCGGGCGCAGACGGCTTGGCGGCTGCCGTCGCCGTGGGAGCGGCCTTGGAGATGGGCGTGGGCGCGGACGCCGTTGCGGGGGGCGCCGACGGCGCTGCAGCCGGCGCCCGGGACGTCGGCAGCGTGGCGATCAACGCGCCCAAGTCGTCCAGCTTGGCGGGCGTTTCGTCGCCCTTGGACGGCGCGCCCGCACCCGGCAGCGGGGCCGGCGCGGTGGCGGTGGGACCGGTGGGGGGCGCGCCCGCGGCCCCGTCGCGGCCGTACAGGCCGGCGTTGGGGTCCGGCGCCGAGCGCGGATCGGGCAGTTTGCCCGTATCGCCCTGGCGGCTGGCCCGGTCCACGAAGGGAACGGGCGCCTTGGTGACATAGAACGCGACGACGGCGGCGACGATCAGCCCGATCAGCAGACCGGCCAGCGCCCCGTACAGGGTGCTGCCGCTTTCGCCGGAGGAACGGCGGGTGGATTTGCGCTTGGTTGCCATGAACCGATGTTACATCCGCTCGGGCGCGGAAACGCCCAACAGCGCGAGGCCGTTGGCCAGCACCTGGCGGGTCGTGGCGGCCAGGCGCAGGCGGGCCAGCTTGACGGCGGTGTCGTCGACCAGCACGCGTTCGGCGTTGTACCAGCCGTGGAAGTCCGACGCGCAGTCGCGCAGCCAGAACGCGATGTGGTGCGGCGACAGGTCCTGGGCGGCCAGCGCCACCACTTGCGGGAACTCGGCCAGGCGCTGCATCAGCGCGAATTCGGTCGGCGCCGTCAGCAGCGCGGCGTCGGCCTGGGCCACGTCGGCGGCGGGCATGCCCGCGTTGTTGATGACCGAGCAGATGCGCGCGTGGGCGTACTGGATGTAGTAGACGGGGTTCTCGTCGCTCTTGGACAGGGCCAGATCCACGTCGAACACGAATTCCGTGTCGGCGCGGCGCTGGATCAGGAAGTAGCGGACGGCGTCGCGGCCGACCCAGTCGATCAGGTCGCGCATGGTGACGTAGCTGCCGGCGCGCTTGGAGATCTTGACCTCTTCGCCGCCGCGCATCACCTTGACCATCTTGTGCAGCACGTAGGACGGATAGTCCTTCGGGATGCCCTCTTCCAGGGCCTGCAGGCCGGCGCGCACGCGAGCCACGGTACCGTGGTGGTCGCTGCCCTGGATGTTCACGGCGCGATGGAAGCCGCGCTCCCATTTGGCCTTGTGGTAGGCCACGTCGGGGACGAAATAGGTGTAGCCGCCCTCGCTTTTGCGCATCACGCGGTCTTTGTCGTCGCCCGTGCCCAATTCGGTGGTGCGCAGCCACAGCGCGCCGCCTTCCTCGTACGTGTGGCCGCCGGCGATCAGCGCCTTGACCGTCGCTTCGACGCGGCCGGACGTGTAGAGCGAGCTTTCCAGGTAGTAATTGTCGAACGCCAGGCCGAAGGCCTGCAGGTCCAGGTCCTGCTCGCGGCGCAGGTAGGCCACGGCAAAGGCGCGGATGTCGTCCAGGTTGTCGATGTTGCCGGTGGCGGTGACGGGCTCGCCGTCGGACGCCTGGATGGTCTTACCGTCCTGGAAGTCGCGGGCGATGTCGGCGATGTAGTCGCCCTTGTAGCCGTCTTCGGGCCAGTCGGGGGAATCGGTGGTCAGGCCGCGGGCGCGGGCCTGCACGCTGATCGCCAGGTTCTGGATCTGGTTGCCGGCGTCGTTGTAATAGAACTCGCGGGTGACGTCCCAACCCACGGCGTCGTACAGACGGCACAGCGCGTCGCCCAGCGCGGCCTGGCGGGCATGGCCCACGTGCAGCGGACCGGTGGGGTTGGCCGACACGAATTCGACCAAAATCTTCTCGCCCAGGCGCGCGGCGCGGCCGTAGGCATCGCCCTGCTCAGCCACCGCGGCGATCACGGCCTGGCGGGCAGCCGGCGTGATGCGCAGGTTGATGAAGCCGGGACCGGCCACTTCAGCACTTTCGACCAGCGCGGCGGCGTCGGGATTGGCCATCACGGCGTCGACGATGCCCTGGGCCAGTTCGCGGGGATTGCGGCGCGCGGGTTTGGCGAGCTGCATGGCCACGTTGGTGGCGACGTCGCCATGGGCGGCAACCTTGGGGCGCTCCAGCAGCACGTTGGGCTGGGCGTCGGGCAGGCTCTGCGCGACGGCGGCCTGGATCAGGGAGATAAGCTGTTTTTGTTGCTCGAGGAGCATGGGCGTCTGGCGTGGTTCTGAGTGAGTGACGACGGCGGCACGGCGCTTGCGGCCTGCCGGCGATCCGCGCCGTGCCCGCTGGCGGGCTCGCGGTTCTGTCCGGCGGCGGCGGGCAAGCCGGCGCGCATGTGCCGGAAATCTGGGGCCCGGCGCGGCGCCTGCTGTCACGGGAAACCCCTGAATCATAGTTGATTTGGGGGCGCCAGTTGGCATCATGGGGGCGTTGGGGTAGTGTACGGAGCTAAGGTAATCAAAGTAGGAGACCGGAATATGCTGATCACTTTTCACTCCAAGGTCGTGGCCGAAGTCTTGATGCTGACCGACCACGCGGGCGCCCTGTTGCAGGCGGCCGGCAAGCCGGTCGGCGACAAGATCCCCGAGCGCGGCGTCTTCACCGTGGAGCAGCTTGGACCGGCCATCAGCGGCATCGAACGCGCGATCGACGAGTACCAGCACGCCCACGAAAGCCCGGACGAGGACGACGAGGACAAGGCGCCTGTCGCCCCGATGGCGCGCGCGGTCGGTCTGAAGGAGCGTGCCTTCCCCCTGCTGGACATGATGCGCCAGTCGCAGGCCGCAGGCGCCGAGGTCACCTGGGAAGTCTCGCGGGGCTGGTAGGACTATGTCGCCGGACGGACAATCTGTCCGGCTTTTTTTGCCTACCCTGTTGGCCTGACGCCCTCTGACGGAGCCTTATTCCCATGCGCAGCGACATCACCATTGTTTTCGACTCCCGGCGTTCGCTGGACCTTTCCGCGAACGTCGAAACCTCCCCGCAACGCCAGGCCGATGCGCGCGACTGGTTTGACAGCGCCTGGGAAACCCTGGGCTGCGAACCGCTGCGGCCCAGCGGCAAGGTCCTGTTGCTGGACAAGGTGCTGGGCGTGGCCGACGCGCTGGGCTACGACACGCTGTCGTCTGACGAAAAGGAAGCCCGGGAGTTCGCCGAGCACCTGGCGTTGGCGCTGGAGCGTCCGCGCATCACCGTGGACCTGCCGGGCCTGACTGTCGGGTATTGAACGGCCGAACATTCCGCCACCTGTGAAAAACCCCGCCTGGGCGGGGTTTTTTGTGCGCTGCGTTCACGGCGGCGCGATGTGTGCAGCGCACCGTGCGAACGGATTCCTACCGGATCCCCGCCCGCATGAACGACTGCACGAACTGGCGCTGGAACAGCAGGAACGCGATCAGCAGCGGCGCGGCCGACATCAGCGTCGCGGCGGTGATCACCGACCAGTCGATGCCCTGGTCCGTGGACGAGAACACCTGCAGGCCGACCGTCAGCGGCCGGGATTCCACCGAGTTGGTGATGATGAGCGGCCACAGGAAGTTGTTCCAATGATGGCTCACCGACACCAGCCCGTAGGCCACGTAGATCGGCTTGGCCAGCGGCACGTACACCTTCCAGAGCACTTGCAGCGCGTTCGCGCCTTCCATGCGGGCCGCCTCTTCCAGTTCGCGCGGAACCGTCTTGAAGGTCTGGCGCAACAGGAAGATGCCGAAGGCCGAGGCGAAGTACGGCAAGCCGATCGCAAACACCGTGTCGCGTACGCCCAGGAGGCTCATCGACCGGTAGTTTTCCACCAGCAGCACGTCGGGCATGATCATCAGCTGCAACAGCACCAGCATGAACACGAAATCGCGGCCGCGGAACTCGAAGCGCGCGAACGCGTAGCCCGCCAGCGTCGACAGCACAAGCTGCGCGGCCAGCACCATGGTGACCAGCACGAACGTGTTCAGGAAGTAGCGCGGAAACGGCGCTGCATTCCAGGCACGGACGAAGTTATCCAGCGTCAGCGGCGCGAAGAGATCGAAGCGGGTGGCGTAGGCGGGCGGATGGAACGCCGCCCACATCGCGTAGGCCAGAGGCAAAATCCACAACAGGCCCAGCGCCCACGCGCCCAGGGTATCGAGCTTGTCTTTCATTGGTAGTGCGTCCTGCGGTCCAGCCAGCGGAACTTGATCAGCGCGGTCAGCGCCAGCACCACCAGCAACACGACGGTCAGGGTCGCGGCGTAAGCCGTGTCCCAGAAGCTGAATCCCACCTGGTAGATGTAATAGAGCAGCAAGGTGCTCGCGTTGTCCGGCCCGCCGCGTGTCATGACGACCACGTGGTCGACCAGCCGAAACGCGTTGATCAGCGCATTGATCAGCACGAACAGCGTGGTGGGCATCAGCAGCGGCCACAGGATGCGGCGGAAATACTGCCAGCGCGAGGCGCCTTCCAGCATGGCCGCTTCACGCAGCGACGGCGACACGGTCTGCAGCGCCGCCAGATAGAAGATCATGAAAAAGCCGGCCTCTTTCCAGACGGTCACCAGCATCAGCGCGGGCAGCGCGGTCTCGCGGTTGCCCAGCCAGTTGGGACCCGGCGCGCCGAACCAGCCCATCACCTGCGCGATCAGCCCGTACTGCGGCGTGTAGAAGAACAGCCAGATGTTTGCGACTGCCACCATGGGCAGCACGGTCGGCGTGAAGTACGCCATGCGCAGGAACCCGCGCCCGGTGAGGTTGCGGTTGACCCATAGCGCCATGATCAGCGCGATGCCGATCGAGGTGGGAATGGTGCCCAGCGCAAACCACAGGTTGTTCCACAGCGACTGCCAGAACACGGGGTCGTCGCGCATGACCGCATAGTTGTCCAGCCCGACCAAGCGGGCCGGGCGCGCGCCCTTTGGGGTGGAGAAAAAGCTGTGCCAAAGCGTCGCCACCGCCGGGTAATGCGTGAAGGCGGCGAGCAGCACGATGGCTGGCAGCAGAAGCAGCCAGCCATAAAGCGCATTCAAAGAGCGGCTCATCGTGCGTGCGGTCGGTTTACTTGTAGGAACGCAGTATGCGATCAGATTCGCGCTGCGCGTCGGTCAGGGCCTGCTGCGGGGTCTTCGAGCCCGTCAGCGCCGCCTGCAGGGCGTCGTTCAGGGTCTTGGTGACGCGCTGGTTCTCGTGCGTCGAGAATTCCGCCACGCTGACTTCCAGCTGGTCGCGCGCGACCGTGGCGGCCGGCACTTCCTGCGCGTACTTCTTCATCTTCTCGGTTTCCCAGGCGGCCGGCGTCACGGCTACGTAGCCCGTAGCGATGCTCCAGTCGGCCGCGCGCTCGGGCGTGGTGGCCCACTGCGCGAACTTCAGCGCCGCCGCCTGCTGCTCCGGCGTGCCGCTCTTGAAGATGTAGAAGTTGCCGCCGCCCGTGGGGCTGCCGCCGCGCTTTTGCTGCGGCATCATCGCCACGCCGAACGGGAAGTCCGCGTTCTTGCGGATGTTGGTCAGGTTGCCGGTGGTGGTCCACACCATCGCCGCCTTCTTTTCCAGGAAGTCCTTGGGCGTGGTGCCCCAGTCGATCGTGCCGGTCGGCATGATCTTGTGCTTGGCCGACAGGTCACGCCAGAACTGCACGGCTTCGACCACCGCCGGCTTGTCCAGGTAGACCTCGTTGCCGGCTTCGTTCATCAGGATCGCGCCGTTGGGCGTGGTCAGCGCCTGGAACAGCCAATACGCGAATGCGCCGCCCGACGGGATCTCGATGCCCCACTGCGTCGTGTTGCCCGAGGCGTCCTGCTTGGTCAGCTTCTTGCCGTACTCGACCAGCTCGGCCCAGGTCTTGGGCGGCTTTTCGGGATCCAGGCCGGCGGCCTTGAAGAGATCCTTGTTGTAGTACATGACGATGGTCGAACGCTGGAACGGCACGCCCCAGGTGTGGCCGCCGGTGCGGCTGTTCTGCATGAAGGCGTCATAGAATCCGCCCAGCCACTTCTTGTCGGCGTCGGTCTTGGCCAGGCTGTCGATCGAAACGATGGCGTCCTCGTCGATCAGCGTGAACATGTCCGTGGACAGCAGCACCGCGAGCTGCGGCGGGGTGCCGCCCTTGAGCGCGGTCAGCGCCTTGGCGATGGAGTCCTGATACGAACCGGCGTAGATCGGCTTGATCTTGATGTTGGGATTTTCCTTCTGGAAATCCGTCACCATGTCGTCGACGATCTTGGTGATCGGGCCGCCGACGGCAACCGGGTAGTAGAACTCGACCTCGACGGGCTTGTTCTGCGCCTGCACAGGCAGAGACAGGCAGGCGGCGGCCAGGCTGGCGGCCAGGGTCTTGAGTACGATGCGTCGCATGGGATGTTCCTTTCCTGTGTGTGGGCTATTTTTTCTAGCGCCCGTCGGTGTTGATGACCGCCGAATCGGCGGCAAAGAAATGCTGTTGCCCGTCCGGCCAGGACAGGCGCAGCGACTCGCCGGCGCTGGCGCGCAGGTGGCCGCCGACACGCACGGCCACGCCGCCCGTGTCGCCGATGCGGCACACCACGATGGAGTCCGCGCCGAAGTACTCCACGCTTTCGACAGTGGCGGCGATGCCGTTGCTGTCGATGCGCATGTGTTCAGGACGCACGCCCAGCTTTACGGCGCCCGCGGGCGCGTTCGCGATAGCGGGACCTTGCGTGCCGGCGGTCACCGTGGCGCCTGCTTGCTGCGCCAGGTTGATCAGGTTCATGGGCGGCGTGCCGATGAAGCGCGCCGCGAACTCGCTGGCCGGACGCGCATACAGGCCATCGGGCGTGTCGTGCTGTTCGATCTGGCCGCCCCGCAGCAGCACCACTTGATCGGCCATGCTCATGGCCTCGGTCTGATCGTGCGTGACGTAGACCATGGTGATGCCCAGGCTTTGCTGCAATGCGCGGATCTCGCGGCGCATTTCGTGGCGCAGTTGGGCGTCCAGGTTGGAAAGGGGCTCGTCCATCAGGCAGACCGGCGCTTCGGAAATCACGGCGCGGCCCAGCGCCACGCGCTGCTGCTGGCCGCCGGACAGTTGCGACGGCTTGCGGTCCAGCAGGTGCGACAGGCCCAGCAGGTCGGCCACGCGCTTCAAGCGCCGGTCGAAGTCCTTTGCCGGTTCCTTGCGCACCTTCAGGCCGAACAGGATGTTCTCGCGAACCGACAGGTGCGGAAACAGCGCATACGACTGGAACACCATCGAGATGCGGCGCTTGGCCGGCGGCAGTTGCGTGACGTCGCGGTCGCCGATGCGGATGGTGCCCGACGTGGGCGTATCCAGGCCGGCGATCATGCGCAGCGTCGTCGACTTGCCGCAACCGGACGGACCCAGCAGAACGGTGAAGCTGCCGGCCGGAACCGTGAAGCTCACGCCTTGGATCGCCGCCGCGCCGGCGTACTGTTTGGTGAGGTTATCCAGAACGATGGATGACATGCTGTCTCGAAGATCTAATTGTTAGATCCGCATTGTTGCCTGTTATGAAAACCTTTTCATTGTGCAGCGCAAACATGACGGATATGTGGCAATGCGCGGGGTTCCCCGCGCCGGTTTCAACCAAAGGGATACGGGCCGGGGTAATCCCCGATGACGGCGTGATGCGTGACCAGATTGCCGCCCTGCCACCAATGCAGCTGATAGCCGGGCGGTTCCATGATGTATTGCAGCGTCGGGCGCGGACCGAGTTCCAGCGCAAGCTGGTGCGCGGTGCCCGGACAGGTCGATGCGATCGTGCCGCCAAAGCGCTGGAAGATCGTGCGATGGAGGTGGCCGCACAGCACACGTTCGACGTTGGGATAGCGGGCGACGATGCGTTCCAGTTCCGGTGCACCGGCCAGCAGGCCGATGTCGTCCATGTGTTCGATGCCCGTCAGGAACGGCGGGTGGTGCATCAACACCAGCGTGGGACGGCCGGGCTGTTCGGCCAGGCGCTCCGCCAGCCAGTCCAGCCGCGTCTGACAGAGTTCGCCATGGCTCTTCATCGGCACCACGGTGTCCAGCGCCAGCAGGCGCAGCGGATAGGTTTCGATGGCGTACTGCACGAACTGGCCGCCGTCCTGCAGGTACGCATGGTCGGGAAACGCGGCGCGCAGTTCGGCGCGATCATCGTGATTGCCGGGCAGCAGGAAATACGGAATTTCCAGCGCCTGCAGGTGCTCGCGCAGCGTCTGGTATTCGATGGGCTTGCCCAGGTCCGTCAGGTCGCCGGTGATCAGCACGCAGTCGGGGCGCGGCGTCAACGCGTTCAGGGCGCGCACCGCCGGCGCCAGGAACGCGGCCGGATCGATGATGCCGTAGGCCTTGTCTCCCGGGGTGCGCATGTGGAGGTCGGTGATTTGTGCGATGAGCATGGCGATCTGGAAGTTGTCTGAATGGTGGGTAGCGGGCTTAGCGGCGCACGGATGCCGCAGTGCCGCCGACGACGATGCAATGCGGCAGGCGGTTCGATTGCGGTGGCTGGCCATGAATCTGCGCCAGCAGGTTCGAGCACGCGGACTGGCCGATGCCGTCGCTGGGTTGCGCGACGGTGGTCAGCGGCGGGGTCAGCAACGCGCCAAAACGCATGCCGTCAAAGCCGCACACGGAAATGTCGGCGGGCACCGACAACCCCAGTCCCACCAGGTCGGCGATGACGGCGGTGGCCAGCAGGTCGTTGGAACAGAAGAGCGCCGTGGGCGCCTGCTTGCCGCGAAGCGCGGCCTTCAGCGCGTCCACGTCGCTGCCGGTATGTGAACTCATGGAAATGTGCTGGATGGCATCGAGGCCCAGCTTCTTGGCGCTGGCGCGCGCGCCCATCAGGCGACGGCGCGCGCGGTCCGAGGCGGTCAGCGGGCCGGTCACCAGCGCGATGCGCTTGTGCCCCATCGCGGCCAGATGCGCCACCATGTCGCTTGCTGCGGCGCGATTGTCGACCGAAGCAAACGGATGATCATTGGATTCGTTGTAGACCAGCACGTAAGGAATGCCGCTGCGGTCCAGGTCGTCCAGCGTGGCGCTCTTGCCGACGTCCGCCACGGTCAGGATGAGTCCGTCGACCTGATGGTCGATCAGGCCCTGCACGGCCGCGGATTCCACGGCGGGGTCGTAGCCGGTGGCGGTCAGCATGACGCTGTAGCCCGACTCACGGGCGCGGCGTTCGGCGCCTTCGAAGCACTCGGCAAACACGGGATTGGACAGCGTCGGCAGGATCAACCCGATGGTGCGCGTGCTGCCCGAACGCAGGCTGCGGCCCACGCGGTTGGGCCGAAAGCCCGCGCGCTTGGCAATGTTGCGGATGTGCGCCAGCGTGTCGGGATGCACGATCTCCGGCTGATTGAACGCGCGCGACACCGTCGCCGGCGAAACCCCCGCCTTGCGAGCCACTTCGATGATGGAAAAGCGGGGCGACGGGCGCGTAGCCATTGATGGAATCGATGCAAGTTTGCTGAAAACGATTTCACTTTACTTGAGGAATATGAACTTTGTATTGCACGGGTTTGCGCTATGCTGGTGCGAACGCAACAGCACAAAGCCATGGCGCAGCGCGTTATTCGGCGGAAACCCCGTTCTTTCGGTGTTTTTCCCAATTGACGCAACACGTACAACGGCGGGGTCGGTGTGCCGGGCATGACGCTTGCTTTCACGGGCAGGCAGCCACGCCGGGCATACCCTCGGTCAAGGGGACCGGGTGCGCAGTATGTTTTTCCGCGCTCGTCGCGGCACCGGCAAAGAGGAAAGAATCATGTCTACTGCCTTGAACAGACTGGGCGCGGTCGAAGCCGCGCGCAAGCTGCAACGGCGTGAATTGACCGCAGTGCAATTGGTGCGCGCCTGCTTCGCGCGCATCGAACAGCGCGAGAACACCGTTCATGCCTGGACGGCCCTGCAGAAGCAGGTTGCGCTCGACCACGCCGAGACCCTCGACCGCGGCGCGCTGCGCGGTCCGCTGCACGGCCTGCCCATCGGCGTGAAAGACCTGTTCGATACTGCCGACCTGCCCACCCGCTACGGCTCTCCCATCTACGACCGCCATCATCCCGGACTGGACGCCGCCTCGGTGGCGCTGTGCCGTGGCGCGGGCGCCATCGTCATCGGCAAGACCGTCACCACCGAATTCGCCACCTATCAGGCCGGCCCCACGCGCAATCCGCGCAACGAGGCCTACACGCCCGGCGGCTCGTCCAGCGGCTCGGCCGCCGCGGTGGCCGACGACATGGTGCCCTTTGCGCTGGGCTCGCAGACCGCGGGTTCCATCATCCGGCCCGCGTCCTATTGCGGCGTGGTCGGCTTCAAGCCCACGTTCGGCGGGATCTCCCGCGCCGGCGTGAAAAGCCTGGCCGAATCGCTGGATACGGTGGGCGGATTCGCGCGCTCGGTGGAAGACGTGGCGCTGTTCTCGTCGGTATTGATGCGCGATCCGCGCATGCTGGATCTGTCCTATCACGACGCGCCGCGCGTGGGCATGTATCGCAGCCTGCAATGGCGCCATGCGCAGCCCGAAACCAAAGAGGCCTTCGCGCAGGCCGCGGCGATCCTGTCGCGCGCGGGCGCCAAGGTCGAAGAAGTGCCGCTGCCGCCGGAGCATTGCGTGCTGGTGCAACTGCATTCGGACATCATGGCGTTCGAGGCCTCGCAGGCGCTGGCGTACGAACGCGTGGAACATGCCGCGCAGCTCAGTCCCAAGCTACAGGCCATCCTGGAATCCGGCGCGCAGATCAGCGCGGAGCAGCACATCAAGAACCTGGAACGCGCCGCCGAATCGCGCGCGCGGGTCGACACATGGTTCGACCAATACGACGTCCTGATTGCCCCCAGCGCCAGCGGCGAGGCGCCGTTTGCCGATTTGGGCACGGGCGATCCGCAGTTCTCGCGGGCCTGGACGCTGTTCGGGCTGCCTTGCCTGAACCTGCCATTCGCGACCGGCCCGCAGGGCCTGCCGGTGGGCTTGCAGCTCGTTGGCGCGCGATATGAGGACCACCGCCTGCTCGCCATCGGCGCATGGATCCATGCGCGCCTGCTGGCCGCCAATGCGCCGGATATCGGCGCGTCCGACATGTGGCCGCGCGGCTGATTGCAATCACCCGCAATGAAAAAGCCCGCCGGATAAGGCGGGCTTCATTTCGTGCCCCGTTGTCGGGGGCTTCAGGCCTGGTCGTGGATCACACGGCTTCGGCGGCTTCCTGTTCGGCGGTGACGGCGCCGGAATTGATGTGGCGGTTCACGGCGCTCAGCACGGCCTGGAACGAGGCCGTCACGATATCGCGGTCGATGCCCACGCCAAAGCCCGTGGCGGATTCGCCGACGCGCAGTTCGACATAGGACGCGGCGCGCGTGCCGGTGCCGGTGCCGATGGCGTGCTCGTGGTAGTCCATGATGCGCACGGGCACATCCAGCGCGGCCACGAAGGCGGAGATCGCGCCGTCGCCCTTGCCGCTCACGATGCGGCGTTCGCCGTTGAATTCAAGTTCGGCTTCGATGCTGAAGTGCTGGCCTTCACCGGCCGACGGATCGCCGTCGATGCGATGGCGGATCAGCTTCCACGGCGCCTTCTGCTCAAGGTATTCGCGGTTGAAGATCGTGTGCACGTCGTCGGCGGTGACTTCGCGGCCCGTCTCGTCGGTGACGCGCTGGATGGCGCGGCTGAATTCGATCTGCAAGCGGCGCGGCAACACCAGGCCGTGTTCCTGCTCAAGCAGGTACGACACGCCGCCCTTGCCCGATTGGCTGTTCACGCGGATCACGGCGTCGTAGCTGCGGCCGAGATCGGCGGGGTCGATCGGCAAGTACGGCACTTCCCAGACGGCGTCGGCCTTTTGCAATGCGAAACCCTTCTTGATCGCGTCCTGGTGCGAACCCGAGAACGCGGTAAAGACCAAGTCGCCCGCGTACGGATGACGCGGATGGACCGGCAGCTGGTTGCAGTATTCAGCGCAGCGGCGCACTTCGTCGATGTCCGAGAAGTCCAGGCCGGGATGCACGCCTTGCGTGTAGAGGTTGAGCGCCAGCGTGACGAGGTCGACGTTGCCGGTGCGCTCGCCGCTGCCGAAGAGGCAGCCTTCGATGCGGTCGGCGCCGGCCATCACGGCAAACTCGGCGGCGGCCACGGCGGTGCCGCGGTCATTGTGCGGATGGACGCTGAGCACGATGCTGTCGCGGCGGGCCAGATTCTTGTGCATCCACTCGATCTGGTCGGCGTACAGGTTGGGCGTGGTCGCCTCGATGGTGGCGGGCAGGTTCAGCACCATCTTGTGGTCCGGCGTGGGCTGCCAGACATCGGCGACGGCGTTCGAGACTTCCAGCGCGAATTCGGGTTCGGTCGTGCTGAAGACTTCGGGCGAGTACTCGTAGCTCCACTTGGTTTCGGGACGCTGCGACGTGTACTGCTTGATGAGGCGCGTGCCGGTGGTGGCGATGTTCTTGATCTCGTCCTTGGACATGTTGAACACCACCTTGCGGAAGGCCGGTGCGCAAGCGTTGTACATGTGGACGATGGCCTGCTTGGCGCCCGCGGCGGCTTCCACGGTGCGGCTGATCAGGTCTTCGCGCGATTGGGTCAGCACGATGATGGTCACGTCATCGGGGATGCGCTTCTCGTCGATGAGCTTGCGCACGAAGTCGAAGTCGGTCTGCGACGCGGACGGGAAACCGACTTCGATTTCCTTGAAGCCGATCTTCACCAGCTGTTCGAAGAAGCGGACCTTGCGTTCCACGCTCATCGGCTCGATCAACGCCTGGTTGCCGTCGCGCAGGTCCGTGCTCATCCAGATCGGCGCCTTAGTGATGCGGCGGCTGGGCCAGGTGCGTTCGGAGAAATCGCGGGTAAAGGGCGCGAAGGGGACGTATTTGGTGGCGGGGTTGGCAAGCATCATCACTACACCTCGATCGGTTTCTTTTGAATCCCGGCGCGTTTTGCGCTCGTCGGCATCGCAACCGGATGACGGTCTTGTGCCAGGGTTTGCCGGGATGGCCGGCAGGATTCAGAGATAAAAAGGGGAAATCGCGTGTGGCAAACGTGGCTGCCGAGCTACCACGGGGACACTAGGCCCGGCAACCGATCGGTAGCAATAGCGATAGCGCGATGAAGGAGGATTGAACGCGCAGGCCGGCGACCGGAGCGGCGGAGCGTCCGGTGGCAATCGCGAGGGGGGTGCGGTAAGCGGCCATGGGGTGCTAGTCAAACATACTTTTTCGGGAAGCGCAAACGGAAAGAGCAAGGGACGGATCAGATCGTGGTCTTTTCCGGAGGCTGACGAATGGGCCTTTGGAAACAGCAAGGCCGCCTTGCGGCGGCCTTTTGGCAGTGCTGGATGCGGCCTAGCGGGCCGGGCCGATGCGGGGTTCGACATAGCGCGGTTCGCGCGGCGCGTCGCGGCGGACGTCGTCACGCCGGCCGTCGTCGCGCGGATCGCGGCCGGGACGGTTGGCGCCCGCTTCCAGGATCCGGGCCTGCTCGGCCACCATGTCGATCTTGCCAATGCGGTTGTGGCGCAATTCCGACAGCGAGCGGCGCAGGTCGCCGACGGTGAAGGGTTCCTGGCGGTCGCCCCAGGTCCAGCGCAGCACGCCTAGCGATTCTTCAGACAGATTGGGCGCCAGTTCGGCCAGCGTATCCGTGCCGACCGGCGTCGCGGCACCCGAGGCCAGGCTGGCGTAGAACCAGGCGCGCACCGAAAAGAAGACGATCAGGGTCCAGATGCCGGCAACCACCCACCAGAGGTAGGGATTGATCCGCTGCGCCATGTCCTGGGTGGGCTGGCCTAGCGTGTGCAGGAAGTCGTAGTTCATGCGCTTGCCGAAATCGAGTATCCAGGAGGCAACCAGATACCAGACAACGATCGCGACAGCGATGACGATCGCGCGCAAAACGAGTCGGGGAAGCGCCAGTTTGAGCAGGGTCTGGCCGATCAGTCGGCAGTCCTGGCGAACGCTTGCGGGCGAAGTCAGATTCATCATGCAAAATATTGTACCTATGACCCGTCCAATTTTAGAACTGCGGCCTGGCCAGCACCTGACGCTGACCCCACAACTTCAACAATCGATCCGGTTGTTGCAGCTGTCGACGCTCGACCTTGAAGCGGAAATCTCGCAAGTGCTGGCCGAAAATCCCCTGCTGGACCGGGAGGACGAGCCGTCGTCGGCCGAGGCGGAGTCGCGGGCAGAGTCCGAACGCGAGTCCTCGGTGCAGGACGACGAGCCGGCGGCCGAGCGCGAGACACCCATCGACGAGATGCCGGGTTCGGGCGGCGTGTACCCCGATGACGACGCCAGCCTGCCCGAGGCGGCGCGTCCGGACACCTTGCGCGAGCATCTGCTGGGCCAGCTTGCCTTGACCCGGGCGGCGCCGCGCGATGCCGCGCTGGCGTCCCTGCTGATCGACGAACTGGACGAAAACGGATACCTCGGATCGCCGCTGGACGAGATTCTTAGTTGGCTCCCGGCAGAAATGGAGCCAGACATGGACGAGCTGCGCGCGGCGCTGTCGCTGCTGCAGTCGTTCGATCCCGTGGGGATTGGCGCGCGCGACATGGCCGAGTGCCTGCACCTGCAGTTGCGCAATCCCGACCTCGGCCGGCTGCCCGAGGCGGCCGATTCCGCCGTGCTGGCCTGTGCGCGGCGGATCTGCGCCGAACACCTGCCGCTGCTGGCAACCGGCAACGCCGCGCGCGTATGCGCGGCGCTGGGTTGCGACGAACCCACGTTCCGCGCGGCGCATGCGTTGATCCTGCGCCTGGAGCCCCGCCCCGGACGGGCGTGGACCGTGCCGGCCGCCGAATATGCGGTGCCGGACGTCATCGTGCGCAAGACGCGGCGCGGCTGGCAGGCCACGCTGAACAGCGCCGCGGTGCCGCGCTTGCAGATCAACGGTCTGTACGCGCAGATGCTGGGCAACCAGAAGGAATCGGCGCACGCCGGGCTGCAGGCGCAATTGCAGCAGGCCAAATGGATGATCCGGAACGTGGAGCAGCGTTTCGACACCATCCTGCGCGTCTCGCAGGCCATCGTCGAACGCCAGACCGCATTCTTCAGCCAGGGCCCGGCGGCGATGCGCCCGCTGATCCTGAAAGACATCGCCGGCGAACTCGGTCTTCACGAATCGACCATTTCGCGCGCCACGACGCAGAAGTACATGCTCACTCCGTTCGGTACTCTGGAGCTCAAGCGCTTCTTCGGCACGGGCGTTTCGACCGAAGGCGGCGACGCCACGTCGGCGACGGCGGTGCAGACCTACATCCGCCAGATGGTGGCCGACGAGAATCGCGCCAAGCCGTTGTCGGACAGCCAAATCATGCAAAAACTGGCCGATCAGGGGATAGTGATCGCCCGCCGGACGGTGGCAAAGTACCGCGAAGCGCTGCGGATTGCCCCGGCCGCGCTGCGCAAGGCGCAAGCCGCGGCGCGTTGAAATAAGGGACAAGCTTCGGCAAAATTGTCCCTATTTTCAATGGCTTGCGTGACACTTCGGTTGCAAAATTATTTGCGCACAGGGCTTGCCAGGGCCTAAATAATTTTCGATAATCATTCGCATGTACATTTGCGTATGTAATGCCATCACCGAACGCCAAGTCCGCGCCAGCGTGGACGCGGGCGCGACGACGCTTTCCGACCTGCAGTTCGAGCTGGGCGTGGCCACGTGCTGTGGCTGCTGCGCGGCAACCGCCGCCGAATACCTGCCGGGCGGCCGCTGCTCCAGCGTGTGCGACGTGCGCTCCATCGCAGTTCCGGTCAATGCTCCCGCCCTCGTCGAATCGGACACGCCGGCTGCCAACAGCAGCTTCCCGATTCCGCTGGTCGCCATCGCCTGAGCATTGGTGTCAATTCCGGCTCGCTGCCTTCATGCGGCGAGCCGCGTCATTTCCTTCTCGCAAAATTCCCTGATATCCATCGCCAGTTGACGTGCCGGTTCGCGCGCGTTGCCGGCCACGCATAGCGCCAATTCGGACGGCGGGACGGCGGGCAGGCCCACGTCCAGGATCCGGTGCCCGTCCGCGATGCAGCGGCGTTCCAGCAGCGCGATACCCAACCCGCCCGCCAACGCGGCCTGCACGCCCGACAGGTTCGGGCTTTCGTAGGCGATGCGCCAGCGGCGTCCGGCGGCCTCCAGCGCATGGATGGCGCGGTTGCGGTAGATGCAGCCCTGCGGAAACGCCACTAGCGGCACGGGCGCCTCCGGCGTTAGCGGCGCCTGCACTGACGCGCTGCCAATCCAGTGCAGCCGCTCGGGCCACGCGGCCAGCGCCGTGCCCGCGCCGGGCTCGCGCTTGAGCAGCGCCACGTCCAGATCCCCCCGCTCCAGGCTGCGCGTCAGGACCGCCGTCAGGTCACAACGTACCGACAGCTGCACCGCGGGCCTCGTTCTGGAGAAGGCGGCGACGACGGCAGTCAACGCGTCCACCGCAAAGTCGTCCGGAATGCCCAGGCGGATCACGTCCACGCGCTTGCGGCCACTGACGGCCTCACGGACCTCAGTGGATAACGCCAGCATTCGGCGCGCGTAACCCAGAAGGCGCTCGCCTTCTTCGGTGAGCTGGACCTGCCGGCCTTCGCGCAGGAAGAGCGGGCATTCCAGCGTCTCTTCCAGCTTGCGGATCTGTTGGCTGACGGTGGACTGGCTGCGATGCACGCGTTCGCCCGCGGCGGTGAAGCCGCCAGCGTCCACGACCGAGACAAAGCTGTGCAGGAGATCGAGATCGAGCATGACGGCGCCTTCAAGTATTCGAATTTCAAATACTTTCGATCCGAATAAAGAGTTTGTCAATGGATGGCCCGGCGCGCAGAATGCCTCCCATCCCGCCGCGCATGCGGTTGCAGATCTACGAAGCCGGATCAACCATGAAGGCCCTTTCGACCCCTGCCCCTGCCTTGCCCGCATCCGACAGCCCGGGCATCAGCCTCCTGCCGATCGCCGCGTTCTGCTTTCTATGGAGTTCGGCGTTTGCCGCGGCCAAGATCGCCGTGCGCGACTGTCCGCCGCTGACCCTGCTGACGATCCGGTTCCTGATCGCGGGCGCGTTGATGCTGGGCCTGGCGGCGGCCAGCGGTCGCTGGAAGCTGCCTTCGGGCCGCGACCTGGCGGCGCTGGTCCTGCTGGGGGCGCTCAACAACGCGCTGTACCTGGGCTTGAGCTGGTCGGGCATGACCACCGTGTCGTCGGCGTTCACCGCTGTGCTCATCAGCACCAACCCGCTGCTCATCGGCGTGCTGGCGGGTCCGTTGCTGGGTGAGCGGCTGAGCTGGCGCAAACTGCTGGGGCTGTGCCTGGGGTTGGCGGGCGTGGCGCTGGTGTTGCGATCGCGGTTGACCGGCATGCAGGAAGACCTGCACGGCACGCTGCTTGTGACCGGGGGCCTGATTGCGTTGGTGGCCGGCACCCTGCTCTACAAGATGCTCAAGCCCACCTCCGGTCTGTGGACGTCGACGGGCATCCAGTCGCTGGCAGGCGCCGCGGCATTGCTGCCGTTCGCCCTGGCCACGGAAAGCCTCGGCGATGCGCGTCTGACGTCCAGCCTGATCTGGAGCATGGCCTACATGATCGTCGCGGTGTCGATGGGCGGTTATTACCTGTGGTTCATGATCCTAGGCCGCGCCAGCGCCACCTCGGCCAGCGCACTGCATTTTCTGATGCCGCCGCTGGGCCTGTTGTTCGGTTGGGTGGTGCTTCGTGAGCCCGTCTCGTGGCTGGACCTGCTGGGCATCGTGCCCATCGCATTTGGCATCTGGCTTGCGACGCGGCGCACCGCGTGAATTGAGGACGGTCAACGCGTCCTCATCCGGTTGCTGATATGCAACGAGCCGGCGTGACGCGTTGGCAGCGCAGAATGACGCGGCGCATGGGCCGCCGCGCAACATATATGGGGACAATCGCGAAGCCATTTCAGCGCGACTCGCGTCTGCAGCCCGCGCCGTTGCGTCGCCACGCATGCAAGGCCTCAGACACACATACTCATTCTCATTAGCTTGTCGCTTTCTTGTTGCGCTCCTAAAGCCGTTTACCAAATGCAGAGCAAGGCTAGGCGCGGCCCTGCGGCCAATGGTAGTCTGCATGGGTTGCGTACGCGCGGCATCGTGCGCTCCTTTGTCGCGATGCGCTCGCGTCGCGCCTGACTGCAAGGAGTCCATCATGAAAGGCGACAAAACCGTCATCCAGTTTCTCAACAAGCAACTGACCAACGAACTGACGGCCATCAACCAATATTTCCTGCATGCCCGCATGCTGAACCATTGGGGCTTCGACAAGCTGGGCAAGCACGAGTACGAAGAATCCATCGGCGAAATGAAGCATGCCGATCGTCTGATCGCCCGCATCTTCATGCTGGACGGCCTGCCCAACCTTCAAGACCTGCACAAGCTGCTGATCGGCGAAGACGTGCCGGAACTGCTGGCCTGTGATCTGAAGCTGGAAACGGCCGCTCAGGCGACCGTCAAGGAAGCCATTGCGTATTGCGAATCGGTGCGGGACTACGTGTCGCGCGATCTGTTCCAGGACATCCTGGACGACACCGAAGAGCACATCGACTATCTGGAAACCCAGATCGACCTGATCGACAAGGTCGGCATCCAGAACTACCTGCAAAGCCAGATGTCCGTGCCTGAGTAAGGCTGCTGGCTGCAAAAGAAATGGCGCCCCGCGGGGCGCCATTTTTCTTGCCGTGAAACTGCGTGTGGAGTTGTCGAGGTGACGTCTTTATTGCAGACGTCTTACTGCGGACGGGCTGGGCATTCGGCCATCGTGCCCCAGGCGCGGTTCGGCGCGCAGTACTTGTTGCGCGCGTTCCAGGAACACGAGGGGCGTTCGAAGAAGCCTTGCGTGGCGCATTGGGCCAGTTCGCGCCGCAGCGCGTCCTGCCAGCCTTGCGCGCCGGCTGCCGGCGCAGTGTTGGGGGGCGGCGGGGGCGCCTGCACCATCTGCGGCGTGCCGTAGCTGCCGCCGGCGGCTACGCCACCGTTGATGGCGGTGGAGGTGCCGGGCACCAGCAGGTCCATCGTGCTGACGTCGGAATTGCCCGACGGCAGCGGCACCTGAGACGAGGCGGCGATTTCGCGCGCCTGTTCGGGGCTGATGCGTTCACGCGAGATCTGGACGGCGGGATCGCTGACGGTGTCGAACAGCGACACCGTGTTGACCTGCCATTCGCGATCGGAAGGTTTGTCGGGCACGCCCAACGTGCCGTCGATGCGCGGCTGCGGCGGCTGTGCCACATACGGACGGCCATTGGCGTCCAGCACGGGCTGCTGTGACGCGGCTGCGTCCTGCCCAGGAGCGGGCGCGGCCGCCGGCGCATGCGCCACCAGCCAGTCACCCAGTTGAATTCCGCCCCATGCCGACGCGCCGAGCGCGATAAGGAGCGTTGCGAATAAAAAACGCCAAGACATTGCTACCCTCAATCTGCCGTGCGGAACCCGAACGGGTCTACGCCTTGTCTCCGAAAACCTTGCCGCCGTGCTCCCGCATGGCGTGGAATTTCACATCGGGATACAATTCCTCGGCGACGCGCAACTGCGCGGGAGAACCGATCAAAAACGCCGCAGCATCGACGACATCATAGGCGATATGGGCGGCATTGGCATCCATGAACTTGCGCAGCGCCTTGGGGTTTTCAGACGTAATCCAACGTGCCATTGTGTAGCGCGAAGGCAGCATCCGGGCATCCACGCCGTACTCCGTCTTCAGGCGGTGCGCGACCACTTCGAACTGCAGTTGGCCGACCGCGCCCAGCAGCAGCGAGCCGCCGGCGACCTCGGGACGGAACACCTGAATGGCCCCTTCCTCGCCCAATTGGGTGAGGCCGGTGCGCAATTGCTTCGTGCGCAGCGGGTCTTTCACTTCGACCGCCTGGAACAGTTCCGGCGCGAAGAACGGCAGGCCCGTGAACTGCAGCGTCTCGCCTTCGGTCAGCACGTCGCCCAGTTGCAGCACGCCGTGGTTCGGAATGCCGATGACGTCGCCCGCATAGGCTTCGTCCAGCAGTTCGCGGCGTTGCGACAGGAAGGACACCACGTTGTTGGGGCGCATTTCCTTGTTGGTGCGCGCGACCTTCAGGCGCATGCCGCGCTCAAAGCGGCCGGAGCTCACGCGCACGAAGGCGACGCGGTCGCGGTGGGCGGGGTCCATGTTGGCCTGCACTTTGAACACCACGCCGGTGAACTTGGGCTCTTCGGGCTTCACCTCGCGTTGCAGCGCCATGCGTGCGCCCGGGGGCGGCGCCTGATCGACCAGGGCGTCCAGCACTTCCTGCACGCCGAAGTTGTTGATGGCCGAACCAAAGAACACGGGCGTCTGCTTGCCGGCCAGGAACTGGTCGCGGTCGAAGGCGGGCGCCGCCTCGTTGATGAGCTCGATCTCGCCGCTGGCCTGGTCGAACGCCCCGCCGAAGCGCTTGGCGATCTCGGGGTTGGTCAGGCCTTCGATGAAGTCGTCGTTGTCGGAACGGCGCTCCTGGCCGGGACGGAACACGCGCATGCGGTCGCGGCGGATGTCGAACACGCCGCCGAACGACTTGCCCATGCCCACCGGCCACGAGAACGGCACGGCGTCCATGCCCAGGTGGCCTTCGATTTCGGACAGCAGTTCCAGGGGCTCGCGCACTTCGCGGTCCATCTTGTTGATGAACGTGATGATCGGCGTGTTGCGCGCGCGGCAGACCTGCAGCAGGCGGATGGTCTGCGGCTCGACGCCGTTGGCCGCGTCGATCACCATCAGCGCGGCGTCCACCGCCGTCAGCACGCGATACGTGTCTTCGGAGAAGTCCTGGTGGCCCGGGGTGTCGAGCAGGTTGATGACGCAGTCGCGGTACTCCATCTGCATCACCGAGGACGCCACGGAAATGCCGCGCTGCTTTTCGATTTCCATCCAGTCGGACGAGGCATGGCGCGACGCCTTGCGCGCCTTGACGCTGCCGGCGATCTGAATGGCGCCTGCGAACAGCAGCAGTTTTTCCGTCAGCGTGGTCTTGCCCGCGTCAGGGTGGGAAATGATGGCGAACGTACGGCGCCGTGCGACTTCGTTGGAAATGCTCATGATCGGAGGATTCTACTTAACGCCGCTTTTCAGGCCGGTGCGGTCCGGTGTCATGCACGAAAACATGTGGGGCACGCGCCGTTGCCGGCCCGTGCCCCACGCTTTTAATTTCAGTTGTGGCGGCGGAAGGTTGCCAGGAACACGCCGGCCAGGATGAAGAGCGACCCGAAGGTGCGGTTCATCCAGCGGATGTGCTTGGCGTCGCGCAAGAGGCGCAATACGCGCGCCGCCAGCAGCGTGTACACGCCCATCGCCACCAGGTCGGTGAACGCCAGCGTGGCCGCCAAGGCCGCATACTGCGGCGTCAGCGACAGCGCCGGATCCACGAACTGCGGCACCACGGCCAGCAGGAACACGGTGCCCTTGGGGTTCATGGTGTTGATCAGGAACCCGCGCAGGACCAGGTCACGAATGGACGCCTGACGCGGATCGCCGGCATCCACCGCGACCGGCGCGGCATCCGTGCGGATCTGGCGCACGCCCAGGTAGATCAGGTAGGCAACGCCCAGGTACTTGACCACGTTGAACGCCATTTCCGACGTCGCCAGCACGGCGCCCAACCCCACGGCGACCACGACGAACTGGAACAGGATGCCCAGGATCAGGCCTGCCGTGTTCCAGTAGCCGCGCGCAAAGCCGTATTTCAGGCCGGACGACATGGCCGAGATGGCGCCGGCGCCCGGTGAGAACGAAATGGCCCAGGAGGCCAGGAAGAACGTCAACCAGGTGGATAAGGGCATGATGGCGCGGGTCCGTGGATCGCAGTGTCGGGGTTGCGGGAGATATTACTTGCTCAGCAACGCGGCACGCGGCGCGCCGCTGCGCCCTTGGCCGGCGCGTCCCTCGGCCGGGCGGCCCGAACCAGCATTGCCGGCCGGACGCGACGACCCTTCGGGACGGCGATTCTGTTGCGGACGGCCCTCATTGCGGCCGGCGTGAGCCGGACGGTCGGCGGGCTTGCCATCGCGCGAACCGCCGTTGCCACGGCCTTCGCCGGCGCGGGCCGGCGCGGGGGCTCGGCCGCCTGCCGCTGCGCGCGGCTGGCCTTGGGCGGGGCGCGAGGAGCGGCCCGAGCCGCCGTTGCCGCCGCGGCCGCCATTACGGGGACCGCCGCGCATGCTGCGCGAGTCTTCGTCGCGTTCCTGGCGTTCGAAGGCGGCTGCGCTGGTGGCGGGCGGCGTCCAGCCTTCCACGGGCTTGCGTTCGATCGTCTTCTTGATGAGGCGCTCGATGTCCTTGAGCAGCTTGATTTCGCTGTTGTCGACCAGCGAGACCGCGGCGCCGGTGGCGCCCGCGCGGCCCGTGCGGCCGATGCGGTGGACGTAGTCTTCCGGCACGTTGGGCAGCTCGAAGTTCACGACCTGCGGCAACTGGTCGATGTCCAGGCCTCGGGCGGCGATGTCGGTGGCGACCAGCACGGTCACGCTGCTGTCCTTGAAGCCGGCCAGCGCGCGCGTGCGGGCCGATTGGCTCTTGTTCCCGTGGATGGCGGCGGCGGTCAGGCCGTCCTTCACGAGCTTTTCGGCCAGGCGGTTGGCGCCGTGCTTGGTGCGCGTGAAGACCAGCACCTGGTGCCAGCCGCTTTCACGGATGATGTGGCTGATCAGGTCGCGCTTGTGGTGTTGCTCGACGATGTGCACCGTCTGCGTGACCAGCTCGGTGGCGGTGTTGCGCGGGGTGACCGAGACTTCGCCCGGATTGTTCAGCACGCCGCGCGCCAGGGTGCGGATCTCGTCGGAGAACGTGGCCGAGAACAGCAGGTTCTGACGTTGCTTGGGCAGCAGCGCGAGAATCTTGCGGATGTCGCGGATGAAGCCCATGTCCAGCATGCGGTCGGCTTCGTCCAGCACCAGGATTTCGACGCCCGACAGGTCGACCGTCTTCTGGCCGCAATGGTCCAGCAGGCGGCCGGGGGTGGCGACCAGGATGTCCAGCGGCTTGCGCAGCGCGGAGATCTGGGGGTTAATGTTGACGCCGCCGAACATCACCATGGACGTCAGCGAGGTGTACTTGCCATAGGTTTGCACCGATTCGGCGACCTGCGCGGTCAGTTCACGCGTCGGGGTCAGGATCAGGCAACGGGGGCGGCCGGGCTTGCGGGCCTCGGGCTTTTTCTGCGACAGCAGGTGCAGGATCGGCAGCGTGAAACCGGCGGTCTTGCCGGTGCCGGTCTGGGCGGCTGCAAGCAGGTCGCCGCCTTTCAGCACTTGGGGAATGGCCTGGGCTTGAATGGGCGTGGGCGCGGTGTAGCCGGTGTCGGCAATGGCGCGCAACAGCGAATCAGCCAGCCCGAGGTCGGCGAAAGGGGAAGTGGTAGTCAAAACAGCTCCAGCGGCAGCCTGTCGCTCTATTTGAGAGACTCCAATCCAGGCGGTCGAATAAGGAGAAAAGGGGAAGCGCCCATCAGGGCGAAGCTTGGCGGCGAAGGGCCGAGCGGACGTGCGCAGATTGGCTTGGCGCACGGAACGGATTGTAGCTGATGTGGCGGCGCAGCAAGCGCTCAAAAGGTCTCTATAGAATCATTAAGCAATATTTTGAATTAAATTAGAACAAAATAAGTGTTTTCCCTAGTCGGCCCTCCCTATAATCCGTCGGCTTTCATCTATTCAAAATAAAAGGGATGCAATGAAGAAATCGGCATTGGTTGGCATCGTCGTCGCGCTGGGCGCGGTCTGGACCGGCACGGCTTGGTACACGGGCCAAAAGGCCGAAGCATTCGTCAAGCAGGCCATCGAGGACTCGAACGTCGAGCTCAAGAAGGTCGCCGACAAATGGGGCATCAATGCCGTCGCCGAGCTGGTCTCGTTCGACCGCGGCGTCTTCACCTCGACGTCCCGCTACCGCATCAAGTTCACCACGCCCGCCGCCGAAGGCAAGCCCGCGCAAGAGCGCGACGTGGTCTTCATCGAGCACCTGAGCCACGGCCCCCTGCCGTTCTCCAACCTGAAGTCGGGCAAGTTCATGCCGGCCATGGTGGCCAGCGACTTCGCGCTGGAAGAAAGCGAGACGGTCAAGGAGTGGTTCGCCGCCGCCAAGGGCGCGGTGCCGCTGTCGGGCCACTACAGCGTCAGCTACGGCAAGGACATCACCGGCACGTTCAACATGGCCCCGGTCGAAGTCGCCAAGGACACCACCAAGCTCGTGTTCTCGGGCATGAAGGGCGACTTCGATTACGCCACTTCCACCAAGCGCGGCATCTTCGACGTGGCCGTCGACAGCCTGGAGCTGTCGGGCCCGTCCGACAACAGCGACATCACCGCCATGGCGGTCAAGGGCATCACCCTGACCAGCGACCTGAAGCCGGCCGCCAATGAGATGTACGTGGGCAGCCAGAAGGTGACGCTCAAGGACTGGACGATCACGTCGCGCGAAAAGCCGCCCGTCCAGCTCAAGGACACGTCGATCGCCGTGGACATGACCGAGAACGGTGCGGCCATGGGCGCCAAGATGGCCGTCGACTTCGGCATGATCAACGTGCAGGCCAAGGACATGGCCGGCCTGAAGCTGGTCATCGACGCGCAGAACATGGACTCCAAGGCGCTGAAGTCGCTGAACGACATCTATGAGGCCGCCTCGCGCCGCATGCTGCAAAGCAAGGGCGAAGAGCAGACGCCGCAATTCACGGACGAAGAAAAGGCCTTGATCCAGACCAACGTCGAGCAACTGCTGGCCGGCAACCCGACGCTGGCCGTCGCGCCGCTTGAAGTGCGCACCGCTAACGGTACGTCGACGTTCAACCTGGACATGGCGCTGGTCAAGCCGGCCCAGCTGGAAGGCGACGCGTCCGACATGGCGGTGAAGGCCCTGAAGAAGCTGGATGCCAAGCTCGTGCTGTCCAAGGGCAACCTGGCGGACCTGATGGCCATCGAACCGCAAATGCGCGGTGTGGCGGCCGAGCAGGCCGCGCAGACCGCCAAGGGCCAGGTTGAAATGGTCGGCACCATGGCCACGGCAATGGGTCTGGGCAAGATCGAAAACAACAACATCGTCTCGTACCTGAACTACGCCGACGGCCAGGTCGACTTCAACGGCAAGAAGATGCCGCTGCAGCAGTTCCTGATGATGGCGATGGGCGGCGTGCTGGGCGGCATGCGCTAAGCTGCCGCAACACGATTGGCACGCCGCGATTCTCTCGGCGTCGCCTGCGACGGGCTGTCCTTGCGACAGCCCGTTTTTCTTTATGATCGCCCCTTGCGGCAATCACGGCGTATCTCAAACGGACAGAGGCATCATGAACAAGCGGATCGTGGCGGGTGGCGTGGTGTTGGCGGTGGTGGCCGCGGCGTGGGTCGGCACCGCGTGGTACACCGGCAAGCAGATCGAAGCCCGGCTGGCGCAGGATGTGCAGGCGTTGAATGCAGAGGCGCAGCGCCTGAGTGCAAAGCTGGGCGTGCCCGTGACGCTCGAACTGCAATCGTTCGAACGCGGCGTGTTTTCGTCCGATGCGCGGTTCGGGGTGAAGGTCAACGTGCAGTCCGGACGCAAGCCGGCCGAAAAGACATTCGCGTTCACGAGCAAGATAGAGCACGGTCCGTTTCCCGCCTCTCGGCTTGCGTCTGGCGCTGTCGCGCCCGTGATGGCGGCGGGCCGGCTGCATATGACGGAGACGCCCGACGCAGCCGCCTGGTTCGCGGCCGCGGGTGGGTCGGCGCCGGTGACGGCGAACTTCCTGATCGCATATGACCGCGACTTCTCGGGCGATCTGGCGCTGGCGCCGGTGAAGTATGCCGACGCTCCGATCACGTTCGACTTCTCGGGCTTGCAGCTGCAGGTCAAACATGCCGGCGACGGCACGCACGACACGGTGTCACTCGCCGTCAACAAGGCCTCGCTGACCGAAGTGATCAGGGGCAATCCCAACACGCTGACCCTGGATGATCTGGCGGTGTCGCATGAATTGTCCGGCACCGCGGCGTCCTCCACGAGCAGCTCGACGCTGACGGTCAAGCATTGGGCGTCCGATATGGACAAGCTGCCGCTGGGCCTGAAGGACATTGCGCTGACGCTGGGTTCGGAAGGGACACCTGAGCGCATGGCCGGCAAAATGACGCTCGATGTCGGCAGCATCAGCGTGCGCCACTTGCATGTGGCCAAGCTGCGGATGGAGGCGGGCGGCAAGGATATGGACGTGGCGGCGCTCAAGGCGTTTCAGGACGCCACCACAAGCACGCCGTTAAACGCGAAAAAGGCCGATCCCCTTTCGGGCGAGGGGATGCTTGCCGCGTCGCAAATGTTGAAATTTCTTCTAGCCCGTCCCAGCTTCACGCTGTCGACGCTGCAGGTCGATACGGCGCGTGGCACATCGACGCTCAGCCTGGATATCGGCCTGGATTCGCCGTCATTCTGGAAACACGACCCCATCGCCGTCGCCAAGGAAGTCGTGCGCAACCTGAGCGTGCGGCTGAAGCTGTCGCCGGAAAACCTGGCCGACGTGATCGCGGCGCGGGCGGAACTGAAGGGCGCCACGCGTGAGGCGGCCCGGTCGGCGGCCGAGCGGGAAGCCGCAGGGCTGCGCGGCCTGGTCGCCGCAACGACCTGGGCCCGTATCGAGGACGGCGTGATCCAGTTCGAGGCGGACTACCGCGATGGTCAAGTCGACATCAACGGCAAGCGCATCCCCGTCGAGATGTTCCTGGGCCAGATGTTCATGCGCAAGTCGCCGGGCGCCGCGCCGGCGCCCTGAGGGTCAGAACGGCAAGGCCCCCGCCGCAAGTTCGCCGTTGCGCAGCACGGCGACGTGAAACCGCTTGTCCGCGGCCTTCATGATGTCTTCGGCGGGGTCGCCCTGCACCAGCAGCAGGTCGGCCACCTTGCCCTCTGCAATCACGCCGTGATCGGTCATGCCCATCAGGTCATGGCCACGTGATGTGCCGGCGATCAACGCGTCCACCGGCGTCATGCCGAACTCCACCATGTAGGCCAGTTCCATGGCGTTCTCGCCGTGCAGGTTGAACGGCGTGCCCGCGTCGGTGCCCAGCGCGATGCGCCCGCCGGGCTTGTAGTACATCTGGAACGACTCGCGATGGCGCTGCTCCACCGCGCGGGCCTTTTCCACCGCGTAGGCGGGAATGCCGTTGTCGGCGTTGGCGATGATGTTGCGCACGGCGGCGATGGTCGGCACCAGGTACGTTTCGGCTTCCAGCATTTCGCGCAGGCAGTCGTCGTCCATGAAGATGCCGTGCTCGATCGAATCGATGCCGGCGCGCACCGCGTTCAGGATGCCCTGCGTGCCTTGCGCGTGACTGGCCGTGCTTTTGCGAAAGCGCTTGGCCTCGTGCACGCCCGCCTTCATTTCGTCGAAGCTGTAGTGCGCATCCATGGGGCTGACGCCCGGCGTCATGACGCCGCCCGTGGCCATGATCTTGACCAGATCGCAGCCCGCGTGGACCTGTTCGCGTACGGCCTTGACCACTTCCTCGCAACCGTCGGCCACGCGGCCGATGCGGTTGCCGTGGCCGCCCGTCATGCAGATGATGCGGCCCGACGCCTTGATCGTGGGACCGGGGAACACGCCGCGCGCGATGGCGTCGCGCACGCCGAATTCCAGATAATCCTTGCCGCCGCAGTCGCGCAGCGCCGTCACGCCGCCGCGCAGGCTGGCCTGCGCGTTCTCCAGCGCGGTCAGCGTGATCTGCGCGGGGCCCTGCTTGCTCAATTGCGCATTGGGGTCTGCGCCGCCCGTGTAGACCAGATGGACGTGGCAATCCGCCAGGCTGGGCATGAGCGTCATGCCGGTGGTGTCGACCCTTGCACCCGCGTAGCCCGAGAACTCGCCCGCAGGCGCGACGCGGGCCACGCGCGCGCCCTCCACCAGCACGCCGTGGTTGGGAAGTGTCTTGCCCTCCCCGTCGAAAACCTTGCCGCCGATGAAGAGGGTTTGCCGTGGCTCGCTCATGTCAGTGGACTCCGTTGGCGCGCGGTCTCAACCCACCACGTCCAGCCCTTCGCGGGACATGGATTGCAGACGAGGCATCAAACCGAGCAGATGTTGGCTGTAGGGATGCTGCGGGTGTTCGAACAAGGTTTCGGTCTCAGCGACTTCCAGCAGTTCGCCGTGGCGCATCACGCCGACGCGATCGCACATCTGCCGGATCACCGGCAGGTCGTGGCTGATGAACAGCATGGTCAGGCCAAGCTCTTCCTGCAGGTCTTTCAGCAGGTTCAGGATCTGTGCCTGGATGGAGACGTCCAGCGCCGACGTGGGCTCGTCGCAGATCAGAAAACGCGGCCGCGTGGCCAGCGCCCGTGCGATGCAGATGCGCTGCCGCTGACCGCCGGAGAACTCGTGCGGAAAGCGTTCCGCGGCGCGGTCCGCGAGGCCCACCACGTCCAGCAGGTCGGCCACGATGCGGCGCGTCTCGGCTTCGCTGGCGGCAAGCTTGTGGAAGCGGATGGGCTCGGCCACGATGTCCAGCACGCGCATGCGCGGGTTCAGCGACGAGAACGGATCCTGGAAGATCATCTGGATCTGCCGCCGGAACGGGTTGAGTTCCTTCTCGCCCTTGAGCGCCGTGAGATCGGTGCCGCCGAACGTGACCGAGCCCTCGCTGGGCGTGTACAGCCCGGATATCAGCCGCGCAACGGTCGACTTGCCCGAGCCGGATTCGCCGACCAGACCGAAGACCTCGCCTTCGCCGATGGACAGATTCACGCGCTTGACCGCGTCCAGCGTGCGCTGGTTGCGCTTGAAGAAGGCGCTCTTGAGCACAAAGCGCATGGACAGGTCGCGCACCTGCACCAGCGGGCCTTCCGTTCGCTTGCCGAAGTCGCGGCGCTGGCCCAGCCAGTGCGTGGCCAGGTCCAGCGGCTGCGCAGGCGTGCGCACGGATTCGATATAGGTCACCAGCGGAAAGCGCTTGAGCTTGATGTCCGGACGCGGCACGGCCGAGATCAGGCTGCGCGTGTAGGCGTGGTCGGGGTCGCCAAGAATCTTGGCCGTGGGGCCCTGCTCGACCAGCTTGCCGCGATACAGCACCGCCACGCGGTCCGTCACATCCGCGATCACGCCCATGTCGTGCGTGATGATGATCATGCCGACCTGTTCTTCGCGGCACAGTTTCTTGAGCAGATCCAGGATCTGCGCCTGGATAGAAACGTCGAGCGCGGTGGTGGGTTCGTCGGCGATGATGACTTCAGGCTCGCAGCACAGCGCCAGCGCAATCACCACGCGTTGCCGCATGCCGCCGGAGAACTGGTGGGGATACTGCTGCACGCGCAGCTCAGGCTGGTCGATGCCGACCTGCGCCAGCAGCTGCACGGCGCGCTTCTTCGCGGCGTCGTGCGTCAGGTCCAGATGCACCAGCATCGTTTCCACCAGCTGGCTTTCGACGGTCTGCAGCGGGTCGAGCGAGGTCAACGGATCCTGGAAGATCATGCCGATGCGTCGGCCGCGCACTTTGCGTTTCTGTGCGGGCGTCAGCGTGTCGATGCGTTCGCCGTTCAGCAGCACCGATCCGCCGGCCAGCCGTCCCGGCGCTTCAAGCAGGCCAATGACCGCGTTGCCGATGGTGGACTTGCCCGCACCGGATTCGCCCACCACGCCCAGGATCTCGCCTTTTTCCAGCGACAGGGAAACGCCGTCCACTGCCACCAGCGTGCCGCGGCGGCTGGGGAATTCGATTCGGATGTCATCAATGTTGAGCAGGGCCATGGCGTCCTCAGCGCAGCTTGGGGTTGAGCGCGTCGCGCAGCCAGTCGCCCAGCAGGTTGACTGACAGCACCAGCGCCACCAGCGCGATGCCGGGGAAGATCGAGATCCACCACATGCCCGAGAACAGATAGCTGTTGCCGATGCGGATCAGCGTGCCCAGCGACGGCGCGGTGGGCGGCACGCCCACGCCCAGGAACGACAGCGTGGCCTCGGTGATGATGGCGATTGCCAGATGAATGGTGGCGATGACCAGCACCGGCCCCATGACGTTAGGCAGGATGTGGCGGCGCAGGATGGTGATGGGACCGATGCCGATCAGCTTGGCCGCCTGCACGTATTCCTTGTTGCGCTCGACCAGCGTCGAGCCGCGCACCGTGCGGGCGTACTGTACCCAGCCGGAGATCCCGATGGCAAAGATCAGCACGTAGAGCGCAAGCTGGTCGTGCATGTCGCGCGGCAACAAACCGCGCGCCACGCCGTCGATCAGCAGCGCAACCAGGATCGCCGGGAACGAGAGTTGCACGTCGGCGATGCGCATGATGAAGCTGTCGACACGCCCGCCCGCGTAGCCGCTGATGAGTCCGAGCGTCACGCCCAGCACCATCGAGAACAGCACCGAGGCAAAGCCGACCAACAGCGATACACGGGATCCATACATCACCGCCGACAGGATGTCGCGGCCCTGGTCGTCCGTGCCCAGCAGAAAGTCGGGGCTGCCGCCTTCTTCCCAAGCCGGCGGCGTGTTGGCGTCCATGATGCTCAAGGACGCGAGATCGAATGGATTGTGCGGCGCCACGAGCGGCGCGAACAGCGCGCCCAGCACGATGACCAGCGTGACGACCGCGGCGATGATCGCGCCGGGCGAGCGTTTGAAGCTGTGCCACAGGTCGCTGTCGGCGGCGCGCGTGAAGAAGGGAGCGATGCGAGCAATCATGCGTTATTCCTTTATTTGCTCTGCACGCGCAGACGCGGGTCCACGGCGAAGTACAGCAAGTCAACGACCAGGTTGATCACCACGAACATGAAGGCGATCAAAACCAGATACGCGGCCATGACCGGAATGTCCACCATGCTGATGGCCTGGATGAACAGGAGACCCATGCCCGGCCACTGAAACACCGTCTCGGTGATGATGGCGAAGGCGATGATGGAACCGAGCTGCAGCCCCGTGATCGTGATGACGGGCACCATCGTGTTCTTGAGTGCGTGCCGGAAATTGATCAGCCGCTCTGGCAACCCACGCGCCCGAGCAAATTTGATGAAGTCGGCACGCAGCACTTCCAGCATCTCAGCGCGCACCAAACGCATGATGAGCGTCATCTGAAAGAGCGCCAGCGTGATGGCGGGCATGATGAGCGCCAGCCATCCGGATTTGGTAAGAAAGCCCGTTGTCCACCATCCCAGGCTGACGACATCGCCGCGCCCGAAGCTGGGCAGCCATCGCAGCTGTACGCCGAAGAACAGAATGAGCAGGATGCCGATCAGGAACGTGGGCAGCGAGATGCCCGCCAGCGAAATCGCCATGAAGGCCTTGGACAGCACACCGTGGCGCTTGAGCGCGGTGTAGATGCCCATGGGAATGCCGAGCGTTAGCGCCATGACGGCGGACACGAACGACAGTTCCAGTGTGGCCGGCATGCGCTCTTCGAGCAGGTCGCTGACCGGGCGGCGGTGCCGGTACGACATGCCGAAGTCGCCCTGCACCGCGTTGATGACGAAGTGGGCGTACTGCACGACGAAGGGGTCGTCCAGGCCGAGCTGTTCGCGCAACTGGGCGCGCTGTTCGGGCGTCGTGTCCTGCCCCACCATGCTGGCGACCGGATCGCCCACGTAGCGGAACATGGAGAACGCGATCAGCGCCACCGTCAACATCACGAGCACCGACTGAAACAGCCGCTGCGCAATAAAGGAAAGCATGTCAGGAAGCCCTCTGGTTCGGACGGCGCCGGGCCGCGTTCCGCGCACGATGCGGGAATGGGGGCTGGGCCGGGCGCGTCCGGGCGGCGCGTGCCGCCCGGGGTTGCATCACGCGCTGCTTACGGCAGCACGACGTCGCGCAGGTCCAGCACGTCGTCGGCGCGCTGGGTGACGGTGACGTTTTCCTTCACGCCCCACGACATGGGCTGCTGGTGCAGCGGCAGGTAGCCGAAGTCGCTGCGCACGATGCCGAAGGCTTCCTTGATCATCGCGTTGCGCTTGGCCTGATCGGTTTCGACGCCGATCTTGTTGGTCAGTTCGTCCACTTTCTTGTTGCAGTAGCCGCCCAGGTTGAACTGGCCGGCGGCCGTTTTGGCGTCGCGGCACGAGGTCAGGTTCAGCAGCGTGTTGTGCGCGTCGGTGGAGCTGGGCGTCCAACCCAGCATGTACATGCTGGTCTGGTTGCCGGCCTGCAGCAGGATCTTGCCGAAGTACTTGGACTTGGTCTGCGCCAGCAGGTTGATCTTGATGCCCACGCGCGCCAGCATGCCGGCCACGGCCTGGCAGACCTTTTCGTCGTTGACGTAGCGGTCGTTCGGGCAGTCCATCGTCACGGTGAAGCCCTTGGGATACCCGGCTTCGGCCAGGAGCTTCTTGGCGCGTTCGGGATCCGGCTTGTACGGCGCGCCGAACGATTCGTCGTAGCCGTTGATGGACGTGGCGATCAGCGAGCCCAGCGGCTTGGCCGCGCCGCGCATGATCTTCTCGTTGATGGCCTTGGTGTCCACGGCCAGCACGACGGCCTCGCGCACGCGCACATCCTTGAACGGGTTCTTGCCCTTCACGTCTGAGAACAGCAGCTCGTCGCGGTCCTGGTCCATGCCGATGAAGATGGCGCGGGCTTCGGGCGCGGTCAGCGGCTTGACGCCCTTGGCGTCTTCCAGGCGCTTCCAGTCCTGCACCGGCACGGGCTGCACGACGTCCATCTCGCCCGAGATCAGCGCGGCCACGCGCGTGGCTTCCTGCGTGATCGGCTGGAAGACGACTTCGTCGATGTTGGTCTTGATGTTCTTGTTCCAGTAGCCGCCGTAGCGCTTGAGCACCGTCTTCACGTCGGGCTGGCGCTCGGTCAGCATGAACGGGCCGGTGCCGTTGGCGTGCAGGTTGGCGTAGTTGCCCTGGTTGTCGCCCTTGACGTTGGTGGCCTCGGTGGTCTTGTTCTTTTCCGCCCAGTTCTTGCTCATGATGTACAGGAACACCCATTCGCGCGGCAGGATGGGGTTGGGCGTGGGCGTGGTGACTTCGATGGTGTAGTCGTCCACCTTCTTGATGTCGCTGGCCTTGGCGCCGTAGCCCTTCATGTCCGAGCCGGGCGTCAGGCTGCGCTTCCACGAGAAGATCACATCGTCGGCGGTGAACGGCGAACCGTCATGGAACTTCACATCCTTGCGCAGCTTGAAGACCCATTTGGTGGGCTCGGGGTTCTCCCAGCTTTCCGCGAGCAGCGGCGTGAGTTTCAGATTGCCGTCGTAGCCGGCCAGCGTTTCGTAGATGTTGCCCTGGAAACCCAGCGTGAAGGTCTCGTTCAGGGCCATCGGATCCATCGACGTGGCGTCGCCCTGATACGACCAGTGCAGCGTTTTGGCGGCTGCGCCGGCGCTGAAGGCCAGCGAGGCGGCCACGGCAGCGGCCAGCGCCGCCTGCTTGAAGTGGGGAAAAGTACGCATAGCCCTCATGCTCCGTGTGGTGCGCGGATCGCGCGACAGAAGTGACAGAGCCCCGGCCCCAAGGGGATCCGGGGCATGGCGTTGCTGCTTACGACGATGGAAGGATGGGGGCCGGGCGGCGCGCGGCGCGAACTGCGCGCAGGCCGTGGTTGGCGATGCCGGTAATCACTGCGCAGGACTTCGACTTCACGATAGACCGACCCCTTGTGATTGGCATGACGGGGACGGACCCGCGCCGATGCAGATCGAATCTTATCGACGCATTCGTTTAAGCGTCAATTGCTTTGGGTTGGGGTTATCACGCGCTTGCCGGATGCCGTGAATGGTGCGTCCTGCGGGGCACGCGGGCCGCCGGTCATTCGGCCGGGAGCGGCGTGGTTGCTAGGGTTTTCGCCAATTCGTGCAGCATGCGCTTGCGGCGGTCGCTGTCTTCATAGTGTTTACCCAGGGCCGACCATTCGGGCCGGCTGCGCGCTTCCTTCAACGCGTCGGGCAACGGGCCCTTGCGCCATGCATCATCGGCGGGAAGGTCCAGGCGCAATGGATCGCGGGCCGCGTGGCCACGGCGCTCCAGCGCCTCGATCAGCTGCCGTTGGCGCAAGGCGAGCAGGCGCAGCACGGCATCGTCGACGCTGATCTCGCGATAGCCGCGCAGCTTGCCCGCGACCCGCTTGCCCAGCTTTTCGACGCCTTGCCACAAGCCGCCCGCGGCCGCGCCGATCAGCATGCCGGTGCCCAGGCTCAGGCCCGCGCTCATCAGGTCCACGGCGGCGCCGGCCATGGCGCCTGCGGCCGCGCCCATGCCGACCTGCACGCCCATGTCCTTGAGCGCCTGCGGATGAAAGAGATCCATGCCCCAGCGTTCGCCCTGCAGGGGCAACGCGTCGTCGGTGTAATCGGTGGCGCGGAAGTTGTACAGCGCGAGCAGCGCGTTGACGCAGGTCTGTTCGCGCTGGCGCACCTGATCGCGTAGCTGGCTGGACGCGGCGGCCAGCGCGGCTTCATCGCTTGGGCTCGACAGGTGCAACGCAGCCACGTCAATGAGCAGGTCCGCGACAAGATCGTAGGCGGCGGCGTGGCGCTCGCGGCGCTGGGCGGCAAGGCTGTCCGACAGCCGCGCCAGCGCGCCCGCGTGGCGATCCAACAGCACGCCGAGCTTGGCGTACAACTGCTGTTCGCCGTCGAGCGGCGGCGCGACGGTGTCGAACTCCACCACGGCGTGCAGGCCCAGTCGTGCCATGGCATCGCGCCATTCGTCGGCGCGGTGCGCGGGTGCGTTGACGAAGTTGAGGACCGGCAGCAGGGGCCGGCCGCACGCGGCCAGGATGGCGAGTTCATCGCGATGCTTGCCCAGCACCGGATCGCGGGCGTCGATGACGTACAGCGCGGCATCGCAATCGAGCATCTTGGTCAGGACGCGCGCCTCCTGTTCGTAGCGGCCGTGCGCTTCGGGCGTGTCCAGGAAACGGCGGATGCGCGCCGGGCCGTCCAGCCTTTCGCCGGGGCGGTCCAGCCGTTCCAGGTATTCCAGCAAGGCGATGCTGTCTTCCATGCCGGGCGTGTCAAACCATTCCAGCACGGGCCGCCCGTCCAGGCGCAGGCGCGCGCCTTCGACGTGACGCGTGGTGCCGGGGCGGTCGGCCACTTCACCAAACGTCGTGTCGCGGGTCAGCGTGCGCAAGAGCGACGTCTTGCCGGTGTTGGTGTGACCGACGAGCGCGATCTTGATGAGCGGGTCAGCCATGACCGGACTCCAGCCACGCGAGCGGTGCGACGGGCGCCTGCAGGATGGCGTCTGGCGGCAGGCCCAGCGCCAGCAGGCGATCGCGCCAGAGGCCGGCGCGGATTTCGGCAGACGTGTCGTCGCCGGCGCGCGGCGTGATCAGCCAGACACGCGTCTGTCCCGCGTGGGCCGACAGGTCCGCCACCAGCGACAGCGTGCCCCGGTCGGGCGTCTGGCGTGCGTCGCAGGCAATCAAAAGACGCGAGGCCGCCGATTGGGCCAGCGCATCGAGCACGCGGTTGCGTTCTTCGCGCGTATCCAGGTTGCCGGCCTGGCGGATGGTGCTGGGCACATCCGCGGGCGGCCACGTCAGGTCCGCAGGCAGTTCCAGCGCCAGCAGCACGGGCTGCCCGCCCAGGCCGTCCAGCGCCTGCGCACGCACCCGCGGTTCGTGCAGCGGATCGACGGGGCGGTCGATGCCGGTGGACAGCGCGGGCGGTTCAAGCCGGTCGCGCAGGGGGGAGAAACCTGCCAGCGCGGGATCGATGCGCACGCGACGCAGCGCGCGCAGCGTGGCGGCGACGCACAGCGCGCCTGCGATCAGGCGCGGCACGATGCCGTAGACCACGAGCACACCGATCAGCCAGAGCGACCATTGCGCCTGCGCGCCGGCCGGCAGGACCTGCGTGCCGTCGCTGGCGCGGATCGTTTCGGCGTCGGGCATGGGAAAGCCCAGATGCGCGGGCAGCCAGCCGATGACCTGCGTCAGCCAGACGAAGGTGTCGGGCGCGAGCAGCGTGGTGGCCCAGATGAAGCGGTAGCTGGCGGTGGACAGCACGGCCAGCAGCGTCGCGAGCGCGGCGCACAGCGCGGTCAGCCACAGCAGATGGCTGATGCTGCCGAACAGGCCGCGCAAGGCGCCGGCGCGTGACAGCAGATTCAGGAAGGCCTGCGGCACCAACGCGCCATCGGGTCCGCGCGCCAGCTTGCGCGTTGCCCATAACCAAAGCCGCCCAAAGCCGGTTACGGCCCCGGGCCGCAGCAGAAAGCTTGCCAGCCACAGCAGAAAGGTCAGCGCATGCAGCCCCAGCAGGGCACCCACAGCCCACAGCACGTTGACGGGCCGCGTGCCATCGCCCAGCGCGCCCATGGCAGCCGCGGCGCCGGAAACCAGCGCCAGCACAAACAGGGCGGCCAGCATGGCCGTGGCGCTGCGGCGCCAGGCGTCGACGAGGGGATTGAGGTTTTCGCGTTGCGCCAGCAGCGCGGCGCGGGCCAGGATGCGCGACGGCAGGTCGGCATCGAGTTGGCGCACCTGGCGCACCGCCTGCGCGTCTTCGAGCGGCCCCCAGTGCGTTTCGCGCAACCGGATGAGTTCGGCCAGCCAGTGCGCGCGCAAGGGGCGCTGACCGGCGCTGTCGATGAGGGGGGAAGTATCGCGAGAGGTCGGAAGCGGCATCGCGTCGGAGCAGGCGGGAGGGGGGCGGGTGAGCCGCTAGGGCGATGCGCCATTGTAGACCGCGCGCTGCGGCCGGCATGATGCCGGATGGGCGGTGTCAGTGACGGGCGTGCGCACTGCGGTACTGGCCCGGCGTGACGCCGATGGCGTCCCGGAAGACGCGGGCCAGGTGGCTGGCGCTGCCAAAGCCGCAGGCCTGCGCAATGCTGGCGAGGTCGCCCTTGCCGGCCGCCAGCAGGTGTTGGGCGCGGGCCAGACGCCTGCCCCGTACCCAACCGTGGGGCGGCTCGCCGAATGAGGCGTGGAACATGCGGGCGAAGTGATACGTGGACAGCGCGGCGACGCCAGCCAGCTCGTCGAGCGTCAGCGGATCGGCCAGATGCGCGTCCACGTAGTCCATCACGCGGCGGCGCACGCCCGGCGCCAGGCCGCCGCGCGCGGGCTGCGGCGTCTTGCGCGCTACGCCCTGCATCAGCAGATGGTGCAGCACGGTCTCGGCCGCGCTGCTGGCGGCCAGCCGGTCGGCGGGTTCGTTCCAGTCCGCGCCCAGCAGGCGGCGGCAGACGTCGATCAGCGAGTCGTCCTGGATGTAAGTGCGGTCGCGCAGTTCGAGGGTGCGCGGTTCGCAGTCCAGCCGCATGACGGCTTCGCGCGCCAGCCGCTGCGGAGCGATGTACAGGTGCAGGAAGCGCACGTTGTCGTTCATGCTCCAGCGGGAATGGTGCTCGGCGGGCAGCACGCAGAATTTGCCCGCACCGCCATGCAGCGAGTCCTGGCCCACGCGAAACGACCGGTCGCCGCCGTGCAGGTACAGCGACAGCGTGTGGTGGCCGGGCGTTTCGTAGCCCAGCGTTTCGCGGGCGGTGCGCGACCACTGCGAGATCGCCATGCCCTCGCCCAGCGACGTGGCGCGCTGCAGCGTCGCGGTCGAGCGCGACAGCGTGCGGAATACGGAGAAATCGGCCGGGGCCGTAGCGGTGTTGCCCATGGGAAGGAATGCTACTGCGTTCGCGCGCGCGTGACGCGCCCGATCCGGACAAAAGCGCAAGAAACGGCAATTGCGGCGTGGCTCGGGGGCGCACACTGGATGCACGGTGCGCCAGGTGGCCGCCGGTGTCCGAATCGGCTCTCAGGGCTGCTTTACCGCGCCCCTCGCATCATGAATCTTTTCCTGTATCTGCTCACCGTCCTGATCTGGGGCACCACCTGGATCGCCATCAAGCTGCAGCTTGGCGTGGTGGCCATTCCCGTGTCGATCTTCTACCGTTTCGCGCTGGCGGGGCTGCTGCTGTTCGTGACGCTGCTGGCGATGCGCAAGCTGCAGAAGCTGGACCGGCGCGGCCACTGGCTGTGCGTGGGTCAGGGCCTGTGCCTGTTCTGCCTGAACTTCCTGTGCTTCTATTCGGCCACGCAATGGATTCCGAGCGGCCTGGTGTCGGTCGTGTTTTCGGCTGCCACGCTGTGGAACGCGCTGAACGCGCGGATCTGGTTCGGCACCCGCATCTCGCCGCGCATCATGGTGGCCGGCGCGCTGGGATTCTGCGGCCTGGTGCTGCTGTTCTGGCCGGAACTGGCGGGCCAGGAGGCCAGTCACGAGACGCTGCTGGGGCTGGGCTTTGCGCTGCTCGGCACGCTCTGCTTTTCCACGGGCAACATGCTGTCGTCCCTGCAGCAGCGCGCCGGCATCCGGCCGCTGACGGGCAATGCGTACAGCATGCTTTATGGCGCGGCGATTCTTCTGGCGGGATGCGTGGTTGCCGGACTGCCGTTCGGCTTCGATTCCTCGCCGGCCTATGTGGGCGCGTTGCTCTATCTGGCCGTGCTGGGGTCGGTCGTGGGTTTTACCGCCTATCTGACGCTGGTCGGCCGCATGGGGCCGGCGCGGGCCGCCTACTGCACGGTGCTGTTTCCGGTCGTGGCGCTGAGCATATCGACCGTCGTCGAAGGCTACCGCTGGACGCCCTACGCGTTCGCCGGCCTGGCGCTGGTGATGCTGGGCAATCTGCTCGTGTTCACGAAATGGTCGCCGTTTTCGAAGCGGGCGGGCGTGGCGGGCAGGATCGCGTAATGCGGGCCGGAGGCGCCGCCGCGCAGTCGTACGCGGGCGGCTCGATCCAGCACCCGTTATGAGGCCAGCTTGCGCAGGGCTTCCAGCAGCCGGTCGATCTCGTTGCCGCTCGTCAGATAGCTCACCGATGCGCGTGCGACCCGGTCCAGGCCGCGGGCCTGCATGTCCAGCGGGGTGTAGGGCACGCCGTTGCTGCCGATGGTGATGCCCTGCGCGGCCAGCGCGCGTTGCACGTCGGTCGCGTCGTGTCCGGCGAGGTTGAAGGCGACCAGCCCGGATTTGTCGCGGCCCTGGTCCAGCACCGACACGCCGGGAATGGCCGCCAGTTCGGCGCGCAGCGCCTGGGCGTTGGCGTCGATGGTCGCCCGGATCGTGTCCAGGCCCACATCCAGTGCTTCGCGCAGGGCATTGGCAAGGCCGCAGCGCAGCGCCAGCGAGTTCTCCGCGGATTCCAGGCGTGCGGCGTCGGCGCGGAGCATGGGCTCGCCGTCAGTGCCCAGCGGCGCGGAATGCGTGTCCACGAAGGCGGGCGTGAGCCGATCCAGGAAGTCGCGCCGCACGTACAGCAACCCCGTGCCGCGCGGTCCGCGCAAGGCCTTGCGGCCGGCGCCGCTCAGCACGTCGCAGCCGACCTCGCGCACGTCGATGGAAAACTGACCCACCGCCTGCGCGCCGTCCACAAAGTACGGAATGCCATGCTTGCGCGCCACGCGTCCGATGGCGGCGGCGGGGTTGATGAGGCCGCCGTTGGCGGGCAACCAGGTCAGCGCGATCAGCCGAACCCGGTCGTCCAGCATGGCTTCCAGCGCCTCTGCATCCACGCAGCCGCTGTCGTCCGACGGGATCGTTTCCAGCGTCGCGCCCGCGCGCTGCGCAATCAGGCGCATGGCGGCCAGGTTGCCGCCCCATTCGTGGCGGCCGACCAGAATGCGATCACCGGGCCGCCACGCCGGCAGGGCCGCAAACGCGGCTCCCCAACCCGGCGAGTTGCCGCCTGTCAGCGCGATCTCCTCGATCTGCGCATTGAACAGCTGCGCGGCCAGCGTGCGGGCTGCTTCGATGAGATCGCGCGCCGCCACGCCCGCTTCCATCGGCCCCTGCGCCGCTTCGCGCTTCAGATGCGCATGAATGGCCAGCAGCGTGGCTTCTGACGGCAGCGATGCGCCGGCGTGATTGAAGTGCACCGTGCTTTGCGCGCCGGGCGTGAGGGCGCGCAGCGCCTGGACGGCGCTCGGGGTCAGGGGGGCGGTCATGGCGGTTCCTGTTGTGGCTTTCAGTCGGCCGGCATCAGGCCGGGGTCAGCGCGATCACGGCCTCGACTTCCACCGACACGCCTTGCGGCAACGCGGCGACGCCGACGGCGCTGCGGGCATGGCGTCCCGCGTCGCCGAACACCTCGACCATCAAGTCCGAAGCGCCATTGGCGATGGCGCTCTGGCGGTTGAAGTCGGGCGCGCTGGCAACAAACACGCCCAGCTTGACGACGCGCGCCACGCGATCCAAACGGTCGCCCGTGGCGGCGGCAATCTGCGACAGGATGCCCAATGCGCTGGCCCGCGCCGCCTCGACGCCGTCGGCGTCCGACACCTGATGGCCCAATTGGCCCAGATAGGCCGCCTTGCCGTCCTTGCGCGAGATCTGGCCAGAGATATAGAGCAGGTTGCCTTCCTGGACGAAGGGCACGTAGTTGGCGGCCGGCGCGGCGGCCGCTTCCAGGACCAGGCCAAGTTCGGCAACGCGGGCGGAAATGCTTTGGGTCATATCGGATCACCTATGAAGAATGGGAAAGCGCGTCTTGACGCTTCCCCGATGCTATCGGCCGCGGGGCGGCATGACCAATCAATTCTTGCTTGGTATGTATGAGTAAAACTAATACGTGTCAGGCGCCGGTGGATTGGGCCGCGGTCTGCTCCAGCCAATCGTGCAACGCCTGGACGGGTTCGCTGAATGCACCGCGCGGCGTGACGAACCACCAGCCGATGCGCGGATCTTCCAGCACCGCACCGGGCAGCGCCTCGACCAGCGCCCCACTCGCCAGGTGCGCGGCGATCAGCCGTTCCCGGCCCATCGCCAAGCCCTGCCCTGCAAGCGCGGCCTCGACGACGATGTTGTAGTCGTGCAGGCGCACCGTGCGCGCGGCGCCCAGATCCAGCCCGTACCGGTGCGCCCAGGCGTTCCATTCGAACTGCTGCCGCGCGTGCGAGACCAGCAGCGGGTGGCGCAGCAGGTCTGCGGGCGTTTTCGGCCGCTTCCTGCCCGCCACCAGCGCGGGCGCGCACACGACCGACAGGCGTTCCGTCATCAACAACGTGCTGCGCACGCCGGGCCAGCCACCGCGCCCATAGCGGATCGCCGCGTCGACCTCGCCACCCGCCACATCCGCCAGCGCGATGTCGGGCTGCAACTGCAGATCGATGTGGGGATGCGCAGCGGCAAAGGCGGGCAGGCGCGTCGCCAGCCAGCGCGTGGCGAACGACGCCAGCAAGCCGATCCGCAGCGTATGGCGCGCGGGCTCTGGCGCGCGCAGTTCGTCGGTGCCCTGGCGCAGCAGCTCGAATGCCGCGTGCACGTGGGCGTAATAGGCCTGGCCCGCGTCGGTCAGCGCAACGGCGCGCGTGCGCCGCTCAAAGAGCGCCACGCCCAATTCCCTTTCCAGCCGCTGGATGTGATGGCTGATCGCGCTCTGTGTGACGAACAGCTCTTCTCCGGCCTGCGAAAAGCTCAACCGCCGCGCGGCGGCCTCGAAGGCGCGCAGGGAGACCAGGGGCGGCAGGGATCGCGAGGAACGCATCGTTGTGCGGGGATGGAAGGTGCGGCAGATCCGGGTGATGCTACGCGATGCGCGCGGGTTGGCAACTCGTGCGCCATCCCGCGCAAGCCGCCGCGCCCCAATGCAAAAAGCCCGCAAACAAGTTGCGGGCTTTTTTAAGGGTACTGCGGTACTGCAAATTCTTGGCTCCCCGAGCTGGGCTCGAACCAGCGACCTGCGGATTAACAGTCCGTCGCTCTACCGACTGAGCTATCGGGGAACAGGTAGAGGGGGCGAATTATGCACAAAAAAACGGAAGAATGCAAAGCGGGGCCGAAAAAGCGCGTTTCGGCGGCCGAAACCGGCCCTTTTTTTCAAGCTTGCCGTCAACCCGATCCCGTATGATGGCGCGCAGAGGGCTCGCGACCTCTCTCGATTTTTCTGGGTTCTCATATGTCTTCGTTCGACATTCAATTGCTGCTCACCGCTCTGGTGAGCGTTCTGGTCCTGGTCGCACTGATCGTCTCGCGGATACGCATGCATCCGCTGCTGGCGCTCTTGATCGTGTCGATCGGCGTCGGCTTTGCAACGGGCATGGCCCCGGGCGCCATCGTCAAAAGCCTGACCGACGGCGCCGGCAAGACGCTGGGCGCCGTGGGCGTGGTGATCGCGCTGGGCGCGATGCTGGGCAAGATCCTCGCGGACTCCGGCACCACCGAGCGCCTGGCCAACGCAATCCTGCGCCACACCTCCCCGCGCCTGATTCCCTGGGCCATGACGCTGGTGGCGTTCGTGATCGGCATCCCCATGTTCTTTGAAGTGGGTCTGGTGGTGATGCTGCCGCTGATCTTCAGCGTGGCGCGCAAGCTGGAAAGCCAGGCGCGCTTCAAGGGTTCGGCCTATGTCTACGTAGGCGTGCCGGTGATTTCGGCCCTGGCCGCCATGCACGGCATGGTGCCGCCGCATCCCGGACCGCTGACGGCCATCGCCACGCTCAAGACCACGGTCGGCCCGACCATGATCTACGGCTTCATCGCAGCCCTGCCGGCCATGATCTTCGGCGGACCGCTGTATGGCGCATTCATTGCCCCGCGTATGACGACGCGGCCGGACGAGGCGCTGCTTGAACAGTTCACCGCCTCCACCGACAGCCCCGCGGGCCAGAATGCGCCCAGCGTCGGCCTGGGCGTGCTGGCGGCACTGCTGCCGGCCTTGCTGATGCTGGTCCATGCCGTGGCCGAAATGCTGCTGCCCAAGGACTCCAGCGTGACGCACGTGGCTGGCTTTCTGGGCAACCCCGTCGTCGCCATGCTGCTGGGCGTGCTGTTCGCGGCCGTGACACTGGTCTTCATGCGCGGCGGCGACCCGGAAAAGCTGCGCGGCGCGCTGGGCCAAAGCTTGAAGCCCATTGCCGGCATCATGCTGATCATCGCCGGCGGGGGCGCCTTTCAACAGGTCCTGACGAACGCCAAGGTCGGCGACGCCATCGTGCACCTGACCCACCAGTTCGCGTTCCCGCCGCTGATCCTGGGCTGGCTGATCGCCATGCTGCTGTCGGTGTCGACTGGTTCGGCCACGGTCGGCATCGTGGGCGCCGCGGGTTTGCTGGCGCCGCTTGCCGGCGCGGACCCCAACCTGAACCTGCCGCTGCTAGCGCTGTCGATTGGCTGCGGCTCACTGTTCTTCAACTACGCGAATCACGCCGGTTTCTGGATGGTGAAGGAATCGTTCGGCATGACGATGGGCGAAGCCACGAAGACGATCTCGGTCGTGCAGTCGATCGTGTCGGTGGTGGGGTTGGTGATGGTGCTGCTGTTTAATTTGTTGCCGGCGCTGGGGTGACAAAGACAGCGGGGGCGGATGCGCGCCTTGCACGAACTGCCCCGCAAACAAAAAGGCCGATCCACATGGAATCGGCCTTTTTGATGGGTATTTCTCTGGTGCCGGTGAAAGGAATCGAACCCTCGACCTTCTCATTACAAGTGAGCTGCTCTACCAACTGAGCTACACCGGCGATGCGTGCCGGGGCACGCGCAGGGACTGCATTGTAATGAAAAAAATGCAGCCCCTCTTGTGGGGTCGTTATTTGACGATTGTCAGGCGCGGGCGCTTGGGTTCGTCGTCGTCGCCGTCATCGTCGCCGGAGGCGGGATTGGCGTCCGAGCCCTCGGGGGCGGCGGGGTTCGGCGTGGCGCCTTGGGCGCCTGCCTCGGGCGGCTCGTAGGGCTGTACCTCGAAGCCCATGCCGGCGCCGGTTTCGCGCGCATAGATGGCGCTGACGGCGCCCACGGGGACGTAGACGTTTTCGGTCACGCCGCTGAAGCGGGCCTGGAATTCGATGAATTCGTTGCCCAGCACCAGCCGGTTGGTGGCCAGCGTGCCCACGTTCAGCGTGATCTGGCCGTCGCGCACGTGGGCGACGGGCACCATGGTGTGCTCGTCGACCTGCACGGTGATGTACGGCGTGTAGCCGTTATCGGTGCACCATTCGTGCAGCGCGCGGATCAGATACGGTTTGGTCGAAGTTTCACCCATTACACAGCCAGCCTTAACGACGCATCACTTTTTCCGAAGGCGTCAGCGCTTCGATGTAGGCCGGGCGCGAGAAGATGCGTTCGGCGTACTTTTGCAGCGGAGCCGCATTCTTGGGCAGTTCGATGCCGTAGTGGTCCAGGCGCCAGAGCAGCGGAGCGACGGCCACGTCGAGCATGGAGAATTCCTCGCCCAGCATGTACTTGTTCTTGAGCAGCATGGGAGCCAGCTGGGCCAGGCGGTCGCGGATGTTCTGGCGAGCGTTGGCGAGCTTCTTTTCGTCGGGCTTGGCGCTGCGGTCTTCCAGCGTCGAGACGTGAACGAACAGTTCCTTCTCGAAGTTGTACAGGAACAGACGCGTGCGGGCGCGCATGACCGGGTCGGCGGGCATGAGCTGCGGGTGCGGGAAGCGCTCGTCGATGTACTCGTTGATGATGTTCGACTCGTACAGCACCAGGTCACGTTCGACCAGAATGGGCACTTGACCGTACGGGTTCATCACCGAGATGTCTTCGGGCTTGTTGTACAGGTCGATGTCGCGGATCTCGAAATCCATACCCTTTTCGAACAACACGAAGCGGCAGCGTTGCGAAAACGGACACGTGGTTCCGGAATAGAGCACCATCATGGCGGTAAGTCCTTTATTGAAAAACGAAAGGCCAGCGCCTAAATCTAGCAGGCGCTGGCCCCAATTGCCAGGCAGGATAGGCTTACAGCCCTATCCGCCTCTTCCGTCCCCGATAGACGGGGTGGCTGGGGAACCTGGCGGGGCGTTACGGTTAGCGCACGTGTTTCCAGTACGAGGCATTCAGGCGCCACGTAACAAAGAAGAACAGGAGCAGGAACAACATGACGCCGACGCCGATGCGGACGCGCAGTGTCTGGACGGGCTCGGCCATCCAGGACATGAATGCGGTCAGATCAGCGACGTCGTTGTCGTATGTTGCGGTTTGGGCCGGGTTGGCGGCCTTGAATTTGGCATCGAAGGTGGCATGGCCATGGTGATTGGCTAACGGCTCGGCCTTCACCGTGGCAAAACCCTGTGCATCGTACACCGTTGTGACGCGTTCCCACGTTTTGGGGGCGCCTTCCTTGCCTTCGACTTCGTGAACGGCGACGGTGGTGAGCTCGCGCGGACCCTGTTCCTGCCAGAGCGCGTGCGGCATGCCGACCGACGGGAAGACCAGGTTGTTCCAGCCCGTGGCGCGCGACGTGTCGCGGTAGAACGTGCGCAGGTAGGTGTACAGGTAGTCGGATCCCGAGGGGCCGGCGTTCACGGATTTGGCGCGGGCGATCACGGACAAGTCCGGAGGCGTCGTGCCAAACCACGCCTTGGCGTCCTTCGGCGTCATGGCGACGTGCATCATGTCGCCGATCTTTTCGCCGGAAAACAGCAGGCTTTCCTTGATCTGTTCGTCGGTCAGACCGATATCCCGGAGCTTGTTGTAGCGCATCGAAGACGCGCTATGACAGTTCAGGCAGTAGTTGACGAACAGCTTGGCGCCGTTTTGCAGCGACGCCATGTCGTTGACGCGGTAAGGCGCCTTGTCCAGCGGGAATCCGCCTCCGGCGGCAAAGGTTGCGGTACACGTGAGCATCAAGGCCACGGCACCAATCAGCTTCTTGATCATGGTTAGTCCGTTATTCTCGTTGGCTCAGTGGGCGTGGAACGTGACGCGGTCGGGCACTTGCTTGAAGGTGCCCAGGCGGCTCCATACCGGCATCAGGAAGAAGAAGGCCAGGTACAGCAGCGTGCCGATCTGCGACGTCAGGTTCAACGGCGGACTGGGCGGCTGCGTACCGATGTAGCCGAGCACCAGGAAGTTGACCATGAAGATGCCGTAGATCCACTTGTGCCACGTGGGGCGGTAGCGGATCGACTTGACCGGCGAATGATCGAGCCAGGGCAGGAAGAACAGGATGACGACCGTGCCGCCCATGGCCACCACGCCCCAGAACTTGGCGTCGATGACGCGCAGCAGCACGGCGACGACGATCAGGATGCCGGGGACGGCGATGCGCATGAAGCCCTTCAGGTTGCTCTTGGCGAACAGCACGATGGCGCCCAGCACCGACGCGCCCGCCAGCACCCACGTGAATTCATCCGTGGTGGCGCGCAGCATCGAGTAGAACGGCGTGAAGTACCAGACCGGGGCGATGTGCGGAGGCGTCTTCAGCGAGTCAGCAGGAATGAAGTTGTTGAACTCGAGGAAGTACCCGCCCATTTCCGGGGCGAAGAACACGATGGCCGCGAACACCAGCAGGAAGCCCGCCACGCCCACCAGGTCATGCACCGAGTAGAACGGATGGAACGGGATGCCGTCTTTCGGGCGGCCGTACTTGTCTTTCGGGCCCTGCTTGATTTCGATGCCGTCCGGGTTGTTCGAGCCGACTTCGTGCAGCGCCACCAGGTGAGCCGCGACCAGACCGATCAGCACCAGCGGAATGGCGATGACGTGGAAGGCGAAGAAGCGGTTCAGCGTGGCATCGGACACGACGTAGTCGCCGCGGATCCAGATGGACAGTTCAGGACCGATGAACGGAATGGCCGCGAACAGGTTCACGATCACCTGGGCGCCCCAGTACGACATCTGGCCCCAGGGCAGCAGGTAGCCGAAGAAAGCTTCGGCCATCAGACAGAGGAAGATCGCGACGCCGAAGATCCACACCAGTTCGCGGGGCTTGCGGTAGGAACCGTAAAGCAGGCCGCGCAGCATGTGCAGGTAGACGACGACGAAGAACATCGACGCGCCGGTCGAGTGCATGTAGCGCACCAGCCAGCCCCAGGGGACCTCGCGCATGATGTATTCGACGGATTGGAACGCGCGCTCGGCGTCCGGCTTGTAATGCATGACCAGGAAAATGCCGGTCACGATCTGCAGCACCAGCACCAGTAGCGCCAGCGAGCCAAAGAAATACCAGAAGTTGAAATTCTTGGGTGCGTAGTACTCGGACAGATGGGCTTTCCAGGTGGAGGTCACCGGAAAGCGCCGGTCCAGCCAGCCCAACAGGCCTGTCGTCTCGACGGTTTTCTCGCCAGCCATGTAACGGCTCCTTCTATACGTGGCGTATTGTTCTTACTTACGTAGATCGGGAAAAAAGCGCGACGCGAGCGTCAGGCCTTGTTGTCTTCATCGACGCCCACGATGATGCGGGTGTCGGTGAGGTACTGGTACGGCGGAACTTCGAGATTATCGGGAGCAGGCTTGTTCTTGAAGACCCGGCCAGCCAGGTCGAACGTGGAGCCGTGGCACGGACAGAGGAATCCGCCTTGCCAATCCGCGCCCAGACCGCCGCCGCCACCCGTTTCGAAATGCGCGGTGGGCGAGCAGCCCAGGTGGGTGCAGATGCCGACGCAGACGAAGATCTCGGGCTTGCGCGAGCGGGCTTCGTTTTCGGCATACGGAGGCGTGAAGCCGGGCCGCTTGGATTGCGGGTCGGCGAGCTGGGGATCCAGCGCTTTCAGTCCGGCCAGCTGCTCGGGCGAGCGGTGGATGATCCAGACCGGTTTGCCGCGCCATTCGACCGTTTTCATGGCGCCGACGGGAATGTCGCCGATATCCACTTCAACGGGCGCTCCGGCCGCGCGGGCTTTTTCGGAGGGGGAAAACGTGCTCACAAGCGGCACTGCCGTTGCGACACCTGCTACGCCGCCCACAGCACAGGCGGTGGTAACCCAGAAACGTCGCGAAGGATCAGGTGGCAGGTTGGGATCAACCGCACCGTCATCGTCATGCACCAGCGTATCCTGACTCATCTTCCTATCCTTGTTGATGCGCCCGCTCAACGAGTAGCATCACTTCTGCGGCATCGGGTTCGCGGGAATATGTAACAACATAGCAACCGCGTATTATAGGCCAGCCTACCCCAGGCGTATCACGAATGGAGCGGATTTATGAGCAAATCGACTGGTTTCGTCAAAGAGTTTCGAGATTTCGCGGTCAAGGGCAACGCGGTCGACTTGGCCGTTGGTGTGATCATCGGTGCGGCGTTTGGCAGGATTGTCGACTCGCTGGTCCGGGACATCATCATGCCGCTCGTCAATTTCATCCTTGGCGGATCGGTCGATTTCTCGAACAAGTTCCTGGTCTTGTCGATGCCTGAAGGCTATGCCGGGCCGATGACCTACGCGGATCTCACCAAGGCCGGCGCCAACGTGTTCGCGTGGGGCAACTTCGTCACCATCATCATCAACTTCGTCTTGCTGGCGTTCGTGATCTTCTGGATGGTCAAGGCCATCTACAAGGCCCGCAACAAGCAGGAGGAAGCGCCGGCGCCCGCCAAGACGCCGGAAGACGTGGCCCTGCTGCGCGAGATTCGCGACCTGCTGAAGCGGCCGTAAACAGCAAAGCGCCCCATCGGGGCGCTTTTGTTTTCTGCCGGGTCGATGGCCGGCGGTCCGGCGCTCCGGCGCTCCGGCGCGCCGGCGTCAAGGATTCAGGCCGGGTTGTCGATGTCGACGAATTCGACCTTGATGCCGAAGCGCTCGGCCACGGCCTGCCCCAGTGCCTGAACGCCATAGCGTTCGGTGGCGTGGTGCCCGGCGGCGATGAAGCCCACGCCGGTTTCCCGCGCCAGATGTACCGTGGACTCCGAGACCTCGCCCGTGATGTAGACGCTGGCGCCCGCGTCAACGGCGTCGCCCATCATGCCTTGCGCGCCACCGGTGCACCACGCGACTGTCCCCAACGGCTGGTCCGGGTCGCCCACGACGAGCGGCTGGCGGCCAAGGCGTTGGGCCACCTGGTCGCCCAGTTGGCCCAGCGTCTGCAGGCCGCTGGCCTCGCCCAGCCAGATCAGCCCGTCCTGCCCGCAGGTCCGCGGGGCGCCGTCGTCGCGTAGCGCCGGCGTCAGACCCAGCACGCGTGCCAGCTGCGCGTTGTTGCCCAGCGTGGGGTGTGCATCCAGCGGCAGATGGTAGGCAAACAGGTTCAAGTCGTTCTTGAGGGTCAACGCCATGCGCGTGCGGCGGGTGCCGATGACGCGGCGGTCTTCGTTGCGCCACATCCAGCCGTGGTGCACCAGCACCGCATCGGCGCCGCGGTCGACCGCCTCGCGCAGCAATGCTTCGCTGGCCGTGACACCGGTGATAATGTGTCCGACCTCGGATCGGCCTTCCACCTGCATCCCGTTGGGACAGTAGTCCTTGAAACGGGCTGCCTGCAGGGTGTCGTCCAGCCAGTTGGCCAGGACGCGGGAGTCCACTTTATTCATTGCTAGTCCTATCAGAAACATGCGCCGATATTGGCTGATCTTTGCTCAGGCCGTCACGGTCTGCCTGGCTATTCTATTCGTGGTGACGACGTTGCGGCCCGACCTGCTGCGGGTGAACGGGCCCGGCACGGTCCCGCCAGCCACTGCCGCGGCGGGCCGCGCGCCCGCGGGTGATGTGGGTGCTGTGTCGTACGCGGACGGCGTGGCGAAGGCGGCGCCGTCGGTGGTGAATGTGTTCACCACCAAGCACGTGAACGTGCCCTTGATTCCGCTGCCCGATGATCCGGTGCTGCGCCAGCTTTTCGGGCAGGTGCCCGGCGTGAGCCGGCGCGAGGCGTCGACCAGTCTGGGTTCGGGCGTGATCGTGAATGCGGACGGCTACGTGCTGACCAATTACCACGTGGTGCAGGCCGCCGACGCCATCGAGGTGGCGCTGCGCGACGGACGGCGCGATACCGCCAAAGTGGTGGGCGCGGACCCGGACACGGACCTGGCGGTGCTCAAGCTGTCCAAGTTGCGCGACTTGCCTGCGGCAACGCTGGCGTCCGACAAAGGCTTGCGCGTAGGCGACGTGGTGCTGGCGATCGGCAATCCGTTCGGCGTGGGTCAGACCACCACGCAGGGCATCGTGTCGGCGCTGGGCCGCAATGGCCTCGGGCTGAACACGTACGAGAACTTCATCCAGACCGACGCGGCGATCAATCCGGGCAATTCGGGCGGCGCGCTGGTCGATGCCTACGGCAACCTGGTGGGCATCAACACCGCAATCTATTCGGAGTCGGGCGGGTCGATGGGCATCGGCTTTGCGACGCCGATCGAGATTGCGCGCAAGGTCATGGACGACATCGTCAAGACCGGGGCGGTCAAGCGCGGCTGGCTGGGCGTGGAGCCGCAGGACATGACGCCGGAACTGGCGCGGGCCTTCGAGCTGCCGCGCGACGCGGCGGGCGTGATCATTGCCGGGGTGATGCGCGACGGCCCGGCCGCGCGCGGCGGCCTGCGCGTGGGCGATATTGTCGAGTCGGTCAATGGCAAGCGGGTGGCGGACACAAACGGCCTGCTGTCGGAGATTGCGCAGGTGCCGCCGGGCCAGCGGGCCACGCTGGGCATCTTGCGCAGCGGCAAACCTGCGGAACTGGCGGTGGTGGTGGGGACGCGGCCGGGCAAGCCGCGCTAGGCGCATTTGCGCGCCGCTGGACGGGTGGCGGGGGTGGCGCCGGTGTCTGGTTTGTCGGAGAGTTCACGCACCAGGGCCAGGATCAGGCGCTTGGTGCTGTCGGGTTGCGGCGCCAGCCGCGCGCAGATTTCGGCGCAATAGCCGTCGATGCCGTTGGCGGCGGCGTCCTGCGGTCCAGATCCCGGGGACGTGGCGGGCACCACGCCATCCGTCAGCCACGACGCGCTGGTGCCCAGGGCCTGCGCCAGCCGCACCACCGTGTTGCGCGCTGGCGAATAGCGGTCTTCGCGGGTGAGGATGCGGTGGATGCAGGACTGCGGCACGCCCGACAGGCGCGAAAGCTGGTTCTGGCTATGGATGCCGCGCCACCGCATGAGGGTGCGCAGTCTTTGTGAGAGCGACATGACTGCAATGTAGGACTGCAGTCATGGGCCGACAAGGTAAAACGGTCCGCTATTGTGCGGACCGTTCTGGTTTCCTTCTACCCTGCCGTCTGCGTGATTTCAGTGGCGTTCGGTCAGGGAGTCGGCGGCATCATCTGTCGACGCACCTTCTTTCGGTGTGACCATCCGGGCGCAGATCAGCCCGACTTCATAGAGCAGGCACAGCGGCACCGCCAGCATGAACTGGCTGACCACGTCGGGCGGGGTGACGACGGCAGCAATGATGAACGCGCCCACCACGACGTAGCCGCGCGCCGCCTTCAGCTTGGACAATTCGACCACGCCCATCTTCACCAGCAGCACCACGGCCACGGGCACTTCGAACGTGATGCCGAACGCCAGGAACATCGTCATGACGAAGCTCAGGTAGGCCTCGATGTCCGGCGCCGGGGTGATGGACTGCGGCGCGAACGTGGCGATGAAGTGGAACACCGTGCGGAACACCACGAAATAGCAGAACGCCATGCCCGCGATGAAGAGAAAGGTGCTGGACACGATGAGCGGCAGCGCCAGGCGCTTTTCGTGCCGGTACAGCCCGGGCGCGACGAAGGCCCACGCCTGGTACAGCACCACGGGCAGCGCCAGGATGAACGCGGCCATCATCGTGACCTTGACTGGCACCATGAATGGCGTGATGACGCCGGTGGCGATCATGCGGGTGCCTTCGGGCAGCGAGGCCAGCATCGGGGCGGCCAGCACGTCATAGATGGCCGACGCGCCGGGATAGATGAAGAGCACGATAAACACGGCCACCACGGCGCCGACAGCGCGCAAGAGGCGCGTGCGCAGCTCGACCAGGTGGGAGATGAAGGTCTCTTGCTGGCCTTCTTCTTGGGTTGCGTCCTGGGTCACGACGGAGTTCCGGAGGGCGAGACGGGCTTGGCGGCGGGCGCGGCGACGTCGGCCGCAGGCGCGCTGGGCGCCGGGGCGGGTGGTTGAGGGGCGGCGGCCGGACGCGGTGCGGGCTCGGCGGCAGGCAGGTCCAGGTCCAGATTGTGGTTCTGGCTGGGCGGTGCGATCGTGCGCGCAGGCTCAGCGGATGCGCCAGCGACGGACGCGTCGGCAGCGGGCGATCCTGCGGCAGGCGATCCTGCGGCAGGCGAACCTGCGGCAGGCGCTTGTGCAGCATCAGCCACCTGGGCGGTCACCGGCGCCTGCGCAACCGCGGGCGTCGCCTTGCCGCTGGCTTCGCGGGCGACTTCGTCGAGTTCGGCGCGGAACTGCTGCACGGGTTCCTGCAGCGAGGCCCCGGTTTCGTTCAGCGATTGTTGCACGCCCTGGGCCGCGTCTTCCATTTCGGTCTTGAACTTGCGGAGTTCGTCGAGTTCGATTTCGCGCTGGATATCGGACTTGACGTCATTGACGTAACGCTGCGCGCGCCCGAGCAGGTGGCCGACGGTGCGGGCAACCTTGGGCAGGCGTTCGGGGCCGATGACGATCAGGGCGACGACGCCGATCACCATCAGTTCAGTGAGGCTGACATCAAACATTCGACGGCCGCTCGGGAATTGAAGCAATAAGGGCCGGCCCGTTCAGGGCTGGCCCGGAGGGAGACTGGCTGGCGCTCAGGAGTTGGACTTTTCCTTGGCCTGCACGTCGATGGTGTCGCCGGCGACGCGTTGCTGCGTGACCGGTTCAGCGGGCTTGTCGCTGTTGGCTTCTTTCATGCCGTCCTTGAAGCCCTTGACCGCGCCGCCCAGATCGCCGCCGATGTTGCGCAGCTTCTTGGTGCCGAAAATCAGCGCAACGATGACCAGGACGACCAACCAATGCCAAATGCTGAAACTACCCATGATGATTCTCCGAATTACGCAGTGGGGGCCACGCGCCCTTTCCAGGGACGCGAGCCGCCGATGATGTGGAAATGCAGATGCGGGACTTCCTGGCCGCCTTCGACGCCAGAATTGATCATGATGCGAAATCCGCCATCAGGGCCCGGACGGCAACCGTTCTCGGCGGCAAGCCGCGGCGCCAACGACATCATTCTACCCAACCAATCTGCGTCCTCGCCCGTAATATCCTGCATGGATGTGACATGACGTCGAGGGATCAGCAGTAAATGCACCGGTGCGGCCGGATTGATATCGTGGAATGCAACAAAGTCCTGGTCCTCGTAGACCTTCTTGGACGGGATCTCGCCGGCGGCGATCTTGCAGAAAAGACAGTTGTCGCTCATGGGGTGGTTTCCGTGGTCAGTCCTTGGGGCGGCTTGCCTTTTCCACCAGGCCCGACAGGCCTTCGCGGCGGGCCAGCTCAGCCAGCACGTCTTCGGGCCGCAGGTTGAAATGCGTCAGCGCCACCAGGCAATGGAACCACAGATCGGCGGTTTCGCTGACGATGCGCTCGGGCACGCCGTCCTTGGCGGCCATGACCAGTTCCGTGGCTTCTTCCCCGATCTTCTTCAGGAAGGCATCCGGCCCCTTGGCCAGCAGCTTGGCCGTGTAAGAGGCGGAAGGGTCGCCGCCATTCTGCGGACGGCGGGTTTCCAGGGTGTCTGCGATGCGGGCCAGGATGTCGGCCGCGGTCAGGGTCTGATCGGTCATTTGTAGATGAGTTCCGGATCTTTGAGCACCGGATCCACCGTGACCCAGGACGCGTGATCGGTCTGGCCTTCCAGGCGGCGGAAGAAACAGCTGGCGCGGCCGGTATGGCAAGCGATGCCGCCTTCCTGGTGCACTTTCAGCAGCACCACGTCGCCGTCGCAATCCAGGCGCAGTTCGTGGACTTCCTGGACGTGGCCGGATTCTTCGCCCTTGCGCCACAGGCGCTGGCGCGAACGCGACCAGTACACGGCGCGGCCGGTGGCGGCCGTTTCGGCCAGGGATTCGCGGTTCATCCAGGCCACCATCATGATCTGGCCGTTTTCGGCGTCTTGGGCGATGGCGGGAATCAGGCCGTTTTCGTCGAAGACGACGTCGGCCAGCCAGGCGGGTTCGTTGCTCATAATCAGTCCAATCGTACGGCGATGCCCTGTTCGGCCATGAAGTGCTTGCACTCGCCGACGGTATGCTGGCCAAAATGGAAAATGCTGGCGGCCAGCACCGCGCTGGCGCGGCCGGTGGTGACGCCGTCGGCCAGATGCTGCAGGTTGCCCACGCCGCCGGAGGCGATGACGGGCACCGGCACGGCGTCCGAGACGGTGCGGGTCAGTTCGAGGTCAAAGCCGGACTTGGTGCCGTCGCGATCCATGCTGGTCAGCAGGATTTCGCCGGCGCCATAGGCGGCCATGCGGCGCGCCCACGCCACGGCGTCCAGGCCGGTGGCCTTGCGGCCGCCGTGCGTGAAGACTTCCCAGCGCGCCGGTTCGCCGGGCGCGGACACGCGGCGCGCGTCGATGGCCACGACCACGCATTGCGAGCCGTGGTAGTCCGACGCGGCGCGAACCAGTTCAGGGTTGGCTACCGCGGCGCTGTTGATGCTGATCTTGTCGGCGCCGGCGTTGAGCAGGCGCTGGATGTCGGACACCTGGCGCACGCCGCCGCCCACGGTCAGCGGAATGAAGACCTGCGAGGCCACCTGCTCGATGATGGGCAGGATCAGGTCGCGGCCGTCGCTGGTGGCGGTGATGTCCAGGAACGTGAGTTCGTCGGCGCCCTGCTCGTTGTAGCGGCGGGCGATCTCGACGGGGTCGCCCGCGTCGAGCAGGTTGACGAAGTTCACGCCCTTGACGACGCGGCCGGCCGTGACGTCAAGGCAGGGAATGATGCGGCGGGTCAGCGCGTTCTGTGCGGACGCGCCGGCCCCGGGGGTGCTGCTGGATGTGGTCATTTTGCCAATTCGTCGGCGCGCGCCTGCGCGGCCTGGAAGTCGAGCGTGCCTTCGTAGATGCTGCGGCCCAGGATGGCGCCTTCGACACCCTCTTCCTCGACGGCGCACAGCGCCTCGATGTCCTGGATGCCGGCGATGCCGCCCGAGGCGTACACGGGAATGCGCACGTGCTGGGCCAGACGGACCGTGGCTTCGACGTTGACGCCCGACAGCATGCCGTCGCGGCCGATGTCGGTGTAGATGATGGCTTCGCAGCCGTAGTCTTCGAACTTCTTGGCCAGATCCAGCACGTCGTGGCGGGTGAGTTTGCTCCAGCCGTCGGTGGCGATCTTGCCGTCGCGGGCGTCCAGGCCGACGATGATCTGGCCGGGGAAGGCGCCGCAGGCGTCCTGCAGGAAGCCCGGGTTCTTGACCGCGGCGGTGCCGATGATGACGTACGAGATGCCGGCGTCGAGGTAGCGCTCGATGGTGTCGAGGTCGCGGATGCCTCCGCCGATCTGGACGGGGATGTCGTCGCCGACGGCGTCCAGGATCGCCTTGATGGGGGCTTCATTCTTGGGCTTGCCGGCGACGGCGCCGTTCAGGTCGACCAGATGCAGGCGGCGGGCGCCCTGGTCCAGCCAGCGGGTGGCCATGGCGGCGGGGTCTTCGGAGAACACCGTTGCATCGTCCAGGTCACCCTGGCGCAGGCGAACACAGCGCCCGTCTTTGAGGTCGATGGCGGGGATCAGCAGCATGGTTGGCAGCGAGTAAGAAAGTGGGGTTGAACGGGCTGGCGCACGCGGCTCGAGGCCTAGGGCTGCCAGTCTACAAAATTGCGATACAGGCGCAAACCGTGCTCGGCGCTTTTTTCGGGGTGGAACTGCACCGCGAAAATGTTAGCTGCCGCCACCGCGCAGGTAAAGGCGACGCCATAATCGGTTTCACCAACCGTCAGGCCCGGATCGGCCGGATCGGCGTAATAACTGTGGACGAAATAGAAGTGCGAGTCGTCCGGAATGCCGTCCCAGATCGGGTGAGAGCGGGTGTGACGGACTTTGTTCCAGCCCATGTGCGGAACCTTCAGGCGCTCGGGACGGGTGTCCACGAGACCGGCCGCGCCCGTGTCGGCCAGGCAGGCCTCGTCGTCGGCGGGGATCAGGTCGGCAAAGCCGGGGCCGGAAAAGCGGCGCACGACGCCGGGAAATAGGCCCAGGCAGGCGGTGCCGCCCTCTTCGCTGGATTCGAACAGCATCTGTTCGCCGACGCAGACGCCCAGGAGGGGCTTCTCGCGGGCGGCGCGCACGACGGCGTCGCGCAGGCCGGATTCGTTCAGGGTGCGCATGCAGTCCGCCATGGCGCCCTGGCCCGGGAAGACCACGCGGTCGGCAGCGGCGATTTCCTGGGGCTGGTTGCAGATGCGGATGTCGGCGTCAGGCGCGGCGTATTTCAGGGCGCGTGCGACGGAATGGAAATTGCCCATTCCATAGTCGACGATGGCGATAGTGGTCACTTCTGTCTGCCTGGTGCGGTGCGAAGGTGGAATGCGTACGTTACAGCGTTACAGCACGCCCTTGGTGGACGGCACGACGTCGCCCATGCGGGGGTCGACTTCGAGGGCCATGCGCAGCGCGCGGCCACAGGCCTTGAACACGGTTTCCGCCTGGTGGTGCGAGTTGAAGCCGCGCAGGTTGTCGATGTGCATGGTGATCAGCGCGTGATTGACCAGGCCCTGGAAGAATTCGCGCGTGAGGTCCACGTCGAAGCTGCCGATGTGCGAACGCGTGAAGGGGATGTGGTATTCCAGGCCGGGACGGCCGGAGAAGTCGATCACGACGCGCGACAGGGCTTCGTCCAGCGGCACGTACGCATGACCGTAGCGGCGCAGACCCGCCTTGGTGCCGGCGGCCTTGGCGATGGCCATGCCCAGCGTGATGCCCACGTCTTCCACCGTGTGATGCGCGTCGATGTGCAGATCGCCCTCGGCCTTGATGTCCAGGTCGATCAGGCCGTGACGCGCGATCTGGTCCAGCATGTGGTCCAGGAAGGGCACGCCGGTGTCGATCGTCTGCTTGCCGGTGCCGTCAAGGTTGATGGCCACGCGGATGCGGGTTTCGTTGGTGTTGCGGGTGATTTCTGCGGTACGCATGTTAAGCACTCAAGATCTCTTGCAGGGCAGCCAGCAAGGCGGCGTTCTCGGCCGGGGCGCCCACCGAAATGCGCAGGCAGTCGGCCAGCAGCGGGTGGGCATTGGAGAAGTTGCGAATCAATATTTTGCGCGCTTTCAGGGCAAGATGCACGGCGTTGCCGTCGAGCTTGCCGGAAAAGCGGGCGAGTATGAAGTTGGCGGCGGAAGGGAATACCCTGACGCCGGGCAGTTGCGCCAGCCCCGCGGCCAGCGGTTCGCGGTCCGCGCGCAGCCGTGCGGCCTGTTCGTCCAGCACGGCCTTGTGGCGCAGCACGGCCCGCAGCGTCGCCTGGGTCAGCACGTTCAGGTTGTAGGGCGGGCGCACCTTGTTCAGTTCGGCAATCCACGCGGGATGCCCGGCCAGGTAGCCGAAACGCAGGCCGGCCAGCCCGATCTTGGACACGGTGCGCATGACCACCACGTTGGGCGCATCCAGTACGCGCGGCATGAACGTGTAGTCGGCGAACGGCTGGTAGGCCTCGTCGATCACCACCAGCCCCGGCGCTGCCTGGATGATGGCGTTGACGTCTTCCGGCGACCACAGGCCGCCGGTGGGGTTGTTGGGCGTGGCCAGAAACACGAGCCGGGGCTGGTGTTCGCGGATGGCGGCCAGCATGGCCGGCAGATCCAAGGCCAGGTCCGCCGTCAACGGCACGCCCACGAAGCGCGCATGATCGAAGCGGGCCGCCATGTCGAAGTACACGAACGACGGCCACGGCGACAGCACCACGTCGCCCGGGTTGCAGCACGCCTGCACCATCAGGTGGATGAGCTCGTCCGAGCCGTTGCCGAACAGCACGTCTGCGGCGTCCGGCACGCCAAAGGCCATCTTGACGGCAGCCTCAAGCGCCGACAGGTCGGCGGACGGATAGCGGTTCAGCGGCGTGTCGCGGACGGCGCGCGCGATGTCGTCGCGCACGGCGTCGGGCAGCTCGTACGGGCATTCCATGGCGTCCAGCTTGATGCAGCCTTCGGCATGGGCGACGGGGTATGCCGCCAACCCGCGAATGTCCGCCCGGACGGTGCTTTTAATGCGGCCGGCGACGTCCGCCGGTCCGACGCTCATGACTTGTCGATCCGGTACTGGGCGCTGGCGGCGTGCGCCTGCAGGCCCTCGCCCAGCGCCAGTTCGGCGGCGATGCGGCCCAGCGTCTGCGCGCCGGCGTGCGAGACCTGGATCAGGCTGGAACGCTTCTGGAAGTCGTAGACGCCCAGCGGCGACGAGAAACGCGCCGTGCGCGAAGTGGGCAGCACGTGGTTCGGGCCGGCGCAGTAGTCGCCCAGGGCTTCCGAGCTGAAACGGCCCATGAAGATGGCGCCGGCGTGGCGGATGCGGGCGGTCCAAACCTCGGGCTGCTCGGTGGAGATCTCGAGGTGTTCGGGGGCGATGTCGTTGGCGATCTGGCAGGCTTCTTCCAGATCGCGCACAAGGATCAGCGCGCCGCGGTTGGCCAGGCTGACGCGCAGGATGTCGGCGCGCGGCATGGTGGGCAAGAGGCGGGCGATGGACGCTTCGACTTCCTCGATGAAGGCGGCGTCGGGACAGAGCAGGATGGACTGGGCCAGTTCGTCGTGCTCGGCCTGCGAGAACAGGTCCATGGCGATCCAGTCGGCCGGCGTCTTGCCGTCGCAGATGACCAGGATTTCGCTGGGGCCGGCGATCATGTCGATGCCGACGACGCCGAACACGCGGCGCTTGGCGGCGGCGACGTAGGCGTTGCCCGGGCCGACGATCTTGTCCACCGCCGGCACGGTGTCGGTGCCATACGCCAGCGCGCCAACGGCCTGCGCGCCGCCGATGGCGAACACGCGGTCCACGCCGCTGATGGCGGCCGCGGCCAGCACGATGGGATTGCGCGCGCCGTCAGGCGTGGGCGTGACCATGACCAGTTCCTGCACGCCGGCGACCTTGGCCGGGATGGCGTTCATCAGCACGGACGACGGGTAGGCGGCCTTGCCGCCGGGCACGTACAGGCCCACGCGGTCCAGCGGGGTGACCTGCTGGCCCAGCAGCGTGCCGTCGGCTTCGGTGTAGGTCCAGGTCTCGGCGCGCTGGCGCTCGTGGTAGGCGCGCACGCGGTCGGCGGCGGCTTCCAGCGCATTGCGCTGGGCGGCCGGCAGCGCGGCCAGGGCCGCATGCCAATCGGCCTTGGGGATCTCCAGCGTATGCGCTGCCGCGTCCGGCATGCGGTCGAACCGCTGAGTGTATTCCACCAGCGCGGCATCGCCGCGGGCGCGCACGTCGGCCAGGATGCTGGCGGCGGCGCGGTCGATGGATTCGTCCTCGGTGGCCTCGAAGGCCAGCAGCGTGGACAGGGCGGTTTTGAAACCGGGATCGCGGGAGTCGAGACGATTGATCAGGGCCATGGCGTCATGGAGCAAAGCGGGTAACGGTAACGTCCGCCACGCCGGGCGCGGCGGACGGTCGGGAATCAGACGTTGCGGGAGGCGGCTCTTGCGAAAGCGTCCAGCAGCGGTTGCAGGCGGTCGCCGCGGGTCTTAAGGGCGGCCTGGTTGACGATCAGACGCGACGAGATCGGCATGACGTCTTCCACGGCGACCAGGTCGTTGGCGCGCAGCGTGCCGCCGGTGGACACCAGATCGACGATGCAGTCGGCCAGACCGACCAGCGGTGCGAGTTCCATCGAACCATACAGCTTGATGATGTCCACGTACACACCCTTGCTCGCGAAGTGTTCACGGGCTGAGTGCACGTACTTGGTGGCCACGCGCAGTCGCGCGCCCTGGTGGACGGCGGCCTCGTAGTCGAAGCCGTTGCGCACGGCCACGGCCAGACGGCACTTGGCGATGTTCAGGTCGATGGGCTGGTACAGGCCGCCGGGCTGTTCCTTGGCGTGCTCGATCAGCACGTCCTTGCCCGCGATGCCCAGGTCGGCCGCGCCGTACTGCACGTACGTGGGCACGTCGGAGGCGCGCACGATGATCAGGCGCAGGCCGGGATCGCTGGTGGGCAGGATGAGCTTGCGCGAGCTTTCCGGGTTTTCCGGGACTTCGATGCCGGCTTCCGCCAGCAGCGGCATGGTTTCTTCGAAGATGCGGCCCTTGGACAGCGCCAGGGTCAGGGGGGTGACGGTCGCACCGTTCATCGCTGTTCCTTGCCGGTAACTCGTTGGATGTTCGCGCCCAGGGCGCGCAGTTTCACTTCCATCTGGTCGTAGCCGCGATCCAGGTGGTAGATGCGGTCGACCAGCGTGTCGCCATCGGCGGCCAGGCCGGCGATGACCAGGCTGGCCGAGGCGCGCAGGTCGGTCGCCATGACGGTGGCGCCGGACAGGCGCGGCACGCCGCGCACGATGGCGGTGTGGCCGTCGATGTCGATCTGGGCGCCCATGCGGCGCAGTTCCTGCACGTGCATGTAGCGGTTTTCGAAGATGGTCTCGACGATGACCGACGTGCCGTCGGCCACGGCGTTCAACGCCATCAGCTGGGCCTGCATGTCGGTGGCAAAGCCCGGGTACTCGTGCGTGCGAAAGCCCACGGCCTTGGGCCGCTTGTCCATGGCGCCGCGGATCCAGTCCGGGCCGGTCTCGATGGTCAGGCCTGCTTCGGCCAGCTTGTCGAGCGTGGCGCCCAGGATGCCGGCATCTGCGTTCTTGAGCAGGATGTCGCCGCCGGCTGCGCCCACCGCGCACAGGAAGGTGCCGGCTTCGATGCGGTCGGAGATGACGCGGTGTTCGGCGCCGTGCAGGCGGTCGACGCCATCGATGACGATGCGGTCGGTGCCGTGGCCCTGGATGCGGGCGCCCATCTTGATGAGCAGTTCGGCCAGATCCACGACCTCGGGTTCGCGCGCGGCGTTTTCCAGCACGGTGCGGCCTTCGGCCAGGACGGCGGCCATCAGCAGGTTTTCGGTGCCGGTGACCGTGACCATGTCGGTGCGAATAGAGGCGCCCTTCAGGCGCTTGGCGCGCGCCACGACAAAGCCGTGTTCGATGCTGATTTCAGCGCCCAGCGCGGCCAGACCCTTGATGTGCTGGTCGACCGGCCGCTGGCCGATGGTGCAGCCGCCCGGCAGGCTGACGCGGGCTTCGCCAAAGCGTGCGACCAGCGGACCCAGCACCAGGATCGAGGCGCGCATCGTCTTGACCAGGTCGTACGGGGCTTCCAGGCTGTCGACGTTGCCGGCTTGCAGCGTCACCACGCCGTCGTCGGCGCGCTCGGCGCGCACGCCCATCTGGGCCAGGAGGCGCAGCATGGTGCCGGTGTCGTTCAGGCGCGGCACGTTGGACAGGACCAGCGTGTCGGCGGTCAGCAGACCCGCGCACAGGATCGGCAGGGCCGAATTCTTGGCCCCGGAGATCGAGATCTCGCCGTGCAGCTGCGCGCCGCCGGTGATGCGTAGCTTGTCCATCATTCGCCCGCTTTGTTGTATTCGGCGGGGGTGAGGGTGCGCATCGACAGTGCGTGGATCTCGGCCTTCATGCGGTCGCCCAGCGCGGCGTAGACAAGCTGGTGACGCTGGATCAGGCGCTTGCCTTCAAAGGCGGTGCTGACGATGACGGCGTCAAAGTGCGAACCGTCGCCCTGCACGTCGAGATGTTCACAGGGCAGGCCGTCAGCGATGTATTGGCGGACTTGCGCGGGAGTGGGAAGCATGGACGTCAGTTCCTGAGTTTGTAGCCGCTGGACAGAAGCCGCAGCGCGTAAGCGGAGAGCGCGAGGAACACCGCCGTCACCACCGCCAGGCTGTGCCAGGGCGAGACGTCCGACACCGAGAAGAATCCGTGGCGGAATCCGTCGATGGTGTAGAAGATGGGGTTCCAGTGCGAGACGCTTTGCCAGAACGGCGGCAGCGTATGGATGGAATAGAACACGCCGGACAGGAAGGTCGCCGGCATGATCAGGAAGTTTTGAAAGGCCGCGAGCTGGTCGAATTTTTCGGACCACAGGCCCGCGATCAACCCCAGCGTGCCCATGATGCCGCACGCCAGCACCGCAAACACCAGCACCCACAGCGGATGCGCGGGCGACAGCGGCACGAAGAACAGCGCCACGGCCCACACGCACAGCCCGACGGCAAGACCGCGCGCGATGGCGGCCAGCACGTACGCGCCGAAGATATCGCGGTGCGACAGCGGCGGCAGCAGCATGAAGACCAGATTGCCGGTGATGCGGCTTTGTATGAGCGACGAGGACGGGTTGGCGAACGCGTTCTGCAGCATGCTCATCATCATGAGCCCGGGAATCAGGAACGACGTGTAGGGCACGGTGCCGTACACGGTGACGCGCCCTTCCAGCACGTGGGCGAACACCAACAGATACAGCAGCGCCGTGATGACGGGGGCGGCGATGGTCTGGAAGCTGACCTTCCAGAAGCGCAGCAATTCCTTGCGCAGCAGGGTCGGAAAGCCGGAACCCGCGTCCAGGCGGGGCTGCACCAGCGGCTGGCCGGCAGACGTGGCGGGCTGGGTCATGATGAGATCTCTTCGGGTTGCAGGGCGCGTGCGCCGGGCTCGTCGTCCTGATGCATGATGCGCACGAAGGCGTCTTCCAGGTCCACGCCGCCGACGCGGGCCAGGAGCGCCTGGGTGGTGTCCAGCGCCACGATGCGACCGCCCTTGAGCATGGCGATGCGATTGCAGAGCGCCTCGGCTTCTTCAAGGTAGTGCGTGGTCAGCATGATGGTGTGGCCGGCCTTGTTCAGCCGCGAGATGAACTCCCACAGCGTGCGGCGCAGGTCCACGTCGACGCCGGCGGTCGGCTCGTCCAGCACGATGACCGGCGGCCGGTGCACCAGCGCCTGCGCCACCAGCACGCGGCGCTTCATGCCGCCCGACAGCGCGCGCATGTTGGAGTTGGCCTTGTCGGCCAGGCCCAGGTTGAACAGGATTTCGTCGATCCAGTCGTCATTCTTGCGCAGGCCGAAATACCCGGACTGGATGCGCAATGTTTCGCGCACAGTAAAGAACGGGTCATAGACCAATTCTTGCGGCACGACGCCCAGCGCCCGCCGTGCCGACTTGTAGTCGGCCACGACGTCGTATCCACAGACGGTGGCGCGGCCCGCGGTGGCGTGCGCCAGGCCCGCCAGAATGGAAATGAGCGTGGTCTTGCCCGCGCCGTTTGGACCGAGCAGGCCGAAGAACTCGCCGTGCTCGATATTCAGGCTGACATTGTCCAGCGCCTGGAAGCCGGGCCGGGGCGTGCGCCCGAGCAGCTTCTGCCAGCCGCGCTGGCGCGGCGAGTAGATCTTGGAGACGTTTTCTAGGCTGACGGCGGACATGACGGGGGGAGATGGCCCGAAAAGAGCGAATTGACCATTATATAAGCGCGATGTGGCGGAAACCGGGGATGGCCCCGGTGGCGATGGGGGCGGCGCCCTGTTGCGTCCCCCAAAACAATCGGCCCGGCGGACCCCCGAGGGGTCGCGCCGGGCCGAGGCAAGCCTGAGCGAATCTTTACTTGTTGCGCTGGTTCAGCGCCTGGATCAGGCCGTCGATACCGTTCTGGTTGATCTGCTGGGCGAACTGGTTGCGGTAGTTCTCGATCAGCCAGATGCCTTCGACGTTCATGTCGTAGATCTTCCAGCCTTGGGGCGTCTTTTCCAGGCGGTAATCCACGCCCACCGGCTGGCTGTTGGACTGGCTGATCAGGGTGCGCACGACCACGTCGTCGGCCTTGGGATCGCCGCGGAACGGCAGGCCGGTGATGGTGGTGCTGGACGTGACGCGGGTCAGCGCGCCGCTGTACGTGCGGATCAGCGTGCCGCGGAAGGCGTCGGCCAGCGCGGTTTTCTGCTGGTCGGAGGCCTGGCGCCAGTAGCGGCCGGCGGCCAGGCGCGTGGTCTTCTGGAAATTGACGTACGGCAGGATGTGCTGGTCAACGACTTCGTTGATGCGGGCGGTGTTGCCGGCCCGCAGCGCGCCGTCGGACTTCAGGACCGCGAGGGCCTCGTTGGCGGCGGCCAGGACGAACTGCTCGGGCGGGCCGTTGGGGTCCGGCTTGGCGTTCGCGGTCGTGGCGGCCGCCAGGCCGACGAGGCCCGTGAACACCAGCCGCTGCAACAGAGAGGGAATGGAAAATCGCATCAAATCTCCTTCAAATACCGAAAGCGCAAGGCCTCAGCTTACTTGTTCGCGGGTTGCGGCGCAGGCACGGGGGCCGGCGCGGGCGCGGCGGGGGTGTCGTCGTCGCCGTCGTCTTCGTAGTTGGGCAGCGAGCCTTCCTCGTCCACGCGGTGGCCCAGCACCATGGCGGCACGGCGTTGCAGGAAGGCGTCGCGCACGAAGCTGTACGGGTCGAGCGCCACGCGGTCGATGGTGTCGGTGGTGTCGAGCAGGCTGGCGCGCGTGTCGACGATGCGCAGGCCCCACAGCGAGTTGCGCAGGCGCACGTTGTCGATCGAGTCCACGCCCATGTAGCCGTAGGTGGTGCCGTACAGGTCGCCGACCAGGCCGACGCCGTCGCGCACGCTGGAGGCGCCGAAGAACGGCAGCACCAGGTACGGACCCTGGCTGAAGCCCCAGACGCCCAGCGTGGTGCCGAAGTCGTTGGGGATCTTGCGCGCGCCATTGGCCGAAGCGACGTCGAAGCAGCCGCCCACGCCCATGGTCGTGTTGAACAGGAAGCGGCCCAGCGTGTTGACGAAGTCGTGGCCGCGGCCCTGCAGGAAGCTGTTGGTGCCGGACCAGAGGTCGCCGACGTTGCTGAAGATGTTGTGGATGCAGCTGCGCACCGGCTGCGGCGTCACGAACGTGTAGGCCTGCGCGACCGGCTTGAACACGGCGCGGTCGACCGTGTCGTTGAACTGGTAGACGCCGCGGTTGAAGCCTTCCCAGGGGTCGCGCGGATCCGGATTCTTGGGGGCGGCGCAACCAGCCATCAGCGCGCCCGCGGCGGCGACAGTGGCAATTCGGGAAATAGCTTTCTTATTCATGTTCCGGGTATCCCTATCAACAATTCTTTTGTTATCGCGACGGCGAGACGCAGCGTTGTAACAGCCTGATGGCGCCGCGCCTTTAGTCCTGGGCCTTGGGTGCCGATTCCGGCGCGGCGGTCGTGCCTTGCTTTTCCGCCGACCCGTACAGGAACTGGCTGATCAGCTGCTCCAGGACCACGGCGCTTTGTGTATAGCGGATTTTTCCGCCGTCGGTATAGTTATCTTCCTCGCTGCCGGCGGTCAGGCCCAGGTATTGCTCGCCCAAAAGGCCGGAGGTCAGGATGGCCGCCGACGAGTCCTTGGGGAACTGGTAGGCCGTCTCCAGATCGACCGACACAATCGCCTGGAAGGTCTTGTCGTCGAAGGAAATGCCCGTGACCCGGCCCACCACCACGCCGGCGCTCTTGACCGGCGCGCGCACCTTGAGGCCGCCTACGTTATCGAAGTTGGCGGTCACGGTATAGGTCGGGGCAAAGGAAAACGTGCTCAAGTTGCCGGCGCGCAACGCCAGGAACCCAAGCGCGATCGCGCCCAGCAATACAAACAGGCCTACCCAGAAGTCGGTTTTTTCGCGTGACATGATCGATCCGTATCAATTTCCAAACATCAAGGCGGTGAGCAGGAAGTCCAGCCCGAGAACCGCCAAGGAGCCCACGACCACGGTGCGCGTGGTGGCGCGGGCAACGCCTTCGGGAGTGGGCTTGGCCTGCCAGCCTTCATAAAGCGCCACCAGCGTCACCGTGACGCCGAAGACGACGCTCTTGATGGCGCCGTTGGCGACGTCTTTCCATACATCGACGCCGTTCTGCATCTGCGACCAGAAGGCGCCTGCGTCCACACCGATGAGCAGCACGCCCACGACCCAGCCGCCCAGGATGCCCACCATGGAGAACACGGCCGCCAGGATGGGCATGGCGATGATGCCGCCCCACAGGCGCGGCACGAGCACGCGGCGGATCGGGTCGACGGCCATGACTTCCATGGCCGACAGCTGTTCGCCCGCTTTCATCAGCCCGATCTCGGCGGTGAGCGAGGTGCCGGCGCGCCCTGCAAAGAGCAGCGCAGTGACCACCGGACCCAGTTCGCGCACCAGCGACAGGGCCACCAGCAAGCCCAATGCCTCTTCGGAGCCGTAGCGGTTCAGCGTGTAATAACCCTGCAGACCCAGCACGAAGCCCACGAACATGCCGGAGACGGCAATGATCAGCAGCGAATAATTGCCGATGAAGTGGACCTGTTGCGACACCAGGCGCGGCCGCGACAGCGCGATGCCGCTGCGCGCCAGCATGGCGCCGAAGAAGCGGGTGAAGTAGCCGATGCCGGCGACGCGGGAGCGCACCCAGTGGCCCAGTACGGCGACGGCGTTATTGGAAGCGCTCATGCTTTGCGCCCTTTCTGTTGCGACAGCCATTTCTGGAAGGCGGGCGTTTCGGGATACTGGAACGCGACCGGACCGTCCGGCTGGCCCTTGAGGAATTGCTGGACGTAGGGGTCCGGCGAGGCGGCCAGCATCTGCGGCGTGCCGGCGGCAGCCAGTTGGCCGCGGCCCACCAGATAGACCTGGTCCGCGATGGCAAAGGATTCCTGCACGTCGTGGGTGATCAGCACCGAGGCGCAGCCCAGCCGGTCGGCAAGGCTGCGGATCAGGCGGGCGGTGATGCCCAGCGAGATCGGGTCCAGCCCCGCGAAGGGTTCGTCGTACAGGATGAGTTCCGGCTCAAGCACCACGGCGCGGGCCAGTGCCACGCGCCGCGCCATGCCGCCGGATATTTCGGAGACCTTCAGGTGCGCGGCGGCGCGCAGGCCGACGGCATCCAGCTTGTCGAGCACGCGGTCGGTGACTTCGGCCTCGCTGATGCGCGTGTGCTCGCGCAGCGGAAACGCCACGTTCTCAAAGACGTTCAGGTCGGTGAACAGCGCGCCCTGCTGGAACAGCACGCCCATGCGCTTGCGCAGGGATTGCACTTCGGCGCGGGAGGCGGCGCCGATATCCTGGCCGAATGCCAGCACGCGGCCCTGCTGGGCGGTGATCTGGCCGGTGGCCGCACGCAGGAGCGTGGTCTTGCCGGAACCGGAGCCGCCCATGACTGCCACCACCTGGCCCGCCCGGACGTCCATGGAAATATCGCGCAAGACGGTGAAATCACCGTAGCCAAGCGCCACACCTTCCAGGCGCAGGGCGAATTCCGGGGTGCTGCTGGTTTGAGCGGGCATGGGCAACGAAAGGGAGTTTCGGCGGCGGAGCTTGCCCTGCTGTCCTGTCGACACGCGGGACCGAGGACCTGGCCGGCGCGGGCAAGACAGACTGCGTCGGGAAGCGCCCTGTTACTCAGATACCGGGGCAAGCGTAAGCGTTCGCTCCCGGCGGCGAGGCGCCATTGTAGCCCGACGCTGTGTAATCACAATTGGAGCGGCCGCCCGTGGAACAGTGTTTTCGGCTTCAGGAACAATCGGGTCGTCGCCGTTTCGGTGCTGATGGCGTTTGCCGATGCTCCATGGGTGTCTGACACCCTTGAGGCACTGGCCCGGCACACGCGGCTCCTACATGGGTGTCAGACACCCATTCCGGACAGACCGCCGCCAGCACTCAACGTCGCGCCTGCGCCGCCACCGTTTCCCGGGCCAGCCGCTGGATCAGTTCCGCTGTCGACTCCCGCCGTGCCAGCGGTGCGCCCTGACCGGCCCACAGGGACAGGACATTGATGTTGCCGCTCTTGCCGCCCGCCGTGCGCATGGGCCGGGTCAGGGCGTTCTGCAGCGGGTAAGGCAGGATGTCGCCGCCGATCGCGTCCACATCACGCATGAAGGCATTGGCGATGCCGCGCGCCGGGCGGCCGGAGAAGCCGCGGGTGATCCGGGATTGTTCGGCGCGGGAGGCCGCCACAACCGCCTTGTAGGCGTCGCTGATGCCGGATTCTTCCGTGGTGAGGAAGGCCGTCCCCATTTGGGCGAAGTCGGCGCCCAGCGCCAGGGCGGCCGCGATGCCGCGCCCGTCCATGATGCCGCCCGACGCGATGACCGGTACCGAGACGGCGTCCGCCACCTGCGGGACCAGCGCCATGGTGCCGATCATGGACGCCTCGAACGTGTCGAGGAACGTGCCGCGGTGGCCGCCCGCCTCCGCGCCCTGCGCCACGATGGCGTCAACGCCGTCCTGCTCCAGCGCTTGCGCCTCGCGGACGGTCGTGGCCGTGCCCACGGTCAGGATGCCGAGTTCGCGGCAGCGGGCCAGCGCCTCGGCCGGCAGGCGGCCGAAGGTGAAGCTGAGGACGGCGGGCCGGATGCGCAGCACGGCCTCGAGCTGGCCCGGCAGCGGATCGGCCTGCGGGCCGGGGGCCTCGGGCGCCGGCAGACCAAGTTGCTCGTGATAGCGCGCCATCAGGGCCAGCATCCGGCTCGCATCGCCCTGCATGGGCTCTGGCGGCACGGATGCGAACAGGTTGATGGCGAACGGGCGATCCGTGCGGGCGCGGACCCCTTCGGCCGCCGCCTCGATCTGTTCGGGCGTCATGTACGCCCCGCCGAGCGATCCCAGGGCGCCCGCCTTCGATGCCTCCGCCACCATGTCCACCGTGGTGGCGCCGCCCGCCATGGGCGCCTGGATGATGGGATGGGTCAGCTTGAGCAGTTCAATCAAAGGGGTAGCCATGGGAAAACTCCTGGGAGGTTATTGGAGCTGGATGTTTCCAGCCTTGATGACGTGCGCCCACTTGTCGCTTTCGGTTTTGATGAAGGCGGCGAATTCTTCGGGCGTGCCGCCGCCGGCCTGGCTGCCAGTGTCGGCAATGGCCTTCTGCACATCCGGGTCCTTCAGGATGCGGTTGAATTCGGCATTGAGCTTGGCGATGATCGGCGCGGGCGTACCGGCGGGCGCCACGATGCCCTGCCAGTTGTAGGACTCGAAGCCCGGCAGGCCGGATTCGGCCATGGTGGGCACGTCCGGCAGCACGTCCAGGCGCTTGGCGGACGTGACGGCGATCGGGTGGATCTTCTTGCCCTGAATGGCGGGCAGCGCGGAATAGCCCATTTCGAACATCATCGCGATGTGGCCGCCCATGAGATCGGTCGCAGCCAGGCTGCCGCCCTTGTAGGGCACGTGGACGATGTCGATGTTGGCCTGCTCGCGGAACATCTCGCCCGACAAGTGGTGCGCACCGCCCACGCCGGACGAGCCGAAGGTCAGCTTGCCCGGTTCCTTCTTGGCCAGTGCGATCAGGTCGGCCAGCGTCTTGACCGGCAGTTCGTTGTTCACGCTCAGGACCAGCGGGCTGTTCTCGATCAGGATGATCGGGGCCAGATCCTTTTGCGGGTTGTAGGGCATTTCCTTCATCAGCGACGGGTTGACCGCCATCGGGGCCAGGTTGCCCGTGCCGATCGTGTAGCCGTCCGGGGCCGCCTTGGCGATGAGGTTGGTGCCGACCACGCCGCCTGCGCCCGCCTTGTTTTCGACAACGATGGGCTGGCCCAGCGATTCGCCCAGCTTGCGGGCCAAGAGGCGCACGCGGGTGTCGGCAAAGCCGCCCGGCGCGTAGGGCACGATCATGGTCACGGGTTTGGCGGGCCATTCGCCGGTCTGCGCTTGGGCAGCGCCGCCAAAGGCGGCGGTGGCGGCCAGGGCGGCGATCAGGGGGCGTAGTGCTTTCATGCTGGGGACTCCTCGTTACCTGCTTTCTAATTGCTGTGTGGTTGGCCCGAAGGGCCGATGGCATTATGCCCAGCGCCATTGCCGTCTGTCGTGACTTTTCCCAGCCCCCAGGCCGACGCCGCCAGCACCTGCGGCAGGCCGGCGCCCCAGCGCGCCGCCCACGAGGCCAGCAACGGCCCCAGAATCTGCCCCGCCGCAAACGCCGCCGTCATGATGGCCGCCGCCCGCGGCGCCGCCGGGCCGGACAGGCGGCGCGCGGTCAGCATGCCCGCCTGCGTGATCACCATGAAGGTGCCGCCGACCAGCAGCGCTGCCAGGATCACGGCGGCGATGTGGTGCCACAGCGCCACGGTCAGCATGCCGGCCGCCATCAGCGCCTGCGCTCCGCGCCACACCTGCCGGTCGTCTCGGCCGCGCGCCAGCCGCGGGACCAGCAGGCACGACAGCGCCGCCGCCATACCAAAAAGCGGCCAGGCCCAGCCGAAGATCGCCGGGTCGGGAAAGATCTCTTTGGCCATGGCCGGCAAAAAGGTGGCGGGAATGATGTAGCCGACCCCGAAGACACCGTAGTGCAGCGACAGCGCGGCGATGCCGCGCGGCAGGCGGGTTTGCGGCGCGTCGGCAGCCGTCCGTCGCACGGGAGGCGATTGCCGGCTGAGTCCGGGCCACGCCGCCACGGACAACGCCAGCGCCAGGCCGCCCAGCGCGGTCCAGGTCACGCCGGCGCTCGCGTGCGAGGCCATCAAGGCCAGACAGGCCAATCCCGTCAGCGCAATGCCCGCGCCCACGCCGGCATACGTCACCGCCGAAGCCGCGGCCTCGCGCGGGTCGCCGGCGGGCACCGGCCGCCATGCGACGACGCAGATGAAGGCATTGGCGCTGGCATAGCCGGCCGCCAGCCGCAGCACCGACCAGCCCGCCACGCTGTTCAACATTGGCATGGCCAGGGTCAGCGCGGCCACGGCGGCCAGGCTGGCCGCCAGCGTGACGCGCAGCCGTCGCACCGGCCAGACGATCGCCGCCAGTGCGCCCAACAGATAGCCCGCGTAGTTGGCCGACGCCATCCAGCCGCCCTGTGTCAGCGACAGGCCGGACTCCTGCGCCATCAGCGGCCATACCGGCGTGAAGGCGAAGCGGCCGATGCCCATGGCCGCCGCCAGCGCAAGCGCCGCGGGCCAGGCCAGGCTTGTAGCGCTGGCCGAGGGGCGGGGGGAAGGGTAAGCAGGCGTTGACATGGAGCCTACTCTACGGCTGTACTTATATCTTGAATAGTGAATTATTAAGAACGTGAGTTCCCAAAATGAGAAACTTGGATCTCGACGCGCTGCAAATCTTCAAGACCGTGGCGGATCAGGGTGGCGTGGCGCGCGCCGCCGCGCATCTGAACCGGGTGCAGTCCAATGTGTCGACGCGCCTGAAGCAGCTGGAATCCTCGCTGGGAACACCGCTCTTTCGGCGGCAGAACCGCCGACTGGTGCTGTCGGATCAGGGCCGCGTGCTGCTGTCCTACGCCGACCGCCTGCTGCGCCTGTCCGATGAGGCGCAGGCGGCCGTCCGGGAAGGCGCCCTGCAGGGCGTGCTGCGCATCGGCACCATGGAGAGCACGGCCGCCGCCCGCCTGCCCCCCATCCTGGCGGCCTATCACGCGGCCTGGCCGCAGGTGCGGATCGAGCTGGTCACCGGCACCTCGGGCGCATTGGCCGCGAAGGTGCGTAATTACGAGATCGAGGCTGCCTTCGTGGCGCAACCCTTCCCCGCAGAGGGACTGGCGGCGATGGATGCATTCAGGGAGGAATTGGCGCTGATCTCGCCGTTGGCGTGGGATCCGATCGGCAGTCCGAAAGACCTGGGCAACCGCAGCGTCATCGCCTTTGCGGCGGGCTGCTCATACCGGCGCATCCTGGAGTCGTGGTTGAACCAGGAGGGCATTGCGCCCGGCAAGGTGATGGAGTTTGCGTCGTATCACGCCATCGTGGCGTGTGTGGCAGCGGGAACCGGGGTGGCGATCGTGCCGCGGTCCGTGCTGGCGGTGCTGGGGGCGGAGCATTCGGTGCGCGTGGGTGCGTTGTCCGGGTCCCATGGGCAGGCGCTTACCCAGCTGATCTGGCGCGCCGACGACGACACGCCGGCATTGCAGGCGCTGCGCAGCCGGCTTGCGCCGCCGCAGAATTGAGCGATGCGCGCGGGGCCGCGCGCATCGTCAGGCCAGCGATCAGAAGCGGTAACCAACGCCCACCGTGGCCACCCACGGATCGATGCGCGCGGTGCCGACGCGTTCGCCATCCAGCGTCACCTTCGACTTGATGTCGATGTAGCGGATGTCGGCGTTCATGAACCAGCGATCATTGATCTTGATGTCCGCGCCCAGTTGCGCGGCCACGCCCCAGGAATCGCCCAGCTTCAGGTTCGAGCCCTTGAGCGCGCCCTCGGCCTTGGTGTCGAAGAAGTGGGTGTAGTTGATGCCGACGCCGATGTACGGCTGGATCATGCTGTCGGGCAGGATGTGCCATTGCAGGCTGAGCGTGGGGGGCAGTTGCTTGGAGGAGCCGATCTTGCCCAGGCCGCCGCTGCCGCTGACGTCATGCTGGAAGGGCCAGGCGCCCAGCAGTTCGATACCGATGTTGCGGGTGGCCATGTAGGCCAGGGTGAAGCTGGGGCGCACGTTGTTGTTCACGTCCAGCTTGACGCTGCCGTCGAGCACGGTGCCATTGTTTTGCGAGGGGCGGACTTGCGTGACGCCGACGCGGAACAGCACGTCGCCCGCTTCGTGGGCGTGGGCGGGAGCGGCAAAGGCGCCGGCAGCGATCAAACCGGCAATGGCGGTGGCGCGGATACGCCCGTTCAGCGAAAACATTTTCTTCTCCGATCTTTCCGTGTGGGGTGAGACGACAGGTTCTCAGACCGCCCCGTCCCCGTTCTTGACGTGTGTCAATTCGTGAAAAGACCGTTTTCAGAAAGTGGTTATGTCGCAACAACTGCGGTTAACCGCAACGCAAGGGCAAAAAAAACGCCGCCGGTGCGCGAGGCAACCGGCGGCGTTGATATGTCGCAATACGATCAACGCGGCAATTCACTGCTTCCCATCAGGTAGGCGTCGACCGAGCGCGCACACTGGCGGCCTTCGCGGATGGCCCACACGACCAGCGACTGGCCGCGGCGCATGTCGCCGGCGGTGAAGACCTTTTCCACATTGGTGCGGTAGTCGTCGGTGTTGGCGCGCACATTGCCGCGGCCATCGCGATCCACGCCGAACGCGTCCAGCACGTTCTGCACCGGCGACACGAAGCCCATGGCCAGCAGCACCAGATCCGCCTTGATCTCGAACTCCGAGCCTTCGACTTCGCGCATCTTCATCTGGCCGGTGGCGTCGTCCTTGAACCATTCGACGCGCGCGCCGACCAGCTTCTCGACCTTGCCGTTGGCGCCCTTGAGCAGCTTGGTGGTCACCGACCAGTCGCGGTCGCAGCCTTCCTCGTGCGAGGACGACGTGCGCATCTTCAGCGGCCAGTACGGCCACGTCATGGCCTTGTTTTCGGACTCGGGCGGCTGGGGCATCAGTTCGAACTGCGTGACCGATGCGGCGCCGTGGCGGTTGCTGGTGCCGACGCAGTCGGAACCCGTATCGCCGCCGCCGATCACCACCACGTGCTTGCCCTTGGCCAGCGTCTGGTTGGTGAGGCGGTCGCCCGCCACGGCCTTGTTCTGCTGACGCAGGAAGTCCATGGCGAAGTACACGCCGTCGAGCTCGCGGCCCGGCACCGGCAGATCGCGCGGCGTTTCCGAGCCACCGCTCATCACGACGGCGTCGAATTCGGCCATCAGCGATTTCGGCGTGCGCACCGTCAGGCCATCGGCAACGGGATCCTTCGGATCGCCGACGTAGGTCGACGGCGCGAATTCCACGCCCTCGGCTTCCATCTGCGAGATGCGGCGGTCGATCTGGTGCTTTTCGAGCTTGAAGTCGGGGATGCCGTAGCGCAGCAGGCCGCCGATGCGATCGCTCTTTTCGAACAGGGTCACGGAGTGGCCGGCGCGCGCCAGTTGCTGCGCGCATGCCATGCCGGCGGGGCCCGAGCCCACGACGGCGACCTTCTTGCCCGTCTTGCGCGCCGGCACTTGCGGCGCGACCCAGCCTTCGGCCCAACCCTTGTCGATGATCGCGTGCTCGATGGACTTGATGCCCACGGCGTCGCTGTTGATGTTCAAGGTACAGGCGGCTTCGCAAGGCGCCGGGCAGATGCGGCCCGTGAACTCCGGGAAGTTGTTGGTGGAGTGCAGGACGTCCAGCGCGCGGCGCCAGTCCTGCTTGTACACCAGGTCATTCCAGTCCGGGATGATGTTGTTGACCGGGCAGCCGTTGTTGCAGAACGGGATGCCGCAGTCCATGCAGCGCGCCGCCTGCTGCTTGGCCTGATCGTCCGTCAGGTGCAGGACGAATTCGCGCCAGTTCTTCAGCCGCTTCTGCGGGGCCTCGGAGGCCTCCTGCAGACGCTGAAATTCCATAAATCCAGTGATCTTTCCCATGGTATCCCTCACGCAGCCAGTTGTTGCGGGTTGGCTGCACGCCACATTTCACCCAATGCGCGGCGGTAGTCCGTCGGCATGATCTTCACGAATTTGCCGCGCGAGGCTTCCCAGTCGCCCAGGATTTCGCGGGCACGGTAGCTGCCGGTGTAGCGGAAGTGATCTTCCACCAGGCGGCGCAGGATGGACTCGTCCGTCTCGCGTTCGCCACCGCGCTGCGCGCTGTGCCAGATGTCGATGTTGTTCAGCGACTGCTGCTCGGCGTGCGGCACCACCGATTCCAGTTCCACCATCGACAGGTTCACACGGTGCTTGAGCGTGCGGTCCGGATCCCAGACGTACGCCACGCCGCCGGACATGCCCGCCGCGAAGTTGCGGCCGGTGGAACCCAGCACGACGACGGTGCCGCCGGTCATGTATTCGCAGCCGTGATCGCCGGTGCCTTCCACGACGGTGGCTGCGCCCGAGTTGCGCACCGCGAAACGCTCGCCCGCCACGCCGTTGAAGAACGCCTCGCCTGCCAGCGCGCCGTACAGCACGGTGTTGCCGGCAATGATGTGGTCGGGGCCGAAGCCGCGGAAGTCGTTGGGCGAGCGCACGATGATGCGGCCGCCGGACAGGCCCTTGCCCACGTAGTCGTTGCCTTCGCCCACCAGATCCATCGTGATGCCGTGCGCCAGGAACGCGCCGAAGCTCTGGCCGGCGGTGCCGTTGCACTGGATGTGGATGGTGTCGTCGGGCAGGCCGTCATGGCCGTAGCGCGAGGCCACGGCGCCGGACAGCATCGCGCCGATCGTGCGGTTGCGGTTGCGCACCGGCACGATGAACGACACCTTCTCGCCACGCTCCAGCGCGGGCTTGCTGCGCTCGATCAGCAGGTGATCCAGCGCGCCGGCCAGACCGTGATCCTGCTCTTCGGTCTGGTGCACTTCGGCATCGGACACCGTCTGGTGGAACACGCGGGTGAAGTCCAGCCCTTGTGCCTTCCAGTGCTCAACGCCCGAACGCATGTCCAGCAGATCGGCGCGGCCGATCAGGTCGTCGAACTTGCGGATGCCCAGTTGGGCCATGATTTCACGGACTTCTTCGGCGATGAAGAAGAAGAAGTTCACGACGTGCTCGGGCTTGCCCTGGAACTTCTTGCGCAGCGCAGGATCCTGCGTGGCCACGCCCACCGGGCAGGTGTTCAGGTGGCACTTGCGCATCATGATGCAGCCTTCGACGACCAGCGGCGCGGTCGCGAAGCCGAATTCGTCGGCGCCCAGCAGCGCGCCGATGACGACGTCGCGGCCGGTCTTCATCTGGCCGTCGGCCTGCACGCGGATGCGGCTGCGCAGGCGGTTCAGCACCAGCGTCTGCTGCGTTTCGGCCAGGCCCAGTTCCCAGGGCGTGCCCACGTGCTTGATGGACGACACCGGTGACGCGCCCGTGCCGCCGTCATGGCCGGCGATCACGACGTGGTCGGCCTTGGCCTTGGCCACGCCCGCGGCCACCGTGCCCACGCCGACTTCGGACACCAGCTTGACCGAGATCGAGGACTTGGAATTGACGTTCTTCAGGTCGTGGATCAGCTGCGCCAGATCTTCGATCGAGTAGATGTCATGGTGCGGCGGGGGCGAGATGAGGCCCACGCCGGGCACCGAGTAGCGCAGCTTGGCGATGTATTCCGACACCTTGTGGCCGGGCAGCTGGCCGCCTTCGCCGGGCTTGGCGCCCTGCGCCATCTTGATCTGGATCTGGTCGGCGGACGACAGGTACTCGGCGGTCACGCCGAAACGGCCCGACGCCACCTGCTTGATCTTCGAACGCAGCGAATCGCCCCGCTTGAGTTCGACGTCGGCTTCGATGCGGTCCGTGCCCAGCACCGAGGCCAGCGTGTCGCCGTCCTTGATGGTGCTCTTGCCTTCGCGCATTTCGGCGCGGTAGCGCAGTTCGTCCTCGCCGCCTTCGCCGGTATTGGACTTGCCGCCGATGCGGTTCATGGCAACGGCCAGCACCGAGTGCGCTTCGGTCGAGATCGACCCCAGCGACATGGCGCCGGTGGCAAAACGCTTGACGATTTCCTTGGCCGGCTCGACGTCGTCCAGCGGGATGGCGCGCGACGGGTCGAAGCGGAACTCGAACAGGCCGCGCAGCGTCATGTGGCGACGGCTCTGGTCGTTGATGATCTGCGCGTACTCCTTGTACGTGCGGTAGTTGTTGGCGCGCGACGCGTGCTGCAGCTTGGCGATCGAATCCGGCGTCCACATGTGCTCTTCGCCGCGGACGCGGTAGGCGTATTCGCCGCCGGCGTCCAGGTCGTTGGCAAGCACGGGGTCGGTGCTGAAGGCGGCGCGGTGCTGGCGCAGCGCTTCTTCGGCGACCTGGAAGATGCCGATGCCTTCGATGTTGGAAGCGGTGCCGGTGAAGTACTTGTTCACCAGGGCGCTCTGCAGGCCAACGGCTTCGAAGATCTGCGCGCCGGTGTAGGACATGTACGTGGAAATGCCCATCTTGGACATGACCTTGTTCAGGCCCTTGCCCAGCGCCTTGATGTAGTTCTTCACGGCCTTTTCGGGGTCATTCATCTTGCCCAGCGATTCGAGCGCCAGGTAGGGGTGAATGGCTTCGGCGCCGTAGCCGCCCAGGAGCGCGAAGTGATGCACTTCGCGGGCCGAACCGGTTTCGACGACGAGACCCGTGTTGGTGCGCAGGCCGGCGCGGATCAGGTGCTGGTGCACGGCCGACGTGGCCAGCAGCGCAGGGATGGCCACGCGCTCGCTGTCGACCAGGCGGTCCGACACGATCAGGATGTTGTAGCCGCTGCGCACCGCGTCGACGGCGCGCGCGCACAAGGCCGCCACGCGGGCTTCGATGCCCTCGGGACCCCAGGCGGCGGGGTACGTGATGTCCAGTTCAAAGCTGCGGAATTTCTTGCCCGTGACCTGGTCGATGTCGCGGATCTGCGCCATGGCGGCGAAGTCCAGCACCGGCTGGGACACTTCCAGGCGCAGCGGCGGGTTGACGTTGTTGATATCCAGCAGGTTCGGCTTGGGACCGATGAAGGACACCAGCGACATCACGAGCTGTTCGCGGATCGGGTCGATCGGCGGGTTCGTGACCTGAGCGAACAGCTGGCGGAAATAGTTGTAGAACGGCTTGGCGCGGTCCGACAGCACGGCCAGCGGGGCATCATTGCCCATCGAGCCGATGACTTCCTCGCCGCTCGATGCCATGGGCTCCAGGATGAACTTGTAGTCTTCCTGGGTCCAGCCGAATGCCTGTTGGCGGTCCAGCAGCGACACGGCCGATTGCGTGGCCACGGCGACCTGACGCGGCGCGGGCAGCGATTCCAGCTTGATCTGCAGGCGTTCGATCCACTGGCGGTACGGACGGCTGTTGGCCAACTGCAGCTTGATCTCGGCGTCGTCGATGATGCGGCCTTGTTCCAGGTCGATCAGGAACATCTTGCCCGGCTGCAGGCGCCACTTCTTGACGATGCGGTTTTCGGGGATCGACAGCGTGCCGGCTTCGGAAGCCAGGATGACCATGTCGTCGTCGGTGACCAGGTAGCGGGCAGGACGCAGGCCGTTGCGGTCCAGCGTGGCGCCGATCTGGCGGCCATCGGTGAACGCGACTGCGGCGGGGCCGTCCCACGGCTCCATCATGGCGGCGTGGTACTCGTAGAAAGCGCGGCGGCTTTCGTCCATCTGCGTGTGCTGTTCCCAGGCTTCCGGGATCATCATCATCATGGCGTGGGCCAGCGAGTAGCCCGAATTCACCAGCAGTTCCAGGCAATTGTCGAACGTCGCGGTGTCCGACTGGCCTTCGTAGACGATGGGGTACAGCTTTTTCAGATCGTCGCCCAGCACGGCCGACTGCATCATGCCTTCGCGGGCGCGCAGCCAGTTGAAGTTGCCCTTCACCGTATTGATTTCGCCGTTGTGGGCAATCATGCGGTACGGGTGGGCCAGCGGCCAGGCGGGGAACGTGTTGGTCGAGAAACGCTGGTGGACCAGCGCCAGCGCGGACACCGTGCGGGTGTCGGCCAGGTCGCGGTAGTAGCGGCCGACCTGATCGGCCAGCAGCAGGCCCTTGTAGACCACGGTACGCACCGAGGCCGAGGGCACGAAGTACTCCTTGCCGTGCGCCAGATGCATGTTCTGGATGGCGTGGCTGGCGGTCTTGCGGATGACGTAGAGCTTGCGTTCCAGCGCGTCCGGCACCATCACGTCGGCGCCGCGGCCGATGAACAGCTGGCGGATCACGGGTTCGCAGTCGCGGACGGTGGGCGACATGGGCATGTCGACATCCACCGGCACGTCGCGCCAGCCCAGCACGACCTGGCCCTCGGCGCGCACGGAGCGCTCGAGTTCCTGTTCGCAGGCCAGGCGCGAGGCCGTTTCCTTGGGCAGGAACACCATGGCCACGCCGTACTCGCCGGGCGGGGGCAGGATGATGCCTTGCTGGCTGAGTTCGTCGCGGTACAGCGTGTCGGGGATCTGGATCAGGATGCCTGCGCCGTCGCCCATGAGCTTGTCTGCGCCGACCGCGCCGCGGTGGTCCAGGTTCTCAAGAATCTTCAGACCCTGCTGGATGATCGCGTGGCTTTTCTTGCCCTTGATGTGGGCAACGAAGCCGACGCCGCAGGCATCATGTTCGTTCTTGGGGTTGTACAGGCCCTGGGCCGAAGGCAGGCCGATGCGGGTTGCATCGATGGCAACTGCCTTGGAGGTGGGACAGGATTCGGTCGGGGTAATTTGGGGCATGGCGCGCTCCGCAGTGGGCCTGCGTCTAATGTTGCAGTGCAGGAGTCGGACAATACCCCCGACGCAAGTAGGGTGCAACAGGAACAAACGGGGTATGACCCTAATTAAATAGGTGCGCCGTCATAGTGCATGAATATAGGGACACAACAACGGCCGCGCCGTTATTGGCTGTCGCCGGAGCAGGTCTTTTGTCGCAGTGACTCGGGCGTCCAAAGCGGTGCAAAATCACGCTATACGTCCCTATTTAAAAGAATGTTTTTTCTGTGCGCGATCAATGTCAGGTGTGGCGAAATTGCACCTTGTCGTCGCGCAGGTCCCGCGATGATGTGAGTCAAGCGCACGCGCGGATCGCGCTTTTGCGGCGCAGATGTCGCCAAGCGCACGAGCAGATCGTGTTTTTGCGGCGCCGACTCCGCGGGCTGCCCGAATGCCTTGCGGCGGCAGCGCGGCACCGCAATGCCCGGACGCAGACAAACAAAACCCGCCGTGATGGCGGGTCGGGGGGTCAGGAGTTGTTGACCGGTGGCGTGGTGGTTGGTGGCGTCGGCGGGCTGGACTCATTGTCCGCGGGCGCCGCGGCCGGCTTCTTGCGGGGCCGGCCACGCTGGCCGGGCGCCACACGCCGGCTGGCCGTATGAGCCAGGCTGGCAATAAAGCTGGGACCGCCCAGCGCCCACTGGCCAGAGACCGCCTGGTCGATGCGTTGGGTTTCCTCGCGCGACAGCCCATCCTGAAGCCGCTTGCGGTAATTGGCCTGCCGGTCGAACGGCGTGTTGCCGCAAGCCCAGTAGTCGGCGTGATCGGACTGCCATTGGGCCGGCGCGGCGCTGGTGTTGCCGGTATGGCTGGACGCGGACGACCAGGGCCACGAATCGGGGTCCTGCGAAGCCCCGCTGCGAACCGGATACGTTTCCAGCCAGACCAGCGAGGGCAGCACCCACGCGCCGGGTTCCAGCAGCGCCGACCGGTATCGGCCGGCGAACACCCGCCCGCCGCGCAGCCGCGCCGCAAGATTGCGGCCCAACGTCTGCATCAGCCGCGGCAGGCCTTCTTCGTCTGCGGGCGTGGCAAGCAGCAGGATGCGGTCGTTGGCGAGGAGCCAGCCGTGCACCGATACGCGGTGCCGCTGGGCCGACTCGCCCAGCCACGTGGCGAGCTGATTCAGGATGTCGGCGGGCGCGGGTTGCGATGGCGCCGCCAACGGCTGAATAAAGTTGGCCTGCACCAGTTGGGGCAGCCCAGGGGCATACAAACGGGGCAGACGGGCCATAGTGTCAGGGCTTGCGTATCAGGAAGAACGGGTTGTCTTCACACACGGTATATAAATAGTGCCACGGTGGGCGCTGGTCAAGTGCCGTGATCACAATCTGAGCGCGGAATCGTATTTTTTTGTGGCGAGCGCTCATTGAGGGGCAGGTTAACATTCGGCGACGGAACGTCGCACCGTGGATTCCCCTAACCCGCCGACGTTTTATCCACCTCGATTTATTCTTCTCCGGAGCAAGCCCATGGCCGCGTCCCTCGAACTCATCTCGCAGCATCGGTGCTTCGGCGGCACGCAGCGCTACTACCGCCACGACTCCACCGAGATCGGCCTGCCCATGCGGTTTTCCGTGTACGTGCCGCCGCAGGCCGAGCACGGCCCCGTGCCGGTGCTGTTCTACCTGGCGGGCCTGACCTGCACCGAAGAAACGTTCATGATTAAGGCCGGCGCGCAGCGGCTGGCAGCGGAATTGGGCGTCATGCTGGTGGCGCCCGACACCAGCCCCCGCGGCGCGGGCGTGCCCGGCGAGGACGAAAGCTGGGACCTGGGCACCGGCGCCGGCTTCTATGTCGACGCCACCACGACTGCATGGCGCGATCACTACCGCATGTACAGCTACGTCACGCAGGAACTGCACGGCATCGTCACCGGCGGCGCACTGCCGGGGGATGCCTCGCGAACCGGCATCTTCGGGCACTCCATGGGCGGCCACGGCGCGCTGGTGCTGGCGCTGCGCAATCCCGGCAAGTTCCGTTCGGTGTCGGCGTTTGCACCGATCGCGGCGCCCAGCCAATGCCCGTGGGGCAAAAAGGCGTTCGGCGCTTACCTGGGCGCGCAATCCGAAGACTGGGCGGCCTACGATGCGTCCGCCCTGATGCGCGGACTGCAGCAGCCCTTCCCCGGCGGCATCCTCATCGACCAGGGCGAAGCCGACCAGTTTCTGGCTGAACAGTTGTATCCCGAGGTATTCGAGGCGGCCTGCGCCGCCGCCGGACAGCCGCTCACCTTGCGTCGCCAAGCCGGCTACGACCACGGCTATTACTTCATCTCGACGTTCATCGAGGATCACATCCGGTTTCACGTCGAACGGCTTGGAAAACCGGTCGCCTGAAGACGCGCTTCTATACTGGGAAGCCTGCCGCGGCGGGTGGCGGCTTCCTGCGCCCGCCGCGCTGTACGACGCGGCGGCTTGAATAGGAACGCCTGATTTGATCAACGGAATTGCTCCCTTCGCCTGGATCCTGCTGGGCGCCGTCATCGTCCTGTTGCCCGGCATCGTCATGCTGCTGGGCAGGGGTGGTCCCCGCGACGAACGCGGACGCCGCATGTTCCAGTTCCGGCCGGTGCGCCGCGCGTGCGGCCTGCTGCTGGTGTGCCTGGGATGCGTATCGGGCCTGCTCGCGCTGTCGCTGGTGCAGTTCGTTCGGCTGACTACCGACCAGCCGGTCGCCCGCATCGACATCCGCCAACAGGCCGAGGGTCAGTTCCAGGTTAATGCCAATGCCCCGGGCATCGGCGACAAGCAATATGTACTTTACGGCGACCAGTGGCAGATCGACGCCCGGGTCGTGCGCTGGAAACTGCCGGCGCTCATGGCCGGCGTGCCGCCCCTGTATCGGCTGGAGCGCCTGTCGGGCCGCTACAGCGATGCCGCCCGCGAAGCGACGGCCACGCGTTCGGTGCATCCCCTGGACGACTGGCCCGCGCCGGACCTCGGATCCCTGAAGAAAAGTTTTCCGAACTGGTTCCCCTTTGTCGATGTCCAATTTGGCAGCGGCGCCTACATGCCCCTGTTCGACGGGGCCCGTTACCAGGTCTTCATGGACCCGCGCGGCGCGCTCTTCATCCGTCCGGACGGCGAAGCCACCGCCGAAGGGCTGAAGCGCCTCGGGTGGTGAACCGCCCCGGCTCTCGAATAAACGGGGACGCGTCGCGGAAATGAAACTTTGACGCGTCGCAACAGTCGAATTAGCACTCCTATTACTTGAGTGCTAACATCGAATTCATGTCGTTTTCTCGCCATCCGGAGACCCCCGCTATGAAGCAACCCAGTACCTCGTTGACCGCCTCCGGCAACGCTCTGGCGTTGGCCATCGCCAATCCGGGCGCTCTCGGTACGATCGACGCTTATATTTCCGCGGTCAACCGCCTGCCGGTGTTGTCCGCGGATCGCGAAACGGAACTCGGCCGTCGCCTGCGCGACCAGGAAGATCTGGGCGCCGCCCGCGAGCTGATTCTTTCGCACCTGCGTCTTGTGGTGTCTGTGGCCCGTCAGTATCTGGGTTACGGCCTGCCCCACGCCGACCTCATCCAGGAAGGCAATGTCGGCCTCATGAAGGCCGTCAAGCGTTTCGACCCCGAGCGCGGTGTGCGCCTGGTGTCCTTCGCGGTTCACTGGATCAAGGCCGAAATCCACGAATACATCATCCGCAACTGGCGGCTGGTCAAGGTGGCCACGACTAAGGCGCAGCGCAAACTGTTCTTCAATCTGCGCAGCATGCGTCCCGACGGCCAGACCCTGGATCCCGAACAGGTCGACCACATCGCTCGCGAGCTGAACGTGCGCAACGAAGACGTGAGCGAAATGGAAGTCCGCATGTCTGGCCGCGACATGTCGCTGGAAAACCAGGACGACGACGACGACAGCTACGCGCCGATCGCCTACCTGTCCGACGAAGGCCGCCAGGAACCCACGCGCGTGCTGGAGCGCGCTGCGCGCGATCACCTGCAAAGCGCCGGCCTGACCACCGCGCTTGAAGCGCTGGATCCGCGCTCGCGCCGCATCGTCGAAGCCCGCTGGCTGCAGGACGACGGCGGCGCCACCCTGCACGAGCTTGCGCAAGAGTTCGGCGTGTCGGCCGAACGCATTCGCCAGATCGAAGCGGCGGCGCTCAAGAAGATGCGCGGCAACCTCGCCTCGTGATGGCTGTCCCGCGCATGAAAAAGGCCGCACATTGCGGCCTTTTTCTTTGGCGCCTGACATTGCGCGCCGCTTTCAGCAGCCGGCCGATGACAATAGGACGGCCAATAAATTGATACAAATTCGGGGGCAAATTTTCTGCGTTCGCAGAAACTTAATGAGGAAGGCGCCGCCTAACTTCATGTAGACCGCGAACTTCGGTTAGCAGTCTTGTCATCCGTCTCGGCTTCTCCTCTTTCCCCTCCCCTATGAGACGGATGCTTGCGGGGCACCTAGCATATCGGTGCCCCGTTTTTTATGCGCGCTCGGAACGCAGCGCCCATAAAAACGGCGCCTGTTTCGACGCCGTCCTCGGATAGGTCAAGCCGCGCGCGCGCTGTCTGGCGGTTGCAGCGCGGAGTGCCACAGCGCGTCCTGCACGCGGCGCACGCCGGTCGCCATCGATCCATCCTGATAAAGCTTGATCCACCGGTAACCCGGCGCCATGTTGTCGACGATGTGCTTGCCGTCGCGGATGCTGAACTGAAAGCATGTGGACGGCGTGGCCAGCATGCGCAGGTTGTGGCGGCGGCGGTCGAACTCGTGGTGCACATGGCCGCACAGCAGCACGCGCACCTGCGGAAACCGTGCCAGCAGCTTGAAGAGCGCCTGCGGGTTGTCGATCATCATCGAGTCATGCCAGTGGCTGTCGATCTGCATCGGGTTGTGGTGCATCGCCACCAGCGTGTGGCGGTTGGGCGCCTGGGCCAGCGCCGCTTCCAGCATGTCGAGTTCACTGTTGCACAGATGGCCGGCGTTCGAGCCGGGCACCGTCGTGTCCAGCGTGACGACGCGCCATGCGCCCACGTCCGTCACGGGCATCGACCAGTCGGACAATTCCTGGCGCAGGACGGACGGTTGATCGTGATTGCCCGGCAGGCAACGGATCGTTGCACGATCCAGCGCGGCCGATTCGGAAAGGATGCGCGCAAAGCGCTGGTAGCCCGCGGCCTCGCCATCCTGCGACAGGTCGCCGGTGGCGAGCAGCAGGTCGGGATGCTTGCCATCGGCCTCGATCTGGCGCAGCACGGCGCGCAGGCTCGCGTCGGTATTGACGCCCAGCATCGACGTTTCTGGCTCGCCGAACAGATGGCTATCGGTCAACTGGACGAGCATCGCGGGCGCGTCGTGGCGCCGGGTCAAGGTGTGGATGCGTGCCACGTGCCGCTCCTGCAAAAGTTCGCGTGATGCCACATTACCCAAAAAACATGGCGCGGCACGTTTCGCAAGCGTCCATTGGGGTAACGAAACGTGCATTCTCCTCGATTCCCGTCACGTCCCGGCCGCGAGCGCCGGAAAAAAGCCGCTATTCTTGTGGAACTTTCCACACGCACTACGATCGGGACGCGGCGCTACCCATGGATGTTGGTTTTCTTGTATTTGGTCTTGCGGGCCTGCTCACGCTGGTCTGCTTCATGCCGCCCCTGGCCGGCCGGGTCAAGCTGCCCTATTCGGTGCTGCTCGCCATCGTTGGCTGTCTGCTCGGGATCGTGATTCACGTGCACGGCTGGGCGCCGGCCTGGATCGGCGACTTTCTCGATTCGCTGGAGCGCTTCGAGATCTCGTCAGAGACCTTCCTGATGGTGTTCCTGCCGGTGCTGCTCTTTGAGACGGCGCTGTCGATGAACGTGCGGCGTCTGATGGACGACATCGGTCCGATCCTGATGATGGCCATCGTGGCGGTGGTTGTCTGCACGGTTGTGGTCGGCGTGACGCTGGACGCCATCTCGCCCTATGGATTGGTGGTGTGCCTGTTGCTCGGCGCCATCGTGGCCACGACCGACCCGGTGGCGGTGGTTGGCATCTTTCGCGAAGTGGGCGCGCCCAAGCGACTGACCACGCTGGTCGAGGGCGAGAGCCTGTTCAACGATGCGGCGTCCATCGCGCTGTATTCCGTGCTGCTGGCGGTGCTGAGCGGCAAGGGCGAATTGTCCGTCAGCGGCATCTTCAACGACTTCATCGTGCACTTCATCGGCGGCGGCGTGGCCGGCTTTGCGATGGGGCGTCTGGCCTGCTTCCTGTTTGCCTGGCTGCGCGGCTTTCCTACCGCCGAGATCACGCTGACCCTGACGCTGGCCTACCTGTCCTTCTTCATCTCCGAGCATTACCTGAACGTCTCGGGCGTGGTGGCCACGGTGATCGCGGGCCTGGTGGTGGGTTCCACCGGCCGCACGCGCATGTCGCCGACCACCTTCGAGCATCTGTCCAGCGCGTGGGAGCAGTTTGGCTTCTGGGCCAACTCCCTCATCTTCCTGTTTGCGGCCATGCTGATCCCCAAGCTGATGGCCGCGGCCGATTGGCAGGAGCTGGTGCTGGTGGGCGTGGTGTTCGTGGTGACGCTGGTGGCGCGGGCGATTGTGGTGTTCGGGCTGCTGCCGCTCTTGGGTCTGACGCGGCTGGGCACCAAGGTCAGCAATCCGTACAAGGTGGTGATGCTGTGGGGCGGCCTGCGCGGCGCCGTGTCGCTGGCGCTGGCGCTGGCGGTGACCGAACAGACCGGCGTGCCTGAAGAGGCGCGCCAGTTCATTGCCGTGGCGACCACGGGCTTTGTGCTGATGACCTTGTTCGTCAACGGCATCAGCCTGCGGCCGCTGATCCGGATGCTGGGGCTGAACCAGCTGTCGCCCGTCGAGCGCACCATCCGCAACCAGGTGCTGGCCGTGGCGCTGGAAGACCTGCAGGGCAAGACCGAGGAAGTGGCCAAGGCCGAACATATCGGCAACGAAGTGCGCGACCGCATCCGTGCGGTGTTCGACGCCAGCCTGGCCAGCGTGCACGACGGCCGGGTCAGCCAGATGACCGACGAGCAGCGCGTGGCCGTGGGCTTGGCGATCGTGGCGCAGCGCGAAGAGGAAATGTTCTTCGACATCCTGAAGGCGCAGATCGTGGACTGGCGCATGGCGGAAACGCTGCTGGCGCGGGCCGAGCGGCTGGAAGACGCCATCCGGCTGGGCGGCGTGGAGGGCTTTGAGCGCGCTATTGCTGCCGACGTCCGCTATTCGACGGGCTTCCGGCTGGCGCTGCGGCTGCATTACGTATTCGGATTCCAGGGATGGCTGGCGCGCGAGCTCGGCCAGCGCTTTGCCAACCTGATGAGCAAGCGGTCGGTCGCGCAGCGCCTGATCGGCTTTGCCCGCGAACAGATCACGCCGCTGCTGGGCGAAGAGGCCACGCAGCGCATCGTGTCGCTGCATCAGCGCCGCCTGGACCTGATCGAGAACGCGATGCAGGCGCTGAACCTGCAATATCCGTCGTACGCCCAATGGCTGCAGGAGAGTTACTTGGGCCGCGTGGCGCGCGAGCTTGAACGCATCCGCTACCGCGACATGCTTGAGCAGTTCCTGATCAGCGGCGAGGTCTATGCCGACCTGACCGAGCAACTGAAAAGCCGCTGGGCGCACATCGACAAGCATCCGCCGCTGGACATCGAAATGAGTGCGGCCGAACTGATCAAGCGCGTGCCGCTTTTTGAAGGCCTGTCGCCCGACTCCCTGCGCGCCATCAGCAAGCTGCTCAAGCCGCGCCTTGCCCTGCCCGACCAGCGGGTGTTGACCAAGGGGCGGCACGGCGAGGAGATGTGCTTTGTGGCGTCGGGCGCGGTGGCGGTCCATCTGCCCGACAACACCATGATCGAGCTGGGCAGCGGCGAATTCTTTGGCGAACTGGGTCTTTTGGGCGAAGAGCAATTGACGCCGGACGTGACATCGCTGGGGTACAGCAAGCTGCTGATGCTGTCTTCGCGCGATTTCCATGCGCTGCTGGCCCGCGACGAAAACCTGCGCGATCGCATTCAGGTCGTGGCCAAGCAGCGTTTGCGGGCGATTGAAGTCTGGAAGCAGTTTTCGCAGGCTTCCGCGGCGGCGGCGGCCACGCCCGCGCCGGTGGCGGGGCCTAGCTCCGCGCAGGCGGCCGAAGCGGCGGAAGCGGCCGGCGCAGGCGGTCCGCCGGAAGGCGAGGACCTGCGGGCGGCGCGTGAACTGCGCGGCGAGCCGGCTGACGGCGGAGAGGTGCTGGGCGCCAATGCGTCGGGCGCCGGTGCCCCTGGTGTCAAGGCCCCGGTTGCCAATGCACCCGTTGCCAGCGCGCCGGACGCCAATGCCCCGGACGCGAACGCCCCGGGCGCCGCTGCGTCGGGCGCCGCTGCGCCGGGCGACCCCGTGCTGGGAACGCCGGAACCAGCGTCCCGCTAGCCGCACTCTGCCGGGCGCGCCACCGCGCGCGTGCCGGCAGTTTCATTTGAGGGTGACTGGGCCCGCCCCGTGGGCGTGGCCCGATTCAACGATTCAGATCTTGATATCGCCGGCGGCCTGGCGCCGCATGATGTCTTCGACCAGCACCAGGGCCGCTTCCAGCGTGAACTCGCCTTCGGCGATATGGTGCAAGGCCGTCGCGACGTCGACGGTGGCGATTTCCATGACCTCGCCATCACGGTTGGCGGGCTGCGCGTCCGGCGCCAGGATGCACGTGCTGGTCAGCACATCTTCCACCTGATAGCCCTCGGGCAGCCGGCGGTGGATGCGCAAAATCGTGCGCAGCGGCGTGCGGCGCGCGAGGTCGGGTTCGTCCAGGCCGGCTTCTTCGCCGCATTCGCGCACCAGCGCCAGTTCCAGATCCTCGCCCCTTCCTGCCAGTCCACCGACCAGCGTGTCCCACATACCGGGATCGGTCGACTTGCTGAGCGAGCGCCGGGCGACCCACAGCTTGCCGTCGGGCGTCCACGCATTCAGATGCACGGCCTTGGTCAACAGACCGAGCGGCCGCACTGCTGCGCGTTCGATGACGCCCAGCGGCTCGTCGCCATCCAGAACGTCCAGCAATTCATCGCGCCAGCCGCGCAGGCAGTTGGCTTGGCGCAACAGTTCCGCGGCCTGTTCCAGCACGGCGTCCAGCGCATTGCCGGGGGCAAGGCCCTCGCCGATACGCAGCGCCGTGTCGTCCGCGTGCGTTTGCGGCGCATCGCGCAGCGCGTCGCAGGCTGCGTGCGTGGCCCAGCCGCAGCGGCGCCCCGCTATATATAAAGCGCGCGCGCCTTCTGGGGCGGGCTCCTGCGCGCGGGCGCACAGGGCGGCATACAAATCGGGCAACTGCTTTTGCATCGTGGCGCCAAGGAGATGAGGTTGCGGGCGATTTTAAGCCACCCGGTTTACGGCCCGTAGTCAAGGGGCGAGCGCACATGGGGGCGGGCCGCATGAATTCAAGAGCACTAAATTACATCTGTTTGCGCGTCCGCTATAATCCGCCAGTTTCTTTGTGATTTCGAGAGGGAACGACAGGGCCGCTCTATCTCCCTGCATCGCCCTGCCATCTAATAATTGCGTGTTGCCCGTATTCCGGTGACTTCCGCCACCAGCAAATGGGCCTTCGCGCCGTATTTCGAGGTAAGCATGAAGAAGTGGAGAGGGATACTGGGGGCTTGTGCGATGCTGATTGGCGGCGTGGCCGGTGCCCAGGTGCAAAACATGCCCGGCGGTCCGAAGGTCAATCAGCTGAACCTGCATGAAGGCGTCACCGCGATTTCGCGCGACATCATGTGGCTGCATTGGTTGCTGCTCACGATCTGTATTGTGATTTTCATCGGCGTCTTTGGAGTGATGTTCTACTCCATCTGGGCGCACCGGAAGTCCCGCGGCCACAAGGCGGCGACCTTCCACGAACACCTGGGCGTCGAAGTCGCCTGGACGGTCATCCCCTTCATCATCGTCATCGCCATGGCGCTGCCGGCCACCAAGACGGTCGTCGCCATGAAAGACACTTCCAGCGCGGACCTGACCGTCAAGGTCACCGGCTATCAATGGAAGTGGGGCTACGAATATCTGGACGGCTCGGCCGCCGGCATCAAGTTCCTCTCCACGCTTTCCACGCCGCGCGCCCAGATCGAGAACCGCGAGCCCAAGGGCGAGTTCTATCTGATGGAAGTGGACAACCACCTGGTCGTCCCCGCCAACAAGAAGATCCGCATCGTCCTCACGGCGGCCGACGTCATCCACTCGTGGATGGTTCCGGACTTCGGCGTGAAACAGGACGCCATCCCCGGGTTTCTGCGCGACACCTGGTTCAACGCCGAAAAGCCTGGCATCTATCGCGGCCAGTGCGCGGAATTGTGCGGCAAGGACCACGCCTTCATGCCCATCGTCGTGGAAGTGCTGGCGCAGCCCGACTACGATAAGTGGGTTGAAGACCAAAAGAAGAAGATGGCGGCAAACGCCGACGATCCCAATAAAGAGTGGACGGAAGCTGAACTGGTTGCCCGCGGCGAAAAGGTTTTCGCGGCAAATTGCGTGGCCTGCCACCAGGCCAACGGCAAGGGCATTCCCGGTTCCTTCCCGCCGCTCGACGGAGACAAGGTTGTTCTGGGCCCCAAGGGGGAGCAGATCAACACCGTGCTGAAGGGCAAGCCCGGCACCGCCATGGCGGCGTTCGGCGGGCAGCTCAACGATGTCGAGATCGCAGCGGTCATCAGCTATACGCGCCATGCCTGGAGCAACGCCGGCAAGGGGCAGGACCCGACGGTTCTTCCGAAGGACATCACGCCCGCGCGCTGATTGCGCGTGGGCCGTTCCTTCACCGGTAGAACCGGTTCCGTTTAGTCAGAGATACCCTGCCGCCCCGTTGAACGGGGCTGGCACTCAGCAGGAAGGAGTCCATCATGAGCAGCGTCACTGTAGACCACGTGTCGCCGGGCCACGGCCACGGTCACGATGACCACCACCACGGCGTGCCCACGGGCTGGCGCCGGTGGCTTTTTGCAACGAACCACAAAGACATCGGGACGATGTATCTCATCTTCTCGTTCGTCATGCTTCTGGAGGGCGGCACGCTCGCCCTCCTGCTGCGCACCGAGCTCTTCGAGCCCGGCCTGCAGTTCTTCCGCCCCGAGCTGTTCAACCAGTTCACCACGATGCACGGCCTGATCATGGTGTTCGGCGCGATCATGCCGGCCTTCGTGGGCTTTGCGAACTGGATGATTCCGATGCAGATCGGCGCATCCGACATGGCGTTCGCGCGGATGAACAACTTCAGCTTCTGGCTGCTGCCGGTTGCCGCGATCATGCTGACCGCCTCGTTCTTCGTGCCGGGCGGCGCCACCGCCGCGGGCTGGACGCTGTACGCGCCGCTGTCGCTGCAGATGGGCCCTGGCATGGACCTGGCCATCTTCGCCATCCACATCATGGGCGCCTCGTCCATCATGGGCGCGATCAACATCATCGTGACCATCCTGAACATGCGCGCGCCCGGCCTGACGCTGATGAAGATGCCGCTGTTCTGCTGGACCTGGCTGATCACGGCGTTCCTGCTGCTGGCTGTGATGCCGGTGCTGGCCGCGGCCATCACCATGGTGCTGACCGACCGCCACTTCGGCACGGGCTTCTTCAATGCCGCCGCCGGCGGTGACCCGGTCCTGTACCAGCACGTGTTCTGGTTCTTCGGGCACCCCGAGGTCTACATCATGATCTTGCCGGCGTTCGGCATCGTGTCGGCCATCGTGCCCGCGTTCGCCCGCAAGAAGCTCTTCGGCTACGCCTCGATGGTGTACGCCACCGCCTCCATCGCCGTGCTGTCGTTCATCGTGTGGGCGCACCACATGTTCACGACGGGCATGCCGGTGACCGGTCAGCTCTACTTCATGTACGCCACCATGCTCATCTCCATCCCGACCGGGGTGAAGGTGTTCAACTGGGTCGCGACGATGTGGCGCGGTTCCATGACGTTCGAGACGCCGATGCTGTTTTCCATCGGCTTCATCTTCGTGTTCACGATGGGCGGCTTTACCGGTCTGATCCTGTCCGTGGCCCCGATCGACATCCAGGTCCACGACACCTATTACGTGGTGGCGCACTTCCACTACGTGCTGGTGGCCGGTTCCCTGTTCGCGCTGTTTGCCGGTGCCTATTACTGGGTGCCCAAGTGGACGGGCCGCATGTACAGCGAAAAGCTGGGCAAGCTGCACTTCTGGTCGACGCTGATCTCGTTCAACGTGACCTTCTTCCCGATGCACTTCCTGGGTCTGGCCGGCATGCCGCGCCGTTACGCCGACTACGCCGCGCAGTTCACGACGTTCCATCAGCTCGCCACCATCGGCGCGTTCTGGTTCGGCCTGTCGCAGCTGATTTTCCTGGTTGCGATCCTGCGCTGCTACATGGGCAAGGGTGAACCGGCCCCGGCCAAGCCGTGGGAAGGCGCCGAAGGACTGGAATGGACGGTGCCGTCGCCCGCGCCGTTCCACACCTTCGAAACGCCGCCCGAAGTGAAGTAAATCCCTATCCATGTTCCAGGTAGCACAGCAATGACACCCGAGCAGCGCCGCCGTAACAAGATCGCAGGACTGGTTCTTCTGGTTTTCGTCGTTGCCGTGTTTGCCTGGACGGTGATCCGCGGTTCGGCCTTGCTGACCGGCAAGGCCGTCGGCTAGGAGCCGAGGCCATGAGCGACGACCTTCGCGAAACGTCTCAGCGCAAGCTGAGTTTCCTTCAGACGATGAAGGCGGTGGCGTGGGGGTTCTTCGGCGTGCGCAAGGGCGCGGGCTACCGTGAGGATAGCGCCAAGCTCAATCCGGTCCACGTCATCGTGGCCGGACTGCTGGCAGCGGCAATCTTTGTGACTGTGCTGGTTTTAATTGTTCGTTGGGCCGTTTCCAGCCTGACTTGAATTACCTAAATCTAAATCTGTACCAGGGAGAAAGCCATGAGTGCAAGCCACTCGGTTCAAGGTAAAGAGGCACCGTACTACTTTGTCCCCGCCGACTCGGGCCATCCCGTGCGCATGGCCGTGGCACTGCTCTTCATGGGCCTGGGAGCCGCGGCCTGGGTCAACGGCGCGGACTGGGGCAAGTGGTCCGTGCTGGTGGGGTTCATCGGCGTGGTCATCGTCATGTACTACTGGTTCGGCGATGCCATCCACGAGTCCGAGACCGGGCTGAACAGCAAGCGCATCGACGGTTCGTACCGCTGGAGCATGAGCTGGTTCATCTTCTCCGAGGTCATGTTCTTTGCGGCGTTCTTTGGCGCGCTCTGGTACACGCGCACGATCACGACGCCGTGGCTGGGCGACATCGACCACCGCCTGATGCTGTGGCCGGATTTCCAGGCCGCGTGGCCGAACTTCGGTCCGGCTGGCGTGGTGGAACCGTTCCAGACCGTGGGGCCCTTCTGGCTGCCCACGATCAACACGGCCCTGCTGCTGAGCTCTGGCGTCACGCTGACCATCGCCCACCATGCGCTGCGTGAAAACCACCGCGGCAAGGCGAAGTTCTGGCTGGCGGCCACCGTCATCCTGGGCTTTGTGTTCGTGGCCTGTCAGGCGTTTGAGTACATCCACGCCTACCAGGACCTGAACCTCAAGTTCAACTCGGGCGCGTACGGGTCGCTGTTCTACATGCTGACCGGCTTTCACGGGTTCCACGTGATCCTGGGCGCCACGATGCTCACCGTCATCCTGATCCGCCTGATCCGCGGCCATTTCACGCCGGACCATCACTTCGGGTTCGAAGGCGCGGCCTGGTACTGGCACTTTGTCGACGTGGTGTGGCTGGGCCTGTACCTGTTCGTGTACTGGTTCTGACGTCGTGGTTCTGATCGCGGCCGGCGGCGCCGGCTGCGGTTGCAGCACGGGAAAGCGCGAAGGGATGGCTGGGCGGCAAGCCGGCATCCATCGCGCTTTCAGGCTATTTGGAGGGGCGCGCCGGCAATGCGGTGCAGGACCCGGGGAACCGGGACCCGTGCAGCCTATCTAAAACCGGTGCTTTCGATCCAGCCCATGTGATGGGCGAACAGCACGAACAGGAACAGGGCGACCGACAGGCCGATGCGGACCGTCAGCGCGTTGACCGTGCGGTTGGTGGTACCTTTGTCCCGCATCAGGTAGACCAGGGCGGATGCCAGACTGGCCAGTATCCCGATGAAGGCCAGAACGACGAAAACGCGCATTGTGGTCTCCCGACTATTCAGATTCAGCAACGACAGATGTCCCGACCGCATTCCACCCGCTACACGGTAGCCGCCTTATTGCTGCTTGGCCTGGCCGTGATGGTCCTGGTGTCGCTGGGGCAATGGCAGTTGCGCCGCAGCGATGAGCGACGCGCCATTCTGGCCTCGATCGAAGCGGGCCGCAAGCAAGCGCCGCTGGCGTTGACGCCGTCAACGCCGCCCGCCGACATGACGCCCTGGCGCGTGGCGCAAGCAAGCGGCACGTGGCTGCCGCAATTCAGTGTACTGCTGGACAATCGCAACCATGAAGGCCGGCCGGGCTACTGGCTGGCCACGCCGCTGCTGCTGGACGCGGCCACGAATCGCGCGGTGCTGGTGCTGCGGGGCTGGCTGCCGCGCGTCATCCAAGGCCAGGGCGAGCCGCAACTGCCGGCCACGCCCGAGGGCGTGCAGACCGTGCAGGGCGAGCTGTCGGTCCGCGTGCCGCGCATGTTCGAGCTGTGGTCGCTGAGCGGCGCGGAAACCTCCACCCTGCCCGCGGCGCTGCCGGTGGCGGGCGGCACGGTGCCGCAGGTGCAGAACCTGCCGCTGGACGCCTATGCCCGCGCGACCGGACTGAATTTTTTGCCTACGGTGCTGAGCCAAGGCGGCCAGGCCGATGATGGCCTGGTGCGCGACTGGCCCCAGCCCTCTGTCGATTTCCAGCAGAACACGTCGTACGCGGTACAGTGGTTCGCTTTTGGCGCAATTGCCGCCATTGCATGGCTGGTGGTGCTGGGGGGCGCCATCCGCCGCTCACGCCAGCGCGTGGACCAGCAGGCCCAGGCGCGCATGCGTGCGCGCAGATGACCAACGCTAATCCAGGATAAAAAGTGGCTCGCGACATTCCAACCAACAAGCCTGCAGTCAAGCGTTCGCTGACGCCCATGGTGCTGGTGTTCCTGTGCTCGCTGGCGCCCATCGTGGCGGCGTTCGTGGTCTACCTGAACCCGCAGTGGTGGCCCACCGATTCCAGCAATTACGGTACGCTGCTGTCGCCCCAACGGCCCATGCCCGCGGCGTCCGAACTGCGTCTGACCACGCTGGACGGCAAGCCCTTCGATCTGGAAAGCCTGAAGGGCAAATGGCTGCTGGTGGCCGCCGACGGCGCGGCCTGCCCCGAAAGCTGCGCGCGCAAGCTGTTCATCACGCGCAACAGCCACGCCAGCCAGGGCAAGAACGTGGATCGCCTGGCGCGCGTCTGGTTCATCACGGATGACGCGGTGGTGCCGGACAAGGTGCTGGAGGCCTACAAGGGCACGGTGATGGTGCGCGTGGATCCGGATCAGCTGGCGCGGTTCCTCCTAGCGCGCGACACGGCCGCCGGCCAGCCCGGCCTGCAGGATCCGATCTGGGTGATCGATCCGCTGGGCAACCTGATGATGCAGTATCCCGCCGAGGCGGATGGCGTGCGGGTGCGCAAGGACATCAGCAAGCTCGTCTATAACTCGCGCATTGGTTGAATGTAGGTTTTTGATTTGAATATGGAACGCATCAAAGCGCGTTATCGCAAGCTCGTCTTCTTTACCTGGTTCCTGACGCTGGACCTCATCATGTTCGGCGCCTTCGTGCGCCTGACGGATTCCGGCCTGGGCTGTCCGGATTGGCCCGGCTGCTACGGCAGCGTCACGCCGATCGGCGCGATGGGCGACATCCACGAAGCCTCGCAGGCCATGCCCTTCGGGCCGGTGACGCTGTCCAAGGCCTGGATCGAGATGATCCACCGCTATGTCGGCGCCATCCTGGGCATGCTCATCATCGGCATCGTCTACATGGCGTGGCGCTATCGCCGCGAACTGGGCCGTTCGCCCGCGCTGGCCATCACGACGCTGGTCGCCGTGTGCGTGCAGGGCGCGTTCGGCGCCTGGACCGTGACCCACAAGCTCATGCCCGCCGTCGTGACGGCCCATCTGGTCTTTGGCCTGTCGGTGCTGGCGCTGATGACCTGGCTGTCTTCGCGCGAGCGTCCGCACCTCCCGGTGAGCGCGCAGGCCGTGCGCTGGAAACCGTGGGTGGCGGTCGGATTCGGACTTCTGCTGGTGCAGGTCACCTTGGGCGGCTGGGTCAGCACCAACTATGCGGCGCTCGCCTGCATGGACTTTCCCACCTGCCACGGGGTGTGGGTGCCGGAAATGGACTTCCACGGCGGCTATTCCGTCATCCGGGGCCTGGGCGAGCTGCCCTCTGGCGAAATGATCTCGCAGCCCGCGCTGACGGCGATCCACTGGGTGCACCGCAACTTTGCCTTCGTGGTGTTCGTCTACCTGGGCATCCTGGCGTGGCGGCTGCGCGCCGCCGAGCCCGGCCTGCGCGGCCCGGCCACGCTGATGCTGGCCCTGCTGGCCGCGCAGCTGTTTACGGGACTGACCACCATCTTCTTCCAGTGGCCGCTGCTGATCGCCGTGCTGCACAATGGGGGCGCTGCGGGCCTGACGCTGGCGGCCGTGGTTTTGATGGTGCGGCTGGCGTCGGCCGGCCGCGAGCCGGTGGGGCGGTACGACCCCAATTTGGTGCGCGTTTAAAATGAGGTCCACTATGACCAGTCTTGCCGCTCCTCAATCCGGATTGCTCCGCCAGTACCTCGTTCTCACCAAGCCGCGCGTCACGCAGCTGGCAGTGTTTTGCGCCGTGATCGGCATGTTCCTCGCGGCGCCCGGCATTCCCGACATGCGCCGTGTGCTGTTCGGCACGATCGGCATCTGGCTGCTGGCCGCTGCCGCGTTCGCCATCAACTGTCTGATCGAACAGGAAGTCGACGCCCGAATGCTGCGCACCGCGCGCCGGGCCACGGCGCGCGGCACCATTTCGGCATTCCAGGTGCTGAGCCTGTCGGGCCTGTTGGGCGGCGCGGGCATGTTCGTGCTCTACAACATGGTCAACCCGCTGACCATGTGGCTGACGTTCGCCACGTTCGTGGGCTACGCCATCATCTACACCATCATCCTCAAGCCGCGCACGCCGCAGAACATCGTGATCGGCGGCCTGTCGGGCGCAATGCCGCCCGCGCTGGGCTGGGCCGCCGTTGCGGACTCGGTGCCGGCCGAGGCCTGGGTGCTGGTCCTCATCATCTTCATCTGGACCCCGCCGCACTTCTGGGCGCTGGCGCTCTATCGCAATCACGATTACGCCAAGGCCGGCCTGCCCATGCTGCCGGTGACGCACGGCAACCAGTTCACCCGCCTGCACATCCTGTTGTACAGCCTGGCGCTGATGGCGACCACGCTGTTGCCCTACGCCATCCGCATGAGCGGCGAACTCTATCTGCTGTCCGCCCTGGTGCTGGGCGGCATGTTCGTGTCCTACGCCTGGCGCCTGTATCGCGCTTACAGCGACGAGCTGGCCCGCAGCATGTTCCGTTTTTCCATTCTCTACCTGGCGCTGCTGTTTGGCGCGCTGCTGGTGGACCACTGGGTCGGCCTGTTGCGCTGATCCCCTGGAGGTTGTTGATGTCCGTGTTTTCCGCCAGCCGCCGGCTGGCCCTGCGACTGGGCGCAGCTGCCGCCGTCGCCGCCGCCCTGGCTGCCTGCGGCGAGACCAAACCCGTGTTCAAGGGCAGCGACATCAGCGGCACGCAGCTGGGCCGCGCCATGGAACTGCCCGATCACAACGGCAAGATGCGCCAGCTGTCGGACTTTTCCGGCAAGGTCGTGGTCGTGTTCTTCGGTTTCACGCAGTGTCCAGACGTGTGCCCCACGTCGCTGGCCGAACTGACCGAAGTCATGAAAAAGCTGGGTCCGGACGCCGATCGCGTGCAGGTGCTGCTGATTTCGGTGGACCCTGAGCGCGATACGCCCGAGGTGCTCAAGCAGTACGTCACGGCATTTGATCCGCGGTTCCTGGGGCTGACCGGCACGCCGGACCAGGTGAAGAAGGCGGCGGCGTCGTTCAAGGCGTATTACGCCAAGGCGCCCACCAAGGACGGCAACTACACGATGGACCACACGGCCGCGTTCTACCTGCTGGACGGCAAGGGCGAGTCGCGCGTGCTGGTCAACAACAACGTCGGGGTTGACGCCCTGACGCATGACATCCAGGCGCTGCTCAAGGGATAACGGCGGGGTTCATTGCGGCGGAACTGGCCGCCAGCCTGCTCAGACCTTTGCAGCCGCCCAGGCCGCCAGCGCCGCGCGCGCTTTATCGCCGAGTTCGGCGGCGGCGATTTCGCGTTGATGGCTGATGATCATCAGCGCGTAAGGGGTGGCCAGCGCGGCCGCCTCGGGGCACAGGCGAGACTCTTCTCCCACTGATGGCGACGTGTTGCGCCAGTAGTTGATTGCCTGTTCCAGTTGGGTCAGCGTGATCGAATCCATGGGGCCTATTGTCCACGAATGCCCCACCCTGTCCACCCTCCATCTGCCCTGCAATGAAGGGTCACCATCGCAACATGCCGAAACCGCGCGCGGGTGCTATACCACTGCCGGTTAGTTACGATGGAGCATCGTCATGAATACCTCGACCTCTTCCGCGTCGCCGCGCCGCGGCTTGCATCCGCTGCTTGCCGCCGCGGCGATCGCCGTCATCGTCATGTGTTCGGTAGGCGTCGCTGCCGTGCTGGGCTGGCTGCCGTCGCCGTCCGCCAATCCGCACGCGGAGGCCGCCGTGGCCGAGGCCGGACCCGAGGACGCCAACCTGGCGCCGGCGCCGGCTGCTGAACCGCCCACAGCCGCGAATACCGCACCGCCGGGCGCGGGCAGGCCCGCCGGCCAGATGCATCAGGCGCAGCAATCGCAGCCATCGCAACCCGCCCAGCCCCAGCGTGCGGCGGCAGCGCCGGCGCAGCAGGCCTGCGCGACCTGCGGCGTGGTCCAGACCATCCGCCAGGTGCAGGTGCCCACCAAGGACGACAGCAACCATCTGGTCGGCACTATCGCGGGCGGCGTGGCCGGCGGCGTTGTGGGTAATCAGTTTGGCGGAGGCAACGGCAAGACGGCGCTGACGGTGCTGGGCGCGGTCGGCGGTGCTTTGGCAGGCCGTGAAGTTGAGCGTAATATCAGACAGCAACAAACAGTGACGCACTATGAACTCACGGTGCGCATGAATGACGGCAGCACCCGCCAGTTCCGCAGCGCGCAGCCGTTCGCGTTCGCGTCCGGCGACCACGTGCGCGTGGAGAACAATCAACTGCTGCCCGGGTGACCCCGGCCGCCGGCAGCAAGCACCCGACTATGGAGACACCTGGAATGAGCGACCAATACAACAACCCGTTCGTCCTGCCCGGCATGGGCCAGAGCTCTGATCTGTCGGGCAACCCGCTGCTGGCCAGCATGGAGATGATGCGACAGGCGTGGGCCGGGTTGACCGGTCCCGGCGGTCTTGCCAGCAGCCTGCCCATGGCCCCGCCGATGAATTTGGAAGACCTGGACCGCCGCATCGCCGAGCTTCGCTCGGTGGAAAACTGGCTGCGCATGAATCTCAGCATGCTCTCGAGCACCATCCAGGGCATGGAAGTGCAGCGCTCCACGATCAGCACCTTGCGCGCCTTCGTGGACAGCGCATCGCGTATGGATATGGGCGCAAGCCAGGACGGCGCCGCGGCGTCGCCGCTGGAAGTTGCGCTGGGGTTGAAGCCGGCGCCGAAAACGGCGGGTTCTGCCAGTGCCGCTTCTGCGCAGTCCAGCAATGCGACCCCTGCAAGTGAAAAGGAAAATGCCGCCGCGCAGTCGGGTGTTCAACCGGAAGGCGCAGGCGCATCGGCCGGGAGCGGACCGGAATCGGCCGCCGCCATGAGCGAACAGATGGGCGCCGCGGCGCAGTCAGCGTCCAAGGCGTGGTGGGACCTGCTGCAGCAGCAGTTCAATCAGATCGCAGCGGCTACCGCTGCATCCATGCCGGCCGGCGCACCGGGCGCAGCAGGCGCGCCGGACGCCGCAAAGTCCAAGTCCAAATCCGATTCCGAGGCCCCCAAGGCGTCGGCCCAGCCGGAAGCCAAGACCGGAAAGCCGCCCGCCAAACCCGCCGCCGCGCGCAAGCCGGCCGCCGCCAAGCGCACGGCCAAGACCGCCAAGAAAAATGGGCCTGCCGACGGCAAGCCCTGAACCCATCCTTCAATCGACACGCGGGTAGGCCGCAAGGCCGCCCGCCCGTCTCTCAACCTACTGGAACCTATGCTTAATGTTGTGATTCTTGCCGCCGGACTGGGTAAACGCATGCAGTCCGACCTTCCCAAAGTGCTGCACACGCTGGCCGGCAAACCCATGCTGTCGCACGTGCTGGACAGCGCGCGCCAACTGAAGCCCGCGCGCATCATCGTGGTGGTCGGCCATGGCGCTGAGCGCGTCAAGCAGGCGTTTGAAGGCCAGCCGGACCTGCACTTCGTGCTGCAGCAACCGCAACAGGGCACGGGTCACGCCGTGCAACAGGCCGTGCCGCTGCTGCTGGAAGGCGACGGCAAGGACGACGTCACGCTGGTGCTGTACGGCGACGTGCCGCTGGTGCAGCCCGAAACGCTGCAGCGTTTGCTGGACGCGCGCGGCCAGGGCGCCGCCGTGCTGACCGAAGTGCTGGCCGATTCCACCGGCTACGGCCGCATCGTGCGCGACGCCAACGGCAACGTGTGCCGCATCGTCGAACACAAGGACGCGTCCGACGCCGAGCGCGAAATCAAGGAAGTGAACACCGGTATTCTCAGCGCGCCCACCGCGAAGCTGAAGAACTGGCTGACCCGCATCGACAACAACAACGCCCAGGGCGAGTACTACCTGACCGACGTGGTCGGGCTGGCCGTGGTCGACGACGTGCCCGTGGGGGCGGCCCAACCGGGCGCCGGCTGGGAAACGCTGGGCGTGAACAGCCGTGTGCAGCAGGCCGAACTGGAGCGCCGCTGGCAGGCCGAGCAGGCCCGCCGCCAGCTCGAAGCCGGCGTCACGCTGGCCGACCCGGCGCGCTTTGACGTGCGTGGCACGCTCACCTGCGGCCGCGACGTGTTCATCGACGTGGGCTGCGTGTTCGAAGGCCCGGTCTCGCTGGCCGACGGCGTGCGCGTGGGCCCGCATTGCGTGCTGCGTGATGTCAGCGTCGGTGCGGGCACGCAGATCGAAGCCTTCAGCCACCTGCAGCAGGCCGAAGTCGGCCGCGATGCGCGCGTGGGTCCTTATGCCCGCCTGCGTCCCGGCGCCGAGCTGGGCGATCGCAGCCACGTCGGCAACTTTGTCGAGATCAAGAAAAGCGTGCTGGGCGCTGACAGCAAGGCGAACCATCTTGCCTACATCGGCGATGCGGACATCGGCGCGCGCGTGAACGTGGGTGCGGGCACCATCACCTGCAACTACGACGGCGTGAACAAGCACCGCACCGTCATCGAAGACGACGCTTTCATCGGCTCTGACACGCAGCTCGTCGCGCCCGTGCGCGTGGGCCGCGGCGCCACGCTGGGCGCCGGCACCACCCTCACGCGCGACGCACCGGCCGACAAGCTGACGGTGTCGCGTCCCAAGCAGGTCACCGTCGACGGATGGCAGCGCCCGGTCAAGAAGTCGTGACGCAGGAACAGGAAGCGGCCGCGGGCAGCGGGGCCAAGCCCGCGCCGCCCGACGGCCTGCCGGCGCCGCGCCGGTACTGGGCGGCGGCCACCGTGATGACGGGCATCAGCTTGTCGGTGCTGGACACCACCATCGCCAACGTGGCGCTGCCCACGATCGCCAAGGATCTGAACGCGCTGCCCGCGCAGGCGGTGTGGATCGTCAACGCCTATAACCTGGCCGTCGTGATGGCGCTCTTGCCGCTGTCCGCGCTGGCCGAGCGCATCGGCTTTCGCCGCATGTTCACGTTCGGACTGGTGCTGTTCACGCTGGCCTCGCTGGGCTGCGCGCTGGCCGGCACGCTGTGGCAATTAACCGCCGCGCGCGTGTTCCAGGGGCTGGGCGCCGCCACGCTCATGTGCATGTTCGGCGGGCTGGTGCGCAACATCTATCCGCTCAAGATGCTGGGGCGGGGCATCAGCATCAACGCCACCACGGTGGCGGTGATGTCGGTGCTGGGCCCCACCATCGGCTCGGCGATTCTGTCCGTCGCGCCGTGGCCGTGGATCTTTGCCGTCAACCTGCCGATCTGCGCGCTTGCCATGTTTGGCCTGCGCCATCTGCCCGAAGTGCCGCGCAACGATGTGAAGCTGGACTGGATCAGCGCACTGCTCTGCATGGCGACGCTGGGCGTGTTCATCTCCGGCGTGGACATGATGGGCGAGGACCTGCTGCGGGGCATCGGTCTGGTCGCGATTTCGGCAGTGGCGGGTATTGTGCTGGTGCGCCGCGCCAGCCAGCAGACCGCGCCGCTGGTGCCTGTGGATCTGCTGCGCATCCGGCCGCTGGCGTTCGCGGTGGGCGCGTCGGCGTGCACCTTCGCCGCGCAGATGGCCTCGTATGTGTCGCTGCCGTTCTACTTCCAGCAGGTGCTCGGCCGGCCGTATCTGGAAGTGGGCATGCTGATGGGGGCGTGGCCGGTCGGCACGGCCATCATCGCGCCGCTGGCCGGACGCCTGTCCGACCGCTATTCCGCCGCCACACTCAGTGGCATTGGCGCGGCCACGATGGTCGCGGGCATGCTGTGGCTGGCGCTCCTGCCGTCCACGGTGTCGAACTGGCCGGTCATCGCCGGCATGTTCGTGGCCGGCGTGGGCTTCGGTTTCTTCCAGACGCCGAACAACCGCGCGCTGCTCTCTGCCGCGCCCCGGCTGCGCAGCGGCGCGGCGGGCGGCTTGCAGGCCACCACCCGGGTCTTCGGGCAGAGCTTCGGCACCGCGCTGGTGGCCATTGCCTTCAGCGTCAGCGCGGCCCACGGGCCGGGACTGGCGCTTGTGCTGGGCACGGTGTGCGCGGCGCTGGCCGTGGTGGTCAACACCGTCCGCTTCAACAAGCTGCGGGCTTAAGGGCTGCTACGGCCGCTATTGCCGCCCGGAACCCGCTCGGACCCCCGGGCGCGGGCCGCTTCTATAATGGCGGCCGGCGCCCGGTTTCACTTTCCGGGCGCAAAGATTACCTATTTGAAGGCGCACAGGCATGAAAATCACGGTCGTGGGTACCGGTTACGTAGGATTGGTGTCGGGAGCGTGCCTGGCCGACATGGGCAACGATGTCATGTGCCTGGACGTGGACGCGGCCAAGATCGCGCTGCTGCGCCAGGGCGGCATCCCCATTTACGAGCCGGGTCTCGAAGACCTGGTGCGCCGCAACGTGCAGGCCGGCCGGCTGCATTTCACCGATGACGTCGCCCAGAGCGTGGCGTTTGGCGATGTCCAGTTCATCGCCGTGGGCACGCCGCCCGGCGAAGACGGATCCGCGGACCTTAAGTATGTGCTGGCCGCCGCGCAGAACATCGCGCGCCACATGACCTCGCGCAAGCTGATCGTGGACAAGTCCACGGTGCCCGTCGGCACGGCCGACAAGGTGCGCGCCGTGGTCGCCAAGGAACTGGCCGAGCGCGGCGTCGACCTGCCGTTCACGGTGGCGTCCAATCCGGAATTCCTGAAGGAAGGCGCGGCCATCAACGACTTCATGAGCCCGGACCGCGTCATCGTCGGCGCCGACGACGACTACACGATCGGCGTCATGCGCCGCATCTACGAACCCTTCCAGCGCACGCACGACCGCCTGATGGTGATGGACGTGCGCTCCGCCGAACTGACCAAATACGCCGCCAACGCCATGCTGGCCACGCGCATCTCGTTCATGAACGAGATGGCGAACCTGGCCGAAGTCCTGGGCGCCGACGTCGAACAGGTGCGCCGCGGCATCGGCGCCGATCCGCGCATCGGCTATCACTTCCTGTATCCCGGCGCGGGCTACGGCGGCTCTTGCTTTCCGAAGGACGTGCAGGCGCTGGTCAACACGGCGTCCGAGCACGGCCTGCCGATGCGCGTCATCGAAGCCGCCGAAGCCGCGAACCACGCGCAGAAATTCCGCCTGTCCGAGAAACTGATCGAGCGCCTCGGCGAAGACCTGCGCGGCCGCAAGATTGCGTTGTGGGGACTGTCCTTCAAGCCCAACACCGACGACATGCGCGAGGCGCCCAGCCTGACCGTCATCGCCGAACTCACGCGCCGCGGCGCCGAGGTGCGCGCCTACGATCCCGTGGCCATGCACGAAGCCGGCCGCGCGCTGGCTGGCCATCAGGGCGTCAGCTTCGCCACCGACATGTACGACGCGCTGGACGGCGCGGACGCCCTGCTCATCGCCACCGAATGGAAGGTCTTCCGCGCGCCCGACTTCGATCGCGTCAAGGCCCTGCTCAAGACGCCGCTCATCATCGACGGCCGCAACCTGTACACGCCGGCCGACGTGCGCGGCCTGGGCTTCGAGTATTCAGGCATCGGCCGCGCATGAAGATCCTGCAGCTGAACTTCGAGAAAGGCTGGCGCGGCGGCGAGCGCCAGACGCTGTATTGCATGCGCGCGTTCCGCAAGGCCGGGCATGACGTCGAAGTGATGTGCCGCGAAGGCGCGCCGCTGGCCGAGCGCGCCCGCCAGGAAGGATTCGTCGCCCACACCGTGCGCAACGTGCCCGGACAGCTCGCGTTTCTGGCCGGCGCCGGCCGCTACGACATCATCCACGCGCAGACCGCCAACACCATCACGTGGGCCGTGCTGACCAAATGGCTGCACCGCCGGCCGGTCGTGTTCTCGCGCCGCACGTCGTTTGTCGTCAAGCCGGGCGACGAATGGAAGACCGGGTACAAGTGGCGCCACACGGATCTGTTTGTGGCCATCAGCGAGATGGCCGCCGGCGAGCCGCGCCGACTGGGCATCGAGCCCGTCATCATCCGCAGCGCCGTCGAACCGCATCAGATCAACACCGAGAACGTCGCCAACCTGGTGCGCGAGTTCGACCTTGAGGGCAAGAAGGTCATGGCGACCTCCGCCGCCCTCATCCGCGACAAGGACCCCGTTACGCTGGTGCGCGCCGTCGGCGAACTGGCCAAGACGCGCCGCGACTTCGTCTTCCTGCATTTCGGCGCCGGCGGCGACCGCGAACAGCAGGCCAAGGACGAGGCCCGCAAGCTCGGCATCGAAGACGTCTACCGCTTTGCCGGCTTTCGCAAGGGCGTGGAAGACTTCTACAGCATCCTCGACGTCTTCGTCATGAGCTCCGAGGAAGAAGCGCTGGGCAGCAGTGTGCTCGACGCCTTCCTGCAACGTGTGCCCGTTGTTTCCACCGACGCCGGCGGCTTGAAGGAAAGCCTGGCCGACGGCCGCGGCGTGCTATGCGCCGTGGGCGATCATCAGGCTATGGCGGCCGGCATGGCGCGCTGCCTGGATGATGCGGCGTTCCGGCACGAGGTCACCGAACGTGCGTATGAGTACGTGCGCAATGAGCACGACGTGCAGAAGATGGGGAACCGGTATCTGGCGCAGTTTGAGCGGCTGGTGGGGCGGAAGTAGGCCGCTTCATCTGCCGCGTTTCTCTGCGGCTGTTGATAGCCGCACCTTATGCCGGCACTTCACCCCCGCACATCAATCCGCGTCTCGAACTTGGCGCGATGCACAGAGAAAAACGTGCGCACGTTGCGCACGTTGGCCTGCGCGGTGAAGGCGCGGTGCACCAGCGCGTGATACGCCGGCATGTCCTTCACCTGCGCGATCACCACAAAATCCGGACCGGGCGATACGCGGTAGCACTGCAGCACCGCCGGCTCCGTCAGCATGCTTTGCTCGAACGCGTCCAGGCTTTCAGCCGCCTGCACGTCCAGCGTGATCTCCACAATCGCCGTCAGCGTGCTGCCCAGCTTCTCGGCCGACAGGATGGCCACCTGCCGGTCGATCACCCCTTCTTCCACCAATCGCCGCACCCGCCGCAGGCAGGTCGGGGGCGAGGCGTGCACCCGCGCCGCCAGATCCTGGTTGGTCAGCGAGCTGTCTTCTTGTAACTGTTCAAGAATGCGCCGGTCCAGATCATCCAGTTCAGGCAGCGGAATGGACGTGTTTTGCATGATTAATTCAAAATGTCGATCTTGGCGAAAGATAATTTAATCACATTTATGTAAGGGAATTAACTGCCAAATTGTCGAACATAAAGAAATCAAATTTCTTTAAGGGTCGCGCACAATGCGTCGGTACTGAACTTACCCGGAGTCACTCCTATGTGCGGCATTGTTGGCGCCGTCGCCCAGCGCGACATCACCCCGATCCTCGTTGAAGGCCTGAAGCGCCTGGAATACCGCGGCTATGACTCCTGCGGCGTCGCTGTCTACGCCGACGGCCATCTGCGCCGCACGCGCAGCACGCAGCGCGTGGCCGAGCTGGCCGATCAGGTTGCGCAGGACAAGATCCAAGGCTTCACCGGCATCGCTCACACCCGCTGGGCCACGCACGGCGTACCCGCCACGCACAACGCCCACCCGCACTTCTCGCATTTGGGCAATGACGAGCCGCGCATCGCGCTCGTTCACAACGGCATCATTGAAAACCACGACGAACTGCGCGCCGAGCTGCAAGCCGTCGGCTACGTCTTCGAAAGCCAGACCGACACCGAGGTCATCGCGCACCTGGTGAATCACCTGTACTCGGGCGACCTCTTCGAAACGGTGCAGAACGCCGTGCGCCGCCTGCATGGCGCCTATGCGATCGCCGTGTTCTGCCGCGATGAACCGCACCGTGTGGTCGGCGCGCGCCAAGGCTCGCCGCTGGTGGTGGGCGTGGGCCAGAACGAGAACTTCCTTGCGTCCGACGCGCTGGCGTTGGCCGGCACGACCGACCAGATCATCTACCTGGAAGACGGCGACGTCGTCGACCTGCAGCTCTCGCGCGTCTGGATTGTGGATGCCGCCGGCAAGAACGTCGATCGCGAAGTGCATACCGTGCACGTGCACACCGGCGCCGCCGAGCTGGGCCCCTATCGCCACTACATGCAGAAGGAAATCTTCGAGCAGCCGCGCGCGGTCGGCGACACCCTGCAGGACATCGAGTCCATCACGCCCGAACTCTTTGGCGACGAGGCCTACAAGATCTTCAAGGAAGTCGATTCCCTGCTGATCCTGGCCTGCGGCACCAGCTACTACGCCGGCCTGACCGCCAAGTACTGGATCGAATCCATCGCCAAGATCCCGGTCAACGTCGAAATCGCCAGCGAATACCGCTACCGCGACAGCGTGCCGAACCCGCGCTCGCTGGTCGTGACGATCTCGCAGTCCGGCGAAACCGCCGACACGCTGGCCGCGCTGAAGCACGCCCGCTCCCTGGGCATGGAAAACACGCTGACCATCTGCAACGTGTCCACCAGCGCCATGGTGCGCGAGTGCAAGCTGTCGTACATCACGCGCGCCGGCGTCGAAATCGGCGTGGCCTCGACCAAGGCCTTCACCACCCAGCTCACCGCGCTGTTCCTCTTGACGCTGGCGCTGGCGCAGACGCGCGGCAAGCTCACGGAAGAGCAGGAAGCCGAGCACCTGAAGGCCCTGCGCCACCTGCCGTCCGCCATCGGTTCGGTGCTGGCGCTGGAACCGCAGATCATGGCCTGGGCCGATCGTTTCGCCTCCAAGGAAAACGCGCTGTTCCTGGGTCGCGGCATGCACTACCCGATCGCGCTGGAAGGCGCGCTCAAGCTCAAAGAAATCAGCTACATCCACGCCGAAGCCTACCCGGCGGGTGAGCTGAAGCACGGTCCGCTGGCGCTGGTCACCGAGCACATGCCGGTCGTCACCATCGCGCCCAAGGACGAGCTGCTGGAAAAGCTGAAGTCCAACATGCAGGAAGTGCGCGCGCGTGGCGGCGAGCTGTATGTGTTTGCGGACGCCGACAGCAAGATCCAGAGCGCCGAAGGCATGCACGTGATCCGCATGCCCGAACACTATGGCAAGCTGTCGCCGATTCTGCATACGGTGCCGCTGCAACTGCTGTCGTATCACACGGCATGCGCGCGGGGGACGGATGTGGATAAGCCGCGAAACCTGGCTAAGAGCGTAACGGTGGAGTGATGCGGTAGCGCAGCGCTTATTCAAACGTGAACAGGGCCGCGTATACGCGGCCCTGTTCACATTTGGCACGAGGATCTGCTCAGCATGAGAACGACAAATAAAGTCGGTCGCGCGGGCCTCACGATTGCTTTGCCTAACGACGTGCGGCATCGTCGACGCCAGCCTCGACTACATGCATCCCCATCTCACGCGAGCGATTGCTGAGATTGCCGAGTCGTACCGTGGCGGGGAGTTTTCGCAGGAACAGGGGGGGGGACTGGAAACAGCGGCGCGCGCTATGCGATAATTGATAACGATTCCTATTTGTTTATAGCGCAGCCCGTGGCCTCGACACGCGATAGCCGGTTTTCCACCATTTATAAGAATGACCACCCGTGGCTGGAGCGGCGGCTGCGCAATGGCCTGCGCAACCGCGAGGACGCGGAGGACGTGGCGGGCGAGACGTTTACGCAGTTGCTTTGCCTGCCAGCGTTGGAGCAGCTAAACGAGCCGCGGGCCATGCTGGTCACGATCGCCCGGCGCATTACGTGGCGGCTGTGGCGGCGGCGCGAGCTGGAGCAGGCCTGGCTGGAGACGTTGCGGTTGCAGCCGGAGCCGCTGGAGCCGTCGGCCGAGGAGCGGGTGCAGACCCTGCAAGCCTTGCAGGCGCTGGATGTGGCGCTCGAGGGGCTGTCTACCAAAGCCAGGATGGCGTTTCTGTATAGCCAGCTCGATGGGATGACGCATGTGGAAATTGCGGCGCGGCTGAAGGTATCGCCGACCATGGTGCGCAAGTACATCGTGCAGGCCTTGAACCGTTGCTGCGAGGTGTTTTGGGTATGACTGCCTTGGATGCGCGCACCCGCGAGGCGGCGATCGAGTGGCAGGTCTGCTTGTCCAGCGGGCAGGCCAGCGATGCAGACCGCGCGGCGTTTGAACGATGGCTGGCGGAGAGCCCGGGCCATGGCGCGGCGTGGCAGCGGCTGAACGCAGCGCTCAATGGTACGTTGCATGCGCTGCGGCCAGGGCTGCTGGCCGACGGCGATGCGCTGCGGCGTTCGCTGGTGGGGCCGCAGCTGGCGCAGCGCCGGCGGCTGGGGAAGCTGGCGCTGGCGGGCGGGGCGCTGCTGCTGGGAGCGGGCGTGGCGGACCGCTATGTGCCGTTGCAATCTCTGGCGGCGGGCTATGTCACCCGCACCGGTGAGCGCCGGCGGGTGGCTTTGCCGGACGGCAACACCATGGAGCTGGATGCGCGCAGCGCGGCGTCGTGGGAGGGGCCGCACGTGGTACGCGTGTCGGCCGGGGCGGCGATTTTTGAGTTGGGGGGCAGCCAGGAGTTGCAGCTGCGGCTGCCGCAAGGCGAGGTCAGGCTTGCCCAGGGGCGCGTCATGGTGCGCTGCGCTGCCGGGCGCAGTTTCTGTCTGGCATTGAGCGGGACCGCCGTGGTGACCACGCTAGCAGGCGTGCGCCAGCCCCTGGCGCCGGGGCAGAGCGTGTGGTTCGATGCGCGGCAGGTGGATGCGGTGCAGAACGGCCAGACACACGCCGCCGCTTGGCAGAACGGCGAGTTGGAAGTCCATGACGAGCCCCTGCAAACCGTGGTGGATGCGCTGGCCCGTTACCGGGCGGGCTGGCTGCGGATGTCGCCGCAGGCGGCGCGGCTGCGCGTGACGGGGCTGTTTCCGCTGGACGATGGCGACCGGGCGCTGGAGGCGCTGAGGAATACCTTGCCGATCCGAATGCAGCGGGTGAGCCGCTGGTACGTGATGATCGATCTGGCCTGACTATTTCACGCGCCGGGTGTTTTTTTGATGGTGCCGATGCACATACAGGGAACGCGTACTCACGCAACCACGGAGTGATCCATGCTTTCCCTGAGGTTTCCGGCCGCCTGCGTCATCGCAGCCGCCGCCTGCACCGCCCATGCCCAGGCGCTGCGCCAATACGATTTGCCTGCGGGCCGGCTGGATGTGACGCTGACCCAGATCGCGCGCATCGCGGGCGCGGTGATCTCGTTTCGGGCGGATCTTGTGGCGGGCAAGTCCGCGCCGGCCGTCTCTGGCCGGATGTCCTTAGAAGAAGCCACCGCTCGCGCCCTGGCCGGAAGTGGGCTGGAGCTGCGGCGTACGCCGGACGGCAGCCTGTCGGTAGCCCCGGCTAACACGACGACGCTGGCGCCGGTGTCGGTGGAAGCGGACACGCTGGGCGTGACGGAAGGCACCCATTCCTACACCACGACGGTCATGTCCACGGCGTCCAAGTTCGCGCTGTCTCCGCGCGAGACGCCGCAGTCGGTCAGCGTGGTGACGCGCCAGCAGATCGAGGACCGGGGGGTTCAGTCGCTGGACGATGTGGCGCGCGACACGACCGGGCTGACCACGCGCCAGATCGGCGGCGGGGAACGCACGCAGTTCTTCTCTCGCGGGTTCGAGATCAGTTCGTTCCTGGCTGATGGGGTGCCGCTGGGCTACGACTACGACACGCAGGGCGTGGCGACGTTGGCTATGTACGATCACGTCGAGGTGCTGCGCGGCGCGGCCGGGATGATGACGGGGGCCGGCAATCCCTCGGGCACGATCAACCTGGTGCGCAAGCGCGCCACGGCGGTGCCGCAGTTCTCGGTAACGGCGAGCGCCGGCAGTTGGGACAATTACCGGGGCGAAGTCGACGGCTCGGGCCCGCTGAACGAGGCCGGCACACTGCGCGCCCGGGGTGTGGTGGCGTATCAGGATTCCAATACCTTCAAGAAGGCCTACGAGCACCAGCGCCAGCTCTTCTACGGCACCATCGAAGCCGATCTCACGGCAAACACCACGCTCAGCGTCGGCGGCTACTACAACCGCGAGGACAACCCGGGCGCGGACTGGAATGGGCTGCCCACGCGCCGAGACGGCAGCTTCTACGACTTCAATCGCTCGATCCGCTTGTCGCCGGACTGGGCCTATTGGAACAAGGAAAACACCAGCTTCTTCGCCGAGCTCGACCACCGTTTCGATAACGGCTGGTCCGGCAAGCTCACCGCCCGCACGTTGCGCGCCAGGATGAACATGCTGGGCAGTTATCTGTACCCGCTGGAAGACTCGACGTTCTTTGGGCAGGGCCTGGGCCAGTATGCCTATGACAAAACCCAGTACAGCGTGGACGGCTACCTGAGCGGCCCCTTCTCGCTGCTGGGGCGCACGCATGAATTGGTGTTGGGCGGCAGCTTCCTGAAGAACAAGGACGACGACGGCCCCGGCGGGTGGCCGTTGGACTACAACATGACGGTCGACCCGGAACACTGGGACTCCAGCGCCGTGGAGAAACCCGCGTTCGTCTACCCCTGGTCGCGCAAGGGATACCAGCGCCAGATGAGCGGCTACGCCACCACCCGCCTGAGCCTTGCCGACCCGCTGACGCTAATGCTGGGCGCTCGGCTCGACTGGTATGAGTACGACATGACGCTGAAGTCCGGCGACTACGTCAGCCCGCCTGCGAACTATAAGGTCAAGCACGAGCTGACACCCTACGCGGGCCTGATCTACGACCTGGACCGCCACCATTCCGTCTACACCAGCTGGACCAGCGTGTTCCAGCCGCAGAGCAGTCAGTCAACCAGCGGCGCGCCGCTGGACCCGGTCATCGGCACCAATCTGGAGGCCGGAATCAAGGGGGCGTACTACGACGGACGGCTCAACGCCAGCGCGGCGGTGTTCCAGATCCGACAGCGCAACCGACCGGTCGCGCTGGCCACGTCCGCGTGCAGCCCGGGGGTGATCGAATGCTATGCGCCGTCGGGCAAGGTGCAAAGCCGGGGGGGGGAGTTCGAAGTGGCGGGCGCAATCACGCCGGGCTGGCAGGTGGCTGCCGGCTATACGTACAACCAGTCCAAGTACCTGGAGGATTCGGGCAGCCTCCGTGCGGGCGCGCCCTACGACACGCAGACTCCGCGTCATCTGTTCAAGCTCTCGACCATGTACACATTGCCGGGCTCGCTGAATGCGTGGCGGGTGGGGGGGGCGGTACGTGTGCAGAGCGCGATCAGTTCGCCCGCGTATAACGTGCGCCAGCCGGGGTATAGCGTGTGGGATGCGGTGGTGGCGTATCGGGCCTCACAAAATCTGGATCTGCGCCTGAACGTCTATAACCTGTTCGACAAGTATTACTACCAGGCGATCGGCAGCACCCAGGACAACAACCACTTTGGCGCGCCGCGGTCGTTCTTGCTGACGGCGAAGTACACGTTTTAAGTGTGGCGCAAAGTGCGCCTGTACCTCGCCAACATTCGCCAGCCATCGACAGGACGAACGGCTGGGCGTGCTCCCACGCGTTCGTTCGTATCCCTGAAACACCGCTACGTTAGATGTTCGAGCACTCGTTCGATATATGGCGCCGCCAAAGTTCAATGTGCTTTTTTGTGCGCCGTGATTTCGTCTGCAGCAACTTCTATGTGAGCTAGAATCTCTAATGTATTGTTACAATTGGGATTGTCGCTAGCTTGTTTGCAACAGTCAGCGCTGTTTCCTCCCCGCTCATTGCTTGTCTGATCTTAGGAACTACGCATGGATTTGCAAGACGACGATTCCTTGGTCGCCGCAGTCAATCACGTATTGGGTGCCCACCGAGATGACCGACATTATCGGAATTGGACACGGGCGTTGGCTGAACATATCTCCTCAGTACAGCAAGCTGACGAAAGCGTGTTTCGTTCTGAGAGCTTTCAACGAAACGTGTGGGACAGCGAGGCAATTTCAGCGACGGGGCAGGGATTCATATCGACCCGCGCATTTTGGTCGGATGTCGCGATCGTGAATCGCTTGTGGGAGGTTCGGAACCTGAGCGAAGCGCTCGATAAGAGCGCCCTTACCATGGAGTTGCAACGGCTTTGGGACGAACTGGTAGAACGAATAAAGCAGCAGGGTTCAAGGGTGCCTCGGCTCAAACTGGCACGTGTGTTTGCGGCGTTGCAGCCGCGGCACTTTACAAGTCTGGCAGATGGGAAGGTGCTAGATAATCTGGGTAAGCGTATGGGCGTGGGCAATCTTAGAGATGGCCGTGCGCTACTCAACCAGCGAATACTGGACCGAATCGATAGCGTCTTGTCACGCATCGAATTTTTGCAGGATGAGCCGCTGGATTTGGTGCGAATGAAGCTACCTTGGTTGCTTTTCAAGCGAGACCGAATTCAGACGGATGATGAGGTCACAATCGACACCGGAGAGGTGTCAGGCCAGGGCCAGTTACGCCCATTACCTGCCGAGCGTCGGCGTCGGGGCATGCTTGCCATTGGAGGCTCCATCTCGTCTGTGCTGGCGATGCTGCAGTTTGTCAAGGACGGCTGCTCGCGCGAGGATTTTCGCGAACATGTGCGCGCGGTAAATCCGAAGTTATCTCCAAGCTCCGTGAACACGAACATTAATGCGCTTATCGCAGAATGGGGAGTGCTGGCAGCTGATAACGACAGAATGACATTGACCTCGCGAGGGATGGCGTTCTTAGAGTCTGGCGATCCCGACGATGTTTCAGATTGGTTGTTAACGCAAATTCTCGGTCTCGACAATCTTCTGATATTGCTAGGCAAAGGTCCTCGAGAGCAGAAGACTTTGATCACCGATCTTCAACAGGTCAATCCGGGCTGGAAGACTAATTTCGCTCCCACCGCAATGTTAGGCTGGTTGCGAGCAATGGAGCTTGTTGAGGCCACCGCCGATAAAAAGTTGGCTCTAACCTCTCGCGGCAGGGAGTGGACAGAGAGAATTCATTGGGTGCCCGGTGTGCTGACTGCGACTCGTACGCCGAGCGAGGAAGGCAGTCCGGAGCAAGAGTTTCCGCTGCGCGCTCTTGTGAGGCCGAGCGTAGACCAGATCATGGCGATGTTTCCTGAAACGTTGGTCTTCGACAGGACGTTAGTGGCGCAATTAGATGCCGCACTGTGGAGTCACGAGCGCCGTCATTTCGTCGTGCTAAGCGGCTTGAGCGGTTCCGGCAAGACGCAACTGGCTCGAAGCTATGGCCATGCGTTGCGCGGGCAATCTTCCTCGGCGACGTCAGACGGCGTTTACGTATTGCCAGTGCAGCCGGGTTGGCACGATCCGAGCCCGTTGCTGGGATACGTAAATCCACTAAACACAGAACGGTATGTGCGAACAAGTTTCTTGAACTTCCTGCTTGATGCGGTTCGTGACCCTGAGCGTCCCTACACTGTCGTGCTTGATGAGATGAACCTTTCTCACCCCGAGCAGTACTTGGCACCGCTGCTTTCGGCGATGGAGACGGGAGATCAGATAGATCTGCATGCTCAGGATGAGGATGTCGATGAAATTCCATCGAGCGTTGCATATCCTTCTAACCTACTGATTGTTGGCACCGTCAACATGGACGAAACAACGCATGGTTTGAGCGACAAGGTACTGGACCGTGCATCGGTTATTGAGTTCTGGGAAATCAATACGGACGCGTATCCTGGTTGGGAAAGTTCCGGCCTAGATCCCACTCATGTCGTTAATCTTCAGCGCGTGATGAAACAGCTATGTGCTGCGTTACGGCCAGCGCGGCTTCATTTCGGATGGCGAACCATCGGCGATGTGATCGGATACGTGCGGGCAGCGCTCGCTGGAGGGGTCATCGAATTTTGGCCGGCGGTTGACCACGCGATTTATGCCAAAATTCTTCCCAAGCTGAGAGGTGAGGACAGTCAGCGTTTTCGTACGGCATTGGCGGAAACCAAGACGCTACTTGCCGACTATCAGTTGCCGATGGCGCAGGACAAAGTCACGCAGTTGTACGATGATTTAAGCCGTTTGGGCAGCGCCCGCTTCTGGCGGTGATACGTCAATGCTCTGGATTGAAGATCTTTCTGGGCAATCATGGCAAGTCCATCCCGGTTGCGTTGCCACGGGGTTTGTGGAGGGCGAAGCTTATTCAATTCGTACTGAGACGCCCCATGCCTCCGTTGTAGTGGACGATCTTCCTCTGACCCGAAACCCAATTCAGCAGACCTGGCGTTGGATGCCTGGTTTCTATGGCGGCAGGGTTGATGCGGAAATACTGGACGAAAAGGGCCGCTCAATAGCCACCTACAGCTTAGAGGTCGGGCCTTCTGGCGAAAAGTTAAGTCAATCTGAGTTCATGTTCATGGTTCATGAAATTCTGGCCGCCATGCCCTCGTTACTCCTCGGGGACGGTGGTGGTCTTCCTCTTTTCGACCAGGAAGGGGATTCCGTATCAACGGAAGTTGCTTATGCTCGCCTGAGGCGCTATCTCGGCCCCTGCCTATCGTCAATGCGAGTGGTTTGCTCGCAACCCTTACTAAAACTCCAATCGCAACGGCGGGTCGTTCGCCCACATCAGATGCGGCGACTAGATGTGAGAGCTGCGCTCGAACTCTCGCGTTCGCCTTTCGCCGCAGAGTTGTCGGGTCCCGATCGGGGCACGTGTGGAGCCCTTCCCCCCGTGACCGCACAGTACGTGCAACACACTTACGACCACGCGGCGAACCGAACAGTCGCTTTCATGGTCGATCGCTTGATAGCCAGAGTGGCGGCGCTACGCGATCGAATCTCTCGTATGTTGAATGATCAGGACCAGGATGTGAGCGCTAGAGCCATCCGTCGCCTCCAAATTTTGATTGAATTTGATAGTCGGCTGCGGGAAGTTAGGCGAGCGCCAGTTTTTAAAGCCGTAACCCGACTTGAGGTTTCAGCGGCGGGCTTAAATGCAATTGCTGCGCAACCGGACTACGCCCAAACGTTCCAGTTGGCGTGGAAATCTCTAAATAGGGGAGTGCTTGGCGGGGATGGAGAGGAGTCGTTACCGATAGGACCAACCTGGCAGATCTACGAGCGATGGTGTTTTCTACAAGTATGCAACCTACTAAAGCAACTCGTCCCAGACGCGGGCTGGCAGTTTTCCGGGCAAGGCGTTGACCGTGAACCCCTGCGCATGCGCGGTCAAGCAGGTGGGGGCACGGCAATTATTCACCTTCAACCCACATTTCACGCATGGGATCAAATGCCCACATCGCGATTCAAAAGTTTGTCGCGCCAGCGTGAGCCGGACATTGTGCTAACAATCGAGTCTTCGCACAGTAGGCGCTTTCTAGTACTGGATGCCAAGTATCGCGCCAGTAGAGGAAACGTCCTGGACGCAATGCAGTCGGCCCACATTTACCGGGACAGCCTAACTTGGCAAGAGGAACGTCCTTGGGCCAGCTACCTCCTGATTCCAAGAGGTGGATCTGTTCGATGGCTTGCAGACACTACATTCCAACGAGAATTTCATGTTGGAACGATTGAACTGGCGCCGGATAAGGATGTCTCTCCCCTTGTCTCTTGTCTACGGCGCTTTTTAAATGCCTGAAGCCGCTCGGAAATCAGATATGCATCTAATACCTTGGTGCGATCAGCGAACGTGGACGGCTCGATAACTCTAAGAAAGCATTGCGAGCCAATGCCCACGGGCGTGTGCGAGCGGTAAGAACGTCGGGAGTTCATCACCCCGCGCTGCCCACAGCAAAACGGCATGGTCGTACGCGTGGGCTGCACGTTGAAAGAACAATGCATGAATTGGAATCGCTTCTAGACGATCCAGCATGCCGGCCGCGTTCCACGGGGCTGCTTACGCTTTTACAACCACCGGCGCCCGCAACAAACGAATGACAGGAAGACGCTCGGGCGAAGGCGATTGCGTTAGCCGATTGCCCTGTGCAGTTTCTGAATGGTCATTGCAGCCCACCTGTCGCAACACAAGCCTTACACCATCGTTCCATAAAAAGAACGATGAAGTCAAAAATCGCCATCTACCGCCAGATTGTCCCGAAGAATATAGTTCTGTTCATCGCAGCAACGCGCTGCAAGCAACACCCCAAACCTACTTCTTCAAGGACACTGACATGACCAACACCACCGCCAAGCTCGAAGTGCTGACCCCCGAAAACAGCCAGATCATCTTCATCGATCACCAACCGCAAATGGCCTTCGGCGTGCAGTCGATCGACCGCCAGACGCTCAAGAACAACGTCGTGGGTCTGGCCAAGGGCGCCAAGGCGTTCGACATTCCGACCATCATCACCACCGTCGAAACCGAGTCGTTCTCCGGCTACACCTACCCCGAACTGCTTGATGTCTTCCCGGAAAAGAAAGTGCTGGAACGCACCTCGATGAACTCGTGGGATGACCAGAAGGTGCGCGACCAGCTCGCCGCCAATGGCCGCAAGAAGGTGATCGTGGCCGGCCTGTGGACCGAAGTCTGCAACACCACCTTCGCCCTATGCGCCATGCTGGAAGGCGAGTACGAGATCTACATGGTTTCCGACGCGTCGGGCGGCACGTCGAAGGAAGCGCACGACATGGCCATGCAACGCATGATCCAGGCCGGCGTGGTGCCAGTGACGTGGCAGCAAGTGCTGCTGGAATGGCAGCGCGATTGGGCCCGCCGCGATTCGTACGATGCCGTGATGGAAATCGTCAAGGAACACTCGGGCGCGTACGGCATGGGCGTGGACTACGCCTACACGATGGTGCACAAGGCCGCGCAACGTACGCAGACGAAGCATGAGGCGATCGCGCCTGTCGCTGCGCCGGTTATCGCTCGCTAAATCCCCAGGCCCGCGGCCGATGCCGCGGGCTTTTTTTCTCGTATTGACCGGCAGCCCCGGAGCCTCCCATGACGACCGCCGACACCCGCCCCGCCGACGCCCAGCCGTCCTCGCCTTTCGCCTATTCCGCCTTCTCCGTAATCTGGGTTGCCACGGTGCTGTCCAACATCGGCACGTGGATGCACGACGTGGGCGCGGGATGGCTCATGACGTCGCTGTCGCCGTCGCCGATGTTCGTGGCGCTGGTGCAGACGGCGGGCGCGCTGCCGGTCTTCCTGCTGTCGCTCCTGGCCGGCGCGCTTGCCGACACGATGGACCGCCGCAAGCTGTTGCTGATGGTGCAGATCGCCATGGGATTCATCGCCCTGGCGCTCGGTCTGGTGGTCTGGTTCGGTCTGACCACGCCGTGGGTGCTGCTGGGCTTCACGCTGCTGATGGGCATTGGCACCGCATTGTCGGCGCCGGCCTGGCAGGCCATCGTCCCCAGCCTGGTGCCGCGTCCTTCGCTGCAGCAAGCCATCGCGACCAACAGCGTGGGCATCAACGTGAGCCGTGCGATCGGCCCGGCGCTGGCCGGCGTGCTGATCACCAGCCTGGGCGTGGCGATTCCGTTTTTCGTCAATGCGCTGAGCTTCATCGTGGTGGTGGCCGCACTGATCTGGTGGAAGCCGCCGGTTGCCGCCGAAAAGCGTCTGCCCCGCGAGCAGCTGTTTCATGCCATGCGTGCCGGCCTGCGCTTTGCGCTGCACAGCAAGCCGCTCAAGTCCACGTTGGTTCGTGCCGTCGCGTTCTTTCTGTTTGCCAGCGCCTACTGGGCCCTGCTGCCGGTGATCGTGCGCCAGGTGCTCAATGGCGGCGCCATGCTCTACGGGATCATCCTGGGCTGCGTCGGTGCGGGTGCGGTGATCGGCGCGATGGTGCTGCCGCCGCTGCGCAAGAAACTCGGTCCTGACCGCAGCGTCATGGCGGGTACGCTGGGCACGGCGCTCACGCTGGTGGTCTTTGCGGTGATCCCGCATCCCGTGGTGGCCGGTGCGTTCAGCTTCCTGGCGGGCGCGTCGTGGATCATGGTGTTGACCTCGCTCAACGTATCGGCGCAGGTTGCCCTGCCGGACTGGGTGCGTGCTCGTGGCCTGGCGATCTTCGTGACGGTGTTCTTCGGCTCGATGACGGCGGGCAGCATGATCTGGGGCCAAACCGCGGTGTATGCCGGCGTCCCCGCCGCGATGCTGATCGCCGCCGCCGGCTCGGTGATTGCGATGCTGCTGACCCGCAAGGCCAAGCTGCAGTTGGGCGCCGACCTGGACCTCGCGCCGGCGATGCACTGGCCCGAGCCCCTGATCGATCAGCAGGTGTCGCATGACCGCGGCCCGGTCATGATCACGGTGGAATACCTGATCGATCCGGCACGCGGCACGGACTTCGTGCAAGCCATGCAGCATGCCGGCGCCGAACGCCGCCGCGATGGGGCCTACGCCTGGGGGATCTTTGAAGATGCGGCGCAGCCGGGCCGCTACCTGGAATACTTCCTGGTGACGTCGTGGCTGGAACACCTGCGCCAACATGAGCGTGTGACGCACGCCGACGCGGACCAGCAGGCCGAAGTGCGCGGTTTCCACATCGGCGATGCGCCGCCGAAGGTGTCTCACTTCGTGGCACCGCAGCAGTCCTAAGCATTGTTGTTATCGAATGCGGCTCACTCGAGCCGCATTTTTTTATGCCTGGATGCAATGCTGTGCATTATCTCCGGGTGAAGCTGATCTGCTCAACGTTCCTGAGATAGCGCCTTGAGGCTTTCAAGGCGTTCCATCTCCTTTTTCTCTTTCTCTTTTCTAGCGCCTTCGCGATGCGACTTGATGGCGAGGAACATGCACACGCCCAGCACGCCGAGCTTGAACGTACCGAAGGCTAAAGGGACCCAGAAATTCATCATTTCCTCAAAACGCTGCTTGAGCAGCTTGATCGCTACGCGCGGGCGCTGAACCGGATCAGGAACGCGCGCAGCGAGTGCTAAAATCCATACAAGATTGCCAATTCTACTGCCAAAATCCATACAAGCAGTTGAATTGTCCGGCCCGTACCTCCTTGCCACCTGCGGAAGTGGCCAAAAGCCCAAAAAATCAAACATGGCTCTCTCCCGTCGTCTGAAAAAAGCAAGCCTGTCGTGGGTGCGGCCCCTGACCCCCGGCGCGGGCTCGCGGTATCAGCAAATCGCCACGCAGATCGTCACCGCGGTGGAGGATGGTGTTCTCCGGCCGGGTGATCGCCTTCCCACGCAGCGTGAACTGGCCCAGACATTGGGCGTCGATCTCACGACCGTCACGCGGGCGTATTCGGAAGTTCGCCAGAAAGGGATCCTGGAAGCACAGGGGGCCGGCGGGACCTATGTGGCGTATGCCGGGTCGGCAACGGGCGGCACGATCGATCTGGGGATGAACATCCCGCCGTTGCTCGGCAGTGCCGCGTTTTCGCAGATGCTTGCAGAAGGCAGCGGCTCGACGCAGGTCGCGGCAAGCTCGATGGATCTGATGAGCTATCACGTGGGGGCGGGGGATGCACGGCATCGTGCAGCCGGCGCGAAATGGCTGCAGCCGGTGCTGGGCAGCGTGGACACTGACCGGATCGTGGTCTGCCCCGGCGCCCAAACCGCGATCGCCGCCCTGCTTCTGGCCAGGAGCCAGGCCGGAGATGCGATTGCGTGCGATGCGCTGACCTACCCTGGTTTCCTGGCTGCGGCCCGCCTGCTGCAGCGCGTGGCCGTCGGGGTGGAGGCGGATGCATTCGGCATGGACCCCGCCGACCTCGAGCGCGTGTGCCGAAAACATCGTCCGGCAATGCTGTACTTGAATCCGACGATTCAGAACCCGACCGCGCTGACGCTGTCCTCCGAGCGGCGAACCGAGCTGCTGCGGGTGGCCAAGAAATTTTCGCTGCCGGTCATTGAGGATGATCCGTATTGGCTGTTGGCGGAGCAGCCGCCGAGCACGATGTTTTCGGTGGCCGCCAACACGTCGTCGACGCCGGTTTACTACGTGTCGACGCTATCGAAATGCATCGCGCCCGGCCTGCGGACCGCATACCTGGTCGTACCCGCCAGCGAGCCGTTGACGCCCGTGCTTGATGCCCTGCGCTCGCTGGCGCTGATGCCCACGCCGTGGATGACGGAAATGGCGTCGACGTGGATCGAATCGGGCGCTGCGGTGCAATGGATGGCGCAGGTCAAGCGTGAGCTGCAGCATCGGCAAGCCATTGCCGTGTCGATCCTGCCGGGGGAGATTCAGGCCGACCCGAACGGGCTGCATCTCTGGCTGCAGTTGCCGGGTCATATCGATCTGTACCGGCTGATTCAAACCGCGCTTGAACAAGGTGTGAGTGTCACGGATTCGGCGTCATTTTCGACGGGGGCGTTCAGTCCCTTGGCGCTCCGTGTGTCGTTGGGGGGCGCGATTGATCGGACACGTTTGACGCACGGGCTGAACCGGTTGGCGGACTTGCTCCGGGGCGATATGGCCGGGCGGGTTTCAGACATTGTCTGAGTTGCCGAGGCGTTCAGTCCCCGTCCTCGGCTTCAGGCCTTGCGGGAACGCCCACGTCCAGTGCGGCCCGCAACGCAACGTGCTCGGGCCGCCCACGCGAAACGGCGACATCCGTGTGTTCGATTCAACTCCACGCGGTGAGGGTTAAGGCGGCCGGCTGCCTGGCGTGGGCTGCCGGCGGGACTAATGCATCTGCTCAAAAAAAATGGTACTCCGCTCGAGCGTGCACCCGCCGCGCCTCGTTCACAGCGTAGCCATCTGCCCCGGCAACCACAGCGCCAGTTGCGGCACCGCCAGCAGCAGCACGATCATCAGCAACAGCATCGCCAGGAACGGCAGCACGCCCACCACCACATCCATGAACTTCCCCTGCCCGCGCACGCTATGCACCACGAAAAGATTCATTCCAAATGGCGGCGTGAGCTGGCCCATTTCGCACAGCACGATCAGCAGCACGCCGAACCACACCGGGTCATAGCCCAGCGCGATGACGATCGGCACGGTGAGCGGCGCGGTGGTGACCAGCATGGCAAGCGTGTCCATGAAGCAGCCGAGCAGGATGTAGAACAGGATGATGGCCAGCATCATGCCCAGCGGCGGCAGGTCCAGGCTGGTCACGGCGTTGACCAGCAAGGTGGTCAGTCCGATTGAGGACAGCACGAAGTTCAGGAAGAACGCGGCCAGCGTGATCAGGATGATCATGCCGGTGGTGCGCAGTGTGGCTTCGAAGGCGCGGCCCAGCATTTCCCACGTCAGCACGCGTTTGTAGGCGCACAGCAGGGTGGCGGCCACCACGCCGAGCGCGGCTGACTCGCTGGCGGTGGCGATGCCGCCGTAGATGACGCCAATCACCAGCGCGAAGATGGCGAGCGGCGGCAGCAGGTGCGGCAGGGCGGCGAGGCGTTCGGCCCACGAGACCGCGGGGCGTTTGCCGGCGAGGCCCGGACGCCACAGGCACAGGCCCACGATCAGCGCGATGAACAGCCCGGTGAGCAGGATGCCCGGCAGCGTCGCGGCCAGATAGAGCTTCGGCACCGATACGTTGGCGATCAGCGCATACACGATCATGTTGATCGACGGCGGGATCAGGATGCCGAGCGTGCCGCCGGCCGCAATCGAGCCCAGGAACAGCGGCGCGTTGTAGCCCGACTTTCGCTGCTCCGGCAGCGCCAGCGTGGAGATCGTAGCGGCGGTGGCGACGCTTGAGCCGCTGGTGGCCGAGAACAGGGCGGAGGCGCCGATGTTGGCGTTCATCAGTCCGCCCGGCAGCCACGACACCCACTTGGACACCGCGCCATACATGCGGCCGGCCACGCCCGAATGCACCAGCAGTTCGCCCATCAGCACGTACAGCGGAATCGCGACCAGCAGGAATTCGGCGCTGGTGCCCCAGGCCAGTTCACCGATGGCGTTGGTGAGTTTCAGCGGCGAAAACGCGCCGGCCAGGCTCATGCCCAGGAGGCCCACGGTGGCGGCCGCGGTGACGCTCAGCGCCAGCAGGCCGAGCAGCATGGAAATCGTCATTATCAACATAGCTCACTCCTGGGGTTGCGTGCGCGCGGGCACCGGTGCGTCAGCGGTTTCTTCTTCGATGCCCTCTTCCACCGAGTGGATGCCGATCAGCGCATTGACGGCCTGCCAGCGGCCGCGCATCACGCGGCCCAGCGCGCAGGCGCCGAGCACCACGATGGTGAGCAGGAAGAACGCGTAGCCGGCGAACCAGAGCGATTGCGGGATCCATTGCGGCACTTGCAGCGGGGTGTTGGACACGGACTGGAAGGCGATGGAGTCGGCCAGCACAAACCACGCGTGCCACGTCAGCGTGCCCACGAACAGGCCCAGGCAAGCGAGCGCGAACAGGTCGAGCACGACGCGCGTCTTGGCGGGCAGGTGCGTGTAGACCACGTCGACTCGGATATGAGAGCGGCGCAGCAAGGTGATGGGAAAGGCCCAGGCGCTGGCTACCGCCAGCGTGTAGCCGGCCAGCTCGTCGGCGCCGCCGAGCGAGACGCCCGCGACCTTGCGGGCGATCAGGTCGGCCACGATGAGCCAGGACACGAGCAGCAGCCCGAGGCCGCCTATCCAGGCGCCGATGCGGGCCACGCGGTCGAGCAGGCGTAGCGAACCATGCGTTTCTGTCGTCATGAGATTTCCTTGAAGTTCAGCGCAGCGTCACGCCCAGGGCCTGGCCCACGGACGCGCTCCAGTTGGCGGCGCAATCCTCGCCGCAGCGCCGCGCCCAGCGGCTTGCCATCTCGGTGGCGACCTCGCGCAATGTGGCGCGCTCGGCCTCGGTGGGCGCGGTGGCCTGCATGTCGGCCTGGGTGTGGATGCGGCATTCGCCCTGCCCCGTGTTGCAGGCGAGCGCATAGTCGCCCTCGCGGCCGGTCTCGTCCCACAGGCGATCTTCCAGCACCTTCGCCTCCTTGAGCATGAACTGCTGCACGGCGGGATCCAGCTTCTGCCAGCGGCGTTCGGCGATGGCGTAAAAGCCGATGGACCAGTCGATGGGAAGTAGATAAAGGTTCTTGGCGACGTCGTACCACTTCGCGGCGTTGCCCGAGCCGATGCCGGTCACCGCGCAATCGACCACGCCGGTCTGCAGCGCGGGGATGACCTCGGCAAACGGTATGGTCACCGGCGACGCGCCCAGCGCGCGAACGTATTCGGCCATGTTGCTGCCGCGGGTGCGCACCTTGCGGCCCTTCAGATCGGCCAGGGTCTTAACCGGTGCGCGGCAGAAGAACACCTGTGCGGTGTACGGCACCGTGGCCAGCAGCCGCACACCGTGGCGCTTGAGCATGCGCTGTTCCAGCACCGGGCGGTAAGCGGCCACCATTTTGCGCGCGGTGGCGTAGTCGGTCGCCATGCCGGGCAGGTCGACGCCTTCGAAGGTGGGGTCGTCGCCGCTGACGAAGGCGAACACGCCCATGCCGACGTCAAGCGCGCCTGCACGCATCAGGCGCACGATCTCAGGGCCTTTCAGGCCGCTCTCGGACAGGCCGATCAGCTCGGCCGTGACCTTGCCGCCGGAGGCTTCGGGCAGGGTCTTCTCCCAGAACGGTTTTTCAACCGCGCCGAAGGTGTAGTTGTGGCTGCCGCCGCCGACGACCGCGAAGTGGGTTTCGGGCAAGGCGGCGCTCTGGGCGCGGGCGGGTGCGGGTGCGGCGAGCGAGGTCGCGACGGCCGCCAGCAGCGCCGCCAGAATGCTTCGTTTCATGTTTTTCCCCTGTTTGTGTATGGGCACGCGCGCCGCGCGCGCCCTGCCACGGCATCGGGTTATGCCGTGGTCGCTTGCGCACGCGTGTCGGCGCGCACGCGATGCCAATCGGAATGACGCTGGAAGACCTCGGCCAGATACAGCGCCAGCCGGTCTTCGCCGCCCGGGCAGAGAATCTGCAGGCCGGTGGGCAGATCCGCGTCGTCGCGGCCGTTGGGCACCGAGACGCCGCACATCTGCAACAGATTGCCGATGCGTGTGTAGTGGACGGGCGCGTTGCCGTGATCGACCTCGTCGAGCGGCAGCGCGGTGGTGAGCGTGGTGGGCGTCAGCAGTCCCGCCACGCCCTGCAGCCGCGCCTCCATCGCCGCTTGCAGGCGGTCGCGCTCGCGCAGCGCGGCGAGGTAGCGCAAGGCCGGCACGTCGAGGGCAGCAAGCAGGCGAGGCCGCACCGAGTCGTCAACGGGAAGGTCGAGGTCGGTCATCTCGCGCTCGAACGACGCCACGCCTTCGGTCATCATGATGTCGCCCGTCACGGCCTTGAACTCGGACAGCGTGGCGGGCGGTGTGATTTCGACGATCTGCGCGCCAAGGCTCTGATACAGCGCGATGGAGGCTTCATAGGCGCGTCGCACGGCGGGCGTGACGTCATTGAGGAACGCCTCCGGCAGACGGCCCAGCGTGGCGCCGGCAATGCCAAAGCGCGACGCGTCGAGCGGCTCGCGCCACTCGCCGGGCTCAACCGGCACCAGCGCGTCGAACACCAGGCGCGCGTCCGCGGCGCTGTGCGCGAAGATACCTACGCTGTCGAGCGTCTGGCTCAGCGTGACCACGCCGTGCGCCGAGATGCGGCCCACGGTCGGCTTGAAGCCCGTGATGCCGCAGTAACTGGCGGGCACGCGCACCGAGCCGCCGGTATCGGTGCCGATGGCGGCCGGCGCCAGGCGTCCCGCGACCGCAACCGCGGAGCCGCTGCTCGATCCGCCGGGGATGCGGTGCACGCGGTCATCCCACGGATTGCGCGGCGTGCCCATGTGCTGATTGGGCCCCCACGCGCCCATGGCAAACTGCACCATGTGGGTCTTGCCCAGGATAATGGCGCCGGCGCGCTGCAATTGCCGCACCAGTTCGGCCGTGTGCGAGGCAGTGGTGTTGGCGTGGATGGGCGAGCCGATGGTGGTGGGCTGGCCGGCGATGTCGATCAGGTCTTTAAGTGCGATCGGCACGCCGTGCAGCGGGCCGAGCCAGATGCCCTGGTCCAGTTGCAGGTCGGCTGCGCGTGCGGCGGCCAGCGCCTCGTCTGCGTATACGGCCACGTAGGCGTGCAGCCAGCCGTCGAGCGCGGCGATGCGCGCAAGGTAGTCACTCACCAGCGCTTCGGATCGCAGCTCGCGGCGGCGCAGCCGCTGCGCGAGGTCGGTGATGTCGAGGTCGATGCTCATGCGTTTGCTCCTTGGGCTGCCGCGATGGCGCGTTCGATCAGCGCGCGCGAGCCCACGATGTCGGGGAATTTCTCGCCGGCACGCAGGCGCGCCAGCGTGGTCTGCTCCTGAGTCTGGAAGTCGATAGCCTGCTGCGCGGCGGCGCGCACGGCGGCGCGATCAAGCACCAGCACGCCGTTTTCGTCGGCCAGGACGGCCGCGCCGGGCCGCACCGTGACGCCACCGCAGTGGATCGTGCCGCAGAACTCGCCCTCGTGACCCAGCAAGCGCGTGGTGATGGGAGAAGGCCCGCGCGACCACACCGGCATGCCGTGCTGGCGCAGTTCGCCAAGATCGGTCACAAGGCCGTCCACAATGATGCCGGCCACGCCGGCCTGCTTGGCGGCGTAGGCCATCGCGCCGCCGAAGGCTGCGGTCACGGCCTCGCCAGCCCGATCGATCACCAGCACGTCGCCGGGACGCACGCAGGCCATCGCATGATGCAGAATGCCGCCATCGTTGCCGGGCATGCGCACCGTCACGGCTGGTCCGGCGATGCGCACGTCCTGCTGATGTGCGCGGATGTCGCCGCGCATGAAGCCGGTGGTCTGGAAGTGCCCGATGGTGGCCGGCTCCGCCTTCAGCAACAGCGCCAGATCTTCATGCGGCAAGGCCTCGGGCATGGGATGAATCAGATACATCGCTTGTCTTCACTACAATGAAAAAGGCTCGGAAGCCGGTGAAAAAAAGGTATCACGCGGGCTTTCCGGGCCAATAATCAAAGTTTCGGCGCAGTTTGAAAAAGAGTTCTTATCATGCGGATAACCCTAAGCCAGCTTGAGGCCTTTTACTGGACCGCCAAGCTGGGCAGCATCCACGCGGCCGCGCGCCATTTGCACGTGACGCAGCCGGCCGTCTCGGCCCGCATCCGCGAACTTGAAGGCGCGTTGGAGGTGCAGCTGTTTGATCGCTCGCGCCAGCGCGTGACGTTGACCGATGTGGGGCAGTCGGCGTTGCGTCATGCCGAGAGCGCGTTGCACAGCACGCGCCAGCTCGAACACTTTGGCAAGGATCGCAGCCTGGGCGGAAAGTTGCGGCTGGGCGCGGACGAGTGCTCGGCCAACGTGGGCCTGACCGCGGTGATCGCACAGCTCAAGGAACACTATCCCTCGCTCGCGCTGGAGATGACGGTGGACGTGGGGTCGGTGCTCAACAGCAAGCTCAACGCGGGCGAACTGGACATGGCGCTGCTGACCAATCCGGCCACGGGCGACACCATCACCGACGTGTTCATCGGCTGGATGACGTTCCATTGGGTGGCCTCGCCCACGCTGCACATCACGGCCGATCCGTTCCGCGCAGAGCACGCGCGCGGCCATCACATCGCCACGCACTCGCCGCCTTCCACGCTCTACACCGTGGTTGAAAACTGGCTGGCGTCGGGCGGTGTCGATATGTCTGGGCCCAGCACCACCAATTCGCTGGCGCTGATCTCACGCCTGATCGCGGCGGGCCACGCCATCGGCATTCTGCCCGTGCCGCTTTTGCAGGACATGCTGACCATGGGCGTGTTGCGCGCCCTGCCCGCCGATCCGCCGATTCCGCCGGCGCGTTTCTATATCTCGTATCTGACCGCCTCGCATGGTGCGCACATCGACTCGATCGTGGACATCACGCGCGACACGCTCATGCGCCTGAACTTCCTGGCGCCGATCGACGCCGCGCCTGCGAACGCTGGCCAGGCATGACAACGGGGCCGCGCTAGCGGCCCCGATCTAGCTTCATGTCATCGCGCACGGCACGGGCCGCCCGGACCGTGCAGCGTCACGCATCAATCGATGCGCGCGCCGGACACCCGCACGACCTCGCCCCACTTTTGCACCTCGGCGTCAACCAGTGTCACGAATTGCGTGCGATCCGTGAGCTGCGGAATCACCAGGCCGACGGCGCCCAGCTTTTCCTGAATGGCGGGCGACTGCATGGCGGTGCGGGTGGCCTCGAAGAGTTGCTGGAACACCGGCGCCGGCACACCGGCCGGGGCGGACAGGCCAAACCAGTATTCGGACGAGAAACCCGGATAGCCGCTTTCCGCCACGGTGGGCGTGTCGGGATAGGTGGGATTGCGCTTGGCGCTGCCAATGGCAAGCGCGCGCAGCTTGCCGGCGCGCACGTGCGGCAGCGCCGTGTCCTGATTGACGAACAGCACGTCCACGCGACCCGCCAGCACGTCGTTGATGGCAGCCGAGCCGCCGTTGTAGGGCACATGCATGATGTCGAGCTTGGCGCGCTGCTTGAGCATTTCCATGCCCAGGTGGCCAGTGGTGCCGTTGCCCGACGAGGCGTAGGAGTATTTGCCGGGCTCTTTTTGCACCAGCGCGACGAACTCGGCCAGCGTCTTGGCCGGAAAGCCGGGTGCGGTCACCAGCACGTCGGCGCCGAAGGCCAGGATCGCGATCTGGTCGAGCTGATCGAGCTTGTAGGGCAGCTTGCTGTAGAGGCCCTGGTTGGTGGCGATGCCCACGCCCGACACGAGCAGCGTGTGGCCGTCGGGGCGCGCCTGGGTCACGTACGCGGTGCCGATGTTGCTGTTGGCGCCGCCCTTGTTCTCGACCACGATGGTGGTCTTAAGTGCTTTACCCATCTCGGAGGCGAGCAGGCGGCCGATGAAGTCGGTGCCCCCGCCGGCGGGGAACGGCACGACCAGGCTGATGGGCTTGTCGCCCGGGAAGTCGGCAGCCCGGACTGGCGCGGCGGTCATGCCCAGCGCCAACCCGGCGATCAGCGCCGGCGCCATCAACTTCAAGAACGTGCTGCGAACGGACGATGCCATCCCTGCCTTGCGGCATGCTTTTCCCACGGCGTGCATGGTGTGATTCCCTTGAGTGTTATGAAGCGAGCTTTGAATTGCAGGGAAAAATTAGCACGCGGGTTTGAAGCGCCAGTAATCACAAATGCCCGCTGATTTGAGAGATTCTTGTTATTACGGGTTATCCCGGCGTGGAAATCTGCTTGACAGGTTTGGTTGTATTGCACAACATAGAAGTTGCGCAATACAACATAATGGGATACGCCATGCAGATGCCCGCCAAATCGATAGACGAGATCCGAGCCGCGTCGCGCACGATTGTGCGCGAGCTGGGCTTCATGCGGCCGACCTTGGCGGGCACCGCCTACTCCGCTTCAGCTGTGCACGCGCTGCTGGAAATCGATGCCCAGGGCATGGTGGCGGCGGCCCACCTGGTCAGCGCGCTTGGTCTGGAGAAATCCAGTGTCAGTCGCATGCTGTCCAAACTCATCGCCGCGGGCGAGATTGCCGAGTCGGCCACGCCGGAGGATGCGCGACTGAAGCAACTGACGCTGACCGGCAAGGGCAAGGCGTTGGTCAAGCGTATCCACGCCTACGGACGGAATCAGGTCACCACGGCGATGGCGCACTTGAATCCCTCGCAACAGCAGGCGGTCGCGCAAGGGTTGTCGGAGTACGCCAGAGCGCTCAAGGCCAGCCACGGGACGCAGTCATCGGCCGCGCTGGATACGGTGCAGATCGTGTCGGGATATCGACCCGGCCTGGTGGGACGCGTGGCCGAGATGCATGCGGCCTTCTATTCAAAGCACTCGGGCTTTGGCCAATTCTTCGAAAGCCAGGTGGCCGCGGGGATTGCCGAGTTTACGGGGCGGCTCGGCGAGCCGTGCAATGGGGTGTGGACGGCGATCCAGAACGACCGGATTGTGGGCTCCATCGCCATAGACGGCCAAGACCTCGGCAACAACCAGGCGCATCTGCGCTGGTTCATCCTGGATGACGGATGCCGCGGCGGCGGGATCGGCCGAAAGCTGATCGGAACTGCCCTGGATTTCTGTGACCGGTTCGGTTTTCCCGAGTGTCAGTTGTGGACCTTCAAGGGCCTCGATGCAGCGCGCAAGTTGTATGAGTCCGTGGGCTTCAAGCTCGTGCACGAGGAAGACGGCCAACAGTGGGGAAGCATCGTCACAGAGCAGCAATTCACCAGGATTAAACCCGCGTCCAGCCACCAACCTGGGTGAACTTCCATGCGGACCGAGCTCAACGCGATCGCTGCCGCGGCGGCGGTGGGGGTGCTCGTTGGCGCGGCGATGGTTTCCACAAGCGTGGTGTCCAGTGCCGTCTCGCCCGCCACTCTGGCGTTTCTGCGCTATCTGATCGGAGCCGCAGTCCTGCTGCTGCCGATTGGTTCGGCCGCACGAACACCCTTCAGGGTCAAGGATGCCGCGGCCATCGCCGCGCTGGGCATTTTTCAGTTCGCGGTATTGGTGCTATTGCTCAACCATGCGCTGCTGACAGTGTCGGCAACCGTGTGCGCGCTTGTGTTTGCCACGATGCCGCTGGTGACGATGTGTCTTGCGGTGCTCACAGGCAAGGAGCCATTCAGTGGCCGAGGCCTGGTTGGCGTGTGCATCGCGGTTGCCGGGGTTGCATATCTGCTGCTGATGCCTTCCGAGTCCTCGGCAGGCATGGCGAACAGCGGCTGGGGCGTGTTGGCTTTGGTTTCGGCCACCGTCGTCGGCGCCGTGACGAGCATTCTGTACGCGCCATACCTGCGCCGCTATCCGGCGCTTGCGACCTGCCGGCTGGCGATGGTTTCGGCGGTCGTGTTCTTGTTGGGATTCTGCGCCCTCACGTCGCAGCCGCTGATTCCCGCGCTGAATCGGCTGGAATGGGCCAACGTCGCGTTCGTTGGGCTATCGAGCGGTCTGGGCTATTTTTGCTGGTTGTGGGCGCTGGGCAAGCTGGCGGCAAGCAAGGTCACCGCCTTCCAAGCCCTTGGCCCGGTGGCCGCTGCGATTATCGAGTCGATCCTGTCACAACGGCTTCCGCCGATGGCGGTGCTGGTCGCCCTCGCGATGGTCGCCGCGGGCCTGGTCATTGCAACACGCAGGCCGAAGGCGAACTGATCGGAGGTTGCCAGGCACCGCCCAGCCGCTTGCCGCCTGCGACGTCAGGCGGACAGTTCCCGGCGAATGATCTCCGCACCCGCGCTCAGCGCGTTCAGCTTGCCCTTGGCCACCGCGCGCGGCAACGGCGCCATGCCGCAGTTGGTGCACGGGTACAGCTTGTCGGCGTCCACGAACTTGAGCGCCGTGCGCAGCGTGTTGGCGACTTCATCCGGCGTTTCGACGGTGTGGTTGGCCACGTCGATGGCGCCGACCATCACCTTCTTGCCGCGAATGAGTTCGATGAGGTCGATCGGCACATGCGAGTTATGGCATTCCAGCGAGACGATGTCGATGCTGGACTTCTGCAGCTTGGGGAACGATTCCTCGTACTGGCGCCATTCCGAACCCAGCGTCTTCTTCCAGTCGGTGTTGGCCTTGATGCCGTAGCCGTAGCAGATGTGCACGGCGGTTTCGCACTTCAGGCCTTCGATGGCGCGTTCCAGCGTCGCGACGCCCCAGTCGTTCACTTCGTCGAAGAAGACGTTGAACGCAGGTTCGTCGAACTGGATGATGTCGACGCCGGCGGCTTCGAGTTCGCGGGCCTCCTGGTTCAGGATCTTCGCGAATTCCCAGGCCAGCTTTTCGCGGCTCTTGTAGTGGGCGTCGTACAGCGTGTCGATCATGGTCATGGGACCGGGCAGCGCCCATTTGATCGGCTGCTTGGTCTGCCGGCGCAGGAACTTGGCGTCTTCGACGAAGACGGGCTTCTGGCGGCTGACGGCGCCGACGACGGTGGGCACGCTGGCGTCGTAGCGGTCGCGGATGCGGACGGTTTCGCGCTTTTCGAAATCAACGCCGTCCAGATGCTCGATGAACGTGGTGACGAAGTGCTGACGCGTCTGCTCGCCGTCGCTGACGATGTCGATGCCGGCCAGTTCCTGTTCCTTCAGCGCGAGGATCAGGGCGTCCTGCTTGCCTTCGGTCAGTTGTTCGTCTTGCAGGCTCCAGGGCGACCAGAGCTTTTCGGGCTGGGCAAGCCAGGAGGGTTTGGGCAGGCTGCCGGCGGTCGAGGTGGGCAAAAGCTTTTTCATGGCGGGTGTCCGTCTGTGTTCGGTTTATTAGTGGGAGTGGCTGGCAGCCCATTGATCAAGCACGTGCTTGTACGGCTTGATGAAGTGCGCCTCGGCAAACTTGCCCTGTTTGACGGCCAGTTGGCTGCGTTCGACGCGGTCGTACACGATCTGCGTCAGCGAATAATCCTGGTTCTTCAGGCTGGGTTGGTAGCGCTTCCCGGCCGCGGAATTGGCGTTGTAGATTTCGGGGCGGTAGATGCGCTGGAACGCTTCCATCGTGCTGATGGTGCCGATCAGCTCAAGATTGGTGTAGGCGCCCAGCAGGTCGTCCTGGAAATAAAACGCCAACGGCGCAACGCTGTTCGGCGGCATGAAATAGCGCACTTGCAGCCCCATCTTCTCGAAATACTGATCGGTCGGCGAGAATTCGCTTTGTTGATACTCCACGCCCAGGATCGGGTGGTGGTTGTCGGTGCGGTGATAAGTCTTGCTGCTGGACACGCTGATGCAGATGACCGGCGGCTTCTTGAAGTTCGCCTTGTAGGCTTCGGATTCAACGAAGTGCTTGAACAGCTTGCCGTGCAGGTCGCCGAAATCGTCCGGCGTGCTGAACGTGGATTTGTTGTCGTTGTATTCGGGCAGCAACACGCTGAAGTCGTAGTCGCGCACGTAGGACGAGAAGTTATTCCCGACGATGCCGTCGATGCGGTTGCCGGTCTTCTTGTCGACGATGTTGGTCTTCAGCACCTCGATCAGCGGAAACGCATTGGCATTGCCGTTTGCGCCCAGCGTCATCTCGGCGGTGATGATGTCAAGCTCAACGGAATAACGATCGCCCGTGGGGTTGTCCCAATGCGCCAGGTCATTGAAACGGCTGTCGATCATCTTCAGCGTGTTGCGCAGATTCTGCTCGCGGCTTTCGCCTCGGGCCAGATTGGCGAAGTTGGTCGTGATGCGCGTGCTGTCCGACGGCTGATAGTTTTCATCGAAGCGAAGGCTTTTGATGCTGAAGGTGAAGTCTTTGTTCATGATGGTCGGATGCAAAAGTGCTGCGATAAGCGTGAATTCGGGGTGAACGGGGCCGGCGTTCGCGGAGGCGTTTCTGCGCGGCTTGCTGCGAAAGCCGCTGGGCCTGGGCTTCAGGCCGCGATGGCTTCCACGGCCGCGGCAGATCGCATCTGCCGGGTCAGTTCGACCAGCGGCAGTGCGCGTTGGACGGCCAGTCCGGCACGCTCGATCAGCGCGTCGTTCTTAAGCCGGTAGTCGACGAAGTCCTCGTCGGTGGCGTAGATGCCCAGCGGCAGCGTGCGCGCCTGAAAGAAGCTGAACAACGGCCGCAACTGGTGGTCGATGATCAGCGCATGGCGTTGGCTGCCGCCGGTGGCGGCCAGGAGGACCGGCTTGTCGATCAGCGCGTCCTGATGAATGAAATCGAAGAAATGCTTGAACAGGCCGGTATAAGAGCCGCGATAGACGGGCGTTGCCACCACGAGGACATCGGCTTGCTCCACCGCGGTCAACTCGCGCTCGACCGAGTCGGGCAAGTTCGAGCGCCACGTCGCGCCGGCAAGCTGCGGGGCGATCCGGCCCATTTCGACCAGGCGGGGTTCGCAGGGAATTTCATTGGCGATCAGCGTCAGCAGTTCCTCTGCCAGGGCGGTGGTCCTGGAGGGACGTTGCATGCCGCCGGAAACGGCGACCAAGCGTAGGGGGTGTGTCATCTTTGCTTCCATGAAGCCAATCGGCGCGGAGGGAGTCGACTTGCCATGGAACGTGCGTGTTGATCTGGTCAACGTGCGGAACACAGCGGCAAACAAGAACGCAATGCTAAATATCAAAATCCATGACGTAAAATGGTTTTATTTCACAAATCCATGAATCTAGATCATAAGAATGCTTGAACGTATCCATCTGAGCATCGTGCAGCAGGTCGAAAAACAAGGTTCGTTGACGGCTGCGGCTGGCGTGCTGAACCTGACCCAGTCGGCGCTGAGCCACAGCATGAAGAAGCTGGAGGTGCAGCTCGGCACCGATATCTGGCTGCGTGAAGGAAGACGTTTGCGCCTGACGCAGGCGGGCCAATATCTGCTGGCGGTGGCGAACCGGGTGCTGCCGCAACTGGACCTGGCCGAAGAGCGGCTGGGCCAGTTTGCCCAGGGCGAACGCGGCGCGCTGCGCATCGGCATGGAATGCCACCCGTGCTATCAGTGGCTGCTGAAGGTGGTGGCGCCGTATCTGGCGGCGTGGCCGGACGTGGATGTGGACGTCAAACAGAAGTTCCAGTTCGGCGGCATTGGCGCGCTCTTCGGCTACGAGATCGACCTGCTGGTCACCCCCGATCCGCTGTTCAAGCCGGGCCTGAAGTTCGAACCGGTGTTCGACTACGAGCAGGTGCTGGTCGTGGCGAAGGGCCATCCGCTGGCGTCGGTGGCCTACGTGAAGCCCGAGCAACTGACGCAGGAAGTGCTCATCAGCTATCCCGTCGATATCGAACGGCTGGACATCTACAACCAGTTCCTCTTGAAGGCCGGCGTCACGCCCAAGCGGCACAAGGCGATCGAGACCACCGACATCATGCTGCAGATGGTGGCCAGCGGCCGCGGCGTGGCCGCGCTGCCGCGCTGGCTGGTCGAGGAGTACGCGGTCAAGATGGATCTGGTGCCGGTGCGCTTGGGTCCGCGCGGTATTCCCAAGCAGATCTTCCTGGGGTCGCGCGAGGCGGACGACGCCCTGGATTACCAGCGGGCGTTTATCGAGATGGCGCGTCAGCCTGCCGCAGCGAAGGCCGCCACGCCGGACGTCTAACGGGGACACATAAGCGGGGGGCTTGGCATCCCTTCATCTCCTTAGCGAAAAGAGGAAGCGGGGCTCCTGGCGGGAAATCTGCTGGGCGGCTTCGGCCTCCCGCAGTTAAAGGGGACAAATCTCACCGCTTAAACTCGCAGCATTTGTATCTGGTGGCTGCCCTATGAGGCATGCGACGCAAGCATTGCGCCGCGCCCCGCAAGGAGTCATAGCGTTGAACATTCAAAAATCCGGCGCGCCCTCTGCGATTGTGTATATCGTGGACGATCACGCCGAGGTCAGCGACTCGCTGTTTCGCTTGCTGTCGTCTATCGGGATCTACGCCGAAACCTTCGACTCGATCAGTGCCTTTCAGGCGGCGGCGCGGCCGCCGGTGCCTTCCTGTCTGATTCTGGATCTGCAATTGTCGGATGGCGACGGCCTGGCATTGCAGGCGCGTATGCGTGAACTGGGCGATCACATTCCCATCGTGGTGGTCACGGGCTTTGGCGATATCCGCCAGACGGTCAAGGCCATGAAGGCCGGCGCCATCGATTTCCTGGAAAAGCCCATTTCCGAGCAGCGGCTGCTGGATTCCGTGCACCGCGCACTGGAGTCGGACGTCGCGCGCCGCGCAAAGGAGCAGGAGTTCGAAAAGGTCATGGCGCTTTATCGCTCGTTGACCGCGCGCGAGCAGCAGGTGATCGAGTTGATCGCGTCCGGCTGCCTGAACAAGGAAGTCGCCGAGCAGTTGGGGATCAGCGAAGTGACGGTCAAGGCGCACCGGGCCAGCGCGTACCGGAAGATGCAGGCGCGCAGCTTTGCCCAGCTGGTGCAGATGATCATGAAGGTCAATCCGCGCGTCGCCGCGCACGCGCCGGCCTCGCGCGACGATGCCGGGGCGGGCGACGGCGAATGACTCAAGCCTGCGCGGGCAGCGAAAAATAGAACACCGCGCCCGCCGGGCTGTTGGGCCGCGCCCACATCTGGCCGTGATGCAGCTGGATGATCTCGCGGCAGATGGCAAGACCCATTCCCAGGCCCTTTGTCTTGGTGGTGAAGAAGGGATCGAACAGTTTCTTCACCGACGCCGCGTCGATGCCGCTGCCGGTATCCAGCACCTCCACAAGCACTTCGTCGTCTGAGGCAAGCCGGGTGACGACGGTCAGTTGCCGCGCAGAGGGCTCGTGCTTCATGGCGTCGACCGCGTTGACATACAGGTTGAGCAGGACCTGCTGCAGCTGAACGCGGTCTCCGGACGTGTGCAGCGCTCCATCAGCCAGGTCCAGGATCACTTGGACGTCGCTGCAATCGAGCTCGCTGCGCAGCAGCGTCAGGGTTTCCTTCACGAGCCCGTTCAGTTCGATCGGACCAAAGGCGGCCGGCGCCTTCTTGATCAGCGCGCGTACCCCCGAAATGATTGAACCGGCACGTTGGCCGCTGCGCACGATGCGGCGCAGCGACTCCGCGACTTCTTCGGTGTTGGGCGGCGTGCGCGCAATCCAGTTCAGCGCCGCCTGCGCTTCGGTCAACACGGCCGACACCGGCTGGCTGACATCGTGCGCGATGGATGCCGTCATCGAGCTGACGGTAGTCATGCGCGTGACGTGCGCGAGATCCGATTGAATCTGCTGCATTTTGGCCTCTGCCGCCTTGCGTTCGGACAGGTCCAGGACAAACGACACGCCCTGGTTGTCGTCGGCGGCGAACCGGGCGGAGCCCAGCAGCACGGGCACGCGGCGGCCATCCTTGCGGATCAGTTCGGTCTCGACCGGCTCGGCGGTCTCGCGCAGCAACAGTTCATCCAGCGACACCGCGCCGCTGCGTGACACCAGCGCCGTCCATCGCAGCCGGCCCGCGCCCACGTCCTCGCGGTCGTAGCCGGTCATGGACAGGAACAGGTCATTGGCTTCCAGCACTTGTCCGTCGTCGCGCCAGAACCAGATGCCGATGATGTTGGCTTCGACCAACCGCTGTATCCGGGCTTCGCGCTGCGCCAGATCGCGATACAGGCGCGCGCGTTCGATGGCAATGGCGGCTTGCGATGCCAGCAGGCGCAGCACGGCGGTCCGGTGCGGCGCGAATACGCCGCGCGCCAGGGTGTTTTCCAGGTACAGCACGCCAATGGATTTGGACTGGGTGGTCAACGACAGACACAACACGGACGGCAGCCGCGCGGCGCGCACGTACGGGTCGCCGGTGAATGCGCCCGTCACCCACGCGTCGTCGAGGACGATGGTCTCGCCGGTCCGCCAGCCGTAGTTCACGATCTGCTGCGGCAGACCGGCTTCGTCCAGCGATTGGGCGCGCTGGCTGATCGTCACGGAATCGCCGGATGTGGTCGCGATGGCGCGGGCATACAGTTCGCCGTCAGATTGCAAGACAAGCACGCCACGCGTGGCGCCGGCTTGTTCCAGCGCGATCTTCATCAGCTTGTCGAGCAAGGTCTGCAAGTCCAGCGCGCTGGCCAGCGCGCGGGAGATGTCGATGACGGTGGCCAGATCCAGGCTTTCTACCGGGGTTTCGATGGTGGAGCCCTGCGCGGCGCTGCGACGGTCCACGAACAGCGTGGGATACAGGGCGTCGATCTGCCTGACCTTGCCCGACGCGCCCCAGTGCTGGTAGCACGCGCGTGCATGTTGCAGATACGTGTGCGCAATGCGCTGCTGGCCGCGGCCCTCGAAAAAGCGCGCGGCGCATTCATTGGCCAGTCCTTCGACGTGCACGAGGCCGTGGTCGCTGGCGCAGTGGATGGCGTCGTCGTAGCGTTGCATCGCGTCCAGCACGTCGCCATTCAGTCGCGCGACTTCGGCGTCGATCAGCAGTTGCTGGCTCTGGAAGTTGGACGGGCTGGATGCGGCCCACGGACGGAGCTTCTCAAGATGGACCTTTACGGCGGCCAGCGCCGCGGCGCGTTCCGAAGGACACGCCGGTACGGGACACCAGGCGCGGGCCAACGCGGAATAGAAGTGGAATTCCATCTCCTCGATGAACGCCAGCGACGTCCAGACGAACGCGGAGGCTTCCTGGCTGGCGCGCACAGCGCTGGTGAAATCGCCAGCGAAAACCCGGGCCTGAAGCTTGCGCAGGTAGTGCCAGCAGGCCGTGACGTTCCGGCCGGGCTCGGCCTGGATCTTCCGTTCGAATTCAGCCTCGCTGAAACCGGCGTCGTCCAGCGTGCCGAATTGCGTCGTGAGACCCTGCAGCATCTTGGCCAGCTGAAGCTGCGACGTATACCGGTCCAGGACTTCAAGACCCGCCTTGCGCGCGAAGGCGAGGCCGCGGCTGGCGTCGGCGCGGATGGTGTTCAGCGCGCCGCCGGTGGCCAGCATGTGCGTGACCATACTGTTCAGCGCGAAGGACGCATAGGTCCAGTCGCCCTGCAGGCTGGCCAGTTCGAAGGCGGTTTGCAGCAGGTCGCGCGCCTGGCTGACGGGCTGCGACCACGGCACGATCTGGCCGCCGAACACCTGATAGACCCGCGCGCTGAAACGGACCTGTCCGCGCTGCTGGACCAGATCGACGCCCAGCTTGCCGAAGGCGTAGCCGTCTGCGTAGTCGCCGGTGCGCGCGGCCAGGATCATGCCCAGCCACGCGTAACCCAGGCTGGATGCATCCGTATTGCCATGGCGCAGGCTCAGGTTGGCCATGCGCAGAATGACGCGCTCGCGCAGATTCGCAAAGAGCGTCCAGGCCGGGGGCAGGAGCGCGGTCAGGACGCCCATCGTGCCTTCCGCGTCGGCGTCCTGCATCTCAGGGAGGCCGAGCAGGGCAGCCGCAGGCCGGCCGTCGCGCAGCGCATTGAACTCGGCGTACTCGCTGGAGACGGCTTCATCGGACGGGCTATCCGTCCAGTCCATGCCGGCGCGGCGCAGGTAGTGCAGCCCGGCGTCAATGGCCTCGTGCCGCTCGCCCAGCGCCATGAACACTTCCACGCGCAACTGCGTCACGCGGGCCAGTTCCGGCAATGGCCCCTCGCGCTCTCCCAGCCGGGCCAGCCGATGCTTGGCGCTCGCCACCGCGCCCCTGCGGAACTCGCATTCCGCGCGGGTGATCTCGATGGTGAAGGCCAGCGCGGGCTGATGCTGCCTGCCGTCGTCGGACAGAAACGCCGAGGCGGCCTCCAGATATCGGATAGCCGCGGAATAGTCGGCGGTGTCCTTGGCCAGCGCGCCGGCCAGGGCGTTCAGATGGGCAAGCCGGACGCGTTCTTCCTGGCTGTGCACCAGTTGCCATGCCCGGTTGAACTGGTCGACCAGTTCAAATGCCTGCGCCTTCAGTTGTTCGGGTTCGAGGTCCTGCGCAAGCCGCCGGCCGATCGCCAGGTGCGTGGCCGCGCGCTGCCGTTCGGGAATCAGCGCATAGCTGGCCGCCTGCACCCGGTCGTGCGGAAAGCGGTACACGTCGCCGGTCCGGAACACGAGGCTCTGCCGCTCGCATTCGCGCATGGCGGTGGCCACGTCGAGTCGCGGCCAGTTTAGCGCGAGCGCAAGCTTGTCGAGCGACGTGTCGTGTCCCAGGCACGCCATGTGTTGAATGGCTTCGCGGCTGTCCGCCGGCAACCGCTCGACCTGCTGGATGATGATGCCGACCACGTTGTCGGTATAGGCCTGTTCGCGGATGGCGTCCGCATCCCAGATCCAGCGCTGGCGGCGCGGGTCGTAGTGCAGCAGTCCCTCGGCCGCAAGCGTGGCCAGGAAGCGAAGCATGAAGCACGGATTGCCGGCCGTCTTGGCCTGCACCAGACTGACCAGCGGATCGATCCACGGCGACTTGCTTTGCAGCGCATCGGCGATCAGGCGGGCGGAATCGCGCTCGTGCAGGTTGGTGAGCGCGATCTCGGTCAGGGGAATCGTGTTGGCGCGCAGGCTGTCAATGAAGGCGGCGAGTGCGTGGCGCGGCGTTATGTCTTCGGCGCGGTACACGCCCACGACCAGGATGTTCTGCAGATCCATCTGCGCCAGCTGTTCAATGACGCGCAGCGTGGCGGCGTCGGTCGACTGCAGGTCGTCCAGGAACAGGATCAGCGGATGGCCTGGCGACGAGAACGCGCAGAACAGATGCTGAAAGGCCAGGCGCAACCGCGCCTTGGCGTCGCCTTCGGCCAGCAGGCCCGACGCGTCCGGCACGATCATCGCCAGTTCGGGAATCAACGCGAGCAAGCTGTCGCCGCCCGCGGAGACCACCACGCGCAGCTTTTCGCGCCACTCGCCCAGATCGCTCTCGTTCTTGGCAAGCACGGCCTGAAGCAGGCCTCGCGCCGCCTCGACCAGCGCGGCGTAGGGACCGGCGTGGCTGTGAGGATCGCCCTTGCCCTTGGCGAGCAGGGTGTACTGGCTGCCGACGACGCGATGCAGTTCTTCGATGAGGATGGACTTGCCGACGCCCGGTTCGCCGGAGATCAGCACCACTTCGGCGCGGCCCGATCCCGCCACCCGGCCCATGGCGCCGAGCAGGATGTCCAGCTCGGTGCCCCGGCCGTACAGCGTGGCCGGCACGCGCACGCGCCCGGGGTGATCGTAGCGGCCCAGCACGAAGTCCGGGGCGGCGCTGGGGCCGGCCGTCAGCGTGGTCAGGCAGCACTGCAGATCCGCGGCAAGCCCTTCCGCCGTCTGGTACCGGTCGTCCGCCGATTTCTCGAGCAGCTTCATGACGATGGCCGAGAGCTCGGCGCAGATGCCGGGGTTGCGCTCGGCGGGCGCCACGGGCAGGCGCGCCGTATGGCTGTGCAGCCAGGTCAGCGCCGATTCTGCTTGGAACGGAAGCTCGCCGGTCAAGGCTTCGTAGAAGACGACGCCCAGCGAATACAGATCGGATCGCGCGTCGGCGCGGTGGCCGGAGCGGCCGGACTGTTCGGGGGCCATGTAGGCCGGGGTGCCGACGATGTCGCCCGGCGTTGAGGCGGGCGCGGTCTGATAGGCGCCAAGCGGCGTGGAAAACGAAAAGCCGGTCAGGTGAGCGGCCGCGTCCTGCTCGTTGAACAGAATGTGCGCCGGCTTGAGATTCCGATGGATCAGCCCGGCGTTGTGCATCTTGCCCAGCGACATCGCCACCGCGATGGCGAAGCGGAGAAATGCCGGGGCGGGCATTGCCCGCGAGTGGTGCGTGGCCAGCGGTTGTCCGCCGGGATCCTGCAGATACAGGACGGTGGAGCCGCCGACGCGCGCCAGCTCGGTCGGCACGGCGGCCCAGCCCGGATGCAGGTAGTCGCGCAGGCCGTATTCCTGTTCCAGCAGGTGCCGCGCGCATTCCGAGCTGTCATTAGGCCTGAGCCAGACGGCCAGCTTCGAGGCGCCGCGCCCGAAGACCCGGTCGCCATCCACCCACAGAACCTCGAAGCGGGCTCCGTTGACTGCCTCGAAGCGAGGAGCGCTGTCCATGTCACACCTAAGCCGCGGCCTCTCGGCACGCGGCATCAAAATCCCTGTCGGCGCAATTCTAGTCAGGAATCATGCTTCGCTTGTAACGGTGTGTGCGGGCAGCGCCGGTCTCATCCTGCTGCCCCTTATTGCGGGATGGGGGCGACGAAGTGCGAGACCCGCGGCGGCGTGTCGCCGATGTGGAAGGCGCGCACTTCCGCCTGCTGGTCCTCGTCGGCGTGGGTGACACGCTCGTGCTGGCGCAGGTGTTCCAGCCACGACATCACCAGGAAGTATTCCAGGTAGCGGCCGGGCTGGGCGGCGTCTTCAAAAATGCCCCACGCATACGCGCCGTCGCGCCGGCGTTCGGCGCCGGCATGCTGCATGGCCTGCACGAAGTCCGCGCCGCGTGCCGGATCGATCAGGTATTCCACGGTAATCATCACCGGGCCGCGATCATGCGTGACGTGCTGGCCGATCAGGGGTTCGGGCCAGTGCATCGACGGCGCGAGGTCCAGGTCGGCGCCCAGTTGCAGCTTGGCCTTGCGGGTCAGCAGCATCGCCAGGACCGAGCCCGCGGCCGCGATCAGCAGGGCCGTGGGAACGCCGGCGCGTACGGCGGTCTGTCCCCAGATCATGCTGCCGGCGGTCATCGAGCCGAAGAACACCGTGACGAAGATCGCCAGCCCGCGTGCGCGCACCCAGTCGGGCAGCGCCACCTGGGCGGACACGTTGAGCGAGGTCAGCACCATGATCCACGACGCGCCCGCCAGAAAGCTGAACGCGCCGGCGACGACGGGATGCGGCACCACCGCAAACACCACCAGCGTAAGCGCCGTGCCCAGCGTGCCGGCCATGACGCTGCGGTCCGGGCCCAGCTTCTTGCGCAGCGGCGGCAGCACGATGGCGCCGATCACGGCGCCCGCACCGACGCAGCCCAGGATGATGCCGTAGAGCAAGGCGCCACCCTGCAACACCTGGCGCACGATCACCGGCAGCAAGGCCCAGTAGGCGCTGGCAAACAGGAAGAACGCGACGGCACGGACCAGCGTGGATTTGAGCGGCTTGCTGTGCAGCGCGAAACGCAGGCCAGCACGCATGGCATGAAACAGTTGTTCGCGCGGCAGGCGTTTTTCAGCGGCCGCGGGCGGCTTCCACCAGATCAGTGCGGCCACAACCACGATGAAGCTGACCGCGTTCACAAAGAACGGAATCGCCACGCCCAGGCTGGTGATCAGCACCCCGGCCAGCGCCGGACCAATGGCGCGGCTGACGTTGATGCCCACGCTATTGGTCGCGATGGCCTGCTGCAGCGAAGGACGCGGCACGAGGCTTGGGACGATGGCTTGCCACGCGGGCGCCGACAGCGCCGTGCCGATGCCCATCAGCAAGGTAAAGCCCAACAGCACCCACGGCGTGGTCAGACCAAACCAGACGACCAGGCCCAGCGCCAGCGCGATGAAGCCCATCGCGATCTGCACCATCAGCAACAGCTTGCGGCGGTCCATCGTGTCGGCCAGCGCGCCAGCCAGGAGCGACAGCAGGAACACGGGCAACGCGCCCGCCGTCTGCACCAGCGCCACGAACATCGGCGACGGCGACAGCGAGGTCATGAGCCAGCCCGCGCCCACGTCGTGCATCCAGGTGCCGATGTTCGACAGGACGGTAGCCACCCAGATCACCGTGAAGGCGGAGTAGGCGAAGGGAGAGGAAGGCGGGGCTGGGTCAGCGGGTCGGATGTCGGCGGTCGTCATGGCGGGCAGGCTGCGGAAGAAAGCAAAAAGGCCCGCGGCCGCTGCGAGAGCGGCTGCGGGCCCGTGGGGCATCAGCGGGCGATGACGGGCGCGGCGACGGGCGCGATGGCGTCGTGGGCAGTCTGCGTGCGCTGCTTGGCCTTGTGCACCATGGTGTAGGCGTAGTCCACGCCCATGCCGTAGGCGCCCGAGTGTTCCTTCACGATTTCCATCACGGCATCGTAGGAGTCACGGTGGGCCCAGTCGCGCTGCCATTCCAGCAGCACTTGCTGCCACGTGACCGGCACGACGCCGGCCTGGATCATGCGTTGCATGGCCATGTCATGCGCTTCCTTGGACGTGCCGCCGGACGCGTCCGAAACCATGTAGATCTCGTACTCGCCTTCCAGCATGGCGCACAGGGCGAACGTGGTGTTGCAGACTTCGGTCCAGAGGCCGGCGACGACAACCTTCTTGCGGCCGTTGGCCGCCAGCGCGTCACGCACCTTCTGGTCGTCCCACGAGTTCATCGAGGTGCGTTCCAGGACCTTCTGGTTCGGGAACACGTCCAGCAGTTCGGGGTAGGTGTAGCCCGAGAACGACTCGGTTTCGACGGTGGTGATGGTGGTCGGAACGCCGAAGACCTTGGCGGCCTTGGCCAGGCCGACGACGTTGTTCTTCAGCGTCTGGCGGTCGATCGACTGCACGCCGAAGGCCATTTGCGGCTGGTGATCGATGAAGATGATCTGGCTGTTCTGCGGGGTCAGGACTTCGAGCTTTGCTTGGGACATGAAAATCACCTGGAAGATTGAATCAGAGGGGGGGACGCATAGCGCCTGGCTGCATGAAGATGCCTCATTCGCCCGCTGTGCCGCGAGCTTTAACGAGAACGTCAGGATATGGGAAACGTTCGCATTTCGACATTGTTCGAAGGTATGGCGCGTCCCCCTTCAGGTAGGGTCAGGCGGGGGCGCGCTTGATGCCCAGGGTGGCCAGGGCGGCGACGACGGGCGGCAGGACGAAACACCACATGAGCGACGCCCAGTACAAGAGCGCGGCGATGGCGCAGCCGGACGCAAAGGCCGCCAGGGCGGGCAGCATCTTGCGCAGGCGGCCGACGGCGGCCGTGCGGGCCTCGCCCGACACGCCCTTGCAGAGGTCGGCAAGGTCGATCATCACCTGCGTGGTGGTGCCGGTCATCAGTGTGGACGGCGGCGCGCTGCCCAGGTGCATGCGCTGGATCGCATTCTGGATGCCCATGGCCGCGACCAGCAGCATGCCGCCCATCACGGCAAAGGGCGCGTCGCTGTCGGAAAACGGGCCGTAGGCGATGAGGACCGCGGCCGCGGCAGCCAGCAGCAGCACCTTCGCGCACATGAGTTTCGACATGGCCGAGTCCGCGGCCGCGAGGCCGGACGCAAACAGGCGCGTCAGGACGACGACGGCACAGAAGAGCGGCAAGGCCAGGAGCTTGGCAAAGGCGCCGGTCGTGCCGTGGACGAAGGCGGCGCCCAGCGTGACGAAGTTGCCGGTCACGTGCGCCGTGAAAAGGCCATTCAACGCCAGGAACCCCGCCGTATCGACGTATCCCGCGTTAAAGCCCAGGAGGCCGGTGAATCGGGGAGATACGGGTGTCTGTTCCATGATGTGCAAGGTAAACGTGGAAGACGCAGTGCCCGTTGGACCGGCGGTGCGGTCAGCGCGACGGGCACTGCAAAAGAGGCCGTTACCGCCGTTCGTTCAGGTCCTGCCAGATCACCAGCAGGAATCCGCCGACCAGCCCAAGGTGCTCGAAGAACGAGTTGGCGGCGAAGAAGCGCGCCTGGCCGGGCGGCATTTCCCAGAACTGCAGGGCGACGAAGGTGGCGAGGAGCGTGAAGATCGCCAGCGCCAGGGCGCCGATCCAGCGGTGCCAGCCGGTCAGGATCATGAGCGAGGCGATGATCTCCAGCGCGATCACGACCACGGCAAAGAACGGCGCGGGCGTGAGCCCGAAATGGGTCATTTCCGCGATGGCGCCCGGAAAGTCGGTCAGCTTGACCAGCCCCCCCTGCAGATACGCCGCGCACAAGCCCAGATAGGCGACAAAGCGGGCAATGCGGCCCCCGAGAACGGGGCGCGCGATGCCGGCCAGCGAGGTTGAAATGCTCGACATGGATTAGTCCCTTACACGGCCCAGCACGAGCAGCCCAGCGCGCCGAAGAACGACTTCTGGTCGGAGGCCGGCACGCTGGACGCCCACGCATTGGCGTGGCTGTGGCCATGCAGGCCGCACGCGCTGGCGCAACCGCAGGCAGCGGCAAAGCGCTTGTAGTCCAGCGAATTGCGGCCCGCGCCTTCCGGGTCGCCCCAGGCGGCATAGCCGCCGAACAGGCGCGTGGGCGACCAGTCGGGCATGGCGGGCGGCGGCGCGTTCTCGTCGAGCTTGGCGAAGTCGCCCGCGCCGTAGACCACGCGCCCGCCCACCACGGTCAGGTCGGACGTCAGGAACGAAATCTCTTCGTCCGCCACCGTGAAGTAGTCCTGGGACGGGACCATCAGATCGGCGAATTGGCCCACCTGGATGCGGCCGCGCTTGCCTTCGTCGTTGGAGAACCACGCGACGTTCTCGGTCCACATGCGCAGCGCCGTCTCGCGGTCCAGCAGGTTTTCGTGCGGATAAAGCGGCATGCCGCCCACGGTCTTGCCCGTGGTCATCCACGACAGCGAGATCCACGGGTTGTACGACGCGACGCGCGTGGCGTCCGTGCCGGCGGACGTCTTCACGCCCTTTTGCAGGATGCGCTTGACCGGGGGCGTGGCCTGCGCGGCCTTCGCGCCGTAGCGCTCGACAAAGTATTCGCCCTGGTAAGCCATGCGGTGCTGCACGGCAATGCCGCCGCCCAGCGCGGCGATCCGGTCGATCGACTTGTCCGAGATCGTCTCGGCGTGATCGAAGAACCAGTTGATGCCGGTGAGCGGCGTGTCGCGATGCACTTTCTCGAAGACGTCCAGCGCCCGCGAGATGGTTTCGTCGTACGTGGCGTGCAGGCGCCAGGGCCATTTGTTCTGGACCAGGACGCGCACGACCTCTTCCAGCTCGCCTTCCATTTCCGGCGGCATGTCCGGGCGTTCGACGCGGAAGTCCTCGAAGTCGGCGGCCGAGAACACCAGCATTTCACCCGCGCCGTTATGGCGGAAGTAATCGTCGCCCTGCTTGTACTTGACCGAAGACGTCCAGTTCAGGAAGTCTTCCTTCTCGTGCTTGGGCTTTTGCGTGAAGAGGTTGTAGGCGAGGCGAACGGTCAACTGGTTGTCGTCGGCCAGCTTCTGGATGACGGCGTAGTCGTCCGGGTAGTTCTGATAGCCGCCGCCGGCGTCGATGACGCCCGTGACGCCCAGCCGGTTCAGCTCGCGCATGAAGTGGCGCGTGGAATTCAGCTGGTAGTCGAACGGCAGCTTCGGGCCCTTGGCCAGCGTGGAATACAGGATCGTGGCATTGGGCTTGGCCAGCAGCAGGCCCGTCGGATTGCCGTTCGAATCGCGGATGATCTGACCGCCTTCGGGGTCGGGCGTGTCCCGGGTGTAACCCACCACGCGCAGCGCCGCGGCGTTCAGCAGCGCGCGGTCGTACAGATGCAGCAGGAACACGGGGGTGTCCGGCGCAACCGCATTGATTTCCTCGATGGTCGGCAGGCGCTTTTCAATGAACTGGTGCTCGGTGAATCCGCCCACCACGCGCACCCATTGAGGCGCGGGCGTGTTGGCGACCTGGCGGCGCAGCATTTCCATGGCGTCCGCCAGGGACCGCACGCCGTCCCAGCGCAACTCCATGTTGTAGTTCAGGCCGCCGCGCACGACGTGGGTGTGGTTGTCGTAGAGCCCGGGCAGGACGCTCTTCTTTTTCAGGTCCACCAGCCGGGTGTTCGGTCCCGCCAGGCGCAGGACTTCCCGGTCGCTGCCCACCGCGACGAACTTGCCGGCCTTCACGGCGACGGCGCCCGCTTCCGGGTTGGCGCGGTCCAGCGTGGTGAAACGGCCGTTGTAGAAGATCACTTCCGGGGGGCCGTCCGCCAGCGGCGTGCCGGTCTGGTTCTGCGACCCGGCATTCGCCCGGCCTGCCCACATGCTGTTGAGCGCAAACGCTGAAGCCAGCGAAGACGCCGCTCCCAGGACTTGTCGACGCGAAGCCATGCCACTCTCCTCGATTAATTTCGCGGTGGCTAGGTTTTCATGGCGCCCGCCGGGGCGCAATCCGACATTAGGTTCGTCACCCTATACCATCGACGAATGGCGCCGGCACGGCATGCACGCGTATCGTCTTCCGGTTTGCGTGCTGCCTTGCAGTTCCGGGGTCGCTCGTATCCCGTGCCCATGGGTTCATCGCGCAGGATTCCCACGGAAAGCACAGGAGCATGAGATGAAGGTTGGCCGCGACGCGCGCAAACGGGTTCTGGTTGGTGGATGCGCGGTGGCCGCGCTGTGTGGCGCCGTGGGCAGCGCGACGGCGCAGTCATCCGTCACGCTATACGGCCGGCTGAACACCGCACTGGAATACGCCTGGATCAGCGGCGGCGACAATGCCGGCTCCGGCTCGCGCATGACGAACAACCGGTCGGTTTTCGGCCTGCGCGGCGAAGAGGACCTGGGCAATGGTCTCTCGGCAATCTTCCAGATCGAAAGCGGCATCGCGCTCAACACCGGGCAAGGCGAGATCGCCAGCCGGAACACGCGGCTGGGGCTGGCATCGCCCTACGGCACGTTCTTCCTGGGCAATTGGCACACGGCCTACACCGAGTCGACCATGAAAATGGACCCGTACTACCCGATGACGGCCGGGTACATGGCGCTGATGGGCAACGGTTCGGCCTCCAGCTCGGGCAACGTCGAGAACACCAGTTCGTTTGACCGGCGCCAGAAGAACTCGCTGCATTTCCGCTCGGCCGACTGGCATGGCCTGAGCGCGGGCTTCACTTGGGGTCTGCCGCAGGAGCGCATGACGACGCCGCGCAATCCCCAGCTCTTCTCGTGGTCCGCGGCCTACAAGGAAGGTCCGCTGGCGCTGGTGGCGGCCTATGAGCTGCACAGGAACTACCAGATGGCCGATTCGCACGACGATGCCATCAAGCTGGGCGCCTCGTATTCGTTCCCGACCACCACGATCAACCTCGTCGTCGAGCAGTTGCGCTACCAGACGGCCACCGGCGATCTGCGCCGCAAGGGTTACTACGTGTCGCTGGTGCAGAAGCTGGGTTCAGGCAGCCTCAACGCGTCCGTCGGCTACGCCGCCAACGGCACCGGGCCGTCCACGCAACAGGTGGGCTATGTCCGTAGCGGCGAGAACACCGGCGCGGTCCAATACACGCTCGGCTACGAGCAGCCCTTGTCCAAGCGCACGTCCGTGTATGCGTACTACTCGAAGATCAAGAACCGTTCGAACGCGGCCTACGATTTCGCCATCAATGAACTTGGCGTGACTGCCGGCGCCAGCCCGCAGACCATTGCGCTGGGGTTGCGGCACAGCTTCTAGCCTTGGCGGGGCTTAACGATTCATTAATTGTTGCCTCGCTATAGTCGCGCTCGTCAGCCGGCGCGGCGCCTGTCAGTGGGGCCAGCGCTGCAATAGCGCGAGTAGTCATGAGCCGGTTGCCGATCACAACAAAGGCGAATGATGAATCTTGCAACCATGAAAGTGAGGTCTCGCCTCGCTATCGGTTTCCTCTTGCTTATCCTGGCGCTGCTGGTGCTTGGGGGCCTGTCCCTGTATGCCGTGCGGACGCTGGACAAGTCGATGTCCGACATCGTCAACGTGAACAATCAGCAGTTGAAGCTGGCGTTGCAGATGCGCGAGCTGGTGCAGGGCCGGGCCATCGTCGTGCGCAACATCGTGCTGTACACGGACCCGCAAGCCGTGGCGAATGAGATCACCCGATCGGAAGACATGGCGACGCGCTATCGCCAAGCCAGCGAACAGCTTGCGAAGATGTTTGCCGAGGACGAAGGGACGCTGCCCGCCGAGACCGATCTGCTGGCCGCCGCGCAGCGTGCGCAGCAGGAAGCGACGCCCATCTACATGCGCGCCCTTGAAGCCGGGCGCCAGAACAATGCGCAGGAAGCCGCCCGGATTCTGCGTGAAGAGCTGCGCGGCAAGCAGGACGCCTGGCTCGACCAGTTGATGGCGCTAGCCAACATGGAAACCAAACTCAGTGACGAATCGGCCGCAGAAGCCGCGCAGACGTCGGCACGCCTGCGCCATGCAATCGTCGTGATCATGGCGATCGCCGTACTGGCCGGTGTGCTGTCGGCCTGGCTGATCACGCGCAGCATCCTGCGTCAGCTTGGCGGCGAGCCTGCCGATGCGCAGAAGCTGGCGGGCGCCATTGCAAGCGGCGATCTCACCACGGCGCTCACGCTGGACGGACGCGACAGGTCGAGCCTGATGTATTCGCTGGAGACGATGCGCATGCAACTGGCGACGACGGTGGGGACCATCATCAGCGCGGCGGAATCCATCTCGACGGCGTCCGCCCAGATTGCAGAAGGCAACGCCGACCTGTCGCAGCGTACCGAGGAACAGGCCGCGTCGCTGGAGGAAACGGCCGCCAGCATCGAGGAAATGACCTCGACCGTGCGGATGAACCAGGACAACGCGGCCAGCGGCAGCAGTCTCGCCGTGGATTGCAGCCAGCTCACGGTTGAGGCGGGCCACGTGGTGGGCCAGGTGGTGGACGCGATCGGTGCGATCTCGACCGATGCCGAGCGCGTCGGCGAAATCGTCTCGGTGATCGACAGCATCGCGTTCCAGACGAACATTCTTGCGCTGAATGCGGCGGTGGAAGCCGCGCGGGCCGGCGAACAGGGCCGCGGCTTCGCAGTGGTGGCCACCGAAGTGCGCGCGCTGGCGCAACGCAGCGCGACGGCAGCCAAGGAGATCAAGGGCCTGATCGAGAATTCCAAGCGCGCGGTGCAAGGCGGCGAGTCGCTGGCGGCCACGGCGGGCGACCAGATGCAGAAGGTGCTGGACGCGGTGGCCCGCCTGAAAGAGGTGACGGTGGAAATCGCCTCGGCCTCGGCGGAGCAGACCAGCGGCATTGAACAGGTGAACGTGGCGGTGTCGCAGATGGACACGATGACGCAGCAGAACGCCGCGCTGGTCGAGGAATCGGCCGCGGCGGCAGGCGCAATGGCCACGCAGGCGAAGGAGCTGCTGCAGGCCGTGGCGCGCTTCAAGACGGAACGGCGAACCACTGCAGCGCATCCGGGCGCGCGCTACGAGCCGCTGGCGCTGGCCGCGCCCGCGCACGCCTGAGCCGGCGGCAGACCTTTATGATGCGGCATGCGCGGCAAGCCCGCCGCGCCGCGCAGAGGCTGCCAACGCCCACACAGGGGAACTGACATGCGGGTGCTGTTGGTCGAGGACGACGCGATGTTCGCGGACGCACTGACGCTGGCCCTCGAGGAGCTGGACTTTGCGGTGACGCTGGTGCAGGAAGTCGACGCCGCCAAGGTGCTGCTTCTGGAGCATGCCTTCACGATCGTGCTGCTCGATATCGGTCTGCATCGCGGGTCGGGGCTGGACGTGCTGCGCTTTCTGCGCCGGCGTGGCGACGCGGTGCCGGTGATCCTGATCACCGCGCGGGATGCCTTGAGCGACCGCATCAAGGGGCTGGATCTGGGCGCCGACGATTACGTCATCAAGCCGTTCGAGCCCACAGAGCTCTTTGCACGCATGCGCGCGCTGCTCCGGCGCAGCGGCGTGGCGGGCGACAAGGTGCTGGCCTGGCGTCATGTGAAGCTGGACCCGGGGCGCCGCGAGGCCTTTGTCGACGAGGCACCGACGCGCCTGTCCGAGCAGGAGTTCCGCACGCTGGAGATGCTGCTCAGGCATCCCGACCGGCTGGTGTCCACCGAAGAACTGCGCGCGCATCTCTACGGCGCCGACCGGCCCGGCGAAAGCAATACGATCGCCGTGTTCATTCACGCCCTGCGGCGCAAGCTGGGCAAGGACGCCATCGAGAACGTGCACGGCCAAGGCTATCGCCTCGCCCGGGACAGCAGCTGATGCGCCGGGTCACGAATTCGATGCGGGCGCAGATTCTGCTGGGCATCTTCAGCGCGCTGCTGGTGTCGTGGCTGGTGCAGTTCGGTCTGTACTGGAACAGCCTGACGCGGAGCGAGTCCGGGGCGCGCGATCATGAGCTGAGGGCAGTGGTCGACAGCGTTGCGTTCTTTCTGGCGATGGTGCCGGTAACGCAGGACATCACCCGCGACCTGCCGGTGCCCCCCTTCCTGTTGCGCCAGTCCATCGGCAAGACCGAGATCCAGGTCTGGGACCGCGTGACGAACCGGCTGGTGCTGGCGTCGACGGACGCGCCGCGCACGCAGATGGCGCAAGTCAATTCCATTGGGTTCTCGTGCGTCCTCTTCGGCGGCGACACCTGGCGCGTTTATGCGGGACTGGACGAGACGGCCCGCTTCGAGATCGTTGCCGCGACGCCGACGCGCGCGTTCTACGCGGGGCTTGCCGACCGCTTCGAGTTGGGCTCGATCATCACGCTGCTGATGTTTGCGGGGATCGGCAGCGTCACGATGTTCGTGGTCTGCCGTTCGACGCGCAAGCTTGGCCGCGCCGGCCGGGAGATCGCGCAGGCCAGCGTGACCGACGGCGTGACGGTTGACGAACGCGCGGTGCCCGCCGAAGTGGGACCCCTGATACGCGCCATCAACGAGCGGCAGCGTCGGGTGCTGACGCTCGTCGAGAACGAGCGGCGATTCATCGGCGACGCTGCCCACGAGCTGCGCACGCCGTTGGCGGTGCTGGCCGTGTACGCGGACACGGCATATCGGGTCAACGATCCCGTCAAAGCGAAGATGCTGATGCAGAAGATCGCCGAGACGACCCGCCGCAGCGCGCGCATCGTCGAGCAGCTGCTGGACCTGGCGCGCACCGACAGGAACGACATCGTGCTCGAACCCGTGAATCTCGCTTCCGTCGTGGGCTTTGTCCTGCGGGACATGCAGGCGTCGTTTGTCCATCGCGGCCAGCAGCTCACCGTGGATGCCGTCCCGGGCCAGATCCTGGGTCAGGTCGACGCGCTGGGCATCCTGGTGCGCAACCTGCTGGACAACGCAGGCCGGTACAGCGGCGACGGCAGTTCGATCCGGGTGGTGGTGGAGCGGGCGGCCGACAGCGTCACGTTGGCGGTGTCGGACAACGGCCCGGGCATCGCACGGCCGCTGCGCGAGCGCATCTTCGACCCCTTCTACCGCGGGCCCGGTGCGCCAAGCCACGGCAGCGGATTGGGGCTGGCCCTGGTGGCAAGGATCGCCCGCTCGCACAATGCGCGCGTCACGTTGGAGGACGGCGCCGAGGGGCGTGGCGTGTGCTTAAGCGTGACGTTTCCGCTGCCTGATGCCGTGGCCGCCGGCTCACCCGCGGAATAGGCGGGTGGAGAGAACATGGATACGCCCGACTGCCGCAGTGAGACACGGCCACCGTTCGACGGGCTGCGCGCTTATCTGCGAGCCGTCCAAAGCCGGGACGACTTGCAGCGGATCCGGCAGCTTGAGCAGCGAAATGGTGGACTGAAGCGGTCCGTGGAACGCTTGATGGCGGGGCACGGCGTTGCCACGCGGTGTCCTGAATGCGGCTCCAGAACCGTGAGAATCCGTACAGCTTCTTCACCAGCGGCATTAATCAGCCGACTGAAACGCATTTTTAGCTTGGGCACGCAGCGCCGGCCGGATTAATCAAGAAGGTAATGGTCGACCGATCCGTCGTGTCATTTTGTTTCCGAAACGTATGTGAATCGCGTTCCGGTAATGGGCACAGGCAGGACAAAGGATGGTATCCAAATCAAGCGTTATGCCGCGCAGAGATGGTATCCATTCAACGAATGTAAATACTTCGGATAACCCGTCCGTCGTGGTTTCTACAAATATCGGTCGTATTCCGTAGACCTATTTTGATAATTAACGGGATATCACCCCGTTTATTAACGGGGACGTAAAAAGAACCGTTATACAGTGCCTCCTTTTTTCGAGAGCTGACCCTAAATTCACGCCGGCTGCATTATTACTTGCCGATACTTTTTAAACATATCGGCAATGTGTGAAAGGAAGCTCGATTAATCCGGAGGATTGAAGTTTTGGCATACGGCACAAAGAAGTGGCTGACGGCGACGCTCGCCCTGAGCGCGTCCTATGTGGGGAACGTCACCGCTGCGGACCTGACCATCGGGTCGGGTAATACGCAGGTGTTTGACGGGTCGGCCAACTTTCCCGGCGGCATTGATGTCAACGGCGGCACGGCGGTTATCGGCGGCAATGGCGGCGGTGCGGGCGTGGCGATCGGCGGCAACGTCAATGCCATGTCGAACGGCACGGTAGCGGGTTTCGGGTCGATTGGTGGCGACTTGAACGTGACGGGAGATTCCCGCGTTGCGCCGGGATACTGGGTGGACACGCCGACGGGCGTCTCCAACGGCAATCTCGTGGTGAACGGCAATCTGTCGATCAACAACGGCGTCTTTGATTTCGAAACCGGCTACGCCGGACTGCCCATCACGCAACCCGGCACGGGCGACAACATCAAGGTGGGCGGCAACGTTGCCCTGAACAACGCGACGCTGAACGTGAAGGTCAGCACGCACGGGGTCAACGCGGGCTTTTACCGCATCATGTCGTACGGCGGCACGTTGAGTGGCGGCCTGACGCTGGGCACGGTCTCCGGCGACTCGGCGCCGGCCGCGACGATCCAGACGTTGACGGGCGACAAGCACATCAACCTGGTCCTGGGTCCCAGCACCACCAATCTGTGGAACGGCAATGGCGCGGCCTCCGCGGCCACTGCGGGCGGCGGCAGCGGCACGTGGACCGCGGCGAGCGGCAACTGGAGCAGCCCGACCAACGCCACGGGCGCCCTGCCCAGCGGCGGCTACGCGATCTTCACGGGCGCGGCGGGCACGGTCACCGTGGACGGCAGCGCCGGTCCGGTGCGTGCGTCGGGCTTGCAGTTCGCCACCGACCGCTATCGCCTGCAAGGCGCGCCGATCACGCTGGCGGGCACGGGCGGCAACCCGCCCGTGATCGTCGTCGGCGACGGCACGTATGCGGCCGGCCAGTTCGTCGACATCATCGACAACCCGCTGCAAGGCACGGAAGGTTTTGTGAAGACGGGCGTTGGCTCGATCATCCTGAACGGCGACAGCAGCAACCTGACCGGCCCCATCTTCATCGCCGACGGCGCGCTGGAGATCAACGGCAAGCTGAACGGCCCGATGGACATCGGCCGCGAAGTGGTGCTGGCAGGTGTCGGCCAGGTCGGCAGCACGACGCTGTACCCCACGGCTGTGATTTCGCCGGGTAACGACGGCACGCCGATGGGCACGCTGACGGTCAACGGCAATCTCAACTTCGGCCAGGACACGATCTATCGCGTCCACGCCGATCCGACCAGCACGCTGAGCGACCGCATCCATGTGACCGGCGTGGCAACGCTGGACGGCACGGTCGCGCATGTGGGGCCCAATGGCAACTACGCGCCGCGCACGACGTACAACATCCTGACCGCGGACGGCGGCATTCAAGGCCGGTTCACGGGCGTGTCGAGCAACTACGCGTTCCTGACGCCGTCGCTCAGCTATGACGCGAAGAATGCTTTCATGACGCTCTCGCGTAACGACGTGCCGATCGGCAGCGTGGGCGGTTCGGAGAACGAAACGAACGTGGGCGGTGCGCTGGATCAGGAAGCGCCGCCTGCGAGCGGCAATGGGTCGGCCTCGGCGGGCAATGGTTCCGCATCGACGGGCAATGGCTCGGCGTCGGCGGGCGACGGCTCTGCATCGGCGGGCAACGGATCCGCATCGGCGGGCAATGGCTCCGCATCGACGGGCAACGGATCCGCATCGACGGGCGATGGCTCGGCGTCGACGGGCAACGGTTCCGCATCGGCGGGCAACGGCTCGGCGTCGACGGGCAACGGCTCGGCATCGACGGGCAACGGTTCCGCAACGACGGGCAGTGGCTCGGCGGCGACAGGCACCGGCAACGGCAATGAATCCGCCCCGGTCGTCACCACGCCCGTCACGCCCAGCGCCGACTCGTCGCTGATCGCCAGCGGCAATGGCGCAGGCAAGACGACGGGTGCAAGCCAGGTGACGGCGGCCGTGCTGGCCATGTCTCCGGCGCAAGCGCGCGCGGCCCTGAAGCAACTGTCCGGCGAAGCGTACGCCAGCACCGGCAGCGTGCTGCAGGCCCAGGGCGACGCGGTGACCACCCTGCCGCTGTCGCATCTGCGCGGCAACCTCGACGCGCCGATGCGCGCGGGCCGGCCGACGGCGCAGCTGGGCGCGTCGTCATCCGACGCCTTGCCGCAAAGCGGCGCATCGCCGATCTGGGCGCAGGCCTTCGGCAACTGGAGCACCTTCCGTGGCGACGGCAATGCATCCACCGTGCATCAGTCCGCGGGCGGTCTCTTTGTCGGCGGCGACGGCGACGTGGGCGGCGGTTGGCGTCTGGGCGGCGCGGTCGGGTACACCGGCAGCCACAACTCGATCTCCGACGTGTCGTCGCGCATGAGCGTGGACAGCTACACGGCCACGGTCTTCGGCGGCAAGAATTTCGAAGCCGGTCCCGGACATGTGCGCTTCATGGTGGGCGCGGCCTACACCTGGCACGAGATCGATTCCAAGCGCAATATTGCGGCCGGCAGCCTGAACCAGCGCCTCGAGTCGTCGTATAACGCGTCGTCGACGCAGGTGTTCACGGAACTGGGCTACAAGCTGCCGCTGGGCGACGCCTACGCCATCGAACCCTTTGCCGGCGTGGCATGGAACCAGGTCCGCACGCGCGATTTCCAGGAAACGGGCGGCAGCGCGGCCCTGCGCGGCGAGGGCAGCAAGGACGATGTGACGAGCACCACGCTGGGCTTGCGCGGCGCCATGCTGATCGGCACGGATGACGCGCCGGGCCGCCTGACGGCAACGGTGGGCTGGCGCCATGCGATGGGCGATGTCAAACCCACGCAGAAGCTGGCTTTCGAGGGCGGCAGCACCTTCACGGTGTCGGGCGTTCCCATTGCGCAGAACGCGGCCGTGCTGGGCCTGGGCGCAGAAGTGGCGATCACGCGCAACACGACGGCTGGCGTGGCGTACGACGCGCAGTTTGGCGGCGGCAACCGCCAGCAGTCGGGCATGTTCAAGCTGATGACGCGCTTCTAAGGCGCAGGGAGCGCGGCCGGTTCAATGCCGATGCCTGAACGGCAACGGGCTTGAATCCGGGCTCGTTCCTTTGCACGCGCCACGCGCTGAGGGCAGGGTCGTACGGCCCTGCCCTCAGCGCGTTTTCTTTTGGGTTTCCGTCTTCGGCATTCCGGCGGGCAACGGCAGCCCTTCGGCTCTGGCCAGGCGTTCCATCGCAACTTCCAGGATGGCGCGTGCCTGCCCGGCTGCGCGTCCGAGTTCGCTGTGCAGTTGCGCGTCGTCTTCGTTGCGGGACGCGCACTGGACGCTGTAGCGTTCAAAGCTGCCCACCATCAGCAACAGGTCGGCCAGGTGCTTCGGGCATTCGCAGGCAAGGCCGCTACCGGACGCCATGATGGTCAGGAGCGCATGTTCGTCAAAGCGCAGCTCCAGCGTCGGATGCTGTGGCGCGGTCGGCAGCCGCTCGCCCGCCAGCGCGGACCGGCACAACTGCAGCAGCTCGCCGGTGTCGGCGGGAACGCGGGCGGCCAGGCAGCCGTGCGCGCGCAACGCGCGGATGGTCGCGCTGGCGCAGAACCGGTACAGCACCACGACGGCCGCTTGGCCGCATGCTTGCGCAGCGGCCACGATCAGCGGCAAGGCGCTCTCGTGCAGTTCGGACTGTTCGATCACCAGTACCTCGACGCCGGTGTCCTGCGGCGTGAGCGCGACCTGTTCAAGGTGGGGCCAGCTATGTTGGACGATCACGTCCAGTCCGTCGCGTCCGCTGCCGGCAATGCGCCGCGCCAGGTTGGCGCCGACCACGCCCAGCCTCAACGGTCCGTGCGCCTTGGGCTGGTGCGCGGCGGTGCCCGCCAGTTCCTGCAACTGATCCACGGACATGGGTGCAAGCACGCCGATGGCGTGACCTTGATCGACCAGCTGCTTGAGCAGGCTGAGCCGGCGGACCTGCTCGGCGGAATAGAGCCGCTGGCCACGCGCCGAGCGTTCCGCGCCCGACAGGTTGTAGCGGCGTTCCCAGACGCGCAGGGTTTCGGGCGACAGTCCCGCCAGCCGCGCCGCCACGCCGCTGCGGTAGGTGATGCGGCCGTCATCCGGTTGCTTGGATTCCATGGTTTCAGTTGACCCGATATTGAACCGATAAGTTTGAATAATAGCGGTTCAAAACATGGACGAGAAGCCGTCTGACGCGTAAATTTTCTCCTCAAGCGGTTCACTTTCGATCTCAACGCCGCTTTGCGCAAACCCCGCTTTTCGCGGATGTTCACGGGACAAGGAGTCAATCATGAAACGTCTTCTGGCAGGTATTTCGCTCACCCTGGCGCTGGGCACGGCGCAGGCCGCCGACATCGTCGACACCGCCAAATCCGCGGGGTCGTTCAACACCCTGGTGACCGCCGTGCAGGCCGCCGGATTGGTGGACACGCTGAAGGGACCGGGTCCGTTCACCGTGTTTGCGCCGACCGATGAGGCTTTCGCCAAGGTGCCGAAGGACGAGCTCGACGCGCTGTTGAAGGACAAGGCGGCGCTGACCAAGGTCCTGACCTATCACGTCGTGCCGGGCAAGGTCGTGGCCAAGGACGTGAAGGCAGGCCAGGTGAAGACCGTTCAAGGCAGCCCGCTGACGGTGACGGTCAATGGCGGGACGGTCATGGTGGATAACGCCAAGGTCGTGAAGACGGACGTGGTGGCGGATAACGGCGTCATCCACGTCATCGACACCGTGCTGATGCCGAAGTAATTGGGCTGCAACGAAAGGGCTGCAATGCGCGGCCTGCGATGCGCAGGCTGCAACGATGTCGGCCTTGGTAGGCCACCGTGACGGTGCGTGGCCTACCTTTTTTGCTTTCGAGTTACGACCGTTGCGCCTGCTGGCACGCAGGGACGGTAGCCGATGCGCGGGCTTGTTCGCCCGGCGGCTCGGGCCTTTGCCATATCCACACCAGCACCGCCACCATCGTCAGGCACAGCGGCCAGACGACCCACGGATGGGGGATGGTCTGCGTCATCACGACCATACAGACCGTCATCGACACCGTGGCCATGACCTTGGCGCGGCGCGTGACCATGCGGCCGTTGTGCCAGTTGTGCAGCATCGGGCCGAACCAGCGATGCTCATGCAGCCAGCGGTGCAGGCGGGGCGAGCTGCGTGCGGCGGCCCAGGAGGCCAGCAGGACGAATTCGGTGCTGGGCAGGCCGGGGATGAAGACCCCGGCGACGGCCACTGCGATGCTGACGATAGCGAGCGCCAGATACAGCGCCCGCACCCACGGTTTGCGTGGCGTCATGCGCCGAGTTCGAAGTGCCGTTCGAGCAATGCGCCGAAGCGGTCATAGGCCGCGTTGGCGCCGGCGATGACGGCGTCGTGCGTCGCGGGGTCGAGCGTATCGCTGTCCAGCGAGGCGACGAAGCGGCGCCACACGGTGGCGCGGCCATCCGGGTAGGCGGCAAGGTTGCGCGCACCGAAGTCGGCGGACAGGCCCAGGTCGGATTGCGCCTGCTTGAAGAGGAAGGCGGCGCCCAGCGTGGAGCCTTCGGACACGTACAGCCAGCCCAGCGCTTCGGGCATGGTCACGCCAATGCTGGCAATGCCGTCCTCGGGGGCGGCGGCGCCCAGATCGCGCAGGTCGGCGAGCGAGGCGTCTTCGCGGCCGCGTGCTTCCAGGTCAGGCACCGCCTGCTTGACGGCGTCGTCCTGGAACAGGAATTCGACGTCGCGCTGGAATAGATATTGCGCGGCGACGAAGCGGGCATACGCATCGCGGCTTGCGAACGGCGCGCCGCGCTCCATGAGCTGGTGCATGCGTTCGTGCTGCGCCGCGGTTTCGTGTTTCAGGCGCTGCGACAGCGAGGGACGTTCGAGGGTTTCGGTGGTCATCGTCGGTGTGGGTGATGGGTGAAGGCGATCCATCGATGATGGATGATGATGAGTCTTATTATTTCGTACGACTTGCCGAATGACACGTTAAAGATGCTTAAGAAACGTGTCCGTGCGAGCGATGCCGTACACGGTTGCGTGTAAAGGATGGCGTTGGAAATTCGGCGGTCGAAGCATGTCCCTCAAAAGCCGGTTTCGCGCACCAGCAGCGCGGCGACGCGGCGCCACGTGCGCAACAGCAGGCTTTCGGCGTCGCCTTCGATGATGGCCGTGCCGCGCATGGCCTGCAGGCGCGGCATGGCGGCGTTCGACGTATCCGCCGGGCGCAGAATCACGCGATACACCGCGCGTTCCGGCACTAGGCCCTGCGATTCGGGATCGGGGCGCGCTTCGCCGCGCGGCGCCTGCGTCGCGGGCACGGCGCCGCCGTGCGTAGAGCTGAGTTCGGGCGCGGCGGCCAGGCGTCGCGTCGCAGTGGCTGCGATGTCGGACACAACCAGCGCGACGGCGGGCTCGCCGGGATCTTCGGACAGAAAGCGCGCGTGGCCGCCCGCTCGCAGCCGGTGCAGATCGTCTTCGGACGCATAGGCTTGCACGACCGCCTTTGACGGGTCGGCCAGCGACGCCAGCCATTCGCCTTCGGCAATCCACTCTCCCGCTGCGAGGGGCTCGGCCAGTTCCGCGACGATGCCGTCGAACGGCGCGCGGATGGTGAGCTGCTGGCGTTGGCGCGACAGCACGTCGAGGCGTTCGCGCGCCGCCTGCAGTTCGCCGGCGGCAACGGGCACGGCGGCGGCGGTGTCGCGGGTCATCGCCTGGAACGACTGCTGCCATTGCAGCACCTGGATGCGGCGCGTCAGCGAGTCGATCTCGTGGGTCATGTCGGGCGCGTCCAGCACGAAGAGCGTCGCGCCGGCGCTGACCGTTTGTCCGGCGTGCACGTCGATGCGCTGAATGCGGGCGCCTGCGGGCGCGACGATGCGGGCCTGCTGCGCGGCGTGCATCAGCGCGGGGGCCTCGATGCGCGTGCGCCACGGCACCACGGCGGCAAGCACGCCGACGAGCGCGACGCCGGCGGTGATGCGGCTGCGCCGGTTCCAACCGCCGCCGGGACGGCTGGTCAGACGGTCGCGCCACGCGCGCAGTTCGGTGTAGATGGGCTTGAGCACGAACGCCACGATCTCGATGGCGAACAGCACGATGCCCAGCATTTTGAAAGCCATGTGATACACCAGCAGGGCGATGCCCAGGAACAGAAAGAAGCGGTAGATCCAGACGCAGAAGGCGTAGGTGATGAGCGTGCGTTCGCGCCAGGGCGCGAAGACTTCGGGGCGCTCGTCGCCAAGTCCGAACAGCCATTCGCGCAGCTTCCATCGGGCCAGCGCGAAGGAACGATTCTGCAGGTTGGGCACGTTCAGCGCGTCGGTCAGCAAAAAATACCCGTCAAAGCGCATCAGCGGATTGAGGTTGACGGCCAGCGTCAGCAGCCAGGTGGTCGTTGCCAGCGTGAACGCGGCGCTGCGCAGCACACCGTCGGGCAGGAAGCTCCACGCCAGCGTCGCCCACGCGGCCAGCGCCGTTTCGGCCAGCATGCCGGCGGCCCCGATCGACATGCGTTTGCGGCGGCTGGACAGCCGCCAGGCGCCCGAACTGTCGGTGTACAGCACCGGCCACATCACCATGAACGCCACGCCCATGGTGGCGACGCGGCAGCCGTGATGCTTGGCCGCGTAGGCGTGACCGAGTTCGTGCAGCACCTTGGCCGCGCCCAGCGTGACGGCGGCCGCCAGTGCGCCTTCCAGGGTGAAGAAGTGCAGGAACGTGTGGAGAAACTGATCCCACTGGCGCGCCGCAAGAAACAGGCCGAGTACGCCGGCGGCCACCGTCAACCGCAGGAAGGCGCGCGACAGAAACAGGCGCCGCACGGCGGGCAGCGTGCGGGTCAGGAACGCGTCGGGCCGGACCAGCGGAATGCGGAAGAACAGGTACTGGTGGATCAGGCTTTTCAACCAGTGGCTGTTGCGGCGCGCATCGGCCTCCTTGGCGTAGCGGGCAATCGCGTCCGGGCCGCGCAGTTGCACGAGGCTGTTGTGCTGCAGGAACTTTGCAAAGTCCTCGACGTCGTCCGCGCTGAGCTTCAACGTGGTTTCACTGGCCGCCGCACCCGCAATCGCGTCGGCGCTGCCCAGCCGCCAGCGCGCCAGCATCTCCGCTTCCGCCCAGCCGATCTGAAAGAACAGGCCGCGGCCGGGGTCCTCCAGCGTCCAGGCGGGCGAACCGTCGTGGTTGGGGGGCGCGCGATGCAGCAGCAGCTCTTCGCGCAGCGCGGGCAGCGCGCCGCTTACAGTCCCAGCCATACGCGCAGCGTCGCCAGGGGTTTGCGCAGCAGGTAGCCGTAGAGCGGCGTGGATTCGCCGTACAGCTTGGCGGTGCCTTTCAGGCCGACGCGCGGCTGCGTGGCGAGCGCGTCGTCGGTGAGGCGTGCGCGCACGCGATAGGCCATGGCGCCTTCGGCAGTGGGCGCGGCGCGGTATCCCACCCGCAGCAGCGTGGCGGGCAAGGGATCGGCGGGGGCGGTGTTCAGGAAGAGCCGGATCGGCGCTTCGGCCGGCAGCGCAATCGCGTCGCCCACGGGCAAGTGGATTTCCAGCTCGACGTCCGCCGGGTCGGCCACCATCATGATGCGTTCGCCCAGTGCCACGGGCTTGCCGATCCAGTCGGCGGGGTCGTCGAACAGCACGATGCCGTCGCGCTCGGCGCGTAGCTGCGTGCGCGCCACCGCCTTGGCATAGAAGTCCACATCGCTCGCGGCCTGCGCGCGCTTGCCTTGCGCCAGCGCCAACGTGGCCTTGCTGCGGTCATCGACCAGCGCCTGCTGCTGGTTCTGCCGCAGCTCGGCGTCGGCCACGGCCAGCGCCTGGCGTGCGCTTTCCAGCCGACCTTCCAGGTCGCGCACATCCAGCGCGGCCAGCAGTTGTCCTTTCTCGACGGTCTGGTTGGGCGTGACGGCGATCTGGTCGACGACGCCCTGCAGTGGCGCGCGCACGGCCATGGGCGCGCGCGCGACGACCTCGGCCGGCGCAAGCACGGATTGGCGAACCGGCACGAACATCAGCGCGATGACGGCCGCGCCCAGCGCCAGCCACCAGCGCGTGCGGCGTTCGCCATGGCGCAGGCGGCCCCACCAGCCGGCCGCGCGGCCCGTGCGCTGCGTGGGCGCCAACGCGCGCCAGGCGTGCGCGTAGGCGTCCGCCAGCAGACCCAGCACGGCAATCTCCGCGCCCGTCCACGGCGTATCGCGCCACAGGGCAAGCAGACCATCGCTTGCCGTCGCGTCGCCCATAGGCAGGCGCAGCAGCAGGCCGTGGCGCGGCAGATGCTCCGCCCACATCGCGTGCTCGTCGGGCGTCGCGGCAAAGGGGCCGCTTGCGCCCTCGCGCGCGCGGCTTGCCAGCAGGCTGGCCAGCCATACGGTAAAGGGGGCGTTCGGGTCCGGCACCGCCAGGCCTGACAGTGCGGAGATGACGCCGTCGCCACCGGCGCCCGGCAGCCACAGCGCCGCCTGACGATACGCCGCCAGCGCGTGCGTGTCGTTGACCATCAGGAATGCCAGCGCCTGCGTGTCCACGCAGGCCCGCGCGCGCTTTTCCAGCTGAAGCAGCGCGGCCAGCAGGTCTTCTCGCGATGCGTTGTCTTTCACGGCGTTCCCGAGGCGGGAACATCCACGCGCACGCTGCCGCTCATGCCGGGCAGCAGTTCGGCGGCCGTGTTCTGCGCGTCGGCGAGGCGGCCAATGATCTTGACCGACTGGCTGACCGGGTCCACGGCGCCCGCGATGTGCGAGACCGAGGCCTCGTACGTGCGCCCCGTCTCGTCGACGGTGACGCGCAGCGGCGAACCGGGCTTGAGCCACGCCAGCCAGCGCGAAGGCACGATCGCTTCCAGTTCGAAGGCGGAGTCGTCGTAGATGCTGACGAGCTTCTCGCCTTCGGCCACGCTTTCCGATGCGCGCGCATAGGTTTCGCCGACCCGGCCCGCGAACGGGGCGGCAATGACGCAGCGATCCACGAGTACCCTTTCGGCATTGCTTTCGGCACGGGCGACGGCGACCGCCGCGCGCGCCTGTTCGACGTCGGATCGGCTGATGGAGCGCAGCGCCTCCAGCTGCTCGGCCACCGCCTGCTTCTTGCGCGCGGCCGATTCGGCCAGTACGGCGCGTTCCAGCCGGGCGCGGTTCAGGGCGCAGTCATAGGCGACAAGCACGTCGCCCTTCTTGAAGCGGTCGCCTTCCCGAAACGGCAGGGTTTCGATCTTGCCGGACAGGCTGCTGGAAATCACCGCGCGCCGCGCGGCCACGAGTTGGGCGCGGGCCGTGTCGGCGGCGGCCGGGGCGGTCATGGGGACGAGCGGCGGCGTCTGGGCATGGACGGCCGCGGACGCGGCAACGCCCGCTGCCAGCAGCAGGCGCGCGCCGTGCCGCAATACGGAGGCTTGCAAAATCGGCATGTCAGCGTGCTTTCACCGATGGGTTGTCCGCGCTGCCGGCGCTGGCGACGGAACCGACGCTGCTCCACAGATTGCCGGAGACGGTGCGCAGTGCGGGCGGCGCGGCGGGTTCGGTCACGGACGCAACGGGGTCGATCACGGGTGTCGCGATGGCCTGTCCGTTCGTGTCGATGGCCTGCGGCGCCACGGCCAGGCGCGGAATGTCGACGTGGCCGCGTTCGATCTGCTGGTTGGTTTCGGCGATGTCGCGCGCCAGGCTGGCCAGGCTTTCATCGGAGATGCGTTCGGGCAGGGGATCGATCCCGGCGGCCTGGTAGATCGTGTTCTGCGCGTTGACGAGTTCGGCATAGCTCAGGTCGCGGGCACGCGTGGCGAGCAGGGTCTCGACCTTTGCGCGCACCACTTCCAGATGCGTCTCGGCGCTGCTGCGCGCGGCGTTCTCGGTCTGCACCTGAATCGCGTCCTGCAAACGGCTCAGTTCATTGGCGCGGCGGAAGGCGGTTTCCGCGCGTTGGCGTTCCAGCCAGGCGATATGGACCTGGCTCAGCACGGTCATGCGCAAGGCCTGGCGGCGCAGTTCGGCCACCTGTTCACGCGACTCGCCGGCGCGGGTGATCGACGACCACGACAGCACGCTGAGCAGGTTCCAGCTCACCTGCATGCCGGCGTCCGCCCAGCTGTTGTTGACCAGGTACTTGTTGCTGTCGTAGTTCAGGCCGCCAAAGAGCGACGCGTTGGGCAAGAGGCGCAGCAGCGACATGCGCGTTTCCAGCACGGCGTTGCGCGCGAGGTAGCTTTCTTCGCGCAGCTCCGGGCGGCGGACCATTGCCAGGGCTTCGAGGTCCTGCAGTTCGTAGGCGAGCACGGGCGGCGCCATGGTGGCGGCGTCCGGCGTGGCCAGCTGGAAGTCCGCGCTGGGCGGCAGGTTCATCAGCGTGGCGAGGCGCGCCTTGGCCTGCGCCAGTTCGTTGTCCAGCGCCTCGGTCTGGCGCACCATGTTCAGCAGATCGCGCTGGTAGCGCAGCGCCAGGATGGGCGCGACCAGACGCTTCTGCTCGGTCTGGCGCGCGTATTCCAGCGTCTGGCGCGCTTCGGCTAGCGTCGAGGACACGCGGTCCTTCAGGCGTTCCGCGGTCACGGCGTTCCAGTACGCCGTGCGCGTCTGCCGGATGATGTCGGCCACGACGCGGCGGCGGCGCTCTTCGGCCGCCAGCGCTTTGTTGCCTTGCGCCTTGGCGCCGAAGTAGCTCAGGCCGAAGTCCAGCACGTTCCACGTCAGTTGCAGGTCGGTCGTGTGCGTGTCGCGTTCCTGGCTGGTGGACGGCACCAGCGATTGCGTGCCGGTGGCCAGCGACTCGCTGGACGAACCGTAATCATTGTTGCGGGCGCGCATGCCGGCGCGGGCGGTCAGCTTGGGCAGCATGCCCTGCTTTTGCACGTCGGTCAGGTCGTCTTCCAGCGCACGCTCCATCAGGGCCAGGCGCTGCTGCAGGTTGTATTTGACGGCGCGGGCGATGGCCTCGTCCAGCGTGATCGGGCCCGTCACCGGTTCCTGCTGCGCGAACATGGCGCCGCGGTCGGCCTGGTCGAGTTGCAGCAGGTCCTGCGTGCTCAGCTTCTCGGGCGGCGTGACGGCGCAACCGGCGAGAACGGCCGTGGCGAGCACGGTCAGGGCGAAGCGGCGGGCGCGATGTGTCATGGGCGTGGCGGAATCAAAGGTAGGAGTCATGTCTGGAATCAGCTTGCTGCATTGATGGTGATGGCCTGCCGGGCGCCGGCGGCCGTGTCGGAGGCGCCGCCCGCGGCGCCGTCGTCCAGGGAAGCGAGAAACTGCCGCGCCGCATCCAACACGTCGTGCGCGGCGCTGTGGCGAAGCTGCTGGGTCAGCGCGGGCTTGTCGGCGGCGAGGGTGTCGTCACGTGTGGCAACGGCATCGGCGCCGTGCCACGCGCCCACGCGCTCGGCGGAGATGGTGACCGGAATGGCGCGGGATTCACCGCTGGCCGCGCGCACCACGAGTTGCAGCGATAGCGTCTGGGCGTCGGCAAGTCCCGGCGCCACGATGAGGCCGCGCGCCGCATCGAGCCGCACGCCCGGCGGCAGATCGGAGCCGTCTGCCATGCGCAACGCCAGCGAGGCGATGGGACCGCTGCTGCGGATCAGGCCGCGCGGCAAGGCGTAGGTCTGCCGGTTGCCCGCCACGTCGGCGCGCCAGAGGCCCGTAATCGCGGCGCTGGAGAACGAGAGCCCGGGTGCGTCGGGGCTGGCCAGGACCACGAGCGGCGAACGGACGCCGCCGTCCGCATCCAGCGTGAACGGGCGTGCCGCGTCGGCGTCACGGCGTTCCAGCGAATCTGCCAGCAGTTCGTCGAGCAGCGCCGTCGATGTCCATTGCGGCGGCGTCGACAGGCCGTCGCGGATGGGAACGCTGAACGCATCGACCGATGGTGCGGGAATACCGCCGAGCGCCTGGCGCAGCGAGCGGAACGCGTCGTCCCGCGTGTCGTCGGCAGTCGTGTCGGAGGCAAACACCGGGTCGCGCTGCCACGTGCTCAGATCCGGCGGCGGCACGTCGGCGGGGTTGCCGGGATTCGGGTTGGCGTTGGGGTCGGGCTGCGTGCCCGGATCCGTGCCGGGATTGGACCCAGGATCCGTGCCAGGATTCGTCCCCGGGTTCGGCTCGGTCTGCGCGGTGGCGACCGTCAGCGTGATGATGCGCGAGACGCTGGCGCCCGACGTGTCGGTGGCGCTCACGACCACGGCAACGCTGCCTTCGGCTGTCGCAGTCCCTCGGATGGTCAGGGTCGCCGGATCGAAGGTCAGTCCTTCCGGCAGGCCGTCAATCCGCCACGTGAGCGCATCGCCGTCGGCGTCGGTGAAGAGCCCGGCGGGGAACGTGTATGCGTAGGGCTCGCCCACCTGGACGACACCCGGTGTCAGTGCGATCCCGCTGTCGACGGGCGCGGTGTTCGGCGGCTCGACGGCTTCGAAGATCACGTCACGCGACACGAATGCGCCTTCCGGATCCGTCACGGTGACGACGACCGTGTATTGCCCCGTCGCGGCAAGCACGCCGGAGATCGTGCGGGTGGCCGGATCGAAGGTCAGCCCCGCAGGCAGGCCGCTGACGCTCCACGTCAGCTTGCCGCCTTCCGGATCACTGAAAAGCGTTTCCGGCAGGGTCACTGTGTAATCGCGTCCGGCCAGCGCGGTCTCGGGCGTGTACGGGTCGGCGCCCGCGACCGGCGCCTGATTGGGCAGGCGGACGGTCACGTCCACGTCATAGCCCGCGCTGGCGATGTCGCCGTCGTTGAGCGTGATGGTGACGCTGCGCGTGCCAGGCGTGTCGTCGGTGCTGGCGTAGGTCACACGGTGCAGCAGCGCATTGGCCTGCGCGCGGTCGACGGGCCCGGTGAAACGCAGCGTCGCGTTGTCGCCAGTCTGCGTCAGCGTGGCGATGGTCTGGCCGTTGAACGAGATGACGTCCCCGGCGAGCGTGTAGCCGTCGCCGGCCAGGAAGCCGAAGCGGTCGCCGGCTTGTCCGCTGAAGGTGACGCTGGCGCCTTGATAGTTGTTCGCCGCATCCAGTTCGGCGTCCGAGAGCGCAAGCGTCGGCGCGACCGGCACGCCGTCGCCGTCGATGATGTAGACGGGCTGCGGGGCCGGCGGGGCGTTCAGGACGTCCAGTTCGTTGCCCACCACGATCACGCCGCCATCGGCCGACACCGCAATCTGACCGGCCCCGGCCAGCCCGCTCTGCGAGCTGATCAGATTGAGCGTTGCCGTGGCGTAGTAGTTGAGCGTGCCGTCGGCCAGGGTCACGAACAGCGCCTTGCCATCCGCGGACAGTGCGATGCTCTCCACCGTCTGGCTGCCGGTGAGCGTGCCCAGATGCGTCAGCGCGCCGGTCGCCGCGTTCAGGCGGAAGGCATCGATGGCCTGGGGGTTCTCGTGCACTTCATACCCGCCGGTCCAGCCGTTGAACGAGGACGTGCGGCTGTTGGACACGAAGATCGTGCTGCCGTCGGCGCTGACGGCGATGTGCTGCAGGTTGGAGAACGAGACGGTCTGGCCGGCCGCGTCCGTGCCGCCGCCCTGGATGTGCGTCAGGACCGACAAGGCGCCGCTGCCGTCGCGGCGATAGACGATAAGCGTCGAACTCGAGCTGGTGTTGGTCACCACGAAGAGCAGGTCGCCGCGCACCGCGATGTCGGTGGGCTGCCACAGGAACGGCTCCGCGTTCATATCGCCGCTGATGGCGCCGATATATGTGAGCGCGCCGCTCTGCGCGTCGCGGTTGAAGTAGGCGATCCCGTAGCTGTTGATCAGATACAGGTTTTTGCCGTCTTCGGACAACGCAATGCCCTTCATGTCGTTCAGGCTGCCGCCATCCAGCTCGTAATTGCTGGTGATGGTGGCCTGGTGGGTCAGCGTGCCGTCGGCGCTCACGCCGAACACGCCAATGGCGTTGCCGTCCGCGCGCAGGGCGTACAGGCTCTTGCCGTCGGCCGAGCTCACCAACTCCTTGATGCCCGCAAGATTGCCGACGCCGGCGAACGTGCGCACGTAAGTCAGCGAGCCGGTGTCGCCGTCGCGGCTGAACACCGCGATGGCGCCCTTGCCGTCGGCCACGTAGACGCGCGCGCCATCGGCGGACACGACGCTGGCGGTGGGCTTTTCCAGGCCGGGAATCGTCGTCAGATCCTGCACGTGCGTCAGGTCGCCCAGCGACAGCACCGGATCGGCATCGACGACCGGCGCATCGTTGATGGCCGTGATGTTGATGGAGAAGTCCATTGCCGTCGACGCGAGGCCGCGCTGGTCGGTCAGCGTCACGCTGATGGCCACGCTGTCTACGGGCGCGTGGCTGCTGTTAGCGTAGGTGATCTGGCGCAGCGTGTTCTGCACGTCAGCCTTGGTGGGAATGGAACCGGCCTCGTCGCTGAAGCGGATCGTCAGCACGCCGTCGGCCTGCGACACCGCGCCGATCGCCACGCCGTCCTTTTTCAGGACGCCGTTTTCCAGCGTCAGGCCGTTGCCGGGCTCAAAGCCCAGTGCGTCTGTGGCGCTCTTGCCCGCGCCCAGCGTGATCGTCAAGACAGCGCCGTCGTAGTTGCCCGCGCCGCCGTTGAAGGCGTCCATCTGCGCATCGGCGACCACGCCATCGGGCGCGATCAGGATGGGATCGGCGCGCTCGGTGTAGGACACGTCGTTGCCGCCGGTCACCGCGGGCGGCGTGTTGGGGGCAGCCGGGCCGGTCAGCGTGACGGTCGCCGCCTCGTCCGCATCCGTCGAGCCATTGTCGCTGGACCACTCTTGAACGGTCAGGCTGATCGTGCGCGTGCCGCTCAGCGGGCTGGCGGCGTTGGAGTAGGCGAGGCTGTCGATGACCTGCGCGGCGCGTTCGCCCGACGAGTTCAGGTAAAGGGTCACGGTGGTGACGCCGTCGGCGATGGTCACCATGTACTGCAGGCCGGAGGCCGTGGTCTGCGGGCCGTTGGAGTCCTTGTCCAGACGGATCTTGCTGCCGTCCACGCCCAGGATGTCCTGTGCGTTGGCGGGGCTGATGGTGACGATGACGCGGGCCACGTTCTGGCCGGATTCCACGGTGTCGACCGTAGTGCCCTCGAAGAGCTTGACCGGTTCGCCTTCGGCCGGGAACGTGGGGTTGCGCGGCGTGGTGTCGATGATCGGCGCATTGTTGACGCCTTCCAGCTCGATCTCGGTCTGGAGTTCATCCTGATGGCCGTCGCCATCGTGCAGCGTGGTGCGCAGCACGATGGTCGCGCCGTCACGGGTGGGATCGTTGCTGGCATTGCTGTAGGCGATGCGGCGCAGCACGTTCTGCGCATCGGCCTTACTGATGGCGCCCGTGAACGTCAGCGTCAGCACGCCGTTGGTCTGCGAGAAGGTCGCGATGGCGACGTCGTTCAACAGAATCTGGCCACTGGCGGTGTCAAGGCGCAGGTTGTCGCCGTCGATAAAGCCGAAGCGGTCGTCGGCGTGCGCGCCGTCGGCGCGTTCAACCGAGATGCTGGCGCCCTTGTAATCGCCCTGTCCGTTGTTCAGTGCATCGAGCTGCGGATCGGACAGCGTGGCCGACGGCAGGATGGCCACAGGCGCTGTCCCTTCCGTGTAGTGCGCGGCGGCGGGCTTCAGGTCCAGCACCAGCACGCCGTCGTCGAACGAGAATTGGCCCGTCAGATAGAGCTTCGTGCCGTCTTCGCTAATCGTTGCGCTGCGGATCTCGCCGAAGCTCACGCCGTCGCCAAACGGGTCGCCATAGCCCGAGATCTCGCCGACGCGCACGGGCACACCGTCCGCGCCGCGGCTGTACACGCCGATCCGGTCGCTGGCGATCACGAACACGGCGGAGCCGTCTGGCGACACGACGATCTGCTTGACGTCTCCGGCCGGCAGCGTCGTGGCCAGCGCCGTGAGCCGGCCATCTGCGTCCACAGCAAGCGTATGCAGGCGATGCTGGTTGTCGTCGAAGTCGACCACGTAAAGCGTTTTGCCATCCGGCGAAACCGTCAGCGTCTGCGTGAAGTAGAACTGGTCCGCCGCGGCGGGGTCCTTGCCCTGAGCGGCCATGACGAACGCCGGGACGCCGCTGGGGTCCAGCGAGAAGACGCTCGCCAGCGTGCTGCCGCCGGACGTGCCCACGAAAAGGAAGCGGCCGTCGGCCGACAGCGTCAACGCATTGGCGCCGTCCAGTTGCAGGCCGGTGTCGCCCGCGTCGGTATAGGTATGGATCAGCGCGAGCGCGGCGCCGTCCTGCTGGAAGACCAGCAGGTTGTCGCCCGCCGTCGCGTAGACGAGGCCGCCAGTGGCGAGCACGTCGCGGATCATGCCGTATTCCGTGACGATGTCGGCACCAAAGGTGCCCTGCGCGGTAAGCATTCCCGTCGCCGCATCGCGGCTGAAGAGTACGACACCCTGGTTGGCGACGACGTAAAGCGATTTGCTGTCGGCCGACACGCGCAGATCCGCGGCGCCTGCCAGCGCGCCGACTTCACCGTTGCCGATGGCCTGCGCGATGCGCAGAGTGCCGTCCGCGCCGCGCTCAAGCACGTACAGCGTGTTGACCTCCAGGTCGGCCTGCGCGTCCATGTTCCACTCGGTGGTGGTGCGCAGCAGGTAGAACTTGCCGTCCACCTCGAAAACATCGAGCACGCCTTCCAGCGCAGTGGACGGCGCGCCGTCGGCAAGCTGGCTGATCAGTTCATTCAAGCCTACCGAATCGATGGGCGTGGTCAGCACCGGTGCTTCGAACTGCACGTTCACTTTGGCGACGACGTCCGGTTCGGCGGTGTCCTTGCCGCCGTTGTCGGTGCCGCCGCTGTCGCGCACGGCGGTCAGCGCAATGCTGCGCTCGCCCGTCGTCGGGGCGGCGGCATGGTTCGCATAGGCAATGCCGTCCACCAGCGCCGCCGCCTGATCGCCCGTCATGCCGGCGGCCGGCGTGATCGTGATGGTGGCCACGCCGTTGTCTATGGTGACGGTGTAGGCGTGGCCGGAGGTGGTCGTCCCGTTGCCCGCGACCAGCGCGATGGCGGCGCCGTCCACGGTCAGCGTTTCGCTGGCGCCGTTGGCCACGGGCGATACGGTGAGGGTCAGGCCGGCGATCGTTTGGCCATTCTCGACGGTCGAGATCGTGGTGCCGTCGAACAGGCCGACGGCGGATTCACCGGGGCTGTATTTGACGTCGGCCGGCGTAGAGACAACAACCGGCGCGTCGTTTACCTGCGCGACCGTCAGCGCCAGCGCGACGCTGTCGACACCGCTCGCGTACTGGTCGCGCACCTGCACCTTCAGGCGGATGGTAGCGCCGGGGTCCTTGCTGTCGTGCGTGTAGGTCACCTGCTGCAGCACGGCGTTGGCGGTGGCGGTGCTGACCTGGCCGGTGAAGGCGATGGTGAGGATGCCTCCGGCGCTGGTGAAGTCGGCGATCTTGGCGCCGTTCAAGCGGATCTCGGTGCCGGCCAGCGTGAGCCCGTTCGCGCCGTCAAAGCCGAAGTGGTCGTTGGTGTTCGCAGCGCCTTCGCGCCCGATTGTGATGGTGGCGCCGTTGTAGTCGCCCGCGCCCGAGGCCAGCGCGTCGTAGTCCGCGTCCCCGAACGTCAGCCCGGCCGCCGGTTTGACCGTCTGGCCTTCCGCATAGGCGCCCGTGAGCGCCTTCTCTATGTCGATGTGCCCCAGCCCGGCGGCGTTGTAGAAGCCGCCGACATACATCGACGATCCGTCCGGGGAAATGCCAAAGCGGAAGGCGCGATAGTTGCCCGAGGCGCCCTCATGGGCGATGGTCTTGACCAGGGTGGGCGCGCCGTCAGCGCCGATGCGGTAAACGTTCAGGGCGCCGGTCAGGCCGCCGGCATAGAGGGTCTTGCCGTCCGCCGACAGTTCAAGACCCCACATCTGGGCGCCCACGGACGAAACCTTCGTGACCGTCTTCGCGATCGGGTCGAAGCGCAGCGTCAGGATGCCATTGCTTCCCGCCGACACGTAGATGGTGTCCCCCGACACCGCGATGCTGCGCGCGAAGTTGCCGACGTCACCCGTATGCGTCACGAGTTGCGTGAGGCTGCCGTCGGGATTGGCGGCGTAGATGGTCAGGGTATTGGCGCCAGCGACGAACACGCGGCCCTGCGCGTCGGCCTCGATGGCAGACGCGGTGTTGAAGGGTTGGTTCTCGTACGTGCCGGAGGCCGTCAGTTCGCCGTTGGCGCCGATGCCGTAGGCGTACAGGGTGTTGCCGGCGATGCCGTACAGGTGGCCGTCCTGTGACGCGACAAGCTGCTTGACCTGCGTGCTGCCAAGCTCGGCGCTGTGGCCGCTGGCCGTGAGCGTGCCGTCAGCGTTGACGTTGAAGCCGGTCAGGAAATAGTTGCCGCCCTCGGCCTTCTGGCCGACGAGGTACACGTGTTTGCCGTCGGCCGAGTACACGGCCGACGCCGCGCTGAGCAGGCCCTGGATCTCGATGCCGTTGGCATCGTTGCCGTCGTTCACGGCGCCCTGCACAAAGCGCTGCACCAGCGTCAGTTCACCGGTGTTCGGATTGCGCGTGAAGACGCTGAGCGTGCTGTTGCCCGCGGGGGAAACCTGATGGTTGTTCGTCCCGTTGCCCAGCACGATGACGGTGTAGCCGTCGTCCGACACCTGAACGCTGTAGACGTACTGGTCGTAGCCGTTGATCCGGCCATCCGAGGTGTAGCTCAGATCGCTGCCGTCGATGTCGAACGCGGGCGCGCTGTTGGCGGCTTCGGCGGCCGAGACGACGCGCAGCGTCATCTTGTGGTCCGCGGTCAGGCCTGCCTTGTCCGTCACGCGTACGGTCAGGACGTAATCGCCCTGCGTGGTGGGCGTGCCGCTCAGCGTGCGCGTGGCCGCGTTGAACACGAGGCCTGCCGGCAGCGCTTCGACGATGCTCCAGGTGAGGGTGTCGCCGTAACGGCTGTCCGGATCGGTGAACATGTCCGCGCGCAGAGTGGCGGTAAAGCCGCCCTCTCCCGCGGTGACCTGCCCGAACGACGCCGGTGCGCTGCTGCTGACGACGGGCTCGCGATTGGGGGTCTGAACGACATCCAGGTTCAGATCGAGCGTCACGCTGGCGCCGTACGCATCGGTGACGGTGATGCGGATGGGATAAGCGCCGGCGACAAGTGCGGTGCCGGACAGGGTGCGGGTCTCGGGGTCGAAGCTGATGCCGGCGGGCAACCCGCTAACGCGCCAGGTCAACCGGTCGCCGTCCGCGTCGTTGAAGAGGTTCTCCGGCAGGACGAGCTGGTAGTCCTTCTCCGTGGTGACGGTCTCCGGCGTGTAGCCGTTGGCAACCCCGGCATCGATCTGCGGTCCCGTATTGCCGCGGAAGCTGATGGAGAGGGCTTCGCTGTTCAACGCGCCGTCGTTGGCCTGCACGGTCAGCGTGATGAACGTGCCGGCCGCGACGGCCGAATTGCCGTAGCTCACCTGTTGCAGCACCTGGTTCGCCACGGCGGTCGTGGCGTCGCCGGTGAAGCGCAGCGTCAGGGTGTCGCCATCGACGGTGTACGTGGCGATCTGGACGCCGCCGCGCAAGATGACGCCGTTGGTCATCGACAGCCCGTTGCCGCCCTCAAACCCGAACGCGCCGCCCGGCAGGGACGCCTTGATGGACACGCTGGCGCCGTTGTAGTTGCCGGCGCCGCCGTCCAGCAGATCGTAATTGCGGTCGGACAGGCTGACGCGGTCGCCGAGAACGGTGTCCTGGCCCAGCGTCAGCGATTGCAGTGTCGTGTAGCGGGTCAGGCCGTTGCCCGCCACCACCAGCGACATGCCGTCCTTGGACAGCGAGATGTCTGCGCCATTGGTCTTGCCTGCGGCGCTGCCCAGCAGCGTCAAGCCGCCGTCGCCGGACACGGCGTAGACACTGACGGTGCCGGCGGTGGTGGCGGCATACAGCAGCGTGCCGTCCGCGTTCAGCGTCAGGCTGCCGATGTTGTCGCTGGCGACCGTGCCCGCGCGCGTCAGCAGATTGTCGGCGCCAAGCCGGAAGACCGAGATGTTGCTGGCGCCCGGTTCGCCCACGAACAGCAGCTTGCCGTCGGCGGACATGCTGATTGCGTAGTCGACGGCGTCCTGGCCGGTCTTGTCCAGCAGGAGGCTGTCGACAAGATTCAGCACGCCATCCGCGTCACGTTGATAGATCTTGAGCGTGTGATTGGCGTTGATACCCGCGCCGCTGTGAATGACGGTGACGTAGCCGCCGGCCGTGGCAAGACTGGCGTTGCGCACGGCGTCCAGACGCTGGATCTGCGTGAGCGCGCCGGTTTCGGTGTCGCGGCTGTAGACGTGCGCCTCGCGGCCAAAGTTGTTCGACGCGTCCACGTAGAGCTGCGTGCCGTCTTCCGAGATCGCCAATCCGCCGGTGGACCCGCCGCCCACCGATCGCGTGGCCGCATGGCTCAACGTGCCGGTCGCATCGACACTGAACTGGATCAGGTTGCCGTTGCTGGAGATCGTGTAGACCGACTTGCCGTCGCCGCTGACCACCAGATGATTGACCGTGCCCAGGTCGGCCAACGTCAGGTCCTGCGTCTTGCTGAGCAGGCCCGAGGCCGCGTCTACGGCGAAGATGGACAGCGTGTTGTTGCTGCCCGCCGCGTAGACGAACCTGCCGTCGGCCGAATAGGCGACCTCGGTGGCGCCGGCCAGGCTGCCGGCGCCAAAGTGATCCGCTTCCTGCAGCAGGTCGCCTTTCACCTCGGGCGCCACGTTGATGCGGCTGTCGATGTCGATCGTCGCCGTGATGGCGGACAGGTCGGTCGTCTGGCCGCCCGCGTCGGATAGGCTCTTGAGCGAGACCGACACCTTGCCGCCGTCCACCGACTTGTCCAGGATCTGGTACGACATGCTGTCGATCAATGCCGCGACGCTGGCAGGCGCCGGATTGAACGCATCCAGTTGCAGGGTGATGGTGGTGGTGTTGCCGTTCACGGCGACGGTATAGACGTAGCCGTCGTCATCGGCGCGCGTCGTGCCGCTGCCGCCTTCGAGCGCAATGGTCTTGCCGTCGATCACCAGCGCCTGGTTCGCGCCGCTGCGGTCCACCGTGACGACCAGTTGCGTCAATTCGTCCGTGCCGCTCGTCTGCGCGTGCACGTCGACGCCGCTGAACAGATCGACCGGCGCAAAGGTGTCGCTGCTGTCGGTGACGACAACGGTCGCTTCGGTCGGCGTCGCGTCCACGCCGGGCGCCGTCTCGGTCGGCGGCACGGCCTGCGCGGCCACGTCCACCGCCGTCGTCACGGCGGCGGCATCAAGCAGGAAGCGGGGTTCCAGGGCCAATGCCTGGCGGCGGAGCGTGGGGATTCGGCGGGAAGTCATGGAAGTCCTGGAACAAATGTGGTGATGCGGGGTTTGGCTTATTCGACGAGCGTGGTCAGCGCCGCGAGCTGGCGCAGTTCGTCGACGATGTCGTCGAGCCGGCTCTGGATGCGGCCTTCGGAGACCACGAAGTCCTTGCCGGACAGGTAGATCTGGTCCGATCCCTTTTCCGCGCAGACGGCCAGCCCGGGGCCCGCGATGCGCCGGAAGTCTGACGCGCTGCGGATCTGGCCGTCTTCGTCCGTCTCTTCGTCATTGCCCGTGACGATCAGGTAGAACTTCAGGTCGCGGGCGCGAAAGCTGCTGCACAGGCGGGCGAAGCGTTCGGTCACGACGTTGTCGTCGCCGCCGCCGTTGTCCGAGTCGCCATCGATCTTCTGGCCGACGTAGGCGTTGTAGGAATCGGTGTCGAACCAGCGCTGGCCCGTGGAGTTGGCCAGGAACACGATGGCCTTGACGCGATCGCCCGTGCCGTCGTCGAAGTCGCGGGGCAGATCGTCCTCCAGGCCCCAGCCGGACCCGCCCCGAAAGGCCGGCGCCAGCGCCATGGCGGCCCAGCCCATGGCGATGGCATGGTTGGTGTTGAAGCGCGTGCTCATTTCGTCGAGCCGTTCGCCGATCTTGCCCAGGTCGTTGGTCAGTGGCAGCAGCGCCGCGTGGGGGCAGCCGCGGTCGGCGACCATCCAGCGCGTGTCGTTCACGCCGTTGGCCTGGCCGAAGAACGGATTGGGGCCGATCCAGCGGATGGGCGGGGCGCCGGGGCTGCCGTTCTCGGGCAGGTCGTGGCGGTAGTACACGCCGAACTGCCCGGCGGGCGGTTCGGTCCAGAAATAGTTGTCGCCGCGGTTCAGGCCGCGGTACATGCACAGCAGGTTGGCGCGCCGGTCGGGAATGCGGCGATCGGCCAGGCCCGCGTAACCGGAGCGGAACAGCGAGGTGAGTTCGACGGGGTTGAGCGCGCCCGGCTTGCTCCACAGGCGGATGCGGTTGGACTGCGCCGGATCGTAGACGCTGACCGCCTGGCTGTAGGGCACCAACGCGAGCCAGGCGCTGTCGGCGTCTTCCAGCAGGCGCGAGGCGAACGACTTGCCCAGCCGGCGCAGCGCGGCCAGATTGTTGGCGTCTTCTCCCAGCGAGTTGGGCAGCGCGAGCGCCACTTCCAGCGAGCGCTGGCGCGAGACGGCGGCCGACGCGACGGTGACGGCCTGGTCTGGCGTCTGCGAGAGGATGCTCGAGGCTTCGAACGTCGCCGTGACGCGGGTGCCGGGCATGTCGTTCTTCGTGATGGTCTCGGCCCGGACGGACAACGCGCGGCCCAGTTGTGCGCGATCCATGCCCAGGTTCACCGCCACGTAGCGTTCGGCGATGTCCTGGATGTCGGCGTCGCGGGACTTGGCGTAGGCCGCGGCGGACGCGAGCGCCGCTGCGTCGGTGGCGCGCTTGAGCTGTGCGGCGTCGGCGGTCATGCGCGTGCCGTCCGAGGCATAGGCGGCCAGGGCGGCGACGGCGCCGATCAACAGCAGCAGGAATACGGCGGACGCGCCGCGTTGGCGGGCCAGCGAGAGGACGCGGTCGGGACGTTGCTTCATGGTTGGGCGTAGGCCAGGCCGGAAGCGACGCTTTCCGCGCGCAGCGTTTCATCCAGCGTGATGGTTCGGGAGGTGGCGCGGAACACGGCGGCCGTTTGCAGCAGGTCGGGCAGCGGCATGCCGGCCCAGATGGAGATGTCGGCGGTGTCGCGGCAGGCCTTCACCACGATCATCGACAGGGTGCTGTTGTCCACGTTGCTTTCGCCAGTGTCGGGGCGGTCTTGCGGCAGGACGCCGGTGTATTGACCGCCGGAGGCCGGCGCGTCGCACAGGTCGCCTGCGCCGCCGCGCTGCAGCGCCCAGGCGATGCGGCCGGACTCGAGCACGTTCAGGATGATGAGCTGCTGCATCTCTTCGTGGCCCTGCATGGCAAGCTGCGCCAGCATGTCGACGCCGGCGGCGGTCAGGGAAGGTTGCGCCGCGATGTTCAGCGCCATGGCGCCCGCGGCGTTCTCCACGCGGATGCGTTCGCTGTGGATGCGCTGCATGTCGGCGCCGATCATGCCGACGCCCAGCAGGATGGGCAGCGCAAGCGCCGCTTCCACGGCCAGCGCGCCGCGCTGGCGCCGGCGCGGCGTCGCGGCGTCGCGGGGTGGACGCGGGGCGACGGTCACGGCTGGGATTCCTGGTTGCGTTGCGGCAGGTAGGCCAGCACCTGCTGATAGCGATAGCGGAAGGCGCCGCTGTCCACGCCCAGGAGACGCGGCAGAGGCGTGATGAAGTCCTTGCGCACGTCGACCTCGATGCGCCACGCGGGCACGTTGGTCAAGGCCGCCGCCTGGGTCTCGTCCTCGCCACCGCCGCCGCCCATCGCGTCCAGCGAAGCAAAGCGCTCGACTTCGACGGTGGCGATGTTCTCGTCGTCCAGGTAGTTGTGCGAGGCCGCCACCATGCGCGAGCGCACCAGCGACTCGATGGCGCCGCCGTCCTGCATGCCCGCCGCGCCGTCCTGGCGGAACTGCTGCACGGCGCGTTCCAGCGCGCTGGCGCCCATGTTGATGGTCAGTCCGATGTTGGCCAGCTCCATGAACATCATCGCCGCGGCGATGACGACGGGCAGGACGTACGCGGCTTCGACGGACAGCGAGCCGCGTTGGCTGCGCAGGAACCGGCGCGCGCCGCAGGCGTGATCAGCCATTGCCGTTTGCCTCCGTTTCGCGCAGCAGCAGCACGTGGCGGCTGGCGGCCATCAGTTCGCTGCCCACGGCGGCGCCGTCGCGGATGCGCTGGCGGCGCTGCGCGAAGTCGGCCAGCGCCTGCGGCACGAGCGCGGGCGCCATGATGCCTTCGAGCGTCTTGCGCGCCGCGGCGTCGTCGCCCTGCAGCACCTGCGCGAAGGCCAGGTTCAGCTTGAGTGTCGGCAGCTGGACCGCGTCGGCCTGCGACAACAGGCGGATGGCTTCCTGCGCATCGCCGCTGGCCAGGTGCGACAGCGCCAGGTTGTTCAGGACACGGAAGTCCGAGGGATCCAGTTCCCACGCCTGCGCCAGCAGCTTGCGGGCCTGCGCGTGGTCGCCGCTGGCGTCCAGCAGCACGCCCTTGGCGTTCAATGCGGCGACGTTGTTGGCGTCGGCCGCGAGTGTGCAATCGAAGTCCTGAAGGGCGGCGTCGCGCTGGCCCATCGCCATGCGGGCGCGGCCCAGGCCGTTGCACAGCGTGACTGTCGCGGCGGGCGTGAGCGTCGTACCCGCTTCGTTCAGGGCGCGGCGGGCGCGGCCGAACAGGGCCAGGTTGTCGCGCGGCGATTGGGTGGGCGCGGCCACGCTGGCGTATTCCAGCAGCTCCAGCGGCTTCAGGCTGCCGCGCTGTTCAAGCTGGGCGTAGACGCCGGCCGCGCCTTCGTAGCGGCCCTGGTCACGCAGCAGACGCGCAAGCTTCAGGCCTTCGGCCGCCGCGTCGCCGTTGCTGGCGAGCGGGCGCGGCGAGGCCGTGTTGCCGCTGGACTGGGTCAACAGGTTGCGGCTGCTGGGCGCGGTGGCGGAATCGGACTTGCTGAATGTGCTGCACGCGCTCAGCATCGCGGCCATCAGCACGACGCCGGCGGCGCGGGTCAGGCGCAGGGTGGGCAGCGGGAACATCGGAAGGGTTGCGGTCATTGCATCAGGGTCCGGATAACGCGCATAAGCGCGGGCGTGGCGACGATGGCGACCACCGGCGGCAGGATGAGGGTCATGAGGGGCACGCTGAGCTGCGCGGGCAGCTTGCCGGCCTTCTCTTCCAGTTCAAGGATCAGGCGGCTGCGGCTCTCCTCGGCAATCGTGCGCAGCGCCTGCGCGAGCGGCGTGCCGTAGCGTTCGGCCTGCACCAGCGACCCCACCATGCTTTCGATGGTCGGCACGCGCGTCCGGTCGGCCAGGTGGCGCAGCGCGGCGGCGCGGTCGGGCAGCAGTTGCAGTTCGGCGCTGGTGAAGGCCAGTTCGTCGGCCATGGCGGGCGCGCTGAAGGCCAGTTCCCGCGACACCACCTTCAGGATGCGCGGAAACGGCAGGCCGGCCTCGGCGCAGATCACCATGAGGTCCAGCGCGTCGGGCATGCTGCGGGCCAGGGCTTCGTGACGCCGGCCGGCGCGCAGCTTGACCAGCAGTTCGGGCAAGGTGGTGCCGACGAACAGCGAGATCAGGCCCACGGCCAGGCCGGTCAGGCCGAAGCGCGTTTGCGGGCTGGTCAGCAGCCACAAGGCCAGCGCGCACAGCACGACGCCGCTGCCGTACTTGGCGGCCATGAAGAGGCCGCTGGCCTCGGGGCGCCGCCAGCCGGCCTGCGCCAGCAGGCGTTCGGTGGCCAGGCGGTCCTGCTCGGTGCCGGCCAGTTTCATGCCGAAGGCGGCGATGCCTTGGGCGACGGGAGGCAGCGGCGAGCTGGAGTCCAGCGCAATCGAGGCCGTGCTTTCGCCGGCGCCTCTTCCGCGGCGGCCCAGCCGCTCGTGCAGGGGATTGCGGCGCGACTCGGCGCGCAGCAGCCAGACGGCCAGCACGATGCCGGCGATGAAGGCCAGGAGCAGCAGGGGCGCCAGGGGATCGGAAAAGAGGGGCATGGCAGCTAGTCGCGGGGCAGGGTCAGCGGATCCGCTTGACCATCAGATGGGTGACGAACAGGCCCAGCCCAACGCTGGCGGCGGCGTAGATCATCACCTTGACGCCCGCCGCGTCGTTGAACATGAAGCGGAAGTCGTCCGGGGAATTCAGGTACATGTAGAGCAGCACGCCCGGCACCAGCAGGGCGACGATCTTGGCCGAGGCGCGCGCCTCGGACGTCTTGGCCTGCACCTTCATGCCCAGTTCGGCGCGCGCGCGCAGCGTGGCGGACAGGCGTTCCAGCGTGTCGCCGAGCCGGCCGCCCGACTCCTGGCTGATGATGAGAATGACGGCAAAGAAGCGGTACTCCGGCAGCGGCACGCGCTCGGCCGACGATTGCATGGCCTGCTTGAGCGGCACGCCGAGCTTGAGCCAGTTCTCGATCTCGCGCAGCTCGGGCGCCAGGGGGCCGTGCAGGTGATCGGCGGCGATGCCGAACGCGCTTTGCAGCGGCACGCCCGAGCGGCAGATGCGGGTGATGCCGTCGATCGCTTCGGGCAGGCTGCGCGCCAGCGCGGCCAGGTGCTTGGCCATGGCCTGTTGATAAAGCATCGTGCACAGCGCGGCCCACAGCAGCGGCGCGGCCAGCAGCGCCAGGAGGAACGGCGCGCCGGTCATGCGCACCAGCGCCAGCGCGCCAACCAATGCGACGGCGGCCGAAATGAGGATGCGCTCACGCAGCTTGGGCAGCCAGCCCAGCGCGCGCAGCCCGTCGCGCAGGCGCGCCACGCGCTGCCCCAGCCACGGCCAGCGCGGAAAGAGGTCGTCCTGGCCCGGCAGCGCGATGGAGTCGGGCGATTGCAGCACGGCGGCCGCCAGGCCGCTCTCGCGCTGCATCTGCAGGCGCAGCGCCGCCAGGCGGGCGGCCATCGCGTCTTCGCGGCGCTGGCGCCGGCTGTTGGCGCGCACCGCGAAAAAGCCGATGAACACCAGAAGGAAAATGAGCAGGGTGAAGAGGTCGAGCATGTCCGGGCTGCCTTGCCGCCGTCAGGCGAGATCCTGGTCGAACAGGTGCGACTTCTCGGTGTAGAAGTTCGGGCGCAGGCCGCTGCCGGTGTGTTCGCCCAGCACCTGCGTTGCCGTCGAGCCGGCACGCGAGCGGAAGACGTGCAGCTCCTGCGTCTGGATCACTTCTTCTTCCATGCCGCAGATTTCCATGATGGATACGACGCGCCGGGCGCCATCGCGCATGCGTTCGATCTGCACGATGAGGTCGACGGCGCTGGCGATCTGGCGTCGAATCGCGGCCAGCGGCAGTTGCATGTTTGCCATCATCACCATGTTTTCCAGACGCATCAGCGCATCGCGCGGCGTGTTGGCGTGGACGGTGCACAGCGACCCGTCGTGGCCGGTGTTCATGGCTTGGAGCATGTCGAAGCACTCGCCGCCGCGCACTTCGCCCAGGATGATGCGGTCCGGGCGCATGCGCAGCGCGTTCTTCATGAGGTCGCGCTGGTCGACGCGCCCGCCGCCTTCGGCGCTTTCGGGGCGGGTCTCCAGGCGGATAACGTGTTCCTGCTGAAGCTGCAGTTCGGCGGCGTCCTCGATGGTGATGATGCGTTCGAGCGGGCTGATGTTCTGCGACAGCGCATTGAGCAGCGTCGTCTTGCCGGCGCCGGTGCCGCCCGACACGACGATGTTCAGCCGCGCTTCCATTGCGCGGCGCAGCAGCACGGCCATGTCCATCGACATCGCGCCGCGCGTCGCCAGCGATTCCAGCGACAGGTCGCGCCGCATGAACTTGCGGATCGAGATCGTGGTGCCGTCCAGCGCCAGCGGATGCGTGATGACGTTGACGCGGCTGCCGTCGGGCAGGCGGGCGTCGACCATCGGGTTGGCTTCGTCGATGCGGCGGCCCACGCGGGCGGCGATGCGCTGCGCGGTGTTGAAGACGTGCTCTTCGTCGATGAAGGTGATGGACGACAGCTCCAGCTTGCCAAAGCGTTCGACGAAGATCTGGTTGGCGCCGTTCACCAGGATGTCGTTGACCGTGTCGTCGGCGAGCAGCGGTTCGATGGGGCCCACGCCGACCATCTCGTCCAGCATCTGCCGCGCGATCAGTTCCTCTTCCTGGCCGGACAGCTGCAGGCGCTGCTCGTCGCAGATGCGGCGGATCAGCGCGTCAATCTGCGCCTGAAGCCGGTCGCGCGGCATGGCCGCCGCCTTGAGCGGGTCGATCAGCTCGAAGAGCTCGTTGCGGATCACGCGGCGCTGCGCGGTGCTTTCGGCGTTGGGCGCGGCGGCGGCGGGGCGCGGGGCGGGCTGCGGTGCCCGGGGGGCGGGTGCAACGGGCGCGCTGGGCATGGGTGCAGGCTGCGCGACGGCCGGCGACGGGACGGCCGGGGCGGCAGCGGCGGGCGTGGCAATGGCCTGCGCGGCGGCAGCCGCTGAAGGGAAGGAGGAAGGCGCGGGCTTTCGGCGGGGCAGCATGATGTCGGTCTGTCGTGTCTTGCGGGAATCAGGCGCGTGCCGCGCGGCCGGCCGGGGCCGAGCGGTTCAGCCAGGAACGCAGCCGATGCAGCGTGCCCTGCTCGGAGGCGGGCGCGGCCGATGGCAGACCGAGAATGCGCGCGCCAAGCTGCGCGACGGCCTGGGCATAGGCGGGCGCGGCTTGCGGCGACAGCGGGCCTTTCAGGAGGCTGGCGGCCAGCGCCTGGCCGGCGTAGGGCAGATGCTGGTCGATGCGCCGGCCGACGAATTCCTCGAACTGTGCCGCGCTCAGTGCGGCGGCCTGCGTCTGGCGCGCGTCGCTGGCCACCAGGACCAGACGCTGATTGGCGCTGCCCTCGCCCAGCTCGGCCAGCAGGCGATGCGTGTTGCGCGCGCCTTGTACGGTCAGCTCGGTCAGCACGACCCGGATGTCGGCATGCGCAAGCACCTCGTCCGCGCCGCCGGGCCGGTGCGACGGCAGGTCCCACAGCGACAGCGAGAACCACTGGCACAGCGCGCCGCCGATCTCGAGCGCGCGCTCGGGGTCGAAAGGCGTTTCAGGACCGGGACGCTGCGCCAGCAGTTGCAGGCGCGCGGCAGGCTGCGCCTGCTGCGGCGCGGGCACCTGGCCGGCGGCAAGCAGCGTGCGTTGCAGTAGGCGCGGATCGATGTCGGGCGCGGACAGCAGGCTGGCAAGCCCCGCGTCGGCTTCCAGGCCAAGCAGCAGCGGCAGGTCGCCCTTGCGCCGGTCGAAGTCGACCATCACGGTCGGCGTCTGCCGCGAATGCGCCAGCCACAGGCCCAGCGATGCGGTCAGCGTGCTGACGCCCAGGCCGCCCGCTGCGCCCACGATGGCCGCGGAACGGCCGGCGCGCGCGGCGCCGCCCTGGCCCAGCGGCGCGTCGTCGTCGGCGCGCGCCAGCGTGTCGGCCAGCACGTCCAGGCGCGGCGGCTTGATGAGGTAGTCGAAGATACCGGCCTGCAGCAGCTGGCGGTACAGGTCCACGTCCTGCTTGTCGCCCAGTGCGACGATGCGGCACGCGGGGCCGGTCAGGGCCGCCAGTTCCAGCAGCGCGGCGATCGGATGCGGCTCGCCGGTGATGTCGGCCAGCAGCACGGCGGGTAGCGGATTCGCGGCGCACCAGGCGGCTGCGGCGGCGGGGCCGCCCGCTTGCAGCGCGCAGGCGGGACGTTGCAGGCGGACAAGTTGCTCGCCAATGACGGCCAGGTCGGCCTGGGCGGCAAAGACGGCGGGGCCAGGAGTGGGCGCGCCGTTGCGGGTCGGTGTCGTGTTGCTCATGGCCGTCAGTTGTCGAAGTCGATGTCGATCAGGTCGCGGATCTCGCCGGTCTGGTAGCGGTCGACGGCGCCAGCGGCCGCCTTGCCGTCCGCGCCTTCCAGCGCGCGCGGCCGGGACAGGTCGCGCGGGTCGCTGACCATGCGCGCCAGGTTGGCGCGATTCGCGCAGCCCAGCGTGCCGACGCCGTAGTAGGGATGGATCGTCCAGTCGTCGGGATTGGCGACGGTGCAGCGCGTGGCCTGCACGGTCAGCGCTTCGGATTGCAGTTCCAGGTCCCAGCCCGCCTGTGCCGCCTCCGCCAGGCGTTGCGTGTCGCGGGGCATGGACTCGACGCGCGGGGCGCGCGCGCCGCTACGGGCCAGCGCCTGCGCCAGGCGTTGCGCCAGCGCTTCGCCGCGCGCGTTGAACGGCGTCAGCGTCAGCACCTGGGCGTCGATGCGGCCTTGGCGCGTCAGCAGCTCATTGGCGGCGTTCAGCGAGTCGGCCGTCAGGCCGTTGCCGTCCGGCGCGGCCTGCAGCGCCAGCGCCACGGCGCGCGGGGCCACGGTGGGCGTCTTGGCGGCCTGGCCTGCGCCGAAGCGCTTGGCGCGCATGTCGTTCAACTGCGTGCCGCAGCCGGTGAGCAGCAGGGCCGCCAGCAGCGGCGCGGCGGGAAGCAGGCGGCGCAGCGCGCGGCCAGTCGGGGAGGCGGTCTTGTCGTGGTGCATGGCGTGTCTCTCGTCCGCGTTCAGTACAGGTAGCCGATGGGGGCTTGCGGCGGCAGCAGGTCGTCGATGCCGGCCAGGCCCTGGCCGGGCACCTGCAGTTCGCCGGCCGCCACGGGGTCGACCACGTTGGCGGTGACCAGGATGACCAGCTCGGTCTCGTCCTTGGCGGACACCTCGTGTTCAAACAGCCGGCCCAGCAGCGGGATGCTGCTCAGGCCCGGCACGCCGGAGACGGTCTGCGCCTGCGTCGAGCGCAGCATGCCGGCCAGCGCAAAGCTCTGGCCGCTGGCCAGTTCCACGGTGGTGTCGGCGCGGCGCACTTTCAGCGCGGGGATCGAGATGCCTTGCAACGTCACGGCGCCGTCTTCCGTCAGCTCGCTGACTTCGGGCGCGATGTGCAGGCTGATGCGATTGGCCGACAGCAGCGTCGGCGTCATGCGCAGGATCACGCCGTACGACTTGAAGTCGATCTGCACGTTGTTGTTGGTGATGATGACGATCGGCACTTCGCCGCCCGCGGCAAAGGCGGCGCTTTCGCCGGACATCGCGGTCAGGTTGGGTTCGGCCAGCACCGACGCGAAGCCTTCGGCCGACAGCGCCGAGATGAGGCCGCCCATGGTGAAGCGGCCGCGCGTGGTCATGCCGCCGGCCGCGAAGGTCGAGGTCGTGCGGCCGGGAATCAGGCTGGAGAAGTTCTTGCCGGTGACCGAATCGAACAGCGACGGATTGATGGTGTCCGTAACGGGCGCGAAGCCGCGGGCGGCGCTGCCGGTCATGATGCCCCACGCGCCGCTGCCGGAGTTGAGCGTGGCGGCCCAGTCAAAGCCCAGCTCGTGCGACAGCGTGCGCGACACTTCCACGACGCGCACCTGGATGTTGATCTGCGACGACAGCTCCACCTTGAGCTGGTTGATGACGCCATCGCGCGTGCTGCCCGCGCCGCGCGCCCCGCCGCCGCCTTGGGCGCCGGCGGACGTGCCGTCCAGATAGGCCTGCACCTGATCGACGATCTGGCGCGCCTCGATCGGCGTGCGCACGTTGCCGCGCACGATGATGCGGTTGTTCAGCGACGGTTCCAGCTCGATGTCCGCGCCCGGCACCGAACGCAGGATCTGTGTGCGCAGCGTGGACAGGTCGTGTTCGGCCACGACGCGGATCGCGGCGATGACGTTGTCCTGCGCATCCAGCGCGTACAGCGTCGTGGTGCCGACGGATTGGGCGAAGACGAAGATGTTGTTGGGGGACGGCACCTGGAAGCTGGCCACGCGCGGGTCGGCGACCAGCACCTTGGCTGCGTCGGACTTCAGTTTCAGCAACTGGCCTTCGCGCACATGCAGCGTGATCTCGCCGGTCGGCGCGATCTTCTTCAGACTGGCGGGCAACGCCGTCGGGGTGTTCTTGACGTCGACCGCGGGGCGCTCGCTGGGCGCGGCGGCGGGGGCCGCCAGGACGCCGGCGCCGGTCAGGCAAAGTGGCGCGGCCAGGCACAGGCCGGGCAACAGGAGGGCCGCGCCGCGGCGGGGCTGCTTGGGAATCATGGCGTGAACGGAGTTGAGGGCAATGGGATGCGCGGGCGTCGCCGCGGGCAGGCGTTGGGAGCGCATGGGTTACGGGGCGGCGGGTTGCGGGGCGGATGCGTCTTGCGGCGCCGCCTTGTCGAAGGTCTGCGCTTTCTGCTGTTCGCCCTTGAACATCTGCACCACGACCGGCTGGCGCGGCGGCTTGTTGAAGATGTCCGTCGCGTCGTTGATCCGCGTCACCGCGCTGATGGCGTCATGCGGCTGTTCGACCGTGTCGGCCTGCGCGCTGCGCAGCGCCAGCTGCAACAGCCCGACTTCGCGGGCGAGCGCAAGACGCTCGGAGTCGTGGGGCGTGACTTCCAGCGTCAGGCTTTCGTAGTAATTGCGAGGCGGCGCGGCTTTCTTGTCCTTGTCGGCCGTGTCGGTGGGCGCATTGCTGGCGGGCGCGATGCCGGCGGGGTTGCCGTTCAGCGCCAGCACACGCACGTTGCGCACGATGGTCTGCGACGCCAGCGTGGTGAACGAGGTATCGGGCTGGCCGGGAAGGGGCGGTTGGCTCGTGTCGCGTTCCAGATGCAGGATCACGTCGACCCGGTCGCCCGCCGACACCAGGCCGGAGTTGCTGGTGACCGCGCTGGCCGGGATCGACACGGCCCGCATGTCGGGCTTGAGCACCGAGGCGACAAAGCCATGATCGCCGCTGAACACCAGCCCGTCGCGCGTCAGCGGCTGGCCGTCCTGCAGGGCGCGGCGCGGGGTGGAGCCGGCGACGGTGCGCTCGACCTTGCGGCGTTCTTCGTCGGTGTCGGCGGTGTAGTGTTCAGCCCGGATCTCGCCGGCCGGCAGTTCGCGCCACGCCAGCGTGCGGCCCGCGACGAAGTCGCCGGGCGCGAGCGGTCCGGCCGCCGACAGCACCATGCGCACCGGCGCGCGCGGCGCCTCGACCTGCTTGACGATGGTCACGGGAGGCGGCGGCCGCATGAGCGCGCGGCCCACCAGGGCCGCTCCCGCGGCCAGCGCGATCGCCGAGGCAAGCAGGATCAATGATCGGGTCTTCATAGCAAATAGGAGTGATTTGTCTTTTCAATTGCATCAGAGGTGCGCAATGACCCCTGATGGCGCGCCGTCGGCGCATGGTCGTGCCTGGATGAAAGCTAGCTGGCGCTCCAGAGCACGAAGACCGCGCCGCAGGCAATCGCAAGCCCGTATGGAATGCCTTGCATGGGCTCGTCGCGCAGGGCGTGCGGCGTGGGAATGACAAGGCCGGACAGCCAGACGTTGATCCGCATCAGGAACAGCGCCAGTGCACGCTCCAACGCGCGCAGCAGCGGCAGCGCCAAGGCCATCGCGCCGCCGGCCAGTGCCGTCACGATGAGGAAGACGAAGGTGTGCTCGCCCAGCCACAGGCACAGTACGGCCATCAGCTTGGCGTCACCGGCGCCCATCCAGCGCATGGCAAAGAGGCAATACCCCGCCACCAGCACGCCCGCGCCGGCCAGGATGCCGGTCGTCAGCGACGCGCGCAGCGCGGGGTTGCCCTGCGCCAGCGTCCATCCGGCATACGCGACCCATGCCAGCAGCAACGCCAGCACCAGGCGGTTGCTGATGCGGCGATAGAGCAGGTCGGACACCACCACCCACGCCAGAGCGGGCAGGAGGATGATGCTGGGCAGGGAGTACGCCACGAAACGTCCGGCGATCAGCCGCCCGAGCGGGCGTCGGTGCCGGCTTCGGTGATGTCGCTGGCGATGGCGCCGAACTTGTCGCGCAGCGCGCTGATGAACGCGCCGTCGGAGCCGAAGATCACGCCCACGGCGGCGGCCATGGCAGCGGCGAGGATGCCGTATTCAATTGCGGTCACACCGCTTTCGTCACGAAGGAATTGTTGGATGCGGGAGGTCACGGAAAAGTCCAAAAAAGAATCGTCGTGAAGGAAAAAAACGAAGGCTTTGACAGCCGTCATTGCGCAGACGATATTAGGATTCATTTGCAGCTAGCGATCAACCTGCGAATCATTAAGACTCGTTCAGGAACTCCTGCCAGCCGCGCTTTTACAGGGCAGGCGCAGCACGGCAAGCAGGCCGCGCGCGGTGACGCGTGCGTCCCCATCGCGCGCATCCAGATCGTTGTCGGCAAGCACCAGTGATCCCCCGTGCAGCGCGGCCACCGCGTGCACTAGCGCGAGGCCCAGGCCATGTCCGGAGATCGTCCGGTCGCGCGTCAGCCGGCGGAAACGCTGCACGGCCTGGCCGCGCTGGTCGGCGTCGATGCCGGGGCCTTCGTCGGCGGCGCCCAGTTCGATCCAGGCGCCGCGCCGCCGCGCCAGTAGCGTGACGACGGTGCCGGACGGCGCGTACTTGATGGCGTTGTCGGCCAGGTTCACCAGCGCCTGGAACAGCAGCGCGCGGTCGCCCAGCAGCGGCAGATCGTCCTCGATGCGGGTCCGCAGGACCAGACCGCGTTGCTCGGCCAGCACGTCGTAATAGTCGTGCAGATCGGCCAGCAGGGCATGGATGTCCAGCTCGGCGGGTTCGTGGCGGCAGCGTCCCGTCTCGACCTCGCTGATGCGCATGACGGTGCGGAACAGGTACAGGATGCGCCGCACCTCTTCTTCGGCCAACGCCATCTCCGCTTCCGCGGCGGGGTTGTTGCGCATCGACTCGGCGGCGTTGCTCAGCCGCTGTTGCAGGCGCGTGAGCGGCGTGCGCAGCTCGTGCGCGATGTGATTGGTGGCATTGCGAACCTCTTCCATCAGGAAGTCGATACGTTCCAGCGCCTGGTTCACGTCGTGTCCCAGTTCGTCGAATTCGTCCTGGCTGCCTTGCAGCGACACGCGCGCGTTCTGGTCGCCGCGTGCAAACCGCGCCATGGTCTGCCGGATGCGCGTGACGCGGTTGGCGGCGCCGATGCTGAATAGCAGGCCCGCGCCCAGGCTGAGCAGCAGCGCGGTGAAGACGCTCAGCCCAACGACCAGCGGCACGGGATAGATGCGGTTGAGCATCGGCAGGATGTCGTACGCGATGACGTAGCGGCCGCCGTCGGGCAGCAGCGACGCATGGCCCAGCCATTCGCTGGAGCCTTCGCCCGTCGTCAGCGACGCCCGCAGCCAGCCGCGGCAGGGTTGCTGCCCGCCGCGGCACATCAGCGGCGACAGCAGTTCGCCGGCGCCGTAGAGCAGGCTGCCATCGGCCGCCTGAACCGAGATCGCGCGCTCGCGGCGCGGCACGGCGGCTTCGCGCTGGCGAAGCGCGCGCGCCAGGTCCACCGCGCTGTCGCGGCTGCTGAGCGTCTGGTGCGCGCGGATTTCGGCGGCGACCATGTCCTTCACATGCCGCACCATGACGTGCTCAAGCAGGTTCTGGCCCCAGGCGATGGAACCCAGCGTGACCAGCAGGAAGATGAACGCGAAGCACGCCGTGTAGCGGAAATGGCTGGTGGTGCGCGTGGGCGGCGGCTCCGACGCGCTCTCGGGCACGCGGCCGTCGCGCCAGAACGATCGCCACGAACCGAACAGGCGGGACAGCGGTCCCTGCCTGAGCGCCCGCAAGGTCTCAGGAAAATCGAACGGCACGGTATTCATCGGATCAGCTCAGCACGTATCCCATGGCCCGCACGGTCTTGAGCAACGGCTGCGCGAAATCCTTGTCGATCTTCGAGCGCAGCTTGGACACGTGCACGTCGATCAGGTTGGTCTGCGGATCGAACTGCAGACCCCACACCTTCTCCAGCAGCATGCCGCGCGGCACGGTCTGCCCGGCGTGTTCGGCCAGCGTGCGCAGCAGCAGGAATTCCTTGTCCGTCAGGCTGATGTCGCGGCCGGACCGCGTGACCTTGCGGCGCAGCAGGTCGATCTGCAGATCCTGCACGCACAGACGCGCGGTGTTGGGCGGCGTGGCGTCGTGCCGCTGCACCAGCAGCTCCATGCGCACCATCAGTTCAAGAAAGTCGAAGGGCTTGCCGATGTGGTCCTGCGCGCCGGCGCGCAGCCCCTCGACGCGATCCGAGGCCTGGTCGACGGCTGACAGGATGATGACGGGCGGGTGCGGACGGCCTTGCAGGCGGCGCAGCACTTCGATGCCGTCGATGCCCGGCAGCATGCGGTCCAGGACGGCAATGTCGAACACCTGGCGGTCCAGGGCGATCAGCGCCTGTTCGCCCGAGTCGACGGGCACGCATTGGTGGCCGCTAGCCTGGAACTTGCTGGCCAGCCAATAGCTCACTTTGCTGTCGTCCTCGATTAACAGTATCCGCATGAATTTCCTCGCTCGCGTGTGCCTTCATTCCGCCAGCGTTTGTCGCCGAACTTCTCATGCCGCACGCATCAGAAATTCATCCCGGTAAGCCGTGAGGCTTGCGCCTTCGAGCCAGGCGCTTATGGGATCACGATTCATATCGCAACAGCAACGGGCTAAAAGTTAACAAGATTTAATCTTATTGTAAATAAGAATGATTGTTATTCTTGTAGAATTCGCTTCGTTCTGTTGATCCGATGCCCTGGCGGCTGAAGCGCGCCGTGGCTGATGCCTGCTGCCATGACCGCATTTCTGTTGCGAAGCCGCCGCTGTTTGGGCGCGGCCTTGTTGTCGCTGTCCGCCACCGCAAGTCTTGCCGCCGATGTCTACGTGTCGTTTGACGCGCAAGGCATGGCGCACTTCGCGCCCACCGCGCTGGACGACAGCTACCGGCTGCTGTTCCGCGACATGTCCGCGGGCAGCCGCGGCGCACGCCGCGCGGCCGAACCCAGTCCGGAAGTCCGCAAGGCGCTGGAACAGGCCGCGCAGCGGCACGGGCTGGATTACGCCCTGCTGCATGCCGTGGCGCAGACGGAGTCGGGCTTCAATACGCTTGCGGTGTCGCCCAAAGGCGCCGTCGGCCTGATGCAGCTGATGCCCGCGACCGGCAGCCAATATGGCGTGCCCGGCACGGACGAAGCGCTGCAGGCCAACCTGCGCAAGCTGGACCTGAACGTCGATGCCGGCAGCCGCTATCTGCGCGCCCTGCTCGACCGCTACGACGGCAATCTGGAACTGGCGCTGGCCGCCTACAACGCAGGCGAAGGCGCCGTGCAGCGCGCCGGCAACCGGATTCCGAATTTTGAAGAGACCCGCAACTACGTCAGCCGGATTATGGCGGCGTATCAGCCGGCGGTTTCGATCACGCCGCAAGTGCAGCAGCCCCGCGCGGTGCTGGCCGACAACACCGGCATGACCCCTTCCATGTGGACGATCCAGGGCGATCAGAAAGCGGTCAGGCAGTTCGAGGCAGGCTTCATGGTGGTGCCGCCGCGCAAGCGCTAACGGTTCAGGCCGGCGGGTATGGGCGGACGGTTCCATCCGCCTCGCGCTTGCGATGCGCGAAGTTCAGCGTCACCATCAGCCCCGCCACCATCGAAAACAAATGCTTGAGGGTGTGGCCGCTGAGGAACGCGAAGACATCAAAAATCTGATGATCGAGCAGCTCGGCAGCCTTGGCCAGCACGTAGAACCCGATCGCCGCGCCAAAATACAGCCGTTCCCGCATGGGTGTGCCGTTGCGCCATTGCAGCAGCGGCACCAGCACCAGCGGCATGAACTGCACAAAGAGGTAAGGACGCAGATCGCCCGTCGACGTGTGATCGGTGTACCACCACCACGCCACGCTGCCCACCGCCAGCGTGGTCCACAGCACATCGACCCAGCGGCCGTCGCCCACGGTTTCGCGCCACACGGCGGACAGGATGCCGGCGCACAGCAGCGCAATGGGCAGGCGGTCCCAGATCAGGCGCGCGTTGTCCGGCACCAGGTGATACCAGCCGGACCCGAACGCGGTCAGCAAGAGCGCAAGGAAAAACACCGTGTAGCCAGGCCGGATCGCATCCAGCGCAGGGTGCCGGCGCGAGTGCAGCACCAGCGCCAGGCCATACCACCCGACCACCGCAAAGCCCAGGTTGGACAGCACATCGCCCGCGTTGGGAATGCCCAGCCACGAGCGCTTGTCCGCAAAGTCGTGATAGTGCTCGAGCTGCGGAATCGGCCCATAGAGCGCCAGGCCCAGCGCCACCAGGATCACCACCGTCCACGGCAGCACGCGGCGCGAGCGGGGGGAGGACATCGTTGCGGCGGATCGAGTGCTCATGCGGATTCATCCCCGGCAGGCGGGTGTGCCGGCTAGCAGTGATAGTAAAGGTGCCGCCCGGCCGCCTCCAGCCCTTCCAGGGCCCGTCCTTCAGCTTTTTATGTCCTTGTGTATCCGCCCGCGCGGCGCGTACATGCCGACACCCAACGTCCGGCGGCCTGCGCCACAGTGACGTCCAGCAGTCATGTCCCCTTCAACACGACTTTCTGGAGCATCACCATGTCGGAACCGGTAAACGTCCAGCGGCGCCGCCTGCTGGGTACCACTTCTTCGCTGGCGGGCGCCAGCCTGCTGGGCCTCGCGCTCGGCGGCAACGCGATCGCCAAGTCCGTGGCGCAGGCCCCGCAAGGCCTCATCCCCACGTTCAACAACATCCGCCAGATCCGCGCCGGCACGCTCGACGTGGGCTACGTGGACGCCGGCCCCGCCGACGGCCCCGTCGCCATCCTGCTGCACGGCTGGCCCTATGACATCCACAGCTTCATCGACGTCGTGCCGCGCCTGACCGCCGCCGGTTACCGCGTCATCGTGCCCCATCTGCGCGGCTACGGCACCACCCGGATCGTGTCGCCCGACACCCCGCGCAACGGCGAACAGGCCGTCGTCGCCGTCGACATGATTGCGCTGATGGACGCCCTGAAGATCCGCAAAGCCGTCGTCGCCGGCTTCGACTGGGGCGCGCGCACCGCCTGCATCATGGCCGCGCTGTGGCCCGAGCGCTGCGAAGCGCTGGTGTCAGTCAGCGGCTACCTCATCGGCAGCCAGGAAGGCAACCGCAAGCCGCTGCCGCCGCAGGCCGAGCTGCAATGGTGGTACCAGTTCTACTTCGCCACCGAACGCGGCGCCGCCGGCTACGCCGCCAACGTCGACAGCTTCAACAAGCTGATCTGGCAACTGGCCTCGCCCCAATGGCGCTTTGACGACGCAACGTTTGCGCGATCCGCACGCGCCTTCAACAACCCCGACCACGTCGAGATCGTCGTGCACAACTACCGCTGGCGGCTGGGGCTGGCGCAGGGCGAAGCGCAGTACGACGCGCTCGAGACGCGCCTCGCGCAACTGCCCAAGATCGGCATTCCGTCCATCACCATGGAAGGCGACGCCAACGGCGCCCCGCATCCGCCACCCGCTGCCTACGCCGGCCAGTTCATCGGCAAATACCAGCACATCGACGTCGGCACCGGCATCGGCCACAACCTGCCGCAAGAGGCGCCCAAGGCGTTTGCCGACGCCGTGCTCCGCGTCACGTGCCTCTAGCGCAGAAACGCGTCACACCGCATCACACCGCGACACCACGCGCCGCTCAGCCGGCGCGCGGCAGCCAGTCCGACACCGTCGCAAGCACCTGCTCGGGCATCTCCCGGTGCGGCACATGGCCGCAGTTCTCGAAGATAACCGGCCGCGCGCCCGCCAATTGCGCAATGCGCTCGGCGTGCACCGTGGACCCGTATTCATCGTTGTCGCCATGCAGCGCCAGCGCCGGACACTTCACCTGCGCCAACTGCGGATCCAGCGTCCAGTCCGCGAAGTCCGGCGACAGCCACGTGTCGATCCACGCGCTCAGCACCCAGGCCGCCTTCTCGCCGTGATACTTCTTCAGGCGGTCCAGCTGTCCCGGCTGCGCGAAAGACTCCCGCGCCTGGCGGATCCCTTCCAATGTGCGTTCCTCGGCATAAACCTGCGCCGACTCGGTAATCAGCGCGCGGCAAGACTGCGGATAAGCCGCAGCGCTGGCAATCGCCATCCCCCCGCCCACGCTGTGCCCGAACGCCGCGAACTCTTCCAGTTCAAGCGCCTCGCGCACGGCGCGGAATCCCTCGATAGCCTCGTGCGCCACAAAGTCCACGCCCAGTGTGCCCTTGTACGGATCGGACCGGCCGAACCCCAGCCGGTCGTAGGCAATGACCTCGCGGCCCGTTGCGCCCGCCAACCGCTCAGGAAAGTCGCGCCACAACTCCACGCATCCGAGCGAATCGTGCATCAGCACGATCGGCACGCCGTTGTCGGCAGACGTACCGGACGCAGCGGGCGTCCAGCGCCGCACGAAAAGCTGGCCGCCGGCGGCGGGGACGAAGACATCTTGGGGTTCGACGGAAGACATCAAGGATTCTCACGAAGTAGATGGCACGGGACACGTCAAGAATGCGGCGGCGCTACGCCAGCCGCCTCCCGGGGACAGTGCGAAATAGTAGCGTAGGCGCAGGCCACCGCTTCATCGCAGCCTGCACTGAACCTCATCAGCGGACTGAAGACATCCGCGCCGACGGCCAACAGCACACCGAAGCACAACACTCGAAAGCGCACCACCCCGCCAGCGCGCAGCGCACACTGCCACGACGCCCCACGAACCCGATGCCGGGTTGCCGCCGCCCGGGCGGCAGCAACCCGGCGGCCCCGCAGATCTCCTACCCCGACCACAGGTCTTGTAGCGCGCAAACCAAAGACCCTCGTAGCACGGCGTCGTGGTCACCGGGGAGGCGAGCGCCGTCGATGCGCCCGAGGGAATCTGAAGGGAGCCGAAGGCGGACGAAGATGACGACGGGGGAGTCCGGAGCGAAGGCTCCGGACCGCAATCGTGGGCGATCGCCTCCCCGGTGACCGCGGCGTCGGGCGACCTACGAAGATCCACGTGGCAGCAAGATCACCAACCGCGAAGCCCCCACACGCCCGTCGCGCACCCGACCTTCAACATCCTCACCCATCACACCGGTATCAAAGCCGTGACGTTAAGAATGCAATTGCTACGGCCTCACGGCGTACGGTGGGCGCAAGCACAACATTTGTCGCATTACACCCGCCGCCCGCACGCCGATCCGCGCCAGCGCGCCGCTACGATGGCCGCACTCACCACCGCACCAGGAGCAAGTCATGAAGATCCCTTTCCGCCACCTAGCCGTCGCCGCAGCCCTCATCGCGGCGCAGTGCTACGCAGGCGCCGCCAGCGCCCAGTGGCTCGATGCCGTAAAGGGACAGATGGAGAGCCAAGGCAGCTCAACTCAGGGCGGGTCAACCCAAGGCGGCATCCTGCAAGGCCTAGGCAACAGCCTGCCGCTCTCTTCGCTCACCCCCGCCTCAGCCGGCAACGCAGCCGGCGTGCTCGAGTTCTGCATGAAGAACAACTACCTCGCCGGCGGCGACGCGCAAGCCCTGAAAGACAAACTGATGGGCAAGATCGGCGGCGGCTCAACGCAGAAAGCCAAATCGGATTCCGGATACCTTGCCGGCCTGCAAGGCCTCCTAAACGGCAGCGACGGCAAATCAGTCGACCTGAGCGGCGGCGGACTGAAAGAGGAACTCACCCGCAAGGCCTGCGATCAGGTCCTCAAACACGCGAAGTCGTTCCTGTAATCAGGCGCACACAGCGGTGCGCCAGCCTTCGCGCGCCGCCGTTACGTCACCGCCCCAAAAATATCCTCCCGCGCCGCACGGCTCAACGCCACCACCGCCGGATGCTCCAACCGCTGGTCGGTCGTGATCGCGTAGAACTGCTCCTTCACGTCCGCCGCGTGCCCGATCACACGCACCCGATACTGCTTGCATAGATAGGCCGCCGTCGCCGTCGGCGCCACAAACAGCCCCGTTCCCGTCTGCCCGAAAGAATTCATCAGCGCACTATCGTCGAATTCACCCACGATGCGCGGCCGGATGTCATGCTCATCGAACCATTGCAACAGCCGCGGCCGGATCGCGGCGTCTTCGCCCGGCAAGAGGAACGGCGCCTGGTCCAGCAGCGCCGGAAACGTCCCCGTCAGACTGTCCAGCAATGGCGGCGATCCAAAGAACGTCAGCCCGCATTCCCCCAGCAGATGGCTGAACCCCCGCACATTCAGATTGTTCGGCATCGGCCGATCCGCGATCACCATATCGAAGCGATGCACCGCCAGATCCGCCAGTAGAAACGGCAACCGCCCCTCACGGCAGATCAGCCGCACGTCCTGGTCCAGATGCAATGCCGGCTCGATCATCCGGTACACCATCGCCTTCGGCATGCCCTCGGCCACCCCCACCTTGAATTCCAGCGCACGCCGCGCCGGACGCTCGCGCAGGTCGTCCAGCAGTTCGTCGCCCATCGTGAAAATGCGATCCGCATACAGCAGCGCATGGCGGCCGACATCGGTCAGTTCCAGACCGCGCCCCGCGCGCCGGAACAGTTCCGTGCCGAGTGTGGATTCCAGCTCCTGGATCTGACCGCTGATCGATTGCGGCGTGCGCTGAAGCTGCTGTGCCGCGCGGGCGATGCTGCCCGCCTTCGCGACCGTCCAGAAATAGCGCAGATGCTTGTAGTTGAGAGTGACCATGGCTGATCAATCCAAAAAATCTGACTATCGGGTCATCATAATGCGGATTGTTGGAGGAATCGCCCCGCACTAGACTGGCCTCGTGCGATTGCAGTACCTGTTTTCCCATTGCGTGGCGCACGCGGCGCGATGGAAGGAGGCGCCTCTCATGAACCGGGTCGAAACCTTTGCCACGCTGCCGATGTGGGCGGGGTTCGTGGGATTCGTGCTGATCGTGCTTGCGCTGGACCTCTATGCGTTCGGCGGGCGCCGTGCCCACCGCGTATCCTCGCGCGAGGCGCTCTGCTGGGTGGGCGCGTGGATGACGCTTGCCACGCTGTTCGGGGGCCTGATGTGGTGGTATCTGGACGCCACCCTGGGCCGGGCGGTCGCGCATCAGAAGGCGCTGGAGTTCTACACCGGCTACCTCATCGAACTGTCCCTGTCCGTGGACAACATGTTCGTGTTCTCGCTGATCTTCACGTACTTCGCCGTGCCGCTGGAACTGCAGCGGCGCGTGCTGCTGTACGGCGTGCTGGGCGCCATCATCATGCGCGTCAGCATGATCCTGGCCGGCGTGTGGCTGCTGTCCCAGTTCGTGTGGCTGTTCTATGTGCTGGGCGCCTTTCTGATCTTCACGGGCTTGAAGATGCTGTTCACCGCCGGCCGACAGCCGGACATCGCCCGCAATCCGCTGGTGCGCTTTCTGCGGTCCACCATGCGCATCACCAAGGACTATCACGGGCAGTCGTTCTTCGTGCGCATCGACGGATTGCGGTATGCGACGCCGATGTTCGTCGTGCTGATCGTCATCGAAGCGACCGACGTGGTGTTTGCCGTGGACAGCATCCCCGCCATCTTTGCCGTGACGACCGATCCGTTCATCGTCTTCACATCCAACATTTTTGCCATCATGGGCCTGCGGGCGCTGTATTTCCTGCTGGCGGACATGGTGGCGCGGTTTCACTATCTCAAGTATGGCCTTGCGTCGGTGCTGGTCATCATTGGCGGCAAGATGCTTGCCGAACAATGGGTCCACGTGCCGGTGCACTGGTCGCTTGGGGCAGTGGGCGTGATCCTGCTGGCGTCGGTGGGCGCAAGCTGGGTGATGCCCGGAAGGGGCGCGCGCAAGCCCGCGCGCAACGAAGCCAGGAAGTCATGAACCGGAGGTCTGCCATGAACACGATCATTCTTGCCACCGACGGCTCGCTGCACAGCGATGCGGCGGCCCGATTTCTGGTGGAAAGTCCCTTGCTGAACCGCGATTTCGTCGTGCACGTGGTGCACTGCGAGCCCGATGTGGCCGGTGACGTGAAGTCCTTCATCGGCAAGGCGGACATCGACGCCTGGCACCACGAGGAAAGCGGCAAGGCGATGCAATCGGTGGTCGGCATCCTGACCGCCGCCAACGTCGGCCACGAATGCCACGAGCTTGTCGGCTTCACGCCGGAGAAGATTGTCGAGTATGCAAAGCAGATCGATGCCGGGGCGATCGTGATCGGATCGCATCATCACAGCCCGCTGATCAACGCCATCCGCGGCTCGGTCAGCGGGCGGATCCTGGCGCACTCGCCCTGTCCGGTGGTGCTGGTCTGAGGCGGCGGCACGTCTCGGAGCGCCGGCCTGTTTGACACGCCGATCCCGCGGCGCGGGCCGCGGGGGCGTGGCAGTGGTATCTTCTGCGAATCTTTCGCTTTGCACCCTGCGCCCATGTCCGACGTACCCGTTCCCGCCGATTCGACCGTTTCCGACGGGCCGGCTGCACCCCACCGGCCCTTCATCCAGAATGCCGGCACCCGGCGCACCCTGCATTTCACGCAGCAGGAGATCCAGAGCAGCATGTCGCTGCTGAATCCCGATGCGCTCGAAATCGAATACACGCGGATGATGATGGGCTTCGTGCTGTTCAAGCCGGAGCCGGCGGACATCCTGATGGTGGGCCTGGGCGGCGGATCGCTGCCCAAGTTCTGCCACCGTTATCTGACGGGGGCGCGCGTCACGGTAGTGGAAATCGATCCCGCCGTCATCGCGCTGCGCGACGCCTTCATGGTGCCGCCGGACAGCGCGCGCTTTCAGGTCATCCAGGCCGATGCGGCGCAGCATCTTGCCGGGCTGACGGACGCCGCCGATGTAATCCTGCTGGACGGATTCGTGGCCGGCGGCATTCCGGATGCCCTGTGTTCCGCCGCCTTCTACGCCGACTGCCATCGCGCCCTGCGCGACGACGGCATCCTGGTGATCAACTTCCACGTCAACCACCCCATGCATCACGAATACCTGGATCGCGTGCGCGACGCGTTCGGCTCGTCGATGTTCGAAGTGGTCGACGACGACATGACCAACAGCATCGTGTTCGCCTGCAAGGGCAACCTGCTGGACAACCCGGCGGCCGCGCAGCTCACGCGGCCAGCCACGATGCCCAAGGATGCCTGGCGCCAGCTCATGCCGACGATGCGCGTGATCGGGGCGACGCTGGAACTGCGCTGATTCTGGCGTTGCGCTAGGCCGGATCGCTCAGCATGATGGACAGCAGCTCCCGGGTGGCGCGCGACAGGGCGCCGGGCGTCTGCGCGCCACTTTTTTCGCCGAGTGTTTTCGTCAGGTTCGACACCGTCTGCGCGACAGCGTCGTCGTCCAGCACCTTGGGTCCGGTTTCTTCTGTTGGGACGGGCGGCGGCGTGATGTGCTTTTTGGCCGCCTTCAGCAGCTCCGCCACCGGATCGGCCTTGCCCCGCGCGTTGACGCGGTCCGTCATCGCGGTGGCCAGGCTTTTGCCGCCGCTGCGGGTACGCAGGCCGGATCGCTCGCTGGCGGCTTCCCACGCGCCGCGCTGCGCGGCATAGGCCGTCAGCAGCGCGAAGCGGTCCGCGTCGATGAGCAGCGGCGATTCCGCCACCGCGATCAACAGGGACTGGTACGCGGCGCTGGCGGCCGTGGCGTCGTTGCCGATCAGCGCCTTGGAGACGTCCTTCCACAGATGATGGAACGGCAGCGTGGTGGCCGCGGCGAACATGTCCGCGCCCAGCGTCGCGCGCTGCTCAAAGGCCAGGACCAGGTAGTCGACGTCGTTGACTGGCTCCGGTTTGCCTGCGCCGCTCTGGCGGTGCAGCACGCCATCGACGAGTTGCAGCCCCGACAGCTTGTCCTGCGAATCCGCGCCCGCCAGGACGCGGTAGCCGCTGCGCCGCAACGCGTCGCCATCGTAGACGCCAAAACGCACGCTGACGCCGTCGGTGCCGAACAGTTTGGCGAGCGGCGTGAGCAGGCTTTCGCCTGTCTTGACGATCGCCCCGCCGACCGGGCCGCCCAGCATCGTGACCGCGGTGGACACGAAATCCAGGATGCCGCGCGACAGGCTGCTGTCGGCGAAACGGCACAGCGCCGCGTACATCTCCAGTCCATCGCTGGCGTACGGGACGTTGCGCGCAACATAGACATCCCGAAAGGCGACACGGCGCGCCCCGGCATCGGGCGCCGCCGCGCCCAGCGCCTGCTGGATGAGGTCGTAGCCGACGATGTAGGGAATCTCGCGCCGCGTGCCGTCCGCGCCGTAGCGCAAGAAGAACGTGCACAGCGGCAGGAACTGGCTGAGATAGTTGCCCGCGTCGCACAGGCGCATTTCGACCAGCCGGACGCTGAAGTAGCACTGGCCGGGCACGAAGGCGGCGCCGTCCATGCCCGCGGTCAGCGCGGGCGTGCCGCCGGGGGGCTCGATCTCCGCGTAGAAGTTGCGTCCCGCAGGCACGGTCGGCAGCAGCGCGCCCGCCCCGTCGCCGCCAGCCGCCTTGCCGCCGATGCCGCGCAGCATGCCGAATATTCCGTCCATGTCAGCTCCTTGTGCCGGGGGACCGCCGCCCGCTCAGTCGCGCACGATGGCCATTGCCGATGCCCACGTCGGCAGGTCGCCCGCGTCGCCCTGCGCGGCCTTGCACGCATAGCGGTAGGCCTCCGCCAGGTCCTTGGGCTGCGTCGCATCCAGGTACACGTCGTAAAAGCGCTGGATGTAGCGGGCGCAGGATTCTTCCTCGACCTGCCAGCGAAAGGCCAGCACGCCGGCCGCGCCCGCGCGCATGACCTCCAGCGCGGTGCGCACCGACGCGCCGCTGCACGAAGACAGCACCAGCAGCTTGCACTTGCCCGCCTCCATCCACTGCCCGATCAGCCGGATCGACAATTGCCAGGCCTCGCCGTCCTCGCCGGGCAGCACCAGCATCGTGCTTTCGCCTTCGGATACCGAATGGCCGGCAAAGTGGAAGATGTCGTAGTTGCCCGTCCGCAGACGCTCTTCGATGCGGCGCTGCAGGTCCGCACCCACGAGCCCCGCTTCATCGGCGGCACGCACGTGGTCGATGATCAGGTGCCCCGGCGCGCGCGCGGCCAGTTCCGCAAGGTGCTCGCGCTCCTTGGCCACGGATTGCAGCGGCCCGAACTCCATCGCCGGCAGCGCGGGCCCGCCGTCCTCGCGCCGGAAGGTGACGGTGCCAAACACCGAACTGGCGTCCATGAACAGCATCCGCACCGGCTGGCCGGGCGTGCGCGCGTCCGGCTCCCAGCGCGGCGCGGGCGCCGTGCCGTCCAGATGCAGGCGCCGCGCCATCGGCAGTTCCAAACACAGGTAACGCCCGCTGTCGGCGCCGAACTCGCGGCCCATCTCGAAGGGCAGGTTGAACAGGCGCGACACCTCCTGGCTGGCCAGGTTGAATTCAAAGCGCAGGTCCAGACCCGCGAAGGCCCCCGCGCCCGGCGACACTTCCTCGTCGCGCGCCCGCTGAATCAGCTTGGCGACCGGCGCGCCCAGGCTGTGGGTCACCATGGCGCTGAAGACATCCTCGCCCACGCCGCTCAGGTCTTTCAGCCATTGCGGCGCCTTGGTCTCGCCCAGATAGGGACTGAAGGTCTCGATACGGCCCACCAGCGCGGAGATGCGGTCGCGCTCCTTATACGGCATGTCCTGCGACGAATACTCGTGGCGTCCCATCTGGATGCGGTAGGTGATCGAATGCTCGCCCACGCGAATGATCAGCCGCCGCCGGCGCTTGGGCGCAAGCGGCGTCAGGCAGGTGAGCACGGTGGCGACTTCCGCGCCGCTGTTGACGTTGGCCTTCGCATCGTTGGTCCACATGAAGACCTGGGGACGTTCCAGCACATAGCGCTGCACCAGTTCGGGCGGATCGATCGCCAGCACCAGCAGCGGGACCGACGAGCGCGCGGCGATCCATTCCAGCAGTTCCACGGCTGCCGCGCCGGGCTTGCCGCGTTTGCTGGCCGTGGAGCCGAGCCGGGCGTCGATGATGACGAGCCGGGGTTCGATGCGGGGCGTGGACATGTCCCATGATTCGAGCTGCGTCTTGGCGCTTTCCAGCGACGTGCGGCGGCGCAGCTCCGCGCCGACGAACGGCGCAATCGCGGGGTACTGCTGCACAAGGCGATGCAACTGGGCAAGGTTGTTGGCCCAGTCGTCCTCGTGCTCGTCGTTCATGCTGGCCAGCAGAATGAAATTCGGTCCGGCGGCGTCTTGTTCCATGATGGCGATTCCATGATCCCGATGGCCTAGCCGGCGCGCAGCGGCAGGATCAGCGTGAACGCGCGCCACGGCGGCGTGACGGATTCATAGGCCTGCGGCGGCGCATCCGATAGCGGCGGGTCGGTGACAAGCGCGCCGCCGTGGTCGATCACCGTTTCCTGGATCTGGGTGATGGCGATGCTGGCCCCGTCGTGCGCCGCGCGTTCGGCGTTGAGCAGCGCGTCGTCGGGCACGGCGTGCACCGGCGGGTCGGACTCCCACACCTGCTCCTCGCTCAAGCCAAAGCGGATCTCGCAGCCGTCCGGCCCGGTGTCCAGGTCGATCGTGACGCGGGCGTCGTCCGCGTTGCGGCAGCGCAGCAGGTAATCGATCATCGACCGGAAGGCCGCGGACAGCGCCTGCGCATCGCCCGACACGGTCGGACCGTCGCGCGAGGGCGAGTGGTTCGTAAGCGCGATCCGGCGCTGATCGCGCGCGGGCAAGGCGGTCACCACCTCCTGCAGGCGCGCGCCCAGTTCCACGTCGCCATGCATGGCGCGCGTGCGCCGCCGCGATTCGCTGGCGCCGGCGAGCCGCTCGAACGTAATGTCGGCCTTGCCGATCTCGGCCACGATGCGTTGGCTCAGATCCTGCGCCTGCGCTGCAACGACGTCCGCCGGCGTGCCCTGGCGGGCGTCGTCGTGCAGCAGCACGGTCTGCGAGGTCAGGCTGCACGCCAGCGACAACGAGGTGCGTGTCTGCCGGGCCACTTCGGCCACGGTCTCGCGCAGATAACGCAGGTCGCGCGCCCAGCCCAGATCCGCAATGTCGGTGAAGAACCAGATCGACATGTCCAGACTGGGATCCAGGTCGGTCCGCGTGGCCAGCACGGAACGCGGCTGGCCGGTGCTGTCCAGCAGCTCGATACGCTCGCGCTTGACGGTAAAGGTGGAGGTCAATACGCCCAGCGTCGCTTCGTCGCCCGCGATGGCGTAATCGGTGATCGACGGCGATTCGGTCTGGCTGCGTCCGCGCCGCGGTTCCGCGCCCAGCATGTCGGTCGCCACGCGGTTCATCTCGATGACGGCGCCCTCGCGTCCCACAAACACCACCGCCTGCTCGGTTTCCGCCATGAGGCTTTGCTTGGTCTGGCTGAGCAGATGCTGGGCCAGGCCTTCTTCCAGCGACGCGATGATCTGCATCAGGTCGTCGATATCCGGGCCCTTGAACGCATGCGACACCGAAGACTCCACGTCCAGCAGCCACCGTATCCGGCCGTTCAGATGGATGGGCACGGTCATGGCCGAGCGCAGCGGCCGCTTCGGGCCGCCATAGCCGTGCTGCGCGTAGTTGGGGTTGCCGATGTCGTCCACCGCCAGCAGGCACCCCTGCGCCAGCGTCGCGCCCAGCATGCCCTTGTCGGTGGGTTGCTGATAACCGGGCGGCAGCGCATAAGCGGGCGCCAGGCTGTGCTGCGTGACGACTTCGAACCGGTTCTCCTGGCGGTTGACGCGGTACAGCGCCACGTGGTCCCACGAGAAATGCTGTGCGAGCTGGACGATGATCTCGTCGGCCGCCTGGCGCAGCGAGGCGGCGGCCATCACCTTGCGCCGCAGGGAATCCGCGAACTCGGCGCGCTCGTCGTCACGTTCCTTTTCAAAGCGCATCAGCACGGGTTCAAGGTCCAGGGTGCGCAGCATTTCCAGATGCCGCTCGCCATACGCGCCCGGCTGCCGCGAGCACAGGCTGAGCGCCGAGCTGTAGCCGTCCGCGCGGGTCACGGGCAGTGTGACCGAGGCCTCGATGCCCAGGTCCTGGTAGCAGCGCACGACCTCGTTGCCGGGCTCGGGCATGTTCTCCCGGACGAACACGCCGATCTCGTCGACCCACGTTCGGCCGGAATCCAGGAACGCACGTATCGTGGGCGGCAGGTCCATCCAGCGCGCGGGCCACAGCTCCACGCCTTCCGGGCGCACGGCAATCGCGCGAAACAGCGACACGTCGTTGCCATAGATGCCGAACACCGCGTGTTCGAACGGGATAAGACGCCGAATCTGCTCCAGGATGCGGTCCAGCTTGACGCGCCAGCCGCCAATCGCCGGGTCCAGGGCGATGCGCCGGATCTCGTCGCGGGCGGATTCCAGCGTGCGCGACTGGATCACGGCGATCACACCCAGCAGCTGGCCGTTCGGCGCGGGATCGGGCGTCATGACCAGCTCGAACTGCCGGTCGGCGTCGTCCGGGACGGGAATGGCGATGGTCACGGCGACCATGGCATCGCCTTCCGTGTCCTCGATGCAGCGCAGGATGGCGCGCTGCACCGGTCCGCCGTCGGACGGCCGGAAATGCGCCGCCAGCCGGGTGCCGCACAGCGCGTCGCGCGGCAGGGCCAGCGTGCGCGCCGCCTCGGGGTTGGCAAAGCGGATCACGCCCTGAATGTCCAGCCGGAACACCGCGTAGGGCGTGCGCTCGAACCGGTGGGCTTCGGCGTCGCGGAACGGCGAGCCGTCATTGACCAGCACGATGAGTTCGCCGCTGTCCAGCGTGCACAGGGGGATGAGCTGCGCGGGCACGCGCGCGCCGCCGGGGCGCCGATACACGACGTCGACGGCGCCGTCGCCCATGCGCAGCGGTTTGGCAAGGCCGTAGACCTGGCTGACGTGGCGGCCGACGAGCGCATCGCGCGCCAGCGGCAGGACGCTGCTGGCCGCCACGATCTCGCCGGTGGCGGCCAGCACGAGGCAAGGCACGCCGACCTGGGACAGCACGCGCGCAACCTCCGCGGGCTCGCCAAACAGGGAAAACTCGCGCAGCGCCGCGTCCCGGGGAAGCGCCGGGGCGTCGCGATAGGGTTCCATCTCTGTCATGACAAGACCTCTTCACCCGCCGTCACCGCTTGATGAACGCGATGACCTGCTGTTGCGTGCCCTTGTCGTTGTCGAATCCGCCGTGCGTGCTGGACGCCACCGGCGCCACGCGGGCGGTGGCGGACGGGCTGCCGGCCGGCGAGACGTGGACCGCATCGCACGGAATGGCGGCCTCGCGAAAGTAGCGTTCCATGCCCAGCAGCGGCGTGGTGGTGCCGCCTTCGAACGATTCGCTGACCAGGTACAGCAGCGAGCGCCGGTACGGCCCGCAGGTCGGGTCATCCTCTTCGGCGCGATCCGACAGATGGAATTGCTGATAGCGCTTCACGCGGCTGCCCAGGTGCGGCACGACCAGGTCCTGGAAGGTCTTCATCGTGACGGCGGGCGCCATCAGGCTCAGCGATTCCAGTTCCCCGCCGTCCGCGGTCAGGCGCTTGACGAAGTGGCTGGCGACGATGGCGCCCGCCGAATGGCCCACGATATGCAGCCGCACGCGGCCTCGCGCGACGTGCGTCTTGAAATGCTTGTACAGCAGGATCATCGCGGCCTCTTCGCCGCCGTTGATGGCCGGCTCGCTCATGGCTTCGGCGTTCTGCTTCATTTCGCCCCAGATCACCGTGCCGGGGCGCGCCAGCCAACGCTCAAGCCGCTGGTTCCACCAGCGTTCCAGCCGCTCGCCGATGCCGCCTGTGGTGCGCGGCACATTGCTCGCCGCGTCGCGGATGATGTTCTTCACGGTGCTGATGAAGTCCGTTTCCCACATCAGGAAGACGGGGAAGATCTGGTTGTCATACAGCAGCGGAATCCATTCGGCGGCGGCCTCGGCCGCGTCGTTCTCGCCGACCAGGCCGCCGTGCGCGTAGACGCAGACATCCATCGGCTTGTCCTTCAGATTCCAGCGTTCGCGCGCGGCGGCCATGTGCACATCCACGATGGCGCGCAGGTCGTCCTGTGTGGTGCGAAAGGCCCCGCTATTGCTGAGCTTGCCGTTGTTGCCGACATTGACGATGAAGGGCGTGAGCTCGCGGTCGCGCAGCACCTTGCCCGCCGCCAGCGTCACCTTCTGACCTTCCGTGCGCAGGCTGATGCTGTTGGCGATCCGCTCGTGCTCGTGTGTGACCACGCCCAGCTGCACGACCCAGCAGTCCATTGCGTTGCGCAGCCAGTCGTCATAGGTCAGCACGGCCATGCCGTGCGTGCCCCATTCCTCGCCCCACGAGTTCTGGATCAGAAAGCCGTCCTGCGTGTAGCCGACGATGACGAAGGCGTGGCCCTGCATCGCCATGTCCTGCCCGGTGGCCGGAATGACCCAGAACGGCCGCGTGACGGGCGTGGGCTCGTCGTCGTGCGGCGTGACGCCGTGGCCGTCGTCCCAGCCGTCGTGGCAGCCCGCGCTGGCGTACAGGATGCCGACCTCGTTCAGCGCGGCGTGCATTTCCACGATGCTGCGCGTGTCGATCCGGTAGTAAGCGCCCAGCGGCCGCTTGACCGCGTCCAGCCACCAGTCGTCTTCGGGGCGCTTGGCCGCAGGCGGCATGTCGATGGTGGGGAACAAGCCCTGCGCGCAGGCGCCATGCCGGAACCAGCCCTTCAACGCGCCGCGCAGGCTGGAGCCGCTGTCGTCGACCGATCCCGGAAACTCGTCATAGCGCCGGGCCATGGAATACAGCATGTAGGGCGAAATGGCGGGGCGCGAGTCGCGCTCGGACTTGCGCAGCAAGTATTCGACCACCGTGGACAGCGCAAAGCCGGTGCAGGCCGACGTTTCGCCCTGGTGCTTCACCGTCAGTCCCATCACGGGAATCATCTCTGCCTTGGGCGTGACAGAAATGTTGGGCCGGAACAGGATGTCGCGCGCGTCGAAGGCATCGGGCTTGGCGGACCGCTCAAATAGCCGCGCGGCCGGGGCGTCATCCTGTTTGCGGCGCTTGCGGGCCTTCGCGGGCGGATCTTCCGGCGCCGGGGCGGACGCTTGCGTCACGCGTTTGGGCTTTTTCTTTGCCGCGGGCTTGGCCGCCGTGCGCGCTGCCGCCTTTCGGGTCGCCATGTCGTTCTCCCAATGCCGGCGGCCGGCTAGGACGCCAGCTTCAAGCTGGCGATGTAGCGCGGCGCGTCGGCGGCCAGCTTGGCCTCTACGTCGTCGCGCAGCTGTTCATACAGGGCGGCGTTCAGCGTCAGGCGCTGCGCGCAGGCCCAGAAGTTCACCTGGCGCGCGTCCCACTGCGCAAACAGGAAACGCTTGCGGCTGTCCACGGCGCGAAAGTAGTAGGCGCCCAGCGCCATCGACAGCCCGCCGCCGCGATCGCGCTGCACCGCGCCCAGCTGGAAGTTGCCGCCCGACTGCGACGACGCGTGAAAGTCGAAGAGCTTCACGGTGTCGTCGTCTTCGGCCAGCTGGCCCAACGCGGTCACGGCCTGGTCCAGCACCGCCAGCTGATCGCGCCGCGCGACGGCCAGCAGCAGGTCGACGGCCACCTGGTCCATGCGGAACTCGCGCTCGTCTTCCTCGTGATGGGTGAAACTCATCTGTCCGCTGGTCCACCCCAGGTTCTCCAGCACTTCCACGTAGGTCTGATACCAGGCCTGCGACTGGGTGAATCTGTCATGCGCGGCGCTGGCCGCGCGTTGCGCCAGCTGCAGCGAATACAACACGTCGCCGCGTTCCTGCTCCTGCAGACCCGCCGCAAACGACAGCACGCTGCCGGCGTTGATGCTGGCCTGCGGCGCCTGCCGTGCGGTCTTGCCCGCGGCGCCGGCACGCAGGACGGCGCCAGAACGCTTGGCGGGCGCGCGCCGCCGCGCGACGGGCATGCCGGGCGGCTCCAGCGTCTGCACCGCCAGATCGTTCAGGTAGCCGTGGATACCAACCGCGTTGACGCCGTGGTCCGGCATGGTTGAGGTGGGCGCGGCGCTTTTGGATGCACGGCGCGCGGCCGGACGCGGCGGCGGGGCGGGCGACACCAGCGCGCCGTCCTCGGAAAACGTGGCGGCCAGGATGAAGTCCGCTTCCGCCGCGGAATAAGCGGGGTCCCAGTGCGAGTTCTCGGGGACGTGGCAGTGGCCGAAATGCCCGCTGGCCGAATCCCAGATGGCGGGGTCGCGGTTGTGGCCGCCGGGATCCTTGCCGTTCTTGGCTGGCAGCGGGCGGCCAGACGGCCACTTGCGCGGGATGCCGTGCTGTTCCTCGATCCAGCGGCACAGGCGCGCCACATTGGTCAGCGCGCGGCTGTCCTTGGGCAGATGCGCGAATCCCACCAGTTCGATCTGCACCGCCGAATCGCGGTTGGTCTGCACGCCGCCCGCATCGTTGCGCAGCGCTCGGGCGCCTTCGGCGGTGTCGACATGCTGGAAGATGGTGGTGGCGTCGACCGTGAAGTGGGGGTCGGAGCGGTTGCGTTGGAACGCGTCCATCGCACCCTGCGCGGTGCTGCCCTCGGTGGTGTGATGGACGATCTTGAAGGGGCCGCCAAGATGAGGCCCGCACGAACCCGATATGGGCCGCCACGTCGCAAAAGGACATCGTGCCATCGATGGTCTCCTGGGAACGGGCGCGGGTGTTCTTGGCAAGACGACATGACGACGATGATGCGGCGCCCATTGCAGGGATATATATGCGGACCTCATCCGCCTTGCTAGTAGCCGAAAGTATTAATCCTTGAATTTGCAATGGTGCTTACGCATCATCCGGCCCCGCTTGCGCTCATCCAGAGGGATGAGGGGCGGCGGCCGGGGGCATGCGGCGGCGTTCAGGCCGCTTTCTGGACCCGCACCGGAATCGACTTGTAGCTGGGCGTGCCGCTTGCCGCGTCCTGGTAATCCAGCGGGCACAGGTTATTGGCTTCCGGGTAGTACGCGCCGACCGAGCCCGCCGCGATGTCATGCTGGATGGCCGTCAGCCGCAGCCGCCGGTGCGTCTGGCCGGGCAGGCTGGTAACGATCTCGACCTCGTCGCCGTGCGCAATGCCGTAGCGCGCCAGGTCGGCGGCATTCATGAACAGCACGTCGCGCCGGCCGAACACACCGCGATAGCGGTCGTCCATGCCGTAGATCGTCGTGTTGTACTGGTCGTGGCTGCGCAGCGTGGTGAGCCGCAGGATGTTGCCTTCGACGATATCCGGATCTTCGCGCAAGCCCGCGAACGGAATGAATTCCGCCTTGCCCGACGCCGTCTTCCAGATGCGCTCGGTGGGCGGCAGCGGCAGCCGGAAGCCGCCGGGAATTCGGATTCGTGCGTTGTAGTCGCGGAAATCCGGATAGATCTTCTCGATCAGGTCGCGGATGCGGTCGTAGTCCTCGATCAGGTGCGCCCAGTTGACGCGGCTGTTCGGCAGCGTCGCCTGCGCCATGCCGGCGATGATGGCCGGTTCCGAACGCAGGTGCGGCGAGGCGGGAACCAGCTTGCCGCGCGAGGCATGCACCATCGACATCGAATCCTCGACCGTGACCGATTGCGCGCCGCCGGCCTGCACGTCGCTCTCCGTGCGGCCCAGCACCGGCAGGATGATCGACGCCTTGCCGATCAACAGGTGCGAGCGGTTCAGCTTGGTGTTCAGATGCACCGCCAGATCCAGTTGCCGCATGCCGCGCTCGCAGGCCTCGGTATCGGGCAGCGCAATCGCAAAGTTGCCGCCCAGGCAGATCAGCGCCTTGGCGCGGCCCGCGGCCATCGCCTTCATGGCTTCGACCGCATCATGGCCGGTGCGGTTGGGAGGCCGGAAGCCGAAGGTCTGCTCGACGTGGTCGAACATGGTGTTGTCGATCTTCTCGGTGATGCCCACCGTGCGGTTGCCCTGCACGTTGGAGTGCCCGCGCAGGGGACAGATGCCTGCGCCCGGCTTGCCGAAGTTGCCGCGCATCAAGAGCAGCGCGGCGATCTGCTGCACGTTGCTCGTGCCTTTTTCGTGCTGCGTGATGCCCATGCCGTACGTGACGATGGTGGCGTTGGAACGCGCATAGGCCTCGGCCACCAGCTCCAGGTCGCGCCGGCGCAGTCCGCTGGCCTGTTCGATGTCGGTCCAGCTCGTGGCGTCCAGGTCCTGCGCGAAGGCCTCGTAGCCGTTCGTGTGCCTCGAAATGAATTCGTGGTCGAGCGTGTTGCGCCCGTCGCGGTCCGCGTCCATCAGCGCCTTCATGATGCCCTTGAGCGCGGCGGCGTCGCCGCCGACCTTGACCTGGTAGTACGTGGAGGCGATGGCCGTGGAGCCGAAGGTGCCCATCTCGATCGGGTCCTGCGGATCGGCAAAGCGCTCCAGCGAACGCTCGCGCAGCGGGTTGAACACGATGATGGGCACGCCGCGGCGCGCGCATTCATGCAGGGTGCCCATCATGCGCGGATGGTTGGTGCCGGGGTTGTGCCCCATCGAGATGATGAGGTCGCACTTGTCGAAGTCGTCCAGCGACACCGTGCCCTTGCCGATGCCGATGGCCTTGGGCAGCCCGACGCTGGTGGCCTCGTGGCACATGTTGGAGCAGTCGGGGAAATTGTTGGTGCCGAATTCGCGGGCGTACAGGCTGAAGAGAAACGCGGCCTCGTTGGATGCGCGGCCTGACGTATAGAACTCGGCCATGTCCGGGTCCGGCAGGCTGGCCAGCGTCTGGCCGATGCGTGCAAAGGCGGCGTCCCATTGGATGGGCTGGTAAGTGTCGCTGGCGGCGTCGTAGGCCAGCGGATGAGTCAGGCGGCCTGCGTTCTCCAGGTCGTGATCGGTCCAGGTCAGCAGTTCGGTCACCGTGTGCGCGGCAAAGAACTCGGGCGTCACACGCTTGCGGGTGGCTTCCCATGTGACGGCCTTTGCGCCGTTTTCGCAGAACTGGAACGTGGACGTATGCGCCTTGTCGGGCCAGGCGCAGCCGGGGCAGTCGAACCCGTCGGGCTTGTTGGTGCGCAAGAGCAGCACGGGCGCTTCGGCAATGCGCATCTGGTTGGCCACCGCCTGCGCGGTCGCCTTCAACGCGCCCCAGCCGCCCGCCGGGGCGTCGTAGCGGTGGATGCCAGTGGGTTTGCCTTGGGACATGCGGATCTCCGGATTTCAGGAAGCGGTGCGCGCGGCGGCGGGGGCGTCGGCAAGCCGCGCGCCTCGGGCGGCGAGGTAGCGGCTGGTCAGGACCGAGCCGGCCACGGCCACGATGATGGGGACAAGAAAGGCCTGGTCGACCCGGGTGAATTCCAGGATCAGCACCACCGCGGTGAGCGGCATGCGCATCGACGAGGCCAGAAAGGCGGCGGCGCCCACGACGGCAAATGCGCCGGGCGGCGAATCGGGCCAGGCCAGGCTCCATAGGCCGCCCAGCACGACGGCCATTGATGCGCCGACGGCGATGGCGGGGGTGAGCAGGCCGCCCTCCGCGCCCGCGCGCAGCGTGCAGGCGACCACAACCACCTTCATCACGGCCAGCGTGGCGGCCAGGGCGATGGTCAGTTCATTGTCGAAACTCAGTTGCGCCGGCCCCTTGCCGTTGCCCAGCAGCGCGGGAAGATAGATGGCAAGCAGGCCGATCATCGTGAAGTTGACCAGGCAGGCCACGGGCAATCGCCAGCCCCGGGCGGCCTGGGCGCGCGCCGCGGCGGTCAGCCGCTGCCAGCCGTGGGCCGCGCATCCGAACAGCGGCCCGGCGGCGATCGCCCAAACCACGAGGCTGGCGTTGATCTGCATGGCGGGTACGGCGTACTGGATGTCGTTGCCCAATCCCGCCCAGGCCACCACCGCGCCAATGCAGCAGGCAATGAGCGCCGCGACGACAGCGGGCCAGGCGAACGAGCCCAGCAGGACTTCCAGCACGAAGAGCGCTGCGCCGAGCGGCACGTTGTAGACGGCGGCCAACCCCGCGCCAGCGCCACAGGCGATGACGATCCGGTGCTGCGCGGGGGCAAGCCGCAGCAGCGCGGCCAGCCGGCCGCCCGCCAGCGCGCCGACTTCGCGCGGCGCCACCTCGCGTCCCAGCGGCGAGCCCAGGCCCACCGTGATGATCTGCAGGATGGCGTGCGCCATCGTTGTCGCCGGGGGCATGGCTTGCGTGGGGTCTGACACCGCCTTCTTGACGCTGACCAGGGGACGGCCATAGCGATAGATCAGCCACCATCCGCCGCCGGCCGCCAGGCCGCACAGCACCAGCGCCAGCACGCGGCGCGGGCCGCTGGCGGCCTGCACGCCTTCAAGAAAGGATTCGTGGCTGATGATGTGGCCGCCGCCGTAGCCGTACGCCAGGTGCTGGACGGCGTGCAGCAACATGCCGAGCAGCATGCCGCCCAGACCGGCGAACAGGCCGGTCAGGACGACCGCCAGGAGAAACCGCGGGCGCAGCCAGGAGGGATCGTCGGGCGTTGGATCGTTCATACCAGGAGGGGCTCCCGTCGTTGGCGCGCTGACCGAAGGGCCGTGCAAAGGCTGGCGCGCGCTGCGATGAGGCAGTGTATGGCCCGGCGCCGCCGCGCTGGGCGTCGGGCGCCCGAAAACCATACTTATTGGTTAGGCGGTAATCCGCAGTTTCCTTGTTGAGCGTCAAAAAGGACCCGAATTTGGGCTTTATTTCAAATAGTATCTAAGTAATTCAGTACATATACTCCGGGTTCAATTCAATGGACGGATGCCGCCCGCCGCAAATGGCGCCAGGAGCGGCCTGGAGAAAAAGATGTTGAACAAGGTTGTAAAGATCGGGGCATTGGCCTTGCTGTCCACCGTGGTGGCGGGTTGCGCCACCGAGCGTTCCCAAGCCGTGGCCGTGCCGGCCGTCGCGGCGGCCAGCAAGCCGTACGCGGGCGTGCGCAGCCCCATTTCCGTCGGCAAGTTCGACAACCGCACCAATTACCTGCGCGGCGTGTTCTCGGACGGCGTGGACCGCCTGGGCGGCCAAGCCAAGACGATCCTGGTCAGCCACCTGCAGCGCAGCGGCCGATTCCAGGTGATGGACCGCGACAACCTGTCCGAAATCGCCCAGGAAGCCGCGTTCAACAAGAAGGCCGCCCAGATCAAGGGCGCGCGCTACGTCGTCACGGGCGACGTGACGGCCTTCGGCCGCAAGGTCACCGGCGACCAGCAACTGTTCGGCATCCTGGGCCGCGGCAAGGAACAGGTGGCCTACGCCAAGGTCGACCTGAACGTGGTGGATGCCACGACCTCGGAAGTGGTCTATTCCGCGTCCGGCGCCGGCGAATACAGCCTGTCCAACCGTGAAGTCGTGGGCTTTGGCGGCACCGCCGGCTACGACTCCACGCTGAACGGCAAGGTGCTGGACCTGGCCATCCGTGAAGCCGTGGACCGCCTGGTCGACGGCATCGAACAGGGCGCCTGGCAGCCCGCCCGCAACTGACGGAGGCCGGGATGACCATTCATACCCACCAACCTCGCACGGGCGCCGCGCGCGCGGGCCGCGCACTGGCGATCGCCGCCCTTGCCGGCGTGCTGTCGGCCTGCGTGCAGCAGCCCAAGTCCATGTATAGCTGGCAGTCCTATCAGGGCTCGGTCTATTCCTACCTGAAGGACGACGGCGGCGATTACGCGACCCAGACGCTCGCCATGGAACAGAACATCGAGACGGCGCGCGCGTCCAACGCCGAACTGCCGCCCGGTTTCCGTGCGCATCTGGGCATGCTCTACATGAAGATGGGCGACGGCGACAAGGGCGTCGAGCAGATGCAGGGCGAGAAGGCGGCCTTCCCGGAAGCCGCGCCGTTCATGGACTTCCTGCTGCGCAACGCGGGCAAGCTGCAGACGGTTGCCGCGCAGGCGGCAGGTACGGTGGCTGCGGGTTCGCCCGCCGCGGGATCGCCCGCCGCAGGTTCGCCCGCTTCGGTCAAACCCGCTGCCGCCGCGCCGGCCGCGCCCGCCGAGGCCGGCACGTTGAAGAAGGGATCGTGATGATGAACAAACTCATGCGCGCCGGCCTCGTGGCCATCGTGGCGCTGCTGACCGGCTGCGTGGCGCCGCCCCAAAACAACGTCGACTACACCGCGTTTCGCGAAAGCAAGCCGGCGTCGATCCTGGTGCTGCCGCCGCTGAATACGTCGGTCGACGTGTCGGCCACCGCGGCCGTGCTGTCGCAGGCCACGCGCCCGCTCGCCGAATCCGGCTACTACGTGATTCCGGTTGGCGTCATGGAAGAAACGTTCAAGCAGAACGGCCTGACTTCGCCCGACGACATCCACGAGCTGCCCGCCGTGAAGCTGCGCGAGATCTTCGGCGCCGATGCGGCGCTGTACATGACGGTCAAGCAGTACGGCGCCAGCTACGCCGTCCTGGCCAGCACCGTCACGGTCTCGATCGACGCTGAATTGCTCGACCTGCGCAACGGCGCCAAGCTCTGGAGCGGCTCCAAGCAGGTGGTGCATGCCAACAACAACAGCAACGGCGGCCTGATCGGCATGCTGGTTCAGGCCGTGGTGGATCAGGTGGTCAACAACCTGACGGACCGCAGCTACAGTGTGGCCGGCATGACGAACGCGCAACTGCTCAGCGCCGGCACGCCTGGCGGCATGCTGTACGGGCCGCGCTCGCCGCGCTACGAAGCCCAGTAAACCGGCCGGATGACGGCTTACCGCCCGCGCGCCAATTCTGGCGCGCGGGCGGCTTCGTTTGGGGCGTGTGGATTTACCGCGCCCCGGACACCGGATAGTCCGTCAACCCGCGCGCATCGCCGCCGAACAATGTGTTCCTGTCATGCTCGGCCAGCGGTACGTCGTTGCGCAGGCGGTCGGGCAGGTCCGGGTTCGCCACGAATGGCCGGCCGAAGGCGATCAGATCCGCCCAGCCTGCCTGCAGCGCATCGCGTGCGCGCTCGGCCGTGTACTTGCCGGCGTAGATCAGCACGCCGGGATACACGCGGCGCAGCGCCTCTTTGAAAGACAGCGGCATGTCGGGGGCGTCGTCCCAGTCGGCTTCGGCGATGTGGATGTAGCCCACGCCGATCTCGCCCATGCGCTTGGCGGCCGCGGTGTACGTGGCGACGGGGTCCGCATCCACGCAGCCGTTCAGCGTCGTGAGCGGCGCCAGACGGATGCCGACGCGGGCCGGATCGCCCAGGGTTTCGACCAGCGCGCGCGCCACTTCGTCCAGGAAGCGGATGCGGTTTTCCAGCGAGCCGCCGTACGCGTCGGTGCGGTTGTTGGCCTCGGAATCCAGGAACTGATTGACCAGATAGCCGTTGGCCGCGTGCAGCTCGACGCCGTCAAACCCGGCCGCGATCGCGTTGCGCGCGGCCTGGCGGTATTCCTCGACGATGCCCTGGATCTCCGTTGCCGACAGCGCGCGCGGCGCCGAGGCCTGCACGAAGTTGGGGCTGCCGTCTTCGTTCTGGATGAAGACGTTGACGCCCTCTGCCTGAATCGCAGACGACGACACCGGCGCCTTTCCGCCCAGCAGGCTGGTGTGGCTCAGCCGGCCCACGTGCCAGAGCTGGGCGTAGATGCGACCGCCGGCGGCGTGGACGGCGTCGGTCACGCCGCGCCAGCCGGCCACCTGGGCGGTCGTGCATAGGCCGGGCGTGCCGGCGTAGCCCTTGCCCATCGGCGAAATGTACGTGCCCTCGCTGACGATGAGGCCGGCGCCGGCGCGCTGCGCGTAATAGCGCGCCATCAGCGCGTTGGCGCAATCGCCGGGCTGCGTGGCGCGCGAGCGTGTCATCGGCGGCATGACGATGCGGTTGGGCAGCGTCAGGCTGCCCAGCGCCAGGGGTTGGAACAGCGGATCAGTCGTGTGCATGGTTGAATTCCGTTCAGTTCAGTCGCGTTCGGTTCTGTCCGCTTCGGGTTAATCCCATTCCGCGGCCAACCCTTCCGGGCTGACTTCGCGGCCGTTGCGTTCCAGCGCGGCGATCTGCGCCATGTCTTCGTCCGTCAGGCGCAGGTCCTGGGCGAGCAGGTTGCTGGCCAGGTTGTCGCGCTTGGTCGACGACGGGATCACGGCATAGCCCAGTTGCAGGGCCCAGGCCAGCGCGACCTGCGCGGGCGTGGCTTCGTGGCGCTGCGCGATCTGGCCGATGACCAGATCCTTGAGCACCTTGCCGTATGCCAGCGTCATGTACGAGGTGACGTGAATGCCCTGTTCCTTCAGGAAAGCGGTCAGCGTGCGGTTCTGCAGATAGGGGCTGAGCTCGATCTGGTTGGTGGCTATCTCTTCGCGGCCGACGGCGGCGATGGCGGCGCGCGTTTGCGCGATGGGGAAGTTGGAAATGCCGATCTGGCGGGTCAGACCTTGCGCCTTGGCGTCGGCCAGCGCGGTCATGAATTCGTCGACGGAAACGCCGTTGTCCGGCGCGGGCCAGTGGATCAGCGTCAGGTCCACGTAGTCGGTGCGCAGCTTGGCCAGGCTGTCCTTCAGGCTGGGGACGAGCTTGTCCTTCGCGTAATTGGGCACCCAGATCTTGGTGGTGATGAACAGGTCTTCGCGGGCCACGTTGGACTCGGCGATGGCCTGGCCGACGTCGGCTTCGTTCTCGTAGATCTGCGCGGTGTCGATGGCGCGGTAACCGACGTCCAGCGCGTTGCGCACGGAATCGATGACGGTCTGGCCTTGCAGACGGAAGGTGCCGACGCCAAAGGCGGGGATGCTCATGTAAAACTCCTGGGGGTGTGCGTGGCCGAACGTGCAGTGTTCGGGAATGGACGTAGTGTGCCCGCCGTATCCTTGCGGAAAAATACCGGTATCGGCGAAATACTTTTGATAAAACGTCAAATATGAAAACCACCCTCGACGAAATGCAGGTCTTCATCGCCATCGTGGACAGCGGCTCCATCACCGCCGCCGCCGACGTGCTGGGCCAGACCATCTCCGCCACCAGCCGCACCATGAGCCGGCTGGAAGAAAAGCTGCAGACCACGCTGATGCGGCGCACGACAAGGCGGCTGGCGCTGACCGAAGAAGGCAAGGCCTACCTGGAGCAGGCGCGCCGGATCATCGCGTCGGTCGAGGAGGCCGAAGAGCTGATGAACCTGCGCCGCAACCAGCCCGCGGGCCTTTTGCGCGTGGATGCGGCGTCGCCCTTCATGCTGCACGTCATCGCGCCGCTGGTGCCGGCCTATCGCAAGCGCTATCCGCAGGTGGAGCTGGAACTCACCAGCAACGAAGGCAACATCGACCTGCTGGAGCGGCGCACCGATCTGGCGTTTCGCATCGGGCGTCTGAAGGATTCGTCGCTGCACGCGGTGGCGCTGGGCACGAGCCGCGTGCGTGTGCTGGCCAGCCCGGTTTATCTGGCGCGGCACGGCACGCCGCGGCGCGCAGCGGATCTGGCCTCGCATGTGCTGCTGGGCTTTGCCCAGCTGGAACCGCTGAATGAATGGCCGCTGCTGGATGCGGACGGGCAGCCCGTGCATATCAAGCCGCAGGTGCGCGCCCACAGCGGCGAGACGCTGCGCCAGTTGGCGCTGAACGATGGCGGCATCGTGTGCCTGTCCGACTTCATGACGCGCGGCGACCGCGCAAGCGGCGCGTTGCAGCCGCTGTTTGTGAAGCAGTTGCTGGAAGTGCGGCAGCCGATCAACGCGGTGTACTACCGGAATACCGCGATCTCGTCGCGCATCAAGTCCTTCATTGATTTCGTGGTCGAGACGGTGGGGACGCGCGGATTCGAGGAGTAGCGGGCGCGCGAAGATGTATCCAATGGCGACCTCGGCGATGCATGCGCCAGCGGGATCCTTATACTGTCCCCGTTTTTATTTTGAACCCTGGACACGCATGAGCCTCTTCTCCCGTTTCTTCGGCCGCAAGGAAGCCTCCACCGACGCCGCCGATTCCGCGGATTCCAACGCCCTGCTGGCGAATCCGGACATCGCGCAGCCGTTGAGCCTGCAGGTCCTGTTCGCCGCGCCGCTGGCGATTTCCGAGGCGGCGCTGACCGATGCGCTGCGCGCGTATCACCCGACGATGCAACAGGCCCGAGCCGAAATCGCGCCCGACATGCCGGAATTCCTGGGCATGGTCGGCTGGGACAAGCACGTCGTGCGTCTGGTGGGCTTCAATGCGCCCTACCCCAAGGACGCGCTGGAAACCTGCGTGGCGCCGTCTCACTATCCGGCCACGGTGAAGGACGAGGTCCGCGCGCATGTGAGCCACATCATCCTGTATTACGCGGGCTACGAGACCGATCCGCTGGAGCAGTACGTGGCGATGGCCGCGGTGGCGGGGGCGTTGGCTAATTTCAAGGCGCTGGCGGTGCTGAACGAGCATGCGCACACGTCGCTGCCGGCCGGCGTGTTTGCCGACGAGTCGCTGGGCGACGAAAGCATGGACCTCCTGCGCACGCTGCCGCTGAACATGCTGTATTGCGGCTTCGTGAAGTATGAAGTGGAAGGCGTGCAGGGCGTGTGGATGCGCACCTATGGCGGCGATGCGTTCGGCCTGCCGGATTTCGCGGCGCTCGCGACGGGCCATGACGAGGGCGAGATGTACTCGACCATGTTCAACAACATCATGGGCTACATGCTGGAAAGCGGCGCTGAGCTGGCTGCCGGCCACACCATGCAGATCGGCGAGGACGCCTACATGAAGCTTCGCGAGCCGGCCAAGGAGGAGTATTACCTGGACGGTCCGGGGCAGGTGCTGGTGGCGGAGATCATCTCGGCGGATCAGATCAACACGCCGGAATAAGTCAGGTCCGCGCGTGCCGCGATTGGCGCGCCGCGTCAGGCCGGGCCGCGTTGGACCGAGTCACTCCCGGCTCGGTCAGAGCAGGCCCGCGCTGCGGGCCCGCGCCACCGCCTGCGTCCGGCTGTCGGCGCTGAGCTTGACGTTCAGGTGGCGCAGATGCGTGCGCACGGTGCTCTCGGAAACGAAGAGCTGCCGCGCGATGGCGCTGTTGGAATGACCCTCGGCCAACAGGCGCAGCACGCGCAGCTCCTTGGGCGTAAGGCCTTCCGCGCACGGCGATTCGGCGGCCGGTGTGATCGGAGCGGCTGCGTAGGGACCGACCTGCGCCAGGTAGCGCTGCCACCACGCACGCGCGCCCTCTGACGCCAACCACGCATTGCCGGCCGCTGACGCGGCATGGCGTTGCAACAGGCCGGCCAGCGCCGCGCCCTCATCCACGAGCACGCGGCACAGGCCTTCGGATTGCGCCGTCTGCAACAGCGGCGCAAGCTGCGCGGCGGCCGCACCATCGTCCTGCATCCGCGACAGCGCCACCGCGCGAAACAACTGAAGCTTGTATGCGCGCCGCACGCGCCGCGCTGCCAACGCCTTTGCGATGTCCTGATCCAGTTCACGCAGCGCGGCGGCGGGATCGCCGTCATACGCCGCGCACCGCAAACGTCCCAGCCGCGGATACAACAGGTCGTTGGCCGGCAGCCGCAGCGCTTCCACGCGGCGCCACAGGTCGGCGTCATCGGCGCGCAGCAGTTCGTCGCGCGAGGCCTGCGGATGGCCCTGCATCAGCAGCACGCGCGCGCGCTCGACGCGGGCGCTGGCCGCGATGCGCGGCAGGCCGCGCTGGTGGCCCAGATACTCGAGTTCGCCCAGCAGGTAGAAGGTCTGTTCGGCATCGCCTTCATAGAACGCCACACGCGCCTGCATCAGATAGCCCAGGATCAGATGGTCCGGCAAGCCGACGTCGCGCCCCAGCGGCACATAGACCTGCAGCAGCCGGGCAGCCTGCGCGAGGTCGCCGGTCTCATACACCCACGCGGCATACAGCACGCCGGCCCAGGCGTTGCCGTTGGCCTGTCCGTAGGCGCCCTTGCGCGTGGCGCGCACCGCCATGCGAAAGCGCGCGCCCGCCTGGCGCATGCGCCCTTCCTGCAGGTCGATGATGCCCTCGACCGCTTCCGAGTACATCAGGTTGAAGGTGCTGGCGCTGCGGCTTTGCGCGCGCCGCGCGGTGTCCAGCAGCGCGCGCGCTTCGTGGTAGCGGCCCAGGACGGCGCTGACGTTGGCCATGGCGTTGGCCAGCGCGGTGTCGGTGAACGACAGGGCGTCTCCCAGCGAGGCGACGCTGGGCATCCCGGCGGCGTAGGCTTCTTCCTGGCGATCCATCATGGACAACAGCAGCGGCTGCAGCGCGCGCACGTGCGCCTGCACCGCGGGATCGGCGCTGCCGGCCAGCTTCAGGTCCGCCATCAAGGCGGACGCCTCGCCGGGGCCGCGCGTGAAACAGGTGGCCCATATCTGCATGGCCTGCAGCAGCGGCCGCGTGGCAAGCACGGCGGCGGGCAACTGGCCCAGCCAGCGCGACAAGAGGCGCATCCGGCCCTCGGCCAGCAGCGGCTCGGCGTGCGTCTGCAAGAGCGCTAGCGCTCGGCGGAAGTCGCCGCCGTCGATGGCGTGGTCGATGGCCGGCACGGGCCGGCCCTGCGCCTCATACCAGCGCGAGGCCGCAAGGTGCAGGTGCGCGATGTCGCCCGGCGCCTGCGCGCGTAGCTGCGACTGCAGGTAGCTGGCGAAAAGGCTGTGATAGCGGTAATGACGTTCGTCGGTGGCGGTGCGCGTGAGCAGCACGTGGCCGTCTTCCAGTTGCTGCAGCAGGTCCGCGCAGTCCAGGTCGGGCACGAGGGCCTGGCACAGCGGCGCGCTGAGCTGCTTGAGGATGCTGGTGCGCAGCAGGAAGCGCCGCAGCGCGGGCGTCTGGCTGGCCAGCACGTCCTGCGCCAGATAGTCGGCCACGGACTGGTCGCTGCCGGAGAACCGTTCGATGAAGGCGGCGGCCGACGGCTGCCGCGCGAGCGAGGCGGACGCCAAGCACAGCGCGGCCGCCCAGCCCTCGGTCTTGCGATGCAGCAGCTCGACCTCGGCAGGTGTCAGCATGGGTTGGCGGCGCGCGAAGAACTGCGTGGCCTCGTCCACCGAAAAGCACAGTTGCGCGGTGTCGATCTCCAGCAGCTGATTGGCCGCGCGCAAGCGGCCCAGCGCCAGTCCGGGCGTGTGCCGCGAGCCGATCAACAGCCGGCCGTGCGCGGGCAGGCGCCCGATCAGGTCCTGCACCAGGTCCAGCACTGCGGGGGCGGTGATGGCTTCGAACTCGTCCAGCACCAGGGCGAACGGCGCCTCGTGCGACGCCACGGCCTCGACCAGCGCCAGCGCCAGCGTGTCCTCCGAATCGTGGGCGGCGAACGCCGCGCTGGCGTCGTCGGACAGCGCACCCAGCGCCGCCATCAGGCAACGCAGAAAGCGCGAAAGGTCGTTGTCGGCGCGGTCCAGCGTCAGCCAGGCGGTGCGCATCGGCGCGCTTTGCAGACGCGCCTGGCATTGCGCCAGCAACGTGGTCTTGCCGTAGCCCGCAGGGCCGCGCGCCACCACCACCTTGGGTCCTTCCGGACGGCAGATCGCCTCGCACAGCGCAAGCCGGGCGACGTGATCGCCATGCGCGGCCGGGGCATTGAGCTTGCCGCTGGCCAGCGCGTGTTCCATCGAGAACGAATGACGCATGGGCTGCCTGTTCGAGGACTGCGGTTTGCGGGGATCGTTGCGGGAAAACCCGCGATGCGCGCGAAAAATCGTCGCTTTGGACGAAGGCGAAATCGCGTGCCTACGATACAAAAGGACGCTCCCCGGAGCAATACGCACACCGCCGCAAAGACGGCGTAAACCGATAACGGAGACAAGTCCATGGCAATCCCCAAACTGACGTTCGCGCTGGCGGGCGCGATCCTGGCCGCAAGCGGCGCGCACGCGCAGAACGCTGCGGCTCCCGTGAAGATAGGCATCATGGCCGACATGAGTTCGGCGTACTCGGACATCGGCGGCAAGGGGCTGGTCGAGGCCGCGCGCATGGCGGTGCAGGACTTCGGCGGCTCGGTGCTGGGCAAGCCGATCGAGCTGGTCTTTACCGACGGGCAGAACAAGGTGGACGTGGCCAGCGCCGCCGCGCGCCGGTGGTTCGACCAGGACGGGGTGGACATGATCACCGACCTGCCGACGTCCGCGCTGGCGCTGGCGATCAGCGAACTGGGCCGCGAGAAGAAACGCGTCGTCATGGTGACCAGCGCGTCCACGTCCGAACTGACGGGCAAGGCGTGTTCGCCCTACACGGTGCACTGGACCTACGACACCTACGCCCTGGCCAACGGCACCGGTGCGGCCGTCACGGAACAGGGCGGCAAGAACTGGTTCTTCATGACGGCGGACTATTCGTTCGGCTACGCGTTGCAGGGCGATGCGTCGGCGGTGATCGAACGCAACGGCGGCAAGGTGCTGGGCGCGGTGCGCTCGCCGCTGAACACGCCCGACTTCAGCTCGTACCTGCTGCAGGCGCAAAGCTCCAAGGCCGGCATTATCGGCCTGGCGCTGGGCGGCAACGACGTCATCAGCGCGATCAAGCAGGCCGCGGACTTCGGCATCGGCCGGCCGGGCAGCTCGCAGCGGCTGGTGGCGCTGCTGGCCTTCCTGTCCGACGTCAAATCCATCGGCCTGCCGCTGGGCCAGGGGCTGCTGCTGACCGAAGCCTTCTACTGGGATCAGAACGACGCCACGCGCGCATGGTCGCAGCGCTTTCAGGACAAGGTTGGCCGCAAGCCCACCATGACGCAGGCGGGCACGTATGGCGCCGTCACGCACTACCTGAACGCGGTCAAGGCGGCGGGCACCAAGGACGCCGACGCCGTCATGGCGAAGATGCGCGAGATGCCGATCAACGACTTCATGACGAAGGACGGCAAGCTGCGCGTGGACGGCCGCGTGGTGCGCGACATGTACCTGTTTGAAGTGAAGAAGCCGGCGGACTCCAAGAGCGAGTGGGACCTGTACAAGCAGGTTGCGGTGATTCCCGGCAACGTGGCGTTCCGTCCGCTGGACAAGGGCGGCTGCGCGCTCGCCAAGTCCGGAGGCGCGGAATGATCAGCTATCAGGTCACGGCGTTTGGCGAACCGCTGGCGCGCGCCGAACGCGCGACGCCCGCGCCGCAGGGCAGCGAGGTGCTGCTGCGCGTGCTGGCCGCGGGCGTCTGCCACACCGACGTCCACACCTGGGAAGGCTCGTACGACCTGGGCGGCAGCAAGCGGCTGAGCATGCAGCAGCGCGGCGTGACGCTACCGCTGACGCTGGGGCACGAGACCGTGGGCGAAGTCGTTGCCACCGGGCCGGACGTGCCGGGGGACGTGCAGCCGGGGCAGCGTTACCTCGTCTATCCCTGGATCGGCTGCGGCGACTGCAAGGTGTGCCGACGCGGCCGCGAGAACCTGTGCGCGTCGCCGCGCTTTCTGGGCATCTTCCGCCCCGGCGGCTACAGCGATCACATCGTGGCCCCGCACGCGCGCTACCTGGTCGATATCGGCGAACTGCGGCCCGAACAGGCCGCGCCCTATGCGTGCTCGGGCCTGACCACGTACAGCGCCATCCGCAAGATTCCCGAGGACGTGCTGGCCGAGGAATCGGTGGTGGTGATCGGCGCGGGCGGGCTGGGCTTGATGGGCGTCACGCTGCTGCGCGCGATGGGATGCGGCAACGTCGTCGTGGTGGAGCCGGACGGCGCGCGCCGGGGCGCGGCGCTGGCCGCGGGCGCGCATGCGGTCATCGACCCCGGCGCAGCCGATGCCGCCGCGCAGGTTCGGCAGGCGGCGGGCGCGGTGTGGGCCGTGATCGACTGCGTGGGCGCGGCCAGCACCGTGCAACTGGGCCTGGACCTGCTGACCAAGGGCGGCCAGCTCATCCTGGTGGGCCTCTTTGGCGGCGAGCTGTCGCTGTCGCCCGCGCTGGTGCCCATGCGCGCCATCAGCATCGAGGGTTCGTACATCGGCAACCTGGACGAACTGCGCGCGTTGATGGCGCTGGTGCGCGAACGCAAACCCATCGCCATTCCGACCGCGTGCCGCTGCCTGGACAACGCGCAGTCCGCGCTGGCGGATCTGGCCGCGGGCCGCGTGGTGGGCCGGCTGCTGCTCACGCCCACCGACGGCACGGTTCCTGAAGCATCCCCGGTCACTCTTGAACAGGCAACACAACCATGAGCATCAATCTGGATTCCGATTACACGATGACGGTGAACGGCCGCGCGGAGACGTCGCCGCAGACCTTCGACGTGCTCAACCCGGCCACCGAGGAGCGCATCGCGGCCGTGCCCGATGCGTCGCTGGACCAGTTGAACGCCGCCATCGCGGCGGCCCGCGCGGCGTTCGGCCCCTGGCGCGACCGCCCTATCGGCGAGCGCCAGGCGGCGCTGCGCAAGATGGCCGATGCACTTGAACAGCACGCCGACGGCTTCATGCGTCTGTTGACGCGCGAGCAAGGCAAGCCGCACGCGGACGCGCGCGCAGAAGTGGGCCGCTGCGTTGCCTGGCTGCGCGCCTTTGCCGCGCGCGATCTGCCGGTGGCGCATCACGACAGCGGCGCAGGCCATCGGTTCGAAACGCGTCGCGTGCCCATCGGCGTGGTCGCCGCCATTGCGCCGTGGAATTTTCCGATGACGCTGGCCATATGGAAGATCGCGCCCGCGCTGCTGGCCGGCAACACGGTGGTGCTCAAGCCCTCGCCGTACACGCCGCTGACCTCATTGAAGATGGGCGAACTGTTTCGCGGCCTGCTGCCGCCCGGCGTGCTGAACGTGGTCAGCGGCGGCGACCGTCTTGGGCCGTGGCTGACCGAGCATCCCGGCATCGACAAGATCGCCTTCACCGGCTCCACCGTGACTGGCCGCCGCGTCATGCAAAGCGCATCAAGCCGGCTCAAGCGGGTGACGCTGGAGCTGGGCGGCAACGACGCGGCCATCGTGCTGCCCGATGTCGATGTGAAGGAAACGGCGGCCAAGCTGTTCTGGGGCGCGTTCCGCAATTCGTCGCAGTATTGCCTGGCGACCAAGCGGTTGTACGTGCACGAGTCCATCTATGACGCGTTTGCCGACGCGCTGGCGGGCGAGGCGCACAACGTCGTCGTGGGTGACGGTTCGCAGCCCGGCACCGGACTCGGCCCCATCCAGAACCGCGCGCAGTTCGAACGCGTGAAGGACCTGATCTCCGACGCGCACCGGACCGGCGTGCGCTTTCTGACGGGAGGCGAGGTGCCGGAGGGCAAGGGCTACTTCGTGCCGGTCACCATCCTGGACAATCCGCCCGACGATGCGCGCAGCGTGGTCGAAGAGGCCTTCGGGCCGGTGCTGCCGCTCTTGAAGTACCGCGATATCGATGAGGTGATCCGGCGGGCCAACGACACCGAGTACGGATTGGGCGGTTCGGTGTGGTCCAAGGATGTGGCCCTGGCGCAATCGATTGCGCGGCGGCTGGAGACCGGCACCGTGTGGATCAACCACATCCACGTCATGTCGCCCGACGTGCCCTTTGGCGGGCACAAGCAGTCGGGCGTGGGGGTGGAAAACGCGCTGGACGGACTGCTGGAATACACCAACACGCAGACGGTGTCGGTGCTGGTGTAGCGGCAAGGGCCGGCGTGGTGATACGCCGGCCCGATCCTCACGCCGCGTAGCGGCTGGCCTCGCCGTTGCGGTTGCTGGCGGGCCACAGGCGCAGGGCCAGGGCGGCGGCCGCGGCGCCGGCTGCGGTCAGCGTCACGCCGGTCCAGCCCCAGTGGGCCAGCGCCAGGCTGCCCAGTGCGCCGCCGGCGGCCATGCCGATGAAGACGCCCGTCATCAGGATGGCGTTCAGGCGGCTGCGGGCGGCCGGATCGATGCCGTAGACGATGCTTTGATGCGCGATCAGCGAGGTCTGGATGCCCAGGTCGAAGCCGACCGCGGCGCCGCCGATGAGCCACAGCGCGGCATGCGTGGGCAGGAAGGGCAGGAAGATCATCGCGGCAAACGACACCATCGTCAGGCCTGCGCCCAGGCTGGCGACCGCCAGCGGCCCCCGTGTATCGGCCACGCGGCCAGCCAGCGGCGCGGCCAGGGCGCCCGCGGCGCCGGCAAGACCGAACGCGCCGGCAGCGCCCGCGCCCAGGTGAAACGGCGCGTCGTGCAGCATCACTGCCAGCGTCGACCAGAAGGCGCTGAAGCCCAAGGACAGCAGACCCTGCGCGGTGGCGGCGCGGCGCAGACCGGGGTGCTGGCGCCACAGCGTCAGCAGCGAACCCAGCAACGCGCTGTAGGCCAGCCGCGTCGACGGCTCGAACCGCGGCAGGCCGCGCCACAGGGCCGCGCCCAGCGCCACGATGCTGACGGCGGCGGCCGCGAACATCATGCGCCAGCCGAACTGCTCCGCTACGAAGCCGCTGACCACCCGCGACAGCAGGATGCCCAGCAACAGGCCCGTCATGACGGTGCCGACGATCTTGCCGCGCTGGTCGGCCGGGGCCAGATGCGCGGCGGCCGGGACGATGTCCTGCGCCAGCGTGGCGGACAGGCCGATGGCGAAGCTGGCGGCCAGCAGCAGGCCGATCGTCGGCGACGCGCCGGCCAGCAGCAGCGCCAGGGCCAGCACTGCCGCCTTGATCAGGATGATGCGCTTGCGGTCATAGCGGTCGCCCAGCGGCGCCAGCATCAGGATGCCGAAGGCGTAGCCCAACTGCGTCAGCGTCGGAATCCAGCCCAGCGTTTCTGCGCTGGCGTGGATATCCGCGCCCAGCACGCCAAGCATCGGCTGGCTGTAGTAAAGGGAGGCGACGCCCAGGCCGGCGCCCACGGCCAGCAGGAAGACGAGGCCGCGCGATAGGGAGGGGTGGGAAGTGGGGGATGACATGGTGGTGTCCGGTGGCTTTGGGTACGGGGCAGATTCTGGGCGTGCCGCCGGGGTTTTGGTAGCCGACCTTCGGGTACAGACGTTATACGATAGGCGTATGACCGCCTCCGCCCTCCCCGCCGCAGCCGGCACCGACCGCATGCTGCTGATCGAAACCTTCGTGCGCATCGTCGAGGCCGGCAGCCTGTCCGCCGCCGCCGCCCAGATGGGCGGCACTCAGCCTACCGTCAGCCGCCGCCTGCAACTGCTGGAACGCACCATGGGCGTACGCCTGTTGAAGCGCTCCACCCACGCCATCCGCCTGACCGAAGACGGCCAGCGCTGCTACGAGCGCGGCAAGGAGCTGCTGGCCAGCTGGCAATCCTTCGAGAGCGAGGTGCGCGGCGCGGACGATGACCCGGCCGGAATGCTGCGTGTGGTGGCGCCGCACGTGTTCGGCCAGGATCAGTTCATCGAGCCGCTGGCGAAGTATCTGAAGCGTTATCCGAACATGCGGGTGGAATGGCTGCTGCATGACCGCATGCCGGACCTGATCGCCGAGAACGTGGATTGTGCGATCCGCGTCGGGGCGGTGACCGATCCGTCAGTGATTGCGGTGAAGCTGGGCGAGGTGCCGCGCATCGTCGTGGCGTCACCGGACCTGCTTGCGGGCGGGCCGGTTCCGCAGGATCCGTCGGATCTGGCGCGCCTGCCATGGCTGGCGTTGCGCACCTTCTATCGCACCGAGGTGACCCTCACGCACTGCGGCAGCGGCGACAGACAGTCTTTCGACATCCAGCCGCGCCTGTCCACCGACGGCCTGCACGCGCTGCGCAACGCGGCCATCCAGGGGCTGGGCGTGGCGCTGGGATCGGCGTGGGCCATGCAACCCGATCTGGCCGCCGGCCGCCTGGTGCACCTGGCGCCGCAGTGGCGTGCGGACGCCCTGCCCGTCTTCCTGGTCTATGCGCCGTCGCGCTTTCAGCCGGCGCGCCTGCGGCGCTTCATCGAGATCATGCGCGAGCATCTGCCGGTGGAGCTGGCGGGCACGTGACGGTCCGCTACGCGTCCCGCACGGATTCGTACACCAGCGTCGCCAGCGTCAGGTCTTCCAGCGCGCTGCCCACCGCCTTGAATACCGTGATCTCCTGGTCGTTGCGCCGTCCGGGGGCCTCGCCTTTGGCGAGCTGGTGCAGGTTGCCTTTGATGCCTTCGCGCGTCAGCACGCCGGCGTCGAATGCCGACAGCAGGTCGCCGGACTTGGTCGGCGCCTCGTCGGTATCGACATAGACGGTGGTGCCGTCAAAGCACGCGGGGTCCGTCTCGCGCATTTCCGGCTTAAAGCTGCCGATCAGATCCAAATGCGTGCCGGGGCGCAGCCACGCGCCGTGGATAAGCGGTTCGGTGGACAGCGTGGCGCAGCTGACGATGTCGGCCTGCCCGGCGGCTGCCTGCAGGTCAGTGACCGCCTGCGCATCGAAGCCCTGCTCGCGCAGGGTTGCCGCCAGCGTCTCGGCGCCTGCCGGCCGAACGTTCCACACCAGCACGCGCTGGATCGGGCGCACCGTGCGCATGGCCTGCGCCACCAGGCCGGCAATGCGGCCGGATCCCACGATCAGCAGCGTGCGGGCATCGGCGCGCGCCAGGTAGTCCGCGCCCAGCGCCGCCGCACCCGCAGTGCGGTACACGGTGACGATATCGCCGTCGACCTGCGCAACGGGCACGCCCGTGGTGGCGCTGTACAGGTTGTACGTGGCGTGCAGGCCCGGCAGGCCCTGATGCGTGTTCTCGGGAAAGATGTTGATGATCTTCACGCCAAAATACCCGCGGTCGCTCCACGCCGGCATGATCAGCGAGGTGCCGTGCGCGTTGCCGGACTGGATGGCGTGCACGTGGCGGGCGGGCACCGTGGCGTCTTCGCGGAAGGCGTCCCGCAGGGCGGGGATGACGGTGTCGAAGGACAGGGCGTTGCGGGTCTGTTCGGTGTCGATTAAGCGCATCGGATCGTTGCCTGCGTGGTCGGTCAATCAAGGGGCCTCGGGCAGTCTAGCAGCGTGCGGGGCGCGGCCGCCAAAAGAAAATTGCCCGCGATGACGCGGGCAATGGGTCGCTTACCGCAGGCGAACGGCGTCAATCCACGTCGGGCCGGGGCAGCGGATCGCCCGCGCCGGTGCGCTCGACGATGAGCTTGTAGTGATGCGGGCTGCGATGCTTGGCGAAGTTGAACACGTGGTCGCGGAAAGTCTGGCCCATTCCCAGGTCGATGCGCGCGGTGATGACTTCGTCTTCCTCGCCGCTGGCGCGGGCCACGATCTCGCCGGACGGCGCGACGATCATCGAACTGCCGATCATGTGATGGCCGTCCTCGTGCCCGCACTTGGCTGCCGCACCGATCCACACCGCATTCTGGTAGGCGCTGGCCTGCAGCACGATCTCGTGCGTGGTGGTGCGCAGGTGCGCGGGCTCGTTCCAGTGGATGTTCAGCGACGGCGTGTTGTAGCCCAGCACGATCAGTTCGGCGCTTTGCAGCGACATGACGCGGTAGGTCTCGGGCCAGCGGCGATCATTGCACAGGCACATGCCGATCTTGACGTCGTTGGTCTCCCACACGCCAAAGCCCAGGTCGCCCACTTCGAAGAACTTCTTTTCCAGATGCTGGAAGGGGGCGTCGACCTTGTGGTCCGAGTGGCCCGGCAGGTGGATCTTGCGGTACTTGCCGATGATCTTGGCGCTGCGGTCCACCAGGATGGCCGTGTTGAACTGGCGGCCTTCCGGCGTCAGTTCGGCATAGCCCAGGTAAAAGCCGATGCCCAGCTCGCGCGCCGTGTCGAACAGCGGCTGCACGTCGGCGTTCGGCATGGTTTTTTCGAAATAGCGCTCCACCGCTTCGGCGTCGTCCATCCAGTAGCGCGGGAAGAACGTCGTCAGCGCCAGTTCGGGAAACACGACGAATTCGGCCTGGCGGGCGGCGGCTTCGCGCATCATCTCGACAAGGCGGCGCACGACCACCGCGCGGGTGTCGGCCAGATTGACGGCGCCCATCTGGGCGACGGCCAGGCCCATTTTGCGGGACGGGGAAGAGGGGGTCACGGAGATCTCCAGAATTCTCGCGAAGGGGCCGCCACGCGGAGGCGCGTTCAAGGCCGAAGGCGCAAGCATGCCCGCGCTCAGGCGGATCGGAAACCGCGGTCTGGCCGTCTAGCGCCGCGTTGCATTGGCCTCGTCCCGGCATGCAACCCACTGATCTAAATGGAAAAACCCGAGAAAGCGCGCCATCGCATCCGGCCCTGTGCATAACGCGGGATCATGGGCGTCGCGCAAAGTTTTATATCGGGTTTCCCCGTAGATCCGGTGATTCAGAGGCACTTTGGCGCGGACTGCCCACCGGCTTTCCTAGCAACGCGCCTATTTCCGAAAGCCACAATTAGCGGGTCAGGAGGGGCGAATTTGCCGTTTAGGCTGCGGGAAGTTCGGTTACATTGCCTTACGCGCAGAATTGCATGCCACGCGCCGCCCATGTGCACCGGTCCCCCATGTCACGTTCCAGAATTGCGGCTTTCGTGTTGTTGTTGTCGGCGCTTGGATTCCTCGCGGGGGTGCTGGCTGGACGCCAGATCGAACTGAACCAGGCCGACGACAAACTAGCCGGGCATAACGCCCGGCTGCTTGCGCACGCGTTGCGGGTGGCCCAGGAAAGCCATCGCCTGATGGCTGCGGCCACGCAAGGCGGCCCGCTGTGTTCCGAAGCCGATGTGGCGACCCTGCGCGTGCTGCTCTTCAATTCCACCTATATCCGCGACATCGGCCGCACGCTGGGCGGCATGCTGCGCTGTTCCGCGGCGTGGGGCAAGCTGCCCGATCCGCTGACCCTGCCACCGCCGGCCTTCACGTTGGCCAGCGGGCTGCAGCTCTGGGTGGGCGCCGCCAATATCGTCGACCGCCGCATCATCGGCGACATGGCGGCGATGCGCGACATCATCGTGTTCACCGCCCCGGGCGCGTTCGACGGCTTTCCGGAACCGGGTTCCGGCATCGACGCCAAGATCGTGACGCGTGACGGCGACCATGTGTACCGGCGCTTCGGCCGCGCGCACGACCTGGACATGCCGCGCGAGAACGTGGACGACCAGGGTTTCGCGCCTGAACGGCGCGCCTCGCTGTGCGCGCCGGACGGCGGCCCCGACATCTGCGTCGTGTCGCGGCTGCGGTCCGACGCCTGGTTCCAGCTTCCGGCGATGGTGCTGTCCGTGGTCGGCGCCCTGGCCCTTGCCTTTCTGGCGGGTCTTTGCGTCATGTGGCGCATGCACGCGGGCAGCGCCAAGAGCGAGCTGCGCAAGGCCATCCTGGGCGGCGACATCCAGGTCCACTACCAGCCGCTGCGCCAGCTTGCCTCCCGGCAACTGGCGGGTTTCGAGGCGCTGGCACGGTGGCGCGCCCGTGGCCGCGATGTGTCGCCCCTGCTGTTCGTGCCGCTGGCCGAAGCCATGGGGCTGGGCCGCGCGCTGTCCCGGCTGGTGACCTCGCAGGCGCTGCGCGACCTGCACGAGCGCCTGCGCGGCAATCCCGCGCTCTACGTCAGCATCAACGTGTCGGCGGCCGATTTGAAAGACGCGGGTTACCGGAACTTCCTGTTGGACGCGGTCAGCGAGCGCGGTCTGAAGCCCGGCAACGTCGCGCTGGAAATCACCGAAGGCACGCCGTTGTCTGATGGCCATGTGCTGGCAATGGTCAAGACCTTGCGCGGCAAGGGCTTCAAGGTGTTCATCGACGATTTCGGCACGGGGCATTCCAACCTGAACTATCTGGCCGAAATGCAGGCCGACGCCATCAAGCTGGACCGCAGCTTCACCAGCGCGATCGGCGCCGAGGACGCGGGCACCCTGATCATCGACCACGTCATCGCAATATCCCGGGAGCTGGGCATCAGCCTCATCATCGAGGGCATTGAAACCGAGGCGCAGGCCAGTTATCTGCTCGCCCGCCAACCGGCCGCAGTGGGCCAGGGCTGGCTGTTCGGCCGTCCGGTTCCGCTTGCCGACATCGTGGCCGATTGACCGATGGCAGGCAGGTTGTCGTATGTCCATTTTATTTTTGGCACAACCGACATAATGCAGCGCCGTCGCCCAAACTACGCGGCCCGCATTATCTACACCCCGGCAAAACAATATGCGCCGCTTTTACAGATAGAATGCGGGCGGTATTTAACGGGTTAATTTGCTGCATCTGCCATGGGACATAACCAGACGCTCGTCGACAACCTGCTGCGCATCCTTCCGTATGTCCAGAACGAAGAAACCGATGCGATGGCGATGGGCATGGGCATGGCGGAAATCCGCGACCGGCTGGCCGCGCTGCAGAACCCGGTGCCCGGCGACAAGCAGATCCGCCGCACGCTGCTCAAGCTGGACAGCGTCGGCAGCGTGGGCGCCACGCGCGGCAAGCTCTGGTATCGCACCATCCAGCGCGCCGATTTCCATATCCAGAACATGAACGCGAACATGGCAATGGCGATGTGCGCGCTCAAGCAGGTGGCCGACCGCCACCTGCCGGCCGTCGTGCTGGACGATCTGGAGACCACCTTCGACAGCGCGTGGCGCTACCTGGAAACGCACCGCTCCCAGCCCGGGATCGGGCCGGCACACGACTGGGCGCGCAAGATCCTGCGCATCGACGGCACCCATCCCACCGTGTTGCCCACGGTGTCTGCCGAGGTCTACCGCCAGGTCAGCGGCGCGCTGTACTTCAACCGCAAGCTGTCGTTCCGCAACACGCCCTTCGGCGAGAAGAAGCCCGCCGACCGCCTGTACGTTATGACGCCGCTGGCGATGGTCGACCGCGCGGGCGTGCTGTACATGGTGGCGTGGGGGGCGCGCCAGCCGGGCAGGCGCTTCCTGTTCCGGATGGACAGGTTGTCCGAGGTCCGCCTGCTGGACGAGGCGGCGGACCTGGATCCCACGTTCGACCTGCAGGACTTCGTACGCCGCGAGGAAGCGCTGAACTTCGATCCGGGCGAGGAAACCCGCATCCGTCTGCACGCCACCGAACCGGTGCTGGACGATGGCCGGCGCCAGCGTCATCCGCTGCGCGAATTCTGGTTGTCGGCGGACCAGATGATCGACGAGGACGAGCGCGGCTTCACGCTGACAGCCACCGTGCGCCCGTCCGTCATGCTGTGGCAACTGCTGCACGGGCACGCGTCCTCGATCGAGGTGCTGGAACCCGAAGACATCCGCGACCGCTTTGCCCAAGAGGCCCGCGAACTGGCGCGCCGCTACCTCTAGTCCGCCGCCCGCGGCGTCAATCGGCGGGCCAGGCGCGCGCCAGCAGCAGCGGCAGCACTTTCTCTGCCGCGCCCCGGATGCTGTGCGTCGCCACGCGATCCAGCGTTGTCGGGTTGGGATTGATCTGCACCAGCTGCGCGCCGCATCCGACCGCCTCGTAGCAGAGCTCGGCCGCAGCGGATGTCTGGCACGACGTGCCCGCTGTCAAGATCAGATCGGCGTTGGCCACCAGCCCCTTGGCCACCCGCCAGACGGCGGGCGCGGGCGCCTCGCCGTGCCACAACCGCCCTGGGCGCACCAGTTCGCCGCAGATAGGGCAGGCGGGCGGCGCGGGATACGGGCCGTGCCGCGCGGACTTGTCCGGCGGGGCGGTCAGCGTGTGGGGCATGCCACAGCCCGAGCAGCGCGGCTGGTCGAACCGGCCCTGCAGATGCAGGATGCGCGGGCTGCCCGCCTGTTCATGCAGCGTGTCGCCGTTCTGCGTCACCACGAACGTGCCCGGCACGCGACCGGCCAGCGCCGCAATGGCGCGGTGCGCCGCGTTGGGCGTGGCCAGCAGCGCGCGGCGCCGCCGTTCCTCGTGCCAGGCCCACACCAGCGACGGATCGTTGCGGTAGCCGGCATCGGTCGCCAGGGCCGCGGCATCGTAGCGCGCCCACAGGCCGCGCATGCCATCGCGGGTTTGTGGCAGGCGGCTGGCGGGGTTCAGGCCCGATCCCGTCACGACGACGATCAGGCGCGCCGCGCGCAGCGTTTCCACCAAGGGATCAGGGATATCGAGGGAGCGAAGTTTCATGCGAACCGCCCGCCGTTTGAATGGGCCGCGGCGCGGCCAAGGCTGCAGTTAAACGTATCGAACAAACCAGGCATGTCGCTTCCATTTACTGAAACAGCCTGGATTATGAAACTGCATTCGGACAATTCAGGGTTGAATTAATCGGAACGGATTTCAAGGGATTACTCAGGTATTGGCCGGATAATGTCCAAATTCTTGTTTTGCTATTCTTGGCCTCCGCAAATTGCGCCCGGCCTATTTACGCACCATGCAAAAAACCGGCGACCGCCTGTTGTTTTCCGCCTCCGACCTGGTCGGTTTCCTGGAATGCGAGCACCTCACCACGCTGGATCTGCTCAACCTCGAATCGCCGTTGCCGGCCGCGCCAGAGGACGAGCAGCTCGAACTGATCCAGCAGAAGGGGCTGGACCACGAGCGCGCGTATCTTGAACGGCTGCGCGCGAGCGGCCGGCACATCGTCGACGTCAGCGATGCGGGCGACGGGCTGACCGCGCGCCAGGCCCGGACGCGCGAGGCCATGGCCGACGGCGCGGATGTCATCTACCAGGCGGCGTTTCGGCATGGCCAATACATCGGCCATGCCGATTTCCTGCTTAAGACCGAACGCCCTTCACGCCTGGGCGATTACAGCTACGAGGCCAGCGACACCAAGCTGGCGCGGTCGGCGCGCGCCAAGTTCGCGATCCAGCTCTCGTTCTATTCATGGCTGCTGGGCCTGGAACAGGGCGCGGCGCCGCTGCACATGCACGTGGTGCTGGGCAGCGGCCGCGAGGTGTCCCTGCGCGTGGCCGACTATGCCCATTACTTCCGCCAGGTCATGCGCCGCTTCGAGGCGCACGTCGATCAGCGGGACGCTGCGTCCACGTATCCCGACCCCTGTGAGAAATGCGCCCAGTGCCGCTGGGATCCGCTGTGCAAGGCGCGCCGCGCGGACGACGATCACCTGTCGCTGGTCGCCAACATCACGCGGCAGCAGATCCGCAAGCTGAACGCGCAGGGCATCCGCACGCTGGAACAACTGGGCACGCTGGCGCCCGATGCGGCCGTGGCGCGCCTGGAGCCCGCCATCCTCTCCAAGCTGCGATCGCAGGCGGCGCTGCAGCTGCGCGCCCGGACCGACGGCGGCCGCCATTGGGACCGCATCGCCAAAGACCCGGACGACACCGCGCTGCGCGGCTTTGAACGCATGCCGCAGCCCGACGCGGGCGACATGTTCTTCGACATGGAAGGCGATCCGCTGGAGGAAGGCGGGCTGGAGTACCTGTTCGGACTGTACGTCATCGACGACGGCCAAGAGCGTTTCGTGCCGTTCTGGGCGCATAACCGCGGCGAAGAGAAGCTGGCCTTCGAGGCCTTCATCGATTACGTCGTGGCGCGGCTGCACCGCCATCCCGATGCGCACATCTATCACTACGCGCCCTACGAGGCGACGGCGATCAAGAAGCTGATGTCCGTGCACGCCACGCGCGAGGCAGAGGTCGACAACCTGCTGCGCATGAACAAGCTGGTGGATCTGTACCAGGTCGTGCGCGAAGGCGTGCGCGTGTCCGAGCCTGGGTACTCCATCAAGAACATCGAACATTTCTACCTGCCGCAGCGCGAGGGCGGCGTGACCAACGCCGGCGCCAGCATCGTCTACTACGAGCGCTGGAAGCGCACCGGCGAGGCGCAATTGCTGCAGGACATCGCCGACTACAACCGCGACGACGTGCTGTCCACGTACAAGCTGCGCGAATGGCTGTGCGCGCTGCGTCCTGACGGCATGCCGTGGGCGAACCGCCGAGACTCGCAGCAGCAGATCGACGCCGCCCGGTTTCAGGTCGGCGAAAAGACCGCAGCCGAACTGCGCCTGGAGCCGTACCGCGCCGCGCTGCTTGGCTCCCTGCCCGCCGACGAGCTGGACTGGTCAGCGCGCGACCGCTATCGCGCGCTGGTCTACCAGTTGCTGGATTTTCATCGCCGCGAACAGAAGCCGGAATGGTGGGCCATGTTCGCCCGCATGGAGGCCACCGATGCCGAACTGATGGAAGACAACGAATGCCTGGCCGGACTGGTGCGTGACGACACTGTGGCGCCCGAACCGGTGGCGCAGTCACTGCGCTACACCTACCGGTTTCCCGCGCAGCAGACCAAGCTGCGCACCGGGTCGGCCTGTACGGACGTGCGCGGCGGGCCGGCGATCAGCCGGCTGACGGTGGATCCTGCGGCCGGCGTCGCCACCTTCACCCTGTCGCGCAAGGCGACGCCGCCGCAGCGCCTGTCGCTCGGGCCGGGCAGGCCGGTCAGCATCGACGAACTGGCCAACGCCATGTTCCGCTACGGCGACGCGCTGCTCGCCTCGGACGATGGCGCCAGCACGCCGTTTCGCGCGGTGGATGCGCTGCTCAAGCACGAACCGCCGCGCATTGACGGCGTACCGCCCGGCACCCCGCTGGCCGACCCGGGCGCGACGCTGCTGGATCAGGTCGTGGACATCGTCGGCCGCATGGACCAGACCACCCTCTTCCTGCAAGGCCCACCCGGCGCGGGCAAGACCTACACCGGCTCGCGCGTGCTGGTGAACCTGCTGCGCCAGGGCAAGCGCATCGCGGTCACATCCAACAGCCATCACGCCATCAACAACCTGCTGGCCGGCCTGGAACGCGCGGCGCGCGAGGCCGGCCTTTCGTTTACCGGCGCCAAGAAGTCGGGCAAGGAGGGCGACGACTCCTGCTTCAACGGCGACTTCATCGAAGACGTCTTTGCCAACGACAAGATCGACCTGGCGCGCCATCAACTGGTGGCGGGCACGGCGTGGCTGTTCAGCCGGGCCGACTTCCAGCAGCAGTTCGATTACCTGTTCGTGGACGAGGCCGGACAGGTCAGCCTGGCGAATCTGGTGGCGCTGGGCCAATGCGCGCGCAACATCGTGCTGCTGGGCGACCAGATGCAGCTTGGCCAGCCGACCAAGGGCACGCACCCTGGCCGCTCGGGCGAATCCACGCTGGAATACCTCTTGAACGGCCACGCCACGATCGCGGCCGATCGGGGCATCTTCCTGGACACGTCCTATCGCATGCACCCGGCGATCTGCGGCTTCATTTCCGACGCCATCTACGACGGCCGGCTGCGCGCCGCGGAATCGGCCGCTGGCCAGGGCCTGGTGCTGGGCGCGGACGCTGCGGACGCGCTGGCCGCCAGCGGCATCCGGTACGTGCCGGTCGTGCACGAGGGCAACGCGCAGTCCAGCGACGAGGAAGCGCGCGAAGTCGCCGCGCTGTACGCCAGCCTGATGCGGCAGCGCTATCTGGACAAGCACGGGCGCGCGGTGCCGATGACGCCCGACGACGTGCTGGTGGTGGCGCCCTACAACGTGCAGGTCAACACCTTGCGGCAGGCGCTGCCCGAGGGTGCGCGAGTAGGCACCGTCGACAAGTTCCAGGGCCAGGAAGCGCAGGTGGTGATCATTTCCATGGCCACCTCCAGCGGCGAGACCATGCCGCGCGACATGGAGTTTCTGTTCAGCAGGAACCGCCTGAACGTGGCGGTGTCGCGGGCCAAGGCGCTGGCGATCCTGGTCGCCAGCCCCGCCCTGTTGTCGGTGCGCTGCCAGACGCCGGAACAGATGGCGCTGGTCAACACGCTGTGCTGGGTGGCCGAGGCGGGTCAGAACGAGTAGCGCGGTCGGCGTAACGCCGTCGCAATACGGGGAAGGAAGGCGGGCGCGCCGTACCGGACAGAAATTGCCGGCCCCGGCGCGCCCGCAGGCGTTGCCGTCAGCCTCGGCGGGGCGCTTCGGCGGGCGGCGTGCCGTTGTGGAACAGGGACTTGAGCTGCGAGCGCAGTTCGGGCGAGTCAGCGTGCTTGTGCACCGTGGTGGCGTGCTGCACCGCGGCTTCCAGCAACTCCTCGTCCGAGTCCGCGGACAAGGCGACCGAGCAGTTCATCTCGCTCGGATACTCGCGGCAATCGATGTATTTGCGTGTCATGGGGCTCTCCCCGCGCATGCCTGCAAAGGCATTGCGTGCTTGAACAGCCGGCGCGCCAGGCGCAACACACCGGCGCGATGGCGCGTCGCATCGCGGCCGGTGTTTTCAAAGTATAGGTCTGCGGCGCCCGCCGCAGACGTCTTATTTCAGGGGGCCGCACCGGGTCCATTCCTCGCCGGCGCCGCATCGGCGGCGGTGTCGCCGTGCGATACGGGTCGACCCAGCAGATAGCCCTGGAAGTGCGAGCAGCCCTCCGCCGTCAGGCGTTCCAGCTGCGCCGGTGTTTCCACACCCTCGGCCGTCGTCGGAATGTCCAGACTGCGGCCGATACCGTTGATGGCGCGGATGATGGCCAGCGCCTCGCGGCTGGATTCGACGTCCTGCGTGAACGACTTGTCGATCTTGATCTTGTCGAACTCGAAGGTGCGCAGGTAACCCAGCGACGAATAACCCGTTCCGAAGTCGTCCAGCGCCACCTTGACGCCCAGTTCCTTCAAGCGGTGCAGCGTTGCCAGGTTGCCGGAGGAATTGGTGAGCAGCACCGATTCGGTGATCTCAAGTTCCAGCCGGCGCGCGGGCAGCCCGGACTTGGTCAGCGCGGACTCCACCAACGACACCAGCGCGCCGTTGGTGAACTGGCTGGCCGACAGGTTGACCGCCACGGTTTCGTGGTCGTCCCAGCGCATCGCCTCGACGCAGGCCTCGTGCAGCGTGAAGGCGCCCAGTTCGTGGATCAGGCCGGTTTCTTCCGCGATGGGGATGAAGTCCTGCGGCATGATCAGACCCTTTTTCGGATGCTGCCAGCGCATCAGCGCCTCGCGGCCCACGATGCGCACGTGGCTCACGTCCATGATGGGCTGGTAATAGAGCTGCAGCTGATGCGAGATGATCGCCTGGCGCAGATCCATCTCGACCTCGTGGCGCCGCAGCGCGGCGGCTTCCATTTCAGGCTCGAAGAAAGCCAGGCAGTTGCGGCCGTTGCGCTTGGCCTCGTACAGCGCCATGTCCGCGTAGCGCAGCAGGTGGTCGGCCGACAGCGCCTGTGATTCGGATATGGCGATGCCGATGCTCACGCTGACGGGCACGGTGTGCCCGGCGATCTCGAACGGCTGGCGCACCGCCTCGATCAGGCGCTCGGCCAGCTTGCGCACGTCGTCCTGTTCGGCGATGTTGGGCAGCACGATGGCGAATTCGTCGCCGCCCAGCCGCGCCAGCGTGTCCTGTTCGCGCAGGTGCTTGGGCAGGCGCTTGGCCAACAGGCGCAGCAGTTCGTCGCCGTATTGGTGGCCCAGCGTGTCGTTCACGCTCTTGAAGTTGTCCAGATCCAGGCACAGCACCGCGGTCGAACGCTCGCGGCTTGCGCCCAGCGCGCTCAGCAGCCGGTCGCGGAACAGGCGGCGGTTGGGCATGCCCGTCAGCGTGTCGTGGTGCGCCATGTAGCGCACCTGCGCGTGCGCGGCATTCTCGTCGGTGACGTCGTCCGCGATCAGCAGCACGTAGCGCGAGCGCGGGTCGTTGCTGTGAAACGCCAGCGTCTTGGTATGCAGCGTGCGCGGGCCGCGCGCGGTCGCCAGTTCTTCTTCCTCTTCGCGCATGGCGCCGTCCGAACGCAGCGCGTCGTTGGTCAGGCGGTCGAAGAACGCGCACACCAGTTCAGGCAGGGCTTCTTGCGCGGTCTGGCCCTGCAGGCCGCCGGGCTTGCCGCCAAACGTTTCTTCGGCCTGCCGGTTCGCCAGCAGGAACTTGCGCGACACGGCATCCAGCACCAGCACGCAGGAGGGGATGTGCGACACCACCGCCTGCAGAAAGGTCGACATGGACGTGAGCTCGCTGTTGTAGTGCTCGACCAATTGCTTGGCCTTCAACAACTGCTGTTCGCGTTCGCGGCGTTCGGTGTTGTCGCGCGTGACCTTGGCAAAGCCGATCAGCGTGCCCGTGTCGTCGTGGATGGCGTCGATGACGACGTGCGCCCAGAACAGCGTGCCGTCCTTGCGCACGCGCCAGCCTTCGGCTTCGAACTTGCCGGTTTCACGCGCGGTGGCCAGGCCGCGCTGCGGAACGCCGCGTGCCTGGTCTTCCTCGGTGTAGAAGCAGGAAAAGTGGCGGCCGACGATTTCGGCGGCGGTGTAGCCCTTGGCGCGCTGCGCGCCGGCGTTCCAGTTGGCGACGGTGCCATCCGGGTTGAGCATGTAGATGGCGTAGTCGACGACGCCTTGCACCAAGTGGCGGTACATGACGTCGGAATTGGCGAGGATCATTGGATGCGGCGGGCTCGCGCTCCGGCCGCGTTGGGGCAACGCGTCTGCGCGGGTGTGCCCTGAAGAACTAGGGGTTATACGGATTTACGTCGTGAAGCCGGCAATATTTACCTTACTGTCACGAAAAAGACCAATCTATCGAATCGTGTCGTACAAACGCATTTCATTGCATCGGTCCGCGATCAGAATTTGACGCGTTGCTTCAATGCCTGCGCGATCATGGCGACGTCGATGTCCTTGCCTGGGTTCTTCAGGCAGAAGTCGTGCAGCACCGCGATGTAGGCATTGCCCAGCAGCTTGGTGATGGCGCCGGCCGTGGTGGCCGCGATGGTGCCGCCGACGGCGCTGCCTGCGCCGGGGATGAACTTCAGCATGCCCGAGACCACCGAGCGGCCGATGAGCGTGGCGGCCGACGCGCCCAGCGTGGACGTGACCAGCGTGGTGATCGCGGTGGTGTTCAGTTCCATGCCGAAGGTGATGCCGATCTTGGCGATCATGCCGACCTGGATCGGCACCAGCGCAAAGGCGTCCGAGAACGGAATGGGTGCGGCGGCGGCTGAGGCGGCCAGGCCCGCCGCCACGTTCACCTCGATCTCAGCCCGCTTTTTTTTTACTTCCAGGGCCTTCTTGTTGCGGGTGGATAGCGCGTTGGCGTAAGCGCGCTGCTGCGCCTCGGGCACGTGCTCGGCCGTTACCTCGATCAGGCGGTCCAGCCCCATGGGCGGCAGTTCGGCGTCCAGTTCGTCGATCCATTCCGGCAACGCGCGCACGGCGACGACCTGCCGGGCGCGCGGCAACAGCTTGCGCGCCTCGTCGACAAACGGACTGTTCTTGCGCGCTTTGGTCAGCACGGCCACGACAGGGATGCCGGCCTTGTCCAGCATGTCGCACAGCTCGATTTCCGCGTCCTCGACGCGGTGGCTGCTGTCCTGGATGCACAGCCACGCCACGTGCAGGTGCCGGTCCTGGTCGTCGGATGCCGAGCGTTCCTGGATCAGCTCGGCAAGCTGCGCGCGCGAACCCTCGTAGTCGCCGACTTCCAGGCCGCGCGTGTCGATGATCGTGAGCGGATGGCCCGGCCGGGTGAATTCCTGCGTGGTCTGGGTGACGGGCTTGCCCGCGCCCGTCCGGGCAAGATCGCCGCGGAACACCGCGTTGAGCAGCGTGCTCTTGCCCACGCCCGTCTTGCCGGCAACCAGGATGTTGACGCGGCCGGCGCCGCGCGTGGCCGTGCTGATGGCATCCGCGATGGCGTCCTGCAGGTCGGGGTGGTCGGGGCGGATGGCGCTCATGAGGGAACAAGGAAAGCGAAGGAAGGATGGCGGAACAATATCAGACGACGACTTCTTTGGCGCAAAACGTAATCGCCGCCAAACGTGTCGTCCATACGGGGGACGCCATCGGCACGAGTCATGTCACTCATGCCGCCTAGGCATCCCGTGGGGGCGAGTGGGATTTTTTCCTGCCGTAAAAGAAGGGGTCGCAGCAGACGCCGCATCAGGAATATTTGGGGGCGGATTGTCCAAGTCTTCAAAGGGTTACATCTCACATAATCCCCTCGCGCTTTCCCAAATGGCGCTGCGTAGAATCAGCCCGTTGTAAGGCTACGCCGCGGCACCCGCGCAACCATCATGCACCGTCTTGCGCTCGTCCCCCGCTTGCTGCGCTCGCGCCCCGTGACCAAGGGGCTGCGCTACTTGTACCGCTACACGCGGTCCAGGGCGGACCGTCATAACGAAACGCTTTGGCCCTTCGTGACCGTGCGCCGCGACGGGCCGGAACGTCTGACCGGCTGCAATCTGCATGGGGTGCGCGGCCCCAAGACCCTCCCGCTGGCCGAATTGCCGCGAGGCATCGGCGGCGATGCGCACCTGATTCTCAGCGGCCCTTCTGTCGCGCAGATCGACTACGCCCAGTGCCGCATGCGTACCGTGATGGGCGTAAATGGCTCGATCGCGCTGCGCGCCCGCCATCCGGCGCTGCGGTTTGACTATTACGCCATGCTGGACGCGGGGTTCGTGAAGAAGCGCCGCGACCTGGTGGCCGAGGTGCTGGCGCAGGACCTGGTGCTATTTGTGACGCCCGAGGTCTACCGCTGGATTGCGCTGCTGTTCGACGATCGGGCAGTGCGTTGCCGCATCGCACTGTTCGAGGAAGTGCATCAGCGCGCGCAACGGCCGCGTGCGCAACCTGCGGCGCTTGAGGCGCAACTGCGCGCTGACGAGGAACTGGTGTTGTTCGATGCGCATCATCCGATGCACGCGCACGGCTTCAGCCTGAATGCCGCCCGCGGCCTGTTTGGCGGCGGAACGGTGGCCTACACGGCGTTGCAGCTGCTGGCCTGGCTGGGCGCCAAGACGGTGTACCTGCATGGGCTGGACCTGACGGCCACGGCGGGCCCGCGTTTCTACGAAAGCGCCGGCGCGCAGTTGCCCACCGCGCTGGACCGCCAGTTTGCGGGACACATCGAACCCGCGTTCCGGCAGGCCGGCAAGCTGCTGCGGGCGCGCGGTGTCCAGGTCTACAACCTGTCGCTGCTGAGCCGGCTGGGCGACGACATATTTGAAAAACGGCATTGGAGTTGTTTGCTGGAAGACCCCTCCTCGCAACCGCCGACGAGACCAGAATCATGAAGATCCTCTACACCAATTTCCACCAGGGCGATGGCGGCGGTCACACGACGTACGTGATGTCGCTGGCCCGCATCCTGTGCCAGAAATCGCAGGTAACGATCGGCGCGCCGCGCAAGAGCCGCCTGCTGGCCGAAGCCGAGGCCCTGCCCGGTCTGCGCACCGTTGATCTCGAATTCAAGGGCAAGCTGTTCGAACAGCTTGCCGCGCTGCGCCGCCTGCGCAACCTGGTCCGCCAGGAACAGTTCGATGTCATCCACGTCAATGGTTCGGCCGATCACCGGCTCTGCATGCTGGCCACCATGGGCATGGGACGCAAGCGCCCGTTCATCGTGTACACGCAGCATAACGACCGCGATGCCAACAGCCTGGGCGTGCGCCTGCGCGCCAAGTGGGGCACGAACCGCGTCATCTGCGTGTGCAGCCACACGTTCCGGCGCATGAAGCAGTCGGTGTTCCGCAACGAGGATCTGCGCGTGGTGCACAACGGCGTGGACACCGAGAAATACCGTCCGGCCTGCCGCACGGAAACTGCCCAGGCGCGCGCGCGTTTTCTTCCGCCCGCGCTGCGCGACCGGCTGGTGATCGGCAGCAATGCCGGCACGGCGGACTACAAGAGCTGGATCGACATGGTGGCTGCGGTGTCGCTGCTGCCCGCCGGCCAGCGCAGCCAGGTCGCCGTCCTGATTGCCGGCGCGATGCCGGGCGATGACATGCTCAACCGGGTGGCCGAGCTGGGCATGCAGGATCAGGTGGTCTTCACCGGCCTGCTCGACAACGTGGAGCCCGTGCTGGCGGCGCTGGATGTGGGATTTGTGCTGTCGTCCCGGCTGGAGACGATTTCGTTCGCGTGCCGCGAGATGATGGCCGCGGGCAAGCCGGTCATCGTGTCGAGCGTGGGCGGCCTGACGGAGAACGTCACCGAGGGCCGCAATGGCTGGATCGTGCCGCCCGGGTCCCCGGAATCGGTGGCCCGGACGCTGTCGGACATCCTGGCGAACCGCGGCGTGCTGCACGCCATGGGCGTGGATGCGCGCAGCACGGCGCTCAAGGAGTTCTCGCTGGCGACCTTCGTCGGCAATACCGAACGCGTCTACCGCGAGAACGCTTACGTCAGTAGTGGATCACCGTCCGGATCGACTTACCTTCATGCATCAGATCGAAGGCTTCGTTGATACGGTCCAGGGGCAGCGTGTGCGTGACAAAGGGGTCGAGGTCGATCTTGCCGCTCATTGCGTCTTCGACCATGCCCGGCAGCTGCGTGCGGCCCTTGACGCCGCCGAACGCTGAGCCGCGCCACACGCGGCCCGTCACCAGCTGGAACGGACGCGTGCTGATTTCCTGACCGGCGCCGGCCACGCCGATGATGATGCTTTCGCCCCAGCCCTTGTGGCAGCATTCCAGCGCGGCGCGCATCACGTGCACGTTGCCGATGCATTCGAACGAGAAGTCCACGCCGCCGTCGGTCAGTTCGACGATGACTTCCTGGATGGGCTTGTCGTAGTCCTTGGGATTGATGCAATCAGTCGCGCCCATGGCGCTGGCCAGCACAAATTTGTTCGGGTTGGTGTCGACGGCGATGATGCGGCCGGCCTTGGCCTGCACTGCGCCCTGGATGACCGCCAGGCCGATGCCGCCCAGCCCGAACACCGCAACGGTGTCGCCTTCCTTGACCTTGGCGGTGTTGTGCACCGCGCCGATGCCGGTGGTCACGCCGCAACCCAGCAGGCAGACTTTTTCATGCGGGGCGGCGGGGTTGATCTTGGCCAGCGAGATTTCGTTGACGACGGTGTATTCGCTGAACGTCGAGCAGCCCATGTAGTGATAAAGCGGCTTGCCTTCGTAGCTGAAGCGCGAGGTGCCGTCCGGCATGACGCCCTTGCCCTGCGTGGCGCGCACTTTCTGGCACAGGTTGGTCTTGCCCGACAGGCAGAACTTGCACTCGCGGCATTCGGCCGTGTAGAGCGGAATCACGTGATCGCCGGGTTTCAGCGACGTCACGCCTTCGCCCACTTCCACCACCACGCCCGCGCCTTCGTGACCCAGCACGGCCGGGAACAGGCCTTCGGGATCGTCGCCGCTCAGCGTGAAGGCGTCCGTGTGGCAGACGCCCGTGTGCGTGATCTGCACCAGCACTTCACCGCGCTGCGGCGGCGCGACGTCGATTTCAACGATTTCCAGGGGCTTGCCGGGGCCGAATGCGACTGCTGCGCGTGATTTCATAGCGATGCTCCACGTAGATGGGGTTATTTCAGATAGGAACGGACGATGCGCATGAGGTCATCGATCTGCGATTCGGTCTCTGGCCTGGGGTCGGGCGGATTCGCCTGAGTAGACTGCAGGAAGGTTTCCCGCAGATGGCTTTCCAGCACTTCGGCCATCAGGCCGTTCGTGGCGCCGCGCAGCGCCGCCAGCTGCTGCAGCAGCGCGCCGCATTCCGTGCCTTCGTTCACCGCGCGTTCCAATGCTAACGCCTGCCCCTGAATGCGGCGCAGGCGCGTGACAACGCGTTTCTTTTCTTCTGGGGAGTGCGGCACGGCAGGCTCCGATTCGATACAGGGGGGGAGTATACGGATTTCGAGGGGGCGCGTCCAGGCGGAGCGCGGGCCGACGCCGTCGCCTGCGTCGGCCACCCGCATCGGCCACCTATAATTTCGCCTGTCTTCCGCCCGATCCAACAGGAATAATCCGTGGCCATGATCCCCTCTGACGTGCGGCTGTACCGGGCCGCGGACTATCCCCGCATGCCTTGGCGCAACGGCGGCGGGACGACCCAGGAAGTCGCCTGCAATCCGGGCGGCCATACCGCGTCGTTCGGCTGGCGTCTCTCGCTGGCCGACGTAGCGCAGGATGGCAGTTTTTCTGCCTTTGGCGGATATCAGCGGATCATCACCGTGCTGGAAGGCCGCGGTATCGAGCTGACGGTGGACGGGCAGCGCCAGCCGCCTTTGGCGCCGCGCGTCGCGTATGCGTTTTCCGGTGACGCGCAGGTGGCGTGCCGCCTGCTCGACGGCCCCATCCGCGACTTCAACCTGATCTACGCGCCCAACCTCTGGCACGCCCGTCTGCAATGGGTGAGTGGCGTAGGGCCCTGGGTGTTTCACAGCAGCGCGACGAGCGTGCTGGTGTTCAATGCCGGCGGAGACCTGACGGTGGAGCTGGACGGCGCGCAGCATCGGCTGGCCTCGCGCTACGATTGCCTGCACGCCGAAGGACGGGATGGGTTTGGCCAGTATCGTCTTAGCGCGGAACGCGGCGTCGACGCGTGTGTCATTGAACTGTCGCCGCGCGCGGGCTGATGCGCGCCGCGTGGATGTAAACAACGCATCAGCGCCACCAAAGCCACGACAACAGCGCATCAACGGCGCTTCGAAAAAGGGGTGTGCATGCGGATCTGCATGATGGAAGGCCCGGCCGGCTTGATGCCGGAAGGCGCGAACTGGGAAGGCATCGCCGAGCGCATCCATGAGTTGGCGCCCGACCTGCTGGTCACCAACGAGATGCCGTTCGGCCCCTGGCTGGCGGCGTTGCCGTCCTATGACGCCGCGCTGGCTGCCGAGTCCGTGCGTATCCACGAGGCCGGTCTTGCCGCGCTGGCGGCGCTGAACGTGCCAGCCATCGTGTCGTCCCGCCCCGTGTTTGCCGGCGGACGGCTTGCCAATGAAGCGTTCGCGTTGCAGGACGGACACTATGCGGCGCTGCATCACAAACAGTATTTTCCGCAGGAACCGGGGTTTTTCGAGGCGGCCTGGTTTCACAGCGCGCGCGACGGGTTCGAGGTCGCCGACGTGGGCGGCATTCGCGTCGGCGTGCTGCTGTGCACCGAGCTGATGTTCAACGAACGCGCGCGCCGCTATGGCCGAGACGGCGCCGAGCTGATCGTCGTGCCGCGCGCCAGCGGCGCGTCTAGCGGCCGCTGGCTGACGGCGGGCGCCATGGCCGCGCTGGTGTCCGGCTGCTATGTTGTCAGTTCGAACCGCGCCGGGCGCACGCCCGAGGGACAGGTGTTCGGCGGCGTGGCGTTTGCGTTCCAGCCAGGGGGCGAGCCGCTGGCGCAAAGCACCGATACGGAGTCCATCGTTGCGTTCGAGGTGGACCCCGCCCGGTCGCGGGCGCAGCAGGCGCTGTATCCCTGCTACGTGAAGGAATAACCCATCAGGCCGGCAATAGCGCCGGCTGGCCGTAGGCAGGCACCGCCTGCTGCGCGGCGCCCTGTCCCTGCGCCGGCAGCCGGAATGCGCTGACCGCCGCCTGCAGCCGCTGCGCCTGCGTTTCCAGCGACGACGCGGCCGCCGCGGCTTCCTCGACCAGCGCCGCGTTCTGCTGCGTGACCTGGTCCATCTGCGTGACGGCGGTATTGACCTGGTCGATTCCGGTCACCTGCTCGTTGGACGCGGTGGCGATGTCGTTCACCAGCATCGTCAGCCGCTCGATGGTCTCCAGGATCTCGGTCATCGTCAGGCCCGCCGCCTCGACCTGCGCCGAGCCGGCCTGCACCGTGGCGCCCGAGGCGTCCAGCAATTGCTTGATCTCCTTGGCGGCGCTGGCGCTGCGCTGCGCCAGCGACCGGACCTCGGCGGCCACCACGGCAAAGCCCTTGCCTTCCTCGCCCGCGCGGGCCGCTTCCACCGCCGCGTTCAGCGCCAGGATGTTGGTCTGGAACGCAATCCCGTCGATCACGCCGACGATGTCCTCGATGCGGCTGGAATCCTGCGCGATCTTGCGCATCGTGCTGACCGCGGCCTGTACGGCGTCGCCGCCGCGCTGCACCACCTCGGACGCGGTGGCGGCCATCTCGTTGGCCATGCGGGCATTTTCAGCGTTGCTGGTCACGGTGGATAGCAGTTGTTCCATGCTGGCCGCGGTTTCCTCCAGCGACGCTGCCTGCTGTTCCGTGCGGCTGGACAGGTCCTGGTTGCCCGCCGCGATCTCGCTGGAACCCGTGTTGATCTCGACGACGCCGTCGCGCACGGCGTGCACGGTGCGCACCAGGCTCGCCTGCATGTCCTGAAGGAACGGGATGATCTGGCCCACGCAGTTCCTGCCGAACGACGGAATCGGCGTGGTCAGGTCGCCGCCCGCGATGCGCTGGAAGTGGCCCTTCAGCGAATCCAGCGGACGCTTGACGAAATACACGACGTAGCGGTCGCCCAGGATCAGCAGCAGCAGGCAGATGCCCAGCACCACACCCATGCCGATATAGGCCTGGCGGCGGTTGGCGTCGGAATTGGCCAGCAGCTGGACTTCGCGCGCCTGCGCGTACGCCTCGTATTCCTCCATGCTCTTGCCGAAGCTGCGGCTGGCGGTGACCACCGGCCCGGACGCCTGGGCGCGCGCCTTGTCGACCTCGCCCGCATCCAGATGCCGGCGCTGCACGGCAATGCCGTCGGCCAGCGCGTCAAATCCCGAACGCATGGCGTCCAGCAACGCCGCCGGGGCGTCGCGCCGGGCCAGCTCGATGAATTGCGCCTGATGCTTCTTCGCTTCGGTCAGCGCGGTGTCGATGCTGCGCCCTTCGGCCGCGGCCTGGTCTTTCTGGCCGCCGGCCACGTATTCCAGCTGGCGCGACAGCCGCAGCCGCGCGCGCATGATCTGGTCGTTGACGCGGGAAAGCGCCGATACCTCGTGCAGGAGTTCGTTGCTGGCTGCGAGCGCTTCCTCTGCGCTGCGCAGCCCATGGACGCTGATGGCCGACAAACCGGCGATGAAGAGGCTGATCACGAGCAAGGTGCCCAGGATCATGCGGCGGATGGTGATGTCTTTCAGAAACTGTGTCATGCGCGTCGTCCCAAAGGTGCAGCAAGCCTGCATAAGGACAACGGCCCCGCCAGAACCTTATTTAGCGGATGTTGCACATCTTACGAATATGACGTCGCACCGCCCGAATATATCGACACGAACGGCAATAGTGTTGCGTGATGACGTTGTCATCGGACTGCTGGCGTATCAGCGCGACGCCGTAGTCTGCACCGGTTCACTCGCGTCGAACCGCAGGCGGGCAAAGCTGGCGATGCAGGCCAGCCCGGCGCACAGGCCGCCCAGCCACAGGGCCGCGATGGCGCCGTGCGTGGTCGAGACGTTGAAGCACGCAGCGACCAAGGCCGCACCCGTGGCTTGGCCCAGCAGGCGCACCGTGCCGATCATCCCGCTGGCGCCGCCCGCCCGCGACGCCGGGGCCGAGGTCATGATGGCGCGCAGGTTGGGGGACTGGAAAAAACCAAAGCCCGCGCCGCAGATCGCCATGCGCCATGAGATGTCCAGCACCGACGGGTCGGCCGGCATCAGCGCCAGCAACGCCATGCCCAGCGCCAGCAAAGCAAGCCCTACGCCGCCCAGCATGCCCGCCGGATAGCTGTCGGACAGCCGCCCCGCGATCGGCGCCATGATGGCCACGACGACGGGCCATGGCGTGATGAGAAAACCCGTCTGGACCTGGCTGTAGCCCAGCACCGACTGGAACAGGAACGGCAGCGACACGAAGGCCAGCGCCTGGGCGGCGAACGCGCACACGGCGGTGGCCGCGGACAACGCAAAGAGGGGGCGGCGCAGCAGGTCCACTGCCAGGATGGGCGCGGGGTGACCGGCCTGGCGCCGCATCAGCAGCCAGAGGCTGGCCGCTGCCAAGCCGCCCTCCAGCGCCACGCGCGGCCACGGGGCGCCGTGCGCAAGTTCATTGGTCGCCAGGACAAGCAGCCCCAGCGCCATCGCGCACAGCAGCGCGGCCAGGCCGTCGAATCCGTGACCGGAGCGCGTGGTGTCGGGCAGGCCGCGCAGGGCCAGCACCGCCGCCAGGATGCCGATGGGGAAATTGACCAGAAACAGCCAGTGCCAGGACCCGAGCAGCAGGATGGCCGACGCCACGGTCGGCCCCCCGGCAAACGACAGTCCCACCACCATGGCGTTCAGGCCCAGGCCGCGGCCCAGCATGTGCGAGGGGTAGATGAAGCGCAGCAGCGCGCCGTTCACGCTCATCACGCCCGCCGCGCCCAGCCCTTGCAGAATGCGCGTGGCCACCAGCACGGGCAGCGACGGCGCCAGGCCGCTTGCCAGCGAGGCCAGCGTGAATACCGCGAGCCCGACGATGTAGACGCGCCGGTGACCCAGGATTTCGCCCAGCGCGGCCGCCGGCAGCAAGCCGGCCACCATCGCCAGCTGATAGCCGCTGATGACCCAGATGGAACCCGCCTCGCTGGCCTGCAGGTCGCGCGCGATGGTCGGCAGTGCGGTATTGGCGATGGCCGTATCCAGGCTGGCCATGCAGACCGCCAGCATGACGGCGATGAGTGCGCCCAGCCGTTCGGCGGCGGGCAGGCCGACGCCGGCCGGATAGACGGTGCTGCGGGAGAACGAGAGCATGAATGGGCTGCGCTGCGAGGGCGTCCGGCCGGTGCGTCCGGATTCGTAGGCACTGATTCTAATGCGCTGTTTGAATTCGGGCTTTTCGTCTGACGGCATGCGCGCCAGGGTGGGCTCGGGTCAGGGCGGCAATTCAGGATGTGCGCGCCCGATTAAACCTGTCATGCGCGGCGATTATCCGATTGGATAATCAGGCGGTAATTGTCACTTAATGAAACTGCTATGGAAATTCAATCACAACAATATGTACAGCGGAAATTCCCACGGTTTCTAAGAAGAGGTTAATTATTGCGGTGCGGTATCCCAGGCCGATTCGTTAATAATCGTAATAAATGCCCCTGGTATATGAAACTATTTGGTGCCGCATACCAATATTTGGACGTACGATTATCCGCAGCAGGATTGATGGTGCAACCGTATATCGTGGAGGCATACCTCATGAAACGCCCGACCTTGCGCGCAGCGACGCTGTGTTTGTTTATCGGTGGTGCAGCGCCCGGCATAGCGCTCGCTCAGACCGCCACCGCCAATTTCAACGTCACGCTTACCATTACGGCCAATTGCGTCATTTCCGCGACTGACCTCAGTTTCGGCAGTCAGGGCGTGCTGAATACCGCGGTTACCGGCAATACCAACCTGTCAGTTACGTGCAGCAATACCACCCCGTATACCGTCGGCCTGAATGCGGGCACGGGCACGGGGTCGACGGAAGCCCAGCGATTTCTGAGCGGCACCGGCGCCAATACCGCGACGGTGGCTTATCAGTTGTACAAACCGGGCAGCACGACCGTCGTGTGGGGCGATGCCGACGTTGCAGCGCGAGTGGGCGGCACCGGCACCGGCGCCGCGCAGCCCATCCAGGTGAACGGCGTCGTGCCCGCGCAGACCACGCCGGCGCCCGGCACCTACTCTTCCACGGTTACCGCGACGGTCTACTTCTAAGGGGGCCGCCCGATGCGGATGCTTTTTCGGGCGCTGCTTGCCGCCTGCCTGGCAGGCTGGGGCGGCGCAGCGGTGGCGGCTGCCCTGCAGATCTCTCCGGTGCTCGTCGAGCTTGCGCCCACGCAGGGTGCAAGCGGCATCATGCTGCGCAATCCCGGGTCCACGCCGATCTACGGGCAGGTGCGCATCTACGGCTGGGAACAGGCGGACGGCGACGACGTGCTCTCGCCAACCGACGACATCCAGGCCAGTCCACCCATCATCCAGGTGCCGCCTGGCGGCGAGCAGCTCGTCCGGCTGGTGCGCGTGTCCAAGAACGCGCCGTCGCTGCAGCAGGGGTTCCGCCTCATCATCGACGAAATTCCTGACCCGTCCTCGCCCGGCGTGAATGGCGTGGTGCTGCGCTTGCGTTATTCGGTGCCGGTGTTCGTGTCCGGCACGACGCCATCTCCGGAACCCGAGCTGGCGTGGCGCGCGGAACGCGCTGGCGGCGACTGGGTGGTGAGGCTGTCCAACAGCGGCAGCCGCTATGCGCAGGTGGCCGCGCTGCAGATCCTGAATGCGGCGGGCAAGCCCGTGGCCGAGGTGGAGGGGCTGCTGGGCTATGCGCTGGCCAACCGGGCGCGCCAATGGAGCATTCCGGCAAAGCAGGACGCGGCCGGGCCGGTAAAGATCAGGGCAATGATCAACGGCGACACGGTCACCGTCAGCCCGCGTTGACGGCATGACCGCGTTCCGGCTTGCCGCTCGGCCCGCCGGCAACCACAGAAGGGCAGTCTATGGCAGTGCGCGCTACCCGTCTCCGCGGGCAACGCGCCTTGGGTGTCGCACTCTTCCTGCTGGGTGCGCCTGCCCAGGCGGCGGATGTGCCCGGTCAACTGGTCTCGTTCGGCAGCATCGCCGAGCGTGACGTGTACCTGGAGGTCAGCATCAACGGCGTCAACACATCCCAGCTATTGCGCTTTCACGACACGCATGGCCGCCTGTCCGTCAGCGGCGCCGCGCTGCGTTCGCTGGGCGTGAACCTGTCCGTGATCGGCATGTCCGCGACGCGCGAAGTCAGCCTGGATGCCGTGGCCGGCCTGCGCTACGTGTACAACCCGGCGGCGCAGTCGGTGGATCTGGTGCTGCCCGACACGTTGCGCGTGCCGTACGAGGTGAATACCCGCGGACTGCCGGCCACGCCGCTGGCGACGGCCGGGCGCGGCGTGGTGGTGAACTACGACGCCTATGCGCAGACCGACTACGAGTACGGGCTGTCGCTGTATTCCGAACAGCGTTACTTCGATTCGAATGGCGTGTTCAGCAATTCGGGCACGGCCTACTTCGGCGGCCGCGGCGATGAATACGTGCGCTACGACACATTCTGGACGCGCTCGGATCAGGAGACGCTGCGCACGCTGCGCCTGGGCGACACGATCACCTCGTCGCTGAACTGGTCGCGCTCGGTACGCGTGGCCGGCGTGCAATGGGGGCGCAACTTCGCGCTGCGTCCGGACCTGGTCACCTTTCCCGTGTCGTCGCTGAGCGCGTCGTCGGTCGTGCCGTCGTCGGTGTCGCTGTTCGTCAATGGCGTGCAGCAGTACTCGGGCAACGTGCCGCCGGGGCCGTTCGTGGTCAACCAGATTCCGGGCATCACCGGCGCGGGCCAGGCAACCTTGATCACGCGCGACGCGCTGGGCCGCACCGTCAGCACGTCGGTCCCCTTGTACATCGACCCGCGGATGCTTGCGGCGGGGCTGTCCAGCTGGTCGGTCGAGGCGGGCTTCGTGCGCCGCCAGTTCAGCGTGCGCTCGTTCGACTACGACAGCAAGCCGGTGCTGACGGCGTCTGGGCGTTACGGCTACACCGACAACCTGACGCTGGAGGCGCACACCGAGGCCGGCCCGGGGCTGTACAACGCGGGCGCCGGCGCGATGGTGAAGATGGGGCAGCTTGGCGTGCTGAGCAGCTCGCTTTCCGGCAGCGCCGGGGACTACAGCGGCGGACAGGTCAGCCTGGGGTACCAGTACGTGCGGCCCGAATTCAGCGTGGACACGCAGGTCACGCGCCTGATCGGCAACTACGGCGACCTGGGCTCGCGCGAGGACGCGCCGGTGCCGCGCCAGACCGACCGCGTGACGGTGTCGATGCCGCTGGGCCGCTCGCAAAGCGTGGCGCTCAGCTACATCGGCTACCGCATGCCGGACGTGCCGATGGCAAAGCTGGGGTCGGCCTCGTACACGGCCAACCTGCACAGCCGCGTGGTCCTGACGCTGAGCGCGTACAAGGACTTTTCGCAATCGAATTCGGAAGGCGTGTTCCTGGGTCTGGCGGTGATGCTGGGCGAGCGCGCGCAGGCCGGCGTGTCTGTCGGCCGCCAAGGCGGCGAGGACACCTACAGCGTCAACGCGCAGAGCAGCGTGCCGTACGAGGGCGGCTGGGGGTGGGCAGTGCAGAACGGCCGCAGCGGCGGCATGCAGCTCAACCAGGGCCAACTTCAGTATCTGGGCCAGTACGGGTTGGTCAGCGGGCTGGTGCAGGACTATGGCGGCCGCACGCAGGCGTCGGTGCAGGCCTCGGGGTCGCTGGTGATGATGGACAGCACGGTGATCCCGTCGCGCCGCATCAACGACAGCTTCGCGCTGGTCTCCACCGATGGCACGGCCGACGTCGCGGTGCTGCACGAAAACCGCCGGCTGGGCCGCACGAACGGCAGCGGTCATCTGCTGGTGCCCGACCTGAACGCCTACCAGACCAACCGCATCTCCATCGACCCGGAAGACCTGCCCGTGGACGTGCGGCTGGACTCGACGCGGGCGGTCGTCGTGCCGCAGTCCGGCGCCGGCGTGCTGACCACGTTCAAGGTGGAAAAGTACGACGCGGCCTCGGTGATCCTGACGCTGCCGGACGGGGCCTTCGTGCCAGTCGGGGCCGAGGTTGCGCACATCGAAAGCGGCAAGCGCACGGTGGTGGGCTACGACGGCCTGACGTTCGTGGAGGACGTGGCAGCGACCAACCGGTTGCGGGTGCGCGGTGGTGGCGTGTCGTGCGAGGCCGTGTTCGATTACGCGCACTCGGATGCCGATCCGCTGCCGACGCTGGGACCGATCGTGTGCGAGCCGTTGGAAAGGGGGCAACCATGAGAATCGCCCTGCTGCTTGCCGCCATGGGCGTCTGCGCGGGCTACGCCGGCTCGGCGCAGGCAAACACCTGCGCGCTGTCGGCCGGCACGACTGCCACGCTGGACTTCGGCACGGTCAATCCGCTGCTGCCGGGCGACACGGTGGCGGACGGAACGGTTGCCGTGACCTGCAATTTTTCGCTGCTCGCCATCGGCGCGCGGCTGTGCTTCAGCCTGGGCGTGGGCAACACCAGTCCGTCCATCGCGGCGCGCGCCCTGGGCGCGGGCACGAACCGCATGAACTACAACCTGTACACGGACGCGGCGCGGACGCAGATATGGGGCGCGGCGACGGCCGGGCAACCGACGTCGCAGACGCTCACCGGCCCGCTGCTGGGGGGCGGCAACGTGTCGACCACCTTCCGGTTCTACGGCAAGCTGCCGGGCGGGCAGTCTACGGTGCCGACGGTCGGCAACGCCAATACCGTCTACAGCGAAACCTATGCGACGACCGGCCGCCTGGACGTGCTGTTCGGCCTGCTGTCGGGCCTGTCCAACTGCCCGCTGGCGGCGCCGACGCAGCGCATCACGATTCCGCTGGTGGTGCGCACGACCGTGCAGAAGAACTGCACCATCAACGCGACGGACATGGCGTTTCCCCCGCGCGGCGTGTTGAGCGCTGCGGTCACGGCCAACAGCCAGATCACCGTCCGCTGCACCAACGCCAACGCCTTCTCCCTGGCGTTGAATGGCGGCTCGGTCGCCGGCAACGTGCTGGCGCGCAAAATGAAGCACACGACCGCCGCCGACACCGTGAGCTATCAGCTCTACCAGGATGCGGCCTACGGCACGGTGTGGGGCGATGCCTCGGGCGGCGCGCCGCGGGCGGGCGTGGGCACGGGCGCCAATCAGACCTTCACGGTCTATGGCCGCGTGCCTGCGCAGACGACGCCCCGGCCCGGCACGTACCGCGACGTGGTCACCGCCACGATCACGTTCTGAACACGCGGCGCCGCAGCCGCGTCCGTTCAGGCGCACCATGTCAGTCAGGCCTGCCCAGCGCAGCGCGTCAGGATTGCACGGGCGTGGCGCGCGGCTTGACCGGCCAGAATAGCGCCGCCGGCCGCCGCAGGATGCGGCGGCGCACCCCGGCAGTCAGCGACACGCGATCGTCGCGGCGCATGTCGCGCGACGCCAGCGCCACGTTGAAGGCCAGCGCAAAACTGACGATGACGTTCAGCGCGCCCGTCGCCACCGTGCCCGCCACGGCCAGCCAGAACATCTGCGTATGCACGAGCTCCCAGCCCAGCGTCGCAATCGCGGCCGCGATCTGGCCGGCGCTGAGCGACACGTGGCGGACCTCCAGCGTCGATCCCAGCGCGCTGACAAGGGCCGGCAGCAGGCCCAGCATCAGTCCCAGCGAAACGTTGGCGGCGATCTGCGAAACGTTGCGCCGCCAGAAGCCCGCCCACCGAACGGCGCCGCGCGCCCCGAGCAGGTAGCGCGTGCGCCGGCCGTACGCCATCACGTCGTGCACGCGATGCAGCGCGAACCAGTTGTCGGCCCAACCTGCGATCAGGCTGGACACCCAGATCAATGCGCCGGTCACCGCGGCATACAGCGGCGTCGGTCCCCAGAACGACAACGATTGCAGCGTGTCTTGCGCCTTGTCGGCATCGATCAAAGGCTGTTCCAGAAACCGCATGGCCAACCATTGAATCGCCCAGGCCAGCGGAAACACCACGGCCAGGTTGCCCGCGATCGCGGCGGCGTTCGAACGCAGCATCGCCAGCGTGTCGTCGACGAAGGCCTCGCGCCCGTCGGGCGAGTAGGCCGCGTCCAGCCGGCGGGCAAGCGCAGGCCCGGTCATGGCCGGCTGCTTGGTGGCCAGTGTGAAATGCGCGAACTGGATCACCAGAAAACTGCCGGCGTAGTTCAGTGCGTTCAGCAGGCCTTCCACCCATTTGTCCAGGTGGGCCGACGTGATGATGAACTTGACGTACACCGTGAACGCCACGACGAAGCCGCCGCCCATGGACGCCTTCAGCATGTCCATGTATTCCAGCGTGTCGCGGGCGATGTAGTGTTCGCCGGTCTCCGCGCTGCGGTCCATCACGCGGCGCGCCAACTGCAAGAGCGACGACGCCGCCAGATGCCGGATGCTGCTGCGGGCCAATGTGCACCGGATCAGCTCGGCCATCAGGTGCGCGTACCGGTGGCGTTGGGTGGGGTCGATCCACACGCCCAGCAGCAGTTCGATGCGCGCCAGGCGCAGCTTCATGCACTCGATCTGGTAGACCACGTCGACCGCGACGCCATTGCGCTTGAGTTCTTCATAGACGGCGTCGCCGGCCGCGCGGCAGTCGTCCAGCAAGGCGCGCAGCACGTTCAGGCGCTGGCCCACCACCTCGTGCGGCGTGTCCGGTGTGCTGTCGAAGAGTTCTGCCGCGGTGCCCTCCAGCGTGAAAAACGGCGATACTTCGACGCGGCCCGGCACACGGGAGCGGATATCCTGGCTGAGTCCGACGGCGCCCACCTGGCTGACGAGCACCTGCATGCTGCTGGTCAGTGCCTGGTCCAGCCGCCGGGCAAGCGCCTCGGGCGTGGGGACTGACAACGCATCGGGTTCTTTTGCCGGGTCGTCCTCTTTCAGACGCAGCAGCGCGCGCACGCGCGCCAGCGTCTCGTCGTCCAGCGATTCGATCCATTGCGCGTCGCCGGCGCGGCGAAACAGCAGCGTGAAGAGGCCCGACATATCGCCCTGATTGACGGTCGGCGGCAGCATCCAGGCGACGACGCGGCGCCACAACTCGCCCCAGAATCCGGGGCGTGACGCCACGCCGGTGTCGCACAGGAGCGCGGTGGGGTCGTTGTCCACCAGCACCGAGCGCAGCGTGGCCGCCGTGCGGGCCGCGACAGCGGGATTGCGTTCCAGCACCTGCAACAGGTAGCGCAGGCGGGCGTGACGCGGGTCGCGCCCGTCTTCCCGTGCCGGTTCGCCGTCCGGACGGTTCAGCCAGCGGCCAAGGTCGACCAGCCACAGATTCCGTTCGGCCAGCGGGGCTTGGGGGTCGGCGTTGGACAGGATGACGTCAAGCTGCGACCCGCCACGCCGCCAGGTCCGCCAATTGCGCCACAGAGAGGTAAGCATGGTCGGGCCTCGCGCGTCATCGGGAATCGGGGGCGCGGCGCAGCGAGAAACCCTGCGCCTCGTTCATGGCCAGATAGCTGACGTTGCGCGACACCACCGGCGGCTTGTCGCCCGCGTGCAAGGCGCGCACCTCGTCCAGCACCATCTTGTCGGCCAGCGTCATGCGGTCGATCATCCGCAGGTACTGCATCCAGCTTTCCACCAGAAAGACCTCGCGCCAGACGCCCTCGCGCTCCAGGTCGCGGAACAGCTGCCACTGCTGCGCGCCATTGCGCAGCCGCAAGAGGCGCAGCGGCCGGGCGGCGTGGATCAGCGCGGCAAGCTTGTCTGCGGTGACCAGGTATTCGACGGCAACCAGCACCGCGCCGCGCTGCGTATTGAAGCCGGCGGCGGCCATGGCCGGTTCGGTGTCGTCGGCGCGCGTCAGCGACCGCGCGTCCACCTGTTCCGGCAGACGCGAGCGGTACAGCAGCGCCACGGTCACGCCCAGCATGATGCCGGCGGCCGACATCGCGCCGGACACGCCCATCGTGCCCGCGAAGTGACCCCACATGAACGAGCCCGCCGCCAGGCCGCCGAAGATCGCGGTCTGATACAGCGCCAGCGCGCGCGCCTTCACCCAGTCCGGCACCAGAAGCTGCACGGTCGTGTTGTAGGTGGCCAGCACGCCGATCCAGCAGCCGCCCGACAGGAGCAGCGCCGGAAACGCAACCCACAGCGTATCGGTGAGGCCCAGCGCCAGCAGACAGGCGGCCAGGAGCGCGGCGGCCACGCTGATCAGGCCGCTGGATCCCCACGCCGCGCGCGCCCGGCGCACCACCACGCTGGCCAGGATGGCGCCCACGCCCAGCGCGCCAAGCATGTAGCCGTAAAGCAGCGCGCTGCCGCTTTCGTGCTCGTGCGCCAAGAGCGGCAACAACGCCCACAGCGCGCTGGCGGACAGGCCGAAGGCGAACGAGCGCAGCATCACCACGCGCGTCACCGTCGAATGCTGCGTGTAGCGCAGCGCGGCGACCACGCCTTCAAAGAGGCCTTCGGGCGGCAGCCGGCGCACGGGCAGGTCGCGCTTCCAGCGCCAGATCGCCCAGATCAGCCCGGCGTAGCAGAAACAGTTCAGCAGAAAGACCCAGGACGTGCCCAACGCGCCCAGCAGCAGGCCGCCGATGGCCGGCCCCACCGCCCGCGCGACGTTGAAGTTGACGCTGTTCAGCAGCACGGCGCTGCCGACGTGCTCGCGCGGCACCTGTTCGCCCACGGCGGCCTGCCATGCGGGCGTGACGATCGCGCTGCCGATGGCGATGCAGAACACGGATGCAATCAGCGTGATGGGGTGCAGCAGCCCCGCGAAGGCCAGGATGGTGATGAAGACGCCGCCCGCCAGCTCCAGCAGCATGCCCGCAAGCATGACGCGGCGCCGGTCGTGGTTGTCGGCCAGCACCCCGGTCAGGATCGACAGGGCGACCAGCGGAAACGCCGCCGCCACCTGGATCATCGCGACCATCAGCGGGCTGCTCTGCTCCGTGGTGATGACCCACGCGGCGGCCACCGATTGCGCCCAGGTGCCCAGGTTGGCAAACAGGTTGGCGATCCAGATGATGCGAAAGGCGGGAAAGGCGAGGGGGGAAAGCGTGCTGACCTGGAGGACAGGCGCGGGCGCGGCCGGAGGGGCCGCCGGCAGATCGGTCGAAGCCGAAACGGGCTGCAGCATGGGAACGTGGCCGGACGCGAGGATCGCGCCCGTTCTGGGCTGGGTCGGGGTCGCTCCATGGTACGCCCAAGGCAGGCGGCCGAGGAGGGCGGCCCGCGCTTTTCCGGTAACCTGCGCGCTGGCCTTGTTACCGGCCGGCGCGCGGGCGTAGCAGCGCTGCGTGTGCGGATTCTTGCGCGAATTCAGGCAGCGATGCGCAGCCGCCGCGAACGCAGCCGCGCCCCTCCCTGTTTCACTATTTACGTTTGCTGATTCAATGACTCTGACTTTCAACGGGCGCGCGTTCGCCGCCCTGCTTGCCGTGACCGCCGTGCTGGCGCTGATCGCCACCGTGGGCGCGCCCTATCCCTTCCTGCGTGGATTCGTGGGGGACGTGGTGGCGGTGGGCTGGGCCTATCTGCTGTACCGCAGCTTTGTTCGAGCGGGCGTGCTGCCGCTGGCGCTGGCGGCGCTGTTCACGGGGTATGCGGTCGAACTGGGCCAATACCTGGCGCGGCACTTTGGCTGGCGCATCGAGCAGCCGGTGTTGCGCGTGGTGTTCGGCAGCGTGCCGGATTGGTGGGACGTGCTGGCCTATTCCGTAGGCTTTGCGATTGTGCTGATGCTTGCCGGCGGCAATGCCCGGCGTCAGCGGAATGCGGCGCAGCAGAACGCCCGGATGCAGGTCAGTCTGCGCGCACGGCGCTGACGGGGCTAACAGCGCTGACGGCGCTTCGCTCGTCCGGGAAGACGTCCCGGGCGTTCAAGCCGGGGTGTTTCAATCCCGGCCTTTTCAAGCCAGGACGCTCTGTCCCGGGCTTTTCCTTCAGCCAGCTTGGCAGACGGTGTCGTCGCGTTGCGTGCGTGCGGCGGGTGCGGCTGCGCGTAGTGGTTGCAGACGCGCGTTGCGGAACGGGGCCAGCAATTCGGCCCAGGACGACGGGAACAGCGGCGTGGCGTGGCGCACGGCGTCGCGGCGAGCGTAGTGGGTGAGCAGTTGTTGACCGATCGGGGTGTCGCCCAGCGGGTGGCGGGTGTTCATGGTATTTCCGTATTGCGTTGAAATTGTATTCATTGTACGCCTTCGGCGCGCTCCGGTCCAATTCGCCTCACGGATGGTAAGTGCTTGATCTGGTTGAAACTGTCCCTCTTTAAGCGAGGAACTCCGGGATTGCCCTAGCGGCTCAAAACAGTAGACGGTATACAATGTTCATCATGCCCGGGCTGACACAGGCCTGGAATTTCTCCCACTGGACCTGGAGCGAGTCATGGCAGAACTGATGAACCGAGATGAATTCCGCACGGCGCTGGAAAACGCGATCAAGGGCAAGAGCGCCAACGCGTCGCCCTTTTCGATCGCCTGGGCCGAAGGCAAGCTGAGCCGCGAGCATCTGTCGCGCTGGGCCGAGAACCACTATCACTATGTCGGCCCCTTTGCCGACTACCTGGGCTACCTGTACGCCCGCACGCCGGACACCTATACCGAGGCCAAGGATTTCCTGCTGGCCAACATGTACGAAGAGGAGATCGGCGGCGACCGCCACACCGACCTGCTGATCCGCTTTGCCGAAGCCTGCGGCACCACCCGCGAACGGGTCACCAATCCGGACAACATGTCGCCCACGACGCGCGCGCTGCAAAGCTGGTGTTATGCCGTGGCCATGCGCGAGGATCCGATCGTCGCGGTGGCCGGCCTGGTGGTGGGTCTGGAATCGCAGGTGCCCTCCATCTACCGCAAGCAGACGCCGACCCTGCGCGAGAAGTACGGCTTCACCGACGAGGAAGTGGAGTTCTTCGACCTGCACATCGTGTCCGACGAGATCCATGGCGAACGCGGCTACCAGATCGTGCTGGAGCACGCCAACACGGTGGACCTGCAGCAGCGCTGCCTGAAGATCTGCGAAATCGGCGCGCAGATGCGGCTGCTGTACACCACGGCGCTCTACACCGACTACGTGCAGGACGAGATCAAGCTGCCCGAACTGGGCCTTGCCGCCTGATCGCCCGAACCCGCCCGGCCCGCCCGGCCCGGCCGGGCGGTGGCCGCACCGCAGAACCTGGACGAAGACCTCATGCCTACCGTTGTGTTTCATAAAGGCGGCCAGACCTACACCGACGTGGTGAAGGACAACACCAACCTGGTGGTGCGGGCCGGCATCAAGCAGTTTCCGTTTCCGCATCTGCGCTATGAATGCGGCATGGGCAAGTGCGCCAAGTGCGCGTGCCGCATCATCGCCGGCGCCGAGCATCTGCCGCCGGTGAACTGGAAGGAAAAGAAGCAGCTGGGCGACCGTGTCGACCAGGGCTACCGGCTGGCATGCCAGCTTTGGCTGAGCAGCGACATCGAGCTGTCGCAGGACGTGGAGGCATGATGGCGGCGCAATCCACCTATGTGATCCTGACCTCCAAGCCCGGCGTCTTCCGCACCGAGGCGGGCGATGGCGCCGACATCATCGAGACCTACGACTACGTGTTCTACGGGCGCGCGCTGGCGGTGTTCAGCATTGCCCGCCTGGACCGTGAGATCAAGCTGGTGGTCACCGAGGAAACGCCGCCCTACGTGGTCAACCACGTGCCGTCCAAATTCCTGGAGAAGTTCTCGTCGGTGGACGCGGCCCGCAAGGAGCTGGCGCACCTGACGCGTTTTGGCAGCATGGCGTCGACGCTGACGCTGCGGTCCGGCGTGCGCGCCGCGGAGCACTGAATATATGGTCCAGATCACGTTCCTATCCAACGGCGGCATGGTCGCCACCGCGCCGGAAAACAGCAACCTGTTGCGCGTGTCGCTCAAGGAAAAGGGCGGCATCCCGTTCAAGTGTGGGGGCGGCCTGTGCGGCACCTGCAAATGCCGGATCGAAGAGGGGCTGGAAAACACCGACGCCATCAAGCCAAAGGAGCGCAAGCACCTGCGGCCGGAAGATTTCGAGGCCGGCTACCGCATGGCCTGCCAGACGTTCGTGAATGGCGACGTGAAGGTGTCGTGGGTGGTGCAGAACGGCAAGGGGATCGTGGTCGGCGCGGCGCCGGGCGCGGTGGAAACGGCCACGTCGGGATGAGCGGATGGCGGGGGCGCCCCGGCGCCGGCGCGGCGGCGGTGACAGCCGCTCGTCAGGGGTCAGGCGCTCAGGCCACCGACGCCTGCTGCGGCGGCTGCTGCGCTTCGGTGTAGGCCTTGGCCGCGTTGTGCACGTGCTGGCTGGCCAGCAGCGCCGCCAGATCGCCGTTGCCCGCGATGACGGCATTCAGGATCTGCGAATGCTCGTCCCAGTTCTGCTTGGCGCGGCGCATGTTGCTGGGCGCGAACAGCAGGGCGGTGCGATCGCGCAGCGAGCGCATCAGGTCGGTCAGCACCACGTTGCCGCCGATCGTGGCCAGCATTTCATGGAACTGCGAATTGAGCGCCAGGAACTTGTCCAGTTTCTCGTCGCGCGCGGCTTCCGTGCCTTCGCGCAGAAACGCCTGCAGGCGCTCCACCGTCTTTTCGTCGCGGCGCTGCGCGGCCAGCTTGGCGTTCAGGCCTTCCAGCGTGGCGCGCACTTCCACCATGTCGTAGGCCACGGCATCGGACAGCACCGACACCGACGCGCCGCGCCGCGGCTCGATTGTGACCAGGCCTTCGGCGGCCAGCGCCCGCAATGCCTCGCGCACCGGGATACGGGATACACCCATTTCTTCGGACAGGCGGCCTTCCACCAGGCGGTCGCCGGGCGTGAACTCGCCGCTCAGGATGCGTTCGCGCAGCTTGTCGCGGATGACGGCAAACAACTGCGGGTGCTGCTCGCCGATCTTCAGCGGGGAGGAATGCTGCGTCTCGACGGCTTGCGGGCTGACGGGGGAGGTTGTCATGGCGAGCAGGTTTGGCGTAATGGATATAGTCGGCATTGTATTACCGGGTGTAGCCGTCCGTCGCTGGCGGTTTGCCGCATCAGTGCACCCAGAATGACTTCACCAGCACGCCCACCGCGCCCATGGCGCAGGCGACGAGCAGCACACCGCGCACCGCGCGGGGAGGCAGCAGGGTGCGCAGCCGGCTGGAGACGGCGAATCCGGCCAGCAGAAACGGCGCCAGGCTGAGCGCCAACCCGGCGTGATAACCCGTGTAGCGCTTGGCCAGCGCCAGCATGGCGAGCGAAAAAATGGAACCCAGGAACAGCACCATGCCGAGCGTGGCGCGCAGCCGCGGCGGCGCGGCGTGCTGCAGCACGATGGCGATGGGCGGGGCGCCCACCGACGTCATCGTGCCCATGATCCCCGAGGCCACGCCCGCCCCGGACACCCGGCCCGGCGTCGCGGAGAACTTCAGTCCCGCCACGCTGAGCGCGACGGCGGCCAGGATCATGCAGGCAAAAAGCACGCCCAGCGCCTGGGGCGCAAAGCGCGCCATGGCGTAGATCGCGATCAGGGTGCCGACGGCGCGCCCGGCCAGGGCGTAGGAGACGGCGGGCCAATCGATGGCGCCCCGCTCGCGCAGGGCGGTCAAGAGCGAAATGAAGCCGCCCAGGGTCAGAAGCGGGCCAGGCGCCAATTGCGGGAAGAACATGGCGGCGACGGGTGCGGCGAACATGGCAAACCCCACGCCGCCCACGCCTTGGGCGACGGCCGCGCCGAACACGACGGCTGCCATGGCCGCGTAATGCCACAGATCGGTGGTTATCAGGGAGGACAACATGCCTGAGGGCTTTGTAATTTATGTATACGATAGTCTATCGGTGAATTCGGACCTTGATCGCAAATTTCCAAAAACTCCGGGTAATCCCTTGATTTTCAGCTGAAAATCAGGCTGAAACCCGCACTATCGATTTCCCTAGGCGGCGCATATTTCGGTTGGTATGGCTTCTAACGAAATATAGTATACCGAGTGTGGCGACCCAACAGCCACGCATACAAGGGGAATAGCGCATGCAATCCGACGTCGTGCTCACTGCCGCTCATTGGATTTACCTGATCAGTGTGGCCGCCATCATCCTGACGATGATCCTGCGCGCCAATGTCGTGGTGCCTTCCGTCATCGGTACATTCCTGGTCGTGCTGGCGATCACGGGCAATCCGATCAGCGGGCTGATCGGCATCTTTTCCGCCAGCTTCGTCGCCGCCAAAGAGCTCTTCAACATCTTTCTCGTCATCACCTTCATGACGGCGCTTCTCAATTCCCTGAAGACGCTGCAGGCGGACGTGCGCATGGTCCAGCCATTTCGGCGGGTCATGCGGGGCGGGCATTCGTCGTTCGTGATCATCGCCCTCTGTACCTATGTAATCTCGCTGTTCTTCTGGCCCACGCCCGCCGTGCCGCTGGTGTCCGCCATCCTGCTGCCGGCGGCCATCGCGGCCGGGCTGCCGCCGCTGGCCGGCGCCATGGCCATCGCGATCGCGGGGCAGGGGATGGCCTTGTCGTCGGATTACGTGATCGGCGTGGCGCCGAGCATCAGCGCCAAGGCGGCGGGGGCGGCCGTCAGCGCCGCCGTCGTGGCCGACCGCGCGCTCGTGTTGTCCTTGATCACCGGCGGGATCGCGCTGGTGGCGGCCTACCTGCTGGTGCGCCGTCACATCGTGCCGGCCGATCCCGCGCTGCTGACGGCCTGGCAGGCCCGCGCGCAGGACGGCAGTCTGGCGCGCATGGAACAGGCCGGGTCGTTCGACAAGGCGGAACTTGCCCGCGGCACGATGGGCGCCGATCCCGCGCTGCCCGCCGGCCCCGCGCTGAGCGAGGAAGAGCAGCGCCGTGTCCGCTGGTCGAAGGTGTTTGCGGTGGTGACGCCGCTGGCATTCCTGGCCGTGATCGCCGTGATGGTGCTGCCCCGGCTGTTCCCGTCGCTGCCCGCCCTGCGCGGCGGCGATGCGGCGGCGCTGGTCGGCGGCGTCGCCTTCGTGGTGATGATGCTGGTGACGCTGGCCGCCGAAGGCCCTCGCAAGATGCTGGACGTCTGTCCGGAACACGTGACCGACGGCTTCGTGTTCGCCTTCAAGGCGATGGGTTCCGTGCTGCCCATCGCGGGCTTCTTCTTCGTGGGCGCCAATGAGACGGCCGCGCAGATCCTGGGCGTGCCGGCGGCGCAGGCGCCCGGCCTGCTCTTCGAGGTGATCTCCGCCGCACAGCATCTCATCCCGGAAAACCACTTCCTCGTTGCCTTCGGTGTGCTGCTGGTCGGCATGATCACCGGCATCGACGGCTCGGGCTTCGCAGGCCTGCCGCTCACGGGCACGTTATCCGGCGCGCTGGGTCCGGTCGTCGGCGTAGACCCCGCGACGCTGGCGGCGGTCGGCCAGATGGGCGCCGTCTGGACGGGCGGCGGCACGCTGATCGCCTGGTCCTCGCTGATCGCGGTGGCGGGGTTTGCGCGGGTGAATGTGCTGTCGCTGGTGCGCGCGCTGCTGCTGCCCGTGCTGCTGGCGCTCTTCGTCTCGACGATCTGCGCTGTGCTGATCTGGAGTTGAACGGCGCGACCTGACGCGAAAAGGCTCCCGCGCGGGAGCCTTTTTGCTGACGCTTCAGGTGGGGTTTCCACGGATCGTCGCCTAATGATTAAAGTATACAATGTTCTGAACGTAGCCCAGGCGCCTTGCGCTTGCCGCGCCCGCCCAGACTCAATCAAGGAAGCGCTCCCGTGAACGATCTCTCGCAGCAGACCTTTTTGAACTACATCGGCGGCAAGTGGACGCCCAGCGTGTCGGGTAAAACCGCGCCGAACCGCAACCCGGCCGACACGGACGACGTCGTCGGGCAATTCCAGGTCTCCAACGCCGAAGACGCCCGGCAGGCGGTCCTGGCGGCCGAGGCGGCGTTTGCCGCGTGGCGCGACACGCCGATCTCCAAGCGCGCGGCCATCCTGTTCAAGGCGGCCCAGCATCTGGAAGACAACGCCGCGTCGATCGCGCGCGAACTGACCCGTGAAGAAGGCAAGGGCCTGAACCTGGCCAAGGACGAGGTCTTGCGTTCGGCGCAGACGATCCGTTTCTATGCGGTCGAAGGCCAGTCATTCACCGGCGAGACCTATCCCAACGACGATCCGGACATGATCGTCTACAGCCAGCGCGAACCGCTGGGCGTGGTGACGGTTATCTCGCCCTGGAATTTCCCCATCTCGATTCCGGCGCGCAAGATCGCACCGGCCCTCATCACGGGCAACACGGTGGTGTTCAAGCCCTCGTCCGACGCGCCGATGTCGGGCTATCGCCTGACCGAGGCCTTCGTGCAGGCCGGATTGCCGGCCGGCGTGCTGAACTTCCTGACGGGCCCGGCAGGAGCGGTGGGCGAAGGCATCACGGGGGCGAGCCAGGTGCGCGCCATTTCGTTCACCGGCTCCACCGCCGCCGGCGAGCAGATCCATCGCACGGCCGGTCTGACCACCCGGACGCAGATGGAACTGGGCGGCAAGAATCCCTTGATCGTGCTGGCCGACGCCGACCTGGACCGCGCGGTGGACCTGGCAGTCAAAGGCGGTTTCTCGCTGAGCGGCCAGGCGTGCACCGGCACCAGCCGCGTGCTGGTCGACCGCAAGGTCAGCGGCGCCTATACGGAAAAGCTGCTCGCCAAGATCAAGACGCTGACCATCGGCAACGGCCTGGACGGCAATTTCGACCTGGGCCCCCTGGCCACCGCCCGCCAGCTCGACAACGTGCTGGGCTATATCGAAGTGGGCAAGCAGGAAGCCACGCACCTGTACGGCGGTGATCGCCTGACGGGCGCGGGTTTCGACCGCGGCTATTACGTCACGCCCGCGCTCTTTGCCGGCGTGACGCAGCAGATGCGCATTGCCCGCGAAGAGATCTTCGGCCCCGTGATCGCGCTGATCGAGGTCGACGGCTATGAAGACGCCATCGCGCAGGCCAACGACACGGAATACGGCCTGTCGGCCGCCATTGCCACCACCGACGCGCGCTACGCGCACCGCTTCGCCCGCGATATCCAGGCAGGCACCGTGAAGATCAACCGCACCACTACCGGCAACCTGATCAACGCGCCGTTCGGCGGCTTAAAGCATTCCAGCACCTCCACGTTCCGCGAATCGGGTCGCGTGGGCCTGGAGTTCTACACGCAGATCAAAACCGTCTACCGCGCCGGCTGACGGCTCATCCATCCAAAGAGGCTTTGCACATGAAACAGATCTATCGGCTGGAACTTGAAGAGGCGCGCGTCATGGTGCGCGCCGCCATCGCCAAGTCGCAGGAAATCGGCGTGCTGGAGTCGATCTGCATCGTGGACGACGGCGGCTATCCGATTGCGCTGGAGCGCATGGACGGCGCCCGCATCACGGGTCCGCAGATCGCCTGGAACAAGGCGTTCACCGCCGCCGGGCACAAGCGCTCGACGCACCTTTTCAATACGCCGCCCAACGGCCCCGCGCTGCCCGGCAACGAAGCCTTCGGCATCCAGTGGAGCTTCGACGGCAAGTTTGCGGTGTTCGTCGGCGGCTTTCCCATCGTGGTGAATGGCGAGGTGATCGGCGGCGTGGGCCTGAGCGGCGGCAACGGTGAGCAAGACACCAAAGCAGGTCTTGCGGCACTGGCTGCGCTGGGCGAACTGCTGGAGCCGCGCGGCATGAAAGTGCTGGTGGAAGCGGACATCAAGAAATAGGCGAGGGCGCCATGGCATACCGCGTGCACATCCTGGAAACCGCAGAAGCCTTTGTCGTCGATGAAGGCGAATCCGTGCTGGAAGCCGCGGAGCGTTCGGCGGTGAAGCTGCCGCACGAATGCACGTTCGGCGGCTGCGGCACCTGCCGCATCAAACTCGAATCGGGCACTGTCCGGTATGACGAATTCCCCATGGCGCTGACCCCGGAAGAGGCCGAGCAGGGCTACGCGCTGGCGTGCCAGGCCCGTCCGACGGCCGACCTGTGCATCAGCGTGGCGAGCAGCCGGCAGACCTTTCCTCCCCCCCGCCGCATGCCCGCCACGATCCATCGCATCGCCGCGTTCTGTGACGACGTCATCCACCTGACCCTGGCGCTGCCCGGCGACGGCCTGGATTACGTGCCGGGACAGTATATGAACGTGGTGCTCCCCGACGGCGAGACGCGCAGCTTTTCCATGGCGTCGGCGCCTACGGGCAACCTGATCGACTTCCACGTGCGCCGCATTCCCGGCGGCCGCTACACCGACCAGTGGCTGGGGCAGGCCAGCGCCGGCGCGCCGGTGGAGATCGAGGCGCCGCTTGGCGTCTTCAGCTATCACGAGGAAGATTGGCGCCCGCTCATCATGATGGCCACCGGCACCGGCATTGCGCCCATCAAGGCGATTCTCGAGTCGCTGCTGGACAACGAGGACTGCCCGCCCGTGACGCTGTATTGGGGCCTGCGCACCGAGGCGGACCTGTACCTGCGCGACGAGATCGAAAGCTGGGCCGGGCGGCTCTATGATTTCAATTTCGTGCCCGTGCTGTCGCGCGCGGGAGCGGACTGGCAGGGGCGCCGGGGCTACGTGCAGCAGGCGGTGCTGGAAGATCACGCGGACCTGTCGGAACATGCGTTCTATCTGTGCGGCGCGCCGGAGATGATTCGCCAGGCCAAAAGCCTGTTGGCCGAACGCGGCGCCAGTCTGGATCACCTGTACGCGGACAGCTTTACGTTTCAGCACGCGCTGGCGGCCGCGTGACCGTGGCCGGCCCGTGGAGACGCGCGGCCCCTCGCCGGCCACGATTCGCCGACACCTTGACGCACGGCTAGCGATACACCAGCACCGGCAGCCGCGTGCGCGCCAGCACGCGTTGCGTCTCGCTGCCCAGCAAGAAGCCCGTCATGCCGTGCCGCCCGTGCGAACCCATCACGATCAGGTCGCACCCGGACTTTTGCGCCGTCTCCACGATGGCCTCGTGCGGATGGTCGTTCACCGTGACGATGGCTTCGCAGGGCACCAGCGCGTGCCGCGCCTCGGCTTCAAGCCCGTCCAGATACGCCTGCGCGTTCTTGCGCGCCTGATCGGTGTGATGGCCTTCGGTGGTGCCCAGCATTTCGGCCTGGTAAACCAGCAGATGGTCTTCCGGGATGGCGCGCAGCAGGGTGATGGTGGCGCCCATTTCCTTGGCGAAAACGAGGGCGCGCTTGAATGCCGATTCGGACAGCAGGGAGCCGTCCACGGCGATGAGCAAGTGCCTGTACATGTTGCCTCTCCTTTAGGTAAAGGAATGTCCAGCAACGGCGAATCCAGTATAGGCCTGCGGAAGGGCGCAAGCCAATCCGGCATATGGCGGATCGGCCGGTGTCTGACACCGCCGAGACACCGTCTCAAGATGACGATCTTCTCCCCAGGTCTCAGACACCACGCTCTCTTGCTCGCCGCCGGCGCTTCCAAACCACCAGGGTTAGGCATATATTGTCTTCGCGATATCCGGCGGTTCCCTCCTGGCTTGTGGCGTCTTGCTCTGTGTGCGGAGAACGGAAATGCGGCGACTGCGAACGTGGTTCTTCGGCCTGATTTGCCTGGGGCTGTCACTCTCTTTTCCCGCCATGGCGCAGACCAAGCTGAGCAACGCTCAGCTTGATCAGTTGATGGCGCCCGTGGCGCTCTATCCGGACGCGCTGCTGTCGCAGATCCTGATGGGATCCACGTACCCCGATGACGTCGCGGCGGCGGCCAAATGGTCGGCCGCAAACGCCAACCAGTCCGGCGATGATGCGGTGCGAGCCGTCGACGCCGAAACCTGGGACCCCAGCGTCAAGTCGCTGGTGGCCTTTCCCTCGGTCATGGACATGATGGGCCGCGAGCCCGGCTGGGTGAAGTCCGTGGGCGACGCGTTCCTGGCGCAACCCGAGGCCGTCATGGATTCCGTCCAGCGGCTGCGCACCCAGGCGCAAAAGGCCGGCAACCTGAAAAGCACGCCGCAACAGACGGTCAAGACCACCACCGCGAATGACAAGACGGTTGTGGTGATCGAGCCGGCGGATCCTCAAGTCGTCTACGTGCCCAGTTACAACCCCACGGTGGTCTATGGCGCGTGGGCGTATCCGTCGTATCCGCCTTATTACTATCCCCCGCCGCCGGGGTCGGTGTTTGCGAGTTCGCTGGTGGCCGGGATCGGATTCGGCATCGGCGTCGCGGCGATCAATTCGATGTGGGGCGACGCGAACTGGGGGCATGGCGACATCGATATCGACGTGGATCGCTACAACAACATCAACGTCAACAATCGCATCGACCGCAACAACGTCAACAACAATCGGTCAACGTGGCAACACAACGCCGCCAATCGCGGCAACGCGCCGTACGCGGACGCCGCCAATCGCCAGCGTTTCGACAGCCAGCGGCAGGCCGGCTTGCAGAACCGTGCGCAGGCGGGCGGCCAAGGGCTTGGCGCGGCGGGCTCGGCGCCGGCGGCCGGGTCACGCGATGCCGCCAGGCAGCGGGCGGCGCAGTCTTTTGAAGGGCGGACCGGGCAGCCGATCGCGGGTCATTCCGGCGCGGACGGCGGACGCGGCCAGGGGGCAGGCCGGGGCGACGGCGCGGCGGGCCGGGGGCAAGGGCAGGGGCCGCAAGCCGGACAGGGCGGGCGGGACCGCGGCGCCGGGACGGCCGGCGTCTCGACCCAGGATCGCGCGCAGAACCGGTCAACCGGCGTCTCGACTCAGGATCGCGCCCAGAACCGGTCAACGGGCGTCTCGACCCAGGATCGTCCGCGCGACGGCGCGTCCAGCGTCGGGACGTCCGGCATCTCGACCCAGGACCGGCAGGCCGCCGCCCAGCGCCAGCGCGCCGACGAGACGGCCGCGCGCGACCGGGCGCGGGCGTCGAACAGCCACAACGCACTGAGCGGGGCGGGCGACGGCGACCGCATGCGGCAGCAGAACCAGCGCGGCGAAATGAGCCGCGGCGGCGGGCATCGCAGCACCGGCGCCAGCGCGCCGCATCGTGGCGGCGGGGCAGGCGTCCATCGCGGCGGTGGCGGCGGGCGCGGCGGTGGCCGGAGATAGGCACCATGGACAAGGGACTTTCTATGACGATCGCTCGTTTGCGCGCGCTGTGCGTGGCTTCGGTCCTGGGGCTGGGCGTGGCGGCGCCCGCCATGTCGCAGGCCGTGTATCCCAGCGCCCAGGCGGCGGCGCAGGCGTTTACCGATGCGCTGGCCTTGAACGACGTCGACGCCCTGCGCACCGTGCTGGGTCCGAACCACCGGCAGCTCGTGCCGGGCGGCGTCGATCAGGAAAACATCTATCGCTACCTGGCGGCGTGGGTGCGCAAGCACGACATCGTCGCCGACGGCGGGCGTTCGTGGGTGGCGGTCGGTGATTCCGGGTGGACGCTGCCGGTGCCGCTGGTGCGCGCCGGCCAGGGATGGCGATTCGACCCGGTGGCGGGCAAGGCGGAGATCCAGCGCCGCGCCATCGACCGCAATGAGCTGACCGCCATCGAAACCCTGCAGGAACTTCAGGCCGCGCAGACCCGGTATGCGCAAGGGGTCGGCCAGGGCCGGTACGCCACGCGGCTGGTCAGCCGGGCCGGCGAGCGCGACGGCCTGTACTGGCCCGACGTGCCCGGTGCGCCGCAGCAGGCCTTTGGCCCGGATGCGCTGGCGATGGGGCCCGACGTGCCCGTGGACGACGCGTATTTCGGCTATCGCTACAAGGTGCTGCCGGGAGGCGCGGGCAATACGTACCGCATCGTGGCCTGGCCCGCGCGTTACGGGCACACGGGCATCGGCACGTTCGTCGTGGGGCCGGAAGGCGGCGTGCTGGAGAGTGACCTGGGACCGTCCTCGGCTTCCCGCGCGGCGGCCTTGCGAGACGCCGATATCCGCGCTGGAAACTGGGTGGACGCGAACGGTCAGCCGGCGCCTGCCAGGTAGGTTTTTCGGGGCCGTATGCCGCTTTTCACGTGCCTGTTGCGGGGTCGCAACAGGCTTGCGTGTTTGCCGTCAAAGCCTGCCGCCGCGCCGCGTTTCCGTCGTCACCTGTGACCCATTTGTCAGGCGCCTGTGCCTAAAATGGCGAGCACCGGGTGCCTGCCCGATTTCCCCTTGCCGGATCTCCAAATTGAACCCCATGTCTTTTGTCCGCTACGCCCTGTTCGGCGTGGGGATGGCGCTTAGCGCCGCGGCGGCTTCCGCCCCGATTTTTGTCCTGAATTCCCTGGACGCCAACGTCAGCATCATCGATCCGGCCACCTACAAGGAACTGCGGCGCGTGCCTACCGGCAAAGAGCCGCATCACCTGTATCTGACGCCCGACGAAAAGTCGCTGATGATCGCCAACGCCACCGGCGATTCCATCACCCTGATGGATCCCAAGACGGGCGAAGTGCAGCGCACGCTGACCGGCATCGTCGATCCCTACCAGCTGCAGTTTTCGCCGGACATGAAGTGGTTCGTCACGGCGGCCAACCGCCTGGACCACATCGACATCTATGCCTGGAAGCCGCTCGAAAAGGGCTTTGACCTGACGCTGGTCAAGCGCATCCAGGCGGGCAAGACGCCCAGCCACATCATGATCGACAAGCACAGCACGACGGCCTACGTCTCGCTGCAGGACAGCGATCAGCTCATCGCCATCGACCTGGCCACGCAGACGCCCAAGTGGACGGTGTCCACGGGCAAGACGCCCGCTGACGTCTTCCTGACCCCCGACCAGAAGACGCTGCTGGTGGCGCTGACGGGCGACTCGTACGTGGAAGCCTATGACGTCAGCAACGGCCCGGCCAAGCTGGTCAAGCGCATCCAGACAGCGGCGGGCGCGCACGCCTTCCGCGCGCAGGGCGACCACCGCCACCTGTTCGTCAGCAACCGCACCGCCAACTCGATCAGCCGCATCGACCTGCAGACGCTGGCTGTCGTCGACACCTTCCCGGTGCCGGGCGGCCCGGACTGCATGGACGTGCTGGCCGACGGCAAGACGCTGCTGGTCACCTCGCGCTGGGCGCGCAAGCTGACGGTGGTGGACCTGGAGCAGAAGAAGGTCGTCAACCAGGTGCCCGTGGGCAAGTCGCCGCACGGCGTATGGACCCTGAATCATGCGCCGACCCGCTAAGGGCAAAGCCCGGTCCGCGGTCCTGTGCCTGGCGCTGGCGACCTCGGTGGCCGGCGCGGCCCCGCAGGCCACCTGCGACAAGCCTGTCTACCTGACGTTCGACACCGGCCACATGGGCGTCGCGCCGCTGGTGGCCGACGTGCTGGCCCGTCACCAGGTCAAGGTCACCTTCTTTCTGGCCAACGAGCGCACGCTGACCGACGGCGCCAGCCTGGACGACGTGTGGGCGCCCTGGTGGAAGGCACGCGCCGCCGAAGGCCACGCCTTTGCCTCGCACACCTACGACCACGTCTACTGGCAGGGCGACCTGCCGGGCGGCAAGTTCCGCGTCAAACCCAGCGCCGGGCCCGACGCCGGCAAGCGCGCCGAGTGGACCGCCGAGCAATACTGCGCCGAAATCAAACGCTCCGTCACCCGGTTCCACCAGATGACGGGCAAGAACATGCTGCCGTTGTACCGCGCGCCCGGCGGCAAGACCTCGCCCGCGCTGCTGAAGGCGGCCAAGGCCTGCGGCTTCGAGCACGTGGGCTGGTCGCCGGCCGGGTTCCTGGGCGATGAGCTGCCCAGCGACAAATACCCCAACGCCAAGCTGCTGGACCAGGCGCTGCGCACCGTCAAGCCCGGCGACATCCTGCTCGCCCACCTGGGCATCTGGTCGCGCCAGGACCCGTGGGCGCCCGGCGTGCTGGAACCGCTGATTGAAGGTTTGCAGCGCAAGGGCTATTGTTTTGCCACCTTGAACACCCATCCGGCCTATCGCGACTGGATCGCTTCGCATCACTGATCATGGATACGCTTAGCCAACTCTTCGGGGACAGCCAGCAATGGCTCTTCGAGACGGCGATTCAGCCCGCGCTGTTCCACCTGGGCCTGAGCAACTTCATCGAGGACGCCTACGACGCCACCATGTGGCTGCTGGTCGGGCTGATCCAGATCGCGGTGTTGGTGCTGGTCCTGGGACCCCTCCAGCGCCTGCGTCCCGTGGAGCCGGTGACCGACCGCCGCCAGATCGGCATCGACGTGCTGTACACGCTGATCCACCGTCTGGGCGCCTTCCGGCTGCTGCTGTTCTTCACCATCGACCCGTTCTGGGACAGCATCTTCGGCCAGCTGCACGTGTGGGGCTTTGCGCCGTTCCAGCTGGATCAGTACTGGCCGGGCGTGACCGACAAGGCATGGGTCAGCCTCATCATCTACCTGCTGCTGTTCGATGCGGTGGATTACTTCTACCATCGCTCGCAGCACCGTTTCGGCTGGCTGTGGGCGCTGCATGCCGTGCATCACAGCCAGCGCCAGATGACCATCTGGAGCGACGACCGCAACCACCTGCTCGACGACATGCTGCGCGACGTGCTGGTCGTGTTCGTGTCGCAACTGGTGGGCGTGCCGCCCGCGCAGTTCGTCATGGTGGTGGCCATCACCCAGCTGGCGCAGAGCTTCTCGCACGCGAATCTGCGCATGCACTTCGGCGCGCTGGGCGAACGCCTCCTGGTCAGCCCGCGCTTTCATCGCCATCACCATTCCATCGCCTACGACGCCTCGTCGCCGGGGCCGGTGGGCGGCTACAACTTCGCCGCGCTGTTTCCGATCTGGGACGTGCTGTTCCGCACCGCGCGGTTTGGAGTGGGCTACGGTCCCACGGGCATCCATGACCAGCAGGCCGAGCTGGGCGGACGCGACTACGGACGCGGGTTCTGGTCGCAGCAATGGCTGGGCATCAAGCGCATGATCGGCCGCGACCGCGAACCGGCCGCCGCGCCGCCGGCCCCGCCGGCGGGCATCGAGCGGGCATGAAAAACCCCCGCGGCTGGGTATCAGCGGGCGGGGGTAAGCAGGGCGCGGTCCGGACGACGGGAGCCGGACAACGGATTCCAGAGCGGGGCAACGGGCAGACAGCTGCGTGCCTGTCTTCCCCGCGATGATCAGGCGCCCGGCGTGTCGTGCGTGGTTTCGCGCTTGATCTCGCCGTGGCGGCGTTCCATTTCCTGGCGCAGTTCGCGGCGCAGGCCGGCGGCCTTGAAGCGCTGCTTTTCCTCGTGCGTGCGGGGCTCCAGCGGCGGCACGGCGGTCGGGGCGCCCTTGTCGTCCACCGCCACCATCGTGAAATAACAGCTGTTGGTGTGGCGCACCAGCTTCTTGCGGATGTCCTCGGTCACGACCTTGATGCCGATTTCCATCGACGTGCGGCCCGTGTAGTTCACGGCCGCCAGGAACGTCACCAGCTCGCCGACGTGGATCGGTTCGCGGAACACCACCTGATCGACGGACAGCGTCACGACATATTGGCCGGCGTACCGGCTGGCACAGGCGTAGGCTACCTGGTCCAGATACTTGAGGATGGTTCCGCCGTGTACGTTTCCTGAGAAATTCGCCATGTCAGGCGTCATCAGGATGGTCATCGACAATTGGTGGCTAAAGGCGTCGTCCATGGCGGGCGGCTCATTCATGAATAAAACGCCAATGGTAGCGGCTGGCGGCTGACATCGCGCCGTATTTTTGGTGCGGTCAGGGTTTCTTGGCGGGCGGCGTGGCGGGGGCGTTTGCCTGCGGCTTTGCCGCGCCAGACGGCGATGCGGTCTTGTTTGAGACCGGCGCTTCGGACGTTGCCGGGGCATCGGTCTTCGCGGCGTCTTCCGACGCAGGCTCGCCTGCCGCAGGTTCGCCTGCCGCAGGTTCGCCATTTCCCCCATCAGCCGCCTCCGGTACATCCCGCCGCACCGCAGGCGGCGTCCACAAGCCATCCCGCACCGCCGGTCCCGGCAGATAAACCCGCAGCAGCATTCCCACCGGCCCGGCCGCCGGAATCGGCAGCCAGTTCGATTGATCTTCCGGCGGCGGCGCCGAGTGGCTGAAGACAAGATCCAGGGAACCGTCCGCGTTGTAGCGCAGCGGATCGCGGCTGCCGAGCGCATGGCGGTTGACGGGGTTGGGCACGGGCATGCCCTGGCTGTCATACGCCGTCAGCGACCAGAACGCGCCCGCGTCGGGCAACTGGCCGGTCTCGAGATGCAGCGCATACCGGTGCGCGCCGTCCAGCAGCGCGCCATCGCTGTCCGTGGCCAGCACCAGCACCGTCAGGTCCTCGGGCAATCCGCTGCCCGGCTGCGCCTGCGCGGCCAGCGCGCGGCGTAGCCAGTCGTTGCCATACACGCCGATGCTGCCTGTTTCCTGCAGCCAGCCGTCTGTGGCGCGCAGCGAATGGCCGGCGGCTGCCGCCATGCGGTCACGCGCGGCGCGCACGCCGCGGCGCATGCCCTGCTTGGCGGAATGATCGAGCTTGTCGAAGTCGAACGGCCGGCCCGGCGCCAGCCCGACGCGGCGCAGCAGAGCCAGCACGGGCTGATCCGTCGCATGCGGCGGGTGCTTGCGCAGCAGCTCGGCGGCGTAGGTGAAGAACGCGTCGGTGGGCATCGAGTCCACCTGTTCGCTCACCGGGGTTTTCAGATCGAGGGACGGGTCGGGCTTGGTGCGTGGCGCTTGCGCAGGCAGGTTCCATTGCGCCAGGGGCGTCAGGACGAAGCCGTCCTGCAATGTGTTCACCGCCGCCTGGTCGGCGGGGCCGTGCGTTTCGATCATCGCCTTCGCCCAGACGTGCACGGTGGGGGCGTCGATGCGCGCCATGCCGGAGGGCAGCGTGCCGCTCCAGCCCGGGGGCACGATCACGGTGTTGCCCTTTGCGGTGCGCGTGGTGCGCTTGCCCAGCGTCGCGAAGACGTCGGTCCACATATCCAGCAGCGTCAGCGTGTAGAGCCGTCCCGCCGTGTCGGGCACGGACAGCACGACGGGTCCGTCCGTCAGATCCAGCCACGCGCTGCTGCGCAGCATGTCGACGTTCGCCCACGGCGTGGCCGCGCCCGCGCGGGGCAGGGTGCGCCCGTGATGGAACGTGTTGGCCGGCGCCCCATCGGCGCCCCGCGATGGATGCGTGAACTGCCGGCGGGTCAGGTCCATCGCCACCAGCGGATAGAAATACAGATACCCCTCCGTGGCCGCCTGCTGGGCCGCCTCGGTGGCGGCGGCGGCGGGCGACAGCGCGGCGGGCGCCGCGTGGGCGGGCGCCAGCGGCATCAGAACGAAGGGCGAGAAAGCCAGTGTCAGGGCGAGAACTCGGGCCAAGGGGGCAAGGCGGCGCATCGGCGCTCCAATGACATGCGGGAAAAAGGGCAGGCGGCGACTGGCGCAAACATGCTGCCGGATCACTGATGCCGCCGGCCATCGTAGCAGCGCTGCACTGCGGCAAAATCTGCGAAAAAAGCGCATTTTGCCGTCAAATTCGGACCAGCGCCGGCGTCTCCGGCATCGCCAGGCATGACGGACCCCGTATCGAAGGCCTATACTTCCTCACATTTCCCTGGAAGTCGTAGGGCTTTTTCGTCCTGGAAATTTCCGCTTCCTTCATTCACCAGGAGAGGAGTGCTTCATGGTCAACATGAATCGCCGCCAGTTCTTCAAGGTGACCGGTGCGACGCTGGCGGGCTCCAGCCTGGCCTTGTTGGGGGCTGCCCCCGGCACGGCCATGGCCGAGGTGCGCCAGTTCAAGCTTGCGCGCATGACCGAAACGCGCAACACCTGTCCCTACTGTTCGGTCGCCTGCGGTTTGCTGATGTACGGCTTGGGCGATGGCTCGAAGAACGCCCGCGCCAGCATCATGCACATCGAAGGCGACCCCGACCACCCCGTCAACCGCGGCACCCTCTGTCCGAAGGGCGCGGCCCTGATCGACTTCATCCACAGCCCCAACCGTCTTAAATTCCCGGAATACCGGGCGCCCGGTTCGGACAAGTGGGTACGGATGTCGTGGGACGAAGCCCTGACGCGCATCACCAAGCTCATGAAGGAAGACCGCGACGCGAACTTCGTCGAGAAGACCGCGGACGGCAAGACGGTCAACCGGTGGCTGACCACCGGCATGCTGGCCGCCTCGGCAAGCAGCAACGAGGTCGGCTACATCACGCACAAGACAGTGCGCAGCATGGGGATGCTGGCGTTCGACAATCAAGCCCGTGTCTGACATGGCCCGACGGTGGCAGGTCTTGCCCCGACGTTTGGCCGTGGAGCGATGACGAACCATTGGGTCGACATCAAGAACGCGGACATAGTTTTGATCATGGGCGGCAATGCCGCCGAGGCCCACCCGTGCGGGTTCAAGTGGGTCACTGAAGCCAAGGCCCACAACAAGGCCAAGTTGATCGTCGTGGATCCGCGCTTTACGCGTTCGGCATCCGTGGCGGACTTCTACGCGCCCATACGCACCGGCACCGACATCATCTTCCTGGGTGGCGTCATCAAGTACCTGTTGGATCACGACAAGATCCAGCACGAGTACGTGCGCAACTACACCGACTTTTCGTTCATCGTGCGCGAGGACTTCGCGTTCGACGCGGGCCTGTACTCGGGCTACAACGCCGAAAAGCGCACCTACGACAAACAAAGCTGGGACTACGAGCGCGGCGACGACGGCTACGTCAAGACCGATCCCACGCTGCAGCATCCGCGTTCGGTGTATCAGCTGCTCAAGAAGCACTACTCGCGCTACACGCCGGAAATGGTCGAACGCGTCTGCGGCACGCCCAAAGACAAGTTCCTGACGGTGTGCGACATGCTCGCGTCCACGGCCACCACCAATCGCGCCGCCACGATCCTGTACGCGCTGGGCTGGACGCAGCATTCCATCGGTTCGCAGATCATCCGCACGGGCGCGATGGTGCAGCTGCTGCTGGGCAACATCGGCATCGCCGGCGGCGGCATGAATGCGCTGCGCGGGCACTCGAACATCCAGGGCCTGACCGATCTGGGCCTGATGTCGAACCTGCTGCCGGGCTACATGACGCTGCCCAACGAACCCGAGCAGGACTACGCCAAGTACATCGACACGCGCACGCTCAAGCCGCTGCGGCCCAACCAGCTGAGCTACTGGCAGAACTATCACAAGTTCCACGTCAGTCTCATGAAGGCCTGGTGGGGCGGTGCGGCGACGGCCGACAACAACTGGGCGTTCGACTACCTGCCCAAGCTGGACAAGCTCTACGACATGCTTCAGGTCTACGAGCTGATGGTCCAGGGCAAGATGAACGGCTACATCGCGCAGGGCTTCAACCCGCTGGCGGCGGCGCCCAACAAGGCCAAGCTGAACGAGGGCTTCGCCAAGCTCAAGTTCCTGGTCATCATGGATCCGCTGGTCACGGAAACGTCCGAGTTCTGGCGTAACGCCGGCGAGGCCAACGATGTGGATCCGTCCAAGATCCAGACCGAGGTCTTCCGCCTGCCCACCACCTGTTTTGCCGAGGAAGACGGCGCGCTGGTCAACTCCGGCCGCTGGCTGCAATGGCACTGGAAGGGCGCCGAGCCCCCGGGCGAAGCCAAGAGCGACATCGAGATCATGGCGCTCATCTACACGCGCCTGCGCAAGATGTACGAACAGGACGGCGGCAAGTACCCCGACCCCATCGTCAACCTGTCGTGGCCCTATTCCAATCCGCAGAATCCCACGGCCGAGGAACTGGCCAAGGAATACACGGGCCGCGCGCTGGTGGATCTGGCCGATCCCAAGGATCCGACGAAGATCATGCGCCGCGCCGGCGAGCAGCTTGCCGGTTTTGCCGAACTGCGCGACGACGGCTCCACCGCCAGCGGCTGCTGGATCTTTGCGGGCGCCTGGAGTCCCAGCGGCAACCTGATGGCGCGCCGCGACAACAGCGACCCCACCGGCATCGGCCAGACCCTGAACTGGGCCTGGGCGTGGCCGGCCAACCGCCGCATCCTATACAACCGCGCGTCGTGCGACCTGCAAGGCAAGCCGTTCGATCCGCGGCGCAGCGTGGTGTCATGGAACGGCAGGGCGTGGGTGGGCGCCGACATCCCCGACTTCAAGGGCGACGAGAACCCCGCGGGCGGCATGGGGCCGTTCATCATGAACCCGGAAGGCGTGGCGCGCTTCTTTGCGCGGGCGGGCCTGGCCGAAGGGCCGTTCCCGGAACACTACGAACCCTTCGAAAACCCGCTGGGCTACAACCCGCTGCATCCCAAGGCCAAGGGCGTCACCAGCAACCCGGCCGCGCGCATCTTCAAGGATGACCTTGCGGCGATGGGCACGGTGGAGAACTTCCCGTATGTCGCCACCACCTATCGCCTGACGGAGCACTTCCACTACTGGACCAAGAACGTCCGCATCAACGCGATTCTCCAGCCGGAGCAGTTCGTGGAGATCGGCGAGGCGCTGGCCAAGGAGCTGGGCATTCCCAACGGCTCCCGCGTCAAGGTGTCGTCCAACCGCGGCTACATCAAGGCCGTGGCGCTGGTCACCAAGCGCATCCGTCCGCTCACCATCGAAGGCAAGACGGTGCACCAGGTCGGCATTCCCATCCACTGGGGTTTCGTGGGCATCGCCAAGCCGGGCTTCCTCACCAACACCCTGACGCCATTCGTGGGCGACGGCAATTCCCAGACACCGGAATTCAAGTCGTTCCTGGTGAAGGTCGAAAAGGTATAGGAGAACCGACATGTCAATGCAATCCCTGGACATCAAGCGGCGCTCCGCCACCACCACGCCGCCGCCGGGCATCCGTGAACCTGTCACGGGCTCGGTGGCCAAGCTGATCGACGTCTCCAAGTGCATCGGCTGCAAGGCCTGCCAGAGCGCCTGCATGGAGTGGAACGACCTGCGCGACGAGATCGGCGTCAACGTGGGCGTCTACGACAACCCGGCCGACCTCACCGAGCACTCCTGGACGGTCATGCGCTTCTCGGAATTCGAGAATCCCGCCGGCGACCTGGAATGGCTGATCCGCAAGGACGGCTGCATGCACTGCGAGGACCCGGGCTGCCTGAAGGCCTGTCCCTCGCCGGGCGCCATCATCCAGTACAACAACGGCATCGTGGACTTCCACGAGGAAAACTGCATCGGATGCGGCTACTGCATCACCGGCTGTCCGTTCAACATCCCGCGCATTTCCAAGAAGGACAACAAGGCCTACAAGTGCACGCTGTGTTCCGATCGCGTCGCGGTCGGCATGGAGCCCGCGTGCGTCAAGGCCTGTCCCACCGGCGCCATCGTCTTCGGCACCAAGGACGACATGCACCAGCATGCGGCCGAACGCGTCGAAGACCTGAAGTCGCGCGGCTTTGCGCAGGCCGGCGTGTATGACCCGCCCGGCGTGGGCGGCACGCACGTCATGTACGTGCTGCATCACGCCGACCAGCCGGGGCTGTACCACGGGCTGCCTGCCGATCCGAAGATCAGTCCGATGGTGTCGCTGTGGAAGGGCCTGGCCAAGCCGCTGGGCCTGGCCACGATGGCGCTCACCGCGCTGGCGGGCTTTTTCCACTATGCGCGCGTGGGCCGCAACGAAGTGACCGAGGAAGACGAACGCAGGGCTGAAGAGGAGGTGCGCCATGAGTGAAGAACACCACTACCGCCGCATCAAGCGCTACACGCCGGGCGAGCGCACCAACCACTGGATCATCGCGCTCACGTTCATCCTGCTCGCGCTGTCCGGGCTGGCGCTGTTTCATCCATCCATGTATTGGCTGTCCAACCTGTTCGGGGGCGGACCCTGGACGCGCATCCTGCATCCGTTCATCGGGGTGGTGATGTTCGTCTGCTTTGCCGTGTTTGCCGGGCACATGTGGCGCCACAACCTGCTGACGCGCGCCGATCGCCAGTGGCTCAGGCAGCTCGACGACGTGGTCGAGAACCGCGAGGAAAAGCTGCCCGAGGTCGGCAAGTACAACGCCGGCCAGAAGCTGCTCTTCTACGTGCTGATCCTGTGCATGCTGGGGCTGATGGTCAGCGGCATCGTGATCTGGCGCGAGTATTTCGCGTTCTACTTCCCGATCGAAGTGGTCCGCGCGGCGTCGGTGCTGCACGCGGTTTGTGCGCTGGTGCTGATTTGCGCGATCATTGTGCATATTTACGCGGCGATCTGGGTGAAGGGGTCGCTCACGGCAATGCTGCGCGGCTATGTCACCGCAGGCTGGGCGTGGAAGCACCATCGCGCCTGGTTCCGGGAGCAGGTGAAGAAGTAATCCCCGGCATGTCGTGATCGACGGCTGCTATCCTCTTTGCAGGCTGGCAGCCGTATTTGTTTTTCTGGAGACGAGAATTGCAGCGAATTCTTCCACGCGGCGAGATCGAAGCGCTAGACCATAACGCCATTCCCCGCATCAGCCTGCCGGAACGGACATCCGTTTTCGCGGCGCGGGCGGCGCGCCTGCGGCAGCTTGCCGACGGCAATCCGGTCGGCGACTACCTGCAGCTCATGGCGCATCTGGTCGACGCCCAGCATCGCGCGCTGCAGGACTGCGCCGCGCCGCCCGCCACCGAAGACCGGATTTCGCTCGCGCAGGCGCATGGCATGCCGCCGCTGCAGGCCATCGGCTGGCCGCGCGATGCGCTGTGGCGCCGCATCCTGGGCCAGTTGCTGGACGACGTGTCGCGCGCCCCTGGCGTGCCCGCCGAAGCCCTCGACGTCTGTGCTGCGCTGCGGCGCGCGCTGGCCGACGATCCCGAATCGCTTGAAGACCTGGCGCAGGCCGTGCTGTCCGAGCAGGACGAAGGCGTGGACAGCGCGGCCGCGCCCTTTGTCATGGCGGCGCTGCAGGTCTACTGGACGGACCTGGCCAACCGCTTCGATCCCAAGCAACTCCCCGTCGCCAGCCCGTTCGGCGTGTGTCCGGTGTGCGGCAGCCTGCCGGTCGCCAGCATCGTGCGGGTCGGCGGCCAGTACGAAGGCTATCGCTATCTGTGCTGCAGCCTGTGCGCGACGCAGTGGCACATGGTGCGGGTCAAATGCTCGCACTGCGAGGACGTGGAAAAGGTCGCGTACCAGTCCATCGAGGGCCGCACGCCCGCCATCAAGGCCGAAACCTGTGACAACTGCCACACGTACCGCAAGATCTTCTACCAGGACAAGGATCTGTACGTGGAGCCGGTGGCCGATGACCTGGCCAGCCTGATGCTCGACGTGCTGGTCGGCGAGGCCGGTTATTCGCGGTCCAGCGGCAATCCGCTGCTGTGGCATGGCGCCGAGGACTAGCGCCGCTCAATGACGGAGTCTCGCATGGCAGATCAACTGTCCGGCGCCGGCCTTGCCGCCGCGTCCGACATTCCTTCGCTGGACCGCCTGCTGAATGCCGACGCGTTGCAGCCGGCGCTGGCAACCCACGGCCGCACGCAGGTAGTGGCGGCCCTGCGCCGTGACCTGGACGCGCTGCGCAAGCGCGCGCTGGACGGCGGCGTGCCGCGTCACGAGCTGGACGCGGCCGCAGTGGCGGCGCGCACGTCAGCCGCGCTGGACGAGGCCGCGCGGCCCCGTCTGCGCGCGGTCTACAACCTGACCGGCACCGTGCTGCACACCAACCTGGGCCGCGCGCTGCTGCCCGACGAAGCGGTGGCCTCGGTGCTGCGCGCGCTGACCACGCCCGCCAACCTGGAGTTCGACCTGGACACCGGTGGCCGCGGCGATCGCGACGACCTCATCGACGATCTGCTGTGCGAGCTGACGGGCGCCGAGGCCGCCACGGTGGTCAACAACAATGCCGCGGCCGTGCTGTTGATGCTCAACGCCCTGGCGGATCGCCGCGAAGTCGTGGTGTCGCGCGGCGAACTGGTCGAGATCGGCGGCGCGTTCCGCATCCCCGACATCATGAAGCGCGCGGGCGCCAAGCTCGTCGAAGTCGGCACCACCAACCGCACGCACGCGGCGGATTATGAAAACGCCATCGGCCCGCGCACCGCGATGCTGATGAAGGTGCATTGCAGCAACTACGCGGTGACCGGCTTCACCAAAAGCGTGAGCGTGGCCGAGGTGGCGGCGCTGGCCCATGCGCGCGGTCTGCCGGCCACGGTGGATCTTGGCAGCGGCACGCTGGTGGACCTGACGCAATTCGGGCTGCCGAAAGAAGACACCGTGCGCGAGACCATCGCTGCGGGCGCCGATCTGGTCACGTTCAGCGGCGACAAGCTGCTGGGCGGACCGCAGGCCGGCTTGTTGGTGGGCCGCGCCGACCTGATCCGCAAGATCAAGAAGAACCCGCTCAAGCGCGCGCTGCGCGTCAGCAAGCTGACGCTGGCGGCGCTGGAGCCGGTGTTGCAGCTGTACCGCGCGCCCGAGTTTCTGGCGCAGCGGCTGACGACGCTGCGCCTGTTGACCCGTCCGCTGCGCGATATTCAGCCGCGGGCCGAACGGCTGCGCGGCGTGCTGGCGCATGCCGCAGGCCCGGGCTATGCGGTCGAGGCGGTGCCGATGTTCAGCCAGATCGGCAGCGGCGCGTTGCCCATCGACCAGCTTCCCAGTTACGGACTGGCCGTGCGCCATGCGGGAACCGGCCGCCCCGGGCGGCATCTGGACCGGCTGGAGACGCTGTTGCGCAAGCTGCCGGTGCCCGTCATCGGCCGCATCGCGGATGACGCGTTGTGGCTGGACCTGCGCTGCCTGGAAGACCGCGACGAAGCCGCTTTTGCGGCGCAGCTGGCGGAGCCGCTGGCATGATCGTTGGCACCGCAGGGCATATCGACCACGGCAAGACGACGCTCGTGCGCGCGCTGACGGGCGTGGACACGGACCGGCTGAAGGAAGAAAAGGCGCGCGGCATTTCCATCGAACTGGGCTACGCCTACACGCCGCTCGCCAATGGCGACGTGCTGGGCTTCATCGACGTGCCGGGGCACGAGAAGCTCGTGCATACGATGGCGGCCGGCGCCAGCGGGATCGATTTCGGCTTGCTGGTGGTGGCGGCGGACGACGGCGTCATGCCGCAGACGCGCGAGCATCTGGCCATCCTGTCGATGCTGGGCGTGGCGCGCGGCGCGGTGGCGCTGACCAAGACGGATCGCGCGGATGCGGCACAACTGGAAGCCGTGCGCGGCGAGATCGCGGCGTTGACGGAAGGGACGTTCCTGCAAGGCGCGCCGGTGTTCGGCACGAGTGCGACGCAGATGGCTCACGGGAGCCAAACATCCCACGCCGAAGCACGTGCCGAGGCGGGGCAAGCCGGCGATCCCGGCGTGGCGGCGCTGAAAGACTATTTGCACGCGCAGGCGCAGGCCCTGTCGCGGCCCGAGGCCACGGGCCTCTTCCGGCTGGCGGTGGATCGCGTGTTCACCTTGTCCGGGCACGGCACGGTCGTCACCGGCACGGCGCACGCCGGCCAGGTCCGCGCGGACGACGACGCGACCGATCTGCGCCTGATGCCGGCCAATACACGCGTTCGCGTGCGCGGCATCCACGCGCAGAACCAGCCCAGCGAGACGGGCTCGGCTGGCCAGCGGTGCGCGTTGAACCTGGCGGGCATCGACAAGAACGCCATCTCGCGAGGTGACTGGATCGCGGACGCGCGCTGCTTTCTGCCCTCGAAGCACGTGGATGTGGCGCTGACGCTGCTGCCGTCCGCGGATGCGCCGGTGCGGGCGTGGGCGCCGCTGCACGTGCACATCGGCGCGGCGCGCCATGTGGCGCACGTGGTGCCGATCAGCGCCGAGTCGCTGTCGCCGGGCCAGTCGGGATGGGTGCAACTGGTGTTCGACGAACCCGTCTGCGCGATGCCGGGCGACCGCTACATCGTGCGCAACGCACAGGCGACGCGCACGGTGGGCGGCGGCCGGGTGCTGGATCCCAATGCGCCGGACCGCAAGCGCCGGTCGGCGTCGCGGCTGGCGGGCCTGCAGGCGCTGACCGACATGCTGGATGGCGGCGGCCTGCAACCGGTGCTGGCGCATGCGCCGCAGGGCCTGGACGAAGCGGCGTTGCAGCGTCTGACGGGCCTGCCGGTCAGCGACATCGCGGCGCCCGAAGGTGCGGTGTGGATCGAGCCGCGCAATGCGCAGGGCGCGCGCACGCTGATCCTGGACGCGCATTGGAAGGCGCTGCGCGATCGGACCGAGCAGGCGCTGGCGTCGTTCCACCAAAGCGCGCCCGACGAACCCGGTCCGGACAGCGCGCGGCTGCGGCGCATGGCGTTTCCTGCGATGTCCGACACGCTTTGGACATCGCTGCTAGACGAACTGCAGCGCGACGGCCATATCGCGCGCAATGGTCCCTGGCTGCATCTGCCTACGCACACTGCGACGCTGGGAGCGGCCGAATCCGCGCTGGCGGCGCGTCTGTTGCCGCTGCTGGACGCGGGCGCGTTCGATCCGCCGTGGGTGCGCGACCTGGCGAAGCTGCAGGCGCAGCCCGAGGACGCCGTGCGCCAATTGCTGCGCAAGCTGCTGCGGCGTGGCGAGGTGGCGCAGGTAGTGAAGGATCTGTTCTATCACCGCGATCAGGTACGCAAGCTGGCGGCGCTGGCAGCAGACCTGGCCGCGCAGCCGCCGGGCTTGAATGCCGCGGTTTTCCGGGACGCGACGGGCCTGGGTCGCAAGCGGGCGATCCAGATCCTGGAGTTCTTCGATCGCGTGGGCTACACGCGGCGGGTGCGGGATACGCATGTGCTGCGCGGCGAAAGCGCGTACGCGGCGATGCAGCCGCCCGCCGAGCCGGTATCATAGGCGGTCCGCCACGGAAGGCATTCGTGCCCGGCGGCACGGCCGGGCTTCAAACCCGGTTGGGGGCGTCAGACGTTCCCAGGTAGGTTCGACTCCTGCTGCCTTCCGCCATTCGGGTTCTTCTGCCGCTCCCCACGCAGGTGTGTGATTCCCGTGCGAGATAGTCGTCGTGATACTGCGTCGTGTCCGGGTGTTTGACACCGGGGCTGATACTGGGTCGTGTCCGGGTGTCTGACACCGGGCTGTCGGTTTGTGTTCTTCTGCCGCCCGCGGCGTCGCGGGGTTCGCGTTGCGGGCCTCCGATGGCGGTCCGGAGCCTTCGCTCCGGACTTCCCCGTGCTCATCCTCGTCCGCCTTCGGCTCCCTTCGGATTCCGCCGGGCACCATCTAAACGGCCCGCAACGCGAACCCCGCGCCACCACGGGCTCTTTTAGGGGCTGATCGGGCGGTCGTCGGGGTGTGGATGCCGGACCAAGTGCCGGCATACCCCGATGCAGGTGTCTGACGCCCTTACGAGATGTCCGTCGCAGTGCGTAGCTGCGCCCCGGCGCAAATGGGGGGCTCTCCATCAACTGCGCAGCATGCGCGTCACCACGCCGCCTATCTCGTGCGACTTCCAGTTCAGTTCACCCAGATGCCAGAACCGGATCGTGCCGGCGCGGTCGACGAGGTAGTTGGCGGGCAGCGCGGCGGCTTCCCACTTCTTCGATGCGGCGCTGTTGCGGTCGTGCAGGACCGTGCCGTTGATGGGGGTCTTTTTCAAGAAGGCGGAGATCTTGGCGGGCGCTTCGCCGACGTTGACGGCGACAAGGCGCAGGCCTTCTTCGCGATGGCGCTTGGCCATGGTGGACAGAACGGGGAGTTCGTCGCGGCACGGCTCACACCAGGTGGCCCAGAAGCTGACGATGACGACGCTGCCGCGCCAAGCAGAAAGCTTTTGCTCGCGCCCGCCGAGGTCGGGCAGGACGAGCGGCAAGGCCGGGCCGGTCCATGGCGCCCAGTTGGGGCCGGTGGCGGCTTTCAATGCGTCGGCTGTCTGGGCTGCATTCTGGGCGGCATTCTGGGCGGCACTGGGAGTGCCGTTCGGGCTGCCATTCTGGGCGCCATTTGCCGGGCCTTTTCCGACGCCAGCCGCGGCGTTGCTTGCCGCATTGTTCGCGGCGCCGGCCCACGCGGGCAGCGCCGCGAGCGTCAAACCGGTTTGCAGAAGGCGGCGGCGGCTGATCAAGGCGGACTCCTGCAAGCGAGCGTTCAATGGCGAGGGCCTGGCTGCGTTCGATCATAGGGCCATTCACCGGGCCGGTGCTATCCTTTTTCCGACTGACTCACGGAGACTGAGATGACCCAGGATGTTGCGTCCACTAACGCGCCGCGCTTGACTTCCCTATCGCATGGCGGCGGCTGCGGCTGCAAGATTGCGCCGGGTGTACTGTCGGCGCTGCTAGCGCGGTTTGGCCCCGCCGCCAGCTATCCAAACCTGCTGGTGGGCACGGAAACCGCGGATGATGCGGCGGTGTACCGGCTGAACGACGAGCAGGCACTTATCGCCACCACGGACTTCTTCATGCCCATCGTGGACGATCCCTTCGACTTCGGCCGCATCGCCGCGACGAACGCGCTGTCGGATGTGTACGCCATGGGCGGCACGCCGATCATGGCGCTGGCGATCGTCGGCATGCCGATCAATGTGCTGCCGCACGACGTGATTGCCCAGATTTTGAAGGGCGGCGAATCGGTCTGTGCCGACGCGGGCATTCCGGTGGCGGGCGGCCACAGCATTGATTCGGTCGAACCCATCTATGGCCTGGCCGCGATGGGGCTGGTGCATCCGGACCGCATCAAGCGCAACGCGGATGCGCGCGCCGGCGACGTGCTGATCCTGGGCAAGGGCCTGGGCGTGGGCATCCTGTCGGCGGCGCTGAAAAAGAACCTGTTGGACGTGGACGGTTATCGCGTGATGATCGACACGACGACGCGGCTGAATCGTCCCGGCCCCGCGCTGGCCGCGCTGGACGGCGTGCACGCGATCACGGACGTGACGGGCTTTGGCCTGCTGGGCCATGCGCTGGAGATGGCGCGCGGCGCCAAGCTCACGGCTCGCGTGCGGCTGGATGCGTTGCCCTGGCTGCCGGGTGTGCAAGCGTTTGCCGCCGACGGCGTGATCACGGGCGCGTCCGGCCGCAACTGGACGTCGTACGGCGAATCGGTGCGTCTGGGCGCCGGGGTGTCGGACACCCAGCGTGCTTTGCTGACGGATCCGCAGACCTCGGGTGGCCTGCTGGTGTCGTGCGCACCGGAAGCCGCGGATGCGGTGCTCAAGATCTTCCACGAACAGGGCTTCGGCCAGGCCGCCGTGATCGGCGAGATGGCAGCGGGTCCGGCGCAAGTCGTGGTGGACTGACCGGCAAGCTACACAGGGCACGGCGGGCTGCACCCGAGCGGTCTGGTGGTCGCCGGTCTGGTAACCAGGGCATGGGCGGCTGCTGTGCCACCCGCGTTCGCCCCTGCGCGCGCCCGCCGCGCCGTTCGCCGCGGCGACGTCCGCTCAACCCGTCAAATCCCGCGCCGTCGCCGCCGCCTGATCCACCAGCCACTGCGTGACGACGTCGGCATCCGGCGTGCTGCGCCGCGCGTTACGCACCAGCCAGTAGGCGTGTTCGGTGGCGCTGGCCGCGGGGCTGCCAACGAGGGCCAACCGCCGGTCCGCGAGCATGGGCGCAATCAACGCCAGCCGTCCCAGCGCGATGCCGTGGCCGGCCAGCGCGGCATGCACGATCTGGTCGTACTGGTTGAAGCGCAGCATGCCTTTCGGGCGCACACGCCCCAGGCCGCGCGCGTTGAGCCATTCCGACCATTGCAGCCAGGGCCGCGTGGGATCGTCGAATTCCAGCAGCACATGGCGCTGCAACTCGCGCGCATCCAGTTCGCGCGCGTTGAGCGACGGATGGGCCACGGGCACTACCGACTCGCCAAAGAGCCACACGGCGCCATCTGAGACCGTGTTGCGCTCGCTGTAGCGGATGGCGATGTCGACGGCTTCGCGGTCGATGTCGATCAGCCGGTTGTCGGCGGCCACGCGCACGTCGATGTCGGGATGCGCCGCCTGAAAATCGCCCAGCCGGGGCAGCAGCCACAACGAGGCCACGCCGATGGTGGTGGTGACGGTGACAGGCGTGCGCCGCTCGGGGGCGCGCAGTTGTTCGGTCAGGTCGCCGAGCTGACTGAGCCATACATCGGCCATCCGGAAAAGCTGCGCGCCTTCAGAGGTGAACGTCACGCTACGAAACCCGCGCACCAGCAACGGCACTCCCAGATGGGCTTCCAGCGCGCGGATCTGGCGGCTGACGGCGGACTGCGTGACATGCAGATCCTGCGCGGCAAGCGTGATGCTCATGCGGCGGCCGACGGCGACAAAGCCGCGAACCAGATCAAGCGGAGGTAGTTTCGCTAGCGGATATGGCATTCGTGAAACTCATGCGTGTCGAGCGGAAAAGTCGCTTGAGCAATAGTACGCCGCGGGCGTCCAATATGACTCAGACGTTGGGTGACCGGGACCAGGTCGTGGTCACCCGCCGTGATCGCCGCTGCTGCGGCCGGGAGGGGGGCCATGTTCCAGTTATGTTGCACCGCAGGCATGTCATTCCGTTTGGGCGGCGGCTCGACTATGCTGCTCAAGCGCGCCTCGGGCGTCCGCATCGAGTGTCACGCTGGCGCCGTGTGGGTCTCCGAGTACCGCCGCTTCGATGACAGCGTGCTGCAAGCGGGCGAATCCCTGACCGTGCACAGCGATCGCGACGTCGTCCTCAGCGGCCTGCCGGATGCGCAGGTCGCGCTACTTTCGCAGGGCGGTCAGGCGCAGCGCGCCAGCGCCACGCCCCGCTGTGCAGGCCAACCGGAGTTCCAGACATGACCGCGTCCTTGCCCGATACGCCCCGCATCGAAATGTGGTTCGACTTCGCCAGCCCGTACAGCTATCTGGCGATCGAGCGCATCGACCGTCTTGCGCGCGAGGCCGAGGTCAAGGTGGATTTGCGGCCGTTTCTGCTGGGGCCGATCTTCCAGGCGCAGGGCTGGAACGACACGCCGTTCCGGCTGTTTCCCGGCAAGGGCGCGTACATGATGCGCGACATCGCCCGCCTGGCCGAGAAGTACGGCGTGGTCTACAACCGCCCGCGCCTCTTTCCGCGCATGAGCGTGCTGCCGGCGCGCATTGCGCTGCTGGGCCAGGATGAACCCTGGGGACGCGATTTCTGCGTCGCGGTGTTCCGCGCGAATTTCCAGCACGACCTGGACATTCAGTCCGAAGACGTCGTGCGCGATCTGCTCATTGGCCTGTCGCTGGATGCCGATGCGCTCATCGCCCGGGCCAAGACGGAAAGCGCCAAGGAGGCGCTGCGCAAGCAGGTCGACCGTGCGCGCGACCTGGGCATCTTCGGCGCACCGACGCTTTTCGTGGAGGGGGAAATGTTCTGGGGCAACGACCGTTTGGAAGACGCACTGGCGTGGACGCGCCGCAAAGCGCCGGCCAGCGCGTGGTCTCCGCATGCGGGCGTGTAGATAGCCGCGCCTGGCCCGCCGCCGCACCTCGCCGGCCGCAACTAGCCGGCCGCACCTGGCCGGCCGCACGGCGACGGCTGCACGTCGTCAGCCGCTCCGCCCAATCATCCTTCGCAAGATTTCTCGTCAACGCATCATCAGCAATGAAAAACGCAAGCAGCGCCTATCGCGGTGCGCCCATGCCGGGCGGCCGTTCGTTCACGCAATTCCGCGCCGCCCGCATTCGGCGGGTGTCCTTCCAGTGGAAACAGGCCGAACGCGCCGGCCTTCAGGACGAGACCTTGTCCAAGGGCGGCGGCCACGGCAAGCGCGGGTAAGGCGCGTTATCCCTTCGTCACCGGCCCGACGTTCGCCCACTCTTCATCCGAGTACAGCCGCGACCGCAGCAGAAACCGCTTGCCCTCCGCGCTGTCCAGCGAAAACGCGCCGCCGCGGCCGGGCACGGCGTCGATGACGAGCTGGGTGTGTTCCCAGTAAGCGAACTGGTCTTCACCGATCCAGAACGGGCAGCCTTCCAGATCGCCCAACAGCACATCCGAGCCGCCCACCATGAACTCGCCCTGGGGATAACACATGGGCGAGCTGCCGTCGCAGCAGCCCCCGGACTGGTGAAACATCAGCGGCCCGTGCTTGGTGCGCAAGGTGTCGATCAGCTGGCGCGCCTCGTCGGTCGCAACCACGCGTGGCGTGTGCTCTGGCATGACGGGATTCCTCTGCAAGCGCGCCGGGCGGACCCGGCGCGCAGGTTGGCCGCGCAAGCGGCTTGGGTTGAAGGGATCAAGCCAGACGGATCAGAAGAACCCCAACTTCTTCGGCGAATAGCTCACCAGCAGGTTCTTCGTCTGCTGGTAATGGTTGAGCATCATCTTGTGGTTCTCACGTCCGATGCCCGATTGCTTGTAGCCGCCGAATGCCGCGTGCGCGGGATAGGCGTGATAGCAGTTGGTCCACACGCGACCCGCCTTGATCGCGCGGCCCATCCGGTAGCACGTGTTGGCGTCGCGCGACCACACGCCGGCGCCCAGGCCGTACAGCGTGTCGTTGGCCAGCGCCAGCGCATCATCCGCATCCTTGAACGTGGTGACCGCCACGACCGGCCCGAAGATTTCTTCCTGGAACACGCGCATCTTGTTGTGGCCCTTGAACACGGTGGGCTGCACGTAGTAGCCGCCTTCCAGCCCGCCCTGCATCTGCGCACGCGAGCCGCCCGCCAGCACGTCGGCGCCTTCCTGCTTGCCGATGTCCAGGTAGGACAGGATCTTTTCCAGCTGCTCGGTGGAAGCCTGCGCGCCCAGCATGGTGTCGGCGTCCAGCGGGTTGCCCTGCTTGATCTCGGCCACGCGTTTCAGGGCGCGTTCCATGAACTTGTCGTAGAGCGATTCCTGGATCAGTGCGCGGCTGGGGCACGTGCACACCTCGCCCTGGTTCAGCGCGAACATGACGAAGCCCTCGACGGCCTTGTCCAGGAAATCGTCGTCCTGCGCGGCCACATCCGCAAAGAAGATGTTGGGCGACTTGCCGCCCAGTTCCAGCGTGACCGGGATGATGTTCTGCGACGCGTACTGCATGATCAGCCGCCCGGTGGTGGTTTCACCGGTGAACGCGATCTTGGCAATGCGCTTGCTCGATGCCAAGGGCTTGCCGGCTTCCAGCCCGAAGCCGGTCACCACGTTGACGACGCCCGGCGGCAGGATGTCGCCGATCAGTTCCATCAGCAGCAGAATGCCCAGCGGCGTCTGCTCTGCCGGTTTCAGCACCACGCAATTGCCGGCGGCCAGCGCGGGCGCGAGCTTCCACGCAGCCATCAGAATGGGGAAGTTCCACGGGATGATCTGGCCGACCACGCCCAGCGGTTCATTGAAGTGGTAGGCCACCGTGTCGTGATCGATCTCGGACAGCCCGCCTTCCTGGCTGCGGATGCACGACGCGAAATAGCGGAAGTGGTCGATGGCCAGCGGAATGTCGGCAGCGCGGGCCTCGCGGATGGGCTTGCCGTTGTCCCAGGTTTCCGCCGTGGCCAGGCGTTCCAGGTTGGCTTCCATCACGTCCGCAATCTTCATCAGCATGCGGGCGCGTTCGGCGGCCGGGGTCGAACCCCATTTAGGCGCGGCGCGATGCGCGGCGTCCAGCGCCAATTCGATGTCGCGCTCCTTCGAGCGCGCGTTGCGGCTCAGGGTCTGGCCTGTAACCGGCGTGACGTTGTCGAAGTATTCGCCATCCGCGGGCGACTGCCACTTGCCGTCGATGAAATTGTCATACTGCGTCCTGAGGTCCAGGCGGGTGCCGTAGGTCTCCGGGGTAACGCGGGTCGCGATATCCATGCTTGTCTCCGTATTGTTGGGATGGTGGCAGTGGGCTGCCTGTCCGGTATCAAGCAAAACGCATGCCAGTCGGGGCATCCCGGCTGGACAGCCCGCCGCACGCGTGCGAAAGTAGTTTTTCGCTTGTTCCATGTCGCAATCCGCGACGGTGTCGCGCAACAGGTGTCGCGCAACGGGTGTCGCAGCACAGGCGTCGCAGAACGCCGGTCCCAGGAGACATACATGGCCTCTCACTCCGGTAGGCAGACGCTGACGCAGGCGCGCCTGCTCTTTAACCAGCAGGGCGCGGTGCCGGGCGGCATGGTTGCCGAACCCATCCTGCGTTCCTGGCGCCGCTGCGCCGACCTGGGCTTCGACATGCGTGGCGTGCGCCGCGCCGATCTCATGACGCAGGGCGAACTGCGCGAAGCCCAGCAGCGCAACGAAGCGCTGCGCCGCCTGTCCGAACCCGCCATCGCTTATCTACGCCGCCAGGCCGGCGGCAGCGGCAACCTCGTCATCCTGTCGGACGCGCAGGGCCTGGTGCTGGACTCGGACGGCGATACGGGATTTGCGCATCGCGCCTCGCGCGTGGCCCTGATGCCGGGCGCGCCGTGGGACGAAGCCGCCGCCGGCACCAACGCCATCGGCACCGCGCTGGTCGAAGGCCGGCCTATCGCCGTGCACGGCGCCGAACACTATTTCGAACCCAACCGCATCCTGACCTGCGCGGCCGTCCCCATCACCGACAGCGAAGGCCGCACGCTCGGCGTGCTTGATCTCTCCAGCCAGGCCCGCGACGTGCGCCCCGATGTGCTGGCACTGGTGCGCGGGGCAGTGGACCGCATCGAGCACCAGTTGTTCGAAAGCGCCTATGAACCCTGCACGGTGCTGCGCCTGCATGCCGACCCCGCCGGGCTCGGCCAGCCCGGCGAAGCGCTGCTGGCCTTCCAGGGCGACCTGCTGATCGGCGCCAACCGGCGCGCGCTGCAGGCGCTGGCGCTGGCGGCGACCGCGCTGGGCGTGTACCGCTACGCGGACGTATTCGACGGCGACATCGAACGATGCCCGGACGCGACGGGCAGGGTGCACACACGCACAGGCGCGGTCTATCACGCGCGGCTGCGCATGCCGCGCACGCGCGCACCGCAACCGCCCGCCGCGCCCCTGTCGCGCGCGCCGGGCGCGCTGGCCAGGGCGCCAGCCCCCAGCTTCGATGCCGCGACGCTGGGCGCGCTGGCGCGCGCCGTGCATCTGGCGGACGCCGGCGTGTCGATCCTGCTGCAGGGCGAAACGGGCGTGGGCAAGGAAGTGTTTGCGCGTCAGATCCATGCGCGCGGCCAACGCGCGGCCGGCCCCTTCGTGGCGGTGAACTGCGCCGCCTTGCCCGAAAGCCTGATCGAATCGGAACTGTTCGGCTACGAAGACGGCGCCTTTACCGGCGCGCGCCGCCAGGGCAGCAAGGGCCTGTTGCGACAGGCGCATGGCGGCGTGTTGTTCCTGGACGAGATCGGCGACATGCCGCTGCTGCTGCAATCGCGGCTGCTGCGTGTGCTGCAGACGCGCGAGGTCTCGCCATTGGGCGCGGCGCGGCCCGTGCCGGTGGACTTCACCCTGGTGTGCGCCACGCATCGGCCGCTGGCGCACGAAGGCCCGGACGCACCGGTGCGTCCTGATCTGTACTTCCGGATTGCCGAATACACCGTCACGCTCGAGCCCCTGCGCGCGCGGGCGGACCGCCTGGAATTGCTGCGCGAACTGTGGGCGGCGCAAGGCGCGGGTCCCGCGCTGCCGCCCGCTATTGAAGCCGTGCTTGCGGCATATTCCTGGCCCGGCAATTACCGGCAACTGGCGTCGGTGCTGCGCACGTTGCATGTGCTGGCGGGACCAGCGGGCAGGGTGGATGCGGACATGCTGCCGGCGGAATTGCGCGGTGCAGCGAGTGCCGCGAGGATCGAAGCCATCGCGTCGGGCGTCGACACGTCGGGCGCTACTACGTCGGGCGCTACTACGTCGGGAGCTACTACGTCGGGCATCGATACGTCGAGCATCGCGACGCCGGGCGTCGATGCATCGCGCACCGCAACAACGACGCTCGCGCCGGCCGGCGGCTCCGGCGATCTGCACGCCATGACGGACGCCGCCATCCGGGCCGCCTTGGCCGAGCACGGCGGCAGCGTCAGCCGCGCGGCGCGCGCGTTGGGCGTGCACCGCAGCACGGTGTACCGGCGCGGCGCTGCATGGGGATTGGCTCGGCCGAAATAGCCGTTGGAAGTAGAAATGAGCGAGGGATCAGCCGATTGGCCGATCCCTCGTCTGGCGATGCGCCGCATGACGCATGCGCCGTCCGGCACGGCAAGACGGCAACGCCGCCCGCCGCCGCGGGTTCACCCGATCAGACGCGCCAGTTCCGCGCCAGGATCCTTCGCGCGCATGAAAGCTTCGCCCACCAGGAACGCGTCGACCTTGTGCTCGCGCATCAGCTTCACGTCTTCCGGCTTGAGGATGCCGCTTTCGGTCACGACGCGTTTGCCTGCGGGAATGCGCGGCAGCAGGTCCAGCGTGGTTTGCAAGCTGGTCTCGAACGTGCGCAGGTTGCGGTTGTTGATGCCCAGCAGCGGCGTCTTGAGCGTGAGCGCCACTTCCAGCTCCTTGGCGTCGTGCACTTCGACGAGCACGTCCATGCCCAGCTCGATCGCCAACGTTTCGTAGTCGCGCAGTTGCGCGGGCGTAAGCGCGGCCACGATCAGCAGCACGCAGTCGGCGCCCATCGCGCGCGCGGCGACGATCTGGTAGGGATCGATCACGAAGTCCTTGCGCAGCACCGGCAGCGCGCACGCGGCCCGCGCCTGGCGCAGGTGGTCGTGCGAACCCTGGAAGAACTGCACGTCGGTCAGCACGGACAGGCAGGCCGCGCCGTGCACGGCGTAGGTGGCCGCGATTTCGGCGGGCGCAAAGCCCTCGCGGATGACGCCCTTGGAGGGCGAGGCTTTCTTGATTTCAGCGATGACGCCGGCCTTGCCTTGCGAGATCTTGTCTTCGATGGCTTGGGCGAAGCCGCGCACGTCCTGGCGCGCCTGCGCTTCGCGCAGGACTTCGGCTTCGCTGCGCATCTGGCGGGCGGCGGCGACTTCCTCGGCCTTGACGGCGAGGATCTTCGCGAGAATATCGTTCATTTCTGGAATGTCCGGGTGTATGCGCAGAATTCTTCCAGCTTGGCTCGCGCCGCGCCGGTGGAAATTAGTTCAAATGCTAGCGCTAAGGCTTCGGGAATGGAATCGGCTTTGTTGCCGGCATAGATGGCGAGCCCGGCGTTCAGGGCGACGATGTCTCTGGCCGCGCCTTCGACATTCTCCAGCGCCTCTATGACAAGCTCGCGCGACTGCTCGCGATTGGACACCTTGATGCTCCTGTTGGACATCATGGATAGCCCGTAGTCCTCGGGATGAATCTCGTACTCGCGGACCACGCCGTCCTTCAGTTCGCCGACCATCGTGGCCCCGCCCAGCGAGGCCTCGTCCATGCCGTCCTTGCCGTGCACGACCAGCACGTGGCGCGAGCCCAGGCGTTCCAGCACGCGCACCTGGATGCCGACGAGGTCGGGGTGGAAGACGCCCATCAACTGGTTGGCGGCGCCGGCCGGGTTGGTCAGGGGACCCAGGATGTTGAAGATCGTGCGCACGGCCAGTTCCTTGCGGACGGCGGCCACGTTCTTCATCGCGCCGTGGTGGGCGGGCGCAAACATGAAACCGATGCCGGTCTCCTGGATGCATTCGGCCACCTGCTCGGGCGTCAGCACCAGGTTGGCGCCCAGCGCCTCCAGCACGTCGGCGCTGCCGCTGGACGACGAGGCGCTGCGGTTGCCGTGCTTGGCGATCGGCACGCCGGCCGCGGCTGCGACGAACATCGCAGTTGTGGAAATGTTGAACGTGTGGCTGCCGTCGCCGCCCGTGCCGCACATGTCCAGCAGGTCGTTCGGATTGGGCGTGACCACGGGCGTGGCGAACTCGCGCATGACCTGCGCCGCGGCGGTGATCTCGCCCACGGTTTCCTTTTTGACGCGCAGGCCCATCAACAGCGCGCTGGCGATCTGCGGCGACATCTCGCCGCGCATCAGCATGCGCATCAGGTGCAGCATTTCGTCGTGGAAAATTTCGCGGTGTTCGATGCAGCGCGTCAGCGCTTCGGAGGGGGAAATCGTCACGGTGCGTCCTTTCAGGCGAGGTTCAGGAAATTGCGCAGCAGGGCGTGGCCGTGCTCACTCAGTACGGATTCGGGGTGGAACTGTACCCCGTATAGCGGCAGGGTCTTGTGCCGCACACCCATGATGTCGCCATCCGGCGCCGTCGCGGTGACCGCCAGGCAGTCCGGCAGGGTGGCCGGATCGATGGTCAGCGAGTTGTAGCGGATGACAGTGTACGGCGTCGGCAGGCCTTCAAAGATGTCAGTGCCCGTGTGCGACAGCTGGATCGTCTTGCCGTGCATGATCTGCTGCGCGCGCACGATATCGCCGCCGAAGGCCGCGCCGATGGCCTGGTGGCCCAGGCACACGCCCAGGATGGGCTTCTTGCCGGCGTACGCCTGGATCAGCGGCACCGAGATGCCGGCCTCGGCCGGCGAGCACGGGCCGGGCGACACGCAGATCTGGTCGGGATTGAGCGCAGCCACTTCTTCAAGCGTGATCTGGTCGTTGCGCGCCACGCGCACGTCCACGCCCAGCTCGCCAAAGTACTGCACCAGGTTGTAGGTAAAGGAATCGTAGTTGTCGATCATCAACAGCATTTTTTTCTCCTCGGGGCCGTTCTGCGGCCCGGGCGGTGTTGTTTTGGCCGCGAGGCTCAGATGGGTTCGTCCAGGCCGTGCTGCACCTGCTCGGCCGCGCGCAGCACGGCGCGCGCCTTGGCTTCGGTCTCGGCCCATTCGGCTTCGGGGTTCGAATCGGCCACGATGCCCGCAGCCGCCTGCACGTACAGCGTGCCGTCCTTGATGACGCCGGTGCGGATGGCAATGGCCACGTCCATCTCGCCGCCGTAGCTTAGGTAGCCGGCCGCGCCGCCGTAGATGCCGCGGCGCACGGGTTCCAGTTCGTCGATGATCTTCATGGCCTCGACCTTGGGGGCGCCGGTCAGGGTGCCGGCCGGGAACGAGGCGCGCAGGACGTCCATGCTGCTCATGCCGGGGTTCAGGGTGCCGGTCACATTCGACACCAGATGCATCACATGCGAGTAGCGCTCGATCACCATGGTGTCGCTCACCTTCACCGAGCCCACCTGCGCGACGCGGCCCACGTCGTTGCGCGCCAGGTCGATCAGCATGACGTGTTCGGCGATCTCCTTGGGATCGGCCTTCAGTTCGGCGGCCAGCGCCGCGTCTTCCTCAGGCGTGCCGCCGCGCTTGCGCGTGCCCGCCAGCGGACGGATGGTGATCTGCGACTTCGGCTCGCCGTTTTCCACCGTGCGTTCCTGGCGCACCAGGATCTCGGGCGATGCGCCCACCACCTGGAAATCACCGAAGTTCCAGAAGTACATGTAGGGGGAGGGATTGAGCGACCGCAGGGCGCGGTAAAGGGAGAGGGGCGAATCGCGGAAGGGCTTGGCGATGACCTGGCCGATCTGCACCTGCATCAGGTCGCCGGCGGCGATATGTTCCTTGGCGCGCAACACGGCCGCCAGGTAGTCCTCTTTCTTGAAATCGCGCCGTTCCTCGGTCTGCATGCTGGCGTGGCTGTACGGAATCTCCACGGGGCGGCGCAGGCGGGCGCGCAGATCGGTCAGGCGCTGCTGTGCGCGGCTGTAGGCCTCGGGCTGGCTGGGGTCGGCATAGACCATCAGGTAGATACGGCCGGCCAGGTTGTCGACGATGACCAGTTCGTCCACGTGCATCAGCATCAGGTCGGGCGTGCCGCCTTCCATGCCGGCCGGGAACGGCTTGACCGCGGGGCCCAGGCACGGCTCGATGTGGCGCACGGTGTCGTAGCCGAAGTAACCGGCCAGGCCACCGCAGAAGCGCGGCATGCCCGGGCGCAGCGCGACCTTGAAGCGGCTCTGGTATTGCTCGATGAAGGCCAGCGGATCGCCGTCGTGCGTCTCGGCGACCTTGCCGTCGTGCAGCACTTCGGTGCGCGTGCCGCTGGCGCGGATCACGGTGCGCGCCGGCAGGCCGATGAACGAATAGCGGCCGAAGCGCTCGCCGCCCACCACGGATTCCATCAGGCAGGTCATGCGGCCGGCCAGGGGACCGGAGTGCGCCAGTTTCAGGTAGATGCCAAGCGGGGTGTCCAGGTCGGCGTAGGTCTCGGCCACCAGCGGAATGCGGTTGTAGCCTTGTGCCGCAAGGGCTTTGAATTCGATTTCGGTCATGTCGGGTCTCGTAAGCGGTGTCTGCTTTCGGACCGGGCACGCAACAAAAAACCCGGTCCAGTTGACTGGTTCCGGGTTGGGCGCTGTTTACACAGTGTCGGCGCTAGGCGGCAAGGTCGCGTCTAGGGCCGGGAAGGGGAATCATCGCCACCCGGAAGACAAACGCCACCAACGCCACGAGGCGCCGAGCATTTGGTTCTGGATGGAAACGTTCATTTAGCGGTGCGGTAATGAAGTACGCGGAAGTGATGCGCGGTAGTGAATTCTTGCCTGGGTTGCGACGTGCTTCAAGCGGGGACTTTTGCGGCGTTCTGGTTTTGATTCCAGAGCGCGACCCACTGGGCGGCGTCAACAAGCGTGTCAACTATACCATCGACATCCAGCTCGCGCACGTCACGTCCTTCGTTGTAGCCATACGGCACCACCAGGACCTGCGTGCCGGCGCTGCGGCCCGCCTGCGCGTCATTGATGGAATCGCCGATCGTCACGGCCTCGTTCACGCCCACGCCCATTAGGTCGCACGCGTGGTGGATCTGGTCGGGATCGGGCTTGCGGCGCTCGCAGGTGTCGCCGCACACCACGGCCTCGAAAAAGCCCGCCAGCCCCGTGCGCTGCAAGAGCGGCAAGGTGAATTCCGTGGGCTTGTTGGTGACCACGGCCAGCTTCAGGCCCTGGTCGCGCATGAGTTTCAGGCCTTCGATCACGCCCGGGTAGACCTGCGCGCGCTCGCCGTTGACCAGGTGGTAGTGGCGGTAGAAAGCCTCGCGGGCGCGCTGGAATTCGTCCGGCGCCGGGTCGGCGGCATCGAGCGAACCGGCCAGGCTGCGCCGCACCAGGTTGTCCACGCCCTTGCCGACGAACGTGGCGACCACGTCCTCGCGCAGCGCGATCATGCCAAGTTCAACACGCATGGCGTTGGCGGCAAAGGCCAGATCGGGAATGGAGTCGAGCAGGGTACCGTCCAGGTCCAGCAGCGCGGCGCGAAAAGCGGTCATGTCGGGTTCCTTAGACAGCGGTGGTTTCGCCGATGGCGATCTGGTCGCGCATGGCCTTGATGATGCCGGCGTAATCCGGCTTGCCGAAGATGGCCGAGCCGGCCACGAACGTGTCCGCGCCCGCGGCGCGGATCTCGGCGATGTTGTCGATCTTGACGCCGCCGTCCACCTGCAGAACGATCTCCTGGCCGCCGGCCTGCATCCACGCATCGATGCGGGCGCGGGCCTCGCGCAGCTTGGTCAGCGCCGCCGGAATGAAGCTCTGGCCGCCAAAGCCCGGGTTCACCGACATGATGAGCACCAGGTCGATCTTGTCCATCACGTAGTCCATGTAGGACAGCGGCGTGGCGGGATTGAAGACCAGACCGGCCTTGCAGCCGCTTTCGCGGATCAGGGACAGCGTGCGGTCCACGTGGGCGCTGGCGTCGGGGTGGAAGCTGATGTAGTCGGCGCCGGCCTTGGCGAACTGCGGCACCAGCGCGTCCACGGGCTCGACCATCAGGTGCACGTCGATCGGCACCTCGACGTGGGGGCGGATCGCGGCACAGACCATCGGGCCGATCGTCAGGTTGGGGACATAGTGGTTGTCCATCACGTCCACGTGGATCCAGTCGGCGCCGGCGGCGACGACGTTGCGGACTTCCTCGCCCAGCCGGGCGAAGTCAGCCGACAGGATGCTGGGAGTAATGCGGGTGGAGGCCGTTTGCTTGGACATGATGTTCGGGGTCGGGGAGGGCATAATGTGCCATTATTGCAGTTTGAGGCGCCGCAGCGGGTATGCCCCGGCTGGCGCGCCTGAAATTCCGTCTTTCAAGCGTGGGCGCCCATGTTCCGCCGCCCGCGTGCAGCCACACAGGGAAGGACTGTGAAACCTTACGACCTGAGCGTCTCTGTCTCTCCGCGCTTCGTGCCCGAACAGTCCGACCCCGGCGAACAGCAATTCGTGTTCGCCTACACCGTCCGCATCACCAATACCGGCGAACATCCCGCGCAGGTGATCAGCCGCCACTGGATCATCACCGACGGCAACCAGCGCGTGCAGGAAGTGCGCGGCCTGGGCATCGTGGGGCAGCAGCCCCTCCTGGCCCCGGGCGAGACCTTCGAATACACCAGCGGCTGTCCCCTGCCCACGCCGGTGGGCACGATGCGCGGCATCTATCACTGCGTCGGCGAGAACGGCATTCCGTTCGAGGTGCCGATCTCCGAATTCGTCCTGGCCATGCCGCGCACCTTGCACTGAGTATGGTCCGGCCTTCCGTTGCACGTTTTTCCCTCTGCACATGAAGCGCATTCTTAGCCTGTCCGTGCTGTCGATCCTGCTGGCGGCATGTTCCACCCCCTCCGATATTCCCCCTGATTCCGGATCCGGCCTGCCGGCTACGCCCGGTGCTCGCACGCCCGCGGCCGACGGCCCGCTCGTCGTGCCGCCGCTGGGCTCGTTGCCCGACACCCCGCCGCGCGCGCTGGCCGGCAAGTTGAAGCCGGCCAACTGGTCCGAGCTGCCCGGCTGGAGCGCCGACGACCTGTCGCAGTTCTGGCCCCTGTTCCTGCGCAATTGCAAAGGGCTGATGCGGCCCACCAGCGGCAACCTGGCCGCGCCCGCGCGCGCCACGCCGCGCGCCTGGCAGCCGGTCTGCGCCGCAGCCATCGACCCGGCCCGCGCGCCCGCCGCCGGAGACGCCGAAGGCGTGCGCCGCTTCCTGCAGACCTACCTGCAACCGTGGCGCCTGAATGCGGCCGACGGCAAGCCGGCCACCAATACGGTGACGGGCTACTACGAACCCCTGGTGCGCGGCTCGCGCCGCCAGGGCGGTGTCTACCAATGGCCGCTGTACGCGGTGCCCGCCGACCTGCTGACGATTGACCTGGGTTCCATCTACCCCGACCTGGCCGGCAAGCGCGTGCGCGGCAAGCTCGACGGCAAGCGCGTCGTGCCGTACGACACGCGCGCCGCCATCGAATCGTCGTCCGGCCGACGCCCGCCCGTGGTGGTCTGGGTGGACGACCCCGTGGACAACTTCTTCCTGCAGGTCCAGGGCTCCGGGCGCGTGCAGCTGACCGACGGACCCGACGCCGGCAAGACCATCCGCGTCGCCTACGCCGACCACAACGGCCAGCCCTATGTGTCCATCGGCCGCTGGCTGATCGACCGCGGCGAACTCACCGCCGACCAGGCGTCCATGCAGAACATCCGGGCCTGGGCGCAGCGCAATCCCAAGCGTGTCCAGGAAATGCTCAACGCCAATCCGGCCGTGGTGTTCTTCCGCGAAGAGGCGGTCGTGGATCCTGAACAAGGCCCCAAGGGCGCTTATGCCATCCCGCTGGCGCCGCGGCGCTCGGTGGCGGTGGATGCGACCTTCGTGCCGCTCGGCACGCCGCTGTTCCTGTCCACCACCTATCCCGCGTCGGACCGGCCCTTGCAGCGCCTGGTGTTCGCCCAGGACACCGGCACCGCCATCCGGGGCGCGGCCCGCGCCGACTTCTACTGGGGTTACGGCGAAGAAGCCGGTCAGCAGGCCGGCCGCATGAAGCAACGCGGCCAGATGTGGCTGCTGTGGCCCAAACAGGCCGGGGAGCCTTCCGCACGATGAGCCATCAGATCGTAGTTTGCGGGGCCGGCATCGTCGGCCTGTCCACCGCCCTGGCGCTGGCCCGCCGCGGCCAGCGTGTGGCCGTCCTGGCGCCGCGCGCCGCCGTGCCGCCCGCCGATCCCAACCGCTATCACCCCCGCGTCTACGCCATTTCGCCGGCGAGCCAGCGCTTCCTGGCCGACATCGGCGTGTGGGACGCCATGCCCGCGTCCCGGCTGATGCCCGTGCAGGCCATGGAAATCCACGGCGACGCGGACGGCCAGGTCAACCTCAATGCCTGGCAGGCCGCGCTGCCGCAACTGGCCTGGATCGTCGAATCCGGCGAGATCGAGCGCGTCCTGATCCAGGCCGTGCGCATGTTCGGCATTGCCTGGCTGGAAGACCGCTGCACCGGCTACCAGAACGGCGCGATCGACACCGAAAGCGGCGCCCGCATCCAGGCCGAACTCTTCGTCGGCGCCGATGGCGCGGCCTCGCCGCTGCGCGAGGCGGCCGGGCTGAAGCACGAAGCCCAGTCCTACAACGACACCGGACTCGTCGTGCATCTGGACGCGGAACTGCCGCACCAGGGCACGGCGATCCAATGGTTCCGCGACGACGGCGTGCTGGCGCTGCTGCCGCTGCCCGATACCGCGGACGGCCCCCAGGTTTCTATGGTGTGGTCCATGCGCAGCGAGCTGGCCCAGCAACTGCTGGACCTGCCGCAGGAAGCGCAGACCGCCCGCCTGGAAGCGCTGCTGGCCGAGGCTGCCGAAGGGCGCCTGGGCCGCCTGAAGGTCCGCAGCAAGCTGCACGGTTTTCCGCTGACGCTGGAGCGCGCCCAGATGGTGGCGCCCGGCATCGCGCTGGCCGGAGACGCCGCGCACCGCCTGCACCCGCTGGCGGGGCAGGGCCTGAACCTGGGGCTGGGCGACGTCGAGGCGCTGGCCCGCATCGTCGCCGAGCGCGAACCCTACCGGCAGGCCGGCGACCTGCGCGTGCTGCACCGCTACCAGCGGGCGCGTGCCGAACCGGTCCTGGCCATGCGGCTGGCGACCGACGGGCTGCACAAGCTGTTCGGATCGAAGGCGACGCCGCTCGTCTGGCTGCGCAACGCCGGCATGCACTGGGTCGAGGGCGCGCCGCTGATCAAGCGCCGGCTGATCGCGGGGGCGTCGGCCAATTAGGGCTGACCCGGCCCAAACCGGGCCAACTCGGCCAAACCCGGCCCCGATTCGGTCCGATTCGGCCAAACCTGGCCCGATTCGGCCCGACGCCGGCGCCGGGCGGAACCTGGGGCGGCCGGCGCCCGTCTGATACGGATCCGCCCACCCGCCGCCTGCCGCGGCCGCCCGACCCGGATCGGTTACGCTTTCCGGCTGAGCACACGACTGACAAGACCAGGAGTACCGATGAAATTCCGCATTCCCGCCACGCTGGCGGCCTGTTTCCTCGCCGCGGGTATCGGCTTGTCCGCCACGGCACATGCGCAGGGCGCAAAATCCGTCTCCACACAATCCGTGGGGCAGGCGGCCAAGGGCGAAAAAAGCGTCTCCACCACCGAACTCGATCCGCAGTCGGCCGCCGTCAAGGAACGCTTTCAGCAACGCTTCTCCGGCATGAACGTCACGACCGTGCGCCGCACGCCTTATGGCCTGTTTGAAGTGCAGCTCGGCATGGACCTGATCTACACCGACGAAGGCGTGACGTGGGTCATGGAAGGACCGCTGATCGACGCCGCGACGCGCCGCGACGTCACCCGCGAATCCCAGGAAAAGCTCAGCGCCGTCACGTTCGACCAGCTGCCGCTGGACCTGGCGATCAAGCAGGTCAAGGGCGACGGCTCGCGCAAGGTCGCGATCTTCGAAGACCCCAACTGCGGCTATTGCAAGCAGTTGCGCAAGACGCTCGAAGATGTGGACAACCTGACCGTGTACACCTTCCTCTACCCCATCCTGTCGCCGGATTCCAAGGTCAAGGTGCGCAATGTCTGGTGCGCCAAGGACCAGGGCAAGACCTGGGACGACTGGATGCTGCGCGGCAAGACGCCGCCCAACGCCAATTGCGACGTGCCCGAAGACAAGCTTTTGGAGCTTGGCCAGCAGCTGATGGTGCGCGGCACGCCGACGCTGTTCTTTGCCGACGGCTCGCGCATCAGCGGCGCGCTGCCGCTGGACCAGCTCAAGGCCCGTTTGAACTGACCGGCGCGCGTCGCGCCGGCCCGGGAAAGGGGGGCGCGGCAAGCGCCATCCCTCCCGGAGACAAGACTTGAAAATCGCAATACTCGACGATTACCACGACGTAGCCCGGCGCTATGCGGACTGGACCTCGCTGGGCGGTGACGCCGAGGTGCAGATCTTCAACAACTTCATCCCCGACGACCAGGTCGAGGCCTCGCTCGAGCCCTTCGACGTGATCGTCGCCATGCGCGAGCGCACGCCATTTCCCGCCGAGCGCATCCGCGCCCTGCCCAAGCTGCGCCTCCTGGTTACCACCGGCATGCGCAACAACGCCATCGACATGCAGGCCTGCGCTGAGCAGGGCATCGTCGTGTCCGGCGCGCCCGGCAGTGCCGACGCCAACACCGCCACGGCGGAACTGGCTTGGGCGCACATCCTGGGTCTCTTCAAGCACCTGCCCGCCGAAGACGCCGCCATGCGCCGCGGCATGTGGCAGACGGCCATGCCCGAGCCGCTGGCCGGCAAGCGCCTGGGCGTGGTGGGCCTGGGCAAGCTGGGCGCCGCGGTGGCCAAGGTGGGTCTGGCCTTCGGCATGGACGTGGTGGCCTGGAGCCCCAACCTGACCGACGAGCGCGCCGAGGCCGCCGGCGTCACGCGCGTGGACAAGCACGAACTCTTTTCCACGTCCGACGTGGTGAGCCTGCACCTGATCCTGTCCGATCGCAGCCGCAACGTGGTCGACGCCACCGCGCTGGCCGCGATGAAACCGACCGCGTATCTGGTCAATACCTCGCGCGCCGGACTCGTCGATCAGGAAGCGCTGATGGACGCATTGATCAAGTTCCGCATCGCCGGCGCGGGGCTGGATGTGTATCCCGAAGAGCCGCTGTCGCCCACCGACAGCGTGCGCGACCTGGACAACGTGATCCTGACCCCGCACCTGGGTTACGTCAGCCGCGAAAACTTCGAGGCCTTCTACCAGAACTGCCTGGAAGCCGTGAAGGCGTGGGCAGCGGGCTCGCCGATCCGGGTGTTGAACGCCTGATAACGCCCGAGCAAAAAAATGGGGCTGCCTATCGCAGCCCCATTTTCATTTGGGACGGTCGCGTTGCACGCGGCGCATCACCCGCGCGAGAACACCACTTTCTTCTCGATGATCGCGCCCGGCTCCAACGCCGGCGGCGTATCGCCGCACGCATCGTCCGACTCGTCCGTGGGATCGACCGTATCAAACGCCGTGTCGCCGTTGGCATCCGGCACGCCCGTGGGCTTCAAGCCGACGAAATCGAACAGGTCGCGGTCCATCAGATGCGAAGGCACCACCCGCGACAGCGCATTGAACACGTTCCACGACCGGCCCGGGTGCTGCTTGTCCCACTCCTTGATCATGCGGCCCACTTCCTTGCGCTTCAGGTTCTCTTGCGAGCCGCAGAGATTGCACGGAATGATCGGGAACTGCTTGAGTTCGGCGTAGGCGATCAGGTCGGACTCGACAACGTACGCGAGCGGGCGGATCACCGTGTGGCGGCCGTCGTCGGAAACCAGTTTGGGCGGCATGCCCTTGGCCTTGCCGCCATAGAACAGGTTCAGGAAGAACGTGGCCAGGATGTCGTCGCGATGATGGCCCAGCGCGATCTTCGTGGCGCCCAGTTCCGATGCGACGCGGTACAGAATGCCGCGACGCAGCCGCGAACAGAGCGAGCACATCGTCTTGCCCTCTTCCAGCACGCGCGTCACGATCGAATACGTGTCCTGCGTCTCGATGTGGAAGGGGACGCCCAGTTCCTTCAGGTACTGCGGCAGGATGTGGTCGGGAAAGCCCGGCTGCTTCTGGTCCAGGTTCACCGCGATCAGTTCAAACTTGAACGGCGCGCGCTTCTGGAGCTGCAGCAGGATGTCCAGCATGGCATAGGAATCCTTGCCGCCGGACAGGCAGACCATCACGCGGTCGCCTTCCTCGATCATGTTGTAGTCGGACAAGGCGCGCGTGGTCTCGCGCGCCAGCCGCTTGGTCAGCTTGTTGCCTTCGTGGCGTGCCTTTTCGTCGGCGGGCGTGCGAAATTGCACGCCGGGGGGAGCGATATCGTTCATGTCAGCGATTGATCTGGATTTCCACGCCCACCGCCGCACAGTCGGAGAAGGCCATGGGCTTGCTGATGCGCAAGCGCAGCGCGCGGATTTCCTGGAAGTCCGCCAGGAGGCGCGCCGCCACTTGTTCGGACAGGGTTTCGATCAGGTTCACATGCGCCTGCGTGCATTCCTCGACGATGGCCTCGCGCAGCCGGCGGTAGTCCAGCACGCTGTGGATATCGTGGTCGTCCACCGAACGCTGGATGTCGACGTCGAATTCGGCATCGACGTGCAGGGGCTGGGTGGCGCGGCGCTCGTGCTCGAGGATGCCGATGCGGGCGTCGAGCGCGAGCCCGGAAAGAATGATGCGGCGAGTGGGCATGATGAAAACCTGGGTGGAATAGCCCGAATTGTAAGGCGGCGGCGGATGGGGGGACGCGCTGGCTACAATTCGGCCATGTCCGGGCGCCCGCGAGGCGCCGGCGCAGTCAATAAGGGGTGAAATGCAACAGATGCACGATTCGGTCATTGTAGGCGGCGGCCCGGCCGGCGCCTCCTGCGCCCTCTGGCTGGCCCGCCTGGGCCTGTCGCCGTTGCTGGTCGAGGCCAGCGCCCGTCTGGGCGGGCTGGGCAATGACAACCCGTTCGCCGACGACTGGATCGCCGTGTTGCCCGGCGTGACCGGCCAGCAGGTGGCCGCCAACATCGACACCAGCGTGCGCGCCGCCGATGTGCCGGTACGGCTGGAAACCCGGGTCACCGGCGTGCGGCCCTGCAAGGGCGGCATCGAGGCCACGCTCGCCGGTCCGGACGGCCAGGAAACCCTGGCCCGCGCCCGCACTCTGGTCATTGCCTCCGGCGTGCGCGCCAAGGGACTGCCCGACCACCCGCCGGGCGCGTCCTGGCCGGGCGTGCTGATCGGCCCCGGCTCACCCATCGTGGCGCAGGACTATTCCGGCCTGTCGGTCGCGGTGCTGGGCGGGGGCGACAACGCCTTCGAAAACTACGTCTACGTGCGCAACCGCGGCGCGCGCAATGTCCATCTCTACGCCCGCAGTGTGCGCGCCCAACAGCAATGGGTGACGCGCGCCGGTACCGAAGGCGTGCACATCGGACCCTACAAGGTCGACCCGGCCACCCGCAGCGTGGACGGCCGGCAGTACGACCTGATCCTCGTCTTCTACGGCTGGGAACCACAGGCCGCGTTTGCCGACGACCTGAGGCTCGCGCGCGACGAGCGCGGCTACATCCGCACCGACTTCGCCACCGCCGAGACCAGCGTGCCCGACATCTACGCCATCGGCGAGGTCGCGCACCGCATGCATCCGTGCGTGGTGACGTCGATGGCGGATGGCGTGGTCGCGGCCAAGGCCATCCAGCGGCGCTGGGAGCGCGCGGGGGCGTAATACCCAACGCCCGGCGGCCGTCCCTGGCCACGCCGGCCGGCCGCCGCAGCGTTGGCCGGCAAGGCCATCGTGGCACCCGCGGCAGTTAAACCGCGTCGGCCAGAATGCGTACTTCAGCCCAGGCGAACCCACACCTCCGGATTCCGGAATAGGCAATTGCCACCCCCGCGCCCACACTCGTGCTCACGAGTTGACCAATCAATGGTCACGCAGGGAGACAAGCATGATGTGTGCGCATCGCTGGCTGGCAGCCGGCGCGGTGGCCATCGCCATCGCGAACCCGGCGCAGGCGGCCTGGCCTGAACGGCCCATCACCCTCATCATCCCGGCCGCGCCGGGCGGCACCACCGACATCTCGGCACGCCTCATCGCCGACAAGCTGTCCGCCAAGCTCGGCCAGCAGGTCATCGTGGAAAACCGCGCCGGCGCCGCCGGCATCATCGGCGCGCAGGCGCTGGCGCGCGCCAAGCCCGACGGCTACACGCTGCTGATGGGCAACATCGGCCCCAACGCCATCAACTACGCGCTCTACAAGACGCTGCCCTACAAGCCCGCCGACTTCGCGCCGGTGACGCTCGTGATCTCGGTGCCCAACGTCCTCGTCGTCAACGAGGCCTCGCCCGCCCGCAGCGTCGCGGATCTACTGGCGCAGGTCAGGCAGGACCCCACCAAGGTCTCCTTCGGCAGCTCCGGCGCGGGCCAGTCGCCGCACCTGTCCGCCGAAATGTTCAAGCAACGCGCCGGCATCCCCGGCACGCACGTCGCCTACAAGGGCGCCGGCCCCGCCGTGGCCGCGCTGCTCGGCCAGCAGTTCACCTTCATGATCGACAACCTGCCCAGCTCCATGCCGTACATCCAGGCCGGCAAGCTGCGCGCGCTGGCCGTCACCAGCGACAAACGCCTCGCCGAATTGCCGGACGTGCCGACCATGGCCGAGGCCGGCGTCAAGGACATGGTGGTCACCGCGTGGTTCGGCCTGGTCGCACCCGCCGGCACGCCGCAGGACGCCATCGACAAGCTCTACGCCGCCACGCGCGACGTGGTGCGCAGCCCCGAAATCAGCGAGCGCTTCAAGGCCATGGGCGGCCAGGCCGGCGGCAACACCCCCGCGGAGTTCGCGGCTTTCATCGACCAGGAACGCGCCCGCTGGAAAAGCATCGTGGACGCCGCGGGTCTCGTGCAGGAGCAATAAGTGATCGACAAGATTCAGGAATCCATGGCGCAGGCCGTGGCCGTCATTCCCGATGGCGCATCCGTGCTGGTGGGCGGCTTCGGCGAAGCCGGCGTGCCCTACGAACTGCTGCACTGCCTGGCCGAACTGGACCGGCGCAACCTCACCATCATCTCCAACAACGCCGGCACTTTCGAACGCGGCATCGCCGCGCTGCTGGTGCGCAAGCAGGTCCGCAAGATCATCTGTTCGCACCCGCGCCCACCCAACTCCGAGGCTTTCGCGCGCGCCTACCGCGCAGGCGAGGTCGAACTGGAATGCGTGCCCCAAGGCACCCTGGCAGAACGGCTGCGCGCCGCCGGCGCTGGACTCGGTCCGTTCTACACGCCCACCGGCTACGGCACTGAACTGGCCGAGGGACGGCGCCAGGAAGTCATCGACGGCATCGGCTATGTGCTCGAGCAGCCCCTGCGCGCCGACTACGCCCTCATCCGCGCGCACCTGGGCGACCGCTGGGGCAACCTCATGTACCGCCACGCCGCGCGCAACTTCAATCCCGTCATGTGCATGGCAGCCGGACACGCCATCGCGCAGGTCGACGAGATCGTGCCGCTGGGCGCGCTGGTGCCCGAGCAGATCATGACGCAGGGCATCTTCGTGAAATCCGTCGTCCGCGTGGAGGCCTGACATGCAAGACATCATCGGCCTGACCCGCCAGCAGATCGCGCAACTTCTGGCCAGCGACATCCCCGACGGTGCCATCGTCAACCTCGGGATCGGCATGCCAACCCTGGTCGGCGACTACCTGCCACGCGGCCGCGAAATCCTGCTGCACAGCGAAAACGGCATCCTCGGCATGGGCCCCGCCGCCGCCGGCGACGACGTCGACCCCGACCTCATCAACGCCAGCCGCCAGCCCATCACCTTGCTGCAAGGCGCGTCCATCACCGAACACACGATCTCTTTCGCCATGATGCGCGGCGGCCACCTGGACTACGCGGTCCTGGGCGCCTTCCAGGTGTCCGAACGCGGCGACCTCGCCAACTGGAAAACCGACGCCCCGGACGCCATCCCCGCCGTCGGCGGCGCAATGGACCTGGCCGTTGGCGCCAAGCAGGTCCTGGTCACCATGGAACACCGCGGCCGCGACGGCACGCCCAAGATCCTGCGGCAATGCACCTATCCGCTCACCGGCAAAGGCGTGGTGTCGCGCATCTACACGGACCTTGCCGTCATCGACGTCATGCCCGTGGGTCTGGAGGTGCACGCGATGAAGGCGGGGGTAACCGAAGACTTCCTGCGGTCGGTCACCGACGCGCCGCTGCACTTTCCACAATCGCCGCGAACGATCGTCGTGGATGACACGGGCGTGCCGCGATACGCGCAATCGACCCGCTGACGCAGACGCGCCGCGACACACGTAAGCGGGATTCTGCGCGGGGCGCGTCGCAATGTGCGTAAGCGACCGGCTTGCGCAGCCACGCCGAGATGTGCGCAAACGACTGGCAGGCGCAGCCGTTCCTGCCGCCCTGATGATGACCCACGTCCGCCCCGCGCCGGGCAAAGGAGCTACCGATGATCCGTTCAATCCTGGCAGCCGCGTCGGCAAGCGTGCTGTGTCTAGGCGCCAGCGCCGTCGCGCACGTCGCGCCAACCTATCCGGACAAGCCCATCACCTTGCTGATCCCGTACCCGCCGGGCGGCAGCGCAGACATGCTCGCGCGCCCGCTGGGCGCAGAACTCCAGAAGAAGTGGGGCCAGCCGGTCGTCCTCGAATACAAACCGGGCGCAGGCGGCGCCATCGCCTCCGCCCAACTCGCCCGCGCCAAGCCCGACGGCTACACGCTCCTCATGGTGCTGGCCGCCCACACCATCAACCCCAGTCTCTATCCCTCGCTGCCCTACGACACCCGCAAAGACTTCGCGCCGGTCTCCCTCGTCGCCACACTACCCATGCTCGTCGCCGCCCCGCTCGCCACGCCCGCCAACACCGTCAGCGAACTCATCGCCTACGGCAAGGCCAACCCCGGCAAGCTGAGCTTCGCGTCCGCCGGCAACGGCAACACCAGCCACCTGGCCGCCGAGATGTTCAAGAACCAGACCGGCGCCGACATGATGCACGTGCCGTACAAAGGCAGCGGTCCTGCAGTCGTTGCGCTGCTAGGCGGCGAAGTGTCCTTGATGTTCGACAGCATCTCGACCTCGCTGCCGCAAGTGCAGGCCGGCAAATTGAAAGCAATCGCCGTCACCGGCGAACACCGGTCTCCGCTTCTGCCCGACGTCCCGACCGTCGCCGAAACCGTTCCCAACTTCGTCGTCAACGGCTGGTACGGAATATTGGCGCCGGCGGGCACGCCGGGGGCGGTGGTTGATGCAGTCAGCAAGGGAATTGCGGAGGCGGTGGCAGTGCCTGCGTTGAAGGGGCAGTTGGCGGGGTATGGGTATGAGGTGGTGGGGTCTACGCCTGGGGAGTTTGGGGCGCATATCGAGCGGGAGTTGGGGACTTGGAAGAGGGCGGTTGAGGTGTCTGGGGCAAAGGTGAATTGAAGGGTTGTCTCGGCTGAGGAAGGCTACGTTAAGTGTCTGATACCGGGCTTCGTGGCGATAGTCTTCGTAGGTCGCCCGACGCCGCGGTCACCGGGGAGGCGATCGCCCACGATTGCGGTCCGGAGCCTTCGCTCCGGACTGCCCCGTCGTCATCTTCGTTGTCGCCTTCGGCGACTGCCTTCAGATTCCCTCGGGCGCATCGACGGCGCTCGCCTCCCCGGTGACCACGACGCCGTGCTACGAGGGTCTTTGGTATGGGGCGCTGTAAGACCTGTGGTCAGGGAAGGGGATCTGCGGGGCCGCCGGGTTGCTGCCGCCCGGACGGCGGCAACCCGGCATTGGGCCGGTGGGGCGTCGTGGCGGTGGTCGCTTACGCGCTGGTGACGGTTGGTTTGCTAATGGGCCGCCGTCACGGGGGGAGGGGCGGTGATGGGCGGCGCGGCGACGGTCAGCCACCACTTGCCGACCGGTTCGCGCCGCCCATCGGGCACTGGAGTTCAATTGACGATTCTTGGCGTCTTTGCTTGAACTTCGCGAGAGCGTCTGCCGCTGCTGGTGTCTGACACCCTTCGCAGACGCACTTGGCCTGACGCGAATCTCATTGGATGTCGGACACCTGAAGCAGAGACGCACTTGGTATGAGGCGAATCACACTTGTGTGTCAGACACCTAGAGCCGAAGCAGCCACACGCGAAGCGTCATCGCCACGCCGCAAGACGCTGCGTAAGTCTCCGGAGGCCGCCCGCGCGGCCGATCGGAGACGGGCACCGCAAGATGCTTCTAGCTTGAACATCACGGCGCAAAAATGCCAAGCACGCTGGTCGTCCCAGCGGCCTAAAGACTTGAATTGCCAGAGTCCGGTGCGGTGGCGGCCCGGGGTGCGCGGGGCGTCGATAAGCCCGAGGGAATCTGAAGGGAGCCGAAGGCGGACGAAGATGACGACGGGGCAGTCCGGAGCGAAGGCTCCGGACCGCAATCGTGGCCCCGCGCACCCCGGGCCGCCACCGTGCCGGACGTCTTAAGAACCGCAGCCGCCACCGTGCCGGACGTCTTAAGAACCGCAGCCGCCACCGTGCCGGACGTCTTAAGAACTCAAACTTCGGGAAGCCACAGCACCGACCCAGACGTCAAACCAACACACACTCCGAAGCCTCAGGCCCACTCAACCGCACCCGAAACTCCCGCAGTTCATCCCGCCGAAACACATGCACATTCACCCGATCCCCAGCCCGGTACTGCGCCAACAGCAACTCCAACCCCGCCGGCGCATCCACCCGCAGCCCATCGATCGCCACCAGCACATCCCCGGCAGATAACCCACCCTTATGCCCAGCCCCGCCTTCAAGAACAGTCGCCAGCGTCAGTGACTCACCTTGCTTGCGCGTCCGCACGTCCAATGACGGGATATTGGCCGACGCCTTCCACTGCAGCTTCACTCCCTGCGTTTCAAGCAAGTCAGCCAACGGCACATCCGCCGTCCCGTAAGCATGCCGAGCGATGAACCGCCGCGTATCCACGCCCGTCGCTTCCTCGATCAGCGCAGGCAATCCATCCTCCGGCAACCCTTGCGGCTTGCCCCGATAGAAATCCCGCCCATAGCGATCCCACAACAACCGCATCACATCATCCAGCGAACGCGCGCCAGAAGATTCGTCCCGGATCAGCAGATCCAACCCCAGCGCCACCAACGCGCCCTTCGTGTAATAGCTCACCAACGCGTTCGGCGAATTCTCGTCCTGCTTGTAATACCGCGTCCAAGCATCGAAAGAGCTTTCGGCAACCGACTGCTTATGCCGCCCCGGCGTGCGCGCCACGCTCGTGATCGTCTTGCCCAGCAGACGCAGATAATCTGCACGCGTGATCGCACCCGAGCGCAACAGCAGCAGATCGTCGTAGTAAGACGTAAAGCCCTCAAACACCCACAACAGCCGCGTCAGATCCGGCTGCGAAAGATCGTAAGGCGCGAACACATCCGGCTTGATACGCTTCACGTTCCAGGTATGGAAATACTCGTGGCTCACCAGCCCAAGGAATCCCCGGTAGCCGTCGCCCTGGCCTTGCTGGCCCAGCACAGGCAGGTCCTTGCGCGCCGTCATCAGTGCCGTGCTTGCGCGATGCTCCAGACCCCCGTAGCCGTCGCCCGTCACCATCGTCATGAACACATAGCGGTCCGCGCTGTCCAGGAACGGCGCCCGCTTCGTGCGCGGTTCGAAAAACGCAATCTGCGTCTCGCAGATCTTCTTCACGTCTTCCGTAATCCGCGCCAGATCCAGATTCGGCGCAACCCCCGTGAACACCAGCTCGTGCTCCGCGCCGTGCGCCACAAAGCGCGACACCTGCGGCGTGCCCATTTCGACAGGGTGGTCGATCAGCGCGTCATAGTCCGGCGCCAGATACAACCCGAACCCGTGCCGCCGCGCCGCGCCCTTGTGCCCTGCGGCCTCGGGCAGGCTCGTGTACACCTTCCAGCCGTCGATGCCTCGCGGCGGCGCCAGGTCCACCAGGCAGGGTTCATGGTCCTGGCCCTGCACGCGCAGGAACACGCTCGTACCGTTGAAGAACCCGTGCGTCTCGTCCAGATGCGCGCCGCGCACCGACAGATCCCACGCATACACCGTGTATTCAATCCGCAGCGGCCCCTCGCAAGGCGCTGCCTGCCACGTGTGGTTGTCTGTTTTGTCGACATTCACCCGCCGCGTTCCCGAATAGGCGGTCAGCGACTCGATCTGCCGCGAGAAATCGCGAATCAGGTAGCTGCCCGGAATCCATGCCGGCAGCGACAGGCGCTGGCCCGCGGGCGAGGGCGATGCGATCGTAAGGGTTATCCGGTAGCGGTGGCCGGCGGGATCGTGCGGCGCAAGGCGGTAAAGTATGGGCGGTACGTCATCAATTTTTTTCATGGCTCATATCTTATTACCGGAGACATTCATGAGCGAGTCGTTTGTACTGGTCGAAACCCGGGGCCGAGTCGGCCTGCTGACGCTGAATCGTCCCAAGGCGCTCAACGCGCTGAACGATCAGCTCATGGATGAACTCGGCGCCGCGCTGCTCGCGTTCGAGGCCGATCCCGAAATCGGCTGCGTCGTCATCACCGGCAGCGAGAAGGCCTTTGCCGCCGGCGCTGACATCGGCGCCATGAAAGACTGGTCCTACATGGACGTCTACGGCAGCGAATACATCACCCGCAACTGGGAAACCCTCAAGCGCATCCGCAAGCCCGTCATCGCCGCGGTCGGCGGTTACGCGCTCGGCGGCGGCTGCGAACTCGCCATGATGTGCGACATCATCATCGCGGCCGACACCGCCAAGTTCGGCCAGCCCGAAATCAAGCTCGGCGTCATCCCCGGCGCCGGCGGCACGCAACGCCTGCCGCGCGCCGTCGGCAAGGCCAAGGCCATGGACCTCGCGCTGACCGCCCGCATGATGGGCGCCGAAGAAGCCGAACGCGCCGGTCTCGTCTCGCGCGTCGTCGCCGCCGACAAGCTGCTCGAAGAAGCCCTCGACGCCGCCACCGTCATCGCCTCCATGTCGCTGCCCTCCGTCATGATGGCCAAGGAATGCGTCAACCGTGCGTTCGAGGGTTCGCTCAACGAAGGCCTGCTGTTCGAACGCCGCGTCTTCCACTCGCTCTTTGCCACGGAAGACCAGAAGGAAGGCATGGCCGCGTTCACCGAAAAGCGCAAACCCGACTTCAAACACCGTTAATCCTTGTTACGTCCGGGCCTGCATCCACAGCAGGCCCTTCATTGCCCCGCGCGCCCTATGACGGCGCGCTTTTTCATGGTCATCTACGGGCAATCCCCAGGTTTCGCCTTGAAACTTCTGGCTAGCACCTTGTTGCAGACTTCGGCCCTATCCTGATTGAGCGTCATCCCGAGGTGCCGCGCCAGAGCGGCTTGCCCCCCCACACTGGCAAGTCCCGCGCGGCGGCTCGATTGCAAACAAAATCAAGAAGGAGCCTTGCATGCGTATACCTACCGCTACCCGCCGGCTGTCCACGGCTGCGCTCGCCGGCGCGCTCAGCGTCTGCTTTCTCAATGTTGCCCAGGCTCAATCGCCGCAGTCCACGCTGCGGCTGGTCTCCGAGACGCCTTATCAGGCCGGCCAGGCCGCTGCACCGCAGATGAGCGAGGCCGAGTTGCGCGACACCGCCATCGACGCCTACGTTTATGCGTATCCCATGGTGCTGATGGAACTGGCCCGCCGCCAGGCCACGGCCGTGCAGAGCCCGCTGGACGGCAAGGCGCCGATGAACCAGTTCGGCCACAAGGCCGCGTTCCCCGACCCGCGTGCCACCGACGCGCCGTGGCCCAGCGCCGACGCGCTGTATTCCAGCCTGTGGTTCGATGTCTCGCGCGCCCCGCTCATCATCAGCCTGCCTGACACCGGCGGCCGCTACACCGTGCTGTCCGCGCTGGACATGTGGAGCGACGTCTTCGCCTCGCGCGGCACGCGCACCAACGGCCATGGCGCCCAATCCTTCGCCATCGTCGGACCGCACTGGAACGGCACCGTGCCGGCGGGCGTCGACGTGATCCGCGCCCCGACCTCGACCGGCTGGCTGATCGGCTGGACGCAGGCCGGCGGTCCGCAGGACTACGCCGCGGTCAATCAGATCCAGTCCGGCATGACGGCGCGTCCGCTGCTGGTGCCCGTGACCCCGGCCACCACGCCGCGCGGCCGCAATGCCGGCAACGCCTTCCCGCAGACCGGCTCCAGTGTCGGCACCGCACCGATCGGCAGCACGCTGCCCATGCCGGCCCCGGCGACCACCGTGCCCGATGGCACCCCGGCCGAGCAGGTCGCGGGCATGGATGCCGCCTCGTTCTTTGCCGTGTTCTTCGACGCGCTGCGCAACAACCCGCCGCATGCCAACGACACGCCCATGCTGGACCGCATGCGCCGCATCGGCCTGGATGACCGTCAGCCCTTCTCGTATGGCCGTCTGAGCCCGGCCGTGCAGCAGGCCCTGACGGATGCGCAACCGCTGGCGGGCCGCCGTATCGCCGACAACGTCTCGCGACTGGCCACGCCGATCAACGGCTGGAACACCGTGCTGACGGGCATCGGCACCTATGGCACCGACTACACGCGCCGCGCCGCCATCGCCTACGCCGGCCTGGGCGCGCCGACGCCGGAAGACGTGCTGTATCCTGTCACCGTGTCTGATTCGAAGGGTCGTCCGCTGGACTCGAACGAAGACTACGTGCTGCACTTCGACAAGGGTCAACTGCCCCCGGCGCAGCTCTGGTCGCTGCATGTCTACAACAGCAAGTACGGCTTTGCCGAAAATCCGGCTAACCGCTACGTGATCCGCAGCACCGACGGCCTGAAGTACAACGCCGACGGCTCGCTCGACATCTACGTCCAGCGCCGTGATCCGGGCGAGTCCAAGCGCGCCAACTGGGTCAGCACGCCGGCCGCCGATGGTCCGTTCGTGCTCAGCATGCGTCTCTATGCGCCGCAGAACAGCGCCCTGGACGGGCAGTGGGCGCCTCCGCCAGTCAAGGAAGACTAAGGTCCGGCAAGGGCGCGTTCGGCAAGCGCCCGTCTGTGAAGCCCATCGGGCGCGCGGTCTCCTGCAAGGGGCCGCGCGCCTTTTCATGAGGGGCGCGCGCTTGCGAACACGCCTCGGCGGGCCGCTCGCTCGTCCCCAATTTTTCTGTCGCAAGCGGGCGTTGTTGCCGCCTTACAAACGGCCGAAAGTTCATTTGCTAGGGTGCAAAAAACCAAGCTATACTCTGCGGGTTTGACGCTTGCGGGATAAGAAACATGCGCCTAAAAAAGCGCGTCGATTCCCTCAGGGCCAAGTTAAGCGGGGAAGTTTGATGCAGCAGAGCTCCATGCAGCAAGGGCAGGGGAAGAAACCCGGTCTGAGGCCCAGCCTGGATCAGGATTCGATCGATCCGGATGTGGTGGAAGTTCTGGTACTCAGTGACGCGGATCGCGCGGCGCTGAATGCACAAGCTAGCCGTGGGCTCTTGTTGGCATTGGCGGCGCAAGGCGCCATGGGGCTCGCAGCAGCAGTAATAGCGGGGGTTGTCGGAGGGGCGGCGGCAGGTTGGTCGGCGCTGGCGGGGGCAGGAGCGTATTTCATACCCAATGCGTTGTTCGCATTGCGCCTGGCTGTCAGCGTTCGGGCCGGTAAGGCCAGTCCCTTTACCTTTCTCTCTGGTGAGTTGATCAAGTTGTTCGCAACGGCATTGCTGTTGTGGCTGCTTTCGCGTGTGACGCATGACTGGCTTGTGTGGCCTGCCGCGTTGCTCGGTCTGATACTTACATTGAAAGGCTATCTCCTGCTTCTGATGTTCCGCAGGCTGTCTTAGCGCCGAGTAAGTTGCGGCAAACGAAATCGTGGAATCGTCCGGTTCGCAAGGACCGGGCATACAGCAAATAGGATAGGTTCAAATGGCTGCTGCCAGCGACGTGTCGCCTCAATCCGCGTATATTCAGCATCACTTGGTGCATCTGAACAATACGGGTGAGAAACAGAGCGCTATTGCTCAGTTCGACATCATCAATTACGACTCGTTGTTCTGGTCCGGCCTGATGGGCCTGATCGTCATTTTCTTCCTGTGGCGCGCCGCGCGCCGCGCCACCAGCGGCGTTCCTTCCCGCTTCCAGGCCTTCGTGGAAATGATCGTCGACATGGTTGACGACCAGGCCAAGGGCATTGTCCACAACGCCAAGAGCCGTCTTTTCATCGCCCCGCTGGCCCTGACCGTGTTCCTCTGGATCATCCTGATGAACGCGCTGGACCTGCTGCCCGTCGACCTGCTGCCCTCCATCTGGCGCCTGACCGGCCTGGGTGCTGAGCACGGCGATCCCCTCTATTACCACCGCATTCTGCCGACCGCCGACCTGAACGTGCCGATGGGCATGTCGCTGGGCGTGCTGCTCCTGATGTTCTACTACGGCATCAAGATCAAGCAGCCGGGCGGCTTCGTCAAAGAACTGTTCACCGCGCCGTTCCATGCGCATGGCCTGGGCGCCATCGTGCTGGCTCCGTTCAACCTGCTGCTGAACCTGATCGAATACGCCGCCAAGTCCGTGTCGCTGGGCATGCGGTTGTTCGGCAACATGTTCGCCGGCGAACTGATCTTCATGCTGATCGCCCTCCTGGGCGGCGCCTGGACCGGCTTCAACGGCGCCAGCATCGGCTTGGGCATCGGCCACATCCTGGCCGGCTCGATCTGGGCAATCTTTCACATCCTGATCGTTCTGCTCCAGGCCTTCATCTTCATGATGCTGACGCTGGTGTACCTCGGCCAGGCTCACGAAGGCCACTGATCCCCCGAATTTCCGGTGTCGGCCACCCGGCCGGCATCGGATAGCAAGATTATCTTGCATTGAGCTGTACCTCTTATTTTTCAATTTTTGACTTCAGATTTCTAACCAAGGAGTTGTCATGACCAACGTCGCTTTCGTTGCCCTCGCTTGCGGTCTTATCATCGGTCTGGGCGCTATCGGCGCTTGCATCGGCATCGCACTGATGGGCGGCAAGTATCTGGAAGCTTCGGCTCGTCAGCCTGAACTGATGAACGCTCTGCAAACGAAGATGTTCCTGCTGGCTGGCCTGATCGACGCGGCATTCCTGATCGGCGTGGGTATCGCCATGCTGTTCGCCTTCGCCAACCCGTTCGTCGGCTAAGGCACCGCCCGCCGGCAAATAGGTGGGTCATGACGCTGTCGGCGATGAGAGCAACGGCTCCATCGCCGATCAGCAAAGTATCGAGTGCTCCGCGACGCCCCTTTCCGGGTGCGGTCGGAGCCGCAAGGTGTTAAAGGAACGACCGTGAATCTGAACGCGACGATCATTTTCCAGATGCTCGTGTTCTTCGTTCTGGGCTGGTTCACGATGAAATTCGTGTGGCCTCCCCTGACGAAGGCGATGGACGAGCGCCGCCAAAAAATCGCCGACGGCCTGGCCGCCGCCGAGAAGGGCAAAGCCGACTTGGCTCAAGCCCAGGCGCGCGTCAGTCTGATCGAGGCTTCTGCCAAGTCCGAAAACCACGCACGCATCATCGAGGCCGAGAAGCAAGCCGCCTCCCTGATCGAACAGGCCCGCCGCGAAGCGGAAGCCGAACGTGCCCGCATCGTGGCGCAGGCTGCCCAGGATGCCGCGCAGGAAGTCCAGCGCGCCCGTGAAGCGTTGCGCGACGACGTCGCCGCGCTGGCCGTCAAGGGTGCTGAACAGATCCTCAAGCGCGAGGTTGACGCCCGCGCACACGCCGAGCTGCTGAACCAGCTCCGCGCGCAGCTCTAATCCGGGACCGTCATGGCTGAACTTTCCACTGTTGCCCGGCCCTACGCTGAAGCGCTCTTCAGCGCAGCGCGCGACGACAAGGCCGGTTTGCCGGCGTGGGCCGACCTGGTCAGCGTAATGGCTCAGGTCGCCTCCAACCCCGACGTGCGCGAGGCCATGGCCGACCCGCGTCTGGGTGACAAGCAGCGCGTCGAACTGTTTACCGGCCTGATCAAGGCCGATTTTCCGCAGGCCGCCCGTAATTTCATCGAGCTGCTGGTCGAAAACGACCGGCTGCTGCTGCTGCCCGAGATCGCCTCGCAATTCGTCGCGCTGCGGAATCGTCACGAAGGCACGGCGCAGGCGGAAATCACCAGCGCGTTCGAGCTCAGCGATGCCCAGGTCAAGGATCTGGTCGGCGCGCTTGAACAAAAATTCGGCCTCAAGCTCAAGCCCAGCGTTACCGTCGACCCGTCGTTGATCGGCGGCGTGCGCGTGGCCGTCGGCGACCAGGTGCTCGATACTTCCGTACAAGCCCAATTGGTCCGCATGCGCGATCAGCTCGCCGCTTAAGGCTACTAACAGGATTCCAGGAGTCAATATGCAACTCAATCCCTCCGAGATCAGCGAACTGCTCAAGAGCCGCATCGAGGGCCTGGGCGCTTCGGCTGATGTCCGTACTCAGGGCACCGTCGTGTCCGTGACCGACGGTATTACCCGCATCCACGGCTTGTCCGACGTGATGCAGGGCGAAATGCTCGAATTCCCCAACAACGTTTTCGGTCTGGCGCTCAACCTCGAGCGTGATTCCGTCGGCGCCGTTATTCTGGGCGACTACACCGGCGTTTCCGAAGGCGACCAGGTCAAGACGACCGGCCGCATTCTGGAAGTTCCGGTCGGTCCGGAACTGAAAGGCCGCGTGGTCAACACGCTGGGCGAGCCCATCGATGGCAAGGGCCCGGTCAACGCCAAAGAAACCGACATCATCGAAAAAGTGGCGCCTGGCGTTATCGCCCGCCGCTCGGTGTCGCAGCCGCTGCAAACCGGCGTCAAGGCTATCGACTCGATGGTTCCCATCGGCCGTGGCCAGCGCGAACTGATCATTGGCGACCGCCAGACCGGCAAGACCGCCGTGGCCGTCGACACGATCATCAGCCAGAAGGGCAAGGGCGTCACCTGCGTGTACGTCGCTATCGGCCAGAAGGCTTCGACGATCAACAACGTGGTCCGCAAGCTCGAAGAACACGGCGCGATGGAATACACCATCGTCGTGGCCGCTTCGGCTTCCGACTCCGCCGCCATGCAGTACCTGGCCGCCTACGCCGGCTGCACGATGGGCGAATACTTCCGCGATCGTGGCGAAGACGCCCTGATCGTTTATGACGATCTGACCAAGCAAGCCTGGGCCTACCGCCAGGTCTCGCTGCTGCTGCGCCGTCCGCCGGGCCGCGAAGCCTACCCGGGCGACGTGTTCTACCTGCACTCGCGTCTGCTGGAACGTGCTGCTCGCGTCAACGAAGAGTACGTCGAGAAGTTCACCGAAGGCGCCGTCAAGGGCAAGACCGGTTCGCTGACCGCGCTGCCGATCATCGAAACCCAGGCAGGCGACGTGTCGGCCTTCGTTCCGACCAACGTGATCTCGATCACCGACGGCCAGATCTTCCTGGAAACCGACCTGTTCAACGCCGGTGTCCGCCCCGCAATCAACGCCGGTATCTCGGTGTCGCGCGTCGGTGGCGCTGCCCAGACCAAGGTCGTCAAGAAGCTGTCCGGCGGTATCCGTACCGACTTGGCGCAGTACCGTGAACTGGCCGCCTTCGCGCAGTTCGCCTCCGACCTGGACGACGCCACCCGTCGCCAGCTCGAGCGCGGCAAGCGCGTCGTTGAACTGCTCAAGCAGCCGCAATACCAGCCGCTGCAAGTGTGGGAACTGGCCGTCACGCTGTACACGGTCAACAACGGCTACCTGGATGACGTGGACGTGGCCCAAGTGCTGTCGTTCGAGAAGTCGCTGAAGGATCAGCTCAAGAGCAAGCACGCTGCTCTGATCCAGCGCATCGAAGACACCAAGGAACTGTCCAAGGACGACGAGGCCGAACTGGCCGCCGCCGTTCAGGAATTCAAGAAGCACGGTGCTTTTTAAGAAAGTGATGGGTTAGGCGTCCCAGGCGCCTCACCCATCCTTCCCGGATGGTTGAGGCGCGAGCGGAACCCATCGGCCAGTCTTCACAGGAAAGCGCAATGCCCGGAATTAAGGAAATCCGAACCAAGATCAAGAGCGTGCAAAACACGCGCAAGATCACCAAGGCGATGGAAATGGTCGCCGCATCCAAGATGCGCAAGGCGCAGGAGCGGATGCGTGCAGGCCGTCCGTACGCCACCAAGGTGCGCGAGATTGCTGCGCACCTGATGCAGGCCAATCCCGAGTACAGCCACCCGTACCTGGTCGAACGCGAAATCAAGGCGGTCGGCGTGGTCATGGTGACGACCGACAAGGGTTTGTGCGGCGGCTTGAACACCAACATCACGCGTGTGACGTTGGGCAAGCTGAAAGAGTTCGAGAAAGCCGGCATCGCCGTGCAGGCGACCGCTTTCGGCAACAAGGGCGTGGGTGTGCTGACCCGTATCGGCGCCAAACTGGTTTCCCAGGAAGTGCAACTGGGCGACAAGCCGCAACTCGACCGCCTGCTGGGCGCGATCAAGGTGCAGCTGGACGCCTACCTGGAAGGCCGCATCGACGCGCTGTACGTGGCCTCGACCCGCTTCGTCAACACGATGAAGCAAGAGCCCCTGTTCCTGCGTCTGCTGCCGTTGGCCAGCGGTTTGGAAGATCCGTACCAGACGGGCGCCGATAGCCTGGCCAAGACCTCGGAAGTGAAGTCGGAATACAGCTGGGATTACATCTACGAACCCGACGCCCGTAGCGTGATCGACGACCTGCTGCAGCGTTACGTTGAAGGCCTGCTGTACCAAGCCGTGGCCGAGAACATGGCTTCGGAGCAGTCGGCCCGGATGGTCGCCATGAAGGCGGCGTCGGACAACGCCAAGAAGGTCATCGGCGATCTGCAACTGGTCTACAACAAGACCCGTCAGGCCGCGATCACCAAAGAAATTTCGGAAATCGTAGGGGGCGCTGCCGCCGTTTGAGGCAGGCAGCATCCCGTCAAAAGCTATCAAGCAAGGAATCGACATGAGCAACGGAACCATCGTTCAGTGCATCGGCGCCGTGGTGGATATTCAGTTCCCCCGCGATCAAATGCCCAAGATCTATGAAGCGCTTACTCTGGCCGACGAGGGTTCCTCGTTCGCCGAAAAGGGTCTGACGCTGGAAGTGCAGCAACAGCTGGGCGACGGCGTGGTGCGTACCATTGCGCTGGGCTCCAGCGACGGTCTGCGCCGCGGCATGAAGGTCACCGGCACGGGCGCCCCGATCTCGGTGCCCGTCGGCACCGGCACGCTGGGCCGCATCATGGACGTGCTGGGTCGTCCCATCGACGAAGCCGGCCCGATCCAGCACGAAGAAAAGCGTGGTATTCACCAAGCCGCTCCCCGTTTCGACGAACTGTCGCCGTCGGTGGAACTGCTGGAAACCGGCATCAAGGTTATTGACCTGGTGTGCCCGTTCGCCAAGGGCGGCAAGGTCGGCCTGTTCGGCGGCGCCGGCGTGGGCAAGACCGTGAACATGATGGAACTCATCAACAACATCGCCAAGCAGCACAGCGGTTTGTCGGTGTTTGCCGGCGTGGGTGAGCGTACCCGTGAAGGCAACGACTTCTACCACGAAATGGAAGAGTCGAACGTTCTGGACAAGGTCGCCATGGTGTTCGGTCAGATGAACGAACCCCCCGGCAACCGTCTGCGCGTCGCGCTGACCGGCCTGACGATGGCCGAGAAGTTCCGTGACGAAGGCCGCGACATCCTGTTCTTCGTGGACAACATCTACCGCTACACCCTGGCCGGTACCGAAGTGTCCGCGCTGCTGGGCCGTATGCCGTCCGCCGTGGGTTATCAGCCCACGCTGGCCGAAGAAATGGGCAAGCTGCAAGAGCGCATCACGTCGACCAAGACCGGCTCGATCACCTCGATCCAGGCAGTGTACGTCCCTGCGGACGACTTGACCGACCCGTCGCCTGCCACGACCTTCCAGCATTTGGACTCCACCGTCGTGCTGTCGCGTGACATCGCCGCCCTGGGTATCTACCCGGCCGTCGATCCGCTCGACTCCTCCAGCCGCCAGCTCGACCCGCAAGTCGTCGGCGAAGAGCACTACTCGGTTGCCCGTGGCGTGCAGCAGACGCTGCAGCGCTACAAGGAACTGCGCGACATCATCGCGATTCTGGGCATGGACGAACTGTCGCCGGAAGACAAGCAGGCCGTGGCCCGCGCGCGTAAGATCCAGCGCTTCCTGTCGCAGCCGTTCCACGTTGCTGAAGTGTTCACCGGTTCGCCCGGCAAGTACGTTCCGCTGGCCGAAACCATCCGTGGTTTCAAGATGATCGTCAACGGCGAGTGCGACTCCCTGCCGGAACAGGCGTTCTACATGGTCGGTTCGATCGACGAGGCCTTCGAGAAGGCCAAGAAACTGCAATAAGGAACCGATATGGCTACCCTGCATGTGGATGTGGTCAGCGCAGAGGAAGCGATCTTCACCGGCGAGGCGAAGTTCGTGGTTCTGCCTGGCGAGTCGGGTGAACTGGGCATTCTGCCCGGCCACACCCCGCTGATCTCGCGCATACGCCCCGGAACGGTCAAGATCGTTCGTGCCGACCAAGGCGAGGAAAACATCTTCGTCGCCGGGGGTATCCTGGAAGTTCAGCCGGGCAGCGTGACGGTCCTGGCCGACACGGCTATCCGTGCCGCCGACCTCGACGAAGCCCGCGCCCTGGAAGCGCGCCAGAAGGCCGAACTGGCCCTGGCCAACGCCAAGGACAAGGCTGACATCGCTGTCGTCGAAGCCGAGCTCGCCATGCTGGCTGCGCAAGCCATCGCGGCGCGCAAGCTGCGCCAAGGCGGCCGCTCGCACTAAGCGGCAATGCGGTTTCCGGGCTTGTCCCGGCGTAAAAAAAAAGCGGCCCTCGGGCCGCTTTTTTTCATTCCTGCTTATTGCAGGGTGTCTGACACCTGAATGCGTCCGATATTTTGCCGAGCCCGCGCCAACCTGCGCCGCCCCACGGCGCTACGCCCTGTAGCGGCCTGCCGCAATGCGTTCACTACGAATAGTCGGCACGGGGTCTGCAACAGTAGCCTTCAGTTTTTGCGATGCAAACGAGGAAGGCATGCGAGACGTGCTGGATTGCGGGGTGCTGCTGGCGCCCGGTCATGAATCGACGATGGGCGCCTGGATCGCCGGCCATCAGGCCAAGGTGACGCGTGTGCGGCTGCATCCGGTGTCCCTGGCTCCGCCGGCGCTTGCCGAGACGCCGCCGGACTCCCTTGCACAGCAGGCGTTGTCGCTGCGGCGCTATGACGCTTGCATCCTGCCCGTGGCGCCGTCCTCGCTCGCCTGGGCCCGCATGGCCTTGCAGCAGGCGCGCGGCGCGCTCACAACGCCCGTTCTGCTGCTCATCCACGACGTCAAGGCGCCCGCCATTCTGGACTTGCTCAGCCTGGGCGCGGCGGACTTCATCTCGCAGCCGGTGTGCGTCGAGAGCCTGCGGGTGCGGCTGGTTCGCCTGGCTCGCCGCGGCGCCGTGCGCCGTGCCGGCGTGACGGGTAGCGTCCATGAGCATCCCGTCAACTATCTGGGCGAGCATGCAGAGGCGCAGGGCGCCGAGCACGCGGCATATCCGCCCCACGCGTCACGCGCGGGATCCGCGCGTCCAAAGGTGCCGGCCGACATCGTCGAGCACGCGTTGAGCAGCTTGCGGCACCAGTACCGGCGCGGCGTGCCAGAAACATTCCGGGCGGCGAAGGCGCAGGTGGTGAACGGCTTCGAGCGCGAATACATCCGTCACGCGCTGTCGCGCCACGGCGGCAACGTCGCGCAGGCCGCACGTGCGTGCGCCAAGCACCGGCGCGCGTTCTGGGCGCTGATGCGCAAGCACGGCATCGAAGCCGCGCCTTACCGCCAGGCGGCGCTGGCCGCAGCGCGGTTGCACGACTTGGGTTGACGCTAACCAGGCGGCACGCCCGCAGCCGCCGCCCATTGCGCCCGCTCAACCCCGTCCACGTGGGCGCGGCCCGCCTTGTCAGCCAAGGGAAGTAAACTCACGGCTTCCGATCATCGAGGTTAGCCGTGTCTGCTCCCCGTTTGAAGAACGATGTGTTCTTGCGCGCCCTGATGCGCGAACCTGTGCCCTACACCCCCATCTGGCTCATGCGCCAGGCGGGTCGCTATCTGCCCGAGTACCGCGAGACGCGTGCGCGTGCAGGCTCGTTCATGGGGTTGGCGCAGAATCCGGACTATGCCTCGGAAGTCACGCTGCAGCCGCTGGAGCGCTACGACCTGGACGCGGCCATCCTGTTTTCGGACATCCTGACCGTGCCCCACGCGATGGGCCTCGGGCTGGACTTCGCTGAAGGCGAAGGCCCGCGCTTTGCGCATCCCATCCGCACCGAAGAAGACGTCGCGCGCCTGGCGGTGCCCGACATGGACAAGCTGCGGTACGTGTTCGACGCGGTCAGCACGATCCGGCGTGATCTTGACGGCAAGGTGCCGCTGATCGGCTTTGCCGGCAGCCCGTGGACCATCGCCTGTTACATGGTCGAAGGCAAGGGCAGCGACGACTACCGTCTTATCAAGACCCTGCTGTATTCGCGTCCCGATCTGCTTCACCGCATCCTCGAGATCAACGCCGAAGCCACGCTGCAATACCTGAACGGCCAGATCGCGGCCGGCGCGCAGGCCGTCATGCTGTTCGACAGCTGGGGCGGGGTGCTGGCCGACGGCCTGTTCCAGCAGTTTTCGCTGGCTTACACGAAGAAGGTCGTCGCCGGTTTGACCCGCGAGCACGAAGGGCGGCGCGTGCCGGTCATCGTCTTCACCAAGGGCGGCGGCCAGTGGATTGAAGACATTGCGGCCTGTGGCAGCGACGCAGTGGGCCTGGACTGGACCGTGGATCTGGCGGCGGCGCGGCGCCGCACCGGCGACTCGGTCGCGTTCCAGGGCAACCTGGATCCGATGGCGCTTTTTGGCGGTGGCAGCGCCATTCGCGCGGAGGCGCGCCGCGTGCTGGACGCGTTTGGCCCGGTGGGCAAGGGCGGCCATGTGTTCAATCTGGGACATGGCATTTCGCGCTTCACTCCGCCAGAAGCTGTAGCTGAATTGGTCGATGAAGTCCACCAGTACAGCCGCGCCTTCCACGCGTAAGTAAGTGAACGCTTCGGCCCCAAGGGCCGAAGCAGATGGGCCGCCCGGGCGACTTGTGCACATTAAATCCGGGGTCGGGGAAAACCCTCCCCAAGCTGGCTTACAATCTGGAAACCGGCTTCAAGTGCCTGTTTTATATCGGAAAATGTCGCTTATCAACAGGGATGCAATAGTTTGTGCATTCTTGCCATATTCCAATTTCTGATGTTGCTCTCGCCTTTTCCCCAAAGTTATCCACAGGCGCCGGTGGATCAATGGCGCGGCGGCGAGCGAGAATCCTCCAACGTGGCGCCGAGCGGTCCTCATACTTTCGGCTAGTCCTATTTCATTAGATGAATGTCCCCCGACTCCATGCCTGACGCGCAAGCCAATCCCGACACCGCAGCGGTGTGCTGGGTGCGCGTCGCGCTGGACGTGCCGCTGCCCGGCCCGTTCGATTACCGCAGCGACGCGCCGATTCCGGCCGGCCTGCGGGTTATCGTTCCGTTCGGCCGGCGCAAGATGATTGGGGTGGTCGTCGACAACCCCGCAGAGCCGTCTTTCGAGCCCAAACAGATCCGTCCGATCGAGGCGGTGCTGGACGATCTGCCCCCTTTTGACGAAGCGTGGTTGCGCATGGCGCGCTTTGCGGCGGACTACTATCAACGCCCGTTGGGCGAGGTGATGCTGCCCACGCTGCCGCCGCCGCTGCGCAAGCCCACGTCCTACCAGGGCAAGCGGTCTGGAGAAGGGCCCGTGGCGCGCATGGATGCGCGCAAGCGCAAGACCGCGCGCGCGCCGGCCACGCCCGACCAGCCGCCGGCGCTGAACGAGGCCCAGGAGGCGGCGGTGCAGGCCATCGGCGCGCTCGACTGCTTCAAGCCGGTGCTGCTGCACGGCGTGACGGGCAGCGGCAAGACCGAGGTCTACCTGCGCGCCGCCGAAAAGGTCCTGGCCGCAGGGAAGCAGGTGCTGCTGCTGGTCCCCGAAATCAATCTGACGCCGCAGCTCGAAGCCGCGCTGCGTGCGCGCCTGGAAACGCTGGTCGGACCCGAGGGGCTGGCGGTGATGCACAGCGGGCTGTCCGACGGCGAGCGGCTGCAGGCGTGGACTCGCGCCCAGCGCGGCCAGGCCCGCATGCTGCTGGGCACGCGCATGTCGATCTTCGCCCCGCTGACCGAGCTGGGCCTGATCGTGGTCGACGAAGAACACGATACGTCCTACAAGCAGCAGGACGGACTGCGCTATTCGGCGCGCGACCTTGCCGTGTGGCGCGCCCACGATCTGAACATTCCGGTCGTGCTGGGGTCCGCCACGCCGTCGCTGGAAACCTGGCAGCACGCCGAGCGTGGCCGTTACCTGCGCCTGACGTTGCCCGGCCGCGCGCGGTCCAGCGAGCTGCCCAAGATCCGCCTGGTGGATACGCGCCGCCTGCAGATGAAGCAAGGGCTGTCGCCGCAGCTGCTCGAGGCCATCGGCCAGCGGCTCGAGCGCAAGGAACAGGTGCTGATCTTCCTGAACCGGCGCGGTTATTCGCCGGTGCTGCATTGCCAGTCCTGCGCGTGGGTCAGCAATTGCCCGCGCTGCACGGCCTTTACCGTGCTGCATCGCACGGACTTTCGCGGCCATCGCCTGCAGTGCCACCACTGCGGCTATCAGGCCCCCGTGCCGCGCGCCTGCCCCGAATGCGGCGACCAGGATCTGGCGCCCATGGGCCGCGGCACGCAACGCGTCGAGGAACACCTGGCCGAACTCTTTCCCGAGGCGCGCATCCTGCGCATCGACGCCGACAGCACGCGCAAGAAGGGCAGCGCCGAAGCGCTGTTCGCGTCCGTCCACGCCGGTGAGGTCGACATCCTGGTCGGCACGCAGATGGTGGCCAAGGGGCACGACTTTGCGCGGTTGGGGCTGGTGGGCGTGCTCAATGCGGACTCCATGCTGTTCGCCCATGATTTCCGCGCGCCCGAACGCCTGTTCGCGCAGCTGATGCAGGTGGCCGGCCGCGCGGGCCGCCATCAGGGCAACGGCGAAGTGCTGATCCAGACCGGCTATCCCGAGCAGCCCGTGTACCAGGCCTTGCTGCGCCACGACTACGCCGGGTTTGCGCGGCACGCGCTGCACGAGCGCGAAAGCACCGGCTTGCCCCCTTACGTCTACCAGGCGCTGCTGACCGCCGAGGCGCGCGAACTCAAGGTGGCGCAAGCGTTCCTTGAGCAGGCCCGCGTGCTGCCCGAGGGCGAATGGGCGGCCGATTTTCCCGGCATGGACGCGATCATGCTGTACGACCCCGTGCCGCTGCGCGTCGTGCGCGTGGCCAACATCGAGCGTGCGCAGCTGCTGGCCGAAAGCAGCAGCCGGCCGGCGCTGCAGGCGTTTCTCGCATCGTGGTCGCATCATCTGCCTTATCTGGCGAACGAGGCGCGCGTGCGCTGGCAACTGGAAGTCGATCCGCTGGAAATCTGATAAGCGATAGGGCGGCACGCTCGTGTGACGGGGCGCCGCGGCCCCGCGCTGCTGGCTGGCTGTCGCACACCGCAGGACTCCCCGTGTACCGTTCGCCGCTGCGACGATGCGCCGGTGTTGCACACCTGCGGCCACGTGGGGCGCCTCTGCGGCAACCCGCCGATGCGCCTTCGACCCGATTGTTCTATGATCGTCTTCCTCTATCGCACCGGCGCGGCAGACCCGCTGCGGCGGCTGCGCCCGTCCCCATTTTTCTCGCGTTTTTCCGGCCCATTGACGGGCAGCGGCAGGCCTCTTGCTTGCCGGCTGCGTTGGCATGGCCGCCGCGACGCATGACGATCTGAATCTCCAATGTCCGCAAGCGAACCGATTGGCCACGGCATGAATCCCGCGCAGCGGGAGGCGACGCTCTACCTGGACGGCCCTTGCCTCGTCCTGGCGGGCGCCGGCAGCGGCAAGACGCGCGTCATCACGCAGAAGATCGCCTACCTGCTGCGCGAATGCGGCTACATGGGCCGCAATGTCGTCGCGCTGACCTTCACCAACAAGGCCGCCCGCGAAATGGACGAGCGCGTGAAGACGCTGGTCGACCGCAAGCTGTCCAAGGGCCTGATCATCAGCACCTTCCACTCGCTGGGTGTGAAGATGCTGCGCGAAGAAGCGCGCAACGCGGGCCTGAAACCCACGTTCTCCATCCTGGACGCCGACGACGCCATGGGCATCATCCAGGAACTGCTGGCGACCACCGACAAGGCCCGCCTGCGCCACGTGCAAGGCATCATCTCGCTATGGAAGAATGCGCTGCTGGAGCCGGACGACGCCGCGCGCGAAGCCATCACCCCGGGCGACGTCGAAGCCGCCAACGTCTACCGCAGCTACGCCGCCACGCTGGCCGCCTATCAGGCGGTGGACTTCGACGACCTCATCCGCATTCCTGCACAACTCCTGGCCAGCAACGAAGAAGTGCGCACCCGCTGGCAGAACCGCGTGCGCTACCTGCTGGTGGACGAATACCAGGACACCAACGTGTGCCAGTACCGTCTGGTGCAGTTGCTGACCGGCCCGCGCGCCATGTTCACCGCCGTGGGCGACGATGACCAGGCCATCTACGCCTGGCGCGGCGCCACCATCGAGAACCTGGCCAAGCTGACCACCGACTACCCGAACATCAAGCTCATCAAGCTGGAGCAGAACTACCGTTCGGTGCAGCGCATCCTGGCAGCCGCCAACCAGGTCATCGAAAAGAACCCCAAGCTCTTCGAAAAGAAACTGTGGTCCGAGCTGGGCGTGGGCGAACCGATCCAGGTCTCGGCCATGGACGGCGAGGAGCAGGAGGCCGAATCCATCGCCATGAAGGTGTCCGCCGCGCGCTTCGAACGCCAGGCGCAGTGGAAGGATTTCGCCATCCTTTACCGCAGCAATCATCAGTCGCGCATCCTGGAACAGGCGCTGCGCAACTTGAAGATTCCGTACACGATCTCCGGCGGGCAAAGCTTCTTCGACAAGGCGGAAGTGCGCGACATTCTGGCCTACCTGCGTGTGCTGGCCAACGACGATGACGACCCCGCCTTCATCCGCGCGGCCACGACGCCCAAACGCGGCATCGGCCAGGCCACCTTGCAGGCGCTGGGCCAGTACGCCGCCAGCCGCGAACTGTCGCTGCTGGCCGCCGTGGCCGAGACCGGCCTCGAAAGCGTGCTGGCGCCGCGCCAGATTGACCAGCTGCGCACCTTCGCGGAATTCATCCGCCGCATGCAGTGGCGCGCCGGCCGCGGCGCGGCCTCGGGCAAGGACGCGGCGCCTGCGGAACCCGCGGGCGCCATCCTCGACGACCTGCTCGAAGCCATCCAGTACGAACGGCACCTGTTCGAACTCTTCGAAGAGCGTCCCGCTCAGACGCGCTGGCAGAACGTCCTGGAGCTGACCGGCTGGCTCAAGCGCAAGGCCGAGGAAGACAACATGTCGCTCTTCGATCTGGTGCAGCACGTGGCGCTGGTCACCATGCTGGAGCGCGGCGAGGAAGAAGCGCCCGACGCCGTCAAGATGTCCACGCTGCACGCCTCCAAGGGCCTCGAATACCCGCACGTGTACCTGGCCGGCGTGGAAGAAGGCCTGCTGCCGCATCTGGGCAAGGACGACGAAGTCGGCGATCCTGCGCGCGCCGCCGAGAACCTGGCCACCCGCATTCAGGAAGAACGGCGCCTGATGTACGTCGGCATCACGCGCGCGCAGCGCAGCCTGCACCTGAGCTGGTGCAAGCGCCGCCGCCGCGCGCGCGAAGACCTGGTGCGCGAGCCGTCGCGCTTCATCGAGGAAATGGGCCTGGGCGACGTGCGCATCCAGGAGGACGACGCGACGGCCGCCATGAGCCCCAAGGAGCGCATGGCCATGCTGAAGGCGCTGCTGAACAAATAGGGGTGGGGCGGACCAGGCGCGCGACACACAGGGGCGCGGTACACAGGGCCTCCACACACAGGGGCGCTACAAACCCGGCGCAGCACGCGACGGCATTGCAGGCGAAGACGGGGGCCGTAAGCCAAGACTTGAAGAAACGCGCGCCCCGCTCCTACACTGGCCTGTCCGGATTGAAGGAGCGCATCATGTGCCGTTGGCTGGCTTACACCGGTAGTCCCCTGCAGATGGAGAGCGTGCTGTTCAAGGCCAAGCACTCGCTCATCGAACAAAGCCTGCATTCCCGCCTGGGCGCCACCACCACGAATGGCGACGGTTTCGGGCTGGGCTGGTACAGCCGCCCCATCGAAGGCCGCCCCATCGAACCGCCGTTCCGCTATCGCAGCGTGCATCCGGCCTGGAACGACCGCAATCTGCGCGAGGCCGCCCGCGCCATCCACGCACCGCACTTCGTCGCGCACATCCGCGCCGCCACCGATACCCCCGCGCAAGAGACCAATTGCCACCCTTTTCGGCACGGGCAATGGCTGTTCGTGCACAACGGCCTCATCCGCGACTACCCGCTGCTGCGCCGTGATCTGATGCTGATGATTGCGCCCGCGTATTTCGGTTCGCTGGAAGGCTCCACGGATTCCGAGGTGATGTTTCTTCTGGCCCTTACGTTCGGCCTGGACGAAGACCCTATCCCCGCAATCGCCCGCATGGTGGGCGCGGTCGAGGAAACCGGCCGGCGCCACGGCGTGGCGCATCCCATCAACATGACCGTATGCGCGCTGGACGGCGAGCGCCTGATCGCGGTGCGTTATTCCAGCGAAGGCGACTCGCGCACGCTGTTTCACAACACCTGCGTGCGCCACCTGCGCGAACTCTACCCCGACAACGCGCAGATCGCCGCCATGGACGACGATGCCTTCCTGCTGTTGTCAGAGCCGCTGTCGGACATGGCCGGTGTCTGGGAAGAAGTGCCCGAATCCACCGCGATCATCGCCGGACGCGGCGACGTGCAGCACATGCGTTTTGCGCCGATTCCGCCGGGCGAGTGATTTCCGTTCAACGTGCGGGAATTGGGGTCATCAAGCACGTATTGCGCATATGGGGGAGAATACGGCTCGCAAGACATTGCGACGTCCTGGGCCGCGATAGCACCCCAATCCATTCAGGAAGTTGCATGACAGATAGAGAAACCCCGCAGGCCATAGACGCATTCGCGGTGTTTACCCGCACGGGGAGCGCCCCGGATTGCTTTGAATTGCACGAAAACGGAGTCGTCAGCCAGGAAGGCGGCGCCCGCATCTACACCGCATTCGCGGACATCCAGGATCTCTGCCTCTACACCGGCCAGCCGGACTCGCCAGCAGGATCCGCCGACCGCCTGGCGTACCGCAGCGCCGCGCAAGGCGCCTGGACAGTCGCCACCGGCATCGACGAATTCCCCGCGTTCATGGACGCCTTCCGCTCCCACTACGTGGGGCGCCGGCTGCCGGTTCTGGAATCGCTGACCGAGCAGGGCGCGCGCGTCACATTCCGTTATATCACCGGCGGCACCTTCCCCAACCTTGAAACGCGCGAAGTGTCCCTGTCCGCGCAAGGCCTGCACATCGACGGCGTCACGTGGCCCTACGAGTCGCTGCAGCCCATCGATCTGAACGACTGGACCGACACGGTCACCCTGCAGGACGACAGCGGCAAGACGGTCTTCTCATGCCGCGTGGCGCGCATCCTGAGTTCCGACCTCTTCGTCAACCTGGTGTACAACCAGCTGGGGCAAACGGCGGAATACGCCTGACGCCAATGCGCCGGCTCGGGTGACCGAGCGCACGCCGCATGATTGATATGGCCGCTCGTAGCGGCCATATTCCATTCAGTGGCCCGAATGCAGCGCGGGATTCAACGTGCCCCACGCCGCGGTCCGCACCAGCGCTTCCACCGCGCCGGTCTGCGAGTTGCGGCGGAACAGCAGCCCGTGCTGACCGGCCAGCGACACCGCCTTGACCACCGCGCCCTCCGGCGTCAGCACCCGTGTGCCGGCGGTGACGTAGCAACCGGCCTCGACCACGCAATCGTCGCCCAGCGAAATGCCGATGCCCGAATTGGCGCCAAGCAGGCAACGCTTGCCGATGGACACCACCTGCTTGCCGCCACCCGACATGGTCCCCATGATCGACGCGCCGCCGCCAATATCGGTGCCATCGTCCACGATCACGCCCGCACTGATGCGGCCTTCGACCATGGACGCGCCGAGCGTGCCGGCGTTGAAATTGCAGAACCCTTCATGCAGCACGGTGGTGCCCGGCGACAGATGCGCGCCCAGCCGCACACGCGCCGTGTCCGCGATACGCACGCCACTGGCCACGACGTAATCGGTCATGCGCGGAATCTTGTCCACGCCGCGGATTTCCAGAACCTGCCCGGTGGCGCGCAGATGCCAGCGCAGCGCGTCAACCTGATCCACCGCACAAGGCCCCACCGAGGTCCACGCGACATTGGCGAGCACGCCAAACAACCCATCCAGATTGGCGCCATGCGGCCGGATGAGCCGATGACTGAGCAGATGCAGACGCAGATAGGCGTCGTGAGCATCAGCGGGCGGCTCGTCGAGCGAGGAAATGGCGGTGCGCACGGCAACGATATCGACCTTGCGGCGCGTGTCCCGGACGAGCGCCGTGGCCACGTGCTCGCCAAGCGCGGCGCGCGCTTCCTCAGGCGTCAGATGACGAGTCCCGGTGGGAGGGGCGTTGTCGGCGAGCGAGGGACGCGGATACCAAGTGTCAAGGATGGTGCCGTCGGCGGCTAACGTGGCTAGGCCGTAAGCGATGGCGCTGGTGGGGGCGGCGGACATGAGAGATGGTGGGGGATGGCGATTTTGGTGGGCGACATTCTAGGCGAATGGGTCTGGATGATGGTGGTATTTGGATGGTGGTGGGTTTGTCTACGGATGTAGTTATGGCTAGGTGTCTGAGACCTGCTGAGACGGTGATCCGAGCTGACAATCGTCTTCGTCAGGGTGTCTGATATCGGCCCTCGAGACATCAGCCTTCGTGGCGGCAGGTCTCCGTAGGTCGCCCGACGCCGCGGTCCCCGTGGGCACGATCGCCCACGATTGCGGTCCGGAGCCTTCGCTCCGGACTGGCCTAGGCGGCCCCCCCCTTCGTCATCTTCGTCCGCCTTCGGCTCCCTTCAGATTCCCTCGGGTGCATCGACGGCGCTCGCCTCCCCGGTGACCACGACGCCGTGCTACGAGGGTCTTTGGTATGGGGCGCAGTAAGACCTGTGGTCAGGGAAGGGGATCTGCGGGGCCGCCGGGTTGCTGCCGCCCGGACGGCGGCAACCCGGCATTGGGCCGGTGGGGCGTCGTGGCGGTGGTCGCTTGCGCGCTGGTGACGGTTGGCTTGCTAATGGGCCGTCGTCACGGGGGGAGGGGCGGTGATGGGCGGCGCGGCGACGGTCAGCCGCAACTTGCCGACCAGTACGCGCCGCCCATCGGGTACTGGGGTTCAAATGACGATTAATGGCGACTCCGCTTGAACTTGGCGAGAGCGTCTGCCGCTGCCGGTGTCTGACACCCTCGGGAGATGCGCTTGGTATGACGTGAATCTCACCTGGGTGTCAGACACCTGGATCAAATGCAGCCACGCGCGAAGCGTCATCGCTACGCCGCAAGACGCCGCGTAAGTCTCCGGAGGCCGCCCGCGCGGCCAAACGGAGACGGGCCCCGCAAGCTGCTTCTAGCTTGAACATCACGGCGCAAAAATGCCAAGCACGCTGGTCGTCCCAGCGGCCATCAGATTTCAATTGCCAGAGTCCGGTGCGGTGGCGGCCCGGGGTGCGCGGGGCGTCGATAAGCCCGAGGGAATCTGAAGGGAGCCGAAGGCGGACGAAGATGACGACGGGGGGGGCCGCCTAGGCAAGTCCGGAGCGAAGGCTCCGGACCGCAATCGTGGCCCCGCGCGCCCCGGGCCGCCACCGTGGCGGACGTCTTAAGAACTCAACCACCCGGCCGCATCAAGAACTCAACTCTTCGCGCAAAGATGCCGCAAAAAACACAACATCAAGCCAAATCCCGCAGCAGCAATTCCCAAAACTTCAACCGCTGCTCCAACGTAGACACCAGCACATACTCATTCAACGTATGCGCGCCATCCCCATCCGCTCCCAACCCATCCAGCGTCGGAATACCCATTGCCGACGTGAAGTTGGCATCGCTGCCGCCACCCGTCATCGGCGCATCTTCAAGCAAGAAGCCCGCGCGATCCGCAAACCCCTGCACCAAGGCCAGCAACGCAGCCGCCGCCTCCGTCTTTACCATCGGCGGACGGTTCAGTTCCACGTCGATGTCCAGTTCAACGTCCGGACCCACCGCGCACAGTTCACGCATCCGGCGCAGCACGTCTTCCGCGGCGCCCATGTCAGGCACCCGGAAATCCACCACGCAGCGGCACAGCGCCGGAACCGTGTTGGTGACCGTACCGCCCGCGATGGTCCCCACGCTCACCGTGATGCCACGGTCGTAGTCCGTCATCGCTTCCAGCGCCAGCACCTGATGCGCCATTTCGCGGATCGCGCTGCGGCCCTTCTCGTGTTGCATGCCCGCGTGGGCCGGGCGGCCCTTCACGTTCAGATTCAGCATGCCCGTCCCCTTGCGTGCCGTCACGCACTTGCCGCCGTTGGGGCGGGCCGGTTCGCACACCAGCGCGTACTTGGCATTCGCGGCGAAGCGTTCGATATGCGCGCGCGAGGCGTGGCTGCCCGTTTCTTCGTCCGGCACCACCAGGAAATCCACCGGCAGTTGCGTCGCACCCGGACGCGCCACGCCGGCCAGCGCCGTCAGCGCCAGATAGATGCCCGCCTTCATGTCATAGCTGCCCGGGCCGTAGAGACGGTCGCCGTCGATGCGCACCGGGTTTTCCAGCAGCGTGCCCACCGGATGCACCGTATCCATGTGCGCCAGGATCAGGATGCCCGGACGCGTATCGCCTGGCGCGCGGTTGGTCGCGTACAGCAGCGGGCCCGTCGTGGGCCCCAGCGACGACAGCTCCACCGTCAGGCCGGCCGCAGCCGCGTAGTCGGCGATGATGCGCGCCATCGCGGCGATGCCTTCCGGGAAGTTCGACGGCGACTCGCATTGCAGCCAGCTTTGAATGCCGGCGACGATCTGTTCAGTGCTCTGGGTGTTGGACATGGCGGTATCGGATTTCAGCAATGGAAAAGGGATTCAGGCGACCTGCTGGCCGGCCAGGCGGGCGAGCTCGGCATCGTCGGGCATCTTGCCATCGAACCACAGGCTCGCGCACACGGCAGACATCGCGCGGCCGTCGTGGCCAATGCCCGGCACCACCTGCAGCTTCCAGCCAAACGGCACGCCGCGGCGCTCGGCCTCTTTGCGGCCGAATTCGAAGTAGTTTTGCGCACGGGCAAAGCGGTGCGGGCCCTGGCGCATCGCGGCGGGCTCGGACGGCAGGTTGGGATCGTTGGTCTCGATGTCCTTGTCGCCCGCCAGGATCGTCATCGGGTAGGCCAGCAGCTTCACCAGATGGTCCTCGGTCAGCCCCACGCCGTCCATGCCCTCGGGATAGGGATAGTCGAACGTCGGCAGCGTGTACCAGCCCGGATTGCCCGCCGTCACCGCCTTGAACGGCGCGTGCGGCTGGCTGCTCATCAGGCGGTGGACGAACTGGCCGCCCGCGCTGTGGCCGAACAGGTACACGTTCTGCCCGTCGGTGATCTCGCCGGCGATCATGTCCTTGATGACGTTGCCCACCAGCGCATACGTCCAGCCATCGATGTGGCGCGGATTGCCGCCGGCCGAAAACACGCGGCCGTTGTTGTAGCTTTCAACGCCCGGCCAGATCTCGTTCGAGAACGTCAGCGCCACGATCAGCAGCTTGTGCTTGTCGGCGGCTTCGACCCAGAAATCGCGGTATTCGTCGCCGTTGCGCAGCACGCCGTGCTGCACGATCACCACCGGGCAGTCCGGCGTGTAGCCGTAGGGGCGGTAGGTCTGCAGCTTGAACGGACGGTCGTAGTTGCGGTCCTCGTCCACGTACAGGATCGCGTTGCGGCCCGCATGGCCCATTTCGATGGCGATGCGGTCCACGTTGGACATATCGGAAGGTTTCATCAGGCGCTCGCTTCGTTCAGGTGGCAGGCCGACCAGTGGCCCGCCGAGATTTCTTTCAGGGCCGGCGCCACTTCACGGCAGCGCGGCATCGCGTGGGGACAGCGGGGGTTGAACGTGCAGCCGGACGGCGGATTCAGCGGCGACGGAATCTCGCCCTTGATCGGCGTGAACTTGCGGCCGCGGCGCGCCACGTCCGGCACTTCGGCCATCAGCGCCTGCGTGTACGGGTGATTGGCGCGGGCAAAGATTTCGGCCGACGTCGAGATCTCCACGATCTTACCCAGATACATGATCGCGACGCGGTCCGAGATGTGCTTGACCACGCCCAGGTCATGGCTGATGAACAGGTACGTGAAACCGTGCTGTTCGCGCAGGTCCATGAACAGGTTGATCACCTGCGCCTGGATCGACACGTCCAGCGCCGCCACCGGTTCATCACAGACCAGGAATTTGGGCGCCACCATCAGCGCGCGGGCGATGCCGATGCGCTGGCGTTGACCGCCCGAGATCTGATGCGGGAAGCGGTCGCGGTATTCGGTGGCCAGACCCACTTCCGTGAGCGCCTGGTCGACGCGGGCGGGGATCTCCGCCGGGGGCGCCAGCTTGTGCACCTTCAGCGATTCGCCCAGGATCTGCCGCAGGCGCTGGCGCGGGTTCAGCGAGGCCTGCGGATCCTGGAAGATCATCTGCACGCCCAGCGTGTACGCCAGCTTGTCGGCGCCGCGCAGGCGGTTGGCGTCCAGGCCCTGGTACAGCAGCTCGCCTTCGGTCTGGCGATGCAGGCCGGCCACGACGCGTCCCAGCGTGGACTTGCCGCAACCGGACTCGCCCACCAGGCCCACGACTTCGCCGCGCTTGATGGACAGGTCCACGCCGTTCACCGCGTACACGGTGCGGCGGTCGATGGGGCGGCCGGTCAGGGCGAGAATGCGTTGGGCCAGGTCAGGCCGCTGCTCGAAGCGCTTGTGGACGTTCTTGAGCTCGATGACGGGGGTATCGGCTTTGCTCATTGCTTACTGTGCCTCGCGGGCAATCGGCACGTAACAGCGATAGCTGCGCGAACCTTCTGTGGTGACGGAGGGGGCCTGCTCGGTGCAGCGCGTGACCGCGTTGACGCAGCGCGGCCGGAACGCACAGCCCGACGGACGGCCCGCCAGGCTGGGCGCCATGCCGTTGATCTGGTGCAGGCGCGCGCCCGGCTGCGTGGCGCCGGGCATCGAGTCCAGAAGGCCCTTGGTATAGGGGTGGCGCGGTGCGTCCAGCACCTGTTCGACCGGACCGCTTTCCACGATACGGCCGGCATACATCACGGCCACGCGGTCCGCCAGCTCGGCCACCACGCCCAGATCGTGGGTAATCCAGATCAACGCGGTGTTGTGCTCGCGGCAGATCTGCTGCATGCGGTACAGGATCTGGCCCTGGATGGTCACGTCCAGCGCGGTCGTGGGTTCGTCGCAGATGATCAGGTCGGGTTTGTTCAGCATCGCAATCGCGATTGCCACGCGCTGACGCATGCCGCCCGAGAATTCGTGCGGATAGCTCTTCAGGCGCTTTTCCGGCGACGGGATGCCGACCATGGCCAGCGCCTCGCGGCAGCGTTCCTCGGCCTGCGCGCGCGGCACGTCCTCGTGCGTCAGGATGGCTTCCATCATCTGCTCGCCGATGCGCAGCACCGGGTTCAGCGTCATCAGCGGGTCCTGGAAGATCATGGCGATGCGGTTGCCGCGCAACTGGCGCATCTGCTCTTCAGACAGCTTGCGCAGGTCCGTGCCCTTGAACTTCACTTCGCCGTCGACGACTTCGCCCGGCGGGTCGATGAGGCCAAGCAGCGAAAAGCCTGTGACCGACTTGCCCGAACCGGACTCGCCCACCAGGCCCACGATCTCGCCACGGCGCACGGTCAGGTCGACACCGTCGACCGCCAGCCACGCACCGGCCTCGGTATGGAATGCAGTGCGCAGGCCGCGCACATCAAGAAGAATGTCGCTCATGCTCGACGAGGATCCAGGCTTTCGCGCAGGCGGTCACCCACGATGTTGATGGAGAGGATGAGAACCAGGAGCGCAATGCCCGGGAACAGGCTGATCCAGTAGTCGCCCGACAGCAAGTATTGGAAGCCGTTGGAGATCAAGAGGCCCAGCGACGGTTCGGTGATCGGCACGCCCACACCCAGGAACGACAGCGTCGCTTCCAGCGCGATCGCGGTCGCGATCTGGATGGTGGCGAACACCATCACCGGACCCAGGCAGTTGGGCAACAGGTGAAAGAGCATGATGCGCCACGCCGGAAAGCCCAGGTTGGCTGCGGCCTCGACGTATTCCTTGCGGCGTTCCTGCAAGGCGCGGCTGCGCATGATCCGCGCGTAGTGGCCCCATTGCACAAGGACAAGCGCCAGGATCACCTTGTCGACCCCCCGGCCCAGCACCACCAGCAGCACCAGCGCCACCAGAATGGTCGGAAAGCCCAGGATGAAGTCGACGATGCGCATCAGCACGGTGTCGACCCAGCCGCCGATGTAGGCGGCCACCAGGCCGATCGCGCCGCCGATGGCGGTTGCCAGCACGACGGCGGACAGGCCCACCATCAGGCTGATGCGCAGGCCATACAGGATGGCGCTGAGCATGTCGCGGCCCTGGTCGTCGGTGCCCAGCCAGGCGATGCTGCCGTCCATCAGCGCTTGGCGCGGGGCCAGGCGTCCGTCCATGAGCGACAGATTGGCCAGATCGTACGGATTCTGCGGCGCGAAGAATGGCGCAAAGACCACCAGGATGATCAGGACGGCCAGCGCGATGACCGAGCCGCGCACCGTGGGACGCGCATGCAGTTTTTTCAGGATGGCGGCGCGCCGGGGCGTCTCGGCCAGAGGCTGGACGGTGCGGGTGCGGCCGGGATTGGGAGAGTTAGCCATGGCGGTTCAATGAGCGGGGGCCACGAGCTGCACGCGCGGGTCGAGCGCGGCGTACAGGATGTCCACAACCAGGTTGATGATGACGAAGATCAGCGTGACCAGCATCACGTAGGCGACGACGACGGGGCGGTCGAGCTGGTACACGCTGTCGATCAGCAGCTTGCCCATGCCGGGCCACGCGAACACGGTCTCGGTGATGGTCGAGTAGGCGATCAGCGTGCCGAACTCCATGCCGATCACCGTGACCACCGGGATCAGGATGTTGCGCAGGATGTGGCGGCGCACGATGCGGCCGGGTTTGACGCCCTTGGCGCGCGCGAACTTCACGTAGTCCTGGCTGCGGGCTTCCACCACGCCGGAGGCCGTCAGGCGCAGCACCAGGGCGATGTTGGCCAGCGCCAGGTTGATGGCGGGCATGATCAGGTGCGACCAGCCGTCGGCGGTCAGGATGGACAGGCGCACGCCCAGCACGGTCACCGTGTCGCCGCGGCCGGTGGCGGGCAGCCAGCCCAGCCAGACGGCGAACAGCAGGATCAGCATCATGCCCTGCCAGAAGTTCGGCAGCGAAAAGCCCAGCACGGACGAGGCCATGATGCCGCGGCCCACATACTCATCGCGGTACAGACCTGCGATCAGGCCGAGCGGAATGCCGATCACACAGGTCAGCATGATCGCGACGATCACGAGCTCGAACGTGGCGGGAATGCGCTGCACGATCAGTTCGATCGCCGGGATGCCGTGCACGAAGGACGTGCCCAGGTCGCCGTGCAGCGCGCGCCACAGGAAGCCTGTGTACTGCTGCCAGACGGGCAGGTCCAGGCCCAGGCGGGCGATCATCGCCTCGCGCGCGGCCTGGCTGGCTTCGGGGCTGACCAGCAGCTCGATCGGGTCGCCCACGGCATACACCGCGAAGAAGACCACGACCGAAACGGCCAGCAGCACGAACAGACTCTGTATCAGTCTGCGTAGGATGAACAAGGCCACGAGATGATTTCCTTGGTGGGCTCAGGGGTTGGGGAAAAGCCGGGGGTTTGGCAGGCCGTACGCTACGCAATCGGCTGCGCCAGGCGCACGACGGTGACGCCGGGCCGCAGGTTGGCGGTGGACGGCATGATGAGCACGCAGTTGTCGTACGGGGTGGTGACGGGCTCGCCTTCCGACCAGCCGATGACGGTGCCCGCCTTGGGCAGCATCTCCAGGCCCTTCCAGGCCTCGGCGAAACGGAAGTCGGCGCTCTTGGCGGCGACAGCGTGCGTGACGCGCAGCGCGCGCTGCAGCGGCGCGCCGGGCGCGAACCAGGCGGCGGGGATGTCGCTGCGGTCCACTGTGCCGGCCTGCACCAGAAAGCGCGCCATCTGGTCGGCGGCCACGCCGCGCGCCTCGGGGGCGCCATGGAACCCGCATTCAATCAGCAGGGACCGCGTGCCGTTGTCGCCGGCTTCGCCGAAACGGCCGAAATCGCGCATGCGCACGCCGGCAGCGTGGCCCGCGTCGGCAATGATGGTGGCGGGATTGCCCAAAGCCAGCGCCAGATCGATGTTGCGCTGCTCCAGGCCGGTCAGCTGCAGCGGCACGTCGGAATTGCTCATCGAATGAAAGTCGAGCAGCCAGTCCGCCTGTTCCACCCACGGCCGGAGCTCGGCGGCGCGGCGGCGCTCTTGGGAGATCGGCGCGGACAGCTTGTCCTCGCTCCAGACGCGGTTCATGTCTTCGTCCACGAAGCGCGCGGGGGCGTAATTGCGGGCGTCGAAGCGGTCGAAGGCCGCCAGGTTACAGAACGCCAGCGTCAGCGTGCCGCGGCGCGGGCGCAGGCCGGCGGCAAGCAGGTCCTTCAGCGCCCAGGCGCCGCACAGTTCGTTGCCGTGGATCAGCGCGCTCAGCATCACCCGCTTGCCGGGCGCGCCGGAATCGAAATGCCAGACGCCGGGCGTGTCGGTGTTGCCCACGCGCTCGGCCGACAGGTCCGGACAGGCCAACAGGAAAGGACGGGGGGCAGGGGCGGACGAAGACGGGGGCAAAGACGTGGGCATGGCGGTTCCGATGAAGCGAGACGATTGTAGGGGATGGGGCGGGGGGCTCGGGCAAAGCGGGGCGCATTTGCGCCGCCACAAGGCAAAACGGCTGCACGAGGCAGCCGTTTCTTCTTTACTCAGCCCTGCCGGCTCACTTGGCGTCGGGCTTGACCGAGGTGGCCAGGGTGTACTGGTCGCGGCGGCCTTCGTACGAGATGCCATTGCGGTATGCCCAGATGCTGCTTTCGAAGTGCAGCGGGATCAGCGGCACGTTGTCCAGGGCGATCTGGGTGGATTCCTGCAGCAGCTTTTCGCGCTTGGCGGGGTCAACCGTCACGATGGCCTGCTTGTAGACCTTGTCGAAGTCGGCGTTCGAGAAGCCGCCGTAGTTGCTGGTGCCCAGGCTGACGGGCGAATCCAGCGTGGCGACCCACAGCTGGAACAGCGCCGACGCTTCACCCGTTTCCGCCGGCCAGCCGCCCATCGAGAAGCTGAACTCGCGCTTGGCGCGCTTGGGGAAGTAGATGGAGGCGGTCATCGCGTCCACGTTGGTCTTGATGCCGACGCGCGACAGATACTGGGCCACGGCCTGCGCGACCTGGCCGTCGTTGACGTAACGATCGTTGGTGGACGACAGCGTCAGTTCAAAGCCGTTCGGGTAACCGGCTTCGGCCAGCAGCTTCTTGGCGCCTTCCGGGTCGTACTTGATTTCCGGGGCCTTGGGCAGCGCGCCGAACATGCCGTCGGGCATGAACTGGAAGGCCGGGGTCGCCATGCCGTCCATGATGCGGGCGGTGATGGTCTTGCGGTCGATGGCCATGTTGATGGCCTTGCGCACGCGCAGGTCCTGCAGCGGGTTCTTGCCGTCGGCGCTCTTGACGAACGGGCTGGGGTTGCGGCCCACGTCCGGCTGGAAGAACACCAGGCGGGTGGACGGCGTGGCCACGAAGCCGAACTTCGGGTTGTCCTTCAGGCGCGGCAGGTCACGCGCGGCGGGGTTTTCGATCATGTCGAAGTCGCCGGACAAAAGGCCGGTCAGGCGCGGGCCGGCGGACGGCACCGGCACGAACTTCACTTCCTTCCAGTGCGGCTTTTCGCCCCAGTAGTTCTCGTTGCGGACGAGTTCGATGCCGGTGCCCTTGACGTAGGACTTCAGCATGTAGGGGCCGGTGCCGATGGCGTCCTTGCCGTTGTTGAAGTCGACGACCGTGGGCCAGGCGCCCGTCACGCCGCAACCCTTCTTGGGGTCATACGTGAGCTTGCCGTGCTCGACGATGCCGTTCCAGATGATCGGCAGCGAGCGGGCCAGTTCGGCCGGCATCAGGGGGAAGGGTTCGCCCGTCTTGATGATGACGGTGTGCGCGTCCGGCGTCTGGACGTCGGTGATGCGCTTGGTCATGTCCATGTAGGACTGCGACACGTTGGTTTCGTTGTTCAGCGTCCGGCAGATCGTGAACAGCACGTCTTCGGACGTGAACGGCTTGCCGTTCGAGAACTTGACGTCGTCGCGCAGCTTGAATTCCCAGGTCAGGTCGTCCAGGGGCTTCCAGGAAGTCGCAAGCTGGGGAACCAGCTTCATGTCGGCGCTGCGGCCCACCAGCGAGTTGTAGACGTGCGCGGAGAACGCGTCGTTCTGCGTCATCTTGTGATAGTGGGGGTCCGCCGAGGTCGGTTCGGCCGACAGGCCGATCTTCAACGTCTGGGCTTGGGCGGCTGCCAGGGGAATGGCGGCGGCCACAAGGGCCAGGGTGGTGCGCAACTTCATGGTGACAACTCCGGATGGGGAACGAACCGGATCGTGCAGGCGGCCACGCGCGCCAGGGGACGACTGCGTCGGCCAGGGGGCTTGCGGGGAAATGTCGCCAGGGCACGACGGCAAGGGGCCGATTATCGGTAGGGGGTTCGCGCGCTGTCAATGCGCAGCGGCAATCGGGGCGCTAGGGAAAACGCCGAGAGGGGAAGGGAGAGAGGGCGTCGCGCGGTCCCTCTTGGGACCTCTCGCGACGCGATGGCGCCGGTGAGGGGACGGGCGCCGAAACGTTGCGGCGGGCGCCTGGGGAGGGCCAGGCGGGCGCGGCAACGGCAGCGCGCCAGGCTGAGTCGCGGGAGATTGGTCGCGATTCAGCCTGGCGCGGCTGTTATTACCACTGCGATCCGGAGAAGCGCGAGCTGGCGGCGCGAGCCTTGTTCATCGATTCGTTCACTTCGTCGATGAAGGTAAAGACGGCGGCTACAGCGGCTGCTACGGATTGGCCAGCCTTCTTCAGGCTGGTCAGCGGGTGAGAATTCGGTTGGTTTTCGAGAGCGCCGCGGAGCAGGTCACGCTCCAGCGCGTCGGTCAGGCGGGCAGTGTTGTTCAGGGTCAGTTCGCTCATGGTTTGGCTCCAGTCCGTTTCGTCATGGGGTAAACCATTATAGGGATAACCCTAGGCCAATAGCAATCTCATTTTAGGGGAAAACCCTAGTATGTTGTAAAAATGTTTTGTCGGGCTTGGACTTAGCGCGCGTTGCGCAGGGTGCGGGCGGCGTCGGCCAGCTCGCCGGCCGTCAGGCCGATGGGGCCGACACCCTGGGCGACGAGCGCATCGGCGGCGGCGCCATGCAGCCAGACGGCGCCGAGCACGGCCTGGTCCAGCGGCAGCTTCTGGGCGATCAGCGCGCCCAGCATGCCGGCCAATACGTCCCCGGTTCCGGCGGTGGCAAGGCCCGGGTTGCCCGTGGTGTTGATGTGCAGGCCGCCGTCCGGGGCGCACACCACGGTGCCGGCGCCCTTGAGCACCACCCACGCCTGAAAGCGCTGCGCCAGTTGCCGGGCGGCGGCGGGGCGGTCGCGCTGGATGGTGTCGGTGCCGACGCCCAGCAAACGGGCGGCTTCCGCCGGGTGCGGGGTCAGCACGACGGGGCCCGCGCCCCAGGTCGGCCGGATTTCGCCGCGGGCGAGCAGATTCAGGCCGTCGGCGTCCAGGACCAGCGGCGCGTGCCGCCGCAGGACGAACAGTTCCGACAGGGCGTTGGCGGCCAGCGCGCCCGTGCCGATCCCGCAGCCGGCGACCCAGGCGGTCACGCCCCAGTCTTCTTCCAGCAGCGAACGGAAGTCGCGCAGCATCAGTTCGGGTTGCAGCGGGTCGCAGGGCAGCGGCAGCGTTTCCTGCACGAAACCCACCAGCACCTTGCCGGCGCCGGTCTTCAGGGCAGCGCGGGCGGCGAGCAGGGCTGCGCCGGTCATGCCGGGACCGCCGCCCACCACGCCCACGGTGCCGAAGCTGCCTTTGTGCGAGTCGTCCGCGCGGGGTGCGAACAGGGCGGGCAACGCGGCGCGGTCAATGGGGACGGCGGGGGTGTTCATGGGGTGAGGCTCCGGAGGGAAATCGTCTTGGCGGGTCGGCCGTATCCACTATAGTGCGCAAAAACGCGGCCGCCTTGGGGCGGGGTGCGAACAACCAAAGACCAGACCCGGAGCAGACAATGACCGACATCACGCTGGAACACTATTCGGCCTACGAATCCCTGAAGCTGCGCCGCCATCCTGGCGGCGTGCTGGAACTGATCATGGGCGCCAAGGGCGGCGTGCCGGGCAAGCTTTCCACGGCCGACGACCGGATGCACCGGGAACTGGCCGACATCTGGCGCGACATCGACACCGATCCGGACACGCGGGTCGTGGTGATCCGCGGCGAGGGCAAGGGCTTCTCGGGGGGCGGCGACCTGGATCTGGTGCAGCAGATGGCGGACGACTTCGACGTGCGCACCCGCGTCTGGCGCGAGGCGCGCGACCTGGTCTACAACATCATCAATTGCAGCAAGCCCATCGTGTCGGCCATGCATGGCGCGGCGGTGGGGGCGGGGCTGGTGGCCGGCCTCCTGGCAGACATCTCGATCGCGGCGCGCGACGCCCGCATCATCGACGGCCACACCCGGCTTGGCGTCACGGCGGGCGACCACGCCGCCATCGTCTGGCCGCTGCTGTGCGGCATGGCCAAGGCCAAGTACTACCTCATGCTGTGCGAGACGGTGTCTGGCGAGGAAGCCGAACGAATCGGCCTCGTGTCGCTCTGCGTGGACGAGGCCGAGCTGATCGGCAAGGCGTTCGAAGTGGCCAACAAGCTGGCGGCCGGGTCGCAGACGGCGATCCGCTGGACCAAATATTCGCTGAACAACTGGCTGCGCATGGCCGGACCGACTTTCGACACGTCGCTGGCGCTGGAATTCATGGGTTTTGGCGGCCCGGACGTGCGCGAGGGCATCAATTCCCTGCGTGAACGCCGGGCGCCGAACTTCCGCCCCGATTCGCCCTTCTGACGCGCTATTTCTTGAAGAACTTCGCGAACGCCGCCTGCGCCTCTTCGGTCTGCAGGCGGGCGCGGAACTGCTGGGCTTCGTAGTCCAGCGTCTCCTGGATGGCCTGGCGGTCCGCCCGCTTCATCATGGCCTTGGTCAGGCGCAGCGCGGCCGGCGGCTGGCGCGCCAGGTCCGCTGCGGTGGCTTGGGCCGCAGCCAGCGCCTCGCCCTTGGGCGTGACGGACGTGGCCAGGCCGGCGTCCACCGCCTCCTGCGCCGAAAAAGCTTTGCCCTGCATCAGCCACTGCGCTGCCCGGCGGCCCACCAGGCGCGGCATCAGCAGGCTGGACGCGCCTTCCGGACACAGCCCCAGGGCGACAAACGGCATGCGCAGGGTCGCGCCTTCCCCGATGTGGACAAAATCGCAATGCTGCAGCAGCGTCACGCCGATGCCGATGGCGTAACCCTCGACCGCGGCGATGACGGGCACGTCGGCCGTGGTCAGCGCGCGCAGGAACGTCAGCCCGGCGCTGTCGCCCGCCCCGCGTTCGGCCTGGAAGTCGCGCAGGTCGTTGCCTGCCGTGAAATGTTCGCCCGCGCCCGTCAGGATGACCGCCGAGACCGCCACGTCCGCGCTGGCGAGCGAAATCTGCTCGGTCAGGGCGGCATAGGTGGCGGTGTCCAGCGCGTTGCGGCGGTCCTGGCGGTCGATCGTCAGCGTGAGGACGGCGCCGTCGCGCGCCACCTTCAGGCCGGCGCTCATGCGTGCGGTCCCGTGGCCAGGCGGGCCTTTGCCTCGGCGTATTCATGCCGCAGCGTGTCGACGATCTTGCGGGTCGGTTCTACGCTGGCGATGCCGCCTACGCCCTGGCCGGCGCCCCAGATGTCCTTCCAGGGCTTGACGCGGGTCGTGCCGAAATTGGATGCGCCGCTGTCCGGGGCGGGCAGGTTGGCCGGATCCAGGCCGGCGGCCGCGATGCTGGCCTTCAGGTAGTTGCCCGGGATGCCGGTGAAGAACGGCGTGTACAGAATGTCCGAGGCGCTGGCCTCGACGATCGCGGCCTTGTAGCCGTCGCTGGCGTTCGCTTCCTCGCTGGCGATGAAGCGCGTGCCCATGTAGGCGAAGTCCGCGCCCATGGCCTGCGCGGCCAGGACGTGCGCGCCCGAGGTGATGGCGCCCGACAGGATCAGGGGGCCGTCGTAGAAGCGCCGCACTTCAGAGATCAGCGCGAAGGGGCTGAGCGTGCCGGCATGGCCGCCCGCGCCCGCGCACACCAGGATCAGCCCGTCCACGCCCGCTTCCAGCGCCTTTTCCGCGTGCCGGATCGTCGTCACGTCATGGAAGACTTTGCCGCCCCAGTCATGCACGCCCTTCACCAGGTCGCCGGGGGCGCGCAGGCTGGTGATGATGAGCGGAACCCGGTGGCTGGCGCACACCGCCAGGTCCTGTTCCAGCCGGTCGTTGGACTGGTGGATGATCTGGTTGACGGCAAACGGCGCGACGTGGGCGCCGGGATTGGCCTCGCGGTAGGACGCCAGACCGGCCTGGACTTCGTCCAGCCAGTCGGTCAGAAGCGTCTGCGGGCGCGCATTCAGCGCGGGAAACGACCCCACGATGCCGCTCGTGCACTGCGCGATGACCAGCTTGGGATTGGACACGATGAACATCGGGGCACTGATGACCGGCAAGGACATCTGGCCATACAAATCAGTCACGAGGGGATGGGGCATGGGGCGTCGTCTCGTTGTAGGTTTTGGAGTATATTAATTACCTACCGACCGTCCGGTAATTAATTAATCTTTATTTAACGGCATGCGCGGAATGGCTGTCAATTGCGGTTCGCCAGAACCCTCCGGCCTCGCGCGGCCCCTGCCAAAGGCGTCCATGGGCATCACCCCCCAACCCGTTCAGAAACGTGCCCGTGCGGGCCGGCCACCCACCCTGGCCGCCCCGCGCGAACGCATTCTGGAAGAAGCCGCCAAGCTGTTCGCGCGCAGCGGTTACGACGGCAGCTCCATTGCCGACCTGGCCGGCGCAATCGGCGTGTCCAAGGCGGCCATCTATCACTACTACCCCACCAAGCAGGACATCTACGACGCCATCATCCTCGAGGTGCTGGAGGGCCTGACCCACACCGTCGGCCGCGACGTGGCCGGCGCCGAGGGCGGCGTGGCCCGCCTGCGCGCTTTCATGGTGGGACATGCCCGGTACTTCGAGCAGCACCACGCCCAGTTCGTGACGATGCTGATCGGGTATTCCGGCATGGCGCTGTCCGAGCGCGAAGATGCCGCCCGCCTGCGCGACAGCTACGAGAAGCAGCTGCGCGACGTGATCGCGCAGGGCGTGGCCGAAGGCGCATTCCGTGTGCTGGACGTGGCCGCCACCGGCCGCGCCGTGCTGTCGATGCTGAACTGGATGGTGCGCTGGTACAAGCCCGGCCAGGGCGACAGCGCCGAATCCATCGCCGACGGCTATTTCGATCTGCTGGTGGGTGGCATGCGTGCCTGAACCGGCCGCCACCCTCCATTCCTGACCCATATTCGCTTATAGAGACCTCCATCATGGCCCTCGACACCGAAACCCTGAATCTCCTGATCGACGCCGTCCGCCGCTTCGTCCACGAACGCCTGATTCCCGCCGAGGACGAACTGGCCGCCAGCGGCGAAGTGCCGCCGGACATCGTCAACGAAATGCGCGACCTGGGCCTGTTCGGTCTGTCGATCTCGCCGGATTACGGCGGCCTGGGCCTGACGATGGAAGAAGAGGTCCGCGTTGTGTTCGAACTGGGCCAGACCTCGCCCGCCTTCCGCTCGCTGGCAGGCACCAACATCGGCATCGGCTCGCAGGCCATCGTCCTGGCCGGCACCGACGAGCAGCGCGCCAATTACCTGCCCAAGCTGGCCAGCGGCGAGCTCATCGGCTCCTTTGCGCTGACCGAGCCCGATGCCGGTTCCGACGCCATGTCGCTGCGCGTGTCCGCCGAGCGCGACGGCGACTTCTACGTGCTGAATGGCACCAAGCGCTACATCACCAACGCGCCCATCGCCGGCCTGTTCTCGGTCATGGCGCGTACCGCACCCGAGCGCCGCGCCAATTCGATCTCGTGCTTTCTGGTCGAAGCGGGCACGCCGGGCCTCATCATCGGCAAGCCGGACAAGAAGATGGGCCAGGCCGGCGCGCTGACCAGCGACGTCGTGTTCGACAACTGCCGCGTGCCGGCCAGCGCGCTGCTGGGCGGCGAAGAAGGCAACGGCTTCCGGACCTCCATGCGCGTGCTGGACAAGGGACGCCTGCACATTTCCGCGCTGTGCGTGGGCATTGCCGACCGCCTGTTGCGCGACGCCGTGCAGTACGCCACCGAGCGCAAGCAGTTCGGCCAGCCCATCGCCGAGTTCCAGCTCATCCAGGCGATGATCGCCGACAGCCAGGCCGAGCTGTATGCGGCCCGCTGCATGGTGCTGGACGCCGCCCGCATGCGCGACCGCGGCGAAAACACCACCATGCAGGCCGCCTGCTGCAAGCTCTTCTCCACCGAAATGGTGGGCCGCGTCGCCGACCGCGCGGTGCAGATCCACGGTGGTGCGGGCTACATGTCCGAATACGCGGTGGAACGCTTCTACCGCGACGTGCGCCTGTTCCGCATCTTCGAAGGCACCTCGCAGATCCAGCAGCTGGTCATCGCGCGCGAGACCATCAAGGCGCATTCCTGATCTTTCCGTCGCCAGACGTCCGGCCAACGCGTTCCAGAGGCTAATATCCAGTCTGACGAATGTTGATCGGAAGGCGGCCCCCGCGGGCCGCCTTCTGGCATGACGGAATCCCAGTCCGCCCGGCGCTTCTCCGCGGGGCCGGAAGTTCTCATTTCCCTTCTAGCGAAAAGATTACCGATGTCGCAACGTCCCGCTCCCCTCACCGGCATACGCGTGCTGGATCTGACCCGTGTGCTGGCGGGTCCCTGGTGCACCCAGAACCTGGCCGACCTTGGCGCCGAGGTGATCAAGATCGAACGGCCCGGCTCGGGCGACGATACGCGCGCCTGGGGCCCCCCGTACCTGAAGGACGAAGCGGGCCACGACACCACCGAGGCCGCCTACTACCTGTCGGCCAACCGCAACAAGATGTCGGTGGCGCTGGACATCGCGTCGCCGCGCGGCGCGGAGCTGGTGCGCGAGCTGGCGCTGCAAAGCGACATCCTGGTTGAAAACTTCAAGGTGGGCGGCCTTTCCAAGTACGGCCTGGACTACGAGAGCCTGAAGGAACTGAACCCGCGCCTGATCTATTGTTCGATCACTGGCTTCGGCCAGACCGGCCCGTACGCCAGCCGTCCCGGCTATGACTTCATGATCCAGGGCATGGGCGGCCTGATGAGCATCACGGGCGAACGCGACGACCTGCCCGGCGGCGGTCCGCAGAAGGCCGGCGTGGCCGTGGCCGACCTGATGACGGGCATGTATTCCACCGTGGGCATCCTGGCCGCGCTGCACGAGCGCGCCCGCAGCGGCCTGGGCCAGCACATCGACATGGCCCTGCTGGACTGCCAGGTCGCCATGATGGCCAATCAGAACCTGAACTTCATGACCTCCGGCGTGGCCCCGCGCCGCGCGGGCAACGCGCACCAGAACCTGGTTCCCTACCAGGTGTTCGCGGCCAGCGATGGTCACCTCATCGTGGCCGTGGGCAACGACAGCCAGTTCCGCAACTACTGCGGCGCGATCGGCCTGCCCGAGCTGTCGGCCGACCCGCGTTTCGCCACCAACCCGCAACGCGTGAAGAACCGCGAGGAACTCGTGCCCCTCTTGGCCGAGCGCATGGCCACCGGCGAGCGCGACCACTGGCTTGCCGCGCTGGAAGGCGTGGGCGTGCCGGCTGGGCCCATCAACACGCTGGACCAGGTTTACGAAGACCCGCACGTCCTGGCCCGCAACATGAAGCGCGAGCTGCCGCATCCGGCTGCCGGCACCGTGCCCGTGGCCGCCAGCCCGCTGAAGTTTTCCGGCAGCCCGGTCGAGTACCGCCGCGCGCCGCCCATGCTGGGCGAGCACACCGAGCAGGTCCTGTCCGAGAAGCTGGGACTGTCGGCCGAAGAAATCCAGGCGCTGGCGCAGAGCCGGGCCTGATGCGCGCGCGAAGGCGGCCAGTCCGCCTGTCGCGCACGCCGCGCCGCGCCAGGCGCACGATCCATTCCAATATAGGCAGGAGAGAGTTGATGACGGAGATTCAAACCATCGGCGTCGTGGGCGCCGGGGCCATGGGGCGCGGCATCGCGCAGATCGCGGCGCAGGCCGGCCTGCGCGTGCGTCTGTACGACACCAGTTCGGAGGCCATTGCGGCCGCGCGCGAATCCTTGCGCCAGACCTGGGAGAAGCTGGCCCAGAAGGGCAAGCTGACCGCCGCCGACGCACAAGCGGCGCTCGAGCGCGTCGAATCGGCCACCGCGCTGACCGACATGTCGAACTGCCAGCTCGTGGTCGAAGCCATCGTCGAGCGCCTGGACGTCAAGCGTGATCTTTTCGCCGCGCTGGAAGGCGTGGTGTCCGACGACTGCATTCTGGCGTCCAACACCTCGTCGCTTTCCATCACGGCGATTGCGGCCGCCTGCAAGCGGCCGCAGCGCGTGGCGGGCTATCACTTCTTCAACCCGGTCGCGCTGATGAAGGTGGTCGAGGTCATCGACGGCCTGCGCAGCGCGCCGGAAGTGGGCGACGCCCTGGCCGAGCTGGCCCGCCGCATGGGTCACACGCCCGTGCGCGCCAAGGACATGCCCGGTTTCATCGTCAACCACGCCGGCCGCGGCATGAACACGGAAGGCCTGCGCGTCGCGCAGGAGGCTGTGGCCACCTTCGCCCAGGTCGACGCCGTGATGCGCGAGCAGGCGGGCTTTCGCATGGGACCTTTCGAACTGCTGGACCTGACCGCGCTCGACGTCTCGCATCCGGTGATGGAATCCATCTATCGCCAGTTCTTTGACGAGCCGCGCTTTCGCCCGTCGCCGATCACGACCGTGCGCCTGGCGGGCGGGCTGATCGGCCGCAAGGCGGGGGAGGGCTTTTACGTCTACGCCGACGGCCAGAAGCAGGTGCCGGCCGAAGCGGCTGCGCCCGCGCTGCCCGAGGGCCTGAAGGTCTGGGTCAGCCCCAAGCACGGCGAAGGCTACGCCCGCGCGTCCGCGCTGGTTGAAAAGCTGGGCGGCACGCTGGTCACGGGATCGACGCCGGATGCCGATGCACTGATTATCGTCACGCCGTTCGGTGAAGACGTGTCCACCAGCGTCTCCGCGCAAGGCCTGAACGCGGCCCGCACGGTTGGCCTGGACACGCTGTATGCGTTCGATAACGCGAAGCGCCGCACGATCATGGTCTCGCCCGCCACCGAGGACAAGTGGCGCGACGCCGCCCATGCGCTGTTGGCGGCCGACGGCGTGCCCGTCACGGTGATCGAGGATTCTCCCGGCTTCATCGCGCAACGTATCGTGGCGCACATCGTGAACATCGCCTGCGATATCGCGCAGCAGAAGATCGCCACGCCCGAGGACATCGATCTGGCCGTGACGCTGGGGCTGGGTTACCCGGTGGGCCCGCTGGCTTTGGGCGACAAGCTGGGCGCCGATCGCATTCTGGAAATCCTGAAGAGCATGCAGCGCGTGACGGGCGACACCCGTTACCGTCCCAGCCTGTGGCTGCAGCGCCGCGTGCAGTTGGGCATGTCGCTGGTGAAGACGTCGGCGGCGGACTGATCGCTGGGTGGCGAGGTGTCTGACACCTTTGCCACGCGAAGCCGGGTCACCGGATAAAAAAAGCCCCTTGAAGATTCAAGGGGCTTTTTATCGCCTGCGATGCGGGCCGGTATTACTTGGCCGCGTTCACCATGAACTCCACGGCGGCGCGGATGTCGTCTTCCGAGGCGTTGGCCGCGCCGCCCTTGGGAGGCATTGCGCCCTTGCCCGTCATGGCGACCTTGACCATCGCGTCCATGCCGGTCTTGATGTAGGGCTCCCAGGCGGCCTTGTCGCCGAACTTGGGCGCGTTGGCCACGCCCGTGGCGTGGCACGCGAAACAGGCCGTCTTGTAGAGCTGTTCGCCCGCCGGGTTGACGGCGGCGGCCTTTTGCTCGGGGGCGGGAGCGGCAGCAGCAGGAGCGGCGGCAGGAGCAGCGGCGGCGGGCGCGGCAGCAGCGGGAGCCGCCGGCGCCGGTGCAGCGGCTTGCGCAGCCGGTGCGGCTTCGCCTTCCTTCTTGGCGCCGTCTTCAGCGGGGGCTGCCGGTTCCGGCAGCGAGGCGCCGGACTTGTTGGCCATGTAGACCACGGCGCGCGCGACTTCGTAGTCGGACAGGGCCGGGTTGCCGCCCTTGGCGGGCATGCCGCCCTTGCCGTGCAGCGCGACCTTCATCATCTCGTCGTAGCCAGCTTTGATGAACGGCGCCCACGCGGCGTTGTCGCCCAGCTTGGGTGCGCCCGCCACGCCAGCGGTGTGACAGGCCGTACAGACGCTGGCGAAGACCTGTTCGCCGGTCTTGAAGACCTTGGGCGCGTTGGCGTCAACGAGTTCGAATCCCGCAACGGGCGCGATCCGCCGTGCGACGGCCTCGCCGGACAAAGCGTCCGAGCCGGCGCCGGTCTTGGTGCCGGTGACCACCATGTTCACCAGAAGGATGATGATGGCGATGGGAACCACGAAAGCCAGGACGATCGTGACGATCAGTTGCTTCGGGGTCTTGATGGGGGAGGAGTGCTCTTCTATGTGTTCCTGCTCGTTGCTCATGACCTAATCCTGCTAACGGGTACCGGGGGCGCCTGGCGGCGGCAACAGAAAATCAGAACTGCACAAGTCGGCGGCAACTCATGCCCGCCTGCAAGCAAACGCTGGATTATATAACGGTGTCATGGACGATCGTCCAATGAGAAAGGACGGGTTTTCGATGAGTTTGCCGGAGGATTTGATCCAGTTCATGCAGAACGCGTAAAACTGGGTACAATACCGCCTCCTTGCGCTGCGCCCGTAGTTCAATGGATAGAATGAGAGTTTCCGAAGCTCTTGATACAGGTTCGATTCCTGTCGGGCGCGCCAACTGATTAAAGCAGTGCGTTGTTCCGGGCCCTTCATGGGCCCTTTTTTGTTTTCGCCGTACTGCGGGCGAACGCCCGTGGACAAAATCGCGCGGGCACCATCGCGAGGGCAATTCGCGAGGGCAGGATCACCGACGATTCCCAATAATCCGCCGCGAAAGAACATCCGCCAATCATCGTGCCGTCCAAACCCGCTAAAACTCAGACGCACTCCGATCGCCTTTCCATGGGACAGCGCGACGCGGCGCAACAGTTGTCATGGGATGACCTGCGCATCATCAAGACACTGAGCGACTGCGGCAATCGGTCGATCGCTGCCGAAAAGCTCGGCATCAATGCCTCCACCGTCTCGCGCCGCGTGGCGCACGCCGAAGCCGCGCTGGGCGTCGCGTTGTTCGACCGGCGGCACGCGGGCTACAAGCTGACGCCTGAGGGCACGGAGCTGCGCGCACTGAGCGAGCGCGTCGAACTCGATGTCGTCAGCGTGGCCCGACGCATTTCCGGCGCCGCGCACGATCCGCAGGGCACGCTGCGCGTCGCCACCAGCGATTCGCTCCTGCTGTATTTCCTGACGCCCATCATTGCTGAATTCAGAGCGGCGCATCCCTCATTGACCGTCGAGGTGCTGGTTGGCAACGGCACACTGGATCTGGCGCGGGACGAATCCGACGTCGCGCTCAGGGCGACGCGGCGCCCGCCCGAGAGCTGGGTGGGACGCAGGCTGGCAGGCATCGCGTGGGCGCCTTACGGGGCTGCGCAGCAATTTCGCCGCAAGACACCCGCCGCCGAACGCCTTTACGAGCTGGATTGGGTGTCGTACGCGGGCGGGCTGTCCGGGCTCAAGGCCGCGCATTACCTTGAAAGCCGTGTCGCGCCATCCCGCATTGCCTACCGGTCGGACTTGGTTGCCGCAGTAAGCGCGGGTATCTCGGCCGGCCTGGGCATGGGCTACCTGCCTTGCATGCTGGGCGACGCGATGGCCGATGTGGTGCGGGTCGGTCCCGTCGTGCCCGAGCTTCAGGATGAGCTTTGGCTGCTCACCCATCCTGACATCCGCGGATCCCGGCGCGTCCAGGCTTTCATGCGCTTTTGCGCCGCGGCCGTGGCCAAGCAGAAGGCGTTGATCGAGGGCCGCTAGGCCCTTTTCCCGCCAAGCAGCAGTGCCCGGTCAGCCGGCAGCCTTGGGACGCAGGATGGCCTTGCAAGCGATCTCGATCAACTGCGCAGGCATCGCCAGACGCGACACGCCGATCAGGTTGCTGGCCACTTGCGGACGGTCGGTGCCGTACGCGGCCTTGCGCACCTTGCCCGCCGCTGCAAAGGCGGCATCCACATCCAGGACATACAGCGTTTCTTCGACGACGTTATCCAGCGTGGCGCCGAACTTGCCCAGCAACACCGCCAGGTTCTCGTAGGTGGCGCGCATCTGCGCTTCCATCGTGGAGAAGTCGCGCGGCTTGCCTTGGTCATCCAGTTCGGCCGGCGCGATCAGGTTGCCGTCCTTGTCGTGGTTCAGCTGGCCCGACACATAGATCTCGTTGCCCACCTGCACCGCCTGCGCATAACCATAGGCGTCTTCCCACGGCACGCCCCAGTAGGCGGTTTTCTTTTCGAGCGGGTTCGTTTGCGTCGTCATGGTTTTCTCCTTGGGGATGTGGGAAAGAAGGTGTGTGATCAGAAGGCTCCAGCGTAACCGTGGCACGAAGTTCCGGGAGCGCATTACTGCGCTTTCAAGATGCAAATTTGCACTTTGATTGCCGCCGGCATGAATACACCCTTGCCGCCGCAAACGTTCCGGTGGGCTGGCACGTTATCGAATTCAGAGCAACCGAGACTCGTCGGATTCCCAAGCGGACGTTGATCCTGATAAGCGGGTCGCGCCATCGGAGTAAACGTACTCTGGGTGAGGCCGGGGAGCTTGAACACAATCGATCACACCGACGCAATGCGCTTTGACGATCAGCCGAGCTGAACGAACAGAAGCCGCGCGTCAATCCAACACCCAGGATGATCGATTGATGCTCGTGGATTCCCGCGCGGCGCTGCGCCGCGCAGATTCAATGCTGTTTCTCAATGCCAGAACCACCGCGACCAAGCTCTGCTTTGGTCTGTTGCTGTTATCCGTGAACATGTCGCACCAGCCCGATGCCTGGGGTGCGCTCGTGGGTGTGTCGGGGGCCGGCGGCGTCGGCGGCGCATCCAATGGAGGCCGCGGCGGCGATGGTGGCAACGGAGATACCGCCCTGGACCTGACGACCTCATACACGACGGTCGGCGACGTCGAGGGCGGGGCCGGCGGCGGCGGCGGGGGAGGCGGTGGCGGCGGGCATGGTAACGCCGTGGGGGGAGCGGGTGGCGACGGCGGGAACGGCGGAGTCGGCGTCGTCATCTCAGGCGACGCGGTGGTATTGCACAACGATGGCTGGTCTATCCGCGGCGGCAAGGGCGGCGGCGGCGGAGGGGGAGGCGGCTCCACCTTCCACCCCTCCGTGGAGCCGGACGGCGGTCGCGGCGGTGACGGCTCGACGGGCGTTGACGGCGCTGCCGGCGGGGGCGGCGGAGGCGGCGCACACGTCCGGGCGGCCTTCGGTGGAGACGGCGGCAACGGGGGAGAAAATGGCCTGACTGCGGGCGGGGGCCCGCCAGGCATCTCCTGGGCCGGCGGCGGGGGCGGGGGCGGAGGTTCTTCCGTCAACGGGGGGGCTCCGGGCACAGACGTGTGGCCGATCCTGATCGAGGGCATTGGGGGGGCGGGCGGCATTGCCGGCGGGGCATCCGGCGTCAACGGAGGCGATGCCAAACCGTATGAAGGTTTCGCCGCAGGCGGTGGCGGCGGCGGCGCGCCAGGCGGCGATGGCGGTAACGGCGGACAGTACTCGCGTTTCGATACGAACGGGGGCGGCGCAGCCGGCAGCAGCAATCACGGCGTCTATGTCACGGGGGCCGGCTCAGTCATCATCAACGCGGGCTCCATTATGGCGGGGCCGGTCAACCAGGACACCGCCATCCAGTACGCGGCGACCGCCAGCAATTCGACCTTGATGCTCCGCGAAGGCAGCCTGATTCAGGGGCTCGTCGATGCCACCGAATCCAGCGGCACAAACACGCTGGTCCTGGATGGCGGCGCTGCGCAGGCGTTTGACGTGGGCAAGATCGGCCCCGGCGCGCAGGGTCAGTATCTGGGCTTCAACGCATTCGAGAAAGCGTCTCACGGCACGTGGGCGCTCACGGGTTCGCCCGCGCTGGCGCTTACGCCTTGGACGCTTTCCGGGGGATGGCTTGCGATCACGGACGACGCGGCGCTGGGAGACACAGCGGGCGGCCTCATCTTCGAGGGCGGCGGATTGCAGCTGAACGCCAGCATCACATCGCAGCGCGATTTTCAGCTGCGCGGTGATGGCGCGGTCCACACTGCCGACGGCACCGTGTCCGTGATGCACGGAACAATCAGCGGCGCCGGCAACCTCACCAAGACCGGGTCCGGAACATGGATCATCGAACGCAACGATACCGGATCGGGCATTACCCCGCCGGCGGCGCAGCTCACGTATGCAGGCTCCACGCGAGTTGATGAGGGCATGCTGGTCATTCAAGGCACGAGCCTGGGGCGGGCCGATCATGCGGCCAGTGTTGCTGGCGCCAGCAATGCGGCCTTGTACCTTGCCAACGGTGCCGTGCTCGACGGCCGGACGAACGGACCGAATCTCGTCATCGATGCGACGAGCCGATGGAACGTCCTGGCCGATACCCCTCATGCCTCGGCGGGAAACAATCTCAGCACCGTCAATGCGCTTCAGCTTGCAGGCAGCATTGCCTTCGCACCGCCCGACGGGTCCAACAACGAGGTCGGCCGAACGCTTACCGCCAACAACCTGGTGGGCGCGGGCGGGCAAGTCCAGTTGCACGTCAGTCCGACCGGCGCTGCGGATCATCTGACGCTGACCCAGGGCGCCACGGGGTTGACCTACCTGAAGATCATCACGCCCGGCGGCTTCGGAGATCCCATGGCCGGCGACGGGCTGTTGGTGGTCAAGGCAGGCGCCAGCACCGACCATGCGTTTCGCCAATCCCCAGAACAACCCACGCTGGCCGGCGCGTTCAACTACGGGCTGGTGCACGGCGCGCGAAACGGCGCAGCCGATCTGGCCAACAACTGGTATCTGTTCAGCGATGTCCGCCCCGAGGTGTCCATCTACTCGCAGTTGGGCAATCAGGCCTTGCGGCAGTCCGAGGTGGCGGTGGGTTCGTTCAACGAACGGATGGGTGCGACCGAAACACTGGCGCGAACGGTCTATCCGTATGTCTGGGCGCGATCGTTCGGCGTCCTCGAACGCCGGGATGGCGCACCCATGGGAATCCGGCAAGCGAACGTCGCCGTGGATTCGCGGCTGGGCGGGCTACAGGTGGGAACCGACCTGTTCGTAGCCAGCAGAGGCGCCGGCCGCCGGAGCGCGGGCGTGTTCGCTACGGCAATGGCTTCACGCAACGACGTAGCGCACTATCAGGCGTTCACGCGTTCGACCGTGGCTGCCGGCCGCAGCGATCAGACCATGTATGGCCTGGGCGGCTACTACACGTTGATCGACGGCAAGGGCGGATACGCCGATTTCGTCGCGCAGGTCAGCCGCTACGGTGTGAAGGCCCATTCGCGCGGCGTGCAAGGTTTGTCTTTGCAGACGTCCGGATGGGGCGCCGCGTTGTCCGCCGAAGCCGGCAAAGCCTTCGACATCGACGACGCCAGCGGACTGCGCATCGAGCCGCAAGCCCAGGTGATGGTCCAACACGTCAGACTGCGCGACAGCGAAGACCGAGTCGGGCCGGTTGCGCTGCCCGGAATGCGCGCGCTGCACTCGCGTGTGAGCCTGAAGGTTTCCAAAGTCTGGGACGCGCAACCCGAGACGCGGCACCACGGCTGGCTGATGCTGAGCTATCGGCACACGCTTGGAAAATCCTCCAGTACGTACCCCACCGCCACGCAAGGCGACATCGCGTTCGACAACGATCTGGATGGGTCGCGCGTGGGCCTGACGGCGGGCTACGACCGGCGCGCGGGCAGGAACACTTTCGTCAACGTGCAGGTGCATGCCGAACAGGGCTTGGGCGGCGCGTCAGGGTTGCGGGCGGTGGGCGGCTCAGTTGGGGTGAAGTACCTGTTCTAGCAATCGCGCGAAGCATGGGTCCGCCGGATAACTGGCAGTGTCTTGCAATGTGCGCCATAGCGATCGTCTGATTTTGCCCGGCGACTGATTCTTATGAAGGCTCTCGCGACATCGGAGTAAACCTACTCTGGGTGAAGTCGGGGCGCATAAAGAGAATCTGAGACACCGACGACAGAGGCTTGAACGCTTTGCAGCGTGCTTCCGTCGTTCGATGTGATTAACCGGATTACTCAAACGCGCAACCGGCCACTCCGGTATTCCACGTTCTTACGAGATCAAAGTAGCGATTCTGCATGTAGCGTCACCTGAGCTTCAGGTGCTGTTGAATTCGTGAAGCCGCGCGTGAATCCACCACCCAGGATGAACCATTGATGTGTACGGATTCTTGCTTGGCGTCGCGACATGCGGTTTCGATCTCAAATCGAACCGACAAGGCGCGCGGTATTGCGCTTAGGCTTTGTTTTGGTCTGTCTTTGATTTCTTTGGGCATGTCCCCTCATCCTGCTGCGCGCGCGTTGATCGTCGGCGAGGCGGGGATGGGCGGCGTAGGCGGGGCTGCCAATGGGGGTACCGGCGGCGACGGCGGGGATGGTTATGCCGCCTTGGATCTCACGACGTCTTACACGACCTATGACGACATTGAAGGCGCGCCCGGCGGCGGTGGCGGCGGTGGTGGCGGGGGCGGGCCAGGAAACTTCGACGGCGGCGGGGGCGGAGCGGGCGGGAACGGCGGGCACGGCATCGTGATCTCTGGCGACGGCGTGATCCTGCATAACGCCGGCTACTCGATCAGCGGCGGCAAAGGCGGTGGCGGCGGGGGCGGGGGTGGCGGCAGCTACAGTGAGGATGCGGTCAGCGACGGCGGTCGGGGTGGTAATGGGTCCGGAGGAGAAGGCGGTGGCGCTGGCGGGGGCGGAGGGGGCGGCGCGGATATCAACCCCGGCGGGATCGATGGAACGGGTTACGGCGGAAATGGCGGCAATGGGGGTGAAAATGGCATGCCGGGTGGCGGCGACCTCCCGGGTACCTCTCCCTATGCAGGTGGCGGTGGCGGTGGCGGCGGTACCTACACCAACGGCGGGTCGGCGGGCCAAGGGTTATTCAATAGCCAAAGTCCGGGTGTAGGCGGATCGGGCGGTATGGCTGGCGGTGAGGTCGGCGTAGACGGTGGCCGGGCAAATCCAGGAACGGCATTGGAAGGATGGGGTGGGGGCGGCGGAGGCGGCGGGGCCGCCGGCGGATCTGGCGGCAATGGCGGGCGTGGGTCCGGATTCGAAGGGGGGCCTCCAGGCGGCGCTGGCGGCAACAGCGGTCACGGTGTCTATGTCACCGGCGCCAACACCATGATCATCAATTCCGGAACGATATCTCAAGGGCCGGCGAACCAGAACACCGCCATCAAGTATTCAGCCACGGCTCGCGATTCCACGCTTGTTCTGCAAGCGGGCAGCCAGATCATCGGCCTGGTCGACGCCACGGAGTCGGGCGGCAAGAATACGCTGGCTCTGGATGGCGGCGCCGCGCTGGCCTTTGACGTCAGCCAGATCGGGAGTGGCGCGCAGGCGCAATACCTGGGCTTCAATGCTTTCGAAAAAACGTCGGCCGGAACATGGACGCTGACAGGAACGCCCAGCCAGACCCTCACACCCTGGACCCTGTCGGGCGGGTGGCTCGCGATTGCCGACGACGCCATCCTGGGCGACGCGGCCGGCGCCGTCACGTTCAACGGCGGCGGACTGCAACTGGATGCCGACATCCTGACGCAGCGCGACATGCAGTTCGCGGGAGAAGGCGCGATCCGTGCGGCGGACGGCACGGTATCCGTGATGCAAGGCGCGATCACGGGATCGGGCACGCTGACCAAGACCGGCGCGGGCACGTGGATCATCGACCGCGACAATGCCTTTGCTGGCGACACGCTGATTGACGATGGCGTGCTGCAGCTCGGCACGGGTCAGACCGCAGGATCGTTGGGGGCGGGCGCTTTCGAGAACCACGCCGTCCTGGCCATCGATCGCGCCGACGCGGTCGTCATGTCCAACGCCATATCGGGTACGGGCGAACTGCGACAGGCAGGCCCGGGCACGACCACGCTGACCGGACCGCTCACCTATACCGGTGTCACGCGGGTGGACAATGGCACGCTCGTCCTCGACGGCACATCGTTGGGCCAGGCCGATCATGCGATCGCCCGGGTCATCGGTGCAGGCAGTGCGGGTCTGGGCCTGGCCAACGGCGCCACGCTCGAAGGTTGGGTGGATGGGCCGAGTCTTTCCATCGACGCGTCCAGCCGGTGGCACATCTTGACCGACGCGTCCAACCCCGCGCAAGACAACAACCTCAGCACGGTCAACGAACTCCAGCTTGCCGGCAGCGTTGCCTTTGCGCCACCCGCCGAATTGACCACCGATGCGATCGGACGCACGTTGTCTGCCAACAACCTGGCAGGGGGCGGTGGTGAAGTGCAGCTGCACATGATTCCCACCGCGGCTGGCACCGTGGATTACCTGACCTTGAACGCCGGAGCGACGGGCTTGACCAATCTGACGCTCAACGCCCAGGGCGATTTTGGCGATCCGCTTCGTGGAAACGGCTTTCTGGTGGTCAAGGCGGGCGCCAGCACGGACAACGCGTTCAGGCTGACGCCGGGACAGGCCCCGCGAGGCGGCGCGTTCCGCTACGTGCTGGCGCATGGCGCGCAGGACGGCTCGCCGGAACTCGCCAACAACTGGTACTTGATCAGCGAAGTCCGCCCCGAAGTCTCCATTTACTCGCAGTTGGGCGGGCAAGCGTTGCGGCAGTCCGAACTGGCGGTCGGCACTTTCAACGAACGTATGGGCGCCACCGAAACGCTGTCTCGGAAGGTATACCCGTTTGCCTGGGCCAGAACGCTCGGGGGTTGGGAAAACCGCGACGGCGCGTCGCGCGGCATTCTGCAATCACAGGTCGCAAGCCGCACGACGCTGGGCGGGCTGCAGGTGGGAACGGACTTGTTCGTGACCAACACGGGGATTCGCCGCAACAGCATTGGGGTGTTCGGGACTGCGATGGTCTCGCGCGCGCAGGTGGATCATTATCAGGAATCCACGCGTTCAACGATCGATGCCGGCCGCAGCGATCAGACGATGTACGGCCTGGGCGCGTACTACACGATGATGGACGGCAAGGGCGGGTATGCCGACTTCGTCACCCAGATCAGCCGGTATGGCGTCCAAACGCAATCGAGCGGCGCGGCCGGCATGTCGCTACAAACATCGGGATGGGGCGTGGCGCTGTCGGCCGAAGCCGGCAAGGCGTTCGACATCGGCGACGCGTCCGAAGGGCTGCGAATCGAACCGCAAGCGCAGGTGATGGTCCAGCACATCAAGCTGCGCGACAGCGATGATGACCTTGGCCGCGTGGCGCTGCCCAAATCCCATGCGCTGCATTCGCGCGTGAGCCTGAAGCTGTCGAAAGCCTGGGGCGAGCAGGACGATGCGCAGAACCACGGCTGGCTCATGCTGAGTTACCGGCACACGCTGGGGGACTCGACCAGCTCCTACCAGACGCTGACGCAAGGCGATATCGCGTTCGACAACAAGCTGGACGGATCGCGCGTAGGCCTGTCGGCGGGCTATGACCGGCGGGCGGGCAAGAACACGTTCATCAATGTTCAGCTGAATGCCGAGCAGGGCCTGGGCGGCGAGTCGGGGCTGCTCGCCGTGGGTGGATCGGTCGGCATCAAGTATCTGTTCTAGCGAACACAGAACATCCCCCGCGTAGGCGCCCCGCCGCATAGCGGCTGCGCGGGTATTCGCTCCTTTAGGATCAGTCGCATTTCGACGGCTGGAACCGATGGCTTTGGAAGTTTGCGGGCCAACGGAGTAAACGTACTCTCGGCGAATCCTGCGCGCATACACAGAATCAATTGCGCCGACGATATGGGTATCAATAATTACTTGAGACTACTCAGCCGACGTCGCGCGATGTCATTAATCGGAATTCAGCGCGCAACCGGCAAGTCCGGTGTTCCACGTTCTTAAAACCTCAAGCAGACGATTTCGCCCTGGTGCAGCCCGATGCGCCGGGAGCAATTGTTTTCGTGAAGCCGCGCGTGAATCCACTACCCAGGATGAACCAGAGATGCACACGGATTCTTGCTTGGCGTTGCGACACGCACATTCGACCCCGACTCAAATCCACAAAGCGCGCGGCATCACGCTCAGGCTTTTCTTTGGCCTGTCCTTGATCTCTCTCGGCATGTCCCCGCATCCCGCAGCGCGCGCGCTGATCATCGGCGAGGCGGGCGTCGGCGGCGTTGGCGGGGCTGCCAATGGCGGCAGAGGCGGGGACGGCGGGGATGGCATTACCGCCCTGGATATCACGACGTCCTATACGACCTATGACGACATTGAAGGGGCGCCCGGCGGCGGGGGGGGCGGCGGCGGTGGCGGTGGACGCGGCGGTATCGTGGGGGGCGCGGGAGGCTCGGGAGGTAACGGCGGGCACGGCATCGTGATCTCGGGCGACGGCGTGGTCTTGCATAACGACGGGTACGCGATCAGCGGCGGCAAGGGCGGCGGCGGCGGGGGCGGTGGCGGAGGCGCTTTTCATATGACCGTGTCCAGTAATGGCGGCCGCGGCGGTGACGGCGGCGGGGGCGCGGGCGGCGGTGGCGGCGGCGGGGGTGGCGGCGGCGCGGACCTCACCTTTGGCGGCGCGTTTGGGGCAGGCTTTGGCGGAGATGGGGGCCACGCGGGTGGCAATGGTTCGTCGGGCGGAGGCAATATTCAGAGTCCAGGGGCCAGCAAGTTTGCAGGCGGTGGCGGCGGGGGCGGTGGCACCTACACCCATGGAGGGACGCCCGGCCAGGCTTTATTCGAGAGTCAGATTTCCGGCATGGGTGGCGGGGGCGGCATCGCCGGCGGAGAGTCGGGGGTAGACGGCGGCATCGCCAACCCTGAAGCGGCCGAAGCGCTGGAGTTGGGGTTGAGCCGGCAAGAAATCGATGCCGTCCTGGACGGCTACGGCGGTGGCGGAGGCGGCGGCGGGGCGGCTGGCGGATCGGGCGGCAACGGCGGGCCTGGCAGCTACGTCGAGGGCGGCCCCGCAGGCGGCGCCGGGGGCACGAGCGGTCACGGCGTCTACGTCACGGGCGCCAACTCCGTAATCATCAATACGGGCACGATATCGCAGGGCCCGGAGAACCAGGACACCGCCATCAAATATGCCGAGACCGCCCGCGATTCCACGCTGGTGCTCAAGGCGCAGGGCGGCTGGGACAACCCGGACAGCCAGATCATCGGCCTGGTCGATGCCACGGAATCGGGCGGCACGAATACGCTCGTTCTTGATGGTGGCTGGGACGCCCGCCTGGACTACGACAACAACGTCTTCGATGTCAGCCTGATCGGAACCGGTGCGACCGGACCGGCCCAATATCTGGGCTTCAATGCCTTCGAGAAAACGTCGGCCGGAACATGGAAGCTGATAGGCGGGACCGGCCAGGTCGGAACGCCGTGGACGCTGTCGGGCGGGTGGCTCGCGATTGACCACGACATCAATCTGGGTGATCGGTCAGGCACGCTTACCTTCAACGGCGGCGGGCTGCAGGTGGAGGCCGCGACGGTGATGGACCGAGACATGCATTTCGCCAGAGACGGCGTGATCCGGACAGGAAATCCAGAGCTGGCGACGCAAGGGCAGGCGGCGGACGTACACCTGTTCGGAAACATCACCGGATCGGGCGCGCTTATCAAGACCGGCGCGGGAACCTTGTCCATCGGTCGTGACAATGACGCCTTTTCCGGCGCGGTCGTCATCGAAGAAGGGGTGCTTCAGCTTGGCGCCGGCGGAACGCAATACGGCGGATCTCTGGGCGCGGGTGCGATCGAAAACAATGCCGTCCTGGCGATGTCTCAGCACCGGGGCGCGTTCTCCAATGCCATATCGGGTAGCGGCGAGCTGCATCAGTTGGAAGGCATGACGACGCTGACGGGCCCGCTCACGTACACCGGCATCACGCGGCTATTCGACGGCGCGCTTGAGATCCGGGGGACGTCGCTGGGCCAGGCCGATCATGCGGTCGCCCGGGTCGTGGGGGCGGTTGGCGCCGATTTGCGTCTGGCAGGCGGCGCCACGCTCGACGGCTGGGTGGATGGACCCAGTCTCGCCATCGACGCGACCAGCAAATGGAACGTGCTGACCGATGCCTCCAATCCCGCGCAAGCAAACAACCTCAGCACCGTCGGTGAACTTCGGCTCGAAGGCAGCGTCGCGTTTGCACCGCCCGCGGACTGGGCGCACGATGAGATCGGCCGAACGTTCACCGCCAACAATCTGGTGGGCAGTGGCGGCGAAGTGCAACTGCACTTGGGGCCCCCCGCCAACGGCGCAGCGGATTACCTCACCTTGAACGCGGGCGCCACGGGGCTGACCAACCTGACGGTCAACACCGACGGCGGCTTTGGCGATGCCTTCAGCGGAAACGGCTATCTGCTGGTCAAGGCCGGCGCCGGCACGGACAACGCATTCCAGCAAACGCCTGGACAAGCTTCGCGGAGCGGCGCGTTCCACTACGTGCTGACGCATGGCGCGCTGGATGGCTCACCGGAACTTGCCAACAACTGGTATTTGATCAGCGAGACCCGCCCCGAGGTCTCGCTGTACTCGCAGCTGGGCGGCCAAGCCTTGAGGCAGTCTGAAGTGGCGGTGGGGACGTTCAATGAACGCATGGGCGCCACCGAAACGCTGGCTCGGAAGGTTTACCCGTATGCGTGGGCCAGAACGCTGGGCGGATGGGAAAACCGCGATGGCGCGTCGCGCGGCATCCTGCAGTCTCAGGTGGGAAGCCGCACGACGCTGGGCGGCCTGCAGGTGGGCACGGACCTCTTCGTGACCAGCCAGGGCATCCGCCGCAACAGCCTGGGCGTGTTCGGCACCGCGTTGGTATCCCGAGCCGACGTGGATCATTTCCAGGCATCCACGCGTTCGACCATCAATGCCGGCCGCAGCGATCAGACGATGTACGGTCTGGGCGCGTACTACACGATGATGGACGGCAAGGGCGGGTATGCCGACTTCGTCACGCAGATCAGCCGCTATGGCGTGAAAACCCAATCGAACGGCGCGGATGGCATGTCAATGCAGACGTCGGGTTGGGGCGTGGCGTTGTCGGCCGAAGCCGGCAAGGCGTTCGACATTGGCGATGCGTCTAGTGGCCTTCGACTCGAACCTCAGGCGCAGGCGATGGTCCAGCACGTCAAGCTGCGCGACGGCGATGATGACGTTGGCCAAGTGGCGTTGCCGGCATCGCAGGCGCTGCATTCGCGCGTGAGTCTGAAGCTGTCCAAAGCGTGGGGCGAGCAGGACGGCGCGCAGAACCACGGATGGCTGATGCTGAGCTACCGGCACACGCTGGGGGAATCGTCCAGTTCCTACCAGACGCTGACGCAAGGCGACATTGCCTTTGACAACAAGCTGGACGGATCGCGCGTGGGGCTATCGGCGGGCTACGACCGTCGGGCCGGCAAGAACACGTTCGTCAATGTGCAGTTGAACGCCGAGCAGGGATTGGGCGGCGCTTCGGGCTTGCGCGCGGTGGGTGGCTCGGTGGGGATCAAGTATCTGTTCTAGCGTTCGCAGATCAGGCGTCTGCGAATGACGGATCCCACGGAGGTACTGGCTGCGTGCTGGCATTGCACGCCAAGCCATTGAATCGCCCGCCCCGCGAGCATGCGGGGCGGGCGATTTCCGTTGGCTAGTCGTCCAGTGAAGGCACGGTGCCGATCTGCATCAGGATGCGCGGCGATTCCATGTCGCCGGTTTCCTTGTCGATCATCACTTCATAGGCCGCGACGCCGGCAAATTTGGAGGCCATGGAATTCGCGATGCGGATGGCTCCGAATTCGCTGCTGGCCGGGCGGATTTCCCCGGGGGCGACGCCATTGGCGGCGGCGCGGTAGGGAACGACGATGTACTGAACGAGATGAGCAGCTTCTGACACAGGAATTCTCCCCTGGACGACAGTTTTTCGGGCGAGCGCAATGTATCACGTCGCACTGTGTTTTTGTACAGTATTTTTGCCACGGTCGCCAAGATATTTTTGCGAAGCGACTTCGCCGTTCAAGGAAAACCCCTAGCGTTTCGCCATTGCCCGCCCTCTGGCCCCGCGCTTAGTATTTTCGAAAATCCTCGGCGTTTTATAAAACCAGGGGCACGGAATGGAAGCGAACCGCTACGACGCCTACCGCGAAGACACCGCGGGCCGCGCCAATGTGGCCGACTCGCCGGAGCGGGTGGCCTATTACCAGGAGCTGGCGCGGCTGGAGACCGGCGCGCTGTGGACGGTGGCGAACAAGATCGAGCCGTGGGCGCCGCGGTCGGCGTCCGTGCCCGTGGTCTGGCGCTACCAGGACCTGCGCGGTCACGTGCTGCGGTCCGCCGAACTGGTGTCCCCCGAAGAGGCGGGCCGCCGCGTCATCTACCTGAACAATCCCGGCCGGCGCGACGTGGCGGCCGCGGTGGGCTGGCTGTATTCCGGGCTGCAGGTGATGCGGCCGGGTGAGCTGGCGTCCGCGCACGCGCACACGCATTCGGCGCTGCGCTTCATCATGGAAGGACAGGGCGCGTTCACGGTGGTGGACGGCCACAAGATGACGCTGGGGGCGAATGATTTCGTGCTGACGCCGAACGGCACCTGGCACGAGCACGGCGTGGCCGAGGACGGCACCACCTGCATCTGGCAGGACGGCTTGGACATCCCGCTGGTCAATGCGCTGGAAGCGGGCTTTTATGCCGTGCATCCAGACCTGAACCAGACCGTCACGCACCCGGTGGACGACACCAGCGGCGCGTGGGGCGGCGTGGCGCTGCGGCCGCAGGTGTCCGGCTGGACCAAGCCGTATTCCCCGCTCTTCAAGTACGAATGGGAGCCTACGTACGAGGCGTTGCGCCGCTACGCGCGCACCACCGCGGGCAGTCCCTACGACGGCATCCTGCTGGAATACGTCAATCCGGCGACGGGCGGCCCCGTGATGCCGACAATTGGCGCCAGCATGCAGCTGCTGCGTCCCAGCGAGCACACAAAGGCGCACCGGCATACCGGCAGCTTCATCTACCAGGTGGCCAAGGGCAGCGGTTTTTCCGTCATCGACGGCAAGCGCTATGACTGGACCGAACGCGACATCTTCTGCGTGCCGTCCTGGGCCATCCACGAACACGCCAACCTGTCGTCCAACGACGACGCATGCCTCTTCTGTTTCAACGATCTGCCCGTCATGCGCTCGCTGGCCCTGTATCGCGAGGAAGCGGTGCAGGACAACAGCGGCCATCAGCAGCTGATCTAGTTTCTGAACGCAAACCGCCGCGCCGCGGCGGCCGGTTCCATCAACCTTTGACCTTCTGGAGTTCCCGATGCGCCTGGTGACCTTTCGCGCTCATCCCACCGCCGCCGCCCGCCTGGGCGCGCTTGTCGACGGCTACGTGATCGACCTGTTCCTGCTGGGTCAGGAAGGCGGGGTCGACCTGCCCGACGACATGTTGGAATTCATCGATCTGGGGCCGGTGGCAGTCGCGCAGGCGACGCGTCTCTTGGACACGTTCCGTGGCAACTGGCCGGTGGGCAGCGCGGTGCCGCAGGAGAACGTGAAGCTGCTGGCGCCCATCCCGCGTCCGCGCAAGAACATCTTCGGCATCGGCTTGAACTACGTGGAACACGTGGCCGAGTCCAGCCGCACGCTGGACACGTCGGCCGACCTGCCCAAGCAGCCCGTCATCTTCTCCAAGCCGCCCACGACGGTGATCGGACCGGGCGACGCCATCGAGCACAACGCGAAGATCACGCAGCAACTGGACTGGGAAGTCGAGCTGGCGGTGATCATCGGACGCCGCGCGTCGCGCGTTGCCGAGGCCGATGCGCTGTCGTATGTGTTCGGGTACAGCGTGATGCTGGACATGAGCGCGCGCGATTGCCGCCGCGCAGGGCAATGGATCTATTCCAAGGGGCAGGACACCTATGCGCCGTTCGGCCCGTGCATCGTGACCGCCGACGAAATTCCCGATCCGCAGGTGCTGGACCTGTGGCTGACGGTCAACGGCGAAAAGAAGCAGGGCTCGAACACGCGCCACATGTTGTTCAAGGTGCCGTTCCTGATCTCCGACATCAGCGCGGGCATCACGCTGGAGCCGGGCGACATCATTGCCACCGGCACGCCGGAGGGCGTGGGCGCCGGCCGCAAGCCGCAGGAGTTCCTGTGGCCGGGCGACGTGGTCGTGGCCTGCGTGGAAGGCATCGGCACGCTGCGCCACCCGGTGGTGGCCGTCTAGGAGCGCCGCGCTTGAAACCCAAAATCAAGGCCCCGCGTGAGGATGCGGCGGCAAACGGCGGCGCCGAGATCGAAGACATCACGCTGTCCGAACAGATCTACCGGCAACTGCGCCGCGACATCATGCGCGGCGCGTTTGCGCCGGGCCAGTCGCTGCGGCTGGAATTGCTGCGCCAGCGCTATGGCGGCAGCTTTTCACCGATCCGCGAGGCGCTGAACCGGTTGCGCAGCGAACGCATGGTGCTCACCACGACGTCGCGCGGGTTTCGCATCGCGCCGCTATCCGTGGACGAAATGCGCGATGCCTGCGAGACCCGCATCCTGATCGATTGCGACGCGCTGCGCCGGTCGCTGGCCAATGCCGACGACGCCTGGGAGGCGCGGCTGGTTGGGGCGTTTCACGCATTGGCGCTGGCCGCGCGGCGGGCGGACGCCGCGCCGGGACTGGACCCGGACCGCGAGGACGCACTGGAAGCGCGTCACCAGGATTTTCATCAGGCGCTGATCGGCGCCTGCCGCTCGCCCTGGCTGCTGGACCTGTCCGCGCAGTTGTACGCGCAGACCGAACGCTACCGCCGGCCGGCGCGCGCGCAAGCCATGGCGTACGGCCCTGAACGCGATGTTGACGACGAGCATCGCGCGCTGCTGGATGCGGCGGTGTCGCGCGATGCCGATCGCGCGGTGGCGCTGCTGGCGGCGCACTACCGCGAGACGGCGCAGGTCATCGCGCGCATCCTGTCCCTGCCCGAGGGACAAGCGGCGGCCTAGCACGCGCGATGCCGTAAGCTTGTCGTCCATGGCAGACCTGAAACTCCTCGAAGATCTGATTGCGCTGGCGCAGACCGGCAGCTTCGTGCGTGCGGCCGAGCTGCGGCACGTCACGCATCCCGCTTTCGGGCGGCGCATCCGTGCGCTGGAGACGTGGGCCGGCACACCGCTGGTGGAACGCCAGCGCCTGCCGGTGACGCTGACGCCCGAAGGCGAGACGCTGCTCAAGACGGCGACGCAGGTCGTCGAGCAGATGGGGCTGGTGCGCCATCGCATCCGTAGTTCGGGCGCGGGCGGCGAGGCCGTGCTGCGCATCGCCACGGGCCGCAGCCTGGCGCGCACGCTGGTGGCGGACTGGATTGCGCGGCTGCGGCACCGCACGCCACGCGTGCTGACGGACGGCACGCAGGTGGAGCTGTCCACCGGCAAGGCGCAGGACCTGGTGGTGCGGCTGGAACAGGGCAAGGTCGACCTGTTGTGCTGCTACGAGCATCCGGCGCTGTCCGTGCCGCTCAGCCCTTCGCGCTACCGGTATATGACGCTGGCGACGGACAAGCTGGTGCCGGTCAGCCAGATGGATACCCGGGGCCGGCCGCGTTTTCTGCTGCAGGAGGGCGGGGCGCCCGTGCCGCTCATCACGTACACCGGCGGGCTGGCAATGGAGCGCATCGTGGGGGATCGGCTTGAGGCCACGCCGTATGCGCTGACGCCGTTTGTGCGCAGCGATTCGCTGGACGCGGCGCATGGCGCGGTCGCCAAGGGTGTGGGGGTGGCTTGGCTGCCGTGGTCCATGGTGGCGGCCGACTGCCGGCGCGGCGCGCTGGCTGAGTTGGGCGGGCGCAGCGACGAGATCGCATTCGAAGTCCGCCTGTACCGCCCGCGCGCGCGGCTGACCGACCTGGCCGAAGCCGCCTGGGAAGCGACGGCGAATCGCAAGGCGTGAATTCAGGTCTGGCCTCGGGTCCGGATTCCAGCGCCTGAAGTTCAACGCCTGCTGCTTAGCACCTGGAGTTTCAGCGACCATATCTCGCCGCCAGAATCCCGATCAGCACAACGATGTGCCGCTTTGGCACGGACTGGCCCTGGGCCGCGCTCGAAAATAGCTCCCGAAATCAAATGAGACGGCTCCGCCGTCCACCCACAGCACCCCAGGGAGAAAGTCATGAAGTCCATCTTGAAGCCGCTGCGTGCGGCGCTAGTCTCGTTGTGTGCCGCCTCGGCGCTTGCCGCGGCCCCTGCCGCGAGCGCGGCCGATTATCCGTCCCGCAGCATTTCGCTGATCGTCGGTTACCCCGCAGGCGGCAGCCTGGATCTGACCGCGCGCCTCTTGGGCGAGGAACTGGGCAAGCGCCTGGGCCAGACCGTTGTGGTCGAGAACGTGGGTGGCGCCGGCGGCACGATCGGCGCGCAACGTGTGGCGCGCGCCGCGCCGGACGGCTACACCATCTTTTTGGGCTCCACCAACGAAATGGTGATCGCCCGCATGATCAACACCGCCGTCAAATACGACAGCGCCAAGGATTTCACGGCGCTGGGCATCGTGGCCTCGCAGCCGATGCTGCTGGCCGCGAGCAAGAACTCGGGCGTGAAGACCGCCGCCGACTATCTGGAAAAGCTGAAGGGCGCCGCGCCCGGCACGTTCAACTACGGCTCGTCGGGCGTGGGCACGACGCTGCACCTGGCCGGCGAGATGATCAACCAGGCCACCGGCACCCGCGCCGAGCACGTCCCTTACCGCGGCGTGTCGCCTTTGGTGACCGACCTGATGAGCGGTCAGCTGGACTACGGCATGCTGGTGCTGTCCTCCGGGCTGCCGCAGGTGCGTAGCGGCAACATCGTCGCGCTGGGCCTGACCGAGAACAAGCGTTCGCCCGCCGCGCCCGAGATCGCGCCGCTGGCCGCCACCAAGGGCTTTGAGTCCGTGGACATCAACCTGTGGTTTGCGTTGTACGGCCCGGCCGGCCTGCCCGAGCCGGTGGTGACCAAGCTGCGCACCGTGCTGGATGAAACGCTGAAGTCGGACCAGTTCCGCGCCAAGATGCAGGACGCCGGCGGCGAAGTGGCCAAGCCGGGCGTGGACCCGGTGGCGTTCCAGGCTGAAGAAACCAAGAAGTACGGCGCGCTGGTCAAGGCCGCCAAGATCGAAGCGCAATAAGGCTGCGCGCGACGCATCACACCATCGAAAGACCAGGCATCAAGCGGATATCACCATGGAATTCAAGCTCCCCGTTCCCGACATCGCCGCCGAGCGCGCGGGCAATACCGACACGCTGGGCGTGTGGCACTTTGATTCGGGCGTGCCGGGACGGGCGCTCATGGTGAGCGCGCTCGTGCATGGCAACGAGTTGTGCGGCGCCTGGGCGCTGAAGGACCTGCTGGCTTCGGGTCTGCGCCCGCGCCGCGGCAGCCTGACGCTGGCCTTCTGCAACCTGGACGCGTTCGACCGCTTCGATCACGCAAACCACGATGCGTCGCGTTTCGTGCAGGAAGACATGAACCGCGTCTGGAGCGCCGAGCGCCTGGACAATCCCACGTCGCCGGACCGCCAGCGCGGCGCGGCGCTGCGCCCGTGGGTGCGGCGTGCCGACTGGCTGCTGGACCTGCATTCGATGCACGAGCCGGGGGCGCCGCTGCTGCTGACGGGCGTGCTGCCGCGCAATATCGCGCTGGCGCGCCGCCTGAAGGCGCCGCAGCACGTCATCGTGGACGCCGGCCACAAGGACGGCGTGCGCATGCGCGACTTTGAACACTTTGGCGACCCTGCTCGCGACGACGCCTGCGCCCTGCTGATCGAATGCGGCTTTCATGGCGACCTGTCGTCGCGCGATGTGGCGCACGACATGGTGGCGCGGATGCTGGTGGAATCGGGCGTGATTGACGCGCCGGACCTGCCCGAAGGCTGGCTGCTGCCGGATCCGGCGGCGCAACGCGTGCTGGAAGTGACGGACGCCGTGGTGGCGCCGTCGATGAATGTGCGGTTTGCCGGCCCCTGGTCGGGGCTGGAAACGTTTGAAAAGGCCGGATCGCTCATCGGCTGGGCCGACGAGCAGCCGGTGGTGACGCCCTACGACAACTGCACGCTGATCATGCCGTCGCTGCGGCAGTTGAAGCCCGGCGTGACGGTGGTCAGGCTGGCCCGCGACTACGCCGCGGGCTGAGGGGGGCGCTTACTTCTGCGGCGTGTAGCGCAGCTCATCGAGCTGATAGCCCTGCGCCGTGGCGGCGGCCAGCGCCTTGTCCAGTTCTTCCTTGGGCAGCTTGGGTGAGCGCGACAGGATCCACAGGTACTTGCGATCGGGCGTGCCGACGACGGACCAGCGGTATTCGGGATCCAGACCGATCACCCAGTAATCGCCCTTGAATGGCTTGAAGAACGTGACTTCGAGCTTGGCGTTGTTGCTGCCTTCGACCACCGTGGCGGTGCCCGACGCCGAATCGATATCCCCGTCCTTGGTGCGGCAGCGGTTGTTCACGCCGATGGTGCCGTCCGGATGCGCGGTGTATTCGGCCGTGGTGTCTCCCACGCAATTGCGCTGGAAGAACATGGGGAAGTTGGCGATTTCGTACCACATCCCCACGTAGCGTTTCAGGTCGACGGATTCGACGGTCTGCATGGGCGGCGGCGCGGCGTGGGCAATGCCCGCTACGCTGACCGCCAGGGCCAGCAGAAATTTTGCGGTGCGGCGCATGGATAAAACCTCCTGATGTGACTGGTAAGGCCCACGCGCGCACCCCGCAGGGGCGCGGCGCGGACCAATCCCTAACGATACGCCTTATTTGCGCGGCGCCTTGAGCGCGGCGTGATAGCGGCTCACGTAGGTATCGAAGTCTTCAGTGTCCGACTGTTCCAGGCGGAGCTGTTCGGCGGCGGACGCTTCGGCGGCTTGCTGATAGGCCGTGGCCACGTCGGCCGGCAGCGGCTGCGCGCGCAGCGCATCCGCATGCTTGCGGCTCAGCGCCAGCGAGTAATCGTGGAACGACAGGCCGCTGTCCTTCAGTTCGGCCAAGAGGCGCGCCGAGGGCGTGGTGTCGGGCTGGTCAAGCTTGGCGCGTTGCGCCGCCAGCGCATCCGCGTAGGCGGTGCCGCCCATGGCGCTGTCGTACAGCGCCGCGTACGGCGCGATCTGATCCAGCAGTTCGTGGCCCCATTGCGCCAGGCCGATGGTCTGGCCGTCGCGGTCCAGCGTGAGGCCCGGTTTGCGGCCTTCCTTGACGACGACCGAGAAGTTGTCGGCACTGCGCTGACAGTAACCGTTGGCGGGGAAGAACGGGCTGTCCGAGGCCGTGCAGAACAGCAGGAAGGCGTCGACGAAACGGGCGGTGGTGGCGTCGATGCCGACCGGCGAATACGGATCGATGTCCAGGCAGCGCACTTCAACGTACTGCACGCCGCGTTCGGCCAGCGCCGTGATGGGGCGTTCGCAGCGGCCCGTGGCGCGCTTGGGGCGGATGCTGGAGTAGTACTCGTTTTCGATCTGCAGCACGTTGGTGTTGAGCTGGATCCATTCGCCGTCGCGGTGGGTGCCGATCTTTTGATAGTCGGGCCAGGGCTGCGTCACGGCGCCGTACAGGCGGCCGAGGAAGGTGTCCAGGTCGTTGTAGCAGAGCTTGAGCTGCGACTGCGCCTTGTTCTGGTAGCCCAGGTCGCTCATGCGCAGGCTGGTGGCGTAGGGCAGGTAAAGGGTGTGGTCGCCCAGCTTGTCCAGCGCGTGGTCCTGGCCTTGCAGGAAGCCGCTGGCCAGCGCGGGCGCCGAGCCGAACAGGTACATCAGCAGCCACGAATACCGCGTGAAGTTGCGGATCAGGCCGATGTACCCGCGCGAGCGGCGGTCCTGGTCGGAGCCGGGCTGCGTGTCGAGCACGGACCACAGGGCTTCGGGCAGGGAAAAGTTGTAGTGCACGCCGGCGATGCATTGCATCGTCTTGCCGTAGCGTTCGGCCAGACCGCGGCGGTAGACGTGCTTGAGCATGCCCGTGTTGGACGTGCCGTACCAGGCAATGGGGATTTCAGGTTCGGGCGGCAGCGTGGCCGGCATGGACTGATTCCAGATCAGTTCATGGTCCAGCACGGTGTAGACGTGGCGGTGCGTGTCGGCAAGCTCGGCCAGGAGCGCGTCCACGTTGTCGTGCGTGCCCGTGATGAGCTCGAGCAGCGACTCGGAATAATCGGTGGTGACGTGTTCGTTGGTCAGCGCCGAGCCCAGCCCGGCGGGGTGCGGCGTGCGGGCCAGGATGCCCTGTTCGTCCACGCGCAGGCCTTCTTTCTCGATGCCCCGCAGGGTCTGGGTCAGCATCGAGCGGTTGGCCTCTAGGCGGGCGAGGCGGTTGGCGGCAGTATCGGTCACGGATTGTTCTCGTTGGGGGCTGTCGCCGGATTTTACGGGGTGCTGGCCTCCTGTGCTGAGGGAACCAGTACTGGGGACAGGGACAATGCCTGGGCGGTGCGCGCCAGCCATTCATCCAGGTCAGCATAGACGGGATCGGCAATGGGGGCGGTTTCGTTGAAGATCTCGTGCCACGCGGTGTCGTACCAGCGCAGGGTGAGCAATTCAGCAGGCGCCCGCTGGGCGAACTGGCGGCTGCCTTCGGCCGCCACGATGGAGTCGTCGCCGGCCACCATCAGCAGCGTGCGGCAGGGCAGCAGGCTGGCTTCGCGCAGCGCCTGCTGGCCGGCTTCGTCCACAAAGCGCGCCAGCCGGCCGGTCATGCGGCGCCGCACCAGGGGATCGGCGCGGTAGGCCTTTACGACGGCCCGGTCGTGGGAAATGCGGGCGGGCGCCAGGCCGTGCGGGACGCGCAGGTCGGGGGCATGCAGAGACATCCATGTCAGGGTGCGGCGCACCCATTGCGGGACATTGACGGCAAAGGGCGGGGAGCTGAGCACCAGCCCGTCCAGGTCGGCCAGCCGGCGCTGGGCGATGCGCACGGCGACCAGGGCGCCCAGGCTGTGACCCAGCAGAATGGGCGGACGGCCGCAGGCCTGTGTCCAGTCCTGCAGCCGGTCCACGGCATCGGTGACCAGGTCTTCCTGGTCACGCAGGGTGGCGGGGTGTCCGCCGGAGCGGCCGTGACCGCGGTGATCGTGCGCGCCCACCGTCCAGCCCCGGGCGGTCAGCCAGCGCGCCAGCCGGTCATAGCGTCCGGCGTGCTCGCTCAGGCCGTGCAGCAGATAGATGCTGGGCCGGGCTGCCGGCAGCCCGTCTGCGGCCTGCGCGTCACCGGAGTGCCCGTCATCGGATAGCCCGTCATCGGATAGCCGGCCTCCGTCGCCCGCTATCGGAGGCGGGACGTTTGGCGCGGCGGGCCAGCAATAATTGGCGAGCAACGTGCCATCGGGCGCGGGCGCCATGGAAATCGGCGACAATTTCTGGATTCCTCGAAATGACGGGACCCTGGAGTCCTCGGGTAATGACGATTTCATCGCTGTTTCGTTTCATGTTCAAGAAAGCGGGCGTTTTTTTGACGCTGACGTTGGCGTTGGCGGCTTGCTCGCCCAGTTACAACTGGCGCGAGATGGATGTGGCGGACGGCCACGTCCGCGCCGCGTTCCCCGCCCGGGTGTCGACGGAAACCCGCGATCTGAAGCTGGACACGCATGCGTTGAAGTTCACGATGGCCAGCGCGACCGTCGGCGAAGCGGTGTTTGCCGTGGGGTCGGCGCCCCTGCCACCGGAGATCGCGGCCAGCCCCGCGGCCCGGCAGGCGCTGGGCGTGGCGCTGATGCGGTCGCTCTACACCAACATGCAGGCGCCGCCGCCCAACGAATGGCCGCCTTATGGCCAGGAAATCGAGGTGCGCGGCAAGGCGGTGGGCAAGCCCGGATGGCTGCAGGCCAAGGTGTGGGTGACGGACACGATGCTGATCGAGGCCGTGGCCGCCGGCACCGAGGAAAGCCTGCCCGCCGAGCGCGCGCGCGAATTCCTGCGGTCCGTCGTCATCAAGCCTTGAACTCGAGCAGGCCCAGCCGCAGCGCCGCCACCACGGCCGCGCGCCGGCCCCGCACGCCGAGGCGGCTGCAGGCGTTGCGCAGGTGGAAATTCACGGTGCTTTCGCTGACGCCCAATATGCGGGCGGTTTCCCAGCTGGTTTTGCCCGCGGCGGACCACCGCAGGCACGCGGCCTGTCTGTCCGATAACGGCAGGCAAGCTGCCTGCCGGTCTGCCAGATGCAGGCCGGCGGGTGGAATGGCGCTGCGGACGGCGCAACGCGATGAGTGGGCAGGAATGCGCATCGGTGTGGCGGACATGGCGGCGAGGACGGGATGGTCCATTTGTGAACAATGTCCCCATGCTGCGGCGACCGCCCCGGCCGGGGCAAGCAATGATGCCGTGACGCATCAATCTTTTTATCTCTGACGGAATAGTCCATGTTGGCCATCGCGCAGTTCTACCTGTCAGCCATTGTGCTGATGATGCCCCTGCTCTTCTGCGTGGGAATCGGGCTCTACTGGGGCAAGCGCGATCTTCCCTTCGGCGGCAACTTCATCACCACGCTGGTCACCTCCGTCACCACGCCCGCGCTGGTGTTCCATACCTTCGTCACCACCCACCTGGACAACCGCGCGCTGGCCGACGTGGCTGCAGCAACCCTTATCGCCCTGCTGCTATGCGCGTTGATTTGCGCGGCGCTGCTCAAGGCCTGGAAGCTGCCTGTGCTGAGCCTTCTACCCACGGCGTTCCAGCCCAATGCCGGCAACCTGGGCCTGCCTATTTCGCAACTGGCGTTCGGCGACGCGGGCCTGTCGGTGGCGGTGGCTTTTTTTGCGGTGAGTTCATTCGTTATGCACACCATCGCAGTGCGCATGCTGCCCGGCGTCAACACCAAGGGAAGCTGGAAGAGCCCGATCCTGCTGGCGTCCTTGGTGGCGGTGGCGCTGCGTCTGCTGGACGTGCCGGTGCCCGCGTGGATCATCGAGACGGCGCGCATGCTGGGCGCGGTGACGGTGCCGCTGATGCTGCTGAGCCTGGGCCATGCGCTGGCGCTGATTCCGTCGAACGGCATGCGCGACGGCGCCAAGGTTGGTGCGATCCGCCTGGTGGCGGGTCTGTTGACCGGGCTGGCCGTGGTGTGGGCGATGGACCTGGAGCCGGTGCTGGCCGGTGCGCTGACGCTGCAGATGGCCATGCCGTGCGCGGTGGTCAGCTACATGTACGCGCGGCGCTACACGCCGCTGGGCGACACCGCGGCGGGCGCCGTGCTGGTGTCCACCGTCGTGTTTCTGCTGCTGGCGCCGCTGATGCTGTGGTTCTCCCACGGGCAGTAGGGGCGCCGGGCGGCGGGGTCAAGTCCCGCAGTCAAACCCGGCAGCCAAGCCCGGCAGTCAAATCGCGCGGTCAGGCCGCGCGGTTCAGCCTGCACCCGCCAGCGTGCGCAACTGCGTCATCAACGCATCCGGCAGATCCAGGCCGTGCTTGACCGCCTCGTCGCGCAGCTTACGGCGGCGGTCGCCCGGCAGGCGCACGCCTTCGTCTTCGAGCATGGCGTCGACCAGCGTTTCCACGCGTTCCAGGTAGACATCGTTACCCGCCAGCGCGTTGGGATCGATCGCCATGAAGGCCTGCCCCAGCCGCGCCGGGCCGCCTTCATCCACAAAGAACGACTCGTTCTCGTAGCCGAAGCGCGCGCCGGTCAGCGCGCAGGCCATGAGTTCGACAATGAGCGCCAGCATGGCGCCCTTGACGCCGCCCGCGGGCAGCATGCTGCCGGCCAGTCCCGCCTTGGGGTCGGTGGTGGGCTGGCCCTCGGCGTCCAGCGCCCAGCCCAGCGGAATGGGCTGGTTGTCGCGCGCGGCGATCATGAGCTTGCCGCGCGCCACCTGCGACAGCGACAGGTCGATGACCAGCCGCGCGCCGCCGCGGCGCGGGAAGATCGCCGCGACGGGGTTGGTGCCGAACAGCGGACGCTTGCCGCCCCAGGCGGGCATGGCGGCAGGCGAGTTGCTCAGCGCCAGCCCCACCATGCCGGCGTCCGCCAGGGCTTCCAGGTGGTAGGCCGCTTCGCCAAAGTGATGGCTGTTGGCCACGCCCACGAACGCAACGCCATGCTCGCGGGCGCGGGCCGTGGCCTGTTCGACCGCCATCGCGCAGGCGGGAAACGCCAGGCCCGAACCGGCATCGATCAGCGCTGCGCCGCCGCGTTCGTTCACCAGGCGCGGCACGGCCGAGCCGATGGCGCGACCGGTGCGCAGATGACCGGCGTAGAACGGCACGCGCGACAGACCGTGAGAGCTGAGCCCCTGGCTTTCCGCGAAGACCAGTGCGCGGGCGGTGCTGTCGGCCATGACCGGGTTGGCGCCGGCGGCGGCAAGACCGGCCGCGGCCAGGTGTTGAAGTTCGTCCAGATAGATGTGAGCCATATCCTTCCTGTCGTGTGAGGCGCGCCGCGCCTCGTCAGCGTGCGCGGGCGTCAAGCGCCATTGTCACACCGGCGGCCACCATGTCGGAAACGCGCGTGTTGGCCTCTTGCGTGAGCCCCGCGATGTGCGGTGTCAGGATCAGGTTCGGCGCGTCGGCCAGCGCACTGCCCGCGGGCAGCGGTTCCTGCTCGAAGACATCCAGCGCCGCGCCGCGCAACCGCCCGGCCCGCAACGCCGCCGCCAGCGCGGCTTCGTCCACGATGCCGCCACGGGATGTGTTGATGAGGATGGCGCCGGCGCGCATGCGTTCGATGCGCGCGGCGTCCAGCAGATGCCGGGTCTGGGGCGTGAGCGGCAGGTGCAGCGTCACGACGTCCGCCCGGGCAAGCAGATCGTCCAGTGACAGCGATTCTGCGCCCGCTTCCTGCCACGCGGGATGGTCGGGCGGCAGGGCGGCGTCGCTGCCCACGATGCGCATGCCCAGCCCGCGCGCAAGCTGGGCGGCCAGGCGGCCGATGCCGCCGAATCCCACCACGCCCAACGTGCGGCCGTGCGCTTCCAGCCCCTGCGACAGCGCATTGCGGGGCCACACGCCGGCCGCCACGTCCGCGGTGGACCCATAGGCGCCGCGCAACAGCGACAACATCGTGCCGACGACGTATTCGGCCACGGCGCGGGCGTTGGCGCCCGTGGCGGGAATGACCTTGATGCCGCGCGTCTCGCATCCCGCCAGGTCGATGTTGTCCAGCCCGACGCCCAGCCGGCCCACCGCAACCAGGCGCGGCGCGGCGGCCAGCACCTCCGCGTTCACCTGAGTGCGGTTGCGCACGATGAGGGCGTCGGCATCCGCGACGGCGGCGAGCAGCGCGCCGCGCTGCTCGACCAGTTCGGGCGCGTACTGCACGTCGAACCGCTGCTGCAGGGCCTGGACGGCAGGCGCGTCCATGAACTCCGATATCAAAACTCGCATCTGCCGGGCTCCTTTTCGTGGTGGCAGGTTGGCCGCGTCAGGCGACCTGAATGTTGGCGTCGCGGATGATCTTGGCCCAGCGGTCGACCTCGGACTTCAGGTACGCGCCGAACTCTTTCGGGCCGCGCGGCTGCGGCACGAAGCCCAGTTGCAGCAACGACTGCTGCATGGCGGGCTGCGAGACCTGCTTGACGATGGCGTCGCCGATGCGCTGGACCAGTTCAGGTGGCGTGCCGGCCGGCGCGAGCACGCCCGTGAAGTTCTCGACGATCAGGTCCGGCAGGCCGGCTTCGGCCGTGGTGGGCAGGTCGGGCAGGTCCTTGCTGCGCTCGCGCGTGGTGATGGCCAGCGCGCGAAGCGAGCCGTTCTTCACGTGCGCCAGCGATTCCGGGTAGTTGGAGAACACCACGTCCAGATGCCCGCCGATCAGGTCCGTGAGCGACGGCGCGCCGCCCTTGTACGGCACGTGCATCAGCGGCACACCCGTCAGCTTCTGATACAGCGCCAGCGTCAGGTGCGGCGGGGTGCCGTTGCCGCTGGAACCGGCCGACAGCGGCTTGGCCTTGGCCGCGCGCGCCAGGTCGTCCATGGTCTTGATGTTGCTCTTGGCGTTGACGACCACCATGATCGGCGACGACGCCAGCCCGGCGAGCGGGGTCAGGTCGCGCGTCAGGTCATATCCGGCCTTGCCCGCGAACAGCGTGGCGTTGGCCGCGTGCGACAGCGTGATGGCCAGCCAGGTGTAGCCGTCGGGCGCGGCGTTCGACACATGCGCCGCGCCGATGTTGGCGCTGCCCCCGGGTTTGTTTTCAACCACCACGTTCCAGCGTTCGGCGTCGGCCAACGCCTTGCCCACCTGGCGCGCGGCCACGTCGGTCAGGCCGCCCGGCGGAAAAGGCACCACGTAGTTGATGGGACGCTCGGGCCACGCGCCTTTCTGCGCCAGCGCGCGTTCCCACGGGGCCAGCGCACAGAGGCCGGCGGCGCCCAGGGCGCCCAGCAGGCGACGGCGCTGCGCATCGTGCAGGGGGTAATGCGGTTCGCTACTCATCTGTCTTCCTCCTTGGGGATAACGCCCGGGTAGGAATGCGTACGCCTTTGCTGCCGCGGACTGCGCCCGGGTCTGCAGGTTCTTGTCGTTGATGTTGCGATGAAGCCGCGAAGGCGGCCGGCGCGTTCTCCTGACCGCGCCGGCGCCGGAAAGGCCTGTCAGGCGCTTTCGAAGATCCGCGTGAGGACGAACTCGCGGTGGCCCAGGGCCTCGGCCGCGGTCCAACGGCCGTTGGCGGTGGCCAGCATGCATTCCAGCAGCTTGTCGCCGGCCTGGTTCAGGTCGATCTCGCGCTGCAGGAGGGCGCTGGTGTCCACGTCAATGTGCTCGGACATCGTGCGCACCGTGCGCGGATTGGCGCAGATCTTGATGACCGGCAGGATCGGGTTGCCGATCACGTTGCCCTGGCCGGTGGGGAAGAAGTGCACGGCGTAGCCCGAGGCGGCGCACAGCGTGACCATTTCCGCCGCGGCCGAGGACGAGTCCATGAACCACAGCCCGGGGCCATCGGGGATCTCGGCCTTGTCGATGACGCCATCCACCCGGCATTGCTTGCCGATCTTCTGGATGTTGCCCATCGCCTTTTCCTCGATGGTGGTCAGGCCGCCGGCGATGTTGCCCTTGGTGGGCTGGGATTCGGACAGGTCGCTGGTCTTCCAGCGGTCGATCATGGCCTGGTAGCGGTCGAACATGAACATGAAACGCTCGCGCACGGCGTCGTTGGCGCAGCGTTCGGCGACGATGTGTTCGCCGCCGGTCAGCTCCGACGTTTCGCCGAACACCAGGGTGGAGCCCAGCGCATACAGCTTGTCGAACGCATTGCCCACCGTGGGATTGGCGCCGCAACCGGACGTGGTGTCGGATTCGCCGCACTTGGTGGAGACCCACAGGTCGGCGATGGGGCATTCGCTGCGCGTGAGTGCGGTGGCGTAATGCACGTATTCCTTGGCGCAGCGCGACGCGCGCATGATCGTGTCGTGGTCGCCGTGCAGTTCGATGGAAAAGCCCATGACGGGCTTGCCGGTGGCGGCGATGCCGTCGACGACGCGCTTGGTCCAGCCTTCCTCGATGCCGATCACGACCACGGCGGCGACGTTGGGGTTACAGCCGGTGCCGATCAGCGTGCGAAAGTGCAGTTCAAGATCCTCGCCGAACTGCAGGCGGCCATAAGGATGAGGCAGGGCCAGGGTGCCCTTGATATTGTTGGCGACGGCTTCGGCCGCGGCGTTGGAGATGTCGTCCACGGGCAGGACGATGACGTGGTTGCGCACGCCGACGCGGCCATTGTCGCGGCGATAGCCTTGGAAGGTGGTCTGGGCAGTGATGATGGACATGGTGGGTTCCTGTGCGATGGACGGGCGCTTACCAGCGCTTGGTCTTGATGTTGTGCACGTGGGCGTGCTGGCCGGCCTTGATGGGCGCCACCACGCGGCCGATGTCGACGCCGTACTTGAAGACGGTGTCGCCCACGGCCATGTCCTTCATTGCCACCTTGTGTCCGATGGGAATGTCCTGCGACGCGCGTACATGGATGATCTTGTCCTCATCCATGATCCAGGCGTTCAGCTCCGTTCCGGCGGTCAGGCCTTCCACCACGGCGACCGCCACCGTGTCCTTCGCATCGTGCAATACGGCGTGAATCATTGTCTTCCTCTCTGAGTCAGGGGCGCCGCCCGGGTGCTGCACGCGGCGCGGATCACAACGGCCAGGAAATCTTAGGCCCGGCTTTTTTCAAAGTCAACTAAATCATATAGATGACTTACATGACTTGAGCGAATGACGGACGCGCCGCTACACTGGAGGTCCCTGATTTTTGCGATGCACCCATGAACACCAGCCTGTCACCGACTGTGCCCCTGGGCAGTCCCTTGTACGAACAGGTCAAGCAGGCCGTGCTTGCCGCGCTGGCGCAAGGCGAGTGGAAGCAGGGCGACGCGATTCCTCCGGAAAAGCATCTGGCTGAACGGTTCGGCGTATCGATCGGCACCTTGCGCAAGGCCATCGACGAACTGGCCGCCGAGAACATCCTGGTGCGCCATCAGGGGCGCGGCACCTACGTCGCGGTGCACACGCGCAACCATCACTTCTTCAAGTTTTTCCGCATCGTCGGGCAGGACGGCAGCAAGTCCTATCCGACCACCGAGCTGTTGCGCTTCCGGCGCGTGAAGGCCTCGGCGGTCGCACGCGAAAAGCTGGAACTGCCCGCGGGCGCCCATGTGTTCGAGTTCCTGAATGTGCTGTCGCTCAACAGCGACGTGGTCATGGCCGACGAGGTGTGCCTGCCCGAATCCCGCTTTCCGGGGCTGACTGAAGCGCATCTGCGCGAGCGCACCAGCACGCTGTACGCGCTGTACCAGGACCTGTTTGGCGTCAACGTCATCGCCACCGACGAGCGGCTGCGGACTTGCCTGGCCGAACGCACGCAGGCGCGCTGCCTGGGCGTGGCCGAGGGCAGTGCGCTGCTGGAGATCCGCCGCATCGCGTTCTCCTACAACCGCCAGCCGGTGGAATGGCGCGTGTCCCGCGTGAACACCGAACGCTACGAGTATCTGGGACAGGAGCCCTGGGAAGCCGGCACGTAGCAGTGCTAGAATTCCTGCCGCACTACCCAATTTTCGGCGCCGATTTGCCTGATCCGCTTGCGGGCGCCTTCCAATAAATCCAGCTAAAGAGGTCCGTATGACCACTCCTGCCCAACATTTGGCCGGTGATTCGGCCAGCGGGTTCGTCCCCGCAACCGTCACGACTTCCGATACCGTTGATCCCGGTTCGGTCGGCCTTGTCTCTCCCACGTTCATTCGTTTCGACGAACCGCTGCCCCTGCTGAGCGGCCAATCGCTCGCGTCCTACGAACTGGCCGTCGAAACCTACGGCACGCTCAATGCGCAGCGCACGAACGCCGTGCTGATCTGCCACGCGCTCAATGCCTCGCACCACGTGGCTGGGCAAGCCGCGGACAACCCCAACGACCTGGGCTGGTGGGACAACATGGTGGGTCCCGGCAAGCCGGTGGACACCAATCTCTTCTTCGTGATCGGCGTGAACAACCTGGGCTCGTGCTTCGGCTCGACCGGGCCGGCCAGCATCAACCCCGAGACCGGCAAGCCCTGGGGCGCCGCGTTCCCGGTGCTGACGGTGGAAGACTGGGTGCGGGCGCAGGCGCGGGTGGCGGACCACTTCGGCATCGAGCGCTTTGCGGCGGTGATGGGCGGATCGCTGGGCGGCATGCAAGCGCTCAGCTGGTCGATCACCTTGCCCGAACGCGTGGCCAACTGCATCGTCATCGCCAGCACGCCGCGCCTGTCCGCGCAGAACATCGGCTTTAACGAAGTGGCCCGCCGCGCCATCATCACCGACCCGGATTTCCACGGCGGCGACTACTACGCGCAGGACACCGTGCCGCGCCGCGGCCTGTCGGTCGCGCGCATGATCGGCCACATCACGTACCTGTCCGACGACGACATGGCCGAAAAATTCGGCCGCGCCCAACGCGCACCCGCCGAGAACGGTGCGTACCGCTACGGCTACGACGTCGAGTTCGAGGTCGAGTCGTATCTGCGTTACCAGGGCGAGAAGTTCACGCGCTATTTCGACGCCAACACCTACCTGCTGATCACGCGCGCGCTGGACTACTTTGATCCGGCTCGCACCACGGGCGGCGATCTGGCGCGCGCCCTGGCGCCTGCCAAGTCGAACTTCCTGCTGGTGTCGTTTTCGACCGACTGGCGCTTCCCGCCGGAGCGGTCGCGCGAGATCGTGCGGGCGCTGCTGAAAAACGCCAGTCCCGTCACGTACGCCGAGATCGACGCGCCGCACGGCCACGACGCCTTCCTGCTGGAAGACGCGCGCTATCACGCGGTGGTGCGCGGCTACTACGAACGCATCGCGCGCGAGCTGGGCCTGCAAGCCGCCGCCCCGATTGAAGGATGCTCCGAATGACTTCCGTGACTCCCCGCTATGCCCACAGCGCGCTGCGGCCCGACCTGGCGCGCATTGCCGGCTGGATCGAGCCGGGCAGCCGCGTCCTGGACCTGGGGTGCGGCGACGGCGCGCTGCTGGCGCACCTGCGCGACCATCGCCAGGTCAAGGGAGCCGGCGTCGAACTCGACGACACCTGCGTGATCGCCTGCGTGCGTCGCGGCGTCGAGGTCATCCAGCAGAACCTGGAAGACGGCCTGGCGCTCTTTGACGACAAGCAGTTCGACACCGTCGTGCTGTCGCAGACGCTGCAGTCCATGCACCGCACGGAGCACATCCTGCGCGAAATGGCCCGCGTGGCGCGCTACGGCGTGGTGTCGTTTCCCAACTTCGGCTACTGGCCGCACGGCTGGGCCATCCTGCGCGGCCGCATGCCCGTGACGGGGCAGATGCCGTACCAGTGGTACAACACGCCGAACATCCATCTGTGCACGTTGCGCGATTTCGAACAGCTTGCGGGCGAAGTGGGCCTGCGCATCCTGGAACGCGCCACCTTCAACGAAGGCAAGGAAGTGAAGGCGTTCCCCAGCTGGCGCAGCACGCTGGCCGTGTACCGCTTTGCTTCGCCCTGACAATCATCCCCCTGACATTCCGACACGCATCCTCCTGACGGCGCGGGGCAACAGGCCCTAAAATGCCGCAAGCCCGCGGCCGGCGCCCGTGACGCCGCTGGCCAAGTTTCAGGAGACCGTCATCACCGCTGTATCCAACGTCTACACCAGCCCGCGCGTTGCCCCCTTGCTGGTGCTGGGCTTTGCCAGCGGGCTGCCGCTGGCCCTGACCAGCGGCACCTTGCAGGCCTGGGCCACCGTCGAAGGCGTGCCGCTGCAGGAAATCGGTTTCCTCACCCTGGTAGGCACGGCCTACACCATCAAATTCCTCTGGGCGCCGTTCGTCGACCGGTTTGCGCCGCCTGTGCTGGGCCGGCGCCGTGGCTGGATGCTCGTGACGCAGCTGCTGCTGGCGGTGGCCATCATGGCGATGGGCACGCTTTCGCCGTCGTCCACGCTGATGGCGCTGGCCGTGCTGGCCGTGCTGGTTGCCTTTCTGTCCGCCACGCAGGACATCGCCTTCGACGCCTATTGCACGGACGTGCTGCGCAAGGACGAGCGCGGCGCGGGCGCGGCCATCCGGGTCATGGGATACCGGCTTGCCATGATCGCGTCCGGCGGTCTGGCGCTGATCATGGCGGATCAGTGGATAGGGTGGGGCAACACCTATATGGTGATGGGCGGGCTGATGCTGCTATGCGCACTGGCCACGCTGTGGGCGCCCGAGCCCGAGCACATCGCGCGTCCGCCGCGCACCCTGCGCGAGGCGGTGAATGAGCCGCTCCGCGAATTCTTCATGCGCCGTGGCGCGATGGAAGTGCTGCTGCTGATCGTGCTGTACAAACTGGGCGACGCGTTCGCCGGGGCCCTGTCCACCACGTTTCTGATCCGCGGCGCGGGGTTCACGCCGACAGAGGTCGGCACCGTGAACAAGGTGCTGGGGCTGGCGGCCACCATCATTGGCGCGCTGGCGGGCGGGTCGCTGATGGCGCGCTGGGGGCTGTACCGGTCGCTGATGGCGTTCGGCCTCTTGCAGGCAGTGTCGAATCTGGCGTACTGGCTGATCGCGGTCAGCCCGAAAAACCTGTGGCTGATGGCAACCGGCGTGGGCATCGAGAACCTGTGCGGCGGCCTGGGCACGGCGTCATTCGTGGGTCTGCTGATGGCGCTGTGCCACCAGCGGTTCTCCGCCACACAATTTGCGCTGCTGTCGGCGCTGTCGGCCGTGGGCCGCACCTATCTGGCCGGCCCGTTGACGCCGCCGCTGGTCGAATACCTGGGATGGCCCGGGTTCTTCCTGCTGACGGTGGCCATTGCCCTGCCGGGACTCGTGCTGCTGCGCAAGCTGCGCGGCACGATCGAGACCATGGAAAAGCAGGGCGAGTCGTAGCCGACCGATCGCAAAAAAAGGCGGCGCACAAGCGCCGCCTTTTTGCTGGCCGAAAACCTATTCTTCGCCGCTCAGCCGGACGATCAGCACGTCGCTGGGCAGGGATTCCAGCAGCCGCTCGGCCACGCTGCCGATGGCGGTGCGCAGGATGCCGGTGCGGCCGTGGGTGCCGGTGACGACCAAGTCGGAGCGGTGGTTGAACGAGTAGTCGGACAGCACGGTTTCGGGCTGGCCGGCTTCGAGCACGACCTTGGTCGGGCGGCCCTTGGGAAGTTCGGGCGTTTCGGCGATGAAACGCTCGGCGCACTGTTCGGCGGTTCGATACAGGTTGTCGACGACGCCGTCGTCCGGCTTGCTCACGCTCTGGAACGGCACTTCATACGCGTTGAACAAGGTGATGTCCGCATTGGGCACCAGTTGCAGCGCGGCGCGCAGCGCCTGGCGCGAACCGTCCGAGAAGTCGGTGGCGACCAGTACGTCGCGGTAGGGCCGGCGGGGGCGGTTCTTGACCACCAGCACGGGCTGACGCGCCTGGCGGGCCAGCTTTTCGACCGTGGTGCCGAGCAGCAGGCGGCCCAGCGTTTCCTGGCGGGCGATGCCGGCCACGATCAGCGAGCAGCCATACGCGTCGGCGGTTTCCATGATGCTGGCGACGGGGTCGCCCTTGGTGACCACGACTTCCGCCGGCACGTTGGCGGCGGCGACGTCTTCGGCGAGTTCGCGTTCGACGAGGGCCTTGTGGTCCGGCGACAGGCGGCGCCAGACGGGGGTGGTGAGCGGCGTGGCATGGGATTCCATGACATGCAGCATGATCAGCTTGGTGTTCAGTTCCTTGGTCAACTGCAGGGCGCGGTCGAGGGCTCTGTCGCCGCGCGCACTCAGGTCGGTGGCCAGAAGGATGGGGCCAATTTGCTGGGTCATACCTAATCTCCCGGTTACGGCCAGAGGGGCGGCTCCCGCGTCCGCGCTGCCTGGCCCAGTAGCGCCCGGTCGGGCACGTCTCCATTGTCTCGCCGCGAAACGAGACCGGAGTTGATCGTTGTCAACGCAGGTTTGAGGGTACGGGATGATGCGCGCGCAGGCAATGGCGCGCCCGCCGGCAAGGCTCAATACAATGGGGCCTGCCCAAGCTACCCCCCCCACGTATGTTTACCGATCTGTCGCCCGCCCTGCTGCACACGCTGTACCTGGTCGCCATCGTTGCCGAAGCCATGACGGCCGCACTGTCGGCGGGGCGGCGCGACATGGACTGGATGGGCGTCTGCATCATCGCGTGCGTGACGGCGCTGGGCGGCGGATCGCTGCGCGACGTGCTGCTGGGGCACTATCCGCTGACCTGGGTCGTGCATCCCGAGTACCTGTGGATGACGGGCGGGGCAGCGATCCTGACCGCGCTGATCGCGCCGGTCATGCGCCGCTTGCGCAGCGTGTTCCTGCTGGCTGACGCGCTGGGTCTGGTGGCGTTCACGGTCATCGGCTGCCAGGTGGCGCAGATGATGCAGTTGCCGATCACCGTCGTGCTGATCAGCGGCATGATCACCGGGTGCGCCGGCGGGGTGCTGCGCGACGTGCTGTGCAACGAGGTGCCGCTGCTGTTCCGCAAGGAACTCTACGCCAGCGTGTCGCTGGTGACCGGCGCACTGTATCTGGGCTCGATGTCGCTCGGCCTGTCGGCCAACGCGTCGGTGCCCATCGCGCTGGCCGCGGGGCTGACCATGCGCCTCATGGCCCTGCGCTTCAACTGGCAAATGCCCAAATTCGTCTACCGCGACGACTGGGACTGACCGCGCCAGGCGGTCAAATTCATCCTTCCCGCCCTGCCCGCAGACGGCCATGCGATGCCGTGTCTATTGTGTGAAACATTATTTCTATTTCTGTTTCAATAGATTTCTAGTATCTTGTCTGGGTCTCATAGCTTGCATACGCAGTAAAAGGGGAGCCGATTGGACGTCAAAGCGCCCGCCACGATTCCGTATTTCCTACAGGAACAGATTCGTGAGTTGATAGTGAACGGCACTATCCGGCCCGGGCAGCCGTTACGGGAACAGGAACTGGAACAGCGCTTCGGCACCAGCCGCAGCCCCATCCGGGAAGCGCTGCGTCTGTTGGAACTGAGCGGGCTGGTGACGCACATCCAGCGCAAGGGGTTCCGGGTCACCCTCTACACCGAAACCCAGATCCGCCATCTGTACATGCTGCGCGCGGAGCTGGAAGCCTATTGCATCCGGCAGGTCGCCGAGATGCCCGATCTGAGCGCGCTGGTGGCCGAACTGACCACACAGCATGAGGCGATCGTCGCCGCGATGGGCCGCTTCGATGGGCGCGGCTTCATTGCCGCCTCGCGCGATTTTTACCTGGCCGCCGCGCGCTTTACCGGCAATGCGCCGCTGACCAGCATGCTCGGCAAGGTGTACGAACAGATCGAGCCGTTGCGCCACATGCTGGCCAGCAGGTCACTGGAGGCCAACAGGATTCCGATCTATACGGAAGGCGTCATCCAGGCCCTGCGCGTCCGGGATTTCGACCACGCCGCGGCGTTGACGCGCAAGTACGTGGTGCAGGTGCTGCCCGACATCGTGCGGGCGTACCGCGAGGCATCGCTCGAGGACGCCTAGCTATTGCGCCCGCCTTAGCCGCGGGGCGGCGTGCGCACCTCGATGCCCGCCTGCTCCAGCGCGCTGCGGATGCCATTGGCAAAGACCAGCGCGTTGGGCTGGTCGCCATGGATGCAAAGCGTGTCGGCCTGCACCGGCACATCCTTGCCGTCCACCGACCGCACCAACCCTTCCCGCACCATCCGCACCACCTGCGCGACGGCCACATCCACGTCTTCGATCATGGCGCCTGCGCGCGTGCGCGGGGTAAGAGAACCGTCGTTCTGGTAGGAGCGGTCCGCGAAGACTTCATTGGCGGCCGACAGCCCAACGGCGCGCGCCGCATCGATCAGTTTGCTGCCCGCCAGCCCGTACAGGATCAGCGAGGCGTCCACGTCCTTGACCGCCTGGCAGATGGCTTTTGCCAGCGGTTCGTCCTTGGCTGCCATGTTGTAGAGGGCGCCGTGCGCCTTCACGTGATGCAGCCGCGCGCCCTGCGAGGCCGCCACGCCGGCCAGTGCGCCGATCTGGTACACGACGATGTCATAGGCCTCGTCCGGACTGATCTGGATGACGCGGCGGCCAAATCCCGCCAGGTCCTGCAGGCTGGGGTGGGCGCCCAGCGCCACCCCTCGCGCCAATGCCGCGGCCACGGTCTTGCGCATGGTGGCCGGGTCGCCGCCGTGAAAGCCACAGGCAATGTTGGCGGAGCTGACGAACTGCAGCACTGCCGCGTCGTTGCCCATGGTCCAGGCGCCATAGCTTTCGCCCATGTCGCAATTGAGGTCGATGCGGGTGGTCATAACGAATTCCTTTCTAGGCCAGCAGCGCGCGCAGCGGTTCAAGCGCGGCGTGCAGTTGGGCAAACGCGCGCTCGCGCTCGCCGTCCAGGCGCTGCGCTTCTTCCAGCTCGATCCGCTGGAAACGCAGCGTCTGGCCGGGCGCGGACTGCGCCAGGGCGGGCAGATCCACGGTGGCGATCTGCGCAATCTTGGGATAGCCGCCGGTGGTCTGCCGGTCGGCCATGAGGATGATGGCCTCGCCGCCCGAAGGCACCTGCACGGTGCCGAAACAGGCCGCTTCGGACAGCATCTGCCGCGGCTGGTTCATGGCGAGCGGGCGGCCGACCAGTCGGTAACCCATGCGGTCCGACTGCGGACTGATGCGGAAATCCGACTCCGCAAACGCGCGGCGGCTGCTTTGCGAGAACTCCGGCCAGTGCACGCCGGGCAAAAAGCGGATGAATTCGCGCTGCTTGTTGCCCAGCGTCGCGGGCAGATAGACGCGCACGTCCCACAGCGCCTTCTGCAAGGCGGCGGCATCGCGGTCCGGCGGCAGCGGCCGGCGCAGGGGGACGACGTCGCCCTTGGCTAGCGCTCGTCCTTCAAAGCCTCCGAACCCGCTGCGCAGGTACGTGGTTTCGCTGCCCATGACGGGCGTCAGCGCAAACCCGCCATGCACGGCCAGATAGGCGCGCACGCCGACGGCGGGCCTCGCGCCAAAGGCCAGCACGTCGCCAGCGCGCGCGATCAGCGGACGCAGCAGGGGAATGTCCTGGCCATTCAGCGTGGCGCCCAGGTCGGCGCCCGCCAGCGCGAAACAGGCCGGCACGTCGAAACGCAGCGTAGGGCCGGTCAGCGTGATTTCCAGCGTGGCCGGGTCGCCTTCGTTGCCCGCCAAGGCATTGGCAAGCCGGTGGGCGCGCTCGTCCATGGCGCCCGCCGCCGGAATGCCCTGATGCTGATAGCCGTCGCGCCCGCGGTCCTGGAAACTGGACAGCATGCCCGGCTTGATCACCGTCACGCTCATGGCCGGTTCCCCCGGATGCGGTCGAATTCGTCGGGCGCGATCGGCACGAAGCGCACGGTGTCACCGGGCTGCAGCAGGGCGGCGGGTTCGCGCGCCGGGTCGAACATGACGAGCGGCGTGGCGCCGATGATGTTCCAGCCGCCCGGCAACCGGTTTGGGTAGATCACGGTCTGGCGGTTGGCGATGGCCACGGCGCCCGGCGGTACGGCGGTACGCGGCGAGGGGCGGCGGGGAATGTTCAGTTTTTCGTCGTGCACGCCCAGATAGGCATGTCCGGGGGCAAATCCAAGCATGAACACCATGCTGCGCGGTTCGCTGTGCAACTGGATGACGGCGTCGGGCGAAATGCGCGCCGCGCGGGCGACCTCGGCCAGGTCGGGACCGTGTTCACCGCCATAGCAGACGGGGATGTCGACCTCGCGTCCGCCCGCATCGCCGGTCGGAATGCCGCCGGCCAGCAAAGCCTGGATGTGTTCGGAGAGTGAGGCGTAGGTGGGGCCTTCGCCCTGTCCGCCGGGCCGGTAATGCACGGCCACGGCGACGAAGGAGGGCACCACATCGGTGACGCCCGGCAGCCGTGCGTCGCGCAGCATGCGGGCCGCCGCCAGGCACGTGCGGCCGATGGCGGCGTCGATGTGTTCGCCGAAGGAAATGATCAGGCAGCGGTCACCCTGGGGCAGGATGCGCCAGCGGGTTTCGGCCGGAGAAAGCGGGTCTGAATTTACGTTCAACGGCACGAAACCTGTAGTGACGGGTTACTTGGCGAACAACGAATCCATGTTCTTGAACGCCTTGAATTCCAGCGCGTTGCCCGACGGATCCAGGAAGAACATGGTGGCCTGTTCGCCGACCTCGCCCTTGAAGCGGATGTAGGGTTCGATCACGAACTCGGTCTTGGCGTCGGTCAGGCGCTTGGCCATGGCTTCCCATTGTTCCATGGAAAGCACGGCGCCGAAATGGCGCACGGGCACATTGTGCGAATCGACCGCGCTGGTGGCTTTGTGGCCACACTCGCTGGGCGCCAGGTGAGCCACGATCTGGTGGCCGTAGAAATTGAAGTCGATCCATTCGGAGGAGCTGCGCCCCTCCGGACAGCCCAGCTTTTCGCCGTAGAAGGCGCGGGCTTCGGCCAGGTCCCGCACGGGGAAGGCCAGGTGGAACGGCGGCAGGTTGGTTTGAGCGGACATGCAAGGCTCCGGGTCAGGCAAAGGAAAGATGAGCGTTCGGGGCCGGCGGCCGCCGCAGTCGCGTCGGCTTTAGCACCAGGACGTAGTTTAAGTATTGTTTTTTTTACAGCAAAACGATATTTTTCGAGTCTTAGCATCGAAAAAATTGATTGTGCTCAAAGAATTCAAGACCTTCATTGCCGTGGCGCGGGACGGCACCTTCACCGGGGCGGGGGCGCAACTGGGACTCACGCAGTCCGCCGTCAGCGCCCAGATCCGGCGCCTGGAAGAGTATCTGGGCGTCGCGCTCTTTGACCGCAGTCCGCGCGCGGCCCTGCTGAACGCGCAGGGCCGCGAGATGCTGCCCCAGGCCGAAGAGCTGGTCGCCATGGCCGATCGCATGGCGGCCTCTGCCGGCGGCGCCCATGTCAGCGGACTGCTGCGCATCGGCGCGATTGCGTCCGTGCAGCAGGATCTGCTGGTCCACGCGGTGGGCGAATTCCGCGCGGTCTATCCCGATGTGCGCGTGCGCATCGTGCCCGGTGTGTCGCTGTCGCTGCTGGGTCAGGTGGACGCGGGCGAAGTGGACCTGGCCGTGCTGATCCGCCCGCCGTTCGCCTTGCCGCCCGAACTGGGATGGCAGCCGTTGATGAGCGAGCCGGTGATGCTGGCCATACCGGAATCCATGCCGGTCGCGCCTTGGCGGGAATTGCTGGCGACCCAGCCCTTCATCCGCTACGACCGCGCTTCGTTCGGCGGGCGGGTGGTGGATGTATTCCTGAAGAAGCACCGGATCACCGTGCATGAGGCCGTGGAGCTCGACGAGATCGAGGCCATCGCGGGGATGGTCCGTCACGGGCTGGGCGTGGCGCTGCTGCCCCGGCTGCGGCGTCTGGACATGACGGGGCTGCGGCTGCTGCCCCTGGACGAACACGCGTTTCACCGCGAAATAGGCATCATCGGCCGCCTGCCGTTCGACCCGGGCAGCGTCCGCGAAAAGATCGCGCAATGCCTGCATCGGGCGGCGGGTGATTCGGCAGGGGTTTGACGCCATTCCACGCCAGCCGGTCGCTCAACAAAAAAGCCCCCGAAGGGGCTTTTGCTTTTACAGCCGGTCGCAGCGGACCGTGATCGGGTGATCGCGCAAGGCGGTCATGACGATGTCGTCGACCTGGCCCTCCACGTCGGTGATCACGTAGCCGATCTGGCCGCGCGTCTGCAGGGTCTGGCTGACGATGTTCAGGCCGTGTTGTGCCATCAGGTTGTCCAGCGCGCCCAGCGCCCCAGGCGCGTTGCGGTGCACGTGCAGGATGCGCGTGCCGCCGGCCTGTTCCAGGAACGGCAACTCGGGGAAGTTGACCGCGCCCTTGGTGGTGCCGGCCTGCAGGAAGCGCACGAGCTTTTCGGCGACTTCGCGGCCGATGTTCTCTTGGGATTCCTGCGTGCTGCCGCCGATGTGCGGGGTGAGGATGACGTTGGGCATGCCGATCAGCGGGCTGGCCAGCGGTTCGTCGGCGCTCTTGGGCTCGGTGGGGAACACGTCCAGCGCGGCCCCGGCCAGGTGGCCGGATTTCAGCGCCGCGTGCAGCGCGTCGATGTCGACGACCGCGCCGCGCGAGGCGTTGATCAGGATGGCGCCGCGGCGCATGCGGCCGATGGTCTCGGCGTTCATGATGTTTTCGGTGGACTTGCCGCCGGGGACGTGCAGCGTCACGACATCGGCCTGTTCCAGCAGTTCGTTCAGCGTGCCGGCGGGGCGGGCGTTGCCCAGCGGCAGCTTGGCCTCGACGTCGTGATAGATGACGCGCATGCCCAGGCTTTCGGCCAGGGTGCTGATCTGCGAGCCGATGTTGCCGTAGCCGACGATGCCCAGCGTCTTGCCGCGCGTCTCAAACGCGCCCGCGGCGCTTTTGTCCCAATGGCCCTGATGGACCCGGGCGTTCTTTTCGGGAATCCGGCGCAGCAGCAGGATGGCCTCGCCCAGCACCAGTTCGGCGACCGAACGCGTGTTGGAGAACGGCGCATTGAAGACCGGGATGCCGCGCTGCATGGCGGTGTCCAGATCGACCTGGTTCGTGCCGATGCAGAAGCACCCGACGACGCGCAGATCGGGGTTGCCGGACAGCAGGGCGGCGTCCAGGTGCGTGCGAGAACGGATCCCCGCCACTTGCACGCCGCGCAGGGCGTCGTGCAATTGCGCCGGCGGCAGGGCCGCGGCATGCGTGACGATATCGGTGTAGCCGGCGGCCTCGAAGACGGCGCGGGCGCTCGGGTGGATGTTCTCGAACAGGACGATTTGTGCCATGACTGCCAAGGGTTGGTGAGAAACGCAATTATTTATTGTGGACCATTTTTGCTGCAGTGCAAGGAGTAGCCATTGAGACGGTGTGGGTGAATTGTTTCAGGCGCGGCTCAGCGGTAAGCCTGGAAAACCTTGGCGCCGCCGCGCTTGTCGACCAGCACCACGTCGTGCGGCGTCTTGCGCCCGCCATATTCCGGACCGTCCATGCCCGGGGACCCCAGCGGCATGCCGGGGGCCGAAATACCCGCCGCGTCCGGCTTTTCGAGCAGCAGCCGGCGCACGTCGCTGGCCGGCACGTGGCCTTCGATCGCGTAGCCATCCACCATCGCGGTGTGGCAGGAACCGTAGTTGGCCATGCCCGCGTTGCGGCGGATGGGGCCGGTGTCGTCGACGTCGTGCGTGACGACCTCAAAGCCGTTGTCGCGCATGTGTTTGACCCAGTCTTCACAGCAGCCGCAGGTGGGCGTTTTCCAGACTTCGACTTTGACGGGCACCTGCGCGGCGGCAATCGCGGGGATGCTGAGGGCCGCGGCAAGGACGAGGCGGCGCGTAAGACGGGAAACGTTCATGATGCTCCGGGGGATAAAGGGGATGTTCTGGCGCGGGCCGGTCAGAACCAGAACCGCACGCCCGCGATGACGGCTGCCTGCGACCGGCTCTCGCCGGCGTCCGAGGCATAGCTTGCCGTCTGGCCGAACTTCCGTTCAAAGGATACGCCAACGTAGGGAGCGAATTCGCGCGTCACCTCGTAACGCAGGCGCAGGGACAGGGATCCCTGCGACAGACCGGAACCGATGCCGCGTTGCGGGTCGTTCTTGCCGTAGACGCTGGCTTGCAGTTCGGGCGTGAATATCAGGCGCTGGGTCAGCAGCAGATCGTACTCAGCCTTCAGCGCCAGGCCGCTGCGGCCTGACGGGCCTGCATAGGCAGTGGCCGTCAGTTCGATGTTGTAGGGCAGCAAGCCTTCGACGCCGACCGCGGCCCAGTTGCGCTTGGGGCCTGCGCCGATGTCCCGGCGCGCACCCAGTTGCAGATCCCAGAATGGCGAGATGGCGTGGCTCCAGAAGGCCTCGACCTTGCCGTCCGACCCGCCGCCGCTTTCGCGCTCGCCCTCGCTCTTGACGAGCAGGCGGTCGGTGGCGGTGCCGAACCAGAAGCGGCCATCCCATTCGAGCGCGTTCCGCCCATCGCGATTGCGCGATCCGCCGAATTTGTCGAACAGCACCTGCCACGTGGGCGCGTTGTCCATCATGTGCGGATGGATGCCGTAGCTGTCGTAGCCGCGCGGGCCTTCGCCATCACTTGCGGGCAGGCTGCCGACGGGCGGGGCGTCTGCGGCGGGCGCGTCATGGTTCGTATCTGCATGGTCCATACCCTGGTGGCTTTCCGGGCTGTCCGGTGACCGCGCCTGGCCGTGGTCCATCGAGCCGTGGTCCATCCCGGTCATGCCGGCATGATCCATTTGCGCCGCTTGAGCCGCGGCCAGGGGGGGCGCCAGCGCAAGGGCGATTGCGCAAAGGGCCGGCGCGTGTTTCTGGAAACTGATCGGCTTCATCATTTACTCCACCACGACCGCCCTGAACATGCCGGCCTCCATGTGATACAGCAGATGGCAGTGGTAGGCCCAGTTTCCACGCGTGTCGGCGCTGACGCGATAGCTGATGCGCTGCGCCGGGTTCAGCGAGATCGTGTGCTTGCGGACCTGGAATGCGCCATCTGGGGACTCCAGGTCGCTCCACAGGCCGTGCAGGTGGATGGGATGCGTCATCATCGTGTCGTTGACCAGCACGAAGCGCACGCGCTCGCCGTGGCGCAGCACGATGGGCCGCGCGTCCGAGAACTTCACGCCGTTGAACGACCACATGTAGCGCTCCATGTTGCCCGTCAGGTGCAGCTCGATCTCGCGCGAGGGCGCGCGGTTGTCGTCGGGCTCCCGCACCGACCGCAAGTCCGCATAGGTCAACACGCGGCGGCCGTTGTCGCGCAGTCCGGGGCCGGGATCGTCCAGGCGGGTCGACACCACGTCAGGCAGCATGGAATTGCCCACGCCGCGCTCGGCGGGGTAGGGGTGCCTGACCTCGACCATGCCGCCCTGGTCCGCGCCGGCGCCATGATCGCCGTGCCCGGCCTGCATGGCCTGCGATCCGCCCATGTCATGCGCCATGCCCATGTCCATCATGCCCAGCACCTGCACGCGATCCATCTCGGGCACGTCGCCCTCTATGCCCGGACGGGGCGCAAGCGTGGCCCGCGCGTAGCCGGAGCGGTCCATCGCCTGCGAAAAGATCGTGTAGGCGCGGTCTTCCAGAGGTTCGACGATGACGTCATAGGTTTCCGCGACGCCGATGCGGAATTCCTCGACGTCCACGGGCCGCACGTCCAGTCCGTCGGCGGCCACGACGGTCATCTTCAGGCCCGGGATTCGAACGTCGAAGTACGTCATCGCCGAGCCGTTGATGAATCGCAGCCGCACTCGCTCGCCTGGCGTGAAAAGCCCGGTCCAATTGGCGGCCGGCGTGGCGCCATTGGTGAGGTAGGTGTAGGTCGCGCCCGACACGTCCGCCAGGTCCGTCGGGTTCATGCGCATGCGTTCCCACATCAGGCGCTCGCCCAGCGCCGCATGCCAGCCGCGGTCGCGGGCATCTTGCGACAAGCCCTGCACGCTGGGTTGGATGCGGTTGTAGTAGTCGGGCATCACCTTCAGCTTGGTGAACACGTGCATCGGGTCTTCGTCTGTCCAGTCCGACAACAGCACCGTGTAGTCGCGATCGGATGCGATGGGATCGCGGCGCCGCGGCTCGATGACGATGGCGCCGTACAGGCCCGTCTGCTCCTGGAAACCCGAGTGGCTGTGATACCAGTAGGTCCCGCTCTGGCGAACATCGAACCGGTACGTGAAGGTCTGGCCGGGATCGATGCCGGCAAAGCTCAGGCCCGGCACGCCGTCCATGTTGCTGGGCAACAGGATGCCGTGCCAGTGGATCGACGTCTGCTCGCGCAGGCGGTTGGTGACATGCAGCGTGACCGTATCGCCCTCGCGCCAGCGCAGCAGTGGCGCGGGGAGGCTGCCGTTGACCGTGGTGGCCACGCGCGCGGCCCCCGTGAAGTTCACCGGCGTCTCGCCGATCTGCAGATGGAATTCAGTGCCGCGCAGTTCGGCCGTTGGCACGGTGGCGGGCCGGGCCAGCGCATGGCGCCAGCCGCCCAGCGCGGCCAGTGCGCCGCCCGTGGCCAGGCCCTGCACGAAGCGGCGGCGGGTCGTGAATGAGGGCGCCGTCATGTCACAGCACCGAGACGGAACCCTTCATCCCCGCGGCATAGTGGCCGGGCTCCAGGCAACCAAACGACACCGTGCCCGCCTTGTCGAAGCGCCACACGATCTGGCCGCTTTTGCCGGCTTCCAGCGACACGGCATTGGGTTCCTCGTGCCGCATGCCGGGATCTTTCAGCATCATGGCGTAGTGCGCCTGCAGGTCGGCATCGGTGCCCAGTACGAGCTCGTGCCGGATCTTGCCGGAATTGTGCACGTTCAGGCGGACGGTTTCGCCGGCCTTCACGTCGATGGTGGCAGGCGAAAAGCGCATGGCGTCGTTCATGTCGATCTCGACCGTGCGCGTGACGCGGGCCGGATCGCCCGGTGTGCCGATGGGCGCTGCGGCGGCGGGCTGCGCGTGGCTGCCATGCGCGTGGTCGCCTGCGGCCAACGCCGCGCCGGACAGCATGAGCGCCAGGGCGGCGAACGAAGTGCGTAGCAGAGTGCCTTTCACGAGAATCCTTGCAGAGGGAATGAGCGTGATGGCACTTTAAGAAACCGGGGGTGCCCCGATCCTGTCGCGCAGATTACGTTTTTGTAATGTTCGGCCCTGCCGCCGGATCCATCAGCGTGATGCCGACGACAGTGCCGGTGGTGTCTGACACTGCATCGGCCTCGCCGCCGTGCATGAGCGCAATGGCGCGCACGATGGCAAGACCCAGGCCGTGGCCTTCGCTGCGCGGGGCGCGCGTCGGGCCGGCGCGGAAAAAGCGGTCGAAGATGCGGGGCAGGTCTGCGGGCGGGATGGGCGGCCCGGGGTTGCGGACCGCGATGCGCGCGCCGCCGGGGATGCGCGCGCAGGCCACCACGATCCCGCCGCCGGGTGGTGTGGCCTTGATGGCATTGGAAATCAGGTTGGCCAGCGCGCGTCGCGCGAGTCCCCGGTTGGCGGCCACGGTGGCGTCGCCCTCGCAGCGCAGCTGCACGCCGTGTTCTTCCAGCGTGGCTTCGTAGTATTCGGCAACGCGCCGCGCTTCCGCGGCCAGTGACACCGGAGCCAGATCGGCCGCGCGTTCGCCTCGGTCGGCCCGGGCAAGGAACAGCATGTCGTTGACCAGCGTCTTCAGATCTTCCAGCTCCTCCAGATTGGATTCCAGCGCGTCGCGCAGCTCGGCGGCGTCGCGCGGCGCGGACAGCATGACCTGCGTGCCATTGATGAGCGTCGCCAGCGGCGTGCGCAGTTCGTGCGCCACGTCGGCGTTGAATCCCTCCATCTGCTGGTAGGCCGCCTGCAGCCGGTCCAGCGTGCGGTTGAAGGAGCGCACCAGGTCATGCAATTCGCGGTCGGTGTCTTCCAGCGGGAGGCGGCGCGCCAGGTTATCGGGCTGGATGCCCGCGGCCTGTTCGGACAGCCGGCGCGCCGGCGCCATGCTGCGCCGCACGGCCCAGGCCGCCAGCACGACGGTGGCGCCCACCCACAGCGCGCAGATCAGCGCGAGGGCCGTGCCGTAGGCGTAAAGAAATTGCGAACTGGTCCGGGTGCTGACCGCCACCGTCAACTGCGCGCCAGGCAGAATGCGATCGTTCATGGCGACGCGCAGGCCGCGCATGCGGCCGCCATCGGGCGTTTCCAGCAGGACCTGGCGACCGTCCGGCGACGCCAGCGTCTCGGGCGGCGTGCCGCCATAGACGGCCTTGCCTTGCGCGTCGACGATCCAGATGCCGAGCTGGCCCTGCCCCGCGCGCATCTGGTCGAAGGTGGCCGCCAGATCGTGCAGGCCGCTGGCGCTGTTCTGCATGTCGATCAGGTGGTCGATGAGTTCGAGCTTGCCGCTGACTTCGGTGATCTCCTGACGTTCGACCTCGCGCTTGAGCGCCCAGAAGAGGGTCGCCCCGGCAAGGCTTGAGACCAGCAGCGCGATGGCGCCCAACAGCAGCGTCAGCCTCGCCTGCATGGACCGCACGCGCAGGCGGATCATCGGGGGCTGCCACCCGGGGCGACGCGCGATTCCAGCACATACCCCATGCCACGCACGGTGTGCAGCAGTTTCGAGTCGAAGGGATCGTCCAGCTTGCCGCGCAGGCGCCGCACGGCGACGTCGATCACGTTGGTGTCGCTGTCGAAGTTCATGTCCCAGACCTGTTCGGCCAGGGTCGTGCGCGACAGCACCTGTCCCTGGCGGCGCAGCAGCAGGGCCAGCAGGCTGAATTCCTTGGCGGTCAGGTCCAGGCGGTGGCCGCCGCGCTGGGCACGCCGGCTGGCAAGATCCAGCTCCAGGTCTGCCAGGCGCAGCAGCGTGGGCTCCTGCGAGCGGCCGCGGCGCAGCAACGCCTGCACCCGGGCCAGCAGTTCGGAGAAAGCGAAGGGTTTGACGAGATAGTCGTCGGCGCCGCCCTCCAGGCCGCGGACCCGGTCTTCTACCGCGTCGCGGGCGGTCAGCATCAGGATGGGCGTGTCCTTGTGCGCGCGCACCGAGGCCAGGACCTCGAAGCCATCCACGCCGGGCAGCATGACGTCGAGCACGATGAGGTCGTACGCGCCTTCCAGCGCCAGATGGCGGCCATCGACGCCGTCGCGCGCCACGTCCACGACGTGGCTTTGTTCCGACAGTCCCTTCTTCAGGTAGTCGGCCAGTTTGGGTTCGTCTTCAATGACCAGGATGCGCATGGCCAAAAATTTACCACCGGCGGGGCGCACTCAGGCGCCCGCGCGGGCGGAATTCAGGCCGTTTCGGCGATGGCAATGCGGTCGGCGGGAAAGCGCAGCGAGAAGACGCTGCCTTTGCCGGGTTCGCTGGTAATCAGCAGTTCGGCGTCGTGCCGCATGGCGATGTGCTTGGTGATCGCCAGGCCCAGCCCCGTGCCGCCAACGGCGCGCGACCGGCCCCGGTCCACGCGGTAGAAGCGTTCGGTCAGGCGCGGCAGATGGCGCGCCGGGATGCCTATGCCCGTGTCCTGCACGCTGTAGCACGCGCCGCCTTCGGGTTCGCGTTCCCAACGCACGGTGATGGTGCCGCCGTCCGGCGTGTAGCGCACGGCATTGGTCAGCAGGTTGGACAGGGCCGAGGTCAGCTCGTTTTCGGCGCCCAGCACGTCCAGGGTTTCGTCGATGTGCCAGACCAGCTGGTGCCGGCCGCCCGACAGCGCTTCGATCTGCTGGCGCGCCTTTTGCAGCAGCGCGCCCATGTTGACCGCGCGCGGATCGCTGCCCGGCGACGATTCCAGCGTGGACAGCGTCAGCAGGTCTTCCACGATGGCCTGCATGCGGTGCGCCTGCTCGTGCATCATGTCGATGTATTGCTCGCGCTGCTCCTGCGGCAGCGCGTCGTCGGGCATGTCGCGCAGCGTTTCCAGAAAACCCGCCAGCACCGTCAATGGCGTGCGCAGTTCGTGCGAGACGTTGGCCACGAAATCGCGGCGCGTGGTTTCCAGGCGCTCTATCTGGGTGACGTCGCGGGTGATGAGCAGACGCTGGTTGCTGGCGTAGGCCGTCAGCTGCATCATCATCAGCCGTTCCTGGCCTTGCTGGCCCAGCCGCACCAGGATGGGCTCGGGCCAGGACGGGCGATGCGCGTATTCCACGAATTCCGGCGCGCGCAGCAGGTTCAGAAGGTTGTGTCCGCGATCGGCCGGCAAGCGCAGACCCAGATGCTGGCGCGCCATGCGGTTGCACCAATCGATCTGAAAGTCTTCGTTCAGCGTGACGGCGCCGTCGGGCAGGGCCTGGGCGGCAGCCAGCATTCCTTGCATGGTGTCGCGGGTTTCAGTCAGTTCACGTGCGCGGGCGCGGGTGTACCGATAGAGCGGAGCAAGAATGTCGTCCCAGGGGCCGACAGAGGCGGGCGGGGCGGAGTCGGGTTGATTGGCCCAGCGGGAAACCAGCGTCAGCCGCCAGCTGCGCCACAACAGCATGGCGGTCAGCGAAGCGGAAAACACGACCCAGCCCGCGGGGTCTCCAATAAGCCATTGCGCCAGTAAGGCAACCACCGCCCACAGGGCGACAAATATAAGCGTGCGCAGCCAGATCATCGTGCGCCAGTTTTACCGCGTCGGGAGCTGTGCCGTAAACCGATAGCCGCTGCCGCGGACCGTTTCCACGTGCGCGTCATGGCCGCTGGGTTCCAGGGCCTTGCGCAGGCGGCGGATGTGCACGTCGACCGTGCGTTCTTCCACGAAGACGTGGTCGCCCCACACCTGATCCAGCAGCTGCGAGCGCGAGAACACGCGCTCCGGGTGCGTCATGAAGAAGTGGAGCAGACGGAATTCGGTGGGGCCGATCTGCAGGGACTGGCTGTTGCCCGACAGGCGATGCGTCACCGGATCGAGCTTCAGGCCGCCGACGTCGATGACGTCGTCCGTCAGCTGCGGCGCGCGGCGGCGCAGCACGGCCTTGATGCGGGCCATCAGCTCTTTGGGCGAGAAGGGCTTGGTGATGTAGTCGTCGGCGCCGGCCTCCAGGCCGTCCACCTTGTCCTGCTCGGAGCCCTTGGCGGTCAGCATGATGACCGGGACGGCGCGGGTGCGCTCGTCGTTGCGCAGCTTGCGCGCCATGGCCAGGCCGGAGGTTCCCGGGAGCATCCAATCCAGCAGGATCAGATCGGGAAGCTCGGCGCGGATCAGCGTCTGGGCCTGGTCGGCGTCGAAGGCGCGCAGCACCTTGTGGCCAGCGAAGGACAGGTTGACGGCGATCAGTTCCTGGATGGCGGGTTCGTCTTCGACGACGAGGATGGTGCTGGACATATCGAATTGGGCACACTTCTGAGCGCCGGCGCGGCGCGAACATTGCGATAGTATGGCCGCAATATTTCAGGTATGTGACCGCAGCGCGTCATTCGGCGGGTCCGGCACGCCGCAGGCGCGCGCCCGATAGGCTACCATTGACCGATATATCGGGAATTCACCATGCAAAACCCCTCCGAATCGCAACAATCCGCCGGTTCCGGCTCGACCTCCACGCACTTCGGCTTCCAGTCGGTCCCCGAAGGCGAAAAGGCCCGCAAGGTCGCCGAAGTCTTCCATTCAGTCGCCCAGCGCTACGACGTCATGAACGATTTCATGTCGGCGGGCCTGCATCGCGTCTGGAAGGCCTTCACCATCGGCCGCGCCGCCATCCGCCCCGGCATGAAGGTGCTGGACATCGCCGGCGGCACGGGCGATCTGGCGCGCGCGTTCGCCAAGCGTGCCGGCCCCACGGGTGAGGTCTGGCTGACCGACATCAACGATTCCATGCTGCGCGTGGGCCGCGATCGTCTCACTGACGCCGGCCTGCTGGTGCCCACCGCCGTCTGCGACGCCGAGCGCCTGCCGTTCCCCACCGCTTACTTCGACCGCGTCAGCGTGGCCTTCGGCCTGCGCAACATGACCCACAAGGACCGCGCCCTGGCCGAAATGACCCGCGTGCTCAAGCCGGGCGGCAAGCTGCTCGTCCTGGAGTTCTCGCGCATCGCCAAGCCGCTGTCGCCCGCGTACGACTGGTATTCGTTCAACGTCCTGCCGTGGCTGGGCAAGAAGATCGCCAAGGACGAGGCCAGCTATCGCTACCTGGCCGAATCCATCCGCATGCACCCCGACCAGGAGACGCTGGCCGACATGCTGCGCACCGCCGGCCTGGAGCGGGTGCAATATTTCAACCTGACAGCGGGCATCGCCGCGCTGCACGAAGGCGTCCGTCTGGGCTGACGCCCGGCGACCACGGCGGATTTCGCCGTCCCGCGGGGAACTTGTGGGGCGGCGGCTTGTCCGTTATTCTTACGCCATTCAGATTACTGTAAGAAAAGTCGCGCAGATGGTTTCGCGTATTGCGAGGCCCTCCCGTTGCTCGGGGCAGCGGGGGCGCGAGTACGAGGGAGCAAATCTATGTCCAAATTCTGTCTTTCGCGCTTTGTCGCGGCAGCGCTCATCGCCGTTTCGGGCGCTGCGCTGGTGACGGCGTCGTTTGACGCCGAAGCCCGTCGCGCCGGCGGCGGCGCCAGCGTGGGCCGTCAATCCTCCAATGTCACGACGCAGCGCCAGGCCACCACGCCGCCGGCTGCCAACAGCAACACCGCAGGCGCCACCGCCGCGCCGGCAGCCGCCGGTGCCGCAACGGCCGGCGCAGCGGGCGCCGCCGCCAAGAGCGGCGCTTCTCGTTGGTTGGGCCCCATCGCCGGTATCGCCGCCGGTCTGGGTATCGCCGCGCTGCTCTCCAGCATGGGCCTGTCGGGCGCATTCCTGGAATTCCTGTCGTCCGCGCTGCTGATCGCCGCTGTTGTCTTTGCCGTCATGTTCATCATCCGCCGCCTGCGTGGCGCCGGTCCGCGCACTGCCACCCAGGGCGCATTTGGCGGCAACAACAACGCCTCGGGCCAGCAGCAACAGCAGCCGATGTGGCGTGAAGCGCTGAAGCCGGGCGCCGCCGCGCCCGCAGCCGCCGCACCGGTGGCCGCCGCTCCCATCGAGCCGCCGGCCGTCCTGCCCAAGGCGGGCGATGACAACAACTGGTTCGTGCCGGGCGATTTCGATACGCCGGCCTTCCTGAAGCAAGCCAAGGAACAGTTCGTCCGCATCCAGGCCGTCTGGGACAGCGGCAGCACCGACGGTCTGCGTGAATTCCTGACCGACGACCTGATCACCGAACTCAAGCCGCAACTGGCCGAGCGCGGCGCGGCGCCCAACAAGACCGAAGTGGTCCTGCTGAACGCCGAGATGCTGGGCATCGAAACCGTCTCCGATGGTCACCTGGCCAGCGTGCGCTTCTCCGGCATGCTGCGCGAGGCCCCGGGCGCCGAGGCTTTCCGCTTCGAAGAAGTCTGGAACCTGTTCAAGCCGGCCAATGGCGGCTGGTTGCTGGCCGGCATCCAGCAGATCCCGGTGGAACACGCCAGCTAAACCCTGGCGGTCCGGCTCGACCGGCTCTCTGCCGCGGACGCCGTCACGGCGTCCGCATGAACCGGCCCCCAAAGGGCCGGTTTTTCCATGTGCCTTCCGCAAAACAGGCTCCCATCTAACCCGTTACACTCCCGATTTACCCATCAACTTCGGCAAGCCCTCCTGGGTCCTTGCAACCGCTCATGCTGCCTTTTTCGTTCCTGCCCACCCCCAAGCGCCTGGCCGTCAGCGCCCTCAACGCCCTGTTGCGGCGCGAGGACTGGGCGCGCGAACGCCTGGCGCGGCATGCCGGCAAGACGGTGCGTTTCGTCATGGGCGGCTTCACACTGGGCCTTTCGATCGATAGCGACGGGCTGGCGGACCAGGCCGATCCGGCCGTGGTGCCCGATGTCACGCTGACCGTGTCGCCAGACAAGCTGCCGTTGCCGCGTCTGGGCGCGGGGCACGACAAGCCCGACTTCGCCGAGGCTACGCATATATCTGGCGACGCGGCGCTGGCGCAGGTGGTCGCAGATCTGTCCAAGCAATTGCGGTTCGACCCCGAAGACGCGCTTGCCCGTGTGGTGGGCGACATCGCCGCGCTGCGCATCGTGGGCGGCGCGCGCGCGGTGGCCGGCGGGGCTCGCAATGCGGGTCAGCGGCTGGCCGAGAATGTCTCTGAATACCTGTCCGAAGAAAGCGGTGTGCTGGCGGGCCGCCCGGCCCTGGAGCAATGGCGCCTGGACCTGGCCGAACTTAACGCGCGCGCGGATGCGCTGGCGCGATCGGCGGCTGCGCTGCAAACCCGCCTGGCCTCGGCCGGCGCAAAGCGGGGCGCCTGATCCATGTTCCCCTTGCTGCGCCTCTTTCGCATCATCGTCGTCTCGCTGCGCTACGGCCTGGACGAACTTGTCCTGTCCAGCCTGAATCATCCGCTGGCCACGTGCCTGCTCCGCGTCATGCGCCTGGGCACGCGTCCGCGCTCGCCGCGCGGGCAGCGCCTGCGTCTGGCGTTGGAATCGCTGGGTCCCATCTTTGTGAAGTTCGGGCAGGTGCTGTCCACCCGCCGGGACCTGATCCCCGCCGACATCGCCAACGAACTGGCGTTGCTGCAGGATCGTGTGCCCCCGTTCCCGTCCGCCCAGGCGGCTGCCTGCATCGAGGCGGCGCTGGGTGCACCGCCCGAAAAGCTGTTCGCGCAGTTCGACGTGGACCCGGTGGCCTCGGCGTCCATCGCGCAGGTTCACTTCGCGGTGCTGCACGATGGCCGCGAGGTCGCCGTGAAGGTGCTGCGTCCGGGCATGCTCAGCATTATCGAAAAGGACATGTCGCTCTTGAAGGTCGTGGCGCGCATCATCGAGCGCCTGGGCGCCGATGGCCGGCGCCTGAAGCCGCGCGAGGTTGTCGCGGAGTTCGACAAGTACCTGCACGACGAGCTGGACCTGGTGCGCGAGGCCTCCAATTGCAGCCAGTTGCGACGCAATTTCGGCCCGGAGTCCGGCCGTGGCGACATGCTGATCGTGCCCGAGGTGATCTGGGAATACACGGCCTCCACCGTGTTCACGATGCAGCGCATGTACGGCATGCCCGTGGGCCAGGTCGAGCGCATGCGCGAAGCCGGCATCGACATTCCGACGTTGGCGCGTACGGGCGTGGAGATCTTCTTTACGCAGGTGTTCACCGACGGCTTCTTCCATGCGGACATGCACCCGGGCAACATCTACGTGTCGGACCGCCCCGGCACACTGGGCAGCTATATCGCGCTGGACTTCGGCATCGTGGGCTCGCTGTCGGAGTTCGACAAGAATTACCTCGCGCAGAATTTCCTGGCCTTTTTCCATCGTGACTATCGCCGCGTGGCGCAACTGCATATCGAATCGGGCTGGGTGCCGCCGGATACGCGCGAGGAAGAGCTGGAAGGCGCGGTGCGCGCCGTCTGCGAACCGTATTTTGACCGGCCGCTGTCGGAAATCTCGCTGGGGCAGGTGCTGCTGCGGCTCTTCCAGACCTCGCGCCGTTTCAACGTTGAAATCCAGCCGCAGCTGGTCCTGTTGCAGAAGACCCTGCTGAACGTCGAGGGACTGGGCCGTCAGCTCGATCCCAACCTCGATCTCTGGAAGACCGCAAAACCCTATCTGGAACGCTGGATGCGTCAGCGTGTCGGATTCCAGGGCTTGCGAAAAAGCCTGGAAAAAGAGGCCGTGCAGTGGTCGCAAATGCTGCCCGCCCTGCCCAGGCTGGTCCATGACCATCTGAGCCGACCCAATGTCTCGCCCGCGATGCTGGCCGAGATGATGCAGTTACGCCGCGCACAAGAGCAGAACAACCGGCTGGTTGCAGCGCTGGTTGGCGTGCTGGCGCTGGCAGTCGGGGTCGCGATATGGGCGTTGACCCGATAGGCGGCGCGATGATCTAGACCTTACTGTCATGTTTCATTCATGAAACGGTCATCATAGCTTCGCGGGAGACGGCGAAAAATAGCGCTGCGCAATTGGCAAGCAGCGCCCACGCCTATAAGAACGCGCGCGCCATTCATCAATTTTCATAGCCCCACTAGCGGGACGAATACAAGGGCAGAATATGCTTTATCCAGAACTCTTCAAGACCATGGAAGCCGTGCGATGGAACATGGCGCACGATATTCCGTGGGGCGATTTCGACCGCAGCAAGCTCTCGGACGAACAAGCCCACACGATCAAGATGAACGCCATCACGGAGTGGGCGGCGCTGCCGGCCACCGAGATGTTCCTGCGCGACAACCGCGGCGACAGTGATTTCTGCGCGTTCATGTCGGTCTGGTTCTTTGAAGAGCAAAAGCATTCGCTGGTGCTGATCGAGTATCTGCGCCGCTTCTGCCCGGACCTGGTGCCGACCGAGGAAGAGCTGCACAACGTGCGCTTTGAATTCGACAAGGCCCCTGAACTTGAAACGCTGATGCTGCACTTCTGCGGCGAGGTCCGCCTGAACCACTGGTACCGCCGCGCGGCCGAATGGCACACGGAGCCGGTGATCAAGGCGATCTACAAGACGGTGGCGCAGGACGAGGCGCGCCACGCGGGCGCCTATCTGCAATACATGCGCCGCGCGCTGCATGATCGCGGACAGGACACGAGCGCAGAGGCGCGTCTGGCGTTCTCGAAGATCGGGGTGCTGATGGCGTCGGCGGGCCGCACGCAGCAGGCGCTGCATCCGACCAATCTGCACGTGAACAAGGATCTGTTCCCGAACGATACGGTGCAGTCGCGCCTGCCGGAGCCGGGCTGGCTGGAGCACTGGCTGGATACGCAGATCCGTTTTGACGGGGTGTGGGAGCAGAAGGTGGCGACGCGGATTCTGCACATTCTGTCGAAGCTGATGGACCGCAGCTTCGAGACGGTGAAGGATCTGAACCGCTACCGGAAGGAAGTGTCGGCGCTGATCGTGCCGAAGGACAAAGAGATCATCCTGGGCGGCGCCTGATCCCTCCTATAATCGCCGCATGCCTGCCGCCCGCTTCGAATCCAAGGTCCTGTCCCGCGACGAACTCGTCGCTGCCGTTGCTGCTGGCCGTTATCCGCGGCCGCTGGTGTTTACGAACGGGGTGTTCGACATCCTGCATCGCGGGCATGCGACGTATCTGGATCAGGCGGCGCAGTTGGGGGCGACGTTGATTGTCGCCGTGAATACGGATGAGTCGGTGCGGCGGCTGGGCAAGGGCTCGGAGCGTCCGCTAAATCGCGTGGAAGATCGGGCGGCGTTGCTGGCGGCGTTGGGTTTCGTGACCGTAGTCACGTCCTTCCATGAAGACACGCCTGAGGCGCTGATCGGAGAGATCAAGCCCGATCTGATCGTCAAGGGTGGCGATTACGATATGGAGACGTTGCCGGAGACTGCGCTGGTGAAGACCTGGGGCGGACGTGCCGTTGCGATTCCATTTGAGTTTGAGCGGTCTACGACGGCGTTGGTGAAGAAGATTCAGGGCGGGTGATTAGCTTGGATTGGTCTATCGGATGAATGGAAGGCGGCCTTGATGGCCGTCTTTTCTTTTGCGCTCGGGGTTTTGGTGGTTTTGCCGGACGGCTTTTTGAGTTGTGCCGCGGGTCTTCGTAGGTCGCCCGACGCCGCGGTCACCGGGGAGGCGATCGCCCACGATTGCGGTCCGGAGCCTTCGCTCCGGACTTCCCCCTCGTCATCTTCGTCCGCCTTCGGCTCCCTTCAGATTCCCTCGGGCGCATCGACGGCGCTCGCCTCCCCGGTGACCACGACGCCGTGCTGCCAGGGTCTTTGGTTTGCGCGCTGTAAGACCTGTGGGCGGGGCAGGGGATCTGCGGGGCCGCCGAATTGCTGCCGCCCGGGCGGCGGCAATCGGCATCGAGGCGGTGGGCGTCGTGGCGGTGTGCGCTCGCGCGCTGGTGGAGACACCGGTGGCGCGACCTTGGCGCGTCACCGGTGCTCGGGTGTCACCCGTCGCCACTTGCGCCCTCAGCGCGGAGCGCGCAGCAGCCGGTTGATCGCTTCCAGGTCCGATTCCGCCAGGATGCCGCTGGTGGCCTTCAGGCGCAGGCTGGAGAGCACTGTGCTGTAGCGGGCCAGGGCCAGGTCGCGTTGAGTGGCGTAGAGCTGTTGCTGGGCGTTCAGGACGTCCAGGTTGATGCGGACGCCGACTTCGTAGCCGGTGCGGTTGGCTTCCACCGCGGCGCGGCTGGATTTTTCGCCGGCTTCCAGGGCCTGGATGCGGGCCAGGCCACTGGTGACGCCGGTGTAGTACTGGCGGGTGGCCTGGACGGCCTGGCGGCGGGCGGTTTCGTAGTCGTAGCGCGCCTTCTGTTCCAGTTCGACCTTTTCCGTGACCTGCGAGGACACGCCGCCGCCGGAGTACAGGGGGATGGAGAGGACCACGCCGATGGTGTTGTCGATGGGCTTGCCGGGGGCGGCGTTGCGCATGACGGCGTCGCTGGCGCTGCCGCTGGTGGCGCGCAGGTTCAGGGTGGGGTAGTGGCCGCTCTTGGCGATCTGGATTTCGCGGCCGGCGATGCGGGTGAGGAGTTGGGCGCGCAGGACTTCGAGGCTGGAGGTTTCGGCCTGGTTGCTCCAGTCGGCGATGCGGGCAGGCTGGGGGGCGGGAAGTTGCACGCCGTAGGGCAGTTCGGCCAGGGCGCCGGGCTGGGTGCCGATGATCTTGGCGAGTTCGTCGCGGCGCACTTCCAGGTCGTTCTGCAGGCGCAGTTCCTGGGCGACGACGAGGTCGTAGCGCGACTGGGCCTCGTAGGTGTCGGTGATGGTGGCGTTGCCGAGTTCGAAGTTGCGCTTGGCGGATTCAAGCTGGCCGGCGACGGCGGTTTTTTCGGCTTCGGTGGCGGTCAAGGTGTCCTGGGCGTACAGGACGTTGAAGTAGGCGTCGGCGACGCGCAGCAAGAGGTCTTGATAGGCCTGCTGGAGTTGCACTTCGACGTCGGCGACGATGAGCTTGGATTGCTCGAAGTTCTGCCAGCGGCCCCAGTCGAAGAGCGGCTGGGTGAGCGCTAGGTCCCACACGCCGCGGCCGCCGCTGTAGGCGTAGGACAGGCCGCGGGTGCTGCGGGTTTCCTGGTAGGCGCCGCCGGCTTCGGCGGTGATCAGGGGCAGCAGCAGGGCGCGGGCCTGGGGTTCTTTTTCGAGGCCGGCGCGGTAGTTGGCGCGCGCGGCGGCGTAGGTGGGATCATTGCCCAGCGCGGCCTGCCAGACCTGGACCAGGTTCTGGGCGGACGCGGTCAGCGGGCCGGCACTTGCGGCGCAGGTGAAAACCAGTAAAGCCGTAAGTGAGCGGACGCGCATGATCTTTCAACGATACGCCGGGCCGCCGGACGTGACGCCGGCCCCATGGGGGCCGGGCAAAAGGCGGCGAGGTCGCGGAGTTAGAACTTGAACTGCGACACCGTGACGCCGCGCAACGGCTTGATGACCGTTTCGAAGAGCTTGACGGTTTCGAAGCTGGCGGCGGTGGTGCGGGTGATGCGACAGGCGGTCATGATGGGGGCTTGGCCAACCACCACGACAAGGCGGCCGCCCACGCGCAGCTGGTACTTCAGCGCGTCCGGCACGACCGGCACGGAACCGGTGACCAGGATGGCGTCGTATTCGGTGGAGCCCCAGCCATTGCGGGCGTCGCCGGTTTCGACCTTGACGTTGGTGACGTTGTTCATCTGCAGGTTCTGCTGCGCGAAGGTCACCAGGCGGCTGTCGATTTCGACGGAGGTGACCTGTTGCGCCAGGTAGCCCAGGAGGGCGGCCTGGTAGCCGGAGCCGGTGCCGATTTCCAGCACGCAGTCGGACTTGGTCAGCAGCAGTTCTTGCGCGAGGCGTGCTTCGACCTTGGGGGCGAGCATGTTCTCGCGGGTGTTGACCGCGTTGATCTCGAGCGGCAGCTCCAGGTCGGAAAACGCCAGGCCGCGCAGGGCCGGCGGAACGAATTGTTCGCGGCGCACATCGAACAGCGCTTGCAGCACGTTGGCGTCCAGGACGTCCCACGGGCGGATCTGCTGTTCCACCATATTGAAGCGGGCTTGTTCTACGTCGGGCAGGGTCGAAGCGTTCATGACGGTCAGAAAAAACAGAGGAATCAACGGGCCATTGTACCGATTCGTAGCGTCCTGTGACGGCGCGCCCGTGCGGCAGATGTTTCAGGCGCGGCGCGGAGCCCGGAAAAGCAGACGGCGCCCCGTGGGGCGCCGTTGAGCTCAGCCGGAAAGGGACGTTACCACCAGCCGTGGAAATGGTGGACCGGGCCGTGGCCCGAGCCGACCGACAGGCGCTCGGCGTGGCGGATGGCTTCAGTCAGGTAGGCCTTGGCGCGTTTGGCGGATTCCGGTACGTCCCCGATTTGTGGCAGCAGCGCCGCCAGCGCGGCCGACAGCGTGCAGCCGGTGCCGTGCGTGTTGGCGGTGTCGATACGGTGGCCGGGCAGTTCGATCATGCGGTCGCCGTCATGCAGCAGGTCGATGGTTTCGCTGCCGGGCAGGTGGCCGCCCTTGACGAGCACCCAGCGTTCGCCGGAATGCGCCAGCTTGTTGCGCAGGCGCTCGGCGACGCGCCGCATTTCCTTGACGGTCTCGACGGGGCGCTCTTCGAGCAGCACGCCGGCTTCGGGAAGATTGGGCGTGAGCAGGGTGGTCAGCGGCAGCATGGCTTCGCGCATGGCGCCGACGGCATCGTTCTCGAGCAGCAGGTCGCCGCTCTTGGCGACCATGACCGGGTCCAGCACGATGTGCGCGGGCGTCCATTTGGCGAGCTTTTCGGCCACGACCTCGATGACGGGGCGCTGGCCCAGCATGCCGATCTTGACCGCGTCGATGCGCACGTCGGTGAACAGGGTGTCGATCTGCAGGCCGACGAAGGCGGGCGGCACCGGCGAGATGCCGGTCACGCCCTGCGTGTTCTGCGCGGTGAGCGCGGCGATGATGGCGCAGCCGTAGGCGCCCAGCGCGCTCATGGCCTTGACGTCGGCCAGGATGCCGGCGCCGCCGGACGGGTCGACGCCGGCGATGGTCAGCGCGTTGGGGATCGGACGGCCGCTGGCGGCCGGCTGGCGGGAATTCATTTTGCGGGACCGCCGGTGATCAGGCCTTCGGTGGGCGAGCTGGGCGCGCCGCTGTACAGCTTCTTGGGCATGCGGCCGGCCAGGAAGGCCTCGCGGCCGCTTTCCACGCCCTTCTTCATGGCGCTGGCCATCAGGATGGGGTCGCGCGCGCCGGCGATGGCGGTGTTCATCAGCACGGCGTCGCAGCCCAGTTCCATGGCGATGGCGGCGTCGGACGCGGTGCCCACGCCGGCATCGACCACGACCGGCACGCGAGCCTGGTCGATGATGAGGCGCAGGTTCCAGGGATTCAGGATGCCCATGCCGGAGCCGATCAGCGAGGCCAGCGGCATGACGGCCACGGCGCCCATGTCTTCCAGCATGCGGCACTGGATGGGATCGTCAGTGCAATAGACCATGACCTTGAAGCCTTCATCGACCAGCGTCTTGGTGGCCTTGAGGGTTTCGGGCATGTTGGGGAACAGCGTGTGCGGGTCGCCCAGCACTTCGAGCTTCACGAGGTCGTGGCCGTCCAGCAGTTCGCGGGCCAGGCGCAGCGTGCGCACGGCGTCGTCGGCGGTGTAGCAGCCGGCCGTGTTGGGCAGCAGCGTGAATTTCGAGGTGGGGACGTAGTCCAGCAGGTTCGGCTCGCCGGCGTTCTGGCCGATGTTGGTGCGGCGGATGGCGACGGTGACGATTTCCGTGCCGCTGGCGTCCAGGGCCGCGCGGGTCTGTTCGAAGTCCTTGTACTTGCCGGTTCCGACGAGCAGGCGCGACGAATAGGCGCGGCCGGCGATGGTGAGAGTGTCTTGTGTGGTCATGGCGGTGCTTCAAAGGGCGGGCGCGCACGATGCGAGGCCCGCGGGGGACTGGCTGACTGATGCCGAATGATAAAGCAGTCCGCCGGACGGCAGGGCCGGGCACTGGCCCGCGCGTTCCACTATTTGCGGATCGCGCGCGTCAGCGCACCCGGTCCAGGTCGGCGCAGAGGGTCTCGGCCGCGTCGATCAGCCGGGGGCCGGGCCGGTACAGCGCGTCGGCATCGACGCCATAGACGTGGCCCTGTCGCGCCGCCGGCAGGCCCATCGTCTGCCAGGCGGCCAGGTTCCTGGCCGTGTCCTCCGGGCGCGAAACGCCGGCCAGCACGGCCTCGGGCCGGGCCGCCAGCACGCCTTCCAGCGTGACCTGCGGGGCGACGATGGGCGCCTGGCCGAAGACGTTGACGCCGCCGCACAGCCGCAGCGCGTCGCTGACGATGCTGCTGTCGTTCAGGGTGTAGATGGGGTCCAGGCCGGCCTGGACGAAGACCCGCACCGGGCGGCGGCCGGCATAGCGCGCCTTCAGGGCATCCAGCCGGGCGCGCATGTCCTGCGCGGCGGCCTGCGCCACGGCCTCGGTGCCGAACAGCTGGCCCATGCGCTCGACGGCGCCGGGGATGGCGGCGAGCGTCAGCGGATCGCTGTAGAAGACGGGCACGCCCAGCTTGTCCATCACGCGCGTCAGCGGTTCGGCGGCGGACGGTTGCCAGGCGATAAGAAGATCGGGCCGGGCGGCGGCCACGCGCTCGACGTCCGGCTGCGTGCCGTCGCCGATGACGGGCAGCGCGCGCGCCGCGGCCGGATAATCGCTGCCGAGGACGGTGCCGACGATATATCCGCCCGCGCCGGCGGCGTAGATGAGTTCGGTGGCATGGGGCGCCAGCGTGACGGCGCGCCGGGCGGGGGCGTCCAGCGTGACGGTGCGGCCGCGGTCGTCCTGGACCTGGATGGCGGGGGCGCCGTGGGACAGCCGCGGAGACAGCGCCAGGGTCAATGCCACGATCGGCACAAATGTCGGCATCAACCCTGACGCCGACGTCAGGGTCAGCTTCAGCGCAACGCCGGCAGTCGTCAGGACGCGTCGAAAGGTCATGCAGCGGCTCCGTCGGGTGGGCACAAATGTAGAAAAGGGCCTGCGCAGACCCTGAGCCTCAACAAAGGCTCAGACCGGCAGGCCCAGTCCGCAAGGCGGCAATCAGTAGCGTAGCGTGAGCGACGCGTAGAAGTTGCGGCCGGGGGCGGGGTACAGGCTGTAGTTGGCGACGGGACCCAGCATCTCGAACGAGGCGTTGCCGCCGCGGATGCCGTACGTGGCGTACTGGCGGTCGAAGATGTTGTTCACGCCCACCGCGCCTTCGATGTTGCGGGTGAACTTGTACGCGACCTTGGTGTTGAACAGCACGTAGGCGTCCAGTTCCTTGTCGAACTGGTTGGCCTGGTCGTTGTCCATGCGCGACTTGCCCACGTATTGCGCCGACACGTTCCACAGGAACGCATCGGTGGGGCGCCACGTCACGCCGGCGTTGGCCAGCCACTTGGGCGCCAGCGGCACGGTCTTGCCGGCCAGATCAACGCCGGCATAGGTGCCGGAGCGGAACTGCGCTTCCATCCAGGTCAGGTTGGCGTCCACGGTGACGCTGCTGGACAGCGCGGTGTGGCCTTCAAGCTCGATGCCCTGGCGGCGGGTCGGATCCAGGTTGGTGTTGGCGCCCGTGCCCGGGCCCCACAGGCCGTCGGCCAGCGGGTTGTACTGGATCTCGTTGGTCAGGTCGTAGTGGAAGTACGACAGGCGCGCGCTGCTGCTGGCCGACTGCCAGGTGACGCCGATTTCCTTGTCGGTGGACGTCTGCGGGGCCAGCGGCGACTGGACCGACAGCAGTTCGTCGGCGTTGGGCAGGCGGAAGCTGCGGCCGACCTTGCCGTACAGGCCGAAGCCGCCGGACAGGTCCTGGCGCACGCCCAACTGCCACGCGGTCAGGTGGTGGCTGCGGTCGGACGGCGTGCCCGAGCCCGAAATCACTTCCAGGTCGTCGGACGCGTACTGGCGGCGCACGCCCGCCGTGATGTAGGTGCTGTCGGTGGCGCGGATCTGGCCTTCGGCAAACAGGCCGTACTGATGCTGGCGCGACTGCCACTTCGACGGTTCGAAGTCGTAGTAGGCGTTCTGGTCGGCGGTGGTCTTGGCTTCCTGCGCATCGGCGCCGAAGACAACGCTGTGGCCGCCGTTGATCGGCAGGCGGTAGCGCACGCTGGCGATGTTCTCTTCCAGCTTCTGGTCGCGCAGCGTGTCGCCGAAACCGTCGTAAGTCAGGCCGCTGAGCTTCTTCTCGCGGGTCGACAGGTCCGAATACAGCACGCCGGCGCCGATGGCCTGCTCAAGTTGCAGACCAAACGTGGTGGTCGTGGTCTTGACGTAATCGACGTCGTTCTTCGAGCCGCGCGGATCGTCCTGGAATTCGTTCACGCCCGTGAACGGGTTGATCGTGCGCGGACCGGGCAGTTCCAGCTTCTGCGTGGTGGTGCGGCCGTACAGGCGAATCGAGCCGTCGTTGTGGCGGAAGGTGATGCCGCCGCCGCCGCCTTCGCGGCGCTCGCCGCTGTTGTCGCGGTAGCCGTCGCTGTGCAGCGACTGCATGTAGGCGTCAACGCCCACCTTCTCGTTGTTCATCGCGACCGCGGCGTCGTACTGGCGCAGGCCGTAGCTGCCGAACGTGGCGGTGGCGCGGGCGGTGACCGGTTCCTTGGCAAAGTCGGAGCGGGTGATGATGTTGATCACGCCGCCGGTGGTGCCGCCGCCGTACTGCACGGAGCCGCTGCCGCGCACGATTTCGATGCGTTCGACCTGATCCAGCGGCACCACGCCCAGGCTGGGCGCCGAAAGGTCGTTGGTGTTCTGCTTGACGCCGTCGATCAGGATCAGCGTGTTGCTGGCGCCGGTGATGCCGAAGCCGCGCAGGTCGACGATGGCGTTGTCGCTGGAGCTGGTGGTGTTGATCAGGTTGATGCCGGCCTGCGTGGACAGCAGGTCCTGCATGGTGCGCGCGCTGCTGGCCGCGATGTCCTCGGCGGTGATCACCGAGATCGACACCGGCAGCGTGCGGCCGTCGGTGGGCACGCGCTGGGCGGTGACGGTGATGCTGTCGAGTTCGGACGTGGCGGGAGCGGTTTGCTGGGCGGCGGCGATGGCCGGAGCGGAACAGAGCAGGGCGCCGGCATAGCGCCGGATGGAGCGGGCTTTCATCTACAAGACCTCGGTGCAGCCCGCGACCCCGCAGGCCATTCACGATGGGAAGGATGCCGGCGCGCCGGGCGAGCCGAAAGGCCGCGTGGCGGGAAACAGGCATCCTGACGAGCGAACAGGCCGGTATCGGGCTGCCATGGGCGCCAGGCGCGCATGGGGACCGTTGCGGGGGCAGCACAGGCTGGACGGGCGGCGCTGCGGCGGCCTTGCGGGCGGCGCGGCACTGCGGGGGCGTCTTCCTGTTTCCCGTTTATCTTTCGCTCGCGGCGGGCAAGTGTTGCGTGCTTGCCCAACCTGATGCGCCGAAAGCACCGGTTCGGGGCCGAAACTGTATCACCGTGAGGCGCGCGAAGGCCCATTTTGTTACGATCAGGGCTTGTTTTTTCGGCGTTTTTCGCGTTTTAGCCACATCCGCGCTGCCGTGGCCAACCTAATCCGGACCTGATCGTGTCGTATCCCCGCCTGCCGTACCCTCCCGAAGCCTATACCCGCGGCGGCGACTTTGCCCGCCTGCTGGGCAAGCGCATCCTGATCCTGGACGGCGCCATGGGCACCATGATCCAGCGCTACAAGCTGGGCGAAGCGGACTTCCGCGGCGAGCGCTTTGCCGATCACGGCAAGGACGTGAAAGGCAACAACGAACTGCTGTCGCTGGTGCGGCCAGACGTCATCTCGGAAATCCACCGCCAGTACCTGGACGCGGGCGCCGACGTCATCGAGACCAACACCTTCGGCGCCACCACGATCGCCCAGGGTGACTACGACCTGCCCGAACTGGCCTACGAGCTGAACCTGGTGTCGGCGCAGCTCGCGCGCGAAGCCTGTGACGCCTACAGCACGCCCGACAAGCCGCGCTTCGTGGCGGGCGCGCTGGGCCCGCAGCCGAAGACGGCTTCCATTTCGCCGGACGTGAACGACCCGGGCGCGCGTAACGTCACGTTCGACGAACTGCGTGTCGCCTATATCGAGCAACTGAACGGCCTGCTCGACGGCGGCATCGACATCGTCCTGATCGAAACCATCTTCGACACGCTGAACGCCAAGGCCGCCATTTTCGCGACCGAGGAAGTGTTCGAGGAACGCGGCATCCGCCTGCCGGTGATGATCTCCGGCACGGTGACCGACGCGTCCGGCCGCATCCTGTCCGGTCAGACGGTCGAAGCCTTCTGGAACTCGGTGCGCCACGCGCGTCCCGTCACCATCGGCCTGAATTGCGCGCTGGGCGCGGCGCTGATGCGCCCCTACGTGGCCGAGCTGTCCAAGATCTGCGACACCTACGTCTGCGTGTATCCCAACGCCGGCCTGCCCAACCCCATGGCCGAGACCGGCTTTGACGAGACCCCGGCCGACACCTCGGCGCTGCTCGAGGAATTTGCGCGCGCGGGCCTGGTGAACATGTCGGGCGGCTGCTGCGGCACCACGCCGGACCACATCCGCGCGATTGCCGAGAAGGTCACGGCGCTGACGCCGCGCGTCGTGCCCGAGATCGCCGTCAAGACCCGCCTGTCGGGCCTGGAGCCGCTGAACATCGACGAAGACACGCTGTTCGTCAACGTGGGCGAACGCACCAACGTGACGGGCAGCAAGATGTTCGCCCGCCTGATCCGCGAAGAAAAATACGACGAGGCGCTGGCCGTGGCCCGTCAGCAGGTCGAGAACGGCGCGCAGATCATCGACATCAACATGGACGAGGCCATGCTGGATTCGGTGGCCTGCATGCATCGCTTCCTGAACCTGATCGCGTCAGAGCCCGACATCGCGCGCGTGCCGGTCATGATCGACAGCTCGAAGTGGGAAGTCATCGAGACCGGCCTGAAGTGTGTGCAGGGCAAGGCGGTGGTGAACTCGATCTCCATGAAGGAAGGGCTGGAGCCCTTCCGCCATCACGCCCGCCTGTGCCGCCGCTATGGCGCAGCGGTGGTGGTGATGGCGTTCGATGAACTCGGCCAGGCCGACACACTGGAGCGCCGCAAGGAAATCTGCGGCCGCGCCTACAAGATCCTGGTCGAGGAAGAAAACTTCCCGCCGGAAGACATCATCTTCGACCCGAACGTCTTCGCGGTCGCCACCGGCATCGACGAGCACAACCACTACGCCGTGGACTTCATCGAAGGCACGCGCTGGATCCGCGAGAATCTGCCGCACGCGCGCATCTCGGGCGGCGTGTCCAACGTCAGCTTCTCGTTCCGCGGCAACGAGCCGATGCGCGAGGCCATCCACACCGTGTTCCTGTATTACGCGGTCAAGGAAGGCATGACGATGGGCATCGTCAACGCCGGCCAACTGGGCGTGTACGCAGACCTGGACGCCAAGCTGCGCGATCTGGTGGAAGACGTGGTGCTGGACCGGCCGGAACCCGTCGGCAAGACCGAAGCCGACGACGAGCGCACGCCCACCGAACGCCTGGTGCAGTTTGCCGACAGCGTGAAGGGCAGCGGCGCCAAGAAGGAAGAAGACCTGGCCTGGCGCAATGCCGAGGTCGAGCAGCGCCTGTCGCACGCGCTGGTCCACGGCATCACGGCCTTCATCGTGGAAGACACCGAAGAGGTGCGCCAGAAGATCGCAGCGCGCGGCGGCCGTCCCATCGAAGTGATCGAAGGCCCGCTGATGGACGGCATGAACGTCGTCGGCGACCTGTTCGGCGAAGGCAAGATGTTCCTGCCGCAGGTCGTGAAATCCGCCCGCGTCATGAAGCAGGCCGTGGCGCACCTGATTCCGTTCATCGAGGAAGAAAAGCGCCAGATCGCGGCCGCGGGCGGCGACGTGCGCGCCAAGGGCAAGATCGTCATCGCCACCGTGAAGGGCGACGTGCACGACATCGGCAAGAACATCGTGTCGGTGGTCCTGCAGTGCAACAACTTCGAAGTCGTGAACATGGGCGTGATGGTGCCCTGCGCGCAGATCCTTGAGAAAGCCAAGGAAGAGAACGCCGACATCGTCGGCCTGTCCGGCCTGATCACGCCCAGCCTGGAAGAGATGGCGTACGTGGCGTCGGAAATGCAGCGCGACGAGTACTTCCGCAGCCGCAAGGTGCCGCTCATGATCGGCGGCGCCACCACCAGCCGCGTGCACACCGCCGTCAAGATCGCGCCCAATTACGAAGGCCCGGTGATCTACGTGCCGGACGCCAGCCGTTCGGTAGGTGTGGCCACCAACCTGATGTCCGACCAGTCGGAAGCCTACCTGACGGAATTGGCCGAAGAGTACGAAGACGTGCGCCGCCGCCATGCCAACCGCAAGGCGACGCCGATCCTGCCGCTGGCCGAGGCGCGCGCCTCGCGTCCGGCGATCGACTGGGACAACTACACGCCGCCACGCCCCAAGTTCATCGGCCGCCGCACCTTCAAGAGCTACGACCTGGCCGAGATCGCGAAGTACGTGGACTGGGGCCCGTTCTTCCAGACCTGGAGCCTCTTCGGCCCGTATCCCGCCATCCTGCAAGACAAGGTGGTGGGCGAGCAGGCGCGCAAGGTCTTTGCCGACGGCCAGGCCATGATGAAGCGCATCGTTGAAGGCCGCTGGCTCACCGCCAATGGCGTCGTGGGCTTCTATCCCGCCAACACCGTCAATGACGAAGACATCGAGGTCTATAAGGACGAGACGCGCAGCGAAGTGCTGTTCACGTACCGCAACCTGCGCCAGCAGGGCGCCAAGCGCGAAGGCGTCAGCAACAAGTCGCTGTCGGACTTCATCGCGCCCAAGTCCAGCGGCAAGGTCGACTACATCGGCATGTTCGCCGTCACGGCCGGCCTGGGCATCGAAAAGAAGGAAGCGGAATTCGAGAAGGCGCTGGACGACTATTCCAGCATCATGCTCAAGTCGCTGGCGGACCGCCTGGCCGAAGCCTTCGCCGAATGCCTGCATGCGCGCGTGCGCCAGGACCTGTGGGGCTACGCGCCCGACGAGGCCCTGTCCAACGAAGACATGATTGCCGAGAAGTACGTGGGCATCCGCCCGGCGCCGGGTTACCCGGCCTGCCCGGAACACGTCGTGAAGACCGACATGTTCCGCGTGCTGGACGGTGAGGACATCGGCATGATGCTGACGGACAGCTACGCGATGTACCCGGCGTCCAGCGTGTCGGGCTTTTACTTCAGCCACCCGCAGTCGCAATACTTCAACGTGGGCGTCATCGGCGAAGACCAGCTCGAAGACTACGCCCGCCGCAGCGGCCGCAGCATCGAAGACCTGAAGCGCACGCTGGCGCCCAACCTGGGCTGACGCGGCTGACTGCCGCGAAAGCCCAGGCTGAGGCTAACGCTGGACCCGGGGCGCAGCGATGCGCCCCAATATCTTTTCGATGGCCACGCCAATCGCGAGCACCTTGCGGTCCTCGCCCGGCAGGCCGTCGATCTCCAATCCCACCGGCAGGCCTTGATTCGACAGCCCGGCCGGCACGCTCAGGCCAGGGAGGCCGGCGTTGCTGCCGGGATCCACATTGCGCGCCAGGCGGGCAAAGGTTTCGAAACTGCTGGCTTCGGGCGTGGACGCGGGCGGCGGGACCGGCACGGTCGGAAACAGCAGGCCGTCCAACGCGTGTTCCTTGAAGGCGCGGCGATAGACGTCGATGAGCTCACGCCGGCCGCCTGCGATGGCCTGTTCGTACAGCGGTTGCAACGGCAGGAGCTGGCCGTCCGGCGTGGGCAGCACGCCCGGCACGATCAGGTTGTCGAAAATGCCCTTCACGTCGGGGCTGGAAATCTGCGCGACTACCTCATCAAAGCTCACCCCCACGTGATAACGCGCCAGATAGGCCGTCAGATCGGGCTTCTGCTCGAACAGGCATAGCGGCATGCCGACCGCCGCGTTGGCGGCGGGCAGGTCGGGCATGTCCATGTCCACCAGCGTCACCCCGGCCGCGCGCAGCGTGTTCAAGGCAGCTTCTGAAACCGCCTGCACGTCGGGATCGAGGTCGGCCCAGAAGTACGCGGCCAGGCCCAGGCGAATGCCTTCGGGCGGCAGGGGCGCCAGCGGCTCGGTCTGGCCCGTGAGGATCGCATCCAGCAGCACGATATCGGCCATGCCGTTGGCGATGGGTCCGGGTGTGTCGCGCGTGTGAGAAATGGGGGTGATGCCCGCGCCGTCGTAGCGGCCCACGGTGGCGCGGAATCCGGCGGCGCCGTTCACCGAAGCGGGCAGGCGCACCGAGGCGCCGGTATCGGTGCCCAGCGCGGCGGGCGCCAGCCGCGCGCCCACCGCCGCGCCGCTGCCGGACGACGAGCCGCCAGCGATCAGGCGCGCGTCGTAGGCGTTGCGCGTGCCATCGCCATCCGGGCCGGGGAAGGCGGTGTTGAAGCCGGACACGCCGAACGCCAGTTCATGCATGTTGGTCTTGCCCAGGATGACGGCGCCGGCCTCGCGCAGCCGCTGCACGACGGGCGCGTCCTCGGCGGGGCGGAAGTCTTTCAGCGCTGGTGTGCCAGCGGTGTTCGGCAGCCCCGCGACGTGGATGTTGTCCTTGATGGCGACGGGCACGCCGCCCAGCAGGCCGTGGCCGGGCGCCGCATCGTAGGCGCGCGCCTGCGCCAGCGCGCCGTCGCGGTCGACCGTGATGAACGCGTTCAGGTCCTGGCGGGCGTCGATGCGGTCCAGGCTGGCTTGCGTCAGCGCAACGCTGGTGAGGCGGCCCTCGCGGATGTGTGCTGCCGCCTCGGTGACGGTCAGGTCCGCCAGATTGGCGGGCAAGGGCTGGTCGGTTGTGCTGGGCATGTCGCTTTTCCTTGGCTGTCGTTCGATCCGTATCTATACAGGGGCCGCGCGGGGGCTGTCGAGAGGCGATCCGGCGGTTGTCTGGGCGTTGCCCGAACGTTGCCGGTCGGCGCGTAGTGGAAAACCACGATGGCGGAAATTGGTGGACCAAATACGATTTGGTCAGACCAATTTGAGGCGCCATGACGTTGCATTCGCTTTCCAAGCCCGAAGTCCCCGCCGGCCGTGTCGCACTAGACCGCGGTTACTTGCGGTTGGCCGCGCAGATCCATGCGCTGGTGGCGCAGGGGGAATTTGCCGCGGGCCAGCGCCTGCCGGCCGAGCGCGCGCTGGCCGAGCGCTTCGACGTCAGCCGCACGTCCGTGCGCGAGGCCATCATTGCGCTAGAGCTGCAGGGCGTGGTGGAGGTTCGGGGCGGCTCGGGCATCTATGTCTGCGAACCGGACGCGAACCGACCGTCCGCGATGCCGGAGGCGGGCGCCGGCCCCTTCGAGCTCCTTCGCGCCCGCTGCCTGATTGAATCCGAGATCGCCGCGCTGGCAGCTTCCACCCGTACCGACGCGGACCTCGACCGCATTTTCGAGGCGCTGACGGCCATGCGCGACCGGATGACGAACAAGGACGCCAACGCCGAGGCGGACCGCCGCTTTCATCTGTGCATTGCCCAGTCCACCGGCAACAGCGTGCTGCTGGCCACGGTGACGTCGATGTGGGATCAGGCCCGGGGGCCGGTCTGGGAAAAGATGGAACAGCATTTCCATACGCAGGCGTTGCGCCAGGCGTCGCAGGCCGATCACCAGCGCATCTTCGGCGCGCTGGTGGCCCGCGACGCGCAGGAGGCGCGGCAGGCGATGCGCGATCACCTGGAACGCGTGATCGGCGAATTTGCACAGGGGTGGCGCTGATGCTGAACTGCATGATCCACGGGGCGCAGGACCTGCGCCTGGACACCTCGGACTCGCAGCCCTTGGGACCGTCGCAAGTGCGCGTCGGCGTCAAGGCCGTGGGCATCTGCGGATCGGACCTGCATTACTACCGGCACGGCCGGGTGGGCGATTTCGTCATCCGCGAGCCGCTGACGCCGGGTCACGAGGCGTCGGGGCAGGTTTTGGAAGTGGGTGCGGACGTGACGGCGGTCAGGCCCGGTGACCGCGTGGCGCTGGACCCGGCGCGCACGTGCGGCGTGTGCCGCTATTGCCGGCAGGGCGATTCGAATCATTGCGAGTCGGTGCATTTCTTCGGCAGCGCCAGCCGCTTTCCGCACATGCAGGGCGCGATGCGCGAAGAGGTGGTGGTCGACGCGCGGCAGTGTGTGCCCGTGCCGGATTCGCTGTCGTATGAACTGGCTGCGTTTGGCGAGCCGCTGGCCGTCGCCCTGCATGCCGTGCGCAGCGCGGGATCGTTGCTGGGCAAGACGGCCATGGTGGTCGGCGCGGGTCCGATCGGCGCGTTGATCCTGATGGCCGCGCGCCTGGCGGGCGCCAGCCGGGTCATCGTGGTGGACATTGTGGACCAGACACTGGCGGCGTGCGCCCGGGTGGGCGCCACGCAAACCATCAACGCGGCCACGGACCCGGCCGCCCTGGGCGCGCTGGCCGCGGGCAAGGGCACGGTGGACGTGTGTTTCGAGGCGTCGGGCAGCTATGCCGGCCTGGCAAGCTGCCTGCGCGCGGCGCGTCCGCGTGGCGTCGTCGTGACGGTGGGAACGCTGTCCGGCAGCAGCGCGGATTGCCCGTTCAACCAGATCATGGTCAAGAGCCTGTCGTGCATCGGCAGCTTCCGCTTTGTGGACGAATACGCGATGGCCGTGGATTGCCTGGCCCGCGGCCTGGTGGATGTGTCGCCGCTGCTGACGGCGGCGGTGCCCGTCGCGCACGTGCATGACGCCTTTGCGCTGGCGGGTGATCGCAACCAGGCGATGAAGGTGATGGTGACGTTCTGATCCTGCGGCCGCGTTGTGCGGCCGTCCCTTTCCTGTAGCCGGAAGTCCAAGATGAAGATTACGAATGCACGCGTGATTGTCTGTTCTCCGGGCCGCAACTTCGTGACCCTGAAGATCGAAACCGACCAGGGCCTGACCGGCATTGGCGATGCGACGCTGAACGGGCGCGAACTGGCGGTGGCCGCCTACCTGACCGAGCACGTCATCCCCTGCCTGATCGGGCGCGATGCGCATCAGATCGAGGACATCTGGCAGTACCTGTACAAGGGCGCGTACTGGCGGCGCGGGCCGGTCACGATGACCGCGATCGCCGGCGTGGACACCGCGCTGTGGGATCTGAAGGCCAAGGCCGCCGGCCTGCCGCTGTATCAGCTGCTGGGCGGCAAGAGCCGCAGCGGCGTGATGGTCTACGGCCATGCCAACGGCTCCGACATCGAGCACACGGTCGACGAGGTGCTGCGCTACGCCGACATGGGCTATCGCGCCATCCGCGCGCAAAGCGGCGTGCCGGGGCTGGAAAAGGTCTATGGCGTGGGCCGCGGCACGCTGTTCTACGAGCCCGCCGACGCCGACCTGCCCAGCGAGCACGACTGGTCCACCGAAAAATACCTGCGCCACGCGCCGCAACTGTTCGAACGCATCCGCGAAAAGCTGGGCTTCGAACACCATCTGCTGCACGACGTGCATCACCGCCTGACGCCCATCGAGGCCGCGCGGCTGGGCAAGTCGCTGGAGCCGTACAGCCTCTTTTGGATGGAGGACGCCACGCCCGCCGAGAACCAGGAGGCCTTCCGGCTGATCCGCCAGCACACCACCACGCCGCTGGCGGTGGGCGAAATCTTCAACACGATCTGGGACTGCAAGGACCTGGTGCAGAACCAGCTCATCGACTACATCCGCACCACGGTCGTTCACGCGGGCGGCATCACGCATCTGCGGCGCATTGCCGACATGGCGTCGCTCTATCAGGTGCGCACCGGCTGCCATGGCGCCACGGATCTGTCGCCGGTCTGCATGGGGGCGGCGCTGCACTTCGACCTGTGGGTGCCCAATTTCGGCATTCAGGAATACATGCGGCATACCGACGAGACCGATGCCGTGTTTCCCCACTCCTATACGTTCGAACAGGGCATGCTGTATCCGGGCGAGGCGCCGGGCCACGGCGTGGATATCGACGAGAAGCTGGCGGCGCGATATCCGTATCAGCGCGCGTATCTGCCCGTGAACCGGCTGCAGCACGACGGCACGCTATGGAACTGGTAGGCAAAGGCGGCCGGCTGAATGCGGGGGCGCTGGATGGCCTGCCCGCGCATGTCGCGCGGCCGGGATATGACCGGGACGCGCTCGGCATCGGCATCGTGCATCTGGGCCTGGGCGCATTCGCGCGTGCGCATCTGGCAGCGGTCAACGATGCGGCGCTGCGCGCCGGAGCGGGGCCGGACTGGGGCATTTGCGGCGTCTCGCTGCGCCACGCCGACACGCGCGACGCGCTGGCGCCGCAGGACGGCCTGTATGCGCTGGCGTTGCGCGATGCCGACGGCAGCGGCGCGTCGCGGCAGCGTGTGGGTGTCATCGGCTGCCTGCTTGAAACGCTGGTGGCGCCCGAGGACCCGCAGGTCGTGCTGGCGCGCATCGCGGCCGCCGGCACGCGCATCGTCAGCATCACGGTCACCGAGAAGGGCTATTGCCATGATCCCGCCAGCGGCAGGCTGAATCTGGATCATCCCGACGTCGTGCATGACCTCGCGAATCCCGAGTCGCCGTGTGGCGTCATCGGTTTTGTGGTGCACGGCCTGCAACGCCGCCGCGCGATGGGCCTGCCGCCGATCACGGTCATGTCGCTGGACAACCTGCCCGCCAACGGCCACTTGCTGCGGGCGCTGGTGCTGACGTTCGCGGCGCGCGTCGACCCGGCGTTGGCGGACTGGATTGCATCGGCGTGCGCGTTTCCCTGCTCGATGGTCGACCGCATCGTGCCGCGCACGACGGACGCGGATCGGCACGAGATCGCCGCGGCATTGGGCGTGCGCGATGCGTGGCCTGTGGTGGCCGAGCCCTATCTGGAATGGGTTGTCGAAGACCGCTTCGCGGCGGGCCGGCCGGACTGGACCGCGGGCGGTGCGCGTTTCGTGATGGACGCCGCGCCGTTCGAGACGCTGAAACTGCGCATGGTCAACGGCGCGCATTCCGCGCTGGCGTATCTGTCGGTGATGGCGGGGTGGGCCACCGTGGACGAGGCGATGGCGCGGCCCGGCATGCGGCGGTTCCTGGGCGCGCTGATGGGCCAGGAGATCGAACCGACGCTGCCGCCGTTGCCGGGGCTGGATATCGAGAAGTACCGGCAAGGCCTGTTGCAGCGATTCGCCAATCCGGCGCTCAGGCATCAGACGCGGCAGATTGCGATGGACGGCTCACAGAAGTTGCCGCAGCGGCTGCTGGGGACGGTGCGCGACCGGCTGGCGGCGGATGCGCCAATGCCGGGTCTTGCGTTGGCCGTGGCCGGGTGGCTGCTTTTCCTGCGCGGACAGGATGAGGCCGGGCGTGTCTATGAGGTCCAGGACCCGTTGGCCGAAGCGCTGGCGCATCGGTATGAGCAGGCCGAACGGGCGGCGGAGCAGGCGGGCGAGGGGCCCGCGGCGATGCTGGCGTGGGCGGGCGTCATGACGGGGTTTGAGCCGGTGTTCGGTGACCTCGGCCAGGAGCCGCGGTTTGTGCGGGCGGTGGGCGCGGCTGCGCAGTTGCTGCGCAGCCTGGGCGTGGTGGGGGCGCTGGCCGCGATGGAGCCGTCGAGAGTGGACTGATTCAGCCCGGCTTTCTCACCACAATCGTCGCCGTGTCGCTCGTAAAAGACCCGTCCTCGCGCACGTCGAAATGCGCGCGCACGACGTCCGGCGCGATGCCGAACATGTGGCGCAGCGCAGCCACCAGCGTGTCGGGCGTGCGCATGCGCGTGACCCACGACTGAAACTCCAGCGGCAGGCGGCGCGGCGCCAGTTCCTGCAGCGTGAAGCCCGCTTCGGTCAGCATGCGGGTCCATTCGGCCACCGAGTAATCGCGCACGTGCGAGGTGTCGCGCAGCACTTCTATGGTCTGCAGCCAGGTGTCCAGCAGCGGTTCGCCCGGCGACACCACGTCGGCAAAGACGGCAATGCCGCCCGGCTTGAGCACGCGGAAAGCCTCGCGCAGGCCGCGGCCGGCGTCCTGCCAATGGTGCGTGGAATAGCGCGACATCACCAGGTCGAATTCGGCGTCGCCGAAAGGCAGGTACTCGGCCTTGCCCTGACAGGTCACCAGATTGGCGAGCCCGCGCTTGGCGGCTTCGGCGGCGACGACGTCCAGCATCTGCTGCGACAGGTCGTAGGCGGTCACATGCGCCACTTTTGGCGCCACGTGAAAACTCACGTGCCCGCCGCCACAGCCCAGGTCCAGCACGCGCGCGTCCGGGTGCTGGCCGGCGACCGCGGCCATTTGCAGCAGGTCTTCGCCCTGGGCGTGGACGGCGCTGGTCAGGTAGGCGGCGGCGCGGGGGCTGAATTGGCGGTCGACGGCGGCGTCGTGCGAGCTGGCGGTCATGAGGGGTCCTCGTGTCGGAAAGGCTGTTGGGGGCGGAATCCTGGCCGGAATGTTGCCGGGAATGCTGTCGAGATCGTTGTCGGAATTCCTTTCGGGATTGCGAAAGGATGCAGGCGCTAAGATAGGCGGGCCCGTATACACGTACAAGCCCATTACTCATCCTGGTATGAACACTTCCCCCCAGCCCGTCACCCCCGGCCACGAAGGCTCGCATCTGCGCCGTCACGCGCTGGGCGAATTTGTGCGCAGCGCGCGGTCGCGCATCACGCCGCAGATGGCGGGTCTCCCCGAGGGATCGCGCCGCCGCACGCCCGGCCTGCGGCGTGAGGAAGTGGCGCAGCTGTGTGGAATCAGCGTCACCTGGTACACATGGATCGAGCAGGGACGCGAGGTGTCGGTCTCGCCCTCGGTGTGGTCGCGCATCGCGGGCGTGCTGCAGTTGGCGCGGGCCGAGCGTGCGTACCTCTTCGATCTTGCTGATTGCGCCGACCCGCAGCACGCCCGCGACGACGCCGGCGGCGCGCCGGGCCCGCTGCAGGAATGCGTGAACGCGATCAACGCGCCCGCCTATGTGCTGGACCGCGCCTGGAACGTGCTGGCCTGCAACGCGCCGCTGGTCGACCTGTTCGACCACTGGCCCGAGCGCGATCCCGAGCCCAACCTCCTGCGCTACATCTTCCTGGATCCCGCGGCGCGTGAACTGGTGGTCGACTGGGACCAACGCGCCCGCCGCGTGGTGGCTGAATTTCGCGCCGACGCGGGCGCGCATCTGGACGAACCGGCGGTGCTGGCGCTGCTGGACAGCCTGAGCCGGCAAAGCGTGGTTTTCTCGCATTGGTGGACGCGGCACGCCGTGGTGGAACGCGAAGGCGGCCTGCGCGAATTCCAGCATCCGCAGCGCGGCAAGCTGGCGTACCAGCAGATCACGTTCCGGCTGGCGACGCATCCGGATTTGAAGCTGGTGATGCTGCTGAGCGGGGCGGGTGTCTGAAACCTCAATGAGGCGGCGTCGTAGTTTGACCGGTGTCTGACACCGCTCAAGCTCACACCGGTTAACCCGCCGAATCGCTACGCCGCGTTTTCCTCGCCGAACAGGCTGTCCTGCATCCCGGCATCAACCAGCCCCTGCAGCAGTTTCTTGACGGGCGCCGGCAGCGCCATCATCCCCAGCTTGTCTGCAGGCACCCAGCGTTCCGGCAACGCCGGTTCGCGCAGGGCAACCGCGCGCACCGGCACAAGCCAGGGCCGGATGTGCAGGCGGTAATGCGTGAACGTGTGGGCGAAGGCAGCCAACTCGAAGCGCTGTTCCGGCTCCAGCCCCAGCGCGCGCGACGCGGTGTCGGGATCACCCGCCGCATCAAACTCCGGCAGGCTCCACAGCCCGCCCCAGATGCCGGGTTCGGGACGCTGTTGCAGCAGGAACGCGCCCTGGTGCCGCAGCACCAACATACAGGTCTCGCGTTCGGGGATCGCCTTGCGCACCTTGGGCGTGGGCAGTTCGGCCTGTCGACCTTCGCGGCGGGCAACACAGGTCTCCGCCACCGGACATCTGTCGCAGGCGGGTTTGCCGCGCGTGCAGAGCGTGGCGCCCAGATCCATCAGCCCCTGCGTGTAGGCCGCCATGTCCAACCCGGGCGCTGCGTCCACCTGCGCATGCGCCAGCGCCCAGAGACGCTGCTCGACCTCGCGCTTGGCGGGATCCCCGGCAATGCCGAAGTGTCGTGTGAATACCCGCTTGACGTTGCCGTCCAGGATGGGCGAGCGCTCGCCGTTGGAGAACGCGGCAATGGCCGCGGCAGTCGACCGGCCGATGCCCGGCAGCGTAGCGATGGCCTCGGCGGTGGGCGGAAAGCGGCCGTTCCAGTCGCGCACGATCTCCTGCGCGCAGCGATGCAGGTTGCGGGCGCGGGCGTAGTAGCCCAGGCCGGCCCAATAGGGCATCACGTCTTCCTGCGAGGCGGCGGCCAGCGCCGCGACGTCCGGAAAGCGTTGCAGAAAGCGCTCGTAATAGGGAATGACGGTGGCCACCTGCGTCTGCTGCAGCATGATTTCGGAAAGCCAGATCCGGTAGGGATCCCGGGTGTTCTGCCAGGGGAGATCGTGGCGGCCATGCTGGCGCTGCCAGGCGACGATGCGAGGGGCGAAGTCCATGCCGGCAATTATCGCATCGCCCTATTGCCCGCCCGAGGGCCAGGGGTTACAACCGAAAGGACTAACGCCAGCCGGCCCCGTTTTTTCGGAGCGGCGGGTGCGGCAAGCGCGATTCCGCCCGCAGAGGCGCGAACGCATCAGGACTTCACTTTCACGGCCCTTGTTGGCCCGCGTGCGTTCTGGCAAGAGGCGCGACGCTGGTGGGGGCATCCGATGTTGGAGTAGACATGAATGCCCCCCTTACGCCCGCCGTCCGCGCGGCGCTTGAATCCGTCCAGCTCGACGACAAATACACCCTGCAATCCGGCCGCGCGTGGATGAGCGGCATCCATGCGCTGGTGCGGCTGCCCATGATGCAGCGCGTGCGCGACGCGCAGGCAGGGCTGAACACGGCGGGCTTCGTATCGGGCTATCGGGGTTCACCGCTGGGCGGCGTCGACCAGAACATGTGGAAGGCCGCCGCCCATCTGAAGGCGCACCACGTCGAGTTCCAACCCGGCATCAACGAAGACCTGGCGGCCACGGCGGTGTGGGGCACGCAGCAGGTGAACCTTTTTCCCGGCGCAAAGTACGACGGCGTGTTCGGCATGTGGTACGGCAAGGGTCCTGGCGTGGACCGTTGCGGCGACGTCTTCAAGCATGCGAATGCAGCCGGCACCGCGCGCCACGGCGGCGTGCTGGTGGTGGCGGGCGACGACCACCCCGCCAAGTCCTCGACGCTGCCGCACCAGAGCGATCACATCCTGAAGGCCTGCATGATTCCGGTGCTGTTCCCGTCCAGCGTGCAGGAAGTGCTGGATTTCGGCCTGCACGGCTGGGCGATGAGCCGCTACGCGGGCGTGTGGGTGGGCATGAAGTGCATCACCGACATCGTGGAGGTGTCGGCATCGGTCGACGTGGACCCTCACCGCGTGCGCATCGTGCTGCCCGAGGACTTCCAGCTGCCGCCGGACGGCCTGAACATCCGGTTGCCCGATACGCCGTTGCAGCAGGAAGCGCGGCTGCTGGACTACAAGCTGTACGCCGCGCTGGCCTATGCGCGCGCCAACGGGCTGAACCGCGAACTCTGGGAGGTGCCACAGCGCGATGCGCGCTTCGGCATCATGACGTCCGGCAAGGCCTACCTGGACACGCGCCAGGCGCTCTCGGACCTGGGCCTGTCCGAAGACGTGTGCCGGCGCATCGGCCTGCGTCTTTTCAAGGTGGGCATGGTGTGGCCGCTGGAGTCCGCCGGCACGCAGCGGTTCGCCGAAGGGCTGGACGAGATCCTGGTCGTGGAGGAAAAGCGCCAGGTGCTGGAATATCAGCTGAAAGGGGAACTGTTCAGCTGGATCGGCAGCGGCAAGAAGATTCCGCGCGTGGTGGGCAAGTTTGACGACAAGGACGGCGGCGAGTGGTCCGTGCCGCAGGGCAACTGGCTGCTGCCGGCGCATTACGAGTTCTCGCCCGCGATGGTCGCCAAGGCCATCGCGGCGCGCCTGTTGCGGTTCGCGTTGCCGGACGACGTGCGCGCCGGGATCGAGGCGCGGGTGGAATTCATCCGTGCGCGGGAAGCGGCGCTGGCGCGCCCGCGCGTGGTCGAAGAGCGCAAGCCGTGGTTCTGCTCGGGCTGTCCGCACAATACGTCGACACGCCTGCCGGAAGGTTCGCGCGGCATGGCGGGCATCGGCTGCCACTACATGGTGCGATGGATGGACCGCAGCACCGACGTCTTCACGCAGATGGGCGGCGAGGGCGTGCCGTGGCTGGGGCAGGCGCCGTTCACCGAGGAAAAGCACGTGTTCGCGAACCTGGGCGACGGCACCTACTTTCATTCGGGGCTGCTGGCGATTCGGGCAGCAGTGGCGGCCAAGGCGCCGATCACGTACAAGATCCTCTTCAACGACGCGGTGGCGATGACGGGCGGGCAGCCGGTGGACGGCCCGATCAGCGTACCGATGATCACGCGCCAGGTGGCGGCCGAGGGCATCGAGAAGATCGTGGTGGTGACGGACGATCCCGGCAAGTATGTGGACGTGACCGACCTGGCGCGGGACGTGCCCGTGCGCCATCGCGACGAGCTGGACGCGGTGATGCGCGAGCTGCGCGAGCATCCCGGCGTGTCGGTGCTGATCTACGACCAGACCTGCGCAACCGAAAAGCGCCGCCGCCGCAAACGCAACGCCTATCCGGACCCGGCGCGCCGCGTGGTCATCAATGAACGGGTGTGCGAGGGCTGCGGGGATTGCTCGTCGAAGTCGAACTGTCTGTCGGTGGAGCCGCTGGAGACCGAGTTCGGGCGCAAGCGCAAGATCAACCAGTCGAGCTGCAACAAAGACTTCTCCTGTCTGAAGGGCTTTTGCCCGAGCCTGGTGACGGTAGAGGGCGGCAAACTGAAGAAGCCGCCCGCGTTGGCGCAATCGGGCGGCGCGCCGGACGAGGATGTGCCGGCGCCTCGTTTGCGCAGTCTGGATGTGCCTTATGGCGTCTTCATCGCGGGGGTGGGCGGCACGGGCGTGGTGACGATCGGGCAGCTGCTGGGCATGGCGGCGCACCTGGAGGGCAAGGGCTGTTCGGTGCTGGACATGGCGGGACTGGCGCAGAAGGGCGGCGCGGTGTTTTCGCATGTGGTGTTGGCGGGCTCGCCGGACCATCTGCTGAACACGCGCGTGGCGATGGGCGAGGCGGATCTGCTGCTCGCGGGCGACTTGGTGGTGGCGACGAGCGCGGAGGCGATGGCGCGCGTGAGTCCAGGACGCACGCATGTGCTGCTGAACAGCGATACGGCGCCGACGGCCGCATTCGTGTCGAACCCGGGCTGGACATTGCCGGGGGCGAACCTGACGGCAGATCTGCAGAGCGCCTGCGGCAAGGAGAATCTTGACGCGGTGGATGCCGCAGCCATGGCGGTGGTGCTGCTGGGCGATGCGATCTATTCGAATCCGCTGATGATGGGCTACGCATTCCAGAAGGGCTGGATTCCGCTGTCGCGCGAGGCGCTGCTGCGGGCGATCGAGCTGAACGGCCAACAGGTGCCGAACAATCTCGCAGCCTTTGCGTGGGGACGGCGCGCGGCGCATGAACCCGCGGCGGTGGCGCGTTTGATGGCCAATGGGGGTGTGCCTGCCGCGCAGCCGGAAGACATCATCGAAATCACGCGGCCGCGGGCGGCAAGTCCGGTGGTGGATCTAAGGAAGCCGGCCAGTGAGTTGGCGCAGATGGTGGCGGTGCGCAAGGCGTTCCTGACGCAGTATCAGGACGCGGACTATGCCAAGCAGTACACGGATCTGGTGGACAAGGTGCTGCATGCAGAGCGGGAGGCGACGGGCACGAACCGGCTGGCGGTGGCGGTGGCGCGGTATTACTTCAAGCTGATGGCCTACAAGGACGAATACGAGGTGGCTCGGTTGTATTCGGATGGGGAGTTCTTGAAGCGGGTGGGCGAGCAGTTCGAGGGAGATTGGAAACTGCGCTTTCATCTGGCGCCGCCTTTGTTTGCACGGCGGGACAAGGATGGGCATCTGGTGAAGCGGTCTTACGGGCCGGGGATGTTGAAGGTGTTTCGGGTGCTGGCAAGGATGCGGGTCTTGCGGGGGTCTCGGCTTGATCCGTTCGGGTATACGAAGGAGCGGCGGGCTGAGCGGGAATTGATCAAGGAGTATCGGGAGACTGTGACGGCGATTCTGGGGAAGTTGAATCGCGGGAATCTGGATAAGGCGGTAGCGTTGGCTAGCGTGCCGGAGGAGATCCGCGGGTACGGGCACGTGAAGGAGGCGTCGATGGTGCGGGCCGAGGCGATGCGGGAGGAGTTGTTGAAGGGGTTTACTGCGAGGGTGGTGGCGATTGGGGTTCGGGCGGCTTGATGGTGCTTTATTGGTGTTGCCGGGCAGTGAGTGCTTGGGACGCCTCTCGGTGCCGTGTTATTGCCGGGGTTGAGTTCTTGGGACGCCTCGCGGTGCCGCGTTGTTGCCGAGGGTGGAGTTCTTGAGACGCCTCCCCGGAGCCGTGGTAATGCCGAGGGTGGAGTTCTTGAGACGCCCGGCGCGTCGTCGGCCTGGGGCGCGCGGGGCTACGATTGCGGTCCGGAGCCTTCGCTCCGGACTTCCCCGTCGTCATCGTCGTTGTCGCCTGCGGCGACTGCCTTCCGATTCCCTCGGGCGCATCTACACGCCCCGCGCGCCCCAGGCCGACGCCGCACCGGGCTTTACTGTGGAAGCTTTACGGGCGCTGGGGCGGATTGGGTTCTTGAGGTTCTTGCACGCATTCGTGTGAGATAGAAGCAGCTTGCGGCGCCCGTCACCGTTCGGCCGCGCGGGCGGCCTCCGGTGACTTACGCGGCGTCTTGCGTCGTAGCGATGACGCTTCGCGTGTGGCTGCTTCAGCCCCAGGTGTCTGACACCCAAGTGAGATTAGCGTCATACCAAGAACGTCTCCCGAGGGTGTCAGACACCGGCAGCGGCAGGCGCTCTGGCCGGGTGCAGGCGGAGATGGCAATCACCGTTAGTTGAACCTCCGTGTCCGACGCGCGCCGCCCATCACGGCTCCACCTACCGTGACGGCGGCCATTAGCAAACCAGCCGTCACCAGCGCGCAAGCGAATACCGCCACGACGACCCACCGACCCGATGCCGGGGTGCCGCCGCCCGGGCGGCAGCACTCCGGCGGCCCCGCAGATCTCCTGCCCTGACCACAGGTCTTGTAGCGCCTCATACCAAAGACCCTCGTAGCACGGCGTCGTGGTCACCGGGGAGGCGAGCGCCGTCGATGCGCCCGAGGGAATCTGAAGCTCAATAGTCGTCCTGCACGACACCCGTGACGAAGAAACTGTCTTCGTGGCCGCACTGTGGCAAGGTGGAATGCCGCTCAGGTAAAGACCGACCTTCCAGTGGTGCGTGTTAGCCCACGCCCGTACTGAAGCATGGCCCCGGGTGACGTCACCGACATTGGTGAGCACACGCTTAGCGCGTGCATCCCGTTTGAGAGAGTGAGTACAACGACGTACCCATGCCTGGCGGCATTCCGTTAGCGATGATGGAGCAAGCCATGTCACCTCGCAAGTCCGATGCAACCCTAAGCCTGGCCCATCCCGATGCCGCAGGCATCGACATCGGATCAGCCAGCCACTTCGTCGCTGTCCCCAGCGACCGCGACGAACAACCTGTCCGCGAGTTCAAGAGCTTTACCGCCGACCTGTATCGCCTGGCGCAATGGCTCAAGGACTGCGGCATCACCGCCGTGGCCATGGAGTCCACCGGCGTTTACTGGATCCCGCTTTACGAGCTGCTCGATAGCCAGGGCTTCACCGTTTACCTGGTCAACGCCAGGCACGTGAAGAACGTCTCGGGCCGCAAGTCCGACGTGCTGGACTGCCAATGGCTGCAGCAGCTCATGAGCTATGGCCTGCTGGCCGGCGCCTTCCGTCCCTCTGACGAGATCTGCGTCCTGCGCGAGTTCTCGCGCCAGCGCGAGATGCTGCTGGCCTCGCAGGTTCGTCACGTGCAGCACATGCAGAAGGCGCTGGCCCAGATGAACATCCAGCTTACGCACGTGTTGTCGGACGTGGTCGGGGTCACCGGACAGGCCATCATCCGCGCCATCGTCGACGGCGAGCGCGATCCGCACGTGCTGGCCCGCCTGAAGAAGCGTCAGGTCAAGGCCAGCGAGGACGACATCGCTGCCGCGCTGCAAGGCAACTGGCGTCATGAGCACCTGTTCGCGCTGCGGCAAGCGCTGGCCCTGTACGACACCTATCAACAACTGCTCAATGAATGCAACCAGCACATCCAGGCTGAACTGCAAAAACTGCACCGCCATGACGGCGATCCGGGTAAGTCGCAGCGCCGCTGGCCCAAGAAAGCCATGGCCTTCGATCTGCGCACGCATCTATTTGCCATGTGCGGCGTGGACCTGACTCGCATCAACGGCATCGACGAAATGACCGCCTTCACCGTCCTGTCCGAGGTCGGCCCGGACATGAGCCGCTTCCCTTCGGCCAAGCACTTCGCTTCGTGGCTAGGCTTGTGCCCGGGCACACGCATCTCCGGGGGCAAGGTTCTGAACGGCGCCACCAAACGCTCACCGAACCGCGCTGCGCAAGCCCTACGTCTGGCGGCCATGGCGCTGCGCCACAGCCAGTCCGCCTTAGGCGCCTATTACCGAAGGCTGTGCGCCCGCCTGGATAAGCGGCGCGCCATCACCGCAGCCGCACACAAGTTGGCTCGACTGATTTACACCCTGTTGGCCAAAGGGGCCGAGTACGTGGACCAAGGCGAGCTGTACTACGAAGAACGCCACCGCCAACGCGTCCTGCACCACCTGACAAAGCGCGCAGAGACCATGGGCTACAGCTTGGTACCGTTGGCCACCCCAGAAAAGGCCAATGAAATATCAACAGCTTAGGAGGAGTTTCTTGAGAGGGAGCCGAAGGCGGACGAAGATGACGACGGGGCAGTCCGGAGCGAAGGCTCCGGACCGCAATCGTGGGCGATCGCCTCCCCGGTGACCGCGGCGTCGGGCGACCTACGGAGAACCGGCTCCCCGCACAACGAGGTTTGACACCAACGCCAAACAACGACCGATTGCCTTACTTAGCCGCCCCTGCCGACCACCCCTTAGACAACTCCACTGCCTGCCGCCACCGCTTCATCCGCGCATCTCTCACGGACTGAGGCCACGCAGGCGTGAACGTGCGTTCAGCCTGCCACTTCGATGCAAATTCATCCGGACCCGACCAGAAGCCTACAGCCAGGCCGGCGAGGCCCGCTGCGCCGAGTGCAGTCGATTCGGGAACCCGGGGGCGGACAACCGGAACGCCCAGAATGTCAGCCTGCATCTGCATCAGCAAATCGTTGCGGGCAGCACCGCCGTCGACGCGCAATTCCGTCAAAGCGATGCCGCTGTCCGCATTCATGCACGTCAGCAGTTCAGCGCTTTGCAGGGCGATGGATTCCAGCGTCGCGCGCGCGATGTGGGCGCGTGTGGTGCCGCGAGTCAGGCCAACAAGGGTGCCGCGCGCGTAGGGATCCCAGTGCGGTGCGCCCAGACCGGCGAAGGCCGGGACCATGAAAACGTCGTCGGTGTCCGAGACGCTGGCGGCCAGGGATTCGATTTCTTCGGAGCGCTGGATGATGCCCAACCCGTCGCGCAGCCATTGAACCGCAGCGCCGGCCACGAAGACGCCGCCTTCCAGCATGTACGCCGGCTTCCATTTGTCCTGCCCCGCTTGAGGTAGGCCCCACCCGACCGTGGACAGCAGGTTGTTGCGCGATTCAACGGGCTTGTCGCCCACGTTCATCAGCATGAAGCAGCCGGTGCCGTAGGTGTTCTTGGCCATGCCCGGGGTAAAGCAGGCCTGACCGAAGGTCGCGGCCTGCTGGTCACCCGCCACGCCCGCGATGGGCACGGAGCCGCCCAGCCATTCCGGCAGCGCCTCGCCGACGATGGCGCTGCTGGGCGCGATCTGCGGCAGAACGCTGCGCGGGATGTTGAGCAGCGCCAGGATGTCGTCGTTCCAGTCCTGCGTGTGCAGGTCGAACAGCATCGTGCGCGAGGCATTGCTGGGGTCGGTGCTGTGTACCGCGCCGCCGGTCAGCTGCCAGATCAGCCAGGTGTCGATGGTGCCGAAGGCCAGTTCGCCGCGTTCGGCCAGGCGGCGGGCGCCGGGCACGTGGTCCAGCAGCCAGGCCAGTTTGGTGCCGGAAAAGTAGGCGTCGACGACCAGGCCCGTGCGCGCCTGCAGGAAGTCGCCGTGGCCGTCCTGGCGGAGCTGGTCGCACATCGGGGCCGTGCGGCGGTCCTGCCAGACGATGGCGCGGGCCAGCGGGCGGCCGGTCGAGCGTTCCCAGATGAGCGTGGTCTCGCGCTGGTTCGTGATGCCGATGGCGGCGATGTCTGCCGCCGCCGCGCCCGCGTTGCGCAAGGCCTCGCGGGCGACGTCGAGCTGGCTGTGCCAGATCTCGTTGGCGTCGTGCTCGACCCAGCCCGGACGCGGATAGTGCTGGCGGAATTCACGTTGGCCGACGCCGCGGACCACGCCGTCGCGGTCGAACACGATGGCCCGGGAGCTGGTCGTGCCCTGGTCCAGGGCTAGGACAAATTCATTCGTCGTCACTGTTTTTCGCGCCGTTCAGGTGTGCCCCGGCCAGCGGGTCGAGGCGTCTAAAGGAGAAAGTCGATGCCATGCACAGCAGGCCGATGACGATGAAGCCGGCAACCACGTCGCTGATGGCCAGCGTTTCGGCGCCGCGCAGCGACATGCTGATGTTCAACGTGACCGCGGCCACCCCGACGCCCAGCGTGATGCCCAATTGCTGGGCCATGGCCGAAAAGCTGCTGGCGCGGCTCATCTTGGCGGGCGGGATGTCGGCATAGGTTAGCGTATTTACCCCCGTGAACTGCAACGACCGGAAGAAGCCGCCCACCAGCAGGATGGCGATCATCAGCCATACGGGCGTGGCCGGGTTGAAGGCGCCGCAGACGATGATGAAACCGCCCGTCAGTAGCGCATTCAAGGTCAGCACGCGGCGAAAGCCGAAGCGTTGCACGATGGGCGTGGCCACGAACTTCATCAGCAGCGCGCCGGCGGCGCTGGCGAAAGTGATGAGGCCGGCCGAGAACGGCGAAAGGCCAAAACCCACCTGCAGCAGCATGGCCAGGAGGAACGGCGTGGCGCCGACCGCGAAGCGGCACAGGTTGCCGCCCAGCGTGGAGATGGCGAACGTGGGAATCCGCATCAGGGACAGATCGATGATGGGATGTTCGGTGCGCCGTGCGTGCACGCCGTACAGCAGTCCGCACACGATGCCAACGGCGATGAGGCCGAGCAGCATGGGCAGCGGCATCACGTCGCGGCCGATGGCCTCGAAGCCGGTGACCAGGGTGGCCAGGCAGCCGGCGCTCAGCAGAAAGCCGATCCAGTCGAGCCGCGGCGTGCCGGTTTCGCGGATTTCGGTGACGTACCGCAGCACCAGGAAGATGCCCAGGAACCCGATCGGGATGTTGATCAGGAAGATCCAGTGCCACGACATATACGTGACCATGAAACCGCCCAGCGGCGGTCCGATCACCGGTCCCAGCAGTGCCGGGATCGACAGAAAGGACATGGCCTTGAGCAGATCCTGCTTGGGGACGGTGCGCAGGAGGATGATGCGGCCCACCGGCACCATCATGGCGCCGGCCATGCCCTGGACGATCCGGGCCAATACGAGTTGGGGGAGGTCCTGCGAGATGGCGCAGGCGACGGAACTGAGGGTGAACAGGCCGATCGCGGTAATGAATACGCGCCGGGCGCCGTAGCGGTCAGCCGCCCAGCCGCTGATGGGCACGAAGACGGCGACGGCCAACAGGTACGAGGTGATGGCCACATTGAGCCGCACCGGGGTGGATCCCAGGGCTCGTGCCATGGCGGGCAGGGCGGTCGCCACGACCGTCGCGTCCAACATTTGCATGAACAGCGCGCAGCCGACGATGAAGGGGATCATGCGCGCCGCGCGCACCGCATCCGGGGTTGACGGTGGAGCGGGATTGGCTGCGGCGGCGGATTCTGCGGACATGTCGGGCGGGCTGCGGTGGAAGCCTGACGATTGTAACGCCGGGGATATGGCCGCCGTGAAGTAAACTCGAGACATCTGCAACCTAATGAAATTGGCGTCATGGCGACCAACTACGAATCCGAGATTACCCAGTTCCTCAAGGACTTCAAGAAATCCCACCCTGGCACCGAAGAGCGCCAGCGCGAGGGACGCGCCCGCCTCTGGGACAAACCGCAGGATCAAGAGCTGCTCGAAGGCTTCCGCGCGGCACGCGTGGCGCAAAGGCCGTACGTGTATCAGGCCGACTGATACCCTTCTCGGCAAACATGGTTCAGAACCCCTCGGTGCCAGGCGATGCCCTGGCCAAGCTAGTGGAACCGTCCGTCGACAGCACGCCCGACACCATCGATAGCGTGGCGTTTGCGCGTCTGTACGGCGAGCCGCTGTTCCAGATGCCGACGGACCTGTACATCCCGCCCGATGCGCTGGAAGTCTTCCTCGAGGCGTTCGAAGGGCCGCTGGACCTGCTGCTTTACCTGATCCGCAAGCAGAACTTCAACGTTCTGGACATCCCCATGGCGGATGTCACGCGGCAGTATCTGTCGTATGTGGACCAGATCCGCATCACCAATCTGGAACTGGCCGCCGAATACCTCCTGATGGCGGCCATGCTCATCGAGATCAAGTCGCGCATGCTGCTGCCGGTCAAGAAGACCGACACTGGCGAAGAGCCCGAAGATCCCCGCGCCGAACTGGTCCGCCGCCTGCTCGAGTACGAGCAGATGAAGCTGGCCGCCCAGAAGCTCGACAAGATGCCGCAACTGGGGCGCGATTTCGTCAGCAGCCAGGCCGTGGCCGACCTCAGCGTCGAGCGCGCGCTGCCCGACGTCAGCGTGGACGACCTGCGCGCGGCCTGGGCCGACATCATGAAGCGGGCCAAGCTCAACCAGCATCACCACATCACGCGCGAGCAACTGTCCGTGCGCGATCACATGACGCACATCCTGCGCCGCCTGAACGACGTGCGTTTCATGGAATTCGGCGACCTCTTCATGGAGCGCGTCCGCGAGGGCGCGCCCGCCGCGGTCGTCGTCGTGCATTTCATCGCCATGCTCGAACTGGCGCGCGAATCGCTGCTGGAAATCACGCAGGCCGAGCCCTATGCGCCCATCTACGTCCGCCTGGCGTACACCAGCGTGGCAGCCGTCGCGGCCTGATCCTGACCGGGCTCCTGCCCACCCCGGAGATTCCCTTGAAAGTCGTACACACCATCCAGGAATTGCGCGATCACCTGCGCGGACAGAACCGCGTGTCGTTCGTGCCCACCATGGGCAACCTGCATGAAGGCCACCTGTCGCTGATGAAGCTGGCGCGCCAGCACGGCGATCCCGTCGTGGCCAGCATCTTCGTGAACCGCCTGCAGTTCGGCCCGAACGAGGACTTCGACCAGTATCCGCGTACCCTGGCCGCCGACATCGAAAAGCTTGAAGCGGCGCGCGACGTCTACGTGCTGTTCGCGCCGAACGAGCGCGAGATGTATCCCGAGCCGCAGAATTTCCGCATCCAGCCGCCCGATGACCTGGGCGACATCCTGGAAGGCGAGTTCCGTCCCGGTTTTTTTGCCGGTGTCAGCACCGTCGTGCTGAAGCTGTTTTCCTGCGTACAGCCGCGCGTGGCGGTGTTCGGCAAGAAGGACTACCAACAGCTCATGGTCGTGCGCAACATGTGCCGCCAGTTCCAGTTGCCCGTCGAGGTGCTGGCGCATGAAACCGTGCGGGCGGACGATGGCCTGGCGCTGTCGTCGCGCAACCGCTACCTGACCGACGACGAGCGCGCCGAGGCGCCGGCGTTGTACGCCGAGCTTCAGGAGATCGGCCGCCGCCTGGCCCAGGGCGAGCGCGATGCTGCTGCGTTGGAAAACGACGCGGCCCAGCGGCTGACGCAGCGCGGCTGGAAGGTCGACTACGTGGCCCTGCGCCGCCAGCGCGATTTGAAGCGCCCCGAGGCCGCCGACCTGCAGGCGGGCGAACCCGTCGTCGTGCTGGCCGCGGCCAAGCTGGGCGCCACGCGACTGATCGACAATCTGGAATTGGTCTACACGGCCTGAAGCGGCGTGGCGGTGACATCCGGGCGCGCGATGCGGGGCGCTCGGTGCAAGGCGCCTGGTACAGGCGCTTGATAGGGCAATTGAGGCGAGGCGTTTTCATCAGCCCCTAGCAGAATTGCCAGCTTACGGCGGCCCGGCCGGCGGGGCAGACTGTTTGCAATCCTACATTGCAAACGAGCTTCCATGCCCTTTCCTCACCCCGAACTCGACGCCGCCCTTTCAGCCCTGACCGCCCGCGAACGCCAGATTGTTGACTACGTGGCGGCTGGGCGCGCCAACAAGGTCATCGCCATCGACCTGGGCATTTCCCTGCGCACGGTCGAAGCCCACCGCGCCCGCATCTTCGCCAAACTCGGCGCCCGCAACGCCATGCAACTTGCCTGCCGGCTGTGTGCGCACGGGCAGTCCGGCGCATCGCCCGTTCCGGGCGCGCACTGGCCGTCCCGCACTATGCCGCCTTTCGTCCGCCCTGGCGCGCCAGCCCAGGCATTGCACGAGCCCGCCAGCGAATACGGCGACTGCCCGGTAAAACCCGATGTTCCGCCCTGATGGCGATTTGGTGCCGGCGGTCTTGTGCGCACACGTAAGGCAAGGCGTGCTTCGCAGCCAAAATCCTCCGCCATAGCGTGCTGCCGTGGGGGCAGCCGCTTTCCGTCGCGCGTGCCTTTCACCGGGCCCAATGGCTGCCGGCAAAAGAATTCGGGCCTGACGAACAAGGTGTTCGTCAGGCCCGGATGGGGTGCTGCGGTGTTCGCCCTGCGGCGCTCAAGCGCCGTGGGCGGACATCCCTTCGATCAAGGGCACTTGGGCGCTGCGGCGCTGGCCAGTTCGTCGATCGGGTCCAGATCCGGCTGGCGGGTCAGGTTGTAGTTCAGGTTGGGCGTCTGGCCGCCAATGGAGCGCACGCGCAGCACGTTGTTGGCTGCGACCACGAATTCCACGCGGACATTGCCTTGGCCGTCCATCAGGATGACGCGCGGCGGGCGTTCTTCGGTGGCGTCCCAGCAGCCTTGCTCGGAAACGGGCGGGCCCTTCTTGGGATCGTTGTCGAGGTAGGCGGTGCGGCCGCGCCAGCGGCCATTGGGCGCCAGCGTCAGCGTCACGCGCTGGGCCGTGCACTGCATGGCGGGCGAAAAACACGGCAGCGTGCCCATGTAGGTTTGCGGCTGCGGAACGAGGCTGTGGGTGATGCCGTTGGCCGCAGGGGCAGGGGCCACGGGGGCGGGCGCCGAGCCGCCGGCGCCCCCGGAGCCACCGGCACCGCTTTCTGCGCCTTCGGGCACGGACTGGCCGTCTTCGGTGGTCTGGCCGGCAGCAACCGCCTGCTGATTCTGGTTCTGTTGACGGCGCGCGTCGGGCTTGAGCTCGATCTGCACTTGCGACGGGGCGCGAATGACGGTGCGGTAGCCGGCGCCGGAACCTTGGTACTGGGCGTCGGTCACGGTGCTTTCGGCCGGCAGGTCGTAATAGCCTTCAGCTTTCTGCTTGGCGCAGCCGGTTGCGGCGATCACGGTGCCCGCTAGCAGCAGCCCCATGACGCTGAGTTTGCGGGAGCGGGAAACGATTTCTACGCGCGCGGCCATGGCAGCTTATCCGTGAATTGAGTCTGTCTCCGATTTTACGCACTTATGCGAAGATTCGATACGTTCCCCTTAGCCGTTCCCGGGCATCCCGGCACTTTATGCACAAATTACGACACGGCCGCGCGCGGCTCCTCATTCCTTGCGCCATCGCCGGTTTGTCGGATGGGCAGGCGCGTCCGGACCGCAAGGGGCGATGACGCCGATGTGGCACGTCTTTGATCTACCCTTTGGCGTCTTCATCGGCGCGGCGGCGCTGGCGGGCCTGTTCGTGGGCAACTGGCTGACGGTGCTGACCCATCGGCTGCCGCGCATGATGGAGCGCGAATGGCACGCGCAGTGCCTGGACGCCGCCGGCAAGCCGCGGCCCGCCGGACACTATGGCCTGCTGTCGCCGGCCTCGCAATGCCCGGCCTGCGAGGCGCCCATCGAAAGAATGGCCCGGATTCCCGTGCTCGGCTGGCTGCTGCTGCGCGGCCGGTGCGCGGCGTGCCACGCGCCCATCGGCTGGCGCTATCCCGTCATTGAACTCCTGACCTGCGCGCTGTTCGCCGCCTGCGCGCTGCGCTTTGGCGCGACGCCGATCGCGTTGGCGGCCATGGGCTTGTCGGCCATGCTGGTGGCGCTGGCATGGATCGACTTCGAAACGACGTTGCTGCCCGACGTTCTGACGCAGCCGCTGGTGTGGGCGGGCCTGCTGGTGAACCTGTTTGATGCGTTCACCAGCGTGCAGACGGCGGTGGTCGGCGCGGCAGCCGGGTATCTCTTCCTGTGGGTTATCTTTCATGTGTTCCGCCTGTTGACCGGGCGCGAAGGCATGGGGCAAGGCGACTTCAAGCTGCTGGCCGCGCTGGGCGCGTGGTTTGGTGTCGAGGCCTTGCCGATGTTGCTGCTCAGTGCGTCGCTGGTGGGCGTGCTGATCGGCGGAACGCTGACGCTCACCGGCCGCGCCAGCCGCGGCCAGCCCTTGCCCTTCGGGCCGTACCTGGCGCTGGCCGGCCTGGTCATGCTGCTGCTGGGCGGCGAACAAGGCATGTGGCAGTTCATGAACTAGGGACGGCCAGTCAGGACGACCAGTCAGGACGGCCGGTCACGATGATCGGCCAGCCGAGGGCCGCCGGCATCGACGGCCATGCAACGGCACTAAGCAAGAGACAAAGGAAAGGCAGCATGTTCAACATTGGTCTGACGGGCGGCATCGGCTCGGGCAAGTCCCGCGTGGCGGACATGCTGGCGGAGTGGGGCGCGGCGTTGGTCGACACCGACGAGATCGCGCGATCGCTCACCGCCGCCGGCGGCGCTGCCATGCCCGCGATCGAACACGAGTTCGGACCGCAGGCGCTGACGCCCGACGGCGCGCTGGACCGCGCGTGGATGCGCACGCAGGCGTTCGCCGATCCGCAGGTGCGGCGGCGGCTGGAGGCCGTGCTGCACCCGGCCATCGGCCGCGAAACGCAGCGGCAGGCGGCGGCCGCGCGCGGATCGTATCTGGTCTTTGTGGTGCCGCTATTGGTTGAGTCCCTGGACCGTTGGCGTGACCGCGTGGATCGTATCTGCGTGGTCGATTGCGATCCCGAAACGCAGGTCGCTCGCGTGCAGCAGCGCAGCGGGCTGACGGAGCAGGACATCAGGCGTATCATGGCGGCACAGGCTGCGCGGGCACGCCGGTTGGAGGTCGCGGACGACGTCATACTCAACGACGCAACGACAACACCGGAACAGTTGCGCGCGCGGGCGATGACCCTGCATGACCGCTGGCTGGCGCTGGCGACCACCACGGGCCGGTAAGCCAGCGGCTGCCGGCACCCCTGAAAATTCTTGGCCCGCCGGCCAACCACTTGATAGGGCCTGTAAAAAAGCGTGATCGTTTACGAATATCCCTTCAACGAGCGCATCCGTGCTTATCTGCGGCTGGAATACCTGTTCGACAGGCTCTTCTTCTTTGCTCGCGAGGGTGACTCACGCCAGCATCAGGTTGCCGTCACCTCCCTTTTCGATCTGCTCGACGCGTGCGAACGCACCGACGTGAAAGGCGCGGTCCTGCAAGACCTCGAACGCCAGCGCTTGGCGCTGGTCGGGCTGCGCGACCATCCCGGCGTGGCGCAGGACGCGCTGGAAGGCATGCTGCGCGAAATGGAAAAGGTGGCCAGTGCGCTGGCTGCCCCTGGCAAGACCGGCCAGTCGCTGCGCGAGAACGAATGGCTGACCAGCCTGCGCGGACGACTGTCGGTGCCCGGCAGCGCCACGCAGGTCGACATGCCTTCGTACTATGCCTGGCAGAACAAGCCCGAGGCCGCGCGCTGCGCGGACCTGCAGGCGTGGGTGTCTCCCTTCATTCCCCTTTACGATGGCCTGACCCTGGCGCTGCGCCTGTTGCGCGAGTCCGGACGCAAAACCGACATCGTGGCCGAGCAGGGCGCCTATCAGCAGATGCTGGGCGGCAAACAGTTCCAGCTGCTGCGCGTCTGGGTGGACCCCACCCACGGCGTCTTCCCCGAGATCAGCGCCAATAAGTACATGATCTGGATACGTTTTTCCACCCAGGACGGGGAGTTCAAACCCCAGCAGGTGGCCCGTGATGTGTCATTCCAGATGACCCTCTGTAGCTCTTAGGCTGAAGTTACGCAGGGTTTCGCTGCCCGGATTCCTGTTGCGGGTAGTTTCAGCATGACGGTCATCAGGGCCGAAATCGGGACGGTCTAGTAGACAATACGGCTTTCCTTCCGAGTGTGCCGGAACCGTTTCCATGTCCGATAGCCGTCCTGTATCCCCACCCTCCCGCTGGAGCCGTCGCCGCGTGGTCGGCTTGGGTCTGCTGCTCCTCGTTGTGGCGGCGATCGCGTGGTTGGTGCTCCGGCCCTCGGCCAAGCAGGGTGGTCCCGGCGGACGTGCCGGCGGCCGGCCTCCCATGGCGGCCATGGCCAACTTGCCGGTGCCGGTGCGAATCGCCACCGCCGCCCAGCAGGACATCGACATCTTCCTGCGCTCGCTGGGCACCGTCACCGCCTACAACACCGTCACCGTCCGAAGCCGCGTCAGCGGCGAACTCGTCGACGTCGCCTTCCAGGAAGGGCAGCAGGTCAAGGCCGGCGACCTGCTGGCGCAGGTGGACCCGCGTGCGTTCCAGGTGGCCTTGGACCAGGCGCGCGGCACGCAGATGCAGAACCTGGCCCAGCTGGAAAACGCCCGCCGCGACCTGCAGCGCTACCAGGCCCTCTTCAAGCAGGATTCCATTGCCCGCCAACAGGTCGACACGCAGGCCGCGCTGGTGCGCCAGTACGAAGGCACGGTCAAGAGCGATCAGGCCAATGTCGACAACGCCAAGCTGCAACTCGATTACGCGCGCATCACCGCGCCGATCAGCGGCCGTCTGGGTCTGCGCCAGGTGGACCGCGGCAATCTCGTGTCCAGCGCGGACACCAACGGTCTGGTCGTCATCACCCAGACTCAGCCGATTTCCGTCGTCTTCACCCTGCCTGAGACGCAGTTGCCCGAAGTGCGCGCGGAACTTGCTGCCGGCAAGACGTTGACGGTCGACGCCTACGACCGCGCCGACACCCGCCGCATCGCAACCGGCACGCTCGAGACACTGGACAACCAGATCGACGTGACCACCGGCACGCTCAAGCTCAAGGCCCGCTTCGACAACGCCGACGACGCGCTTTTCCCCAACCAGTTCGTCAACGTGCGCCTGCACGTGCTGACCCGCAAGGACGTGACCGCCATTCCGACGGCGGCGGTCCAGCAGGGCTCGGCCGGCGCGTTCGTCTTCCTGGTGCAGGACGACAACACGATCGCGGTGCGCCAGGTCAAGCTGGGCGCCATCAACAGCGGCATGGTCGCCGTGAACGAAGGCTTGAAGCCGGGTGACCGCGTCGTCACGGAAGGCACCGACCGCCTGCGCGCTGGCGCCAAGGTGGAAATCCTGGGCGGCGCCGAAGTCATTCCCGCCACCCGCGACAAGACGCTGGGCGCGGGGGCGCCGGCCGGCACCACGCCCGCGTCCAAGTAAGCCGAGAACGCCGTGAGCCCGTCGCGCCTTTTCATTCTGCGCCCCGTGGCCACCACCCTGTCGATGGTGGCCATCCTGATCGCGGGCCTCATCGCCTACCGTTTCCTGCCGGTTTCGGCGCTGCCCGAAGTCGACTATCCAACGATCCAGGTCGTGACGCTGTATCCCGGCGCCAGTCCCGACGTCATGACATCGCTGGTCACGTCACCCCTGGAACGGCAATTCGGCCAGATGCCCGGCCTGAACCAGATGTCGTCCACCAGTTCGGGCGGCGCCTCGGTCATCACCCTGCAATTCAACCTGACGCTGCCGCTGGACGTGGCCGAACAGCAGGTGCAGGCGGCCATCAACGCGGCGTCGAACCTGCTGCCGTCCGACCTGCCGGTGCCGCCCACCTACAACAAGGTCAACCCGGCCGACGCGGCGGTGCTGACGCTGGCGATCACGTCGCCCACCATGCCGCTGCCGCAGGTGCGCGACCTGGTCGATACGCGCGTGGCGCAGCGGCTGTCGCAGATCCCGGGCGTTGGCCTGGTCAGCGTGGCGGGCGGGCAGCGCCCGGCCGTGCGCGTCCAGGTGAATCCGCAGGCGCTGGCAGCGAATGGCCTGTCGCTGGCCGACCTGCGCACCGCCATCGTCGGCGCCAACGTCAACCAGCCCAAGGGCAACCTGGACGGTCCGCAGCGCTCCACCACCATCAACGCCAATGACCAGCTCAAGTCGCCCACCGACTACAACAGCCTGATCATTGCGTACAAGAACGGCGCGCCGCTGCGGCTGGCCGACGTGGCGCGCGCGGTCGAAGGCGCCGAAGACACCCGCCAGGCCGCGTGGGCCGGCGACAAACCCGCCATCCTGCTGAACATCCAGCGCCAGCCCGGCGCCAACGTGATCGACGTGGTCGACCGTATCCAGGCGCTGATGCCGCAGTTGCGCGCCGCGCTGCCCGCCACGCTGGACGTGACGGTGGTGTCGGACCGCACGCAGACCATCCGCGACTCGGTCGCCGACGTGCAGTTTGAAATGCTGCTGGCCGTCGGGCTGGTGGTCATGGTCACGTTCATCTTCCTGCGCAGCCTGACGGCCACGCTGATTCCCAGCGTCGTCGTGCCGTTGTCGCTGGTGGGCACCTTCGGGATCATGTATCTGTCCGGGTTCTCGATCAACAACCTGACGCTGATGGCGCTGACTATCGCCACCGGCTTCGTGGTGGACGACGCCATCGTCATGATCGAGAACATCGCTCGCCACATCGAAGAAGGCGAAAAGCCGATGCAGGCCGCGCTGAAAGGCGCATCGCAGATCGGCTTCACGCTGATCTCGCTGACCCTGTCGCTGATCGCCGTGCTGATTCCGCTGCTGTTCATGACGGAGGTCGTGGGCCGGCTGTTCCGCGAATTTGCGATCACGCTGGCGGTGGCCATCTTGATTTCGCTGGTGGTGTCGCTGACGCTGACCCCCATGATGTGCGCGCGCCTGCTGCGCGCCGAATCCGAAACGAAGCACGGGCGTTTTCATCAGGCCACGGGCGCCTTCATCGACCGCATCATCGCCGGCTATGACCGCATGCTGCAGGTCGTGCTGCGCCATCAGACGCTGACGCTGATCGTGGCGGTGGCCACCTTTGCGCTGACCGTGCTGCTTTACCTGGTGGTGCCCAAAGGCTTCTTCCCGCAGCAGGACACCGGCCTCATCCAGGCCATCACGCAGGCGCCGCAGTCCATTTCGTTCACCGCCATGTCCCAGCGCCAGCAGGCGGCGGCCCGCTTGGTGCTGGAAGATCCCGACGTGCAGGCCGTGTCGTCCTTCATCGGGGTGGACGGCAGCAACGCCACGCTCAGCGCCGGCCGCATGCAGATTTCGCTGAAGCCCCAGGCCGAGCGCAATGGCGATCTGCGCACCGTCATGGCCCGTCTGCAGGAAAGCCTGAACAAGCAGGACGGCCTGACCGTCTACATGCAGCCGGTGCAGGACCTGACCATCGAAGACCGCGTCAGCCGCACGCAGTACCAGATGACGCTGTCCAACCCCGACCTGAAGGTGCTGAGCGAATGGACGCCCAAGCTGGTCGAGCGTCTGCGCGCCGTGCCGGGCCTGATGGACGTGGCCGACGACCTGCAGGACGACGGGCTGCAGACGTGGGTGGAGATCGACCGCGACGCGGCCTCGCGGCTGGGCATCACCGCCGCCGTCATCGACGAGACGCTGTACAACGCCTTCGGCCAGCGGCTGATCTCCACGATCTTCACGCAGTCCAATCAGTACCGCGTGGTGCTGGAAGTCCTGCCGCAGTTCCAGATGTCGCCCAGCGCGCTGGGGCAGATCCACGTGCCCACGTCCACGGGCGCGCAAGTGCCGCTGTCGTCGGTCGCGCACATCAGCGAAGGCCGGACGGTGCTGGCCGTGAACCGGCTTGACCAGTTCCCCATGGTGACCGTGTCGTTCAACCTGGCGCCCGGCGCCTCGTTGTCCGACGCTGTGGAAAACATCAAGGCGGCCGAAGCCGAAATCGGCATGCCGTCCAGTGTCGAAACGCGCTTCCAGGGCGCGGCGCTGGCGTTCCAGAATTCGCTGTCCAGCACGCTGTGGCTGATTCTGGCGGCCGTGGTCACGATGTACATCGTGCTGGGCGTGCTCTATGAAAGCTACATCCACCCCATCACCATCCTGTCCACGCTGCCGTCCGCGGGCGTGGGGGCGTTGCTGGCGCTGCTGATCAGCGGCACGGAACTGGACATGATCGGCATCATCGGGATCATCCTGCTGATCGGCATCGTCAAGAAGAACGCGATCATGATGATCGACTTCGCGCTGGACGCCGAACGCAAGCGGGGACTCGCGCCGCGCGAGGCCATCCACGAGGCCGCGCTGCTGCGCTTCCGGCCCATCCTGATGACCACGCTGGCCGCGCTGTTCGGCGCCTTGCCGCTGATGCTGTCCACCGGCACCGGCGCTGAACTGCGCCAGCCGCTGGGCCTGGTGATGGTCGGCGGCCTGCTGTTGTCGCAGGTGCTGACGCTGTTCACCACGCCGGTCATCTACCTGATGTTCGATCGCATGTCCCGCCGTTGGCGCGGCGCGGGTGCGCCGTCCGCCGGAGACGCGCGATGATTCTGTCGGCCCCCTTCATCGTCCGGCCGGTGGCGACCACGCTGCTGAGCCTGGCGGTCGTGATGGCCGGCATGCTTGCGTTCTTTCTGTTGCCCGTGGCGCCGCTGCCGCAGGTGGACATCCCCACTATTTCCGTGTCGGCCAGCCTGCCGGGCGCCAGTCCCGAGACCATGGCATCCAGCGTCGCCACGCCGCTGGAACGCTCGCTGGGCAGCATTGCGGGGGTCACGGAAATGACCTCGCGCAGCTCGCAGGGCTCCACGCGCATCACGCTGCAGTTCGACCTGTCGCGCGACATCAACGGCGCGGCGCGCGACGTGCAGGCCGCGATCAACGCGGCGCGTTCGCTATTGCCGACCGGCCTGCGCAGCAATCCCACCTATAACAAGTCCAATCCGTCGGACGCGCCGATCCTGACGCTGGCGCTGACGTCCGACACGCTCAGCCAGGGCCAGCTGTACGACCTGGCCTCCACTATCGTGGCGCAGAAGCTGTCGCAGGTGGACGGGGTGGGCGAGGTCACGGTGGGCGGCAGCTCACTGCCGGCGGTGCGCGTGACGGTGCTGCCCGGGGCGCTGGCCAACCAGGGCGTGTCGCTGGACGAACTGCGCGCCACGCTGGCCAACGCCAATGCCAACCGCCCCAAGGGCGTACTGGAAAACGACCGCTACCACTGGCAGATCATGGTCAGCGACCAGCTCAGCCGGGCCGAAGAATACCGGCCGCTGATCGTCGCCTGGCGCGACGGCCGGCCGGTGCGCGTGTCCGATGTGGCCAAGGTGGAAGACTCGGTCGAAGACCTGTATCAGACCGGCTTTTTCAACGACCGCAACGCCATCCTGATGGTCGTGCGGCGGCAGGCCGACGCCAACATCATCGAAGCCGTAGACGCCGTGCGCGCGCAGTTGCCCGTGCTGCAGGCGCTGATGCCCGCCGACGTCAACATGACGGTCGCGCAGGACCGCACCCCCAGCATCCGCGCGTCGCTGCACGAGGCCGAGCTGACGCTCATCATCGCCGTCGGGCTGGTGGTGCTGGTGGTGCTGCTGTTCCTGCGGCGCTGGCGCGCGGCCATCATTCCCAGCGTCGCGGTGCCGGTGTCGCTGATCGGCACGTTCTGCATCATGTACCTGTGCGGCTACACGCTGAACACCATCTCGCTGATGGCGCTGATCGTCGCCACGGGTTTCGTGGTGGACGACGCGATCGTGGTGCTTGAAAACATCATGCGCCACGTCGAGAACGGCATGTCGCCGATGCGCGCCGCCTTGCGCGGCTCGCGCGAGGTCGGTTTCACGGTGCTGTCGATGAGCCTGTCGCTGGTGGCGGTGTTCATCCCCATCCTGCTGATGGGCGGGGTGGTGGGGCGTCTGTTCCGCGAGTTTGCCGTCACCTTGTCCGCCGCCATCCTGGTGTCGCTGGTGGTGTCGTTGACGCTCACGCCCATGATGTGCGCGCGCCTGCTACGGCCCGAACCCAAGGATCCCAAGCCGCCGGGCCGGCTGGCGCGCTGGACCGAACGGGGCTTTCAGTCCATGCAGGACGGCTATCGCCGCTCGCTGGGCTGGGCGCTGGCGCACGGCCGCCTGATGATGCTGACGCTGGCGATCGCCGTGGGCCTGAACGTCTATCTGTACACCGTGGTGCCCAAGGGCTTTTTCCCGCAGCAGGACACGGGTCAGCTGCTTGGCTTTTTCCGTGTCGACCAGGGCACGTCGTTCCAGGCCACGCTGCCCAAGCTTGAAGCGCTGCGCAAGGTGGTGCTGGACGACCCGGCCGTGCAAAGCATGACCGGATACGCGGGCGGGCGCGGCGGCAGCAACAGCAGCTTCATGCAGATCCAGCTCAAGCCGCTGGGCGAGCGCCAGGTTTCGGCCGACGTCGTCATCAATCGCCTGCGCGCCAAGCTGCAGAACATGCCTGGCGCGCGCCTGTTCCTCGTGTCGCAGCAGGACATCCGCATCGGCGGCCGCCAAAGCCAGGGCTCGTACGACTACACCCTGATGTCGGGCGATCTGCAACTGCTGCGCACCTGGATGCCCAAGGTGCAGCAGGCGATGGCCAAGATTCCGGAGATCACCGACGTGGACGCCGACGTCGAGGACCGCGGCCGCGAGATCAACCTGGTCATCGACCGCGAAGCCGCGACGCGGCTGGGCATCAGTATGGCCACCATTTCCACGGTGCTGAACAACTCGTTCAGCCAGCGCCAGGTGTCGGTCATGTACGGGCCGCTCAACCAGTATCACGTGGTGCTGGGCGTGGACCCGAAGTTCGCGCAGGACATCGAATCGCTGCGCCAGGTCGAGGTCATCACCGCGGACGGCGCCCGCGTGCCGCTGTCGGCGTTCACCAAGCTTGAAAACGCGAACGCGCCGCTCAGCGTGAGTCACCAGGGCCTGTTCGTGGCCGACACCATCTCGTTCAGCCTGGCGCCCGGCGTGTCGCTGGGGCAGGCGACCACCGCGATCGACAATGCCGTGGCGCGCCTGGGCTTGCCATCTGACCAGATCCAGGCGGGCTTTCAGGGCACCGCCGCCGCGTTGCAGCAGACGCTGGCGCAGCAACCCTGGCTGATCCTGGCCGCGCTGGTCACCATGTACATCGTGCTGGGCATTCTGTACGAAAGCTTCATCCACCCGCTCACCATCCTGTCCACGCTGCCGTCGGCGGGGCTGGGCGCGCTGCTGGCCCTGCTGCTGGTGCGATACGACTTCACGCTGATTGCGCTGATCGGCGTGTTTCTCTTGATCGGCATCGTCAAGAAGAACGCGATCATGATGGTGGATTTTGCGCTGGACGCCCAACGCCACCACGGCATGACGCCGCGCGACGCGATCTTCCAGGCGTGCCTCACGCGGTTCCGTCCGATCATGATGACGACGATGGCGGCCATCTTCGGCGCGCTGCCGCTGGTGCTGGCCACCGGCGTCGGCGTCGAGATGCGCCAGCCGCTTGGCATTACCATCGTGGGCGGCCTGGTGCTGAGCCAGATCCTCACGCTGTACACCACGCCCGTGGTCTATCTTTATCTGGACCGCTTCCGCCTGTGGGCCGCGCGCCGGCGCGCTTCGCGGGGCGGGAATTCCGCTTCCATAGAACACACATGATCCGTACCAAGCCGTATTCCTCCGCCACTCTTGCCCGCGCCGCGGCCACGCTCGCGCTTTGCGCGCTGCTGGGCGCCTGCGCGGTCGGGCCCGACTATCAGCGCCCGGCGCTGGACGTGGGCGCGGCCTACAAGGAAGGCCAGGTCGAGGTGCCCGGCTGGAAGCCGGCCCAGCCGCGCGACGACGCCGACCGCGGCGCGTGGTGGAAGGTCTATGACGACCCCACGCTCAATGGCTTGGTAGACCGGCTGAACACGTCCAACCAGACCATCGCGCAGGCCGAGGCGAACTACCGCCAGGCGCTCGGTCTGGTGCGCGGCGCGCGTTCGGGCTTCTACCCCACCGTGGGCGCCGGGGCGGGCATGACCCGAGGCGGCAACGGCGGGCAGAGCGGTTCGTCGACGGGTTCCGGCAGCAACGTGTCCAACCAGTATTCCCTGACGGGCAGCGTCAGCTGGGAACTGGACGTCTGGGGCCGGGTGCGCCGCAGCGTCGAGTCCTCTGAAGCCAGCGCCGCCGCCAGCCTGGCCGACCTGGGCGCGACCCGCCTGAGCGCGCAGGCCGCGCTGGTGCAAACCTATCTGCAACTGCGCGTGCTGGACGAACAGAAGCGCCTGCTTGACGCCACCGTGGCCGCGTACGAAAAGTCATTGCAGCTCACACAGAACCGCTACGAAGTCGGCGTCGCGGGACAGGCCGACGTGGCCGTCGCGCGCACGCAGCTTGAAAGCACCCGCGCGCAGTCCATCGACCTGGATTGGCAGCGCGGCCAGTACGAGCACGCGATCGCGGTGCTGATGGGCCAGGCGCCTTCGCAGTTCAGCCTGCCGCCCGCGGTGTTCACGTTGCGGCTTCCGCAGATTCCGGTGGGCCTGCCCTCCGAGCTGCTCGAGCGCCGTCCCGACGTGGCCGCCGCCGAACGCCGCGCCGCAGCCGCCAACGCGCAGATCGGCGTGGCGCAGGCCGCGTGGTTCCCCAGCCTGACGCTGTCGGCCGACGGCGGTTTTCGCAATGGCGAATTCGCGGAACTGCTGACGGCGCCCGCGCGCTTCTGGTCCTTGGGACCGGCGCTGGCGCTGACGATCTTCGACGGCGGTGCGCGCGAGGCCCAGGTCGAGCAGGCCCGTGCCTCGTACGACTCGCAGGCTGCGGCCTATCGGCAGGCGGCGCTGACCGGCCTGCGCGAGGTCGAGGACTACCTGATCCAGCTTCGCGTGATGGAGCAGGAGCAGATCGTGCAGCGCCGCGCACTGGAATCGGCGCGCGAATCGCTGCGTCTGATCCAGAACCAGTACAAGGCGGGCTTGGTCGATTACCTGAGCGTGGCCGTGGTGGACGCCACCGCGCTAAGCAGCGAGCGCAATGCGCTGAGCCTGTTGGGCAACCGGCTGGTGGCCAGCGTCAATCTGATCGTTGCGCTGGGTGGCGGTTGGGAAGGACTGCCGGTCGAGACGGCGCGTGCTGACGGCGCCGGGCCGGCCGTGACGCAGACGTCCGCCGCGCAAACACCTGCCGCGCAAACGCCGGCGCAGTAACCTGGCGCGGGGCCGGCGCCCCTGCGCCAGGCGGTGGCCTTACAAGCCAACCGCCTTCAGATCCGGCCGCTGGCGGTGCCATTCGGTGACCGCCTGGAATGCGATGCCGATCTTGCCCAGCACGCCTTCCGCGTTGGGCTTGCCCAGCAACTGCACGCCTAGCGGCAAGCCGTCGCTGGTGAAGCCCGCGGGCAGCGCCAACCCGGCTGCATTCATGTAATTGCCCGGGCGGGTGAACGCCGCGAGCGGGGTGGCCGCTTCGTCCACCTCGGTCAGCGGACGCGCGCCGAACGGGGCGGCTGGCGTGAGCACGGCGTCGAACTCCTGCATCCAGTCCAACCAGTCGCGGCGCGCCTGCGCGTGCGCCTGCAATGCCGCGATGTAGTCGGCGGCCGAGATCCCCTTGCCCGACAGCACGCGGGCGCGGACATACTGGCCGATGGGCTTGGCAGGGTCCTCGATGTAGCCGCGATGCAGCGCGTAGGCTTCGGCCGAGATGATCTGGCCGTTGCGCTGCATCATCTCGCGAAAGTCGAAGGGAAGGGGCGTCTCGGCCACATCCGCACCCAGCGCGGCGAGCACGCGGCGCGCGTCGTCCAGCGCCGACAGCGCGTCGGCGTCCACGGCGATGGGATGCTGTGCCGTCGGCATCACTGCGATGCGTACGCCGCGCAGAGGCTGCGCGCCGCCGGCCGGCTCCCGGTAGTCGAACGCGGGGATGCCGAACGTCAACGGGTCCTGAGTGTCGTGGCCGGCCATCAGTGCGGTCAGCAGCATCGCGTCGCGGGCGTCGCGGCTCAGCGGGCCCAAGGTGTCCAGCGTGGTCGACAGCGCTACCGCGCCGTGCAGGCTGATGAGACCGCGCGTGGTCTTCAGGCCCGTGATGCCGTTCAGTGCGGCCGGGATCCGGACCGAACCACCGGTGTCCGATCCCAGGGCGGCAGGCGTCAGGCCGGCCGCCACGGCGACGCCGGATCCGCTGGATGAGCCGCCGGGCACGCGCGCACGCTCCAGGTCCCAGGGGTTGCGCGGCGTGCCCATGACAGGATTCGTGCCCCAGCCGCCGAAGGCGAATTCCACCATATGGGTCTTGCCCAGCATCACCATCCCCGCGTCCAGCAGCCGCGTGACTGCGGTGGCGGTGACGCCGCTGCGGCGTTCGCGCCAGGCCTCGGACCCCGCCGTGGTGATGTGGCCCTGGATGTCGCACAAATCCTTGACCGCCACCGGCACGCCGTCCAGCGGGCTGAGCAGCCCGTAGCCCGCGCGCCGCCGCGCGTCGGCGGCTTCGGCCAGCCGCAGTGCACCCGCGTTGTCCACGCTGATGAAAGCGCCCAACGTGGGATTTGCCCGGTCGATGCGGTCCAGGAAGTGGCGCGTCAATTCCACCGAGCTGTAGCGGCCCTGTGCCAGGCCATCCGCCAGATCGGCCAGGGTGGCAAATGCGATGTCAGACATGGATTCCCTCGATGCGATGCCATGCGTCTGTCTGCCAGGCGCATGCAACCCCGTCCGCGTGATGGCGGCCGGTCTCGGCATGTAGGGTGCATCGGCGCGGGGGTTTGGTCTATGCGCGCTTTCCCGCGCGAGTCAAAAACAAAACGGCCCATGCGGGGCATGGGCCGTCGGACGGCCAGGCGAAGTGCGATGCGCGTCAGAGCACGCCGCGGATCCCGGCGATGCCGTGCGCGCCGTGGCGCAAGGCTTGCGAGACGGTCTGGGTGGATTGACCGCCCAGCGCGAACACCGGTATGCCGGCATCCCGGTTGCCTTCCACAAACCCTTCCCAGCCCAGCGTCGGCGCACCGGGATGGCTGGACGTTTCCAGCACGGGGCCCAGCACGGCGAAGTCTGCGCCCAGTTCGCGGGCGTGGACGACCTGGGCGTTGTCATGCGCGGAGACGCCGACCAGCGCGTTGCGGGGCAATTCCGGACGGGCGGTCAGGCGCAGCGCGTCTGCCGTGCGCAGGTGCACGCCGTCGGCTTCTTTCCACCATGCAACGGGATGGATGCTGTTGACCAGCACGCGCGCGCCGGCGGCGCGGCAGCGCTTGATGACCTGTTGCAGCACTTCGTGCAGCGAACTGGCGCCCACGCCGTCCGGCCATTGCGGTTCACGGAACTGCACCAGCTTTACGCCGCGCGCCAGCGCGGCGTCCAGGCGGCCGAGGAACGGCGCGATGCCCGCGCGCGAGCCGATGGCGCTGATGCCGTAGGTGGTGGGCAATTGCAGCCAGCGCAGCGGAGGCAGGGTGGCGGGCAGCAGGTCGCCCACCGAGGCCGCATTGGCCGGATCCACCCATTCGAGCCGCTGATTTTCCAGGCTTTGGGGCTCGCTTTCCCAGCCGGTGACGTGGCAGAAGGCCAGGCGCACCGTGGTGTGCGGGTAGGCATGCACGTACGTGACCCACGGGCGCGACTGCGTGACGCGGATGCCGATTTCTTCTTGAAGCTCGCGGGCCAGCGCCTGCAGCACGGTCTCGCCGGGTTCGAGCTTGCCGCCCGGCAGTTCCCACCAGCCGGACCACGGCTTGCCTTCGGGCCGCTGGCCCAGCAGAAGCTTGCCGTCCGGGCGCAGGATCAAGCCGGCGGCCACGTCGACGATCTTTTCAGACATGGCGGGCCGCCCAGTCGCGTGCGAACTGATACGCCACGCGGCCCGAACGCGAGCCGCGTTCGATGGTCCATTGCAGCGCCTCGGTGCGCGAGGGTTCGATGTGCTGCTCAGGGCAGCCCAGCTCGCGCAGCCAGTGATACACGATGTCCAGGTAGTCGTCCTGCTTGAACGGGTAGAACGACAGCCACAGACCGAAGCGCTCGGACAGCGAGATCTTTTCCTCGACGGTTTCGCCGGGGTGGATTTCGCCGTCGGGCTGGTGCTTGGCCTGCAGGTTTTCGCTCATGTATTCCGGCATCAGGTGGCGCCGGTTGGACGTGGCGTAGATGAGGACGTTGTCACCCGAGGCCGACACCGATCCGTCCAGCACCGATTTGAGCGCCTTGTAGCCGGCCTCGCCTTCTTCAAAGGACAGGTCGTCGCAGAACACAATGAAGCGTTCGGGCCGCGCCGCGACCAGTTCGACGATGTCGGCCAGGTCGCCGAGGTCGGACTTGTCGACTTCAATCAGGCGCAGGCCGCGGTCGCCGTAGGCGGCCAGCATGGCTTTGACCAGCGAGCTCTTGCCGGTGCCGCGCGCGCCGGTCATGAGCACGTTGTTGGCGGGCTTCTTTTCAAGGAACTGCAGCGTGTTGCGGTCGATGGTGGCCTTCTGGCGCTCGATGTGCTGCAGGTCCTGCATGTCGATGCGCGCCACGTGGCGCACGGCGTCCAGCCAGCCGCGCGCGCCGCGCTTGCGCCAGCGGAACGCGTGGGCGGTCCAGTCGATATCGGGCGGGGCGGGAGGCAGGAAGGCCTCCAGCTGCGCCAGCACGCGTTCGGCGCGCTGGATCAGCGTGGTGAACTCGTTAGCCGTCATGGTCGATCAGGAGCGGTAGTCGGCGTTGATCGACACGTACTCGTGCGAGAAGTCGCAGGTGTAGACCGTGTCGCTGACCTGGCCGCGGCCCAGCGCGATGCGCACCGAGATCTCGGCCTGCTTCATCACGCGCTGGCCGTCGGCTTCCTGGTAGTCGGGGTTGCGGCCGCCGTTCTTGGCAACCAGCACGTCGTCCAGCCACAGGCGGATGTTGGACACGTCCAGGTCGTCGATGCCGGCGTAGCCGACCGCGGCCAGGATGCGGCCCAGGTTGGGGTCGGATGCGAAGAACGCGGTCTTGACCAGCGGCGAGTGCGCCACGGCATACGCGACCTTCAGGGCTTCCTCGGTGGTGCCGGCTTCTTCGACGCGGATCGTCATGAACTTGGTGGCGCCTTCGGCGTCGCGCACGATCTTGGTGGCCAGTTCCAGCGCGGCGGCGGTCAGGGCCTCGCGCACGGCGGCGTAGGCGGCGTCGGATTCGCTGTTGACGTTGACGCCCGACTTGCCGGTGGCGGCGATGATGAAGGAGTCATTGGTGGAGGTGTCGCCGTCGACCGTGATGCGGTTGAACGAGGCATCGGCGATTTCCACGGCCAGTTTGCGCAGGAGCGGCTGGGCAATGCCGGCATCGGTGGCCAGGAAGCTGAGCATGGTGGCCATGTTGGGACGGATCATGCCCGCGCCCTTGCTGATGCCGGTGAAGGTGACCGTCTTGCCATCGATCTGCACCTTGGCGGACGAAATCTTGGGCAGCGTGTCGGTGGTCATGATGCCGTGGGCGGCGCTGGACCAGTGGTCGGCGGCCAGGTCGGCGATGGCGGCGGGCAGGCCGGCGACCAGGCGGTCGAGCGGCAGGGGTTCCAGGATGACGCCGGTGGAGAACGGCAGGATCTGCGCGGCGGGCACGCCCAGCAGCTTGCCCAGGGCGTCGCACGTGTCCTTGGCTTTCTTCAGGCCTTCTTCGCCGGTGCCGGCGTTGGCGTTGCCCGTGTTGATGACCAGCGCGCTGATCGGGCCGCCGGCGGCCAGGTGGGCCTGGCAGACCTGCACCGGGGCGGCGCAGAAGCGGTTACGCGTGAAGACGCCCGCCACGCTGGTGCCTTCGGCCAGGCGGAACACCGTCAGGTCGCGCCGGTTGGCCTTGCGGATGCCGGCCTCGGTGACGCCGATTTCTACGCCGGCAACAGGAAAAATTTCGGACTCGGAGGGGATCTGCAGATTAACGGCCATGACTTCGTCTCTTGGTGTGAGCGGGACGGAACCGCCGCCAGGCACGGCGGCGCGCGGGAAAGGTTCGTATTATCCCACCGGATCCGGCGGGGGTGGCCGGTCCCCTCGGCAACCCGAGGGGAGGCGGCCCCAGGCGCCGGCCTCAGGGAGCCATGCGCATGGCGGCCACGTCCAGCACGCCGGCTTCGCGGTTGCTCAGCACGCTGCGCACCGTGCCGTCGGGCGCCTGCAGCACCGACTTGCCGGCCGGGACGTCTTCGCCGCCGGCCCGGCGCGCCGAGCGCCCACGGGACGGCGAGAACAGCAGATCGCCGGGCTGGGCGCCCTGCAGGCGCGGGTTGGCGGCCAGTACGCGCGTGCCCGGCGGGTAGGTCATTTCGCCCAGGACGGTGTCGCGCGCCGCCAGACCCTCGAAGCCCAGCATCCGGCGCTGCGCGTCCAGTTGCAGGTCGACCTTCAGCAAGGGAATCCCGGCGACGGTCAGGGCGTCGCTGCCTTCGGTGCGCAGCAGCCAGCGGGGCGCCGTGCCGGTCTTGTCCAGCGGCGTGCCGCGGGCGGCGGGGTCGACCTTCAGCCAAGCGCCCGCGGGCACCGGTTGCTGGTCCAGCGTATTGCCGATGGCAAGGTGGCAGCTGGAAAACTGCGGATGCCCGCCTTGCACCACGAATTCGATGCGATGGCCGTGCGCGCAGAGCCAGCCTTCCAGCGCCTGGTCCCGCGCGATCTCGGCGGACAGGGTTTCGGGCTGCTTGGGCGTGGCGGGGTAACGGAACAGGCGCGTCGCGGCGACGCCGTTAATGTCTGCCGGGTGGGATTCGGGAAAGACGGCCCGGTCGAATGACGCCAGTTCACCGGGCGTGGCAAGCCGAAGCGTGGTGCCGGTGGGCATCTGGACGCCGGCCAGTTGCGTGGGTTGTGACAGCACCGTCTTGCGCGCATCGTCGGCCTGCGCTTCGCGCTGGACCGAGAACCACTGGCTGAACTGCTGATACGGGAAGATGGCGCCGATGACGGCCAGCACGGCCATCAGGACGGTGCCGGCGCGCCGGTGGCCGGACAGCCAGTCTCGCGCACCGGGCGAGGTGGCCAGTGCAGCCAGCCAGGTGAACAGCGTGGCGAGGCAGGCGAGCGAAGCCGCCATCAGCACATAGAAATTACCGCCAGGAAGAGAAACCGGAATCATGGCGGCAATTATGCGCCAATCCGGCAGGCCGGACCGTCGCGAAAAAGTCCTGGTCCGCCCTCAGTCGCGGGCCGCCGCCGAGCGCGTGGCCACCACCTGCAGCTTCAGTTCGCCCAGCGCCTGGAACAGGGCGTTGCGGCTGGCCTCGGGCAGTTCGGCAAACATGGATTTGACCCAGTTCTCGTGGGCGCGGGCCATGCGCGCAAAGCTCTTCTTGCCTTGCGGCGTCAGCTTGATGAGCGAGCTGCGGCGGTCGGACTCGACCTTGGTCCGCACCACCAGGCCTTCTTTTTCGAGCTGGTCGGTGATCCCGGTGATATTGCCGTTGGTGACCATCATGTGGCGCGACAGCTCGCCCATCTTCATGCCCTTGGGGGCGCGCTGCAACTGCGCCATCAGGTCGAAACGCGGCAGGGTGGTGTCGAAGTCGTTGCGCAGGCGGCTGCGGATCTCGCCTTCGATGAGGTTGGCGCAGGTCAGCATGCGCAGCCACAGGCGCAGCGCGTGATGGTCGTCGGGCGCGGCGCGGGATTCCAGGTCGGGGGTATCGGTCATGGCTCGGAAGATTACCGGGAATGCGGGGGTGAAGAGGGCGCCAGACCCATCTGTTCGAAGATGGCTTGGGTCAGCGGGCTGTTCGGATCGTTGAGCGTCAGGACAATATCAAAATGATTGGTGCCTGGCATTGGTACATACCTACCGGGAAAACCGCGCGCCCGCCATGCGGCCAGATAATCATCGCTCTGGCGCTTGAATTCGTCGGTTTCGGATTCTCCGTAGCTGACCACCAGCGGGCAGCCCGCCTGCGGCAAATGCAAGGCGGGGCTGTTGCGGATGGCATCGGCTTCGCTCATGCGCATCCATTCGTTGATGTGGGTGTGCACCAGCGGGCGCAGGTCGAACAGGCCCGACAGGGGCGCGGCGCCCCTGACGACGCCGGGCGGCACGTCGTAGCTGGCATGCCAGCCGCCGGCGAGCAGGGCGCCGACCAGATGACCGCCCGCCGAGCTGCCGCAGATGTGGATGCGCGACGGGTCGCCGCCGTACTCGGCGATGTGGTGGTGAATCCAGGCCAGCGCGCGCCGGTTTTGGTCCACGATACGGTCCAGCGTGACGGCGGGGGCCAGCGAATAATTCACCGACACCACCACCGCGCCCGCCTGCGTGAACGCGGGCGCCATGTTGCTGGATTCGTTTTTGGACAACAGGCGCCAGTAGCCGCCGTGTATGAACACGAAGACGGGCGCGCCGGACTTGCCGGCCGCGGCTGGAAATATGTCCAGCAGTTCATCCGGATGATCGCCAAAAGGCACGTCCAGCGCGCATTCCAGCGTGCTGCGCGCCGTGGCGCTGTCCTCGGCGTATTTCTTGAGTATCGGTTGGATGTCGGGTACTGTCGCGCGAGCGTTGTACTGGACGTCCAGTTCGGCGCGATCGTAGTTGCGGTAGAGGGTGACCATGGCGGCAGGTGGTAAAAACCCTAGACTTGTTTTGCCGATTACTTTAAACCTAAACTATGAACCACGCCAGTTTTCCCTGTGCTGCATAAGGGGATTGGGGCGTTGCAGAGCATACGTTCTGCAGGCACCGGTCTGACGGCGGCGACCATCGCGCCAGCGGGCCGGGCATAGAAGTCTTTCGCATCGCACTTTCAAAAAGAACACCCTCTGCGCGGGCTCGCGCACGGAGCACACCACCATGCGTTTGATCACTTCCTTCCTGGCTGCCGCCGCCCTGATTCCGGCCCTGGCACAGGCCGACACCGTCAAGGTCGGCATCGCCAACGACATCTCGGGCCCGTTCTCGGCGCTGGGCGCCGAAGCCCGCGACGGCTTCAACCTGGCCATCAAGCAACTGGGCAGCAAGCTGGGCGGCCAGCCCGCGGAATTCCTGCAAACCGACATGGGCGGCAATCCGGACCAGGCCCGCCAGCTCGTCACGCGCTACATTCAGCGCGAAAAGGTCGACTTCTTCACGGGTCCCATCGGCTCGAACGTCGCGTTGGCCGTCGGCCCCGCGCTGTTCGCCGCGAAGGTGCCCTACCTGTCCAACAACCCCGGTCCCAGCCAGTTCGCCGGCGCCCAGTGCAACAACTACTGGTTCGGCACGTCGTACCAGAACGACGCCTTCCACGAAGCGGCCGGCAAGGTCGCGGCCGACCGCGGCTTCAAGAAGATGTTCATCATGGCTCCGGACTACCCGGCCGGCAAGGATGCGCTGACCGGCTTCAAGCGCGGCTACAAGACCGCTCCGGGCGACGAGGTCTACACCAAGCTCGGCCAGATCGACTACGCCGCAGAGATCGCGCAGATCCGCGCCGCCAAGCCGGACGCCGTCTACATCTTCCTGCCGGGCGGCATGGGCATCAACTTCGTCAAGCAGTTCGTGTCCGCCGGCCTGTCGCAGAACGTCAAGCTGATCGGCCCGGGCTTCTCGGCCGACGAGGACGTGATCCAGGCCGTGGGCGACCCCATGCTGGGCATGTACAACACGGCGCAATGGGCGCATGACCTGGACGTGCCGCAGAACAAGGCCTTCGTCGAGGCCTTCCGCAAGGAATACAACGGCCGTTACCCGTCGGTGTACGCCGCCCAGGCGTACGACGTGATCATGGCCATGGACGCCGCCGTCAAGCAGGCCGGCGGCAAGGCCACCGACCGTGATGCCATCGTGAAGGCGCTGGAAAAGGCCGACTACCCCTCGGTGCGCGGCAGCTTCACCTACGGCAAGAACCACTACCCGATCCAGGCTTACTACCTGCGCGTCGTCGAGAAAGACGGCAGCGGCCGCATCACCAACAAGCTGGTGGGCAAGGTCTTCGACAAGTACCAGGACGTGTACGTAGGCGACTGCAAGCTCTGATCCCCCCGAAGCGCTGCGCGCTTCCCCCCAGGGGGCGTCGCAGCGGACCGGCGAAGCCGGATCCGCGCGACCCCGCTTGGGGGCGGCGGCTTGGGCGCGGGGATGCGTCGCTGATGCAGGTGGGATAGCTTTGGTGAATTGATCGCGGGGGCCCTTCGGCGGCGCGCGGCAAGGGGGAAGTTTTCATGACGTTTACGCTGATCGTCGAGCAATTGCTGAACGGTCTGCAGTTTGGGTTGATGTTGTTTCTGATTGCGGCCGGGCTGACCCTGGTGTTCGGGATCATGGACATCATGAATCTGGCTCACGGCTCGCTCTATATGGCTGGCGCCTATGTCGCCGCCGAAACCATGCAACGCACCGGCTCGTTCACCGCCGCGGTTCTTGTGGCGGCGGTTGCCACGGGCATCGTCGGCATCGTGCTGGAGCTCTCGCTCATCCGCCGCCTGGCGCTGCGCGACCACCTGGCCCAGGTGCTGGGCACCTACGCCGTCATCCTCATCGCCAATGACCTGGTCAAGATGATCTGGGGTCCGGCGCCGGTCATGCTGAACATGCCCGCGATGCTGTCCGGTCCCGTGCGCCTGTTGCCCGACCTGATGTATCCCGCCTACCGCCTGATGATCATCGTCTTCGGCGTGGCCGCGGCCGCGGGCCTGTACTGGTTCGTGACGCGGACCCGTGCGGGCGTGCTGGTGCGGGCCGGCGCGTCGAACCGCCAGATGGCCACGCTGATGGGTGTGCGCGTGCCGCTGCTGTTCCTGGGCGTGTTCGTGCTGGGCGCGATGCTGGCCGCGGTGGCGGGTGCGCTGCTGGGGCCGATCACCTCGGTGCAGGTGGGCATGGGCGAAGAAATCCTGATCCTGGTGCTGGTGTGCATCGTCATCGGCGGCATCGGCTCGATCCGGGGCGCCTTCGTGGGCGCGCTGCTGGTCGGCATGGTCGACACCGCCGGCCGGGCGTTCCTGCCGATGCTGCTGCGCCAGGTGTTTTCGCCGGCCGTGGCCTCCAGCGTCGGTCCGACGCTGGCGGCCATCGCCATCTACGTGTTGATGGCGGCAGTGCTGGTGTTCCGGCCCTCTGGCCTCTTTCCGGCGCGGGGCTGACCATGAAAACCAAGATCTGGACCGTGGTCCTGCTGGCCGCGCTGGCGGTGTTCCCACTCGTCGCGCCCATGCTGGGCCTGGACTTCTACATTTCCTTCGTGCGGCGCGTGCTGATCTACGCGCTGGCGGCAACCAGCCTGAACCTCATCCTGGGGTATGGCGGCATGGTGGCCTTGGGTCACGCCGCGTTCTTCGGCGCGGGCGCCTATGCGGTGGGCATCCTGTCCATGTCGGGCGTCACGTCCGCGCTGGTGTCCTGGCCGGTGGCCATGCTGCTGGCCGGCGTGCTGGCCTGCATCACGGGCGCGATCTCGCTGCGCACACGAGGCGTGTACTTCATCATGATCACGCTGGCGTTCGCGCAGATGCTGTTCTACATCTTCATCTCGCTGCGCCAGTACGGCGGTGAGGACGGCCTGAACCTGCCGGGGTATTCCACCCTGCCGGGCATCGACCTGGCCCACGATGTCAGCTTCTATTACCTGGTGCTGGCGCTGTTCGCGCTGCTGATGTGGGCCTTCGGTCACGTCGTCGCCTCGCGCTTCGGCATGGCGCTGCAGGGCATCCGCGAGAACGAATCGCGCATGGAGTCCATGGGCTATCCCGTGTATCGCATCAAGCTGATGGCGTTCACGCTGAGCGGTGCGGCAGCGGGGCTGGCCGGCGCGCTGCTGGCCAACCACAACCTCTTCATTTCGCCCAGCCTGATGCATTGGACCCAGTCGGCCAACCTGCTGATCATGGTGCTGGTGGGCGGCATCGGCCTGCGCTATGGCGGCGTGGCCGGTGCGGTCGTGATGCTGACGCTGGAAGAAGTGCTGCGCCTGTGGACCGAATACTGGCACCTGCCCCTGGGCGTGCTGCTGCTCTGCGTGGTGTTTGGCGCGCCGCGCGGCCTGGTCGGCCTGTTCGGGCCGCTGTTCAGCGGGCGCGCTGCGCCGCAATCCGGCAAGGTGGGCTCATGAGCAATCCGATGAATGCCACGACTGGCGCAGCCGCGAATAGGACGCAACCCGCGGGGACGCACCGCTCGGGGACACAACCCGCGGGGACACACGCCCCGGTGACGCACGCCCTGCAGGCGCGCGGACTGGTCCGGCGCTTTGGCGCGCTGGTGGCCACCGACAACGTATCGCTGTCGCTGGCGCCGGGCGAGATCCATGCCCTGATCGGCCCCAACGGCGCGGGCAAGTCCACGCTGATCCACCTGCTGTCGGGCACGCTGTCCGCCGGCGCCGGCACTCTGGAAGTCGACGGCCGCGACGTCACCGCAATGAACGCGCACCAGCGCGTGGCGGCGGGCCTGTCGCGGTCCTACCAGATCACCAACATCTTCAAGCAGTCCAGCGTGCTGGATAACCTGGTGCTGGCCGTGCAGGCCCACGCCGGCAGCAGCTTCCGCTTCTGGAAGCCGCGCGCCGCGGAATCGGCGCTGTACGAACAGGCGCGCGAGCTGGCCCGCGAATGCGCCATCGACGCCAGCCTGCTCGACCGCGCCGCGGGCACGCTGCCGCACGGCGAGCAGCGCAAGGTGGAATTCGCGCTGGCGCTTGCCGCCCGGCCCAAAGTGCTGCTGCTGGACGAACCCATGGCAGGCATGGGGCCCGACGAGACCGTCCGCCTGACCGAACTGATCGAATCCTTGCGGGGACGCGCCGCCATGCTGCTGGTTGAACACGACATGCAGGCGGTGTTCCGTCTGGCCGACCGCCTGTCCGTGCTGGTGTACGGGCGGGTGATTGCCTCGGGCACGCCGGACGAGATCCGCGCCAACCCCGAAGTGCGCCAGGCCTACCTGGGCGACGAGGAGACCGCATGATGCTGACCATCGAATCAGCCAAGAGCGGCTACGGCGCCAGCCAGGTGCTGTTTGGCGTGGACCTGGAGATTGGCGCGGGGCAGGTTGTGACGCTGCTGGGCCGCAACGGCATGGGCAAGACGACGCTGCTGCGTACGCTGTTCGGCCAGTTGCCGCTGCGCGGCGGCAAGATCCATTTCGCGGGGCAGGACATCAGCGGATGGAGCCCGGACCGCATCGCGCGGGCCGGCGTCGCCATCGTCCCGGAAGGGCGCCAGTGCTTTCCCAATCTGACGGTGCGCGAACACCTGACGGCCTTCGTGGCCGGGCGCAACCCGGAGATCGGCGAACCGTGGACGCCCGATCGCGTCTTCGAACTCTTCCCCCGGTTGGCTGAACGCGCCCGAAACATGGGCAACCAGTTGTCGGGCGGTGAGCAGCAGATGCTGGCCATCGGCCGCGCCCTGGTGACCAATCCCCGGCTGCTGATTCTGGACGAAGCCACCGAAGGGCTGGCCCCGAAAATCCGGGAAGAGATCTGGAACTGCCTGGCGCGTCTGCGTCAGGCCGGCCAGACGATCCTGGTGATCGACAAATATGTCGAAAGGTTACTCAGCCTGGCGGATCGCCATGTCATCCTGGAGCGCGGCAAAGTGGTGTGGACCGGGGACTCGCAGGCCCTGGACGCCGACCGCAGCCTCTGGGAACGCTATCTGGGCGTCTAACAACGTGTCGTAATAAAGCTGCAATTCGGACCTGCCAGGCGTAACAGCCGCTGATATAAAACGCAATAAATCACGATATATATTGCTGCGGTGAAACTTAAGGTGTCTCGAACGCATCCAGACGTTTGCACCTGTATCAATAAACCCCCCTGGCATCTACACTAGCCGCGCCGGTTGCCCGCACGGGGCGCCGGCGTTCAGGCTCATGGCTCAAAAGGCGGGGCGAAGCACGGGTACGGCGCCTCGTAAGGTCAGCGCGTCCTATCTGCGTCCCCTTTTTCGCGCGTGGCATCGCATCAAGTTGTCAGGAAGATTTTGCATGGCGAAATGGGGATTGCGCAGGAAATCACTGATGGCGCTGCTGTTGGCGTGCCTGGTCGCCTTGGCGCCGGCCGCGCTGATTGGCTGGCAGGTGCTGGACGGCGTCCGCGAGCACTTTGGCCGCGCCTTTTCCGACAACTTCACGCAACTGAACCGCCAGCGCATCCTGGCGCCCGTGTCGCGCGAACTGGCGCTGTCGCAGCGCCTGGCCGACAGCGAGGTCACGCGCCGCTGGCTCCGCAATGAAAACGATCCCGCCGCGCGCGAGCTGTTCTTCCGCGAGGCCGACGGCTACCGGCGCGATCTGCTCGGCGGCGCGTACTTCATCGCCAGCGCCAGTTCCGGCAACTACTACTTCAACGACGACAAGCCGTTGTCGGAGACGCCGCGCTACACACTCAGCCCCAGCGCGGCCGACGACGGCTGGTTCTACGCCACGATCAAGTCGCCCGCCCGCTACAACATCAACGTCAATCCGGACCTGAAGCTCAAGACCACCAAGGTCTGGATCAACGTACAGATCCGCGACGGCGAGACGGTCATGGGGCTGACGGGCGCCGGTCTGGACGTGGGCGGGTTCCTGAAGGAATTCGTGAACAGCGGCCAGCCCGGCGTCACGCCCATCATCGTGGACGAGGAGGGCGCGATTCAGGCGCACATGAACCCCGCGCTGATCGCCTACAACTCGGGCGCGGGCGGTGCGGGCGGCAAGGGCATGGTCTTCAGCCTGCTGGATCAGGGCGAAGGCCGCGCCGAGCTGTTGTCGGCCATGCATGCCGCGCAGGCGGACCCGCAGTCGGTGCAATCGGCCTGGGTCAAGATGGACGGCGTGCGCCAGCTGGTTTCGGTGGCGTACATGCCCGAGCTGCACTGGCACGTGCTGACCGTGGTCGACCTGGGCGCGGCCCGGGTGCTGGACACGGGATGGCTGTGGCCGGCCGCGATCGGCCTGGTGGTGCTGTTTGCGGCGATGCTGCTGTGCTTCGGCTACGCCATCGAGCGCCTGATGCTGCGCCCCTTGCGCCGCCTGCAGCAGTCCGCGCGGGCAATCGCGGACGGCAGCTACGACGTGCGCCTGCCGCCGGGCGGCCAGGACGAGATCGGCGACCTGAGCCGGGCGTTCGGCGTGATGGCCGACAAGGTGCGCAAGCACACGGCCGAACTGGAAACCAAGGTGCGCGAACGCACCTCGGAACTGGAAGACGCCAACCGCGCCATGGCCGCGGCGCACAAGAAGATCGGCGACTCCATCGACTACGCCAGCCTGATCCAGCGCGCGATCCTGCCGGATCGCCAGCTGACGCAGTCGCTGGGCGCCCACCATTTCGTGCTGTGGAAGCCGCGCGATGTGGTTGGCGGCGATTTCTACGTGTTCCGCGAGGACGGCGCCAACTGCCTGCTGGGCATCATGGACTGCGCGGGTCACGGCGTGCCCGGCGCGCTGATGACGATGCTGGCGCGTGCGGCGATCGATCTGGCGATCACCGAGGTCGGACCGGGCGATCCCGCGGGCATTCTGACGCGTACCGACAACGCCATCCGGGCCATGCTGGCCGACGCGCAGTTGCCCCGGGCCCTGGCAACCAATACCGATGCGGGGCTGGTATATATTGACCGGCAAGCCGGCAGGCTGCTGTACGCAGGCGCGAAGATCAGCCTGTACGCAAGCGACGGCGAAAACCTGCACGAGGTTCCCGGCGGCCGGCGTGCGCTGGGCGACAAGCGTATGGGGGTTTACGAGAACAACACGCTGCAGATGGAGCCGGGCTGGACGTATTACCTGGCGACCGACGGTTTTCTGGATCAGGCGGGCGGCGAGCATGGGTTCGGTTTTGGCAATACGCGCTTTGCGGACATGCTCAAGACACACGCGCGCCGGCCGTTAACCGAACAGGCGGCCGCGTTCAGCCAGGCGCTCGCCGAGTACCAAGGTGGCCGGCCCCAGCGCGACGACATCACCTTGCTGTCTTTCCGTTTCGAATAATCGTTATCAAGGCGGTACCCTCCATGAATGCCTCCGATCTTTACGCGTTGGGCGCGCGATTCGACCAGAACCGCACGTTGCTGTGTTTCAACGGGCCGATCTCGCGCAGCCTGATCGAGGAAATCGGCAATGCGCTGAAGAACTACCTGAACGCCGAGCACGTCCGGCCCGCTGAAGCCATGGACGTGTTCTCGGTCTACATCGAGATGATCCAGAACATCCGCCAGTACGCCGCGCAGAACGGCGACGCGGACGCCTCCGCCACGGTGGTGATCGGCCGCCGCGACGAAAGCCGCTACGTGGTGTCGGCGGGCAATCTGGTCAGCGCGGAAGACGGCCACAGCCTGGTCGCCCGCATCCAGGAACTGGCCGCGCTGGACAAGCCGGCCCTGAAAGCCGAATACAAGGCCCAACTGCACAAGCCGCGTACGCAGGGCGTCGCGTCGGGCGCGGGCCTGGGCCTCATTGACATCGCGCGCCGCGCCGGCGCGCCGCTGGAAGCCAGCCTGACCCCCGCTGCACAGCCGGGCAAGGCCTTCTTCAGCCTGAGCGTGGTGGTCTGAGGACGCGCGCTCAACAGGATTATTTTCGGAGTATTTGATGAAAGACCTGAACATTCCCGGGACCCAGTCCACGCCCGCCATCACCGCCGACGCTGCCGCCGGCGTGCTGGCGATGCGCGGCGACTCCTATCCCGAGAATTCCTTCGAGCTGTTCGGCCCGGTCATTGAATGGGTCGAGACGTACCTGCAGGATCGCGACACGCCGCTGAAGCTGGAGCTGGAACTCCTGTACCTGAACACCAGCAGCATCAAGTCCGTCATGGACATCTTCGATGTGCTCGAAGCCGCGCACCGCAAGGGCCGCGAGGTCGGCGTCACCTGGTTCTACGACATGCGCAACGAGCGCGTGGGCGAACTGGCTGAAGAGTTCAAGGAAGACTGCACGTTCCCGTTCTCGGTGGTTGGCCGCCAATGAAACCGGGCGCCGCCGAACTGGATCAGCGTATCGCCGAGCTGCTGGCGGATCCGGCGCATGCCGGCCATCCGCTGCGCGACGCGCTGGAAGCGCTCTGGCGGCACACCGAGGAACAGATGGCGCGCATTCAGCGCGTCACGCAGCTTTCGGACGCCTATCAAAGCATGGCGCACGAACGTGAACTGGGCCTGTGCGACCAGTTCGACCGCCAGCTGCGCCGCCTGACCCGCATCGCGCGGATCTCGGATCACTACCAGAACATGATGCGCGACCTGAACCGCGCGCTCGAGGAAACGTCCAGCCGCGACCCCCTGACGGGCCTGTTGAACCGGCGCGCGCTGATGGAGATGATCAAGCAGGAAGTCCAGCGCGCTGCGCGCAGCGGCGACAGCTTTGTCGTCGCGATGCTGGACGTGGATCACTTCAAGGCCGTGAACGACCGATTCGGCCACGAGACGGGCGACCGCGCGCTGGTCGAACTGGCCGGCGTGCTGGGCGAAAGCCTGCGCGAATACGATCTGTGCGGCCGCTGGGGCGGCGAGGAGTTCCTCGTGCTGCTGCCCCATACGGACCCGGACGCGGCGCAGGCGGTCATGGACCGCCTGGTGAGCGACGTGCGGGGGCTGGCGATGCCGGCCGGCGACGAAGTCCTGCGGCTGACGGTCAGTATCGGCATGGCGTATCACCAGTTGGGCGAAACGTTTTCGGAGACGCTCAGCCGGGCGGATCAGGCGTTGTATCTGGCCAAGCAGGACGGACGCGATCGCGTCGCCCTTGGTTTTCCGAGGCGCTGAATGAAACCGGAACAGCTGTTATCCGGGTTGGAGCCCCTTATGCTTGATTCTCATCTTGGCGGGTCGCAGTCGAACCCCCAAGGCGCCGCGTGGCATGTGGGCAATTATCTGACGTCGATGGACCGCGCCTTGCTGCTGTTCGATTTCGACGCAGCCGGCTCCTTGTTGAACGGCAATACCAATTTCCTGGCCGCGGTGGGTTACACCCGCGAAGAGGCGCTGACGCTGCGCCACGAGCTGCTGTGCGACAGCATGGACGAAGGCAAGGGTACGCGCAGCGGCGAACAGGTTTGGGACCGGCTGCGCCGCGGCCAGCACTTTTCGGGCACCTGCCGCTACCGCAAGAAGGATGGCAGCTCGCTGTGGATCGAGGCGACCTACCTGCCGCTGCTGAACGACGCGGGCGAGGTGGGCCGCGTGACGGTGATTTCGCGCAAGTCGATCGCGGACGCGGAGCGCCAGGAAGAAATCCGCCTGCTGATGCTGGGCATCAACGAAACGGGCAACGCGGTGGCGGTGTCGGGTTCCGATGGCCGCATCGTCTACGTGAACGACGGCTTTCAGCGGATGCTCGGCTTTTCCCGTAGCGATGCGCTGGACCAGGATCTGGGCGAACTGCTCTCCGGCGGCCGCGCGGACGGCGGCACGCGCGAGGAACTGCACCGCCGCGTGGCCTGTCGCGAGGGTTACCACAAGGACGTGCTGGTCTATGACCGTGGCGGCAAGCCGCTGTGGGTGTCGGTGATGGCCAACTCGGTGTTCGACGAGCGCGGGACGCTGGTCAATATCGTGGACGTGCTGACGGACATTACGCCGACGAAGGTGCACGAGGTGCTGCAGCGCCGGGTGCTGCAGGCGATGGTGAACGAGGCCTCGGTGGTCGAGGTCATGAACATGGTGTGCCGCGAGGTGGAGCGCCTGGCGCCGGAAGTGGCGGCGTCGGTGGTTCGCGTGGACGATGCGGGCCTGTTGCGCCCGCTGGCGGCGCCGAGCCTGCCGCAGGGCTATTCGGACGCGCTGGAAGGCGTGCCGATCGGCCCGCAGGTGGGCGCCTGCGGCACGGCGGCGTTTCTGGGGCGCCCGGTGATCGTGCCGGACATTGCAACAGACCCGCTGTGGGACGATTACCGCCATCTGCCGCTGCCGGAAGAATACAAGGCGTGCTGGTCGTCGCCGATCAAGTCGAGCGATGGCCGGGTGATCGGGACGTTCGGTTTCTATTTCCGCGAGCGCCGGCTGCCTGATGATTTCCATCACCGCCTGGTGGACGTGTGCGTGTACCTGTGCGCGCTGGCGCTGGAACGCGAGGAAGCGCGCGCCCGCATCCGGCAATTGGCGTTCTATGACGAGCTGACGGGTCTGCCGAACCGCAATCTGCTGCTGGCGCAGGCAGAGCAGGCGATTGCGCGGGCGGAGCCGGAGCGTAAGCGGGTGGCGGTGCTGTTCCTGGATCTGGACCGCTTCAAGCAGGTGAACGATACGCTGGGTCATCCGATCGGAGACGCGCTGCTGCGGGATGTGGCGCAGCGTCTGCGCCGGTTGGCGCGGGCGACGGATATCGTGGGCCGGCTTTCCGGCGACGAGTTCGTGATGCTGATGCCGGAGTTCGAACATGGCCGTCTGACTGCGGCGGCGGAACATATCCTGGTGGCGCTGGCGCAGCCGTTCTCGGTGGGCGGCATCACGCTGAACCCGTCGGTGAGCATCGGCATCAGCGTGTTCCCGGAGAACGGCCGGGACATGGATACGCTGCTGCGCCATGCGGACATGGCGATGTACCAGGCGAAGACGGCGGGGCGCAATCGCATTTCGTTCTTCAGCGCGGAGATGAATCGTCAGGCGCAGGAACGGTTGGCGCTGGAAGCGGCGCTGCGGGATGCGTTGGAAGCGAAGGCGTTGCGTTTGCACTATCAGCCGCAGGTTGGCTTGAAGAACGGCAGCCTGTACGGGGTGGAGGCGCTTGCACGTTGGCGCCATCCGACGCTGGGGGATATTTCGCCGGCGCGGTTTGTGCCGCTGGCGGAAGAGTGCGGTCTGATCGGAGATCTGGGCGACTGGGCGTTGCGCGAGGCTTGCTCGCAATTGGCGATCTGGCGCAATAACGGTCTGCGAGTGCCTTCGGTGTCGGTGAACCTGTCGGCGACGAATTTCCACAATCTGAACCTGCCGCGGATGATTGCGGCGACGTTGGCTGAGTTCGGGTTGGCGCCTGCGGATTTGATGCTGGAGATTACCGAGGGCGTGGTTCTGGATGCCACGGCCGGGACGTTGCGCACGATTGCTGAACTGCATCGGTTGGGCGTACGGCTGTCGATGGATGACTTCGGGACTGGATATTCCAGCCTGGGGCATTTGCGGCGCCTGATCGTGGATGAGCTGAAGCTGGATCGCAGTTTCGTGCAGGGGCTGGAGAGCGATGATGCGGCTCGGGCGTTGACTAGCGCTGTGATTCGGATCGGGGAAAGCTTGAGTCTGCCGGTTGTGGCTGAGGGCGTTGAGAACGAAGAGCAGCGGCGGTTTCTGATCGAGCAAGGGTGCGCGGCGGGGCAGGGGTTTCTGTTTTCGCCGCCGTTGCCTGCGGGGGATCTTGAGGAGTGGTTGCGGGCCCGGGGGTGATTGGTTCGCTTCCTTTGCCGGGTTGAGTTCTTGAGGCGTCCGGCGCGGTGGCGTCCCGGGGCGCGCGGGGCCACGATTGCGGTCCGGAGCCTTCGCTCCGGACTCCCCCTTCGTCATCTTCGTCCGCCTTCGGCTCCCTTCAGATTCCCTCGGGCTTATCGACGCCCCGCGCACCCCGGGACGCCACCGCACCGGACTCTGGCAATTCGAGTTTTCAGGCAGCGGGGGCGGTCGGCGTGCTTGGCATTTTTGCGCAGAGCACTTCGGGCCAGAAGCATCTTGCGTTGCCCGTCTCCGTTCGGCCGCGCGGGCGGCCTCCGGAGACTTACGCGGCGTCTTGCGGCGTGGTGATGACGCTTCGCGAGTAGGTAGCGTTTGGGTGTCAGACACCAGTGGACTCGTAAGACTAAATCGGGTGTCAGACACCAAGAAGCACTCCGGCCGCCATTCATCGTCACTTGAACTCACGTGCCCGATGGGCGGCGCGAACCGGTCGGCAGGCTGTGGCGAACCGTCGCCGCGCCGCCCATCACGGCCCTCCCCACGGTGATGCTGGAGCTTTAGAACCCCGCTCCCCGCAAGCGCGGAAGCGTCTACCTCCACGACGACCCACAACGCGTATGCCGATCGTGGCCGCCCGCGCGGCCGCGACTCGGCGGGCCCCGCAAGACTCGTCCCTGACCACGGCTCTAGCAGCGCCCCGAATTATGCACACCGCAGCTCCTCGGTGCGGGCGACAGGGGGCCGAGCGCCGTCGATGCGCCCGAGGGAATCTGAAGGGAGCCGAAGGCGGACGAAGATGACGACGGGGCAGTCCGGAGCGGAGGCTCCGGACCGCAATCGTGGGCGCTCGGCCCCCTGTCGCCCGTGCCGAGGGGCGGGAGAAGAACGCAGCAACCGCCAACCCAGAACCAACGGTCAAAGCGGCCTCAACGACACCCCGTACGCTCCTCTGCACCCACACCTATACCCCGCCTCTACACCCGACCTCCAATCGTCCCCATTTCCCCTCCCCTCCAGCATCACTAAATACTTTCCCTCATTTGCACACCCACCACTTCCGATATATATTTCAAGCCTAAACTATCCAGACCTAAATATCTGCGGCTTCCGCTCCAGCACCACAGAGCGACTGTCGCGTACTTGGAGCGTATACGGCAATGAAGATAGTCTGCATCGGCGGCGGTCCCGCCGGCCTGTATTTCGGTCTGCTGATGAAACTGCAGAACCCCGCCAACGAAGTCACCGTCATCGAACGCAACCGTCCGTATGACACTTTTGGCTGGGGCGTGGTCTTCTCCGACGCCACCATGCAGAATTTGCGTGAGGCCGATCCCGTATCGGCGCAAACCATTGGCGATGCGTTCAACCATTGGGATGACATCGACATCCATTTCAAGGGACGCACCATCCGCAGCAGCGGCCACGGCTTCATCGGCATTGGGCGCAAGAAGCTTCTGAACATCCTGCAGGCGCGTTGCGAAGACGTGGGCGTGAAGCTCGTGTTCGAGAACTTCGTCCAGGACGACCAGGCCATCGCCCGTGAGTACGACGCCGATCTCGTCATTGCCTCGGACGGCATCAACAGCCAGATTCGCACCCGGTACGCCGATACGTTCCATCCCGACATCGACCAGCGCCGCTGCCGCTTCGTGTGGCTGGGCACCAAGAAGGTCTTCGACGCCTTCACCTTTGCCTTCGTGCAGACCGAGCACGGCTGGTTCCAGGCGCATGCTTACCGATACGAGGACGGCATGTCGACGTTTATCGTCGAGACGCCGGAGGAAACCTGGCAGGCTGCGGGCATCGAGCAGATGAGCCAGGAAGAGGGCATCGCCTATTGCGAGAAGTTGTTTGCGCCCTGGCTGGACGGCAATCCGCTGATCAGCAATGCGTCGCACCTGCGTGGTTCGGCGATCTGGATCCGTTTCCCGCGTGTCATCTGCAATACGTGGGTCCACTGGAACAAGCTGGACACCGCCCGTGGCGAGCGCCGCGTGCCGGTCGTGCTGATGGGCGATGCCGCGCACACGGCGCACTTTTCCATCGGGTCGGGCACGAAGCTGGCGCTGGAAGACGCGATCGAGCTGGCGCGTTGCCTGAGCGGCGCGGAAGGCAGCGTCGAGGCCGGGCTGCATCATTACGAGGAAGTGCGCAGCGTCGAGGTGCTGAAGATCCAGAACGCCGCGCGCAACTCCACCGAATGGTTTGAGAACGTCGAGCGCTACGCCGACCTGGAACCCGAGCAGTTCGCGTATTCGTTGCTGACCCGTTCGCAGCGCATTTCGCACGAGAACCTGCGCCTGCGCGATCCGGCCTGGCTGGAAGGCTTTGAGCGCTGGATCGCGGAACGCGCCGGCGCGGCCACGCCCGAGGGCCGGCGTCCGGCGATTCCGATGCTGACGCCTTATCAGGTGCGCGGCGTGCGGCTGAAGAATCGCATCCTGGTGTCGCCGATGGCCATGTATTCGTGCACGGACGGCGTGCCGGGGGATTTCCATCTGGTTCACCTGGGCGCGCGTGCCATGGGTGGCGCCGGCTTGGTGATGGTGGAAATGACCTGCGTGTCGCCCGATGGCCGCATCACGCCGGGGTGCCCGGGGCTGTGGAACGACGAGCAGCAGCAGGCGTTTGCCCGCATCGTTAACTTTGTGCACGGCAACAGCGATGCGCGCATCGGCATGCAGTTGGGTCATGCGGGCCGCAAGGGGTCGACGCAGCTCGGCTGGCAGAAGATCGATCATCCGCTGGCAGAGGGCAATTGGCCGCTGGTGTCGGCGTCGGCCCTGCCGTACATCGAAGGCGTGTCGCAGACGCCGCGCGCCATGACGCGCGCGGATATGGACGAAGTGCGCGACAACTTCGTGGCGGCGGCGCGCCGCGCGGCGGCTGCGGGCTTCGACTGGCTGGAGCTGCACTGCGCGCACGGTTATCTGTTGTCCAGCTTTATTTCGCCGCTGACCAATCGGCGTGAGGATGAATACGGCGGCAGCCTGGAAAACCGGCTGCGCTTCCCGCTGGAGGTGTTCCATGCGGTGCGGGCGGTGTGGCCCGAGGACAAGCCGATGTCGGTGCGGATCTCGGCCAGCGATTGGGTGGAAGGCGGCATCACCGCGGACGATGCGGTCGAGATCGCGCGTCACTTCAAGGCGGCGGGCGCCGACATGATCGATTGCTCGTCCGGTCAGGTCAGCAAGGAAGAAAAGCCGGTGTACGGCCGCATGTTCCAGACGCCGTTTGCCGACCGCGTCCGCAACGAAGCCGGCATCCCGACGATTGCGGTGGGCGCCATCTTCGAGGCGGATCACGCCAACGGCATCATCGCGTCGGGCCGTGCAGACCTCTGCGCGCTGGCACGTCCCCATTTGGCTGACGCCTCCTGGACGCTGCGCGAAGCGGCGCGCGTGGGCTATGTTGATGTGTCGTGGCCGAGCCAGTATTTCGCCGGCAAGCGCCAGCTTGAGACCAACTTCGAACGCGCCGCCGCGATGGCGCAACTGGATATCAAATGAACGCACAATCGCTGCCGCTCGCCGGGCGTCACGCCCTAGTGACGGGGGGCGCGCGCGGCATCGGCCTGGCAGCCGCCCGGGCGCTGCTTCAGCGCGGCGCCCGCGTCACGCTGCTGGGCCGCGATGGCGGCGCGCTGGACGCGGCCGCCGACGACCTGGCCCGATTGGGTCAGGTGCAGGCAGTCAGCGCGGACATTGCCGACGAAGCCTCGGTGCGTGCGGCCTTCGCGCAGGCCGAGTCCGAGTTCGGCCCGGTGCTGATCCTGGTGAACAACGCGGGGCAGGCGGTCAGCCAGCGCTTTGACCGCACGGACGCCGCGCTGTGGAACCAGATGTTGGCCGTCAACCTGACGGGCACCTTCCATTGCATCCAGGCGGCGTTGCCGGGAATGCTGCAGGAAAAGTGGGGCCGCGTGATCAACGTGGCCAGCACCGCAGGGCTGATCGGCTATGGGTATGTAAGCGCCTACTGCGCTGCAAAGCACGGCGTAATAGGGCTGACCCGGTCGCTGGCGCTGGAAACGGCGCAGAAGGGCGTGACGGTCAACGCAGTCTGCCCGGGCTATACCGAGACCGACATCGTGCGCGGCGCCGTCGCCAACATTGTCGAGAAGACCGGCATGACGCCGGAAGCCGCCCGCCTGAAACTGGCGGAGCGCAATCCGCAGGGCCGCCTGGTGCAGCCCGAGGAAGTGGCCGAGACGGTCGCGTGGCTGGCGCTGCCGGCCTCCGCTTCGATCAACGGCCAGGCGATCGCCGTCGACGGCGGCGAAGTGATGACCGGCTGAGGCCGGCGTTCCATCCACCCAGCATTCATGAACGGAGACACCATGAGCACCCAGCCCGAAGAGCACACCATGAAGCATCACAAGCGTCCCATCGCCGGCCACCAGGCGAAGACGTTCCTGTGGCAGGTGTCGGACGACGGCAAGGTCGGCACCATTACGCTGAACCGTCCCGAGCGCAAGAATCCGCTGACGTTTGATTCGTACGCGGAACTGCGCGATTTCTTCCGGTCGCTGGTGTATGCCACCGACATCAAGGTGGTGGTGGTGACGGGCGCGGGCGGCAATTTCTGCTCGGGCGGCGACGTGCACGAGATCATCGGCCCGCTCACGAAGATGAGCATGCCGGAACTGCTGGATTTCACGCGCATGACGGGTGATCTGGTCAAGGCCATGCGCGCTTGCCCGCAACCCATCGTGGCGGCCGTGGACGGCGTGTGCGCGGGCGCGGGGGCGATGGTGGCGCTGGCGTCGGATATGCGCTTGGGCACGCCCGCCGCTCGGACCGCGTTCCTCTTTACCCGCGTGGGGCTGGCGGGGGCCGACATGGGCGCGTGCACGTTGCTGCCGCGCATGATCGGTCAGGGCCGTGCTTCGGAACTGCTGTACACCGGCCGCGCGATGACGGCCGACGAGGGCGCGAGCTGGGGGTTTTTCAATGCGCTGCACGAGTCCGGCAAGCTGCTGGAAGCGGCGCAGACGCTGGCGGCCCAACTGGCCGCAGGTCCGACCTTCGCACACGGCGTGACCAAGAAGCTGCTGCACCAGGAATGGAACATGGGTGTGGACGAAGCCATCGAGGCCGAAGCCGAGGCCCAGGCCATCTGCATGCAGACGCGCGATTTTCATCGCGCCTACGAGGCCTTCGTGGCCAAGCAGAAGCCCGTTTTCGAGGGGAACTGATGATGCGCGACGCGAGCTGGCTGGACTGGCCCTTTTTCGACGACGCGCATCGCAAGCTGGCGCATGACGTGGACGCCTGGTGCGAGCAGTCGCTGGGCGACGTGGACCATCACGACGCAGATGCGGCATGCAAAAAGCTGGTCAAGGCCATGGGCCAGGCCGGCTGGCTGCGCTACGCGGTGGCGGGCGGCCCGGATGGGGCGTGGGGCGGCGCGCTGCCGGAGGTGGACTCGCGCGCGGTGTGCATCCTGCGCGAGACGTTTGCCCGGCATGAAGGATTGGCGGACTTTGCGTTTGCGATGCAGGGCCTGGGCAGCGGCGCGATTTCGCTGATGGGCTCGGATGCGCTGCGCCAGCATTACCTGCCGCGCGTGGCGCGCGGCGAGGCGATTGCGGCCTTTGCGCTGTCGGAGCCCGATGCGGGCTCGGACGTGGCGGCGCTGGCCTGCGAGGCGAAGCTGGATGGCGATCACTATGTGCTGAATGGCGCCAAGACGTGGATTTCGAACGGCGGCATCGCCGACTTCTATGTGGTGTTCGCGCGCACAGGCGAAGCTCCCGGCGCGCGGGGCATCAGCGCGTTCGTGGTGGATGCGGACACGCCGGGGTTCGAGGTGGCCGAGCGCATCGACCTGATCGCGCCGCATCCGCTGGCGACCATTACGTTCGACAACTGCCGCATCCCGGTGACGCACCGGTTGGGCGACGCGGGGCAAGGTTTCAAGCTGGCCATGATGACGCTGGACATCTTCCGCGCGTCGGTGGCGGCGGCGGCGCTGGGGTTTGCGCGCCGGGCGCTGGATGAAGGATTGGCGCGCGCCAAGTCGCGCCGCATGTTCGGCCAGACGCTGGCCGACCTGCAACTGACGCAAGCCGCGTTGGGCGACATGGCAACCGCCATCGACGCCTCGGCGCTGCTGACGTACCGCGCCGCGTGGATGCGCGACGTGCAGAAGCTACGCACCACGCGCGAAGCGGCGATGGCCAAGATGACGGCGACGGAGTCGGCGCAGACGGTGATCGACCGGGCGTTGCAGATGTTCGGCGGCGCTGGCGTGGTGTCGGGGATGCCGGTGGAGAAGCTTTACAGGGAAATCAGAGCGCTGCGTATCTACGAAGGCGCCACGGAAGTGCAGAAGTTGATCATCGCCCGTGAATTGCTGAAGGCATAAAGGGCCATCGAGCGCCTGCTTTTTGCAACGTAAACCGCATCGCACAGCCAAGGGGAATTTTCATGGAAGTATCCGCCCACATCGACACCTTTGCCCGGGACAACCTGCCCCCGGGCGAACAATGGCCTGAGTTCCTGCTGGACGGCCCCGACGTGGCCTATCCAAAGCGTTTCAATTGCGCGGTGGAATTGGTTGACGCGATGGTCGGCCGAGGCCACGGCGATCGCGTGGCGCTGCGCTGGCGCCAGGACGGCAAGCCGGCAACGATGACCTACGGCGAACTGGCCGCGCTGACGAACCGCATCGCGCGCGTGCTGACCGAGGACATGAAGCTGGTACCGGGTAACCGCCTGCTGCTGCGCGGCCCGAACAATCCGATGATGGCGGCCTCGTGGCTGGCGGCGATCAAGGCGGGTCTGGTGACGGTGCCGACGATGCCGCTGCTGCGTTCGAAGGAACTGAAGCAGATCATCGAGAAGGCGCAGATCCAGGCGGTGCTGTGCGACGTGCGCCTGAAGGACGAGGCGCAGTTCTGCGCGCAGCCGGATCACGAGAACCACTGCCCGGGTCTGGCGCAGGTGATGTACTTCAACGATTCGGCGGCCGATGCCCTGGACGCGCTGGCGGCCGGCAAGCCTGACACGTTCGAGGCGTGCGATACGGCGGCGGACGATGTGTGCCTGATCGCGTTCACCAGCGGCACGACGGGCTCGCCGAAGGGCTGCATGCACTTTCATCGCGATGTGCTGGCGATGTGCGACCTTTTCCCGAAGCATGTGATCAAGCCTGGGCCGGATGACATTTTCTGCGGCACGCCGCCGCTGGCGTTCACGTTCGGGCTGGGCGGGTTGTTGTGCTTCCCGCTGCGAGTGGGCGCGAGCACGGTGCTGGCCGAGAAGCTGTCGCCCGAAAGCCTGCTGGAACTGATCCAGGAGTTCCGCGCGACGATCGTGTTTACGGCCCCGACCTTCTACCGCCAGATGGCGGCGCTGGTGGGCAAGTTCGATCTGTCGTCGCTGAAGAAGAGCGTGTCGGCGGGCGAAGCGCTGCCGGATGCGACGCGTCAGCTCTGGAAGGACGCAACGGGGATCGAGATGATCGACGGCATCGGCGGCACGGAGATGATTCACGTGTTCGTGTCGAGCCCGCCGGAGTCGGTGCGCCGCGGTGCGATTGGCCGCGTGGTGCCGGGGTATGTGGCGCAGATCGTTGACGATGAGATGAAGCCGGTGCCGAACGGGACGGTGGGTCGGCTGGCGATCAAGGGGCCGACGGGCTGCCGCTATCTGGCGGACGAGCGCCAGCGCCGGTTCGTGCAAGACGGCTGGAATCTGCCGGGCGATACGTTCGTGCAGGATGACGACGGCTATCTGTTCTACCAGGCGCGCAACGACGACATGATCGTGTCGGCGGGCTACAACATCGCGGGTCCGGAAGTCGAGGACGCTCTGCTGCGCCATGAGGCGGTGGCGGAGTGCGGGGTGGTGGGCGCGATGGACGACGAGCGCGGTCAGGTGGTGAAGGCGTTTGTGGTGCTGAAGCCGGGGTTTGCGCCAAGCGCAGAGCTGGTGACGGCGATGCAGACGTTCGTGAAGGCGAATATTGCCCCCTACAAATATCCGCGCGCGATCGAGTTCGTGGATACGTTGCCGCGGACCGAGACGGGCAAGTTGCAGCGGTTTGCGCTGCGCAAGATGGCATAGGCATCGCAGGCTTCAAGGAAACATCATGGCAGCACCCATTACGACGGCTCCTTTTGTGAGTCAGGTAGAAGTCCGATTCCGCCATTGCGATCCGGCGGGGATCGTGTTCTATCCGCGCTATTTCGAGATGATCAATGATTTCGTCGAGGAGTGGTTCGACAAGGGAATGGGGTTGCCGTTTCATGCGCTGCATGTGGAGCGGCACATCGGTACGCCGATGGCGTCGGTGACGTGCGATTTCAGCGCGCCGAGCCGGTGGCACGAGAAACTGCGGCAGACGCTGTCGGTGCAGCGCATTGGTGGTGCATCGTTCAAGGCGCTGGTGCGGTTTGAAGGGCCGGACGGGCAGTTGCGGCTGTCGGCGACGCTGACGATCGTGACGGTGGATCTGCGGACGATGAAGTCGATGCCGCTGCCTGCGGATCTGCGGGAACGCATGCAGCATTTTCTGGCAACCGCGGCATAAGCGGGCGCCACCCTGTGGTTTGTTTATTTGATCAATAGGATGAGACGTTATGAAGATTCTGCAACCGCCGGATTGGATGGCGCCCCGGGGCTATTCGAATGGTGTGCTGACCGAGATGCAGGTGGGCAGCAAGATCGTGTTTGTGGGCGGACAGGTGGGATGGAACGGGCAGCAGCAGTTCGAGTCCGATGACTTCGCGGACCAGGTGCGTCAGGCGCTGCTGAACATCGTGCAGATTCTTGCCGAGGGTGGGGCGAAGCCTGAGCATATCGTGCGGATGACTTGGTATGTGACGGATAGGAAGGAGTACGTCGCTGCTTATCCGGGCATTGGTAAACACTACCGGGAGTTGATCGGTCGGCATTTTCCGGCGATGACGGCGGTGGAGGTTGCCGCTCTGGTGGAGGATCGCGCGAAGGTTGAAATTGAAGTGACTGCGGTGGTGCCTGCGCAGTAGGGGTTTATTTGGTTTGACGGTGTATCGAAGGTTCGCCGCATTTGCTTCCCGGCCGGCACCGGGGGGCGAGGGCGGCGGGCCTTCGGTGCTTGTGGGGCGGATTTTCTTGTGAGCATGCCGCTGAAGTCAGGTGTCTGACACCCGCATGAGAAAGTCGTCATTGCGCGGCGGTATTCGCCGGGTGTCTGACACCGTGCGCGATGCGTAGGACTGATTCGGGTGTCTGACACCGCGCGCAGTGCGTTGGGCTGTTAGCTCGAGGTCTGACACTGGCCGATGGTGCGTCGGTCGCGGTTTTTAAGACGCCCGGCGCGTCGGCGGTCTGGGGCGCGCGGGGCTACGATTGCGGTCCGGAGCCTTCGCTCCGGACTGCCCCTTCGTCATCTTCGTTGTCGCCTTCGGCGACTGCCTTCAGATTCCCTCGGGCGCATCTACACGCCCCGCGCGCCCCAGACCGCCGCCACGCCGGGCTCGGGAGGTTTCAGCTTGTCGGGCGGCGGGGGGGATTGAGTTCTTGAGGTTCTTGGCTGCGGTTGCTCGGGCATGAAGCGTCTTGCGGTGCCCGCCCCACGTCGGCCGCGCGGGCGGCCTGGTGGGGCCTACGCTGTGTCTTGCGTCCACGGGTCTGCGCTGCGCGCTTGCGGCGCGCGTAGGGCTGATGCCGGTGTCGGACGCCTATCGCAGGCACGTAGGACAGATTCCGGTGTCAGACACCACTACAAGCGCTTAAGGCAGATTCGGGTGTCATACACCGCAATCCGGGATCACCCGCCCGCGCGTCGCGTCTCTTTCGGCAGTTCCCCGAACCGTTCCCGGTAATACTCCGAGAATCTCCCCAGATGCCCAAACCCCACGCTTAGCGCCACCTCCGTGACGCTCGCATCCGGCTGCGTTTTCAGCCGGCTCCTCGCCGCGTCCAGCCGAAACGCGCGTAGCGCATTCATCGGCGTCGTATTCCGGTGTTCCTGAAAAAGCCGGGTCAGCGCGGTGGCACTCGCCCCAGCGTGGCGGGCGATGGTGTTCAGCGTTAGAGGAGCCCCCAGGCGGTCTCGCATGAAGGCCTCGGCGACGCTCAGGCGGCGCGGGACCGTGTTGGGTTGGCCCGCGTGGTTTTGCCAAGTATTGGGCTGGTTGTAGAGCAGGTGCAGGACCAGCGTGTCTTCCAGGTGCTCCAGCCACGCCGCGGGCGGGCGGCGGGCGCCGTCGTCCAAGGTGGGCAGCAAGTGGATCAGGCTGCCCATCATGCTGCGCCAGGCGGCGCCGATGGGGGTGTCCAGGCGCAGGGCGGGGCTGAAATCCAGGGGGCGGGCGGCGGCGTCGCCGAAGGCGCGTTGGCCCATGGCTTCCAGTTTGCCTCTTGGGATCTTTAGCAGCAGTTGTTCGCAGCCGGCTTCCCAGTGCAGCCGAAGGCGGCGGTTGGGGGCGATGACGGCGGCGCAGTCGGGGTCGGCGTTGACGCCTTCGTCGCCGCATTCGATGCGGGCGCGGCCGCGTAGGGGGACCTGCACCAGCATGAAGTCCTGGAGGCGGTCGGGTTCGATGTGGACTTCGGCGCCGTAGCGCAACGTACAGACGGTGAGGGAGCCGAATCGGCCGCGGTTCAGTTCGGCGTCGACGCGGCCGCCTTTCCAGGTGAGGCGGTGGTCCTTGAGGGCTTCGGACACGCGGGCGCGGGTCTCATCCTGTTGCGTGGAGCTGAAGACGCGCCGTTTCAGCAAGGGCGCCAGCTCTAGTCGGGACCAGCCGTGCATGGAAGCCTCCGGGACGGGACCGATCCCGTATCTGCGGGCAGCGTAATGGAATCGCGCTTCATTGGGAATTAAGTGAATCCCGGATAAGCCTGGCGGAATTCGGATAGAGCGCGGGTGGGCGCGGGCCTAATCTTGCCGGGAGGCGCGTGCACGGTGGGCGGGCCTGTTGGAATGGAGGCGCCGCGGCGCGTAAGCTGGGCGACTTGGATCGGCGGCATGCGTGTACCGACGGCAGACGGGTTCTGTCAGCTTTCCGCCAGCGTGGCTGGCGGCGAATACGGGGTGGCACATGAATCGAAATGGATGGAGCCGGCGCGCGCTGGCGGCATTGGTTTGCATGGGCGCTGCGGTGGGCGCGCCGGGTGTGGCGTCGGCGGCCGACAAGGTGAAGGTGGGGCTGCTGACGACGCTGTCGGGGCCGGGCGCGGCGCTGGGCAACGAGATCCGGGACGGCTTCAATCTGGCGCTGCAGCATACAGGCGGCAAGCTGGGCGGGTTGGCGGCGGAAGTGGTGGTGGCCGATGACCAGCAGAAGGCGGATACCGGGCGTCAGGCGGTGGAACGTCTACTTAAGCGTGACCGCGTGAACGTGATGACGGGCATCGTGTTTTCGAATGTGCTGCTGCCTGTGATGCCGGCGATTCTGCAGTCGGACACGATTTATCTCAGCACCAATACGGGCCCGGAAAACTATGCGGGCGCGGGCTGTAATCCGAATTTCTTTGCGGTGGCCTGGCAGAACGAGGACATTCCGGCGGCGATGGGCAAGTACGCGGCCGATCAGGGGTATAAGCGCGTGGCGTTGATCGCGCCGGATTACCCGGGCGGGCGCGAGTCGCTGAACGGCTTCAAGCGTCTGTACAAGGGTGGCGTGGCCGAGGAGATCTACACGCAGCTCGGCCAGCTGGACTATGGCGTGGAGATTACGCAGCTGCGCGCCAGCAAGCCGGACGCGGTGTTTTTCTTTTTGCCGGGCGGCATGGGCGTGAATTTCATCAAGCAGTTCAACGGCGCGGGGCTGTCCAAGGACATCGCGCTGCTGGCGCCGGGATTTTCCGGGGATGAAGACACGATCGCGGCAGTGGGCGCGCCGATCAAGGGCCTGCGCAATACGGCGCAATGGGCGGCCGAACTCGACAACCCGGCCAACCGCAAGTTCGTTGAGGATTTCAAGAAGACCTACAACCGCAGCCCGTCGCTGTATGCGTCGCAGGGGTATGACGCGGCGATGCTGCTGGACAGCGCGGTGCGCCAGACGGGCGGCAAGCTGGATGCCCAGGCGCTGCGTCCGGCGTTGCGGCGTGCGGACTTCAAGTCGGTGCGTGGCGATTTCAAGTTCAACCGCAATCAGTACCCGGTGCAGAACTATTACCTGCGCGTGGTCGAGGCGGACGCCAGCGGCAAGCTGTCGAACAAGCTGTCGGGCACGGTGCTGACGCAATACCAGGATCCCTTCGCCGCCGCGTGCCAGATGAAGTAGGCCGCCGCAGCTTTGCAATACAGGAGATACGCATGACTGAACGCATTACGACGCGCGAGGTGACGATCGCCTCGCACGATGGCAAGTCCTTCGGCGCCTATCTGGCGGTGCCGGCCTCGGGCCGAGGCCCGGGCCTGGTGTTGTGCCAGGAGATTTTCGGCGTCAACGATTTCATGCGGCGCAGCGCGCAACTGCTGGCCGAGGAAGGCTATGTGGTGCTGGTGCCGGATCTGTTCTGGCGTCAGCAGCCGGGCATCCAGCTGACGGACGGGCCGGCGGACATGCCGCGCGCGTTCGAGCTGTACAAGGGCTTTGACGTGGATCTGGGCATCAAGGACATTGCGTCGACGCTGGCGGTGCTGCGCGAGCTGCCCGAACAGGAGGGCGGCGCTGGCGTGCTGGGCTATTGCCTGGGCGGCAAGCTGGCTTATCTGGCGGCGTGCCGCACGGACGCGGATGTGGCGGTGGGATATTACGGCGTGGGCATCGAGGACAGCCTTGAGGAAGCCGGCAATCTGCGTGGCCGCCTGGTGCTGCACATTGCCGAGCAGGACGGGTTCTGTCCGCCCGAGGCTCGCAAGCGCATCCTGGAAGCGCTGGGCGGCAAGCCGGGCGTGGAGCTGTACGTGTATCCCGGCGTGGACCATGCGTTTGCACGCACGGGCGGCGATCACTACGACAAGCCGTCGGCGTTGATGGCGCACCAGCGCAGCATGGCGGCGCTGCAGCGCACGATCGGGCCGGAGTTCGATTATTCGTATCTGTGGGACAAGCACTGCGAATATGAATTCGGCACGCGCGACGTGGCGGCGACGATGGCGACAATGGTGGCCGAGCCTTACGTCAACCACATCCCGACGATGACGGGCGGCGTGGGCTACAAGGAGCTGTCGCGCTTCTATCAGCATCATTTCGTGAACAGCAACCCGCCGGACACGCGGCTGGTGCCGCTGTCGCGCACGGTGGGCGCGACGCAGATCGTGGACGAGCTGCTGTTCTGCTTTACCCACACGACCGAGATCGACTGGATGCTGCCGGGCGTCGCGCCGACGGGCAAGTATGTGGAGATCCCGCTGGTGGCCATCGTGAAGTTCCGCGGCGACAAGCTTTATCACGAGCACATCTATTGGGATCAGGCGAGCGTGCTGGTGCAGGTGGGCCTGCTGGATCCGGCCGGTCTGCCCACCGCGGGCCGCGAGACGGCGGCCAAGCTGCTGGACGAAACCCTGCCTTCCAACACGCTGATGGCGCGCTGGAAGGACAGCGCGAACAAGTAGGGAGACGACATGCCATATACCGACGAACAACTGGCGGGGCTGGTGCGCGGCGACAGCGTGCACCGGGCCCTGTACACCGATCCGGCGATCTTCGACCTTGAGATGCAGCGCATCTACGGCCGCGCGTGGATCTACGTGGGCCACGAAAGCCAGGTGCCCAAGACGGGCGACTATCACACGACGCGCCTGGGCGATCAGGACGTGCTGATGGTGCGCGCGGCCGATGGGCGCGTGCACGTGCTGTACAACCGCTGTCCGCACAAAGGGGCGAAGGTGGTGGCCGACGGCGAAGGCTGTGCGGGCAAGTTTTTCCGTTGTCCGTACCACGCTTGGACGTTCAAGCTGGACGGCAGCCATCTGGGGGTGCCGCTCAAGCAAGGGCTGGAAGGCACGTCGTACGATCCCACGGATCCGTCGTTCTCGATGCGGCGGTTGCCGCGCGTCGAGAGCTACCGCGGCTTCGTGTTCGCGAGCCAATCCGCTGAAGGGCAGCCGCTTGTGGATTTTCTGGGCGGCGTGCGCTCGTCCATCGACAACCTGTGCGACCGTTCGCCGGTGGGCGAGGTGGAAGTCGCGGGCGGCATCTTCCGCGTGATGCAGCGGTCGAACTGGAAGGTGTTCTACGAGAACCTGCACGACACGATGCACGCGCGCGTGACGCATGAATCGTCGTATGCGGCGGCGCGCGACGAGGCCAAGGAAATGGGCGAGATGCCGCTCGAGCTGCACATCATGGACGGCAACGGCGAGCCCTACGAGTTCTGGGAGAAGCTGGAGCTGCGCGCCTACGACAACGGCCACGGCTACATGGAGGGCATCTTCAATCCGGGCGCCGCCGAACGCGATCCGGTGTCGCGCGCGCACTTCGAGTCGCTGACCGGCGCTTATGGCGAGCAGCGCGCTCGCGAGATCCTGGGGATGAACCGCCACAACACCGTGATCTACGGCAGCGGCTCGCCCCACACGGTGTTCCAGCAGTTCCGCGTGATCCGGCCGGTGGCGGTGGATCGCACCTTGATCGAGATCCAGACGTTTCGCTGCAAGGGCGCGCCGGAGGGCGTGTTCAAGCGCGCGATGCTGTACGCCAACGTCATCAATTCGCCGTCGTCCAACGTGATGCCGGACGACATCGAGCTCTACAACCGCTGCCAGGAAGGCAACGCGACGCGGGGCGGCGACTGGGTCAGCATGCACCGCTATCACGGCACGGACCGCGTCGAGCCCGACGGCATGGTGTCCGTGAACGGTACCAGCGAATTGCCCATGCGCAATCAGTTCCGCGCGTGGAAGGCTTACATGGAGGCGGGCGCCGGGACCAGCGCAGACGCCACGGCCAAGGGAGACGGCGCATGCTGCTAGATCTGGATTTCGACGTCGGCACCGCGAATCTTGCGCCGGCCGACGTGCCCGCCGACGCCTACCATCGCATCGCGCAGTTCCTGTACCGCGAGGCGCGGTTGCTGGACGAACGGCGCTATGACGAGTGGCAGGCGCTGTGGACCGAGGACGGCATGTACTGGATGCCGCGCAAGCATGGCCAGGAAAGTCCGTACGACTTCATCTCGATCTTCTGGGAAGACCGCATGCTGCGCGACGTGCGCATCCGGCGCCTGGAGCATCCGCGCAACTGGTCGCAGCAACCGCCAACGCGCAGCGTGCGGCTGGTGGGCGGCGTGCAGGTCGAGGGTGTGGATGCGGCCGGCAACCTGGTGGTGCACTCGGTCTTTCAGATGACCGAATGGCGCAAGCGGCAGCCGCGCCAGCTTGCAGGCCGTTATACGCACAAGCTGGCCGCCGAGGGCGATGGCTGGCGCATCCGCATGAAGCGCGTGGACCTCGTGAACTGCGACGATGCGCACGACGCGTTCGAGGTGTTTGTGTGATGAACGCGGACGTGGCGGTGCTGGCGTTGCACTATCAGAACGATGTGCTGCATCCGGATGGCAAGATCCGCGTCGGGCTGGATGCCGATAGCGGAGCGCGCCAGCGCCTGCTGGACAACGCCGCGGCATTGCTGGAGGGCGCGCGGTCGCACGCGCTGCCCATCGTGCACGTGCGCATCGCGTTTCGTCCTGACTACGCAGACCTGCTGCCCAATTGCGAGATCTTCCGCAACGTGGCCACGATCGGCGCGGTGCCGGAAGGGCAGTGGGGCAGCGCGTTCTACGATGGCCTGCATCCGCTGGCGGGCAGCGCGCGCGAGTTCGTCGTCAAGCACACGCGCATCAGCGCGTTCTACGGCACGCCGCTTGAGGAAACCCTGCGGCTGCTGGGCGCGCGGCGGCTGGTGGTGGCGGGCGTGGCGACGCATTCGGTGGTTGAGGGCACGGTGCGCCATGCCGCGGATATCGGCTTCTCGGTGATGGTGGCCGAAAATGCCTGCGCGTCGGCCGATCCGGCGGTGCACGAGGCGTCGCTGGCCAGCATGCGGCTGATCGCGCAGACGGGCTCGGTGCACGACGCGGTACGCTGGGCCGCCGCGCCAAACTGACAAGGAATACACATGGATTTTTCAGGCTTTCCCGGCCTGGCGGGCAAGACCGCCATCGTCACCGGCAGTACGCAAGGCCTGGGCGCGGATATCGCGCGCGGCCTGGCGGCGGCGGGCGCCAATGTCGTGCTGGTCGGCCGCAACGCCGAGGCAGGCGAGGCGCTGGCCAGGGCGTTGGGCGACCGCGCGCTGTTCTGCGAAACCGATATCGGTGAGGACGCCCAGATCCAGGCCTGCATCGACGCCGCGCTGGCGCGCTTTGGCCGGCTGGATTTCCTGGTCAACAACGCCTGCCAGTATGCGGACCGCGGGCTGGCATCGTCGCGGGAGGAATGGCATCGGACGCTGGACACGAACCTCGTGTCGGCGGCGATCTTCACGCAGCTGGCGGCTGCGCATCTGCCCCGCGGCGGCGTGGTCGTGAATCTGGGCAGCACGGGCGGCAAGTTCGGCGCGGCCGGACGCGCGCTGTATCCGGCGTCCAAGGCGGCGCTGCTGCAGATCACGAAGAATTTCGCGGTGGAATTGGCGCCGGCCGGTGTGCGTGTGTTGGCCGTGTCGCCAGCGTGGACCTGGTCGCCGTCGGTGGAACAGCTGTCGGGCGGATCGCGCCAGGCAGCCGATGCGGTGGGCGCGCATTTTCATCCGCTGGGCCGCGTGGGTTCCGGCGAGGAGATCGCGGCTGCTGTGTGTTTTGCGTGCTCCGACGCGGCATCGTGGATGACGGGCGTCGACATTCCCGTGGACGGCGGCTTCTCGATCCTGGGCCCGGACCGCGGCATCTCGCCGCGCGTGTGGTTCAAGGAATTGATGCCGGACGTCCGCGCCTGAGAGGGTCGCCTGAGAGGGTCGCCTGAGAGGGTGTCAGACACCCGACTTAGTCCTAAGCCGGTCGGAGGGGAAAGCCGCAGGGGGCAGCCCCCCGATTGGGTGCTATGTCCGTTCCGCACGAGGGCTGCGCGGCTGCCAACGCCCTCGCGCGCCCATCAGCGAATCACGATCTCGCCTTCTTCCAGGCCAGCCTTGCCGCCCACCTGGTCTTCCAGGAACTCCTGCATCTTGTTGCCCAGCTGAATCTTGGTGCCGCTACAGAACCGCCGCGTGGCGGCGATGGTGGCGTTCTGCTGGGGCAGCAGGTCGCGGGCCAGTTGCGCTTCCTCGGTTTCCAGCCCGGCCAGGTCGCCGATGAGCTTGGTGTGCGTGTTGCGCGCGCGTTCGACCACGTCGCCCGTGGCCCGTTGCGGGTTCGCCTGCAGGAACATCAGCAGTTGTTCCAGCTTGGCCTTTTCCTCGTTCATCTTCAGGCGCTTGCGCGTGAGCGCCGAGCGTTTGATGTCGGCGTGCGGGTCCAGGCCTGCCTGCACCAGCGTCGGAATGCCCGCGGGCGAGCCGATGGTGCCGGCGCGCACTGCCAGCAGCGCGCGGGTCTCGCCGCCCGTGATGGCGCTTTGCTGCGTGTTGGGCGGGCCGACGTTCACGCTGCCGCCGGCGGCGATGCTGCACTGGCGGATTTCACGTTCGACATCGATGTCCTGGCCCGCGCTGATGACGGCGTTCTCGATGAACTTGGCCCGCAGCGTGCCGCCGCAGACGATGTGCGCGGTGCGCGGCGTTCCCGAGGCGTCGTGCACGGTTTCGGCCATGCCGATGATGCCGCCTTTGACGGTGACGCTGCCGCCGGCCTCGACCAGCGCGGCTTCGATCGTGCCGTTGACGACCACGTCACCGGTCACGCGCACTTCCATGGTGGCGGCGATGTCGCCGCGCACCTGCAGGGAGCCTTCGAAGTTGATGTTGCCGGTGGACAGGTTGACGGCGTCCACCTCCACCATGGGGTTGACCTGCACGCCGTGGGTGATGAGCGTCGGCGTGCCGGAAATGGCCGCGCGCAGCAGCAGCGGATCTTCCGGATCGATCTCGACGCCGGACAGTTCCTTGGAAAACGGGGTGTCCGGCAACTCGTCGGGCAGCACGGGCTCGCCCAGCACGTTGGTGCCGTCCACGCCGGGCAGCGGCGGAAAGCGGCGCATGAGCGGCGTGCCGGGCGACACAAGCAGCAGGCTGCCGAGATCGCGGTAATCCACCTGCGCCAATTCGTCGATGTCCTCGGCGCGAGGCTTCAGGCGGTCGAGCAGGCTTTCAAAGCGGGTGGGCGTGCCGCGCGTGGGCGGCGTGCCCTGCGCGGCCAGGATGGTTTCTGCGCGTCCCAACGCCACGGCCTCGGCCAGCGCGCCGTCCAGCACGCCATGCACGATGCCCTGATCCGCCAGGGCCTGGCGCACCGCTTCCAGCGTGATGGGCTTGCCGCCCTTGGGCGGGTGCAGCGTCAGCGTTGCCGCCATGAGGGTGGCGTTCAGCTCGATGTCGAAGCTGCCGTCCACGACCTTGCCGACGGGGCTCTGGACGGGCTCGGTGGCCGTGCGGCACAGGTCGATGAAGGCGACGATGGCGTGATTGTCGAGCGCATCGGGGCCCCAGCCTTGCGCGGCCGCGGCGGCGACCAGCACGTCCCACGTCGGAAGGTCGGTGTTGACCGGCGGGGCGTCGGCCTCGTCGGCAACCGCAACGTCGGCATCCTCGTCGGCGGTCTGGGCATTGGTCTGGGAGGACGGTGAACCAGCCGGTGCATCGGCAGGGTCGCCGCCTTCCGCTTTCGCTGTGCCGGGTGCGCCGTCGGCGACGGCGGATTCGGGACGAGGTGGCGGCGTATACACCGCCGTCAGGACGTTGGTGTCGGCATCCAGTATCAACTGGAGCAAGTTTTCTGCGCCCATTTCACCCTCTCTCCGATTCCGGCACGAGCGGCCGGTCCAATCATTTGGTAATTGAACGAAATATTACGTCATATTCTTTGCCGGGACGATCTTTACCGACGGTAACAGCCAAAATTTATCGGCCGCATGGCCTAGTCGCGTCCCCGATTTTCCCTGGGAAACGTGCGCGCCATCGCGATCTAGATCATCGGCAGGAAAGACAGGACCGGGATGGCGCAAGCAGCATAAGGGCTCGCCAACGCGTCTCAGGACGCCGCCGGAGCCCCGTCCCATGTCCCAACCACCTTCCTCCATTCTTTCGGCCACGCGCGCCATCCTGGCGCGCGCCGGCGGGATGGCGGCGCTGGCGACGGGTGCTCTGGCGCTGGCGGCCGCCGCGCCCGTGCAGGCCGCCGACACCTACCGCTACAAGGATCCGTTCGGCGTCTGGCGCACGATGAAGGTGCCAACCGGCACCGGTAAATACTACAAGCGCGCGCAAGCAAGAACCGCGCTCCGCGGCGGCGCCGAGAAATTGTGCCTGACCTGTGAGCCGGAAGCCGGTGACGGCGCCCGCCGCGTGACACGCGCGCCCGCCGAACCGGCGTTGCGCTGGAGCACCGTCAAACCCACGACCAAGCACGACAACCTGATCGCCCGCGCTGCATTGGATTCGGGAGTCGACCAGGCGTTGCTGACGGCCGTCATCGCCATTGAATCGGGCTTTCGCAGCGATGCCCGCTCGCCCAAGGGCGCGCTGGGCCTGATGCAATTGATGCCGGCCACGGCGGCGCCGTTGCTGTCGGTGGATGACGTGGAACGCGCGCTGGTGGATCCGGCGACCAATGTGCAGGCCGGATCGCGCCACCTGCGCCGGCTGATCGACCGGTATCCGGGCCGCCTGGATCTTGCGCTGGCCGCGTACAACGCGGGCGAGGGCGCGGTGCGCAAGTACGACGCAGTGCCGCCGTACGCGGAAACCCAGGCCTATGTGAAGAATGTGACGGCGCTGTACGAGCAGTACAAGGCGCCATGAAGCAAGCGGGCGCGAAGCCCGCTCCGGACAACCGCTTAAAGCTCTGCGAACACCTTGTCCGCGATATCCAGCGTGGCCTGGATGACGGTGTCGTCGTGCGTGGCCGACACGAAGCCCGCTTCGAACGCGGACGGCGCGAAGTGCACGCCGTTGTCCAGCATGGCATGGAAGAAGCGGTTGAATGCCGCCGTGTCGCAGGCCGAGACCTGCGCGAACGAGGCCGGGATGCTGTCGCTGAAGTAGATGCCGAACATGCCGCCCACCGAGTCCGCCGAGAAGGGCAGGCCGGCCTTGCGCGCGCGTTCCTGCAAGCCTTGCGCCAGCTTGGCGGTCTGCGCCGACAGATTCTCGTAGAAGCCCGGCGCGCCGATCAGTCGCAGCGTGGCCAGACCCGCTGCCACGGCCACCGGATTGCCGGACAGCGTGCCGGCCTGGTAGACGCCGCCCAGCGGGGCGATGTGCTTCATGACTTCGGCGCTGCCGCCGAAGGCGCCCACCGGCATGCCGCCGCCGATCACCTTGGCCAGCGTGGTGATGTCGGGCTTGACGCCCGTCAGGCCCTGCACGCCTTGCGGTCCCACGCGAAAGCCCGTCATGACTTCGTCGAAAATCAGCAGCGCGCCGTGCTGCGTGCAGACCTCGCGCAGACCTTCCAGGAAGCCGGGCGCCGGCTTGATGAGGTTCATGTTGCCGGCGACCGGCTCCACGATGATGCAGGCGATGTCGGCGCCGTGCTGCGCAAAGGCTTCGCGCACGGCATCCAGATTGTTGTATTCCAGGGTCAGCGTGTGCGACACGAATTCCGGCGGCACGCCTGCCGAGCTGGGGTTGCCGAAAGTCAGCAGCCCCGATCCGGCCTTGACCAGCAGACTGTCCGAATGGCCGTGATAGCAGCCCTCGAACTTCACGATCTTGGCGCGGCCGGTGGCGCCGCGCGCCAGACGGATCGCCGTCATGGTGGCTTCGGTGCCCGAGCTGACCAGTCGCACCTGTTCCAGCGACGGCAGGCGCGAGATCAGCACTTCGGCCAGCTCGATTTCCGCTTCGGTCGGCGCGCCGAACGACAGGCCGTTGACGGCCGCTTCCTGAACCGCGCGCACCACTTCCGGGTGCGAGTGGCCCAGAATGGCCGGGCCCCACGAACCGACGTAGTCGATGTACTGCTTGTCTTCCGCATCCCACACGTACGGGCCTTGCGCGCGCTTGATAAAGCGCGGCGTGCCGCCCACAGAGCGGAAAGCGCGAACGGGCGAGTTGACGCCGCCGGGAATGCTGCGGCAGGCGCGGTCGAAGAGCTGAGCGTTACTGGACATGGCGATCAAGGCTTACGGTTGGAGTTGGCGGAATAGGGCGCGGAGCAGGCCACGGCGGCGGCCCGGACGCTGGGCGCCTCGAACAGCGCCGTGATGACGGCGATGGCGTCGGCGCCGGCCTGGGCCACGAGCGGCGCATTGGCGGGCGTGATGCCCCCGATGGCGACCACGGCGGGCCGGGGCGCGTCGCGCTCGTCGGCAAGGCGGCGGGCTTCGGTCAGGACGGATAGCGGCGCGCGCACCGTGTCGGGTTTGACGGTGGACGGGAACATGGCGCCGAACGCGATGTAGTCTGCGCCCGCGTCGAGCAATTCACGTGCCCGCGTCAGGTCGTCGTAGCTGGAGCCGCCCAGGATCAAATCGGGGCCGGCTTCGCGGCGGATGTGCGCCAGGCTTTCGTCGTCGCGCCCCACGTGCGCGCCGTCTGCGCCGACGTCCAGCGCCAGGCGCCAGTCGTCATTGATGAGAAACACCACACCTAGTTCGCGGCACAGCGGCGCCAGGGCGCGGGCCTGCGCGGCGCGCACGGCGTCAGGCACGTTCTTGCGGCGCAATTGCAGCGACCGCATGCCGCCCGCGGCCGCGTCACGCACGGCCTTGAGCAGGCGGTCGGTGTCGTCCCATTCAGGCGTCACGCCATACAGGCCGGTGGGAAAACGCAGCGATTTCATTGAGGCAGAATCCGATTAGGAATGCGCCGGCCCATGCCCGGCAGGAAGCTGGCGGCCACGGCGGCGTCGGCGTGGACCAGACCCTGGCGCACGGCCTCCGGCATTTCCAGGCCCTGCGCCAGCATGGCGGTGATTGCGGTGGCGGCCAGCCCGCCGGCATCGCCGTTGCGGTCGGGGGGCGCCTGCCAGGGCCACGTATGGGTCTGGCCGCCGGGTCCGAGCAGTACGTTGGCGAAGTGGCCGGGGCGCTGGGGGCTACCCAGCACCAGCACCCACGCCGCGCCGGCCGCCACGAGGGCGTGCATGGGCGTAGGTGCGTCCCCGATATCGATGTCGCCGTCGGCGTGCCACTGGGCGAGGCGCAGGTGTTCAATGACCAGCAGGTCGGTCTGCGGCAGCACCAGTTCGAGGGTCGCGGCCAGCAGGTCGTCGGCTTCGTCCTCGTCGGCGGCATTGGCGGGCACCTGCGCGCGCTGGCCCAGGTGCAGCACCAGCGGGACCTGGCTGTAGTCGGCGGCAACCTGCGCCGCCACGCTTGCCGTTTCCGCGGTGTATAGTCCGCCCACCTTGATGGCCTGAACCGACATGTCTTCGAGCAGGCAACGCGCCTGGTCGTCCAGCAGATCGGGGGAAACGGGGTGGATTTCTTCGATGCCGGCGGTGTCCTGCACGGTCAGCGCGGTTACGGCCGCCAGGCCATGACAGCCCAGACGGGCGCAGGTGACGGCATCCGCGGGCAAACCGTCTGATCCCGAGGGATCGAGCGGGCCGAAGACCAAAACGAGAGGGGGAGTAACGGGGGCCACGTGACAGTGCTTGATTGAGGGCGCCCCGGCTCATTTGGCATGAATCAGGGGAACCCCTATTGGGTTTCGGTAAGATTGTCCCCATTCTAATGGAAGCCCCTCACCTTTGCCCCACCGCGGGGACGCCGGTGGGGTTTTGATGTAAGAGAGAACTATGCGTACTTGGATGTGTCTGATTTGCGGCTGGGTCTATGACGAAGAGGCCGGCCTGCCCGACGAAGGCATTGCACCCGGCACCCGCTGGGAAGACGTGCCGCCAAACTGGGTCTGTCCCGAATGCGGCGCCCGCAAAGAGGACTTCGAACTGATGGAAATCTGAAACCGTCACGCCGACAACTTCCGCCAGGGCTCGTAAGATGGGGCATACCCCATTCTTCGTAACCGCCGGACTGCCGCCAGGCATGACGTTTGCGTCTGCGCAATCACTCCCAACGGTTTTCTCAGACTACCCATGAAGGGGTTGCCATGACGGAAAAACACCACGAAAACGCCAGCACCGAGGCGGCCAACTTCGCCAACCAGTTCCTGATCGCCATGCCGGGCATGGTCGAAGGAAGCCTGGCGGGTTCCGTCATCTACGTGTGCGAGCACACTGACCGCGGCGCGCTGGGACTGGTCATCAACCGTCCCACCGATCTCACGCTGGGCACGCTGTTCGAACGCATCGACCTGACGCTCGAGATCGGACCCGTCAAGGACACGTTCGTCTTCTTTGGCGGACCGGTCCAGACGGATCGCGGCTTTGTGCTGCACGCGCCCGCCGGCGACTACAGTTCCAGCATCAAGCTGGGCGACATGGCGCTGACCACCTCGCGCGATGTGTTGCAGGCGGTGGCCGATGGCAACGGGCCGGCACGCATGCTGGTCACGCTGGGCTACGCCGGCTGGGGCGCAGGCCAGCTAGAAAGCGAAATGGGCCAGAACGCCTGGCTGAGCGTGGGCGCGGACGCGCACATCATCTTCGACGTGCCGCCCGAGGAACGCTACCCCGCCGCGCTCAAGCTGCTGGGCATCGACCCGGTCATGCTGGCGGGCGACGCTGGCCATGCCTGAAGAAACCCTGCTTGCCTTCGATTTCGGCGAAAAGAAGATCGGCATTGCCATCGGCAATACGCTGACGCGGCAGGCGCGTCCGCTCGAAATCATCTTCAGTGAAGTCCGCGACGCGCGCTTCGGCCGCATCGCGGCACTGCTGCAGGAATGGCAGCCGCACCGCGTCGTCGTCGGTCTGGCGCTGGACGCAGAAGGCGGCGAACAACCCGCCACGGCACGCTGCCGCCGCTTTGCCAACCAACTGAATGGCCGTTTCGGCATCGCCGTGGAACTGGTGGACGAACGCGGCTCCAGCATGGAGGCGCAACGCCTGCTCGGCACACATGCCGCGGACGACGCGATGGCGGCGGCGGTTATCCTGCAACGCTATCTGGATGCCTTGCCCGCGGTCTGACGGCCGCGGCCTGTCTTGCCCATGCTCAATCCGCAACTCGACCGCCGCGGCGAACTCACGCATCTGCTGACTACCGAAGGGCTGCCGCGCCGGCACGTCGAGCGGCTGCTCGAGATGGCGCGCGCGCCGTCGGCGTCCGACGATTCGCCGCCGTCCATCGCGCCGGATATGCCGATATTTCTGTGTCTGCCCGACACGGACACTGCGGCCCGCGACGCCTACGCCGCTGCCGCGGCCAGCCTGTCGATGCTGCCGGTGTCGCTGGAACCGCAAGCCATTGAGGCCCTTGCGGAAACGGCCGCTGCGCTGGCGCCGGGTGTGCTGATCCTGCGCCACGGCCAGAGCGGCGCGGCCCATTGCGCTGTGGCCCATGCCTCGCCCGGCCTGCACGTACTCAATGCGGGTGATGGCCGGCATGCCGATCCCGTCCTCGCGTTAGCGCTGGTGCAGGCCATCATCGAGATCAAACCTGACCTCACCAGCCTCGTCGTGACGCTGGTGGGCGACATCCGCCATTCGGGTGTGGCGCGTTCCGTCATCCATCTGCTGACCACTTTGGGCGTGCCCGAAGTGCGCGTCGCCGCGCCACGCACGCTGCTGCCTGACGGCCTGGCGCAACTGGGCGTGCGCGCGTGCGCAAAGCTGCAGGAAAGCCTGAGCGATGCGGACGTGGTGATCGCGCTGCCGCTGAATGTCGAAGAAATCAGCGGCGCGCAGCTTCCGTCGGCGCGCGAATACGCCTGCACCCACGGCATCACGCTCGCGGCGCTGGCGTTTGCCAAGCCGGATGTGCTGCTGCTGCCAGCGGGCGGGCTGGTGCCGGGCGTGGAAGTGGATGGCGACATCGCCGCCGCCCTCGAACCCGCCGAGGCACGCGTCGCGGCGCTTAAACAACCCCTGCGCACGGCGGTGCTGCGCGTGCTGGCCGGAGCGGCGCCATGAGACTGCACATAGCCAACGGCCGGCTGATCGATCCCGCAAACGGCGTGGATGGTCAGCACGATCTCTACATTGCCGCGGGCCGCATCGTCGCTGTGGGCGCGGCGCCCGACGCCTTCCAGGCGGATCGGCGTATTGATGCAACGGGCCTGGCCGTGTTGCCGGGCCTGATCGATCTGTCGGCGCGCGTGACGCAGCCGGGCAACGCGGGATTTGCTCCCGGTGAACTGCGCGCTGCCTTGGCCGGTGGCGTGACGCGCCTGGTGCTGCCGCCCGATGCCGAAAATCCGCCGGACGAACCGACCAAGCTCGAGGCGCTGCTGCGCCACACGCAGGCGGGGCAGTGCGCAGTTCACCCGCTGGGCGCGATGACCGTGGGCCTGGCCGGCGAAACACTGACCGAAATGGCGCTGCTGGCGCGGGCAGGCTGCATCGCGTTCGCACTGGGCGAGTCGCTCGTGGCGGACACGCGGGTGCTTTGGGGCGCGATGCGTTACGCAAGCGGTCTGGGCCAGACGCTGTGGCTGCGTGCGCAAGACCCCTGGCTTGCACGGGGCGCCTCGGCCGCCAGCGGCGCGTACGCGGAACGCCTGGGCCTGGAAGGCATGCCGGCGCAGGCAGAGACGGTGGCACTGCAGACGATCTTCGAATTGCAGCGCGCGACCGGCGCGCGCGTGCACCTGTCGCGCCTGTCGACAGCGGCCGGCGTGGATCTGTTGCGCGCGGCCCGCCGGGAAGGCCTGCCGGTCACGGCGGATGTGTCCATGAACAACCTGCTGCTGACGGACGTGGACATCGGCTTCTTCGACACGAATCATCGCCTGTCGCCGCCGCTGCGCGGCCAGCGTGACCGCGACGCGCTTCAGTCGGCGCTGGCGGAGGGCGTGATCGACGCGCTGTGCTCGGATCACACGCCGGTGGACGCACGAGGCAAGGCCGCCCCGTTCGCGGCCGCCACACCGGGCGCAACCGGTCTTGAACTGCTGCTGTCGCTGGCTCTGAAGTGGGCGCGCGACAGCCGCCGTTCAGTCGGCGACGCGTTGGCACGCGTGACGTCGGGCCCGGCCACCGTGCTGTCCGCCGTCGCGCCGCACCTGGGTCCATGCGGCAATCTGGGTGTGGATGCGCCGGCAGACCTGTGTCTGGTGGACCTGGACACCGAATGGATGGTGATGCCGGCAGCACTGCAAAGCCGCAGCGCCCAGACACCTTTCGCAGGTATGATGCTGCCCGGTCGAGTACGAGCCACCGTGGTCGGTGGCCAACCGGCCTGGGAGACTCCAGTTTGAAGCTGCTGCGCTTTGTCCTACGGCTGAGCCTTGTCCTGCCCCTGATCATTTTCGGCCTGCTGAGCGTGGGCCTAGCCTACCCCCTGATGCGCCCCGCAGCCCGCGCCCGGCTGAACCGCCGGTGGTCACGCTGGCTGATGGCAGCCTGTGGCATCAAGGTCATCCTCAAGGGCGAACCACGCCTGGAAGGACCGGTGCTGCTGGTGGCCAACCACGTGTCGTGGGTCGACATCTTCGTCCTGAACTCGGCCCGCGCGACGTCTTTCGTGGCAAAGAGCGAGATCCGCGCCTGGCCGGTGATCGGCTGGCTGGTCGCCGGCGCAGGCACGCTGTTCATTGAACGCGGCCAGCGCCACGCGGTGCACGCGATGGGCGAGTCGATGCAGGCGCGCTTCAAACAGGGCGACGCGGTCGGCCTGTTTCCGGAAGGCACGACGACCGAAGGCTTCGAGCTCCTCCCTTTCCACGCCAGCCTCTTCGAACCCGCCCGCGCGGCGGCGGTTGAAATCCAACCCGTGGCGTTGCGGTTCATGCAGCACGGCAAGCGCAGCGGATATGCGGCGTTTGTGGGGGAGGAGTCTTTGGTGGGAAACCTTTGGCGGGTGCTGGGCGTGACGGGTTTATCCGTCGAAGTGGTGTTTCTGCCGCCGCTGGCTGCGCGTCATCCGGACGGGAGTCTGCCGACGCGGTTGGAACTGTCGCATCAGGCTCGGGATGCGATTGCTTCGGTGCTTTGATTTGCGTGATTTCTGGCTGGCTTTGACCTAGCACCGTAGGTCTTTGTACGTTGCTTGCTGGTGATGCGGTGTTCGTTCTTGACGTGTCCTGCACGGTGACGTGGTTCGGGTTTTGAGACGTCCGGTGCGGTGGCGAGTATCGTTCTTGAGGCGTCCGGCACGGTGGCGTCCCGGGGCGCGCGGGGCCACGATTGCGGTCCGGAGCCTTCGCTCCGGACTTCCCCTTCGTCATCTTCGTCCGCCTTCGGCTCCCTTCAGATTCCCTCGGGCTTATCGACGCCCCGCGCACCCCGGGACGCCACCGCACCGGACTCTGGCAATTCAAGTTTTCAGGCAGCTGGGGCGGTCGGCGTGCTTGGCATTTTTGCGCAGTTCCTTTCGGGCTCGGAGCATCTTGCGATGCCCGTCTCCGTTCGGCCGCGCGGGCGGCCTCCGGAGACTTACGCGGCGTCTTGCGTAGTTGTGATGACGCTTCGCGAGTAGGCGGCGCTTGGGTGTCTGACACCCGCATAGACGGGCTACAGGCCTGAAGAGTGCTTCCAGGGTGTCAGACACCCATCTTGGCGAAAGCGCTCGTTTTTTGCGGGTGTCTGACACCGTCGTGCGAGCACGGGTCGCTGCTTATCGTCACTTGAACTCAAGTGCCCGATGGGCGGCGCGAACAGGTCGGCAGGTTGTGGCGGATCGTCGCGGCGCCGCCCATCACCGCCCCACCCACCGTGACGGCGGACCATTAGCAAACCAATCCCCGCCAGCGCGAAGCGCTCCCCGCTACAACGTCCCACAGACCCGATGCCGGGTTGCCGCCGTCCGGGCGGCAGCAACCCGGCGGCCCCGCAGATCTCCTTCCCTGAACACAGGTCTTGTAGCGCGCAAACCAAAGACCCTCGTAGCACGGCGTCGCGGTCCCCGTGGGCGCGAGCGCCGTCGATGCGCCCGAGGGAATCTGAAGGGAGCCGAAGGCGGACGAAGATGACGACGGGGCAGTCCGGAGCGAAGGCTCCGGACCGCAATCGTGGGCGATCGTGCCCACGGGGACCGCGGCGTCGGGCGACCTACGAAGAACGAAAGAAAGCGACCTACGAAGACCTAAAGAAAACGCCCGACGAAGCCGCCAAAGCAGAACCCCGACGCTTCACTCCGCCAAAGGATCCTGAAACTGCGAACACTTAACCTGCACGAGCTTCCGATCCTGCAACCGCAACGCAGTCAACGACCCACCCCAAACACATCCCGTATCCAGGCAGATCACGTCCGGCCGCTGCAACAACCCCAGCGTCGACCAATGTCCAAACACCGTCGTGACATTACGCGTCGCCCGATTAGGCACATCGAACCAAGGCACCAGCCCCGGCGGCCAAGCCCCCGGCGTCACCTTCGTTGCAAACTCCATGTGCCCGTTCGGCGTGCACAAGCGGATCCGCGTCAGCGCGTTGATGATCACCCGCATCCGCTTGCCGCCCTTGTGGTCTTCCTTCCAGGTGGCCGGCTCGTTGCCGTACATCTTTTGAAGCGCCTTCTGCCAGTTCGGGCCGCGCAGGGCGTCCTGGACTTCGCCGGCCAGGGCCAGCGTCTTGGCCACGTCCCACTTGGCCAGCGTGCCAGCATGGACCAGCAGATGGTTCTGCTCGAAATGCGCAAGCGGCCGGAAACGCAGCCAGTTGAGCAGGTCAGTGGCGTCCGGCGCGCGCAGGATGGATTCCAGCGTGTCCGATTTGGACGGTTTGCGCACGCCCGCGGCCGCGGCCAGCAGGTGCAGGTCGTGGTTGCCTAGGACGACCGTCGCGCGATCACCGAGGTCGATGATGCGGCGCAGGGTTTCGAGCGACTGCGGGCCGCGGTTGACCAGGTCGCCAGCGAACCAGAAGCGCGACTTGGGGTCGCCGACCAGGTCGGGGTGGGACAGCAAGCGATCCAGCGGCGAGCAGCAGCCCTGCACGTCGCCGATCATCCAGATACTGCCGTTCATGCGGGACTCTTGCTCCAGGGCCAACGTTGTTGGACGAGACGGGTGATGGTGTGGCGGTATTCCATGTAGCTCATGGCGCCCAGCGCCAGCGCCATGGCGCCCAGGTTCGGGCCTAGGGCGGTCAGCCAGGGCGGCCACTTGCCCAGCATGCCGACGTTGAGCGCAAGCTGGTTCAGCATGAAGAAGCCCACGCCCAGCAGGATGCCCACGAAGACCTTGGCGCCGACGCCGCCGCGGCGGGTTTGCATGAGGCCGATGGGGGCGGCGATGGTGATCATTACCAGCAGGGTGAAGGGGTAGGCCAGTTTGCGCCACAGGGCGACGACCTGGCGGTCGTATTGAAGCTGGTTGTCCCTCAGGTATTCCACGTAGTCGAGCAGCGTGACGATCGACATGCGTTCTGGCGTCAGCACGCGCGCCAGCAGACGTTCGGCGCTGAGGGTGGTGTCGATGGAGCGTTCGGGCAGCTTGATGACGGTGGCCGGCGGGTTCTTGGGCGGGCGGGCGTTGGCGAGCGCCTCGGCGGCTTCGGCGTCCAGGCGGGTTTCGGAGACGTCCTTGAGCACCAGGTCGCCGCGCGTGAACGAGCCCGTGGGGGCGGTGGACAGCGCCGACAGCGTCAGGTCTTTCTTGAATTCGTAGAGGGTCACGCCCGCCACCTGGCCGTCGCCCTTCAGTTCGGCGATGTTGATGATGCGGGTGCCGCCATTGGCGGTGGGTTCCTTGAACCAGTAGCCGCTCTTGAGGCGGTCGCCGCCGGCCTTGCCGCGGAACATCAGGTTGGCTTCGCCGGTCTTGACCTCGGCCCAGGGCGTCACGTACTCGGACAGCAGGCCCGCGCCGATCATCAGGGGGATCGTGACGATCCAGAGCATCCGCAGCAGCTTCATGCCGCTGACCCCGGAGACCCGCAGGATGACGAGTTCGTTGCGCTGGGCCAGGCCCGCCAGCGCCAGGATGGCCCCGATCAGGAGGCCGATGGGCAGCAGGTCATAGAGACGGGTGGGGATCGCCAGCGCCTGCATGTACAGCAGGGCCATCATGGAGAACTTGTCGCCCACGTTGTCCAGGTCGTCCACCAGTGCGAAGAACGTGAAAAGGCCGAGCAGGGCCAGAAGGACCACTGCGCAAGAGCGATAGACCTCTCGGGCCAGGTAGCGACGTGCAGTACGCATGAAGGAAAAAGGAGTGGAGCGCGTAAACGTGAAAGCTTAACAAATCCCGCAGCGGGAAGACGGCCGGCAGGACCGATTTGTCCGGTTCCCCTTTCAGGGGATGTCGACCATCTGCATCCGGCGCGTCAGCACGCCGACTCGGGAATTCAGATAGTTGGACTTGCGATGGCTGTCATAGAAGCGCGGGTTGGGCAGCATGGCCGCCAGCCGGGCCGACTGGCTGTTGCCCAGGTTGGCGGCGGTGGTATTGAAATAATGCTTGGCGGCGGCCTGGGCGCCGAACACGCCCACGCCCCACTCGGCGACGTTCAGGTAGAGCTCCAGGATCCGTTCCTTGCTCATGACGTGTTCGATCATGTAAGCCAGGACCAGTTCCTGGCCCTTGCGCAGGTAGCTGCGTGAACCTGACAGGAATAGATTCTTGGCCAGTTGCTGGGTGATGGTGGAGCCGCCGCGCATCTTGGAGCGTCCGGCCTCTTCCTGTTTCTGGTTGTATTCCCAGGCCTTGCGGATGGCGTCCCATTCGACCCCATCGTGACCCGTGAAATTGGAGTCCTCGGACGCGATCACCGCGCGCTTGAGCGACCGGTTGATCTTGTCATACGGCACCCATTCGTATTTCAGTTCGATGCCCGGGTCTTCCTTGCGCAGGCGCGACAGCTCTTCGCGCATCATCGCGCTGCTGCCCGGGTCGCGGTAGTTGTACCAGACCACCTGGGCGAACAGCCAGAATTGGTACAGCAGGATCGCGCACACCAGCGCCATTACCAAGCCGGTGGTGATCCGGAACCAATTGCGGCCGCCGCTGCGGCCCGTGCGCGTCGCCATGCCGTTCAGCTTCCGGCGGCCAGCGCCTCGCGCAGCGCTGCCAGGACGGGCGCGGCGTCGGGGCGTACGCCGTGCCAGATGAAGAAGCTTTCGGCGGCCTGGCCGACCAGCATGCCCAGCCCGTCGGCCGTCAGGCCGGCGCCGTCGGTCCGGGCCTGCCGCATGAACGCGGTGGGCTGCGCGCCGTACATCATGTCGTAGGCGGCGGCGCCGTCGGCGTACAGGCCGGGCGGGAGGTCGGGCGCAGCGTTCTGCAGGCCGCTGGCGGTGGCGTTGATGACCAGGTTCCAGCCGCCGGGCACGGCGGCGGTGGCCAGTGCGCCCGCGGTCACCTGGGTTTGCGGCGACACGCCGCTCGCGGCCCACGCGGCGGCCAGTTCCTCGGCGCGGGCGGCGGTGCGGTTCACGATGTGGATGCGCGCGCAGCCGGCCTCGGCCAGGGGTTGCAGCACGCCGCGCGCCGCGCCGCCGGCGCCGACCAGCAGCACGGCGGCGCCCGGCAGGCGTACGCCCAGGCGCAGCAGGTCGTTGACCAGGCCCACACCGTCGGTGTTGCAGCCGTGCCAGACGCCATCGCGCCACGACAGGGTATTGACCGCGCCCGCCAGCCGCGCGCGATTCGACAGATGGTCCGCCGCCAGCGCATAGGCGTCCAGCTTGAACGGCACCGTGACATTCAGGCCCAGGCCGCAGTCCGCCACGAAGGCGGCGACGGCGTCGGCAAAGCCGTCCACCGGGGCAAGCAGGCGCTCGTAGCGCAGCGGCTTGCCGGTCTGCTGCGAAAACATGGCGTGGATCTGAGGCGAGCGGCTATGCGCGATGGGATTGCCGATGACGGCGTAGCGGGCTTGAGGAATCGCCTCGGTCATGGGGCCTGTGTTTCCAGAGTGTCGTTGACGAAATGCCAGGTGCGGGTGATGACCAGCACGTCCGTATCGCGGGCGATATCGGGAGGAAAGGGGGGAAAGGGCGCTGCCAGCTGGACGATGCGGCGCGCCGCCTGGTTCAGGACCGCGTGCGGCGAGGGCTGGTCGATCTCGACCTCGGCGATGCTGCCATCGGCGCGCACCGACACGGTGATGCGCAGCGATCCGTAAATGCGGCCGCGCGCCTCGTCTGGGTAATGCTGGGTGCCGACCGTTTCGATCCGGGTGCGCCAGGCATCCAGGTAGCCGGCGTAGCGGGACGCCTCGGCAGAGGGGGCGATGAACTGTTTGCGCGGCTCGGCGCTGTACTGCTGGACCCGCGCCGCCAGCGCCGCCACCTGGGCGTTCTGGATGACGCTGGCCTGGTCCTGGGCGTCCTGGCCGACGTCGGCGCCGTCGGGCCACGGGTTGACTGCCTGGCGCTCGGGGCCGGCGTTGTGCGGCGAGCGCAGCTGGGTCATGAGGCGGGCCTGTTCGGCCTCCAGTTGCACCTGGCGCTGGCGCATGGCTTCCAGGACGATGGTCTCGGCCGAGCTGCCGGTCTGGGGAAGGGGCGTGGTGGACACGCCGCGGTCGGCGTTGCCGCCGCCCGTCATCTGGTTCTGCGCGACGGTGCGCGGGGTTTCCGGCGGCGTCTCGCTGCGGGCATTGAGCAGCACGACTTCCAGGCTGGTCACGGGCGGGCGCGTCTGCGTGGGCGCGCTGAAACGCCACGCCAGCGCGCCGGCGTGCACCAACAGCGATATCGCGATGCCGATACGCAGGTAGTGCTGGGCGGGGGCGCCCAGCCACCAGAGGTAACGGCTCAGCATGGAGGGGGAATCAGCGCGTTGCACCAGCGCATTGTAAGGCGAGTCCGCGCCCGCCGCGCGGTCCGTCCGAAGGCGGTATTCACCCTCGGACGGACAGCCTAGACCCCGTCAGGCGGACGCCCGGGGGAAGATCCAGACCTTGTCGGCGGGCAGCGCGAGGCGGCAGGGGCCCGGCTCGCGGCCCTCGGGACCGTAGGCGCGCAGGGCGAGGCTGCGGGCCGGATCGGCGTCCGGCGTGCGGAACAGGTACTCCCAGCGGTCGCCCAGATACATGCTGGTCAGAAGCGGCATGTCGACATGGTTGCCGTGCGGGTCATCGGCCAGACGGACCTGCTCCACGCGGATGACGGCGGTGGCGTCCTGGCCTGCGGCGACGCCAGCGCCGGCCTTGCCCCATAGCGACCAGCCGGCGCCCTCGATCCGGGCCTGGCCGTCGCGCAGTTCGGTGACCTTGCCGTCCAGCCGGTTGTTGCTGCCCATGAATTCGGCCGTGAACAGGGTGGACGGCGATCCGTACATCTCCTGCGGCGTGCCCTGCTGCTCGATCTTGCCGTTGTTCAGCAGCAGGATGCGGTCGGAGATCGCCATGGCTTCGCTCTGGTCGTGCGTCACCATCAGCGCGGACAGGCCCAGGCGGATGATGAGTTCGCGCAGGAAGGCGCGCGCTTCCTCGCGCAGCTTGGCGTCCAGGTTGGACAGCGGCTCGTCCAGCAGGATGACGGGCGGGCTGTAGACCAGCGCCCGGCCGATGGCCACGCGCTGCTGCTGGCCGCCGGACAGCGCGTGCGGGTGGCGCTGGCCAAGCTTGCCCAGGCCCAACTGGTCCAGCACGGCCTGCACGCGTTCGCGCACCTCGGCGCCCGGCGTCTTGCGCAGCTTGAGCGGATAGGCGACGTTCTCGAATACCGTTTTATGTGGCCACAGCGCGTACGACTGGAACACCAGTCCCAGGTTGCGCTCTTCGGCCGGGATCTCGGCGCGGGCCGCGCCGTCGTAGACGACGTTCTCGCCGATGGTGATGCGCCCGCGCTTGGGGCCTTCCAGGCCGGCCACGGCGCGCAGCAGGGTGGTCTTGCCGCTGCCCGACGGGCCCAGCAGCGACACCACTTCGCCCTGGCGCAGCTGCATCGACACGCCCTTGAGCACCGGGTTGTCACCGTAGTCCAGGTGCAGGTCTTCTACAGAAAGCTCAATCATGAAGTTTGACTCCGAATCGCAGGGCGATGCCCAGGCCGATCACGACCAGAACGATATTGATGAAGGAAAGCGCGGCCACGATGTCGATGGCGCCGGACGCCCACAGCGACACCAGCATGGACCCGATGGTCTCGGTGCCGGGCGACAGCAGATAGACGCCGGTGGAGTATTCGCGCTCGAAGATCAGGAACATCAGCAGCCACGAGCCGATCAGGCCGTACTTGGCCAGCGGCACCGTGACATGACGGGTGACCTGGCCGCGGCGCGCGCCGGCGGTGCGGGCGGCTTCTTCCAGTTCGGGCCCCACTTGCAGCAGGGTCGAGGAAATCAGGCGCAGGCCATAGGCCATCCACACGACGGTGTAGGCGAGCCACACGCTGAAGATGGTGCTGCGCAGGGCGCGCAGCCATTCGACGAAGTTCTCGCGCAGCCATTCGGCGAAGGGCAGGGCCGACAGCCAGCCGTTTTCGTCCACGTCCAGCGCGTTGTCCAGCCACATCGGCACGAACAGGAACACCCACAAAAACGCCAGACCGGCCAGGAGGCCCGGCACGGCGCGCGGCACCAGCACGCTGTAGTCCATGAAGCGCGTGACGTTGTCCGGCTTGCGGTGCATCGCCAGGCCCACGAACATGTAGCACATCACCGCCAGCGCGCCGCCGAAGACGCCAATGGCGACCGAGTTGACGATGGCGCGCATCAGGTTGGGCTGCGAGAACACGGTGCGGAAGGCGTCGAGCGACAACACGTCAAAGAGCGAGACGCCCAGCCCCCAGTTGGACACGAACGCGCGCAGCAGCACGCCGGTCAGCGGCACGATGATGGTGACGAACAGCCAGAACGCCACGACCGCGCCCGCGACCCAGCGCCACTTGCCCAGCGGCAGCGGACGCGCGCGCGAGGCCTTGCCCTTGACGGTGACGAAGCGGTTGGCGGTGCGCATCAGGCGGCGCTGCAGCATCACCAGCGGAATGGTCATGCAGATCAGCACCACGGCCACGGCGGCCATCAGGTGATAGGACGGGATGCCCAGCTTGTTGGTGAGCTTGTACAGATACGTCGCCAGCACGAGGTTGCCTTCCGGATCCCCCAGCACCAGCACCAGACCGAACACTTCCAGACCCAGGAAGAAGAGCAGCACGGTGGCGTACAGCATGGCCGGCCGCACCATGGGCAGGCTGACCGACACCATCACGCGCAGCGGCGAAGCGCCGGCCACGCGGGCGGCTTCCTCCACGTCGGACCCCATGCTGCGCAGCGCCGACGAGATGTACAGGTAGGCGTGTGGCACGTGCGTGAGGCCGGCGATGATGACGATGCTGGTCAGCGAATAGACGTTCCAGGGCACGAAGCCAAGAATGTTCTGCACCCAGGTCGAGAAGAAGCCGACCGGACCGGCCGCGACGACGTAGCCGAAGCCCAGCACCATGGGAGACACGAACACCGGCACCAGGATCAGCGGCTCGATCCAGCGGCGGCCGGGCAGGTCGGTGCGGATCATCAGGAACGCCAGCATGCCGCCCAGCGGAATGGCGATGGCGGCCAGGCCGAATGCCAGGATGAAGCCGCTGCGTAGCGCCTTGTAGAAATCGGGATCCGCGAAGATGAAGCGGAAGGCGTCCAGGCTCCAGCTCTTGGACGGGGCAAAGAAGGGCGCCGAGAGAAAACTCTGGATGATGATGAACGACAGCGGCACGTAGATGGCGAGCGCCGTGATCAGCACCACCACGCCGCGTGGCAGGGACTGCCATTTTCTGCGCAATGACTGCATGGGAAATCCTGTGTTCGGAAATGACGCGGTGGCCGCGCCGCCGGGGCGATGGCCCCGGGGCAGGGTCAGGCGGACGGCGCGCCGTCCGCTGCGTTGGCGGCGGCTCCGGGCCGCGTGACCGCCCGGAGCCGGGGCATCACTTGCCCGCTGCCGCCCGCCATTGCTTGATGAATTCCAGGCGCTTGTTCTGCTCCAGGTAGTCCAGCAGCGTTTCGTTGACCGGAATCGGCTTGAGCGAGGCGCCCAGCTTCTTGGTCATGCCGTCCACGTCGTTGTCGCCTTCGATGTCATCGCGCACGGACGCCAGGTCGGCCTGATTGGCCATGATCTCCTGGCCCTTCTGCGACAGCAGGTAGTCCATCCACAGCTTGGCGGCGTTGCGGTTCTTGGCCTTCTTGCTGATGAATGCAACACGCGACAGCACCAGCGCGTAGTCGGTGGGGTAGGCCACGCCCAACGACGGATCGTTCTTGGCGCGCGTTTCGGCGTAAGAGCCCAGGATGTTGTAGCCGATCAGGTTTTCGCCCGAGGACACGCGTTCCATCATCGTGCCGGTGGACGACTGCACGATCAGGCCGCCCTTGGCGATGTCCTTGAGGGTGTCGAAATACTTGGGATCGTTGGCCTTGTCCTGCACGGCCAGCATGAAGCCGACGGCGGACTTCTCGATGTCGTAGGTGGTGACCTTGTTCTTGAATTTGTCGGGCTGGCTGGCGATCAGCTTGGCCAGCGCGCCGTGCGTCGTGGGCACTTCATTCGCGGGAATGAGGCGCTTGTTGTAGATGAAGACGGCCGGCTCGTAGGTGGTGCCGTAGGCCGAATCCTTCCAGTTGGCCCACGCCGGAAGCTTGCCTGCCTCGGGCGACTGGTACTTCAGCGCGTAATCGGTGGCCAGCTTCAGGGCCGAGTCCATCGACGAGCTCCAGACGATGTCGCCGCTGCCGCCGCCCGCCGCCTGTTCGCTGATGTAGCGGTTGTAGAGCTCGGTGCTGTTCATGTCGTTGTATTCGACCTTGACGCCCGGATACATGGCTTCGAAGCCCTTGATGATGGGGCCGGCGGCCTTGGTGTCGGTGGTCGAATAGATGACGACCTTGCCTTCCTTCTTGGCGCCGTCCAGGATCTTCTGGTAGTCGGCCGGGTAGCCTGCGGGCACTGCCTGCGCAAAGGCGCTGCCGGAGGCGATGGCGAATGCGGCGGCGCAGGCGGCCGCCAGTTTGGACTTGGCAAGCATGGGGGATGTCTCCGATTGATTTGGCTTGTTGCGGACTCTGGGGCCCGCGTGCAGCCATCTTAGGAGTGCGCGTCTGTCGTCGTCCTGTCATGGCGGCAGGCAGCGTCTAGGGGAAATCCCTGGGCATGGCGGCGGGGGCGGTCTTGGGCGTGCCCGTGGTCCGCCCACGTTTTCTATGTTCGTGGCGGGCCCACGTCTCTATTACGGCCGCTGCGGCGTATCGGTGACGAGCCGTATCCAGTTCTGCACGAAGCGCGAATGCCGCCGCTGATCCAGTCCCACCAGCAACGCCGGACTCAACACCACCGGCTGCACGATGCCCTGCGACCGCGCGAGCACCGCTTCGGAGGTCCAGCGCCCCGGCGTGTCTTCCATGATGGAGCCGAGCGCGGCATGGCTGGATGCGACCTGCTGGCCGGCGGGCGACAGCAGCCAGTCGACCAGGGCACGTCCCAGATCGGGATTGGGGGCGGTGCGCGCGATCAGCACCGAGCGCGCCAGCACGAGCACGTAGTCCTGCGGAAACACCACGCCGATGGGCCGGCCCGCGGCCTGGCGCGACAAGGCGTACGAGCCGAGGATGTTGTAGCCGATGTCCAGTTCGTCGCGCTCGATGGCGTCCAGGATCTCGGCGCTGGTGGCGGCCAGCCGCACGCCGGCCTGGCCCATTGCGTTGGCCAGCCCCCAGAAGTTGGACGAGACCAGTTCGTCCTGTTCGGCCAGCAGATAGCCCAGGCTGCTGGCGGCAATGTCGTAGGTGCCGATGCGTCCGCGCAGGCGCAGGGGGTCCTGTTCCAGCAGCCGCAGCAGGTCCTGGCGCGAGCGCGGCACGGCCGCCTCGGCAAACCGCTTGGGGTTATAGACGATGACCGCGGGCTCGAACGTGAACCCGTAGACCTCATGCCGCCAGATGGCCCAGGACGGCAGCCGCGCGGCGTAGGGCGAGGCATAGCTTTGCGCGTACCCGTCGTTGGCCAGCCGGATCTGCAGGTCGGATGCCGAACTCATCAGCACGTCCACGTCCTGCAAACGCCCTTCGATGGCGGCCTCGTAGAGCTCGCGGCTGCCCATTTCGCGGTAGACGACGCTGACGTCGGGGCGGTGGGACTGAAAGCCTTGGATGAGCGGTGCGACGACGGGCGTGTCGGTTGGACCGGCGATGGTGAGGACGCGGGAGGAGGGCTGGGGGGCGGGGTAGCGGGTGATGATTTCCGGGATTTGCGAGGGGCGGAGGGTGTCGGCAGTTTTGGCAGCGGCGGGAGCGGCAACCGGATCTGACGTGACCCGCGCCGGCTCAGCCGCGCCTGCCGCGCGGACCTCAGCGGACGGCGCAGCGAGCAGCAGGCATGCGGTGCAGAACGCCGCTGCGGCTGTGGTCAGCGCGCGCCCGGCGCCGCCGCGCGCCAAGGGCAGCACGACGCGAGCCGTCAGGCCGCCGCCGGGCCGGTCGAGCAGCCACAACGAGCCGCCATGCGCGACGGCCACGGACCGCACGATGGCCAGTCCCAATCCGGACCCGGGCAGCGATTCCCCCGCACGGCCGCGCGAAAACCGCTGCTGTACGGTTTCCTTTTCATCGTCGGCCACGCCAGGCCCACGATCCGAGACGGTCAGCGCGACACGATATCCGGCAACCGGCATGGCCTGGATCTCAACGGGTCCATCCGGCGCGTAACGCAAGGCGTTGTCCACCAGGTTGCGCAGCATTTCGCGCAATGCGACACGATCCCCTGCGATGCGCGCGCGGCGCACTTCAGGCGCAATGGCGATGCGCAGCCGCTGCGCATCCAGAGGTCCAATGCGCCGGCGCGTTTCGTTGACAGTCTCCGCCACGCCGACAAGCGCGCGGGCGCCCTTGCCCATGCGGTGAGTGATGGTGGCGTCCATGAGCAACTGGTTGATGAGTTGGCTGGCGTGGGTGGCGTTCAGATGGATGCGTTCAAGCCGCGCATGCAATCGCTGCGGATCGGTCTCGTCCAGGGCGACCTCGGCCTGCGCGCGCAGCGACGCGAGCGGTGTGCGAACCTGATGCGCAGCGTCGGCCACCAGGGTGTTGAGGCTGTCCATGGCGCCGGACAGGCGCTGCATGAAGCCATTGAGCGCTTCGATGAGCCGCCGCACCTCGCGCGGCACGGGCTTGGACAGCGGCTCCAGATCATCGGGCGCCCGACGCCGCAATTCGCGTTCGACGACGGCAAGCGGCGCAAAGGCGCGCTGGACGCCAAACCACAAGAGGCCGAGCGCGACCAGCGATACGGCAAGCAGCGGCAACACGCTGCGCTGCAAAATTTCACCGGCCAGCGCCTCGCGCGACCCCAACGTCTCGGCGACGCGCAAGGTGACCCAGCCGGCATGCTGGCTGGCGGACACGAGGCGGCCGACGGTCGCAACGCGGATGGGTTCGTCGTGATACCGCAAGTACGTGAAGACGGGCGTGGCGGACTGCGCGAGCGGCAGGCCGGGCGCAAGGTCGCCGTACCCGGTGATGAGCCGTCCGTTGGAGGTGCGCGCCTCGTAGAACACGCGCTCGCCGCCGGACAGCATGGCAAGCGACGAGACTGGCGGCTCGACGGTGACTTCGTTGTCTTCGATCTGAACCGATCCGGCGATGGTCAACGCGGAGGCGGCGAGCAAGCGATCAAACGCCTGTTCCGCAGCACGCTGGGCGTAGCCGCGCAGGAAGAACACCAGCCCGATGAGCGCGCACGCAAGCAACACGGCGCCCAGCGTGAAGACGCGTTGCCGGATGGAGAAGCTTTCAGGGATTTTCATGGCTGCGGGCCTGATACCCGACGCCCCGCACGGTGACGATGTCCACGGACGCGCCGGCCAGTTTCTTGCGCAGGCGCGAGATCAGCAACTCAAGCGCATTGAGCGAGCCGTCGTCCAGGTCGAAGATCTGATTCATGAGGCGTTCTTTGGCGACGGTCTGACCCAGCTTTCCGACCAGAATCTCAAGCAACCGGAATTCACGCCGGCCGAGTTCGAGCGGGGCGCCGGCCAGTTCGACATGCCTGTTCGCCAGGTCCAGACTGAGATTGCCGTAATGCGCAACACTGGTGGTCTGCCCCGCAGGCCGCCGCAACAGGGCACGCAGCCGTGCTTCGAGTTCGCGCAGGTCAAAGGGTTTGACGAGGTAATCATCGGCGCCAAGATCCAGCATGTCGATCTTGTCCTCGATCTCGGCGCGCGCGGTCATGACGAGCACGGGCGCGTCGAGCCCGGCGGCACGCAATTCACGGATGAGCGTGAAGCCATCCTTGCCGGGCAAGTTGATGTCCAGCACGAGCGCGTCCCAGGTCTCGTCCAGCGCCCATCGCGAGGCCTGCACGCCGTCGTGCGCCCACTGCACGCTATGACCTGCCGAACGCAGCTTGCTCTCAACGGCATCGCCAAGATCGAGATTGTCCTCGACCAGCAGAATGCGCATGATGTCTTCTCCTCCGTTTGCTTTTTTGTTGGGAGTTTAACGGGGAGATCGTTAGCGTTGCGTTGGGATTCGGGTTGGGGGTTTTTCGACTTGGGCGCGTGCTGGTTCTCGAATTTTGGCTGCTTTGGTTCTTTAGGCGTTCAGTGCTGCGGCGACTTCGGTTCTTAAGACGTCCGGCACGGTGGCGTCCCGGGGCGCGCGGGGCCACGATTGCGGTCCGGAGCCTTCGCTCCGGACTGCCCCGTCGTCATCTTCGTCCAGGCCTACGGCCTTCCCTTCAGATTCCCTCGGGCTTATCGACGCCCCGCGCACCCCGGGACGCCACCGCACCGGACTCTGGCAATTCAAGTCTTCTAGTCGCCGGGACGGTCAGTTTTCTTGGCATTTTTGCGCAGAGCATTTCGGGCCAGAAGCATCTTGCGATGCCCGTCTCCGTTCGGCCGCGCGGGTGGCCTCCGGAGACTTACGCGGCGTCTTGCGTTGAAATGATGACGCTTCGCGAGTAGGTAACGCTTGGGTTTTTGACACCCGCGAAGACTGGCTACAGGCTCGAAGTGTGCTCCCAGGTTTCAGACTCCCATCCCTTGGCGAAGGCGCTAGTTTGTCCGGGTGCCCGACACCCGCGGACTTGTAAGACTGGTTCGGGTGTCAGACACCAGCAGATTCGTAGGACTGGTTCCGGTGTCTGACACCTTCGTGCGAGCACGGCTCGCTGCTAATCGACACTTGAACTCAAGTGCCCGATGGGCGGCGCGAACAGGTCGGCAGGTTGTGGCGAATCGTCGCGGCGCCGCCCATCACCGCCCCACCCCCCGTGAGGCGAACCATTAGCAAACCAATCCCCGCCAGCGCGCAGCGCACACGCCACGACGCCCCACGGACCCGATGCCGGGTTGCCGCCGTCCGGGCGGCAGCAACCCGGCGGCCCCGCAGATCTCCTTCCCTGACCACGGGTCTTGTAGCGCGCAAACCAAAGACCCTGGCAGCACGGCGTCGCGGTCACCGGGGAGGCGAGCGCCGTCGATGCGCCCGAGGGAATCTGAAGGCAGTCGCCGAAGGCGACAACGAAGATGACGACGGGGCAGTCCGGAGCGAAGGCTCCGGACCGCAATCGTGGGCGATCGCCTCCCCGGTGACCGCGGCGTCGGGCGACCTACGAAGAACTGAAGAAAGCGACCTACGAAGAACTGAAGAAAGCGACCTACGAAGAACCGAAGAAAGCGACCGACGAAGATCGGAAGAATGCGACCTACGAAGCCGCAGCCTCCCCCTTAACTTCGCCCACAAATCGACAATCCAACTCCAGAGACAACTCATCCATCCCCAGAATATCCACCTCAACCGCAGTCCCGCGTTCAAACTCCGGCATCCCTCCCACCCGAGTCACCAACGGCGCATTCGCAAACCGCACCAGATCATCCCGCAGCACATGTGCCACCGTCCGCGTCACGCCGTTCTGCTTCAGCCAGCGCAGGCACCAGTAGCGTTCCATTGCGCTCTGGAACTCGGCCCAGGCCGCGTATTGCGCGTCGAAGGCGCCGATGATGGCGAACAGGTCTGCGTCGCGCGGCTTGAAGGGGGCGATCAGGCGGGCCGAGACGCCGTGTTCCACCGCGGCGATCAGTTGCCATTGGTTGACCAGGTCGACGTAGCGGCGCAGCGGCGACGTGCTCCACGCGTATTGGGGAACGCCGATGGCCTCGTGCGGCAGCGCCTGCGTGCTCATGCGCACGCGGCCAGCTTGCTGCGAGCGGTAGATGCCCGGCACGCCGTGCTGGTTCAAGAGGCCGCCCCACAGGTTGTTGGCCAGGATCATGTATTCGGCCACCATGCGATCCAGCGGCGCATTGCGCTGGCGCGGGACGAGGCGCACGGGGGTGTCGGGATCGTCGGGGTTGCCGTCCAGGTAGAAGCTGTATTCCACCCGAGAATTGTTTTCCGGCTTGCCGCGGACGTTTTCGCGTTGCGCGGACAGGGCCTGGGCCAGCTTCCAGAGCGGGCGCAGCCAGTGGCCGTAGGGGAGGTCGGCGTCCGGATCGGACAGGCTTGCCTCGGTGACCTGGCTGTCCAGCATGTTGTGGCGCAGGTTTTCGCGCACGACGATGCGTTCCAGGCGGGTTTCCGATTCGATGACTTCGCCGGTTTCGGGATTGGCGGTGACGTACAGCGATAGCGCGGGCACTTCGCGGCCGGCGTCCAGGGAGAACGCCTGGATGACGCTGTCCGGCTGCATCGGGATCTTGTCGCCGGGCATGTAGACGGTGGACAGGCGGGCGCGGGCCAGTTTGTCCAGTTCGCTGTCGCGGGTGACGGACAGGCCGGGCGCGGCGACGTGGACGCCGACGCGCACGCGGCCGTCGGGCAGCGTGGAGACGGAGAGCGCGTCGTCGATTTCCGTGGTGGTGACATCGTCCACGGAATAGATTTCGGCGTCGGCCAGCGGCAGTTCGCGGTCGATGGGCGGCAGTTCCACGTGGGGGAAGGCCAGGCCGCGGGGGAAGTTGACGGCCAGGAAGCGGCGCTTGTGAAGGGCGAGCGCGTGCGGCCAGGCGCCCAGTTCTAGCAGCAGGCGGTCAGGCGTCTTGCCCAGTTTGGCGCACGCGGCGTCCAGGGCCTTCCATTGCTGCGAGTTCTTGTCCGGACGGATCAGGAGCGATTCGGCGGCCTGGGCGATGGGTTCGGGCAGGCGGCCCGCGGCCATTTCGTCGACCCATTCCTGCTGCTGTTCGGCCTGGCGCTGCTTCTTTTCCAGCGCGGCGAGCGCGGCGGCCAGGATGTCCGGCGGGGCGGGGCGGTAGCGGCCCTTGCCGCGGCGGTGGAAGTACGCCGGCGCGCCGTGCAGGCGCATCAGCAGCGCGGCCTGCTCGACGGGCGTGGGGGCGTGGCCGAAGTAGTCGGCGGCCAGGGCGGGCGAGTCAAATTCCTCCTGCGGCGCGCATTCCCACAGGAATTGCAGATCCAGCGTCTCGGCCGTGGCGGCCGCCTGGGTCATCAGGGCTGCCGGATCCGGCGAGGCGAAGTTGAACAGGGTATTGGCGCGCTTGATTTTGCTGCGCTTGCCCGACTCCGACTCCACCTGCAGGCTGGCGTCGGTCTCGGACAGGATATTGCCGGCCTTGAAGCTGCCGTCATCTTCGTAAAACACATACATGGTGGGGATCGTCCTGGGCGGCGGCCTCGCGCCGCCTTGCGCAGCTTTGTGGGTGTTGAAAGTCGATATTGATTATCAGGTGCGTACCGGCTTGCCGCCTAGGGCGAATTCAAGCACTTCCGGCATCCAATCCGCGAAATCGGACAGGCCGTGGTCGCTGCCTTGCACGATGCGCTGACGGCAGCCGGCGTAACGGTCGCGCATCTCGCGCCAATCCAGCACTTCGTCGCCGGTCGCGGCCACCAGGAAATACCGATCGGGCTGCGTGATGCGCGGCGCATGGATGGCGGCCAGTTCGTCCACATATTCGGGCAAAAAAACGAACGGCGCGCCGGAATGATACATGTGGTGCTCGCCGACCTGGGTGGCAAGGTCGCGCGCGGCGTGGACGGCGGGATTCAGCAGCACGGCCTTGCAGTCCAGCTGCTCGGCGATCCAGGTGGCGTAGAAACCGCCCAGCGACGAGCCGATGACAGTCAGTTCGCGCGGCGAATCGGCGTCCGCCAGCCGGTCGCGCGCCATGCCCAGCGCCAGGTCGATGGCTTGGCGCGGGCTGGCGGGCAGTTGCGGGCAGGCCCACGCATCGGTCAGGCCGCGCGCGGTCATGGCGTCCGCCATCAGGCGGGCCTTGAAAGAATCGGGCGACGATCGGAAACCGTGTAGATAGAGGATCATTGTTTGCTGTTTCCGTGTGCGTTGCGGGAGGCGGCCGGCTGAGGGCTTGAATTCCGGACATGCGGGTCTGGCAGGGCCAGCCCGGCATGTCCGGCAGGGCGCGCTTTGCCGGGTTCGGCCAAGCGGGCGGAATCAGCCCCGCGCCTGCAGCGCATCCAGCAGCTTGCCATGGATGCCGCCGAAACCGCCATTGCTCATCACCAGCACCTGGTCGCCCGGCCGGGCGGCGCCCGCAACGGCGTCGACGAGCGCGCCGATGTCATCGTAGCTGGAAGCCCGCCCGCCCAGGGGCGCCAGCACTTCAGCCGGGTTCCAGCCCAGCGCATGCTTGCCCTCGCTGGCGCCAAAGCAGAACACCAGGTCAGCGTCGGCCAGCGCCTCGGGCAGCCTGGCGGCCATGGTGCCCCGCTTCATGGTGTTGGAGCGCGGCTCCAGCACGGCCAGGATTCGCGCCGATCCAATTTGACGGCGCAGACCTTCCAGCGTGGTGGCGATGGCGGTGGGATGGTGAGCGAAGTCGTCGTAGACCTTGATGCCGTTGACCGTGCCGCGCAGCTCCATGCGACGCTTGACACCGCCGAAGCGGGTGAGGGCGTCGATGCCCTGTTCTGCGGGCACGCCAACGTGTTCAGCGGCAGCCAGGGCGGCCAGCGCGTTCATGCGGTTGTGTTCGCCGGTGAGCGACCAGCGGACGGTGCCGGCGTGGACGCCGGCGCGCGTGACCTCGAACGCGCCGTCAGCGTCCGGTGGCGATGCCTGCCACTGCCCTTCCGGACCGAACGTGACGGTATCCGACCAGCATCCCCGTGCAATCACGCGGTCCAGCGCGTCCGATTGCGTCGGTCGGACGATACGGCCCGAGCCGGGGATCGTACGAACCAGATGGTGGAACTGCGTTTCGATCGCCGTCAGATCGGGGAAGATGTCGGCGTGATCGTATTCCAGGTTGTTCAGGATGGCGGTGCGCGGGCGGTAGTGAACGAATTTGGAGCGCTTGTCGAAGAACGCCGTGTCGTATTCGTCCGCTTCGATGACGAAGGGGCGGCGCGCCGGGTCGTAGCGGGCAGATACGTGCAGGTCCTGCGCCACGCCGCCGATCAGGAAGTTCGGGGCCATGCCTGCGGCTTCCAGCACCCACGCCAGCATCGAGCTTGTGGTGGTCTTGCCGTGCGTGCCGGCCACCGCCAACACGTGCGCGCCTGGCAGGATGTTGTCGCCCAGCCATTGCGGCCCGGACACATAGCGCGCCCCGGATTCCAGAATGGCTTCCATCAGCGGGTTGCCGCGGCTGACCACGTTGCCGATGACGTACAGGTCAGGCTTGAGCGCCAGTTGCTCGGCGCCAAAGCCTTCGATCAGTTCGATACCCTGTTCGGAAAGCTGGGTGCTCATCGGCGGGTACACGCCCGCGTCGCAACCCGTGACTTTGTGGCCGGCGGCGCGCGCGATCAGCGCCAGTCCGCCCATGAAGGTGCCGCAGATGCCAAGAATGTGCAGGTGCATTGATAAATCTCCTGCCCCGCATTGTATATATAGCGGCCCGACAAGCCGGCGCCTCGCGCCTGCGGCGTAAAACGGCCGCAACGGTTATCATCGCGCCATGAATCGACGCCTACTTCTTTCCGCCGCCGTGGCGGTGGCCGCGACTGTCGCGGGCGGCTATACGCTGATGGGCCGCAAGCCCAAGAACGATGCCGCGCCGGCTGACGCGGGCGATCCAGTCGCGCGACTCATGCAGATGCAGCTCCCGGATCTGAACGGCGCCTCGCATTCGCTGGCCGGCTGGAAGGGCCAGCCCATCCTGGTCAATTTCTGGGCAACGTGGTGCGCGCCGTGCGTCAAAGAGATGCCCGCGCTCGACGCTTTGCAGAAAAAATACCCGCAAGTACGCTTTGTTGGCATCGGCGTTGATTCTGCCGCCAACATGCAGAAGTTTGTCGAGAAAGTACAGGTTTCATACCCTCTATGGGTGATCGGCGCCGGCGCCATCGATACGCTGCGTAAGCTGGGTAATCCTAGCGGTGGTCTGCCTTTTACTATCGTTTTCAACGCAGATGGCAGCATTAACCGGAAGATATTGGGTGAAGTTCAGCCCGACGATCTGGATCGCACCCTTTCGGGTTTGAAGGCGTAAGTCTGTTGGACAAATAGTAGGAATTGGCGTAAAAAGCTGGTTTATCGGCTGTTTTGCCAACAATTGGCAATCCACAATTTGGCACGCGCATGGCGCAAAACATACTGGTATTGCATGGCCCGAACCTGAACCTGCTTGGCACCCGGGAACCTCATATCTACGGCAGTCTTACTCTGGCCCAGATCAATGAGCGTCTCGAGCTGCTTGCGGGCGAATTGGGCGCCACGCTGACTGTGTGGCAAAGCAATCACGAAGGTGCGCTGGTTGACCGCATTCAGGCGGCACGGCAGGACGGCACGGACTTCATCATCATCAACGCAGCGGCATACACGCACACCAGTGTCGCGATTCGCGACGCGCTGGCCGGGGTCGCGATCCCATTTATTGAAGTACATTTGTCCAATCTGTATAAGCGAGAGCCGTTCAGGCATCACTCTTATCTGTCCGACTTGGCGCAGGGCCTGATCAGCGGCCTGGGCGCGGACGGCTACGAGGCCGCGCTGCGTTACGCAGTGCGGCACTGATCTCGCATCAAATCAACGCTTTTACATCTTATACGGCGCGAACCCCGACGCTGGGACGACGCCGACACTATCTCGGGAAGCAGCTTCTATGGATCTTCGAAAACTCAAAACCCTGATCGACCTGGTGGCTGAATCGGGCATCGCCGAGCTGGAAATCACCGAAGGCGAAGGCAAGGTCAGAATCGTCAAGTTCTCGCAGACGCTGCAGCCGGTGGCCTACCACCAGCCCGAAGCCGGCGTGCCCGCCGCGCCCGTCGCCGCCGCCGCCGCGCCCGCCGCTGCGCCGGCCGCGCCCGCTGCCCCGGTCATTCAAGGCCACGTCGTGAAGGCCCCGATGGTCGGCACGTTCTACCGTTCGCCGAACCCGGGCGCCGCCCCGTTCATCGACGTGGGCGCCACCGTCAAGGAAGGCGATCCGCTGTGCATCATTGAAGCCATGAAGCTGCTCAATGAAATCGAAGCCGACAAGGCCGGCGTCATCAAAGAAATCCTGGTCGAAAACGGTGAGCCCGTCGAGTACGGTCAACCCCTGTTCGTCATTGGCTGATAGCTGAACATGTTCGAAAAAATCCTGATCGCCAATCGGGGCGAAATCGCCCTGCGCATTCAGCGCGCCTGCCGCGAGCTGGGCATCAAGACCGTCGTCGTGCACTCCGAGGCCGACCGCGAAGCCAAGTACGTGCGCCTTGCCGATGAATCCGTGTGCATCGGGCCCGCGCCGTCGCGTGAAAGCTACCTGAACATGCCGGCCATCATCTCGGCCGCCGAAGTCACGGATTCCGAGGCAATCCACCCGGGTTACGGGTTCTTGTCCGAAAATGCCGACTTCGCCGATCGCGTCGAGAAGAGCGGTTTCGTGTTCATCGGCCCCCGCCCGGACACGATCCGCCTGATGGGCGACAAGGTCAGCGCCAAGCGCGCCATGATCGAAGCCGGCGTGCCGGTGGTGCCGGGCTCGGAAGGCGCGTTGCCCGACGATCCGCAGGAAATCCTGCGCACGGCGCGCGAAGTCGGCTATCCGGTCATCATCAAGGCAGCAGGCGGCGGCGGTGGCCGCGGCATGCGCGTGGTGTACACCGAGGCCGCGCTGCTCAATGCCGTCACGATGACGCGTTCCGAAGCAGGCGCCGCGTTCAACAACCCGGAAGTCTATATGGAGAAGTTCCTCGAGAACCCGCGCCATATCGAAATCCAGGTGCTGGCCGACGGCGGCCGCAACGCGGTCTGGCTGGGCGAGCGCGACTGCTCCATGCAGCGCCGCCACCAGAAGGTCATCGAGGAAGCGCCGGCGCCCGGCATCGCCCGCCGCCTGATCGAGCGCATTGGCGACCGCTGTGCCGACGCCTGCCGCAAGATGGGCTATCGCGGCGCCGGCACGTTCGAGTTCCTGTACGAAAACGGCGAGTTCTATTTCATCGAAATGAACACCCGCATCCAGGTCGAACACCCGGTCACCGAGCTGATCACCGGCGTCGATCTGGTGCAGCAGCAGATCCTGATCGCCGCCGGCGAGAAGTTCACGCTGCGTCAGCGTGACATCACGTTCAGCGGCCATGCGATCGAATGCCGCATCAACGCCGAAGATCCGTTCCGTTTCGTGCCCAGCCCGGGCCGTATCACGAACTGGCATACGCCTGGCGGTCCTGGCGTGCGTATCGACTCGCACGCGTTCAATGGCTACTTCGTGCCGCCCAACTACGATTCGATGATCGCCAAGGTCATCACGTACGGCGACACGCGTGACCAGGCGCTGGCGCGCATGCGCATCGCGCTGTCGGAAATGGTGGTGGAAGGCATTTCCACCAACATCCCGCTGCACCGCGAAATGCTGCAGGACGCCCGCTTCATCGAAGGCGGCACCAGCATCCACTATCTGGAACACAAGTTGGCGCAGCGTCCCTGACCGACTCTGGGGCCTCACGGCCCCTTTTGCGTTTTACCTTGTTGATGTTTTAAGGTTGATCGGGCCGCGGCGGATGCCGCGGCCCGTTGACCAGATGGAAGAGAAAAATCATGCGTGAACTCGTGCTCCATTGCTCGGAGACGCAGGCCGAAGCCCTGTCGGACGCCTTGCTCGAAGCCGGCGTGCTGTCGGTCTCCGTCGAAGACGCCGACTTCGGCACCGAAGTCGAACGGCCGTTGTTCGGCGAGCCGGGCACCGAGCCCGACGTCCAGGCATGGGACCGCAATCTCGTCGTCGCCTTGCTGCCCGACGGCGCCGATCCCGCGCAGATCATGGAAGAAGCCGCCCAAACCGGGGAGCTCGATGCCTCGGTGTTCGACGGCTGGAGCCTGCGCGACGTGCCGGACGCCGACTGGGTGCGCCTGACGCAATCGCAGTTCGGCCCGATCCACATCGCCGAACGTCTCTGGATCGTGCCCAGCTGGCACCGCGACAATCCCGATGTGCCCGGCCTGGACACGGCCTTGCCCGACCAGGACGGCGCCATTCATATCGAACTGGACCCGGGCCTGGCGTTCGGCACCGGCAGCCACCCGACGACACACCTGTGCCTGGCGTGGCTCGAAGCCGAGCTTCCCGCCGGCGCGACCCTGCTGGACTACGGCTGCGGATCCGGCATCCTGGCCATCGCGGCGCGCAAGCTGGGCGCCGGCCCCACGCAGGCGGTCGATATCGACGCGCAGGCGGTGCAGAGCACGGTGTTCAACGCCGAGGTCAACAAGGTCGAGCTGCAGGCCATGCTGCCCGACGGACTGGCGGACGGCACGTTCGAAGTCGTGGTCGCCAACATTCTGTCCAACCCCTTGAAGGTGCTGGCCCCCATGCTGGCCGGACGCGTTGCCGCGGGTGGCCACCTGGTGTTGTCGGGCGTGCTGGAACGGCAGGCCGAGGAGGTCGCGGCCGTCTATGCGCCCTGGCTGGCCATGTCGGTCTGGCGTGCGCGCGACGGCTGGGTCTGCCTGCACGGCAAGAAGTCCTGAGTCCCGGCAGCAGGAGCACGCCTCATGGCTCTGACCACCCGCTGCCCGCAGTGCGGCACCTCGTTCAAGGTGGTGCCTGATCAGCTTCGGGTCCGCAATGGCCTGGTGCGTTGCGGCGCCTGCTCGACCGTTTTCGATGGCCGTGCGTGCCTGGTGTCCGCGCCGGGTGCGCCTGTCGCGATTACCCCGCCGGCCGCGGCGCCGCTGCCATCGTCCGCCGCCGCCGTGGCCGCGCCCGTGCTGGCCGCGCCCGAGCCGCATCCGCCCGCCGCACCGTTTCCGGAACCGGCCTTTACGCCGGTATCGACACCGGCCCCGGCGCCTGCACCGGCCTTCACCCCGGCGCCTGCACCCGCCTTCACCCCGGTGCGTCCGGCGGCGGTTCCGCCCCATGTGCCGCCGCATGTGCCGCCGCCCGCCATCGTGCCGCCCCGCGCAACGCCCGCCGTGCCGGCTGAGCCGCGTGTGATTCTGCCCTGGGAAGACGAGCCCGAGGCGCCGCCCGCGCCTTCGATTCCGCCCGCCGTGCTGCGCGGCCGCGACGACATCCGCAAGCGCGCCGAGCCGGAAGCGGCCATGCCGGATGACCACGCCGACGACGAGTATCTCGACGATGACGGCGAACCATTCCTGCGCGAGCCGGAGCCGCCCCGCACCGCGCCCGCGCCGCGGCCCCCCGTGTTTCGCAACGAACCCATCGTCGCCAGCCGGTCCGGCGAGCCAACGCTGGACTGGCGCGCCGGGCAGCCGCGCAGCGACGTGCGCAGTGATCCGCGCCATGATGTTCGCCACGACCCGCGCCAAGGCCCCCGCCAAGATCCTCGCCACGACATCGCCGACGACTTTCGCGACCAGCATCGCGACGATGTCCGCGACATCGAGCGCGACGACGAATACGAGGACGAAGACGACCTCGATCACGCCGCCCACGAACCGGTGCTGGGCGACACGCGCACGCGTTATTCCAGCGCCACCGACGTGGGCCGTGCGCCGCCCGAGTTCCTGGACCAGGACCGTATCGAGCGCAGCGGCCTGGTGCGCAAGCTGTGGGCCTACGCGTGCCTCATCGGCCTGATCGTGCTTGCCCTGCAACTGCTCTACGCATACCGCACCGATATCGCCAATTCCGTGCCGGCGCTGCGACCGGTCCTGGAGGCCGCCTGCAAGCCGCTGGACTGCACGGTCGGCTACGCGCGCCGCCGCGATCTCATCAGCATTTCATCGTCGTCGTTGCAGCCGCCCAAGGGCGCTGCCGCCATCGATGACGGGCGCACCCGCCTGGTGCTGACCGTGATGCTGCACAACCGCTACGACAAGCCGCAGCATTGGCCGGCGCTGGTGCTTGAACTGAACGACCTGTCGGATACGGTGGTCGTGCGCAAGGTGCTGATGCCCGAGAATTACCTCACGCCCGAGCAGTTGAAGGGACCGTTCGGTCCCCAGGGTGCATTGAAGATTTCAGTCCCCATTGAAGTGACCGGCGTTCAGGTCAATGGCTACCAACTCGACAAGTTTTTCCCGTAAAGGATGACAAGCATGGCAACCCCTGTTCTGGTCTGCGGTTCGATGGCGTTCGACACCATTGCGGTGTTTGAAGGCCGCTTCAAGGAACACATTCTTGCCGACCGCATCCAGTCGCTGAGCGTGTCGTTCCTGGTGCCCAGCATGCGCAAGGAATTTGGCGGCTGCTCGGGCAACATCGCCTACAACATGAACCTGCTGGGCGGCGCGCCGGTGCCGGTGGCCACCATCGGTGAAGACGCCGGCGAATATATGCAGCGGCTGTCGGGCCTGGGCATCGACGTCAGCCGCGTCAAGGTCATTCCCGACACGTTCACCGCACAGTGCTTCATCACGACCGACCTGGACGACAACCAGATCACTGCCTTCCACCCGGGCGCCATGTCGTTTGCCGCGCAAAACGACCTGAGCGACGCCGACGCCGCCTGGGCGATCGTTGCGCCGGACGCGAAGGAAGGCATGTTTGCCCACGCCGAGCGCCTGCACAAGCGCGGCATCCCCTTCATCTTCGACCTGGGCCAGGCCATGCCGCTGTTTGACGGCGCCGACCTCGAGCGCATGCTCAAGCTGGCGCAGGCCCTCACGGTCAACGACTACGAAGCCGGCGTGGTCGAGCAGCGTACCGGCCGCAGCGTCGCGGACATTGCGCGCACGCTGCAGGCGGTGGTCGTGACGCGTGGCGCCGAAGGCGCCACCCTGCACACCGAAGGCAAGACCATCCAGATCGAACCCGTGCGCGCCTCGCAGGTGGTGGATCCCACCGGCTGCGGCGACGCGCAGCGCGGTGGTCTGCTGTACGGCCTGACCAGCGGCTGGAGCTGGGAAGACAGCTGCCGCCTGGGCAATGTCATGGGCGCCCTCAAGATCGCTTCGCGCGGCCCGCAGAACCATGTGCCGACGCGTGCCGAGATCGACGCCGTGCTGCACGCCACCTACGGCATCCATCTGCCTGCCTGATCGGCCAGGACTCCCCGGGAACCGACACCTCGCACACAGGTCGAACGTCAGCGCATATTCAATGGCAACGGGCTGTAGCCCGTTGTTTCGCGCCTGAGTTTGCAGCTTCTGGCGGAGCGTTTCAGTCTGTTGCGGGTGCGCTTGCCGGGCGTTGCGGGCGGAGTATCATCAGTCACCGTCGGTCGTGCCCGAATGAGGAGTCCAAATGAATCATATAAAGTCTTTTTCCCTGGTGACGCCGCGTACCGGCCGTTGGCTGGCTGTCGCGGCTGTGGTGACGTCGATGGCAGTGCTTGGCGGTTGCGCAAACCCCAGCGCCTCCAGCGGCGTGTACAGCTACGATCAAGCGCAGCGCGAACAGATCGTCCGTAACGGAACGGTCACCGGCGTGCGTCCGATCGTCATCCAGAACGACAAGTCCAGCGGCGTCGGCATGGTGGCCGGCGGTGCATTGGGTGGCGTGGCCGGCAACGCGATCGGTGGCGGCACGGGCCGCACTATCGCCACGGTCGGCGGCGTCATCCTTGGCGCGCTGGCGGGCAACGCCGTCGAAAACCGCGCACAGAAGAACTCCGGCCTGGAGATCACGGTGCGCCTGGATAACGGCGAGACCCGCGTGGTCGCCCAGGAAGCCGACGTGCCCATCAGCGTGGGCCAGCGCGTCCAGGTGATCAGCGGCGCCGGTCCGACCCGCGTCACGCCGATGTAATCGGCCCAGCCCGCAATCAAAAAGCCCGCGCAAGCGGGCTTTTTTGTCGCTCGCTCGCAACGCAGCCCCCCGGGATTTACCCGCGAACGTTACCTTTCCAAGCGTTTTCTCGCCATTTCCTCCATAAGTTTCATGGCGATTCGACGGCCGAAGTGCAATGATTGCGACGGCGCGGCAGTCCGGATTTAATGTAACCACGTGCTTCCGGAAGCCCCGCTTGCTGGCTGGAATTTTTCAGTTTGGTTTCAGCTGTTTTCTGTATCCTCGTCGCCTGAATCCCGGGGCGGGGGATGGTTTGCCGAACAGGCAACGTTACGCTGCAATACCTATGCATACCGAGCAAGAACTCCACACCAAGATCGGCGAGATCGTCGAGTCGATCGTCATGAAGAAAGTCACCCCCGACACGCAACTGATTGCCACCGGCCTGGTCGATTCGCTCGCCGCCGTGGACATCACGCTGGCGGTCGAGTCCGAGTACGGATGCAGTATCCCGGCTCCCGAAATTGCAGAGCACCTTCAGTCGGTCCGCGTGCTTGCCGGCTATGTCGCTGCCCATACTTCGTAATACCCGGTTCCTGTCGCACGTCGCGGCGGCAGCGACGGCGGTGGCGTTGGCGGTAGGGGCGTATTGCGGGGCGGACGATCTGCTCAGCCGCGTCGTCAATCCGTCGTCATCGCCTTCGGCCATCGCAGCCGACAAGAGCAACTACCTGCCCAACCTCGGGCCGGACTGGGGCACCCAGCACGTCAACCTGAACCGTCTGGGCAACGCGCTCAGCGACGGCACGCTGGTGGTGCTGGGCTCTTCCGAGCTGTCCAGCCACGACCTGCGCTTCGTTCCCTACCGCTTCTTTCCCGAAGAGCTGAAGGTGCCGACGCTCGCGTACGGCCACGCGATGTTCCAGTCGTATGGCATCGTCAGCGTGCTGGAATCGGTATCTGACTCGCTCACGCCCAACACGCGCCTGGTCATCATGCTGTCGCCGGCCTGGTTCGCGTCGGGCGGGCAGCTGCCGCGCAGCGCGTTTGCCGAGCACGTCACGGGACCGGTCTGGGACCGGTTGTGGGACCAGCCCAGTACGCGCGAGCAGATGCAGAACTGGATCAGCGACAACGCGAACTGGGGGTTGCTGTGGCTCATCGCCAATGGTCAGGTGTCCGAGCTGAAAGACAAGCTGGCGCTGTGGTGGCATGCCCGCCAGGAGCCGGCCCCTGACAAGCCGCGCACCAAGTTGTCCGTGCCCGCGCACCGCTACGTGTCCTGGCCGATGTCCGCCCGCCTGAATGCCGGGCAGTGGTCGCGGATCACGCACGAAGCGCGCGTCGTCGAACACAACCTGGGCGGCAACAACCCCTACGATGTGCGCGACGACTACTACCAGCAGTACCTCGCGCCGCTGTACTCGCCCGCGCGCAATGAATTCGCGGACGTCGATCCCATCACCCGTACCGAGCTGGGCGACCTCTCACGTGTGATGGCGCTGCTGCAAAAGCGCAAGGTCAAGGCGTACTTCGTCATCCAGCCGTTCAACCCCAAGCTCATCCTGGACGTCGAACGGTTCGACCCCGTGGTGGCCGCCATCACCGGCATGTGCACGCGGTACCAAATGGGGTGCCTGGATCTTTACAGCATTCCTTTCGAGCCGGGCATGCTGCGCGATGACATGCACCTGGCCGAACTTGGCTGGGCCATGGCCGATCAAGGCATTGCGGAGTATTTTTCCCGATGAAACTCTTTCGTAAAGACGAAGCCCGTAATGCGGGCGTGGCCTGGGCGCGCCGCTTCTTCTGGCACCTGTGCCTGTACGTGGGCGTGATCCTCGTGTTCGTGCTGCAGGCGCAGCCCACGACGGGCAGCGGCGGACCGATCAAGGTCGAATTCCAATACCAGCAGTTCTGAGCGCACCATGGAACTCTTCGCAAGCTTGAGCTTCTTCGGCGGCGCCCTGTTCGGCGGCCTCGGCCTGGTCGCCTACCGATCGTCCGGCATGCCGCTGCGCATCGGCTATCGCCACATCATCGGCGTCATCTGCCTGGGCGTCTGGATGGCGGTGTTCTGGGCGCGGCCGTACCAGCCCATCGCGCTCTTCGCCATCTCCGGCGCCGCGCTGTGGGCCATGCGCCGCAACTACATCCCGACCTGGCTGGCGGTGATCATCACGATGACGCCGTTGCTGCTGGTCAAAACCGGCGTATCGCACCTGGGCGCCATGCTCGGGTTGTCCTTCGCCACCTTCCGAGCCATCGACGTGCTGCTGTTCGCGCCGCGCAACGAGCGCGTCTCGCCGCTGGATTACTTCATCTACCTGTTCTTCCCGCTGACGCTGCTGGCCGGTCCCATGTACCGCTGGCGCGCCTTCCAGGCCGATCTGAAGCGCGGCTACGAAGGCGTCAACCTGAACACCTGGCTGACCGGACTGGAACTCATCATGGTGGGCGTGATCCAGAAATTCGGCCTTGCCGAGCTCATCTGGCGTTACGGGCTGGCCACGCTGGACGCGCACGACTATTCGTTCACGGGTGTGGCGCTGAATGCCTCGCTCTACAGCGCCTACCTGTTCTTCGATTTTGCCGGCTACTCGACCATGGCGATCGGGATCGGCATGCTGTTCGGTTTCACGCTGCCGATCAACTTCCGCAATCCGCTGGCCACGTTGAACCCGCAGGATTTCTGGCGGCGCTGGCATATCAGCCTGTCCGAATGGCTGCGCGATGTCGTGTTCATGCCGATCTACAAGGCATTGAGCAAGACCAGCTTCTTCGGCCGCCACCGGCTTGCGGCGCAGAACATCGGCATCTTCGCGACGCTGCTGGCGATGGGCGTGTGGAACGGACTGTCGCTGCACTACATCGTCAGCGGCCTGATGTTTGGCGCGTATTCAGTGGGCCACAACCTGCTGATCAACGCCGCGCGCACGCGGCCCGGTCTGCAGGCGCTGCTGGCCAAGCCCGTCATGCGCTTTCTGGGGCGCGTGCTCACCCTGATTCTGGCCGCGCTGGCGCTGTACGTGTTCAGCGGCCGCAGTCCCATCTGACGCCCGGAGCTTCGGCATGCGTTTCGACTTGAAGTCCTTCCAGTTCGCCGACGACGGCCGCGCGCCCGACGCGCTGGCCGTCGCCGCCGCCGACCGCAGCCTGACCTGGGCGCAGTTGCGCACCGAGGCCGAGGCCTGGGCCGACGCCGCCCGCCAGCACGGCGTGGCGCCCGACGTGCCGGTGGCCATCTACGGTCACAAGGAAGCCGCGTTCTTCGTCGCGATGGTCGGTGCGCTGCTCATCGGCGCGCCGTTCGTTCCGGTGGACACCATCTACCCTGCTGAGCGTCTGCGCCGCATCGTCGAGATCGTGCGCGCCGCCGCCGTCTTCGATGCCGCAGCCGGCACCTTCACGGCGGGCGAGGGCGAAGTGCTGCAAGAGCGTGGTCTGGCCTACGTGATGTTCACGTCGGGCAGCACGGGCGATCCGAAGGGCGTGCAGATCGGCCGCGAAAGCGTCGGCCTGCTCGGCGACTGGATGCTCGGCAGCTTTGGCCTGGGCGAGGCGCCCGTCTTCATGAACCAGGCGCCGTTCAGTTTCGACCTGTCGATGTACGAGGTCTTCGCCACGCTGGCGTCCGGCGGCAGTTGCGTGCTCAACGCGCGCGAACAGATCGCCGCGCCCGGCCCGTGGATGGAACGGCTGGCCGGCCACGGCATCACGGTGTGGGTGTCCACGCCGTCGTTCGCCCACCAGCAATTAGCCAACCGCGACTTCTCGCCCGCCACGCTGCCGACGCTGCGCACGTTCCTCTTCTGCGGCGAGCCGCTGCCGGCGGCGCTGGCCAAGAAGCTGCGCCAGCGTTTTCCCGACGCATCCATCCTGAACACCTACGGCCCGACCGAAGCCACGGTCGCCACCACCTGGATCGAAGTTACCGATGCGGTGCTGGCGGCGCACGATCCGCTGCCGATCGGACACGCCAAGCCCGACAGCGTACTGCTCGTGGACGAGGGCGAGATCTGCATCGTGGGAGACCACGTCATGCGCGGCTACCTGAACCGCGCCGACCTGAACGCGGCCAAACTCTACACCTATGACGATGGGCGCCGCGCGTTCCGCACGGGCGACCTGGGTCTGATGGAAGAGGGCGGGCTGCTGTTTTGCCGCGGCCGGATGGACGATCAGATCAAGCTGAACGGCTACCGTATCGAGCTGGCCGAGATCGACGAGGCTTTGCACGGCCTGCCGGGGGTGGAAGGAAGCGCCTGCGCGGTGCTGCGCCGTCCCGACGGCACCGCGGTGCGGTTGATCGGCTTCGTGACTGGGCTGGACGGTGCGGGGCAGGAGGCGTCGCTGCTTGCGCCGGAGACCTTGTCCGGCTGGAAGGAGCGGCTGGCCGAGCGCCTGCCGCCGTACATGGTGCCGTCAGAGCTGGTTGCCTGCCCGGCGCTGCCCATGTCGAACAACCACAAGATCGATCGCAAGAAGCTGATCGAGATCTACAGCGCCATTCCGGTCTAGCGCAAGACGCCGCCGGCCGGATGGACCAGCGCCCCGCTGATGGGGGCGCTGTGCAAAGCAATGGTGCGGCGGGCGATTACACGCCCATCATGCCGTAGCTCAGGCGAGCCAGCACCATCAAGAGGATCTGCGCGGCCACCAGCAGGATCAGCGGCGAGAAGTCGATCGAGGTGCGCGGCAGGATGCGGCGGATGGGATCGAGCAACGGCGCGGTCAGCGACTGCAGCAGCGGCATCATGGGCGCCATCGGGTTGACCCACGACAGCACGGCCTGGATCAGCGTCAACCAGACCACCAGATTCAGCGCCCACTTCGCGGTCATGATGAGCGCCGAGCCCATGGCGGCGGGCAGCAGTGCGGCGGGAATCAGCGCGCCGATGGCCACCAGCCACAGCAGCACCAGATAGACAAGCGCCGACAGCCATGCGCACACGAGGCTGGTCCAGTCGATCTTGTTGCCGGCGGGAATGATCTTGCGCAGCGGCATCACGAGCCAGTTGGTGGCGCCGTAGATCGCGCGCGCCAGCGGGTTGAAGGGATGCAGCCGTATCGCGTGCATCCAGGCGCGTGCAATCAGTGCCGCGCCAAACAGCGTGAACACGATTTCGAGAAGGAAGCGGAAGATTTCACCGAGCATGGACGCGATCACCCCAAAAAAGAGGAGTCAATTGTCGCACGGCCAGACGTAAAAATTGCGTACGGTCCTAGTGCTTCAGGTCTAGTGCAAAGGGGCAGCCATTTGCATGGCATTGACGCGGGGACGACAAAAAAGCCGCCCGGTAAATACCAGGCGGCTCTGATGAAGCTAACGCTTCGGCGCGTCCGGATTAGGGACGGCCACCCGTCGGGAACGGCCACGACGCGGCGGGGTTCAGCGCGGTCTTCGCGCCCGGGGCAGCAGCCGTGGTGGGCGGCGTTGCGGGCTTCTTCGGAGCGGCTTTCTTCGCAGCGGGCTTCTTGGCGGCGGCGGGCTTCTTTGCGGCGACAGCCGGCTTGGAAGCGGGAGCCTTCTTGGCAGCGGGAGCCTTCTTGGCAGCCGGGGCCTTCTTGGCTACGGCCTTCTTGGCAACCGCTTTCTTGGCGGCCGGGGCCTTCTTGGCAGCAGCCTTCTTGGCTACGGCTTTCTTGGCGGCCGGGGCCTTCTTGGCGACAGCCTTCTTGGCAACCGCTTTCTTGGCGGCCGGGGCCTTCTTGGCTACAGCTTTCTTGGCAACCGCCTTCTTGGCGACAGCCTTCTTGGCTACGGCCTTCTTTGCGACGGCTTTCTTGGCAACTGCCTTCTTGGCAACGGCCTTCTTGGCGGCCGGAGCCTTCTTTGCTACGGCCTTCTTGGCGACTGCCTTCTTGGCAACGGCCTTCTTGGCGGCCGGCGCCTTCTTGGCGGCAACCTTCTTCACGGCCGGCTTCTTGGCGGCTGCGACTTTCTTCACTGCGACTTTCTTGACGGCAGCTTTCTTGGCCGGAGCGGCCTTCTTTGCTGCTGCCTTCTTGGCGGCGGGTTTTTTCACCGCTGCTTTCTTGACGGCTTTCTTGGCTGTTGCCATGGTCATGCTCCTTAGGTTCAGGGGTCCCAGAACTTAAACCCGTGCCCCGACCCGCCAATCGGCGGACCGTGCCCGGGCTATTCATCGGCGCATGCCGCTGTTCTGTGCGAGCAACAGCTACTACGGTTTGCGCTAATGAATTCGGCACAGCCATTTGATATGGCCCCCGCTCCTTTGGCGCGAGCCATTTCAAATGGCGCCGGCAGGCAGCCTGTCCACAGGCCGCCGACCGCTTGTTCTACGTGTTCGAAGACACCCTGACCAAGGAGATTGCCATCAAGCCTGTCGCGAACGCGACGCCCATCAACGAGAAGAGGGCGTGCCCGCGCCGGGCTCGATGGCGTACTGCGTTACTCCCAGCTCAGCGTGCCACCGGTTTGGTATTCGATCACGCGAGTTTCAAAAAAGTTGCGTTCCTTTTTAAGGTCGATCATTTCCGCCATCCACGGGAAGGGATTTTCTTCCTGGGGGTACAGAGGTTCGATACCGATCTGCTGGCAACGACGGTTGGCGATGAAGCGCAGGTAGGATTTGAACATGGGTGCGTTCAAGCCCAACACGCCGCGCGGCATCGTGTCTTCGGCGTAAGCGTATTCGAGTTCGACCGCTTTGCGGAAGAGTTCTCGAATTTCTTCGCGGAATTCCGGCGTCCAGAGATGCGGATTTTCCAGTTTGACGGTGTTGATCAGATCGATGCCGAAGTTGCAGTGCATGGATTCATCGCGAAGGATGTACATGTACTGCTCGGCAGCGCCGGTCATCTTGTTCTGGCGGCCAAGCGCCAGGATCTGCGTGAAGCCAACGTAGAAGAACAGGCCTTCCATGAGGCAAGCGAAAACGATCAGCGACTTCAGCAGCGTCTGGTCGGCTTCGGGCGTGCCCGTCTTGAAGTTGGGATCAGCGATCGCGTCGATGAACGGGATCAGGAACTCGTCTTTTGCCCGGATGGACGGCACTTCGTTATAAGCGTTGAAGATCTCGGCTTCGTCCAGATCCAGGCTTTCGACGATGTATTGATAGGCGTGCGTGTGGATGGCTTCTTCGAAGGCCTGGCGCAGCAGGAACTGGCGGCATTCGGGAGCCGTGATGTGGCGGTAGGTGCCCAGCACGATGTTGTTGGCGGCCAGCGAGTCGGCGGTCACGAAGAAGCCGAGGTTGCGCTTGACGATGCGGCGCTCGTCCTCGGTGAGCCCGTTCGGGTTCTTCCAGAGGGCGATGTCGCGCGACATGTTGATCTCTTGCGGCATCCAATGGTTGGCGCAAGTGGCCAGGTACTTTTCCCACGCCCACTTGTACTTGAAAGGCACAAGCTGGTTGACGTCGGTCTGGCCATTGATGATGCGCTTGTCGGCAACCTTCACGCGCTGCGAGGTGGCCGAGCCGCTGGCGGCCAGGCCGGCAGCGTGTTCAGGCGCGGCCGGCGTGGGCATGGCGGTGTCGCCGAAAACACCCGTCGCCGCCCGGACTTCCGGGGCAGCCTGACCGCCCGCCGCGGGCGCGGCAGGTTGTGCAGGTTGCGTGGCGGTGGTGTCGTCGTCCCAATTAATCATGATTCATTCTCCGGAGGCGGTTATTGGCAGGCTTCGCACTCTTCGAAGCCGGGGTCGCCCGGCCGCATGGTGCAAACCGCCCCGAGAACTTCGGGTTCCGGCAAAACAGGTGCTGCGGCAACGGCGGAAGCAGTGGACGGATTGCCTGCGCTGACGGCGTTCAGTTCGCCGCCGCGTCCGGTGGACTTCTCGGCGCTGGTGGCGCCAAGGGTGCGCAGGTAGTACGTGGTCTTCAGGCCACGCGTCCATGCCAGCTTGTAGGTGTCGTCCAGTTTCTTGCCCGATGCGCCAGCCATGTAGATGTTCAGCGACTGGGCTTGATCGATCCACTTCTGACGGCGCGACGCGCATTCAACCAGCCAGCTCGGTTCGACTTCGAACGCGGTGGCGTAGAGTTCGCGGAGTTCGGACGGAACGCGATCGATGCGGGACAGGCTGCCGTCGAAGTACTTGAGGTCGGCGACCATGACTTCGTCCCAGAGACCGAGTTTCTTCAGGTCACGCACGAGGTAATCGTTAACGACCGTGAACTCGCCGGAGAGATTCGATTTGACGTACAAGTTCTGGAAAGTGGGTTCGATGCACGCAGATACGCCAATGATATTGGAAATAGTGGCGGTTGGGGCGATTGCGATGCAATTGGAGTTGCGCATGCCGTGTTCTTTGATGCGCGTGCGCAACGTATCCCAATCGAGCGTGCTCGATTCATCAACCTCAACGTGACCACCACGTTCATCACGCAGCATCTTCAACGTGTCTTGCGGCAAGATGCCGCGCGACCACAGCGAGCCTTCATACGATTGATAGCGGCCGCGTTCTTCAGCGAGCAGGCTCGACGCGAAGTACGCGTGATAGCACACCGCTTCCATCGAACGGTCCGCGAATTCAACAGCGGCTTGCGATGCGTACGGCACGCGCATCATCTGCAGGCAATCCTGGAAGCCCATGATGCCCATGCCCACCGGACGATGGCGCGCGTTGGAATTGCGGGCCTTGTCGACGGCGTAGTAGTTGATGTCGATCACGTTGTCGAGCATGCGCATCGCGATGCTGACCGTGCGCTTGATCTTGTCGTGGTCCAGTTCGAAACCGCCGCCGGCAGCCGGCTTCATGTGTGCGACCAGGTTCACGGAACCCAGATTGCAAACCGCGATTTCGGATTCGTTGGTGTTCAGCGTGATCTCGGTGCACAGGTTCGAGCTGTGGACGACGCCCACGTGCTGCTGCGGCGAACGGATGTTGCACGGATCCTTGAACGTGATCCACGGGTGGCCGGTTTCGAACAGCATCGACAGCATCTTGCGCCACAGCGTCAGCGCCGGCATCTTCTTGAACAGCTTCAGTTCGCCGCTGGCGACGCGGGCTTCGTAGCCCACGTAGGCTTCTTCGAACGCGCGGCCATACTTGTCGTGCAGGTCGGGGCAGTCGGACGGCGAGAACAGCGTCCACTCACCGCCTTCCATGACGCGCTTCATGAACAGGTCGGGAATCCAGTTCGCCGTGTTCATGTCGTGCGTGCGGCGGCGTTCGTCGCCGGTGTTCTTGCGCAGTTCCAGGAATTCTTCGATGTCCAGGTGCCACGACTCGAGGTACGTGCAGACCGCACCCTTACGCTTGCCACCCTGGTTCACGGCGACGGCCGTGTCGTTGACGACCTTCAGGAACGGCACGACGCCCTGGCTTTCGCCGTTGGTGCCCTTGATGTGGCTGCGCAGCGCGCGGACCGGGGTCCAGTCGTTGCCCAGGCCGCCGGCGTACTTGGCCAGCAGCGCGTTTTCCTTGATGGCGTCGTAGATGCCTTCCAGGTCGTCCGAGACGGTGGTCAGGTAGCACGACGACAGCTGCGAGTGCAGCGTGCCCGAGTTGAACAGCGTGGGCGTGGAGCTCATGAAGTCGAACGAGGACAGGATCTCGTAGAACTCGATGGCGCGCGTTTCGCGGTCGGTTTCGCGCAGCGCCAGGCCCATGGCCACGCGCATGAAGAACACCTGCGGCAGTTCGATGCGGGTGCCGCGGATGTGCAGGAAGTAGCGGTCGTACAGGGTCTGCAGGCCGAGGTAGCCGAACTGCAGGTCGCGCTTGGCGTTCAGCGCCTTGCCCAGCTTGGTCAGGTCATAGTTGGCCAGTTCGGGCGACAACAGGCCGCCTTCGATGCCGCGGGCAATGAACGTGGGGAAGTATTCGGCGTAACGCGCGCCCATGCCGTCTTGCGAGACTTCCTCGCCCAGCACTTCCTTGCGGATCGTGTGCAGCAGCAGACGGGCGGTGACCTGGCTGTAGGCCGGATCCTTTTCGACCAGCGCGCGCGCGGACAGGATGGCGGACTTGAAGACTTCGTCGACGGGGATGCCGTCGTACAGGTTCTTGACCGTTTCCTTCAGGATGGCTTCGGCGTCGATGAATTCAGACAGGCCTTCGCCGGCGGCGACGATGGTCGCGCGCAGTTCGGCGACGTCCAGCGGACGGCGCACGCCGCCGTCGGTGACGTTCAGCACGTGTTCCTGCGGCGCGGCGGCGGCCTTCTGCTGGCCTTCGGCGGCAGCAGCAGCGGCGCGTTCCTGCGTGCGCTTTTCGCGGTACAGGACATAGGCGCGCGCGACGTCATGCTCGCCAGAGCGCATCAGCGCCAGTTCGACCTGGTCCTGGATGTCTTCAATATGGAAGGTGCCGCCGTTGGGGCGGTTGCGAACCAGCGCGTTGACGGCTTGGCCGGTCAGCGTTTCGACGAGTTCGCGCACACGGGCGGATGCGGCGCCTTGGCCGCCATTGACGGCCAGGAAGGCCTTGGTCATGGCGATGGCAATCTTGCTGGGCTCAAAGCCAACCACCGAGCCATTGCGGCGGATGATGTTGTAGCTGGCCCATTTGCCGCTATTGGCGTCGGCGGGGGAGTCGGTTTGGGAGGGCGGCACGGCCGAAGGCCGGGTCACAGAGGCGATCGTAGTCTGCATGGAAGCTCCTGTGCGTAAAAGCGCGTAGATAACGGCATGACGGCGTCATGTCGGGTCAAAATTGGATCTTGTGATGGGGGTCGCAACGTCCGGACAGGCTAGTCCGTAAGGCGTGGCCGGCGGGAATCCGCGCTTGGGCGACCACAAGATGTAGTGTAGCACCCCTCGTTGGCCACTAATTCTAGTGATCGAGGTTTACAGGGACAAGAAGAAGATAAGACGAATCCCACAAAAGATTGTAACCAAATGCACTAGGCGCGCCCCGTAAGGCGCGCCCAGGTCAGTGACCACTCAGACCGGCTGTTTATGCGGTTTTCCGCAAGGGGACGGCGTGTGAGGCCGGTGCTGTATAGCTCTGCATGAGCCGGGCCAGATCGGTCCGATACTTGTCGACATTCGCGGCCTTCACGTGGCCGAAACCGCGAATGTTTTCTGCCAGGGCGGCGATTGTAGCCGCTTGCGCGAGGTTGTCCGAGGTCAACCCTGCAACGAGCTGGTCTATGGTCTGGCGGTACTCCTTCACCAGCGCCCGTTCCATCTTGCGCTCGGCCGTGTGGCCGAACGGATCGAACCACGTGCCGCGCAGGCCCTTCAGACGCTTCAGCAATTTCAGTGCCGACATCGTGCGCGGACCCAGCGTCATCTTGCGCGGCACGCCGGTGCGCGGATCCTTGCGCGCGAAGATCGGCGGGGCCATGTGAAAGCGCAGGCTGTACTCGCCTTCGAACTGACCCTCCAGCTGCGCCTTGAACGCGTCGCCGGTATAGAGGCGCGCCACTTCGTATTCGTCCTTGTAAGCCATGAGCTTGTACAGGCCGCGCGCCACCGCCATCGCCAGGCGCGGCGACTTGGCGTCCGGCGCCAGCTCCCGCTCGCGTGCCGCGACGGCGTCGACGACCTGCTGGTAGGTGCGGGCGTACGCGGCGTCCTGATAAGCCGTCAGGTCTTCGACACGGCGCGCCACGGCGCGTTCGAACGTTTCGGGGACGTGAAGCTGCACGACCTGGGCCCGGGGACGCAAGGCGCCTTGCAGCGCGTCAGGTTGATGCGCCGCGAGCCGGCCGTTGTCGAAGGCGGCGCGATTGGCCGCGACCGCCACGCCGTTCAGTTCGATCGCGCGGTAGATGGCCGCCTGCGACAGCGGCACGCCGCCGCGTTGCCAGGCATAGCCCAGCATGAACATGTTCGACAGGATGCTGTCGCCGAAGAGCGCCAGGGCGGCTTCGTGCGCGTCGATCGCCGCGGTGTGCGTGTCGCCGGCCGCGTGGCGGATCTTGGCGAGCAGCGCTTCGGGGCGCATCGCGGCGTCGGGATTGCGCGTGAAGTCGGAGACCGGCGCCACGTAGGTGTTCACCGTGACCTTGGTGTGGCCGCGGCGCAGGGCGCCCAGCGAATCGGGCGCGACGGCGGCGACCGGATCGCACAGGATGGCCGCGTCGGCCTGCTGCCAGTCCAGGCGCACGGGGCCGGCGGTTGCGCCGGCGGGGGCTAGACGGATGTGGCTGACGACGGTGCCGCCTTTCTGCGCCAGCCCGGTCAGGTCCAGCACGGCAGCCGACAGGCCTTCCAGGTGCGCGGCCATCGACACGATGGCGCCGATGGTGATGACGCCCGTGCCGCCCATGCCGGCGACCAGCAGGCGATAGGGATGCTCCAGCGCGTGGATGTCGGGCAGCGGCAAGCCGGCGATCAGGCCTCGCAGGTGTTCCTGGTCGGCCTTCGGCGCCGCGCTCTTTCTGGGCTTGCCGCCCATCACGGACACGAAGCTGGGGCAAAAGCCTTCCGCGCAGGAATAGTCCTTGTTGCAGCTGGATTGATCGATCGCGCGCTTGCGGCCAAAAGGCGTTTCCAGCGGAACGACCGACAGGCAGTTCGACTTCACGCCGCAGTCGCCGCAGCCTTCGCACACCGCGCTGTTGATCAGCATGCGGCGCGCCGGATCCGGGAACTGGTTCTTCTTGCGGCGGCGGCGCTTTTCGGCGGCGCAGGTCTGGTCATGGATCAGCACGGTCACGCCGGGGATTTCGCGCAGCTCGCGCTGCAGCGCGTCCAGCTCGCGGCGGTGGTGGACCTTGATGCCGGGGCCCAGGTCCACGCCCTGGTACTTCTCGGGCTCGTCCGTGGTGACCACGATGCGCGCCACGTTCTCGCCGCGCAACTGCTGGCAGATCTGCGGGACCGAGATCGGGCCATCGACCGGCTGCCCGCCCGTCATCGCCACGGCATCGTTGAACAGGATCTTGTAGGTGATGTTGGCGCGCGCCGCGACGGCCTGGCGGATGGCCAGGTAACCCGAGTGGTAGTACGTGCCTTCGCCCATGTTCTGGAAGATGTGCGGCATCTTCGTGTAGCGGGACAGGCCGATCCAGTCGACGCCTTCGCCGCCCATCTGCGTCAGGCCGCCCGTGTCGCGGTCCATCCAGGCCGCCATGTAGTGGCAGCCCACGCCGGAAAGCGCCTGGCTGCCCTCGGGCACCTTGGTCGACGTGCTGTGCGGACAGCCCGAGCAGAAGTAAGGGCGGCGGCGCATGCCGTCCGCGTCGTTGGACAGCGGGGCCTGGCATTCGAATGCCGACAGGTCGCGGTTCACCGGAAGTCCTGCGGCGCGCGACAGCCAGCCGGCCAGCGGCGCGGCCAGCAGCGACGGGCGCAATTGGCCGGCCGACGTCACCATCGGCTCGCCGTCCAGACCCTTCTTGCCCACGACCGTGGGGCGCTCGGGCAGGTTGAACAGCATGTCCTTGATCTGGCTTTCGACCACCGCGCCTTTTTCTTCGACGACCAGGATGTGCGACAGGCCGCGTGCAAATTCGAGCAGACGGCCCTCGTCCATCGGCCAGGTGAGACCCGGCTTGTAGATGCGTACGGGCGCGTTCGCCGTGACCGTATCCACGCCCAGTCGCGCCAGCGCTTCCATGGTGTCCAGGTGCGCCTTGCCCACGGTGACGATGCCCACCGTTGCCTTGGGCGCCGGACAGGTCAGCTTGTCCAGGCTGTGGCGGCGCGCGAAGGCAGCCACCGCCTTCATGCGCTGGTTCATGCGCGTCTCGACCGCCAGGGACAGAAAGTCGCGGGCCGAATATTCAAGCGATCCGGACGGCATGTCCGGATCCGCGGGCATGTCGTAGGTCTGGATCGGGGCAGGGGTGAAGGAGTGGCCGCTTTCGATGGTCTCGGACACCGCCTTGAAGGCGACCCAGGTGCCGGCATAACGCGACAGCGCCCAGCCCCACAGCGCGAAAGTCTCGTATTCGTCGATGGACGTCGGATGCACGATGGGCATCTGCCAGCCGATGAGCGAGGCCTCGCTGGCGTGCGGGATCGAGGAGGAAACGGCGGTGTGGTCGTCGCCTACCACTACCAGCACGCCGCCGTTGCGCGAGGCGCCCGCGGCATTGCCGTGATGCAGCGCGTCGCCGGCGCGATCCACGCCCGGGCCTTTGCCGTACCACATGGCAAACACGCCATCGACATTGCGGTCGTCGCGCACGCCGGCCTGCTGCGTCCCCATCACCGCGGTGGCGGCCATGTCTTCGTTGATGCCCGGCAGGAAGGTGATCTGGTTGGCGTCCAGCGCCTTCTGCGCCTTCCACATGGCCATGTCCACGCCGCCCAGCGGCGATCCGCGGTACCCCGACACGAAACCGGCCGTGTTCAGGCCGCGCTCGCGGTCCACCCGGCGCTGCGTGAGCATCATGCGCACCAGGGCCTGCGTGCCGGTCAGGAAGATGCGGCCGGACTCGCGCGTCAGGTTGTCGGCGAGCTGATACTCAAGGTCCAGCTCGGGTGCGGCGGCGGGGGTACCGTCCATAGTCAATGCTCCTCGTATTTGGCACCATGATAGGTTCGCGAGGGATCAGGTTTATTGCGTTTTTGGATCGTGCTATCCCTATAATTCGCAATGAACATTTCGTATTCCAAAAAAATCAGGAGACAAACGAATGGACAAGACCGATATCGGCATCCTCAAGGCCCTGCAGGAAGACGGCCGGGCCTCGGCGCAGCAGCTTTCCGAGAAGGTGGGGCTGTCGGCCGCGCCGGTGTGGCGGCGGGTGAAGGCAATGGAGGCGAGCGGGGTGATCCAGGGCTACAGCGCCCAGGTCGACCGCAGCAAGGTGGGGCTGGGCTGCATGTTTGCGCAGATCAGCCTGGAGCGGCACTCGGCCAACACCGTTGAACACTTCGAGCGGTCGGTACGCGATGCGCCGGAAATCCTGGAGTGCTATGCGGTCACCGGGGATTCGGACTTCCTGTTGAAGATCCTGGTGGAAAGCCCCGAAGCCTATGACCGCTTCCTGCATCGCTTCCTCTTCAACATGCCGGGCATCCGGCAGACGCGCACCATCGTGGCGCTGCGCGAGATCAAGCACGAACAGCGGCTGCCGCTGTAGCCGTTTCGGGGCGCTCTATATATAGAGAGGCTCTGTCGCTTGAAACCAACGCATTTTTGCGGTTTCCGCGCGGATTCCGGGCGCGCTCGCGGCCGCACTGTTGCGCATTTGCACACGGCGCGGATCCTCGTTGATTCTTCCCTGGCGCCTATTTAGAGTGCGTGAAGTCCGCTGCGCCTGGGACGTGCCGGTGTGATCGGCGCGGCGCGTCGGCGGACGTCTTGAGGAAGTCATGAGCAGTGTGTTTTTGCGTACGGCAGGCGTTGCCTGCGCCCTCGTGATCCTGGCCGGTTGCGCCGCCAGGAAGCCCGCCGCCATCACCGAGGCCCAGCCCGCGGAACCGCCCAAGCCGGTGGCGTGCACGCCCGCCAAGGCTGGTGACCCGATGGTCGGCACCTGGTTGTCGAATTCGCGTCCGCGCGACGTGGCCGGCGACATGCAAGCGCTGATCGTGCTGTCGGCCGACGGCACGATGTCCTACGAATCCCTGCTCAAGATCGGCCGCAAGACGCGTCCCGCGCTGCGTGAGACGGGCTGCTGGAGCGTGGAGAACGGCGTCTACACGATGCGCACGACCAAGTCGGCGGGCGAGCCGGTGGACCCCACCGATCCGATCTATCTGAACCGCTACCGCGTCGAAAAGGTCGAGCAATCCAAGCTGTCGCTGCGTGAACTCAAGAGCGGCGGCATGCTGCTCACGGCGCGCCGCATGCCGGCGGGCTATCGCCTCGCCTACTGAGCGTTGCGCCGGGCGGACACTTCGCCCGGCGGTTTCGCCAAGCGGGCCGGGCTGCGGTAAGGTGCGGGCTTCGACTTTCGCCCCGCCGCCGGTTATCCATGCCCGCCCTGTCCTCCGAAGCACGCGCGATCGCGCTGCTGGCGCTGGCCGCCTTCGTCAGCGCCAGCGCTTTCCGTATCTGTGATCCCATGCTGCCGCAACTGGCGGCGGAATTCGGCACCACCACCGGCCAGGCCGCGCGCGCGGTCACGGCGTTTGCCGTGGCGTATGGCGTGCTGCAGATGTTCTTCGGTCCGGTGGGCGACCGTTACGGCAAATACCGCGTGGTCAGCGTCGCCACCGTGGCGTGCGCGCTGGGCAGCGCCGGCGCCGTCATGGCCGGATCGCTCGATATGCTGGTGTTCTGCCGCGCCTTGTCGGGCGCCGCGGGCGCGGGCATCGTGCCGCTGTCCATGGCCTGGATCGGCGACAACGTCCCCTATGAACGCCGGCAGGCGACGCTGGCGCGCTTTCTGACCGGCACCATCCTCGGCATGTCCGCCGGCCAGCTTGCGGGCGGCCTGTTCGCCGATACCGTCGGCTGGCGCTGGGCCTTTGCCGCGCTCGTGGCGGGCTATCTGATCGTGGGCGTGCTGCTGCATCTGGAAGTGCGTCGCCAGCGCGCGGCCGGATTTGCGCAGGTCGATCCCGGTGCGCCACGGCAAGGTTTTATCGCGCAGGCGCGGCTGGTGCTCGGCACGCGGTGGGCGCGCGTGGTGCTGGCGACGGTGTTCATCGAAGGCTTGCTGGTGTTCGGCGCGCTGGCCTTTGCGCCGTCGTACCTGCATGAGCGCTTCGATATCTCGCTGACGGCCGCGGGCGCGCTGGTGGCCGTGTACGCGGTGGGCGGGCTGATCTACACGGTCGTCGCGGGGCGCATCCTCAAGCGGCTCGGCGAGCGAGGCCTGGCTGTCGCGGGCGGACTGGTGCTGGGCGTGGCGTTTCTGTCGTACCTGTTGGGGCCGGTGTGGATGTGGAGCCTGCTGGCGAGCGTCCTGGCGGGTTTTGGGTACTACCTGCTGCACGCGACGCTGCAGACGAACGCAACGCAGATGGTGCCGTCGGCGCGCGGCACGGCGGTCGCGTGGTTCGCGTCGTGCCTGTTCATGGGGCAGGCGGCCGGCGTGGCGCTGGCGGGGGCGGTGGTGGACGAGATCGGACCGGGCGCGCTGTTCGGCGGCTCGGCCGTGCTGTTGCCGCTGCTGGGGGCGTTCTTTGCCCGGGCGCTCAAGGCGAGGGCGGGGATGCAGCAGGGGTGAGGGCGTTGGCGTTACGCCAGATTGAAAACAGAAAGGGCCTTGTTCATCGTTGGATGAAAAGGCCCTTTGTTTATGGGGGTGTCAGGCATCCTTGGATTATGCAGGTGTCAGACACCCTGCCGAGACCGTCGCGGGTTTGTGGCCGTTATCTCTCAAGGGTGTCAGACACCTGGGCGGTAGGCTTTCGGAGGGTGTCTGACACCCGGATTCAGATCGCCGACAGCCGCTTGAGCACGGTTTCCTTGCCCAGCAGTGCCAGCACCGCATCCACCGCAGGCGTCTGCGTCTGACCGGTGACCGCCACGCGCAGCGGGATGGCCAGTTGCGGCATCTTCAGCCCGCGGTCGGCCAGCACGCCCTTGATCAGCGCGGACAGCGCTTCGCGCGTCCACTCCGCATCCTGCGCACGCTGCGCGAAATCGGCCAGCGCCTCGCGGGCCGGCGCGGTCAGGTGCTGTTCGGCCAGCTCAGCCGGCGCGCCCTTGAATTCGCCGCAGAACAGCATGGCGCCATCGGCCAGTTGCTCCAGCGTTTCGGCGCGGTCCTTCAGGAGGCCCATGACGCCCGGCAGGTCGATCTGCTCGGGATAACCGCCGCGCGTCGCCACGCGCGTGGCGACGCGTTCGGCCAGTTCGGCGTTGTCCATCTGCTTGATGTAGTGGGCGTTGACCCAGTTCAGCTTCTTGGGATCCCACTGCGACGCGGACTTGGACAGATGCTTGGTGTCGAACCACGACACGAGCTGGTCGCGCGAAAAGAGTTCGTCGTCGCCGTGGCTCCAGCCCAGACGGGCCAGGTAGTTGATCATGGCTTCGGGCAGATAGCCTTCGTTGTCGTACTCCATGACGTTGACCGCGCCGTGGCGCTTGGACAGCTTTTCGCCGTCCGGGCCCAGGATCATCGGCACGTGGCCGTATTCCGGCAGGGTGGCGCCAAGCGCGCGCAGGATGTTGATCTGGCGGGGCGTGTTGTTGACGTGGTCGTCACCGCGCAGCACGTGCGTGATGCCCATGTCCCAGTCGTCGACCACGACGCAGAAGTTATAGGTAGGCGTGCCGTCCGGACGCGCGATGATCAGGTCGTCGAGTTCGGTGTTGTCGAAGCTGATCGTGCCCTTGACCATGTCGTTCCAGGACGTGGCGCCGTCCTGGGGATTCTTGAAGCGCACCACCGGCTTGCGGCCTTCGGGGATGGCGGGCAGCGTCTTGCCGGGTTCCGGGCGCCAGGTGCCGTCATAACGCGGCTTGTCGCCGCGGGCGCGGGCGGCCTCGCGCATCGCTTCGACTTCTTCGGGCGAGCTGTAGCAATGGTAGGCGGTGCCGGCGGCCAGCATCTGGGCCACGACTTCGCGGTACCGGTCCATGCGCTGCATCTGGTAGAACGGGCCTTCGTCCGGCTGCATGCCCAGCCATTCCATGCTGTCCAGGATGGCCTGCACCGCTTCCGGCGTGGACCGCTCGACGTCCGTGTCCTCGATGCGCAGCACGAAGGTGCCCTTGTGGTGGCGCGCGAAGGCCCAGGAGAACAGCGCGGTGCGCGCGCCGCCCAGATGCAGGAAACCGGTGGGCGAAGGCGCAAAGCGGGTGCGAATGGGAGTAGTGGCGTTGGAAGTCATAGGTGGCAGTGTTAGCGGCTGCGGCGCCACAAAGCGGCGTCGGGCAGTGTCCTCATCAAGCGGACAGCGGGCTTGTCTTGATACGATGAACGCTATTTTAGATTAGTGTGAACAGGCCCTGGCCCGACCTCCCCATGTTGAGACACGCTCTTGCGCCGATGTTCGAACCCGCCTCGCTGGTGATCGTGGCCGATCGGCCGCTGCCCGCGGCAAGTTCCTTGTCTCCCGCCCTGAAGGCAAAGACCACGGTTGCCGCCGTCGAACCCGGCGCAGCCCCCGACCTGCCGGACAGGCTTGAAGGCTTGGCCGCGGGTGACCGGCCTGATCTGGCCCTGGTTTGCGTGTCGCCCGCCGTGCTGCCCGAGACGCTGCGCCGCCTGGCGCCGTTGTCGCCGCGCGCCGTGATCCTGTTGCCTCACGAACTGCCCGACCCCTACCCGCGCGGCACGCTGGCGCTGTGCCGGGCCTGGGCCGAGGAAAACCACTGCGAACTGCTGGGGCCCCGCTCCTTCGGCGCGCAGCGGCCGCACGCGGGCCTGAACTTCAGCCAACACCCGGTGCTGGCGCGCAGCGGCCGCGTGGCGCTGGTGGCGCAGTCGCGCTCCATCATGGCCGCCGTCATGGACTGGGCCGAGGACGTGCACATCGGCTTTTCCACCGCCGTGTCGCTGGGCGACGAAGCCGTGGTGGGCCTGCCCAAGCTGCTGGACTACCTGGCCAGCGATCCGCGCACGGACAGCATCGTCCTCTACCTGGAAGACGTCGGGCCCGCCCGCGAGTTCATGAGCACGCTGCGGGCCGCGGCCAGCATCAAGCCGGTCATCGTGCTCAAGGCCGGCCGCTCCGATGCCGACAGCAGCGACGCCGTTTTCGATGCGGCGCTGCGCCGGGCTGGCGCGGTGCGTGTGCGCTACTTCGTGCAGCTCTTCTCGGCCGTGAAGGTGCTGGGCTACACGCGCCGCCCCAAGGGCCGCAGGGTGGCGCTCATCTCCAACGGCAGCGGACCCCCGCAGCTCGCCATGGATCTGATCGGCCCCGACGCCGCCGTCCTGCGCGCCGACCTGGCGCCCGCCACGCAGCGCGCGCTGGCCGAGATGCTGGAGCCCGACGCCGGCACCGCCAACCCCGTCATCACCTATCTGCCGATGACGCCCGAGCGCATCCGCGCCATGCTCGAGGCCGTCCTGGACGACACCGGCGTGGACGGTGTGCTGGTGCTGCTGGCGCCCGACGCCTTGGCCGACATGCCCGCAGTGGCGCGCGAACTGGCGCAGATCGCGCCGTCCGCCAAGAAACCCGTGGTGACCTGCTTCATGGGCGACGCCGGCATGCGTCCGTTGCGGCGCATGCTGGACGATGCGGGCACGTCGGCGTTCCGCACGCCCGAGTCGGCCGCGGACGCGTTCGGCGTGCTGGCGTCGCACCACTACAACCAGCAGTTGCTGTTGCAGACGCAGCCGCCCGAACCTGCCAGCCACGTGCCGGATCTGGCGGCAGCGCGCGAGATCGTCGCGCGCGTGCGCGCCGATTGCCGGCGCGAACTGAATACGGCTGAAATCCGCACGTTGCTGTCGCTGTTCTATGTGCCGCTGTCCGACGCGGCCGCGTCGGCTACGGCAGCCGAAGCCGAATCACGGCCCATGGCGATCCGCGTGCGTCGCGATCCGCAATTCGGCCCTGTCATCCGCTTTGGCGCGGGCGGGCCGGACGCGGTGCTGTCGCTGGCCGAGCGCGGCATGGACTTGCCGCCGCTGAACGGCTATCTGGCGCGCCAACTCATCGAGCGCAGCAGGCTGTGGCGGCGCGTGCTGGCCCCCCGGGTCGGCCACCTGGCCGCCGAGGCGCTGCAGCAAACCTTGGTGCTGGTGTCCGAGCTGGTGTCGGAACTGCCCGACATCGAATCCCTGGACATCGACCCGCTCTATGCGGGCGAAACGCATCTGCGCGCCGGCGGCCTACGCATGACGCTGACCGATACGCCGGGCTGCGCTTCGCCGCAGACCACGGGCTACCCGCACATGGCGATCCACCCGTATCCGGCTCGGCTGGTGCAGGTGCGCCGGTTCGATGACGGCATCCCGTGGGTGCTGCGCCCGATCCGCCCGGAAGACGGCGAGGCGCTGCAGGAATTCATTCGCGGCCTGTCGGAGCGGTCGCGCTACATGCGGTTCGTGTCGATGATGCGCGAACTCACGCCGCGCATGGTGTCGCGCTACACGCAGGTGGACTATCACCGCGAACTCGCCCTGGTGGCGGCGACGCAGGTGCCCAATCCCGCCAATCGCGGCCATCCGCGCGAGGTGCTGGTGGGCTTTGCCCACTACCTGCGCAATCCCGACGGCCGGGGCGCGGAATACGCGCTGGTGATCGGCGACGACTGGCAACGGCGCGGGTTGGGACGTCAGCTCATGACGGCGCTGATCGACGCCGCGCGCGAGCAGGGCCTGGAATACATCGACGGCCTGGTGCTGTCGACGAACCGGCCCATGCTGGCGCTGATGACCAGCCTGGGCTTCACGAACGATCGCGATCCCGAGGACCCGACGATGCGCCGGGTCTGGCTGGACCTGGGCTGAGTCTGATTCAGGATCTGGGTCTGGACCTTGGGCTGGGCCCGGGTCTGGACCCGTCACCCGTCGCGCCGGATCGCTTCAGGCGGTCCGGCGCGTCGGCTGCGCGGGTTTGAGCCGCGCGGCCGCTTCGTCCACCGACAGCACGTCGCCGAAGAACAGCATCCAGCCGTGCAGCGCGTTTTCGTGCTCGGCCGGCGTCACCGCGGCCAGCGCGTCGTCGATCATGATGGTCCGGAAGTCCCGCATCATTGCGTCGCGCGCGGTGGATTCGCAGCACACGTTGGTGACCGTCCCGGCGATCAGCAGGGTATCCACGCCCAGCCCGCGCAGCAGGGGTTCCAATTCCGACGAACCCGGCGCCATGGCGCTGTAGAAACGCTTGACCACGCGCGGGTCCGTGGCCTGCGCGTGCAGGTCCGGATGCAGCGCAAAGCCCGGCGAGTCGCGCCGCAGGGTCTCCAGGCGGCGGGCGCTGCGTTCGGGCGTGAGCATCACGCCATGATGATGCGACCAGAATACGTCCGCGTTGTCCGACGCCGTCTGCACCCACACCACGACCCCGCCGGCATCGCGCACGGCGCCGCACAGGCGGTTGATGGGGTCGATGATCTCGCGCGCGGGGGCGCATTCGCCCTGATAACCCGGCATCAGGAAATACTGCTGCATGTCGATCACCACCACCGCGGTGCGCGCGGCCGGCAGTTCGTCATAGGGATGCAGGCAGCCCTGACGGGCCATGACGCGATCCTTCACCCACTGGGGGAATTCCATGCTGCCTCCTTAGCCGTAACGCCGCGCCACGGCGGACTCGACGCGGTAGATGATGAGATACATCACGCTGGAAATCAGCGCCAGCATCACGATGGCGGTCATGACGATGTTCAGCTTGAACACCTGGCTGCCGTTCATGATGAGAAAGCCCAGGCCCGAATCCGCCGACTGGAACTCGCCCACGATCACGCCCACCAGCGCCAGGCCGATGTTCATCTTCACGGCCGCGATCAACGTGGGCACGCTGCCCGGCAGCACGACCTTGGTCAGCACCTGCCAACGGCTGGCGCCAAAGGTGTGGGCAAGCTTCACCTTGTTCAGGTCGATACCGCGGAATCCCGCGTACACGACCATGATGGTCACGAACACCGCAATGGCCACCGCCATGCCGTAGACCGCGTAATCGGAACCCAGCCACAGATAGAAGATCGGCACGAATGCGATCTTGGGCATGGCGTTGGCCACCACCAGGAAGGGGTCCAGCACCTTGTACAGAAAGTCGGACCACCACAGTGCGGCCGCCACCACGATCCCGATGCCCATGCTGAGCACAAAGCCGACCAGCGTGGCCGACAGCGTCGTCATGATGTGCTTGCCCAGGCTGCCGTGGTTCCACAGTTCCAGGAACGTGGGCCACAGCGCGCTGGGATAGCTGGTGAGCAGCGGATTGACGATGTGCATGCGCGGCAGGATTTCCCACGCGCATAGAAAGACCACCAGCAGCAGTGCCTGGGCCACGCGGATGTTGCGGCGGCGCGCGCGGTCGCGGCGCAGGTAGTTCAGGTATTTCTCGCTGGGGCCGGGCACGGCGCGCAGCGGAACGGTATTGGCAATCGGCGCGTTCATGGGTCAGCCCTCCACGTGAACATCCAGCTCGTCCCAGAGCTGTTTGAAGTAGGTGTTGAACTCCGGCCGCGAGCGCGCCTGGAACGGCGTGGGTCGGACCTGGCCGTCGCCGTAATGAATGCGGTACTGGCTCTTTAAACGTCCCGGCCGGCGCGACAGCACGATCACGCGATCAGTCATGGCGATGGCCTCGCCGATATCGTGTGTCACCAGCACCACCGTCTTGCCTTCGCGCCGCAGGATGTCCACCACTTCGTCGGAAATCGCCAGCCGCGTCTGCGAATCCAATGCCGAAAACGGTTCGTCCAGCAGGATCACGTCGGGCTCGGTGACCAGCGTGCGCGCCAGCGCCGCGCGTTGACGCATCCCGCCGGACAGCTGTCGCGGCGTGTGCGACAAAAACGCGCCCAGGCCGCATTTTTCAAGCAGGTGCACGGCGCGCGCCTCGCTGCGCGCGTCGCGCCGCCCCTGGATCTCGGCGCCCAGCATCACGTTGTCCAGGATGGTGCGCCACTCGAACAGATAGTCCTGCTGCAGCATGTAGCCGATGCGGGCATTCGGCTTGGTCACCGCCTGCCCGTCGACCAGCACCGCGCCCGAGGTCGGCGGAATCAAACCCGCGATCAACGACAGCAGCGTGCTCTTGCCACAGCCGCTTTGCCCGATCAGGCTGACGAACTCGCCCGGCGCCAGACTGAACGAGACGTTGGACAGCGCCTCGGTCTCGCCTTCCGGTGTGAAGTACGAAAGACAGACCTCGCGCAGTTCGATCTTGGCCGTGGCGGGCGCCGGTTTCAGGTTATGGATGGCGGCGCCCATCATTGCGCCTTTTTGGCAAAGTCGGCGATCACCACGTCCTCGTACTTGACGCGGGCGGTGTCCTTCATCACGGCGCTGGCCACCAGCATGTCCTGCAGTTGCGTCATCGCCTGCGCGGTCACCAGCGGCGTGGTCTTCCAGATCTGATATTGCTTGTAGCGTTCGATCGCCTCGGTCACCGCGGCCTGGTCCATGCCGGGAAAGAAGGTCATGATCTGCGGGGCCAGCGTGGCGGCCGGCGTGTCCTTCACGTATTTCTCGGCGCGCGCGACCACATCGGTCCAGGCCTGGATGACCTTGGGGTTGTCGCGGATGTATTTGTCGGTGGCGGTGAAGACCGTGTAGTCCACCTGGCCCACTTCATGTCCCACGGACGCGACGATGTGCCCCTTGCCGTTGCGCACCAGTTCGCCGGCCTCGGGCTCCAGGAAGATGCCGTACTCCCCTTGGCCCGCCATCCAGGCGCCCGCGCGCGCGGGGATGCCGATGTTGTTGAGCAGCTTCACGTCTTTTTGAGGATCCAGGCCATGCTTGCGCAGCGCGGTCTCCAGAAACACGATGGGATTCGATCCCGGGCGAAAGCCGATCACTTCCTTGCCCTTGAGCATGGACCAGTCGAACTTGTCGACCGGCTTGCGCGACAGCAGGAAAAAGCCGTCCGTGGCGGTCAGGCCGGCAAAGATCTTGGGCTTGACCGGTGATTCGCTGTTCTGCACGTAGATGGACGCCTCGGGCCCGATCAGCACGATGTCCGCGCTGCCCGACAGCAGGGCGGTCATGCCCTTGTCGGTGCCTTGCGAGGTTTTCATGGACACGTCCAGGCCGGCGTCCTTGAAATAGCCCTGCGATAGCGCGACATACTTCGGCACGTAAAGGATCGATCGCACCACTTCTTCGTAGCGCACCTTCACGGGAGGGTTCAGGGCTTCGGCCTGAGCGGCCAGAGGGGCAAGCAGCGCGAGCAGCGCCGCGCCTGCCAGGCGGGGCAAGGGCAAGGTCTTCACGGGACTTTCTCCTGCGTCTTGAATGCGCCGACGGATCGGCGCAACACGGCCAATGGGATGGATCGACTGCAACAACAGGGAAGCCCGAACAGAGAAGGCCCGGGCCGGTAGGACTTGGATCGAATACTATATTCAAGACAAGGAGGCGACAAGCGTTTTGAGATTGGCGTTTTTCTCTATGGACGCAAGCCTTCCGAGCCGGGACAATGCGAGGCTGGAATACCAGTTGGTATACAAAATAGGATTTTGAGCCGCTTCAGATTTGAATCGTGACGGGGCAGGGCTCATCCCATCGTAGGCGCGCAATGCCGGCGCGCCCATCAGCCAGGAACACGAGCCGCGTCTTGCACGCCGCCCGTCGTCGTTCCTGGCCCGTGCTGCGCTAGACCAGCACTTCGTTCAAAAAGTCCGAAATGTCCGCCACTTCCTCGGCGCAGACCGAGTGCGGCATCGGATACGTGCGCCAGCGCACGTCGTAACCCAGGCGCTTCAATTCCGCCAACGACGCTTCGGCGCGCGCCAGCGACACCACCGGATCGTATTGGCCATGCGCCATGAAGATAGGCGTGGCATTGTTGGCAGGCTGACGCTCAGCTTCTGCGGTGTCCAGCAGCGGCAGATAGCCAGACAGCGCCATCATGCCGGCCAGCTTCTCTTTCAAGCGCAGACCCGTGTGCAGGGTCATCGCGCTGCCTTGCGAGAACCCTGCCAGCACGATGTTCGACGTCGGGATCCCGCGCGCGTTCTCGCGCGCGATCAGCTGGTGGATGGCGGCTTCAGAGGCGCGGATGCCGCGGCCATCTTCCACGCGCACCAGATCCATCACCAGGATGTCGTACCAGGAACGCATCGACATGCCGTTGTTGATGGTGACCCGTTGAACCGGCGCATTCGGAAACACGAAGCGCACGCCACGCCCGGCGGGCAGGCGCAGCTCCGGCACGATGGGCGCGAAATCGTTGCCGTCGGCGCCCAGGCCGTGCAGCCAGATCACGGCGTGCGTGGGGTTGGGAGCGGTTTCGATCTCGATGCAGTCGAGCAGGTCGGGTGCGGTCATGGACGGGCTGTTGGGGATATCAGAGGGTAAGGGTCTTGAGCGCCTGGAACAGCGCGCGATAGTGCTTCTTCTGCGGCTCCTGGCCCTGCAACAGCGATGCGTTGGCCAGCTTTTCCTTGCGCGCGGCGCGGATCAGCGTGCGCAATTGCTGCACGTCGGCCTGCGGGTTGTTGGTCAGCAGGCGGGTCAGGGCGTCGTCGTCGTCGAGCAGGCGGTCACGCAGCCCTTCAAGGCGGTGCATGGCGGCCGTTTCCTCGCGGGAGCCGTTCTCCCAGACGTCGAGCTGCTTGCGGATGACGTCAGCCGGCGCGTCGCGCATCAGCTTGCCCACGAAGTGGACCTGACGCCGCAAACCCTCGCGGCCGGTGGTGCGCTGGGCCATGCGGATGGCCTCGTACAGCCGTTCTTCGAGCGGCAGTTGCTTCAGACGTTCGGGCGACAGCGCGATCAATTGCTTGCCCAGGTCCAACAGGGCGTGCATCTCACGCTTGACCTGGGACTTGCTGGGACGGTCGTAGCCGTTCTCGTCGTAACCGTCGTCGACGGAATCTTCTTGGGGATGGGAATTCATGGAAAACTGCGCAATGACAGACTTGGCTATGATAACCGTCTCTGCAAATTGGACTGCAATGGTTAAAACCTCCTCATCCTTGCCGCTGGCGGCGAATCACGCGCGTTTTTCCGAACTTGTCGAACAAACCCTGGCCTACGCGCGCCAGATCGGCGCTTCCGACGCCGCCGCGGAAGTCTCCGAAAGCCTGGGACTGTCCGTCTCGGTCCGCAAGAACGACATCGAAACCGTTGAGCAGACGCGCGACCGGGCGCTGGACCTGACGGTCTACGCCGGCCAAAGCCGCGGCTCCGCGTCGACGTCCGACTTCTCCGAGGCCGCCCTGCGCCAGACGGTCGAAGCCGCCTGGCACATCGCCCGCCATACCGCCGCCGACCCGGCCGCCGGCCTGCCCGACGCCGACCAGCTGGCCACCGAATTTCCCGATCTGGACCTGCACCGCGCCTGGACCGTCTCCACCGAGGAGGCGGCCGAACTGGCGCTGCGCGCCGAGCGCGCCGCACGCGAGGTCGATCCGCGCATCACCAACACCGACGGCGCCACGGTTGGCACGTACGAAGGCCAGTTCGTGATGGGCAACACGCGCGGCTTCCTGGGCGGCTATCCGTATTCGCGCCACAGCCTGTCGGTTGCGCCCATCGCCGGCCGCGGCAACGGCATGCAGCGCGACTACTGGTACACGTCCGAGCGCGATCCGGCCAAGATGGCTTCGCCCGAAGCCATCGGCCGCTACGCCGCCGAACGTACGCTGTCGCGCCTGTCGGCACGCCGCGTGCGCACCGGCAAGTTTCCGGTCCTGTTCGAGGCGCCGCTGGCGCTTGGCCTGGTCGGCGCCCTTACGCAGGCCGTCAACGGCGGCGCGCTGTACCGCAAGGCCAGTTTTCTGGTGGATTCGCTGGGCAAGCCGCTCTTTCCCAAGCACATCAATCTGGTCGAAGATCCGCACATCCGCGGCGCCATGGGCAGCTCGCCGTTCGACGACGAAGGCGTGCGCACGCGCCGCCGCAACGTGGTGTCGGGCGGGGTGCTGGAAGGCTATTTCCTGTCGTCCTACACCGCCCGCAAGCTCGGCATGACCACCACCGGCAACGCCGGCGGCTCGCACAACCTGGTGTTCAGCTCCACGCTGACCCGCCGCGGCGACGATTTCGAAGCCATGCTCAAGAAGCTCGGCACGGGCTTTCTCGTCACCGAACTGATCGGTCAAGGCGTCAATTACGTGACGGGCGACTACTCGCGCGGCGCCTTCGGCTATTGGGTCGAAAACGGCCAGATCCAGCATGCGGTGCAGGAAGTCACCATTGCCGGCAACCTGGCCGACATGTTCAAGCAGATCGTCGCGATAGGCGCCGACACGATCTCGCGCGGCACAAAGACCACCGGCTCGATCCTCATCGAGCAGATGGCAATCGCCGGGATCTGATCCCGCGAGCCGGCGGCGCGCAATGCGCCGCCGGATTTCTGCATTTGTCCGCTTGGCAATCCCCCCGCATGGCAATCCCGCGCATTGCAACCCCTTTACGCTCGGGATTTCCTCTAGCCGTTCCGGCCATTGCCACCGTGTAATATCCGGCGGGTATTGCTCAAAGTCCCGGGTGTTGCCGTATAGGAGCAAAGTGATGCAACGACGTTCATTCCTGAAGCGCGCCAGCCTGGGCGCCGTCGCTGGCGCCGCCGTCAGTGCGCCCGCGTTCGCCCAGGACATGCCTTCGGTGAGCTGGCGCCTGTCTTCAGGCTTTCCCAGCGCCCTGGACCTGCGCGTCGGCGCCGCCGAAAACTTCTGCAAGTTCGTTGCCGAATCCACCGGCGGCAAGTTCAACATCCGCCACTTCCCCGACGGCGAAGTCGTTGCCGCTGCCGACCTCATGGAAGCCGTGTCCACCAAAAAGGTGGAGTGCGGCCACGTCTCCTCGCGCCTCTACTACGCCAAGAATCCCGCGTTCAGCTTCGACGCGGCCGTGCCGTTCGGCCTGAATGCGCGCCAGATGAACGCCTGGATGAGCGAAGGCGAGGGCCTGCGCCTGACGCGTGAACTCTTCAAGCCCGAAAAGATCATCAACTTTCCGCTGGGCAACACCGGCGCCCAGATGGGCGGCTGGTACGTCAAGGAAATCAAGCGCACCGGCGACCTGAAAGACCTGAAGATGCGAGTCGGCGGCTTGGCCGGCGACGTCCTGTCCCGTCTGGGCGTTGTCCCCCAGCAGGCCGATCTGGCCAAGCTGGCCGAGCTCTTCGAAAAAGAGGGCCTGCAGGCAGTGGCGGGGGCGGGCGCGTATGAAGATGCCAAGCTTGGACTGAATAAAGTAGCTAAGTATTACTACGCACCTGGTTGGTGGGCAGGCGGCGAACAGCTGTCGCTCTATATCAACGACGAGGTCTGGAACCAGTTGCCCAAGCACTACCAGGCCGTCGTGCAGTCCGCCGCGCTGGCTGCGCACACCTCGGCAACGGCGCGGTTCGATGCCCTCAATCCGCAGGCGCTGGCGCAATTGACCGCGAATGGCGCACAAGTGCGCGCATTCCCCCGGTCAATCATGGACGCCGCGTTTGAAGCATCGCAGCAGGTCTACAAGGACTTGAGCGCCAAAGACCCCAGATTCAAGGCATTGCATGATAGTTACATGGGCTTTCGCGACAGCGAGATGCCGTGGTTTCGCCTGACCGAAGGCGCGTTCGGCCCGTACCTGGGCGTGGCGCTGTCGGCCAGGAGTTAGGAGGAGGCCGGTGCCGAATGGCATTCGGTGAGTTTCAGGGTTTGTGCTAGTAACCACACGTTTTTTACAAAAAAATGGGCGGTTTTGAGGCTTTTGTTGAACGGCATTCGAGTTTCGGCCTGATACAAAGGAGTAATATCCCGGGTCTTGACGCGCATACATGCGGCCTTTAGGCGGCATCGACGTCAATCCGGCAGGATTACATCAGCCCGGATTACCAATATTCCGAGACAGACTTTAAGGTGGTAACAACCATGCAATCCAAGACCAAAAAGCTGCTGGCCGCGCTGATCGCCGCCGGTATCGTCCCGGCCGCCAACGCTGCCGACATCAAGCTGGGCGTGGCTGAAGCCCTGTCCGGCGGCGCCGCCCAATACGGCGTGTCGATCCGCAACGGTTTCCAGCTCGCTGCCGATGAAATCAATGCCGCAGGCGGCATCAACGGCAACAAGATCGTCCTGGTGATTGAAGACGAACAAGGCAAGAAAGAAGAAGCCATCAACGTCTTCAAGAAGCTGATCTTCAAGGACAACGTCCTGATGGTCTTCGGTCCCACCCTGTCGAACTCCGCCCAGGCCGCCGACCCGGTCGCCCAGGCCGCCAAGACGGTCGCTTTCGGCACCTCCAACACCGCTGACGGCATCACCTCCATCGGCAACTACGTGTTCCGCAACTCGGTCACCGAAGCCGACGTGCTGCCCGCCACCATCTCCACCGTCAAGGCCAAGACCGGCCTGAAGAACGTGGCGGTGCTCTACGGCAACGACGACGTCTTCACCAAGAGCGGCTACGACAACTTCAAGAAGGCCCTGGAAGACCAGAAGATCCCGGTCACCACGACCGAAACGTTCGCCAAGGGCGACGTGGACTTCAAGGCCCAGCTCACCAAGATCAAGGGCACCAACCCCGACGCCATCGTGCTGTCCGCACTGCTGGCCGAAGGCGCCCCGATCATGGTCCAGGCCCGCCAACTCGGTCTGAACGTGCCGGTCATCGGCGGCAACGGCATGAACTCGGTCAAGATTTTCGACCTGGCCCCCGGCGGCGCGTCGAACAATCTCTGGATCGGCAGCCCGTGGTCGATCGAGAACAAGGCCCCCGAGAACGTCAAGTTCATCGACGCCTACAAGGCCAAGTTCACGAATGCCCCCGACCAGTTCGCGGCGCAGTCGTATGACGCCATGTACATCGTTGCCCAGGCCCTGAAGAACACCAAGATCACCGGCGAACTGGCCAAGGATCGCGCTGCTCTGCGCGATGCCCTGCCGTCCGTGACCTGGACCGGCGCCACCGGCCCGTTCAAGTTCCGCCAGGCCACCGACCGCGCCGGCAAGCCGGCCGGTTACGACGCCGACCAGGCGCCGATCGTCAGCGTGACCAAGGACGGCAAGTACGTCATCGAGAAGTAAGCAGTACGCATCCCCGCGCGGGGGGATGCGCCTTGCGGATGGCCTGCTGGCCGTCTGCAAGGCGCTTTTTATCGCAGGGCCGTCCCAAGTAAAAAGCTTCCCCGGAAGCAGAAAAGACCTCGCTGTGGGCACAGCGAGGTGGCCCTCTCAGATCTGGAAAGTCCCATCATGTTCGAACAACAATTCGTCAATGCCTTGTCGCTGGGCTGTGTGTATGCACTGTTCGCGCTGGGCTTCACGCTGATCTTCGGCGTGCTCGGGGTGATCAACCTGGCGCATGGCGCCGTCTTCATGGTTGGCGCCTACGCAGCACTTGTCGTGGTCCAGCAGTTCAGCCTGCCCTTGTGGGCCGCGCTGATGGTCGCGTTCTTCGTCGCCGGCTTCACCGGGGTCATCATCGACTACCTGGTCCTCAAGCCGCTGCGCAAGCGCAACGCACCCCACCTGATTCCCATGATCGCCACCATCGGTGTCGGCATCATCCTGAACAACGGCGCCCAAAGCATCTTTGGCGCCAGCAACCTGCGCTTCCCGCACGGCACCGTGCCCGAGGAAGTCATCGAAGTCGCCGGCCTGCACCTGACCGTCATCGAACTGGGCATCATCTTCCTGTCGTTCGCGCTGATGGCCGTGCTGATGTACGTGATGCGCCGCACGCAGTTCGGCCGCGCGCTGCGCGCCATTGCCGAATCGCCCAAGGCCGCCTGGCTGCTGGGCATCAACGTCGAAAAGCTGTTCATCACCACCTCGTTCGCCGCGGCCGCTCTGGGCGGCGTGGCCGGCGTGCTGATCGGGCTGTACTCGAACGCGCTGTTCCCGCTGATGGGCCAGCCGATGCTGCACAAGGGCATCGCGGTCATCATCCTGGGCGGCATGGGAGACATTCGCGGCGCCATGTTGGGCGGTCTCTTCCTGGGCTTCGCCGAGGTGCTGTCCGTGGCTTACATCGGCTCCACCATGCGCGACGCGGTGGCTTTCGGCCTGCTGTTCCTGATCCTGCTGGTCCGCCCGCAAGGTCTGTTCGGCAAAGTGGTTCAACGCAAGGCTTAAGGTATGAGCGGATTCGAAAATTTCTGGGCCATCTACGGCAACCTGGTGCTGACGCTTGGCACCAATGCACTCCTGGCCCTCTCCATCTGGCTGACGCTGGCCTGCGGCATGCTGGCCATGGCCAACGCCGCCTTCATGGGCATCGGGGCTTACACCGCCGCGCTGCTCACCATGAATTACGACGCTCCGTTCACGGTGGCGCTGGCTGGCGGCATGGCCGCGCCCGCGCTGGTGGCGGCCCTGATTGGCCTGCCGACGTTGCGGCTGTCCGGGGTCTACCTGGCGATGGCCACGCTGGGCTTCGGTGAAGTGGTCCGCGTGACCATCCTGAACACCGAGTCCATCACCGGCGGCGCGCTGGGCCTGAACGGCATCCCGCAACTCACGCAGTGGTGGCACGTCCTATTGGCCGTCATCATCGTGCTGTTCGTGCTGTGGCGCGTGCGTGCTTCCAAGATCGGCCGCTCCTTCGACGCCATCCGTGGCGACGAGACGGCGGCGGGCCTGATGGGCATCAACGTGCGTTCGAACAAGATGCTGGCCTTTGTTGCCGGCGCCATGATCGCCGGCCTGGCTGGCGCGTTGAACGCGCACCTGACGTTCTTCATCGGTCCCAACGAATACGGCTTCGACCGTGGCGTCGAAATCCTGACGATGGCGATCCTGGGCGGCATCGGCGGCCTGGCCGGTCCCGTGATCGGCAGCTTCATCATTACGGTGCTGCCTGAATTGCTGCGCGGATTTGCGGATCTGCGCCTGATCGCGAATGGAGTGATCCTGGTGGTGATTGTGTTGTTCCTGCCGCAAGGCATCTGGGATCCGGCGCGCTTCAAGCGCTGGATGCGTCAAAGCCGCCAGGGAGGGAAGCGTCATGCTTGAGCTGTCCTCCGTCTCCAAGAGCTTTGGCGGCCTGCATGTGCTGCATGACGTCAGCCTGTCCGTGCCCGAAGGCGCCATCTTCGGCCTGATCGGCCCGAACGGCGCCGGCAAGACCACGGTCTTCAACCTGATCACCGGCCTCTTGCCGCCCAGCGGCGGCACCATCACGTTCCAGGGCGAAAGCGTCCTGCGCAAGAAGCCGCACAGCATCACGCGCATGGGCATCGCCCGCACGTTCCAGAACATCCGTCTGTTCAAGGAAATGACGCTGCTGGAGAACGTCGTCGTGGGCGCCTACCGCCACATGAACTACGGTTTCCCCAGCCTGCTGCTGGGCCTGCCCGGCTACCGAGAGCACGAGCAGCGCGCCCGCGAACGCGCACATGAACTGCTGACGTGGATGCGCCTGGATCACAAGGCCAACGATCTGGCGGACAACCTGTCCTACGGCGAACAGCGCCGCCTGGAGCTGGCGCGCGCACTGGCCACCGAGCCCAAGCTGCTGCTGCTGGACGAACCCGTCGCCGGCATGAACACCGGCGAACGCGCCGAACTGATGCGCGAGATCCTGGCGATCCGCGACCGCGGCTACACCATCCTCATGATCGAGCACGACATGCGCTTCGTCATGGGCTTGTGCGAACGCATTGCGGTGCTGAACTTCGGCAAGATCATCGCCTGCGGCGGTCCCGAGGAAATCCGCAACAACGAGCAGGTCATCGAGGCCTACCTGGGCCGCGAAGACGACGAAGACACCGAACAAGCGGAGGCCGCCAAATGAGCGCCATGCTGGAAGTCCGCGGACTCGAGGTCAACTACGGCCACATCGAAGCCGTGCGCGGCATCGACCTGGACCTGAACGCCAACGAAATCACCGCCCTGGTCGGCGCCAATGGCGCCGGCAAGTCGACCACGCTGCTGGCGCTGTCGGGCCTCCTGCCCAAAGCGCGCGGCCGCATCCTCTTCGAGGGCGAAGACGTCACCAACCTCGCGCCGAACCAGCTGGTCGCGCGCGGCATCGTGCAGGTGCCGGAAGGCCGGGCCATCCTCACCACCATGACGGTGCTGGAAAACCTGGAACTCGGCGCCTATCGCCGCGGCCTGAAGAACGTCGCCACCGACCTGGAATACGTGTTCAACCTGTTTCCGCGTCTGAAGGAACGGATCAACGGCATGGCCGGCAACCTGTCCGGCGGCGAACAGCAGATGCTGGCCATCGGCCGCGCCTTGATGGCCAAGCCGCGCCTGTTGCTGCTGGACGAACCGTCGATGGGCCTGGCGCCGATCGTGGTCCAGGAAATCTTCCGTTCGCTGCGCGCCATCAATGCCGACGGCCTCACGCTGTTCCTCGTTGAGCAAAACGTGCGCCAGGCCTTGAAGATCGCGCAACACGGCTATGTGCTTGAAAACGGCGCGTTGGCGCTGAAGGGCACCGGCCGCGAACTGCTGGGCCATCCCCGCGTCCTGGAAGCCTACCTGGGCGCCTGACGAGGCAGGGGGCATCATTTGTCCCCTTATCCAAATTGCGGCTGCCGTCTGGTGGCGGCCAGCCGCAAGTCACTCGAATTCTTTCCGCTTGCCCATTTTTTGAGCAACCGTGTTAGAATTTCAGGCTTTCCCTCATTTTGACCTTTGCACGGGCGGATTCATAACGCTTAGGCGGGGGGCGATTAAGGGCTGCAGTTTGTGGCCAAAGCGCTGCAATACGCGGCCTAGTTTGGGAAAGAACACTGGCGGGATGTTCCGGCCAGAGCAAATTTTTATTCTTAGGAACCATCATGAAGACCTTTGTGGCCAAGCCGCATGAAGTCCAACGTGACTGGTTTGTGATCGACGCCAAGGGCAAAGTCCTCGGTCGTGTGGCCAGCGAAGTCGCACGTCGTCTGCGTGGCAAGCACAAACCTGAATTCACGCCTCACGTTGATACCGGTGACTACATCGTCATCATCAACGCGTCCGATATCGTTGTTACCGGTGCCAAGGCGAAGGACAAGAAGTACTTCCGCCACACGACGTACCCGGGCGGTATCCGTGAAACGAACTTCGAGAAAATGCAAGAGCGTTTTCCCGGCCGTGCCATTCAGAAGGCCGTCAAGGGCATGCTGCCCAAGGGTCCTCTGGGCTACGCCATGATCAAGAAGCTTAAGGTCTATGCCGGTGCCGAGCACCCGCATACCGCCCAGCAGCCCAAGACGCTGGATCTCTAAGGAAACGCCATGATCGGTAACTGGAATTACGGAACCGGCCGTCGCAAAACTTCGGTGGCTCGCGTTTTCATCAAGAAGGGCACTGGCAAGATCGTCGTCAACGGCAAGCCCGTCGACGAGTTCTTCGCTCGTGAAACCGGCCGTATGGTCGTGCGCCAGCCGCTGGAACTGACCGGCCACCTGGAATCGTTTGACATCAAGGTCAACGTGCACGGCGGCGGCGAAACCGGCCAAGCCGGCGCAATCCGTCACGGCATCACGCGTGCCCTGATCGATTACGACGCCACGCTGAAGCCCTCGCTGTCGCAAGCTGGCTTCGTCACGCGCGATGCCCGTGAAGTCGAACGTAAGAAGGTCGGCTTCCGCAAGGCGCGTCGTCGCAAGCAGTTCAGCAAGCGTTAATGCCCTGCAAAAAGCCCGCTTCGGCGGGCTTTTTGTTTTTGGGCCGGCAATGCGTCATCGCCGGCCCCGCGCGGAACTCCGCGCCACCCGCCCGGTCGGAAAAAAGGTTTGCAGTGCCAAATCCGGCACGCCGGTGCAATCCGTCGTTTCCCGAGCGATACAATCGTCATTCGTTCTCCGAAGAGCATCCATCATGGCCCAAGCATCGAACACCCGCATCAAGGTTGGTATCGTCGGCGGCACCGGATATACCGGCGTCGAACTGCTGCGCTTGCTGTCGCAGCATCCCAACGTGGAACTGACTGCCATCACGTCCCGCAAGGAAGACGGCCTGCCCGTCGCCGACATGTATCCCAACCTGCGCGGCCGTGTGAAGCTTGCCTTCTCGGCCCCGGAAAAGGCCTCGCTGACCGACTGCGACGTCGTCTTCTTTGCCACGCCGCACGGCGTGGCCATGGCGCAGGCGCAAGAGCTCATCGCTGCCGGCACCCGCGTCATCGACCTGGCCGCCGACTTCCGCCTGCAGGACATCCCCACGTTCGAGCGCTGGTACAAGATTCCCCATACCTGCCCGGACATCCTGGCCGAATCGCAATACGGCCTGGTCGAACTGAACCGCGAAGCCATCTCCAAGGCGCGCGTCATCGGCAACCCCGGCTGCTACCCGACCACGGTGCTGCTCGGCCTGGCGCCGCTGCTTGAAGGCGGCAAGGCGCTGGTCGATACGCAAACCCTGATCGCCGACTGCAAGTCGGGCGTGTCCGGCGCGGGCCGCAAGGCAGAAGTGGGCTCGCTGTTCTCCGAAGCCTCCGACAACTTCAAGGCCTACGGCGTGGCCGGCCATCGTCACCACCCCGAGATCTCCGCCCAGCTCGAAAAGCTGGCCGGCGGCAAGGTGGGCCTGACGTTCGTGCCGCATCTGGTGCCGATGATCCGCGGCATGTTCTCCACCATCTATGCCCGCATCAAGCCCGAAGCGCGCGACACCGACTTCCAGGCGCTGTTCGAGCAGCGCTATGCCGACGAGCCCTTCGTGGACGTCATGCCTGCCGGCAGCCATCCCGAAACGCGTTCGGTGCGCGGTTCCAACAACCTGCGCATCGCGCTCAGCCGCCCGGATAACGGCGACCTGCTGATCGTCATGGTCGTGCAGGACAATCTGGTCAAGGGCGCCGCCGGCCAGGCGGTGCAGAACATGAACCTCATGTTCGGCATCCCCGAAACGGTCGGCCTCGACCAGGTCGCCATCCTGCCGTAAGGCCAGGGCGGCCCGCTCGGCGGGCCGCCAATATTGCTCTTTATGCCTGCAGATCCGTCAGTTAGTTCCCCGCCTCGCGCCCGTTATGGCGCCATCGTGCGTCTCTGCGCGATGCTGCTGCTGGGCGTGCTTGCGGGTGGCGCCGCCGGGTTCTTTCACGCGCGGCACCTCTACCGTCCGCAGGACGCCGTGGTCATCAGCGTCCAGCAGGCCGAAGCCCAGGACGAGGCCATGCGCCAGCAGGCCACGCAGCTGCGCTACATCCGCGGCCAACTCGATACCGCCGACGGCGAACTGGTCATCGAACGATCCGCCCGCCAGGAACTCGAAACCCAGCTCCACGCCGCGCAAGCCGAAGTCGGCCGCGTACGCGACCAGCTCGCGTTCTATGAGCAACTGCTGCCGCCCGGTCCTGAGGGGTCTGTGGACATCCGGGGCGTTCAGATCGACCGCGAAGGCGGCGGTCTGCGCTACAAGGTGCTGCTGATGCGCAGCGGCCGCAATGGCGGCACGCCCTTCGCGGGCGCCCTGCGCTTTCAGGCCACAGGCGTGCTCAAGGGCGAAACCGTCACCGTCGACCTCGCGCCCATGCAGGTCAAGGCCGAAACCGGTCCCGTCACGGCCACGGGCGAAAACCTGGCCGCCGCCTCGCTTGCCCTGCAGTTCGACCAATACCAGCGCAGCCAGGGCATCCTGGCCGTGCCCGAGGGATTTGTCCCCGAAAGTGTGACCGTTAGCGTCCTCGAGGGTGAAACCGTCCGCGCATCGCGCAGTGTCAAACTGGAACTTTGAGTCTGGTCAAGCCCTGCGCTATAGTGACACCATACGAGCGGCGACGCCGCTCACTGAAATATGGCCGATTCGGCCAGGAGTGAACCATGAATGCAGTGACCGAAACCGTCGACCTTCAGGCCCCCCCGCCTGTTCCCCTGGTGTTCACCGACTCGGCTGCCGCCAAAGTGAAAGACCTGTTGGCCGAAGAAGGCAACCCCGAACTGAAGCTGCGCGTATTCGTCCAGGGCGGCGGCTGTTCCGGCTTCCAGTACGGTTTCACGTTTGACGAAGTCGTCAACGAAGACGACACCGTGCTGGACAAGGACGGCGTGCAATTGCTCGTCGACCCGATGAGCTTCCAATACCTGGTCGGCGCCGAGATCGACTACAAGGAAGACCTGGAAGGCGCGCAGTTCGTCATCCGCAATCCCAACGCCAGCACCACCTGCGGCTGCGGCTCCTCGTTCTCGGTGTAATCGCCAAGGCAGGAAAGGAAAAGCCCTTCGGTTTTCCGAAGGGCTTTTTGCATTGGGGCGGCGCTTGGTGCGCGGCGGGGATTCTGCGCGCGATGCGGTGCGTCCCTACGGTGGGCCTGGCGCCAAGCCCAGATCGCCGCCTGGGCCTGATGCGGAGCTCAAGCCGGATACAGCGCTCCAAGAATCCTCGGGCCGCGTGCGCCGGTCACGCTGGGCAGGCCGGCCGGCTTGCGCATCATGAACGCATGCGCCAGCCACGCAAATGCCAAGGCCTCCACCTGCTGCGCCGGCACGCCTAGCGCATCGGTGGGACGAACGGGGCGTTGCAGGCAATACGCCAGTTCCTGCATCAGGCCGGCGTTGTGCGCCCCGCCGCCGCACACAAAGACCTCCTGCGTCCCCGCCGCGGCCCGATCGATCGCGTCGGCGACCGTCCTGGCGGTCAGCCGCTGCAGCGTCGCCTGCACATCTTGAGGGGCGGGCGCGGCACCGTCGAATTCCGCCAGTCGGGCGTCTAGCCACTGCATGTTGAACAGGTCGCGGCCCGTGGACTTTGGGGGCGGCAAACCGAACCACGGCTCGCTGCCGATCAGTTGTTCGAGCAGCGGCGCCAGCACCTGTCCTGTCGCGGCCCAGCGGCCGCCGGCGTCGTAAGGCCGGCCCAGATGGCGCTGGCACCAGCCGTCCAGCAACACGTTGGCTGGACCGGTGTCAAAGCCGCGCGCTGGCAGCCCCGGCTCAAGCAGTGTCACATTGGCAATGCCGCCCAGGTTCAGCACGGCGCGGCCGTGGCTGGCGCCGAAGATGGCGGCGTGAAACGGGGGCACCAGCGGCGCGCCCTGGCCGCCTGCGGCGACGTCGCGCGTACGGAAGTCGGCGATCACCGAAATGCCGGTCTGTTCCGCCAGCAGGGCAGGCGCGTTGAGCTGCAGCGTGTAGCCCAGGTCAGGTCGGTGCCGCACGGTCTGGCCGTGTGCCCCAATGGCGCTGACGTCGGCTGCGGCCACGCCGGCATCCGCAAGCAGCTTTGCCACGGCCTGGGCATACACGCGCGCCAGTGCATTGGCCGCGAGCGCGGCGCGGGCAAGCTCGTCGCCTCCCGAAACGTTCAGTGCCAGCAACTCCCGGCGCAGATTTTCCGGCATGGGCAGGCTGGCGTTGGCCAGCACCTGCGGCGGTTGTCCGTCTTCGAAGCGGGCCAGCACGCCGTCGACCCCATCGACGCTGGTGCCCGACATCAGGCCGATGTAGAGCGGGCGACGGTCTTGCTGCAAGGGCAGGGTGGCATTCACGGGCGCCTCCAAATAAAAAAGGCGGCTGGGGCTTTTCGCCCCGCCGCCGCACCCGCTGCGCGCGGGCCTGTTTAGTGCGGACCTGCCTTAGCGGCTGGCCACGTTGGTCAGCGCGTCAGGCAGCGTCTGCTGGAATTGCGTCAGCAACTGGATCTGCTGCTTGTACGGTCCGACCGCCTGGTTGAACGCGCGGACTTCCGCGGGTTCGAGGGCGCGCGCCACGGGCAGGTCCACCGACAGCGGGTCGATGGGCTGGTTGTCGACGCGGAATTCGTAGTGCAGGTGGGGACCGGTGGCCCAGCCGGTGGAACCGACATAGCCCAGCAGTTGGCCTTGCGAAACCTTGGAGCCCTTGGTGACGCCTTCGGCGATGCGGCTCTGGTGCGCGTACAGCGTCGAATACTTGCCGTGGTGCTTGACGATGACCACGTTGCCGTAGCCGTTCTGCCAGCCCGAGAATTCGACCGTGCCGTCCGCGGTGGAGTGGATCGGCGTGCCCGACGGCGCGGCGTAGTCGACGCCCTTGTGTCCGGTCCAGGTCTTGTGGATGGGATGCATGCGCATGCCGAACGTCGAGCTGATGCGGCTGAACTTCAGGGCGGTGCGCAGGAATGCGCCGCGCAGGCTGGTGCCGTCGAAGTCGTAATAGGAGCCGGACTTTTCGTCGGGGCTGAACCAGACGGCGTTGAAGGTCTTGCCGCCATTGATGAATTCCAGGGCCAACACGCGGCCAGCGCCAGCGTAGCGGCCGTCGTGCGAACGCACTTCGTAGACCACGCGGAATTGATCGCCTTGGCGCAGGTCGCGCAGGAAGTCGATCTTGGCGCTGAGGATGTCGGCCATCTGCATGGTGACCGAGTCCGGGATGCCGGCGGAGTCCGTGGCGCCGAAGAGCGAGGACTTGATGGTGCCGACGGCGACGCGGGTCTGGCGTTCGGTGCTTTCGGTGACTTCCTCGGCCTTGTAGCTGTCGCCGGACGGGGCGACGTGCAGCATGCGCGTCACGACCTGGCCGTCGGTTTCATTGCCGGGAGTGTGGATGTAGCGCAGCCAGACCAGATTGCCCTGTTCGTCCGTGGCGGCCTGCACCGAGCGGCCGGGATACAGCTTGTAGATGCTGCGGGCGCTGGCGTCGTGCGTCAGGAAGGATTGCAGGTTGGGCGCGTCGAGTTCCAGGCGCTGCAGCACTGCCGACAGCGTGTCGCCCGGACGGATCCGGGTTTCGCTGATGTAGGGGGCGGCGCTGGGGGTGCTGACTTCGACTTGCTCGGCGGTCAGCGGCAGAATGCTCTGGATGACGCGCGAGGGGGGGAGTTCGGTGCGGTCGGGTTGCTGCACCATGCCGAGAGCGGCGGCGCCTGCGAACAGACCAATTGCGGTGACGAGAAGCGTGCGGCGGAAAAGTCCCGAGCGATGGGGCTTGGGCTCAACGGGCGCAAATACGGCAGCGACTTTGCGCTTGAGGCCACTCGCCAGTTCGTGGAGGCCACGAGTCATCGTGAAAATACCCTCTCAGGTGGCTTGAACTCGCAGGGTGCGGTACACGAACGGCCCTCGCGCGCCACGTTTCCGGGGCAAGGGCTGGCGCGGGGGCGCATCTGTGAACAAGGGATGGTAGAGCGAACGCACCTGCGTACATATGGCAGTTGCGTATGATTAGGCCGGTATCCTAGCCGATTCGGCTAGAATTTACGATAGTTTTCGTCACTTTTTACACCTTTTTGTCGGCTGAAGCCGCCTTGGGCCCCCTGTCATGTCACCCACCGAAGCCCCCATTACCCCCGAAGTCGAAGCGGATCTGCGTATAGCCAAGCGCGGCTGCGATGAACTGCTGGTCGAGTCCGAATTCGCCCGCAAGCTGGCCAAGAGCCGCGCCACCGGCGTGCCGCTGCGCATCAAGCTCGGCCTGGATCCGACCGCGCCGGACATTCACCTGGGTCATACGGTGGTGCTGAACAAGATGCGCCAGTTGCAGGACCTGGGGCACAACGTCATCTTCCTGATCGGCGATTTCACCTCGACCATCGGTGACCCCAGCGGCCGCAACAGCACGCGCCCGCCGCTGACGCGCGAGCAGATCGAGGCCAACGCCAAGACCTATTACGCCCAGGCCAGCCTGGTGCTGGATCCGGCCCGCACCGAGATCCGCTACAACTCCGAATGGTGCGATCCCCTGGGCGCGCGCGGCATGATCCAGCTGGCATCGCGCTATACGGTCGCCCGCATGATGGAGCGCGAAGACTTCACCAAGCGCTTCAAGGGCGGCATCCCCATCTCGGTGCATGAATTCCTGTATCCGCTGATGCAGGGTTACGACTCGGTCGCGCTGAAGTCCGATCTGGAGCTGGGGGGCACCGATCAGAAGTTCAACCTGCTGGTGGGACGCGAGCTGCAAAAGGAATATGGACAGGAGCCGCAGTGCATCCTGACGATGCCGCTGCTGGTCGGGACGGACGGCGTAGAGAAGATGTCCAAGTCCAAGGGTAACTACATCGGCATTTCGGAGTCGCCCGATTCCATGTTCGGCAAGCTCATGTCGATTTCCGACACGCTGATGTGGCGCTACTTCGAGCTGCTGTCCTTCCGCTCGCTGGAGGACATCGCCGCGCTCAAGCAGGAGATCGACGGCGGCCGCAATCCGCGCGACGCCAAGGTCATGCTGGCCCAGGAAATCATCGCGCGTTTCCATTCGGCCAAGGCGGCGGACGACGCGCTGGCCTCGTTCGAGGCACGGTTCCGCGACGGCGCCATTCCTGACGACATGCCCGAAGTCAACATCGGCGGCGCGCCGGTGGGCATCCTGAAGCTGTTGCGTGAAGCGGGGCTGGTCGCTTCCGGCTCGGAAGCGCAGCGCAACGTCGAGCAAGGCGGCGTGCGCGTCAACGGCGATCGCGTGGAAGACAAATCGTTGCAATTGCCGGCCGGGACTTACGTCGTTCAGGTGGGCAAGCGCAAGTTTGCGCGTGTTAACTTGAACCCGTAAATGCGAAGTTTTGATACGCTCAGGGTACATACAAACGCCTGGCGCCTTTGCGGCATTTAAAGGAGCACGACATGGAACTTTCGAGTTTGTCTTTTTCCGATCACGAGTCGATTCCCGAACGCTATGCTTTCGGCAAGATCGATGCGCAATCGCACGTCGCGCTGGCAGACAACTGCAACCCGCAATTCTCCTGGGACGACGTCCCTGCGGGCACGCAGTCGTTTGCACTGATCTGCCACGATCCCGATGTGCCCTCGCGTCCTGACGACGTCAACCAGGAAGGCCGCGAAGTGCCTGCCGACCTCGCCCGCGTGGATTTCTTCCATTGGGTGCTGGTTGATCTGCCGGCCGACCTGCGCGAGATCGACGAAGGCGCGTTTTCCAACGGCATCACGCCGCGCGGCAAGGGCGGCCCGTTGGCCCCCATGGACGCGCGCCAAGGCATCAATTCCTATTCGTCGTGGTTCGCCAATGACCACGACATGAGCGGCGAGTACTTCGGCTACGACGGTCCGTGCCCGCCCTGGAACGATGCCCTGGTCCATCGCTACATCTTTACGCTGTACGCCCTGGACGTGCCTAGCCTGAACTTGCAGGGCTCTTTCACCGGCGAAGACGCGCTGCGTGCCATGCAGAAGCATGTGCTCGCGCAAGCGTCGCTGACCGGCACCTATACGCTCAATCCGGCGCTGGCGCCCAAGCAAATCGGAGCCACGTCGGCCTGATCGACACCGCCATGTACGCAGGGCCGCCAAGCGCGGCCCTTTTTATTGCCCGCGCCCTTTGCATGAATCTTTCTCAAGTCGTCATGAGAGCCGTTTCCCGGCCCGCGGCGATGCCGTGGTTTTCGCGCCCGTCCGCCGGAAATTGGGCCGGTTCAGGCCGTTTTGAGCGCAAATGATCCCGCATGACGGGGTAAACTACTCAGCATTCTGCGGGTTTACCCGCCCGACGCCGTTTTCTTCTCTCTCGTTTTTTCCTTTTACCGCCTCAGGAAACCCCCGTCATGTTTGACCGCAACCTCACCTTGTCCAAGGCTGACCCGGACGTTTGGGCCGCCATCCAGAAGGAAGATCAGCGCCAAGAGCAGCACATCGAGCTGATCGCTTCGGAGAACTACGCCAGCCCGGCCGTCATGGAAGCGCAAGGCACGCAGCTCACGAACAAGTACGCCGAAGGCTACCCGGGCAAGCGCTACTACGGTGGTTGCGAATACGTGGACGTGGTCGAGCAACTGGCCATCGACCGCCTGAAGCAGATCTTCGGCGCCGAGGCCGCCAACGTGCAGCCCAACTCCGGCTCGCAGGCGAACCAGGGCGTGTACATGGCCGTGCTCAAGCCGGGCGACACCGTGCTGGGCATGAGCCTGGCCGAAGGCGGTCACCTGACGCACGGCGCGTCGGTCAACGCGTCGGGCAAGCTGTACAACTTCATCTCGTACGGCCTGGATGAAAACGAAGTCCTGAACTACGAGCAGGTCGAACAGCTGGCCAAGGAACACAAGCCCAAGCTGATCGTGGCAGGCGCATCGGCCTATGCCCTGCATATCGACTTCGAACGCATGGCCCGCATCGCCCGTGAAAACGGCGCGCTGTTCATGGTCGACATCGCCCACTACGCGGGTCTGGTCGCCGGCGGCGCCTACCCCAACCCGGTTCCGCACGCCGACTTCGTCACCTCGACCACGCACAAGTCGCTGCGCGGCCCGCGCGGCGGCGTCATCATGATGAAGGCCGAGCACGAGAAGATCATCAACTCGGCAATCTTCCCCGGCATCCAGGGCGGTCCGCTGATGCACGTCATCGCCGGCAAGGCCGTGGCCTTCAAGGAAGCGCTGGAACCCTCGTTCAAGGACTACGCGCAGCAAGTGGTCAAGAACGCCAAGGTGCTGGCCGACACGCTGGTCAAGCGTGGCCTGCGCATCGTCTCGGGCCGTACCGAAAGCCACGTCATGCTGGTGGACCTGCGTTCCAAGGGCATCACGGGCAAGGAAGCCGAAGCGGTGCTGGGCCAGGCCCACATCACGGTCAACAAGAACGCCATCCCGAACGACCCGGAAAAGCCCTTCGTGACCAGCGGCATCCGCCTGGGCACGCCGGCCATGACCACCCGCGGTTTCACCGAAGCCGACGCCGAGCTGACCGCCAACCTGATCGCCGACGTGCTGGACAACCCGCGCGACGAAGCGAACATCGCCGCCGTGCGCGCCAAGGTCAATGAACTGACCTCGCGTCTGCCGGTGTACGGCAAGAAGTAAGCAGGTGCCCCGGACGCGGCCTGGCCGCTTTCCGGGCAGAGTCATACCAAGGGACGGCGCCGCAAGGTGCCGTCCCTTGATCTTTATGGCGGGCAGGCGTTGGCATCTGCCGCACGATGCGCCGATGTCGCGGCGGCGTCGGATTCGTCCCTAATGCCGCTTTGCATCATGCCGTCGTTACAATATGCTTAATTTTTGCCTTCAGCGCCTTTAGGGATCACACATGCGGTGTCCATTTTGCGGCAATGCCGAAACGCAGGTCGTCGACAGCCGGGTCTCCGAAGAGGGCGACGCCATTCGCCGTCGCCGCCGTTGCCTGTCCTGTGACAAGCGGTTCACCACCTATGAACGGGTGGAGCTCGCCATGCCTTCGATCGTCAAGCGCAATGGCAGCCGCAGCGAATACGATCCGGTCAAGCTGCGCGCCAGCCTGAGCCTGGCCCTGCGCAAGCGCCCCGTCAGCACGGAAGACGTGGATGCGGCCGTCGCGCGCATCGAGGAACAACTGCTGGCCAGCGGCCAGCGCGAAGTGCCGTCCGAGCACATCGGCGAACTGGTCATGAACGAACTGCGCAAGCTCGACAAGGTGGCCTACGTGCGCTTTGCCTCGGTCTACAAGAGCTTCGAGGACATCGGCGAGTTCGTCGAGGCGATCCGCGAGATGCAGGGGCCGCTGCTGCCCGGCAAGCTGCGCAAGGACTAGCGCCACACGGCGCGCCCTGACCGATCATGAACGGCGCCTGGGGCGCCGTTCATTGCATTGGCGTCCCGCGCGGGGCATCTCCAGGCGTGAACTCCCCCCGCATCAGGCTTGGCGTCAGGGGCTGAAACTTGCGCCATACCCGGCGCATGTGTTGCGCCGACCCGAATCCGGACTTTTCCGCCACGCGTTCCAGATCCAGCCGGGTGTCGCGCAACAGGTCGCGCGCCAGCGCCACGCGGATCTGATACAGGTAGTCCATCGGCGTGCAGCCGGCGTGTTCACGAAAGAGGCGCGTCAGATGGCGGGCGCTGGTGTGCGCCTGATCCGCCAGCGACTGGGCCGACCAGGGCGCAGCCGGATCGCGGATGACGGCATCCTGGACCCGGTGCACGCCCGGGTGCATATGGCTGCGATGGTCCAGCCAGGGCGACAACGCGGAATCCGAGCCCGCCCGGCGCTGGTAGACGACCATGTCGCGCGCCGCCTCGCTGGCCGCGCGCGGGCCGCAATGGCGCGACACCATGTGCAATGCCAGATCGATCCCGGCCGTGATGCCCGCGCTGCTGACCAGATTCCCGTCCTCGACGAAGATGCGGTTGTCCAGCACGCGGGCAGTGGGATCCAACGCGGCAAGCTGTTCCAGACAGGTGTGATGCGTGGTGCACTCGCGCTGCCGCGTCAGGCCGGCCGCGGCCGCGAACAGCGCGCCCGCGCAGACCGTCATCAACGTGAAGCCGTCGGCCGGGTGGCGAACCGCCAGCCAGTCGACGATGGCGCGCGCATCGTCGTCTTCCAGGCGCGTGTGTTTGCCCACCACGCCCGAGATGATGACCAGCGCATTGCGGGGCACGGCCGCCGGCAGCGGTTGCACGTGCGCCAAATGCAGGCCCGGAATGCCGCTTTCGACGTCGCGGGAAGGGCCGCAGAAATGCTGCGCGAACGTGCCCGGACACAGCTTGTTGGCCACGCGGAAGGCTTCCGCCGGACCCGCGAGGTCCAGCAGGACGATGCCCCGCGGCACCACGAAATACACCGGGATCATCTGCGCCTCCAACCGGACGCTACGCGGCCAGCGCGTCGGCCGCGCGCACGATGCGGGCAAAACGGCCCTGCAGGACCAGCTCGGTCCGGTCGCGGATCTCGGCCGGCGTGTAGTTCCTGCCGGACGGGCTTTGCATGGCAAAGGTCAGCGTGGCGTCGGTGGGAAACACCACCTTGAAGCCGGCGTCGCTGGCATGGCGCGACGTCGTTTCGCAGCACTGTTCCGTGCGGATGCCGGCCACGATGATGCCTTCGATGCCGTGTTTGAGCAGCCAATCGTGCAACGAGGCGCCATGCTCGTCCTTGGCGTACAGCGACGAATGCACTGTCTTGTGAAACACCGCCGTGGGAGAAATTCGCAATTCCTTGAGCGTCTTGACGTGGCCGGAGGCGAGCGAAAACGGATTGGCGGGGTCGTCGGCGGGGCTGGTGTGGAATACCTGCAGGACCGGCATGTCCTTCGCGGCGGCGGCGTCGATCAGCGGCTGGATCTGCGAAATGAACGCCGGATACTCCGATTCGTCCCAAAACGGACGTTGGCGAAAGGATTCCTGGACGTCGATGACGATAAGTGCCTGTTTCATTTCCGGGCCTCCTGGCCATGGATTCGTGGGGGTGACGCCATTTTTACTCCCGATTGGGCGGATCCGCGAGCGCGTTCCAAGACGGCCGGCGGCCCAAAACGGACATGGCGGGGTGGCAGCCGGAAAGCGCCCGGACCGCGCGGCAGATTCGTGCGCGGCGGACATACAATCCTGGGCATGGACATTACCCGCGACTCCGACGATCTCTTCTGGATGCGACGCGCCCTGGCGCTGGCGCACACCGTCATGTTCACCACCGCGCCCAACCCTCGGGTCGGCTGCGTGATCGTGCGTGACGGCCGCGTGCTGGGCGAAGGCGCGACGCAGCCGCCGGGCGGCCCGCACGCGGAAATCTGCGCGCTGCGCGATGCGCAAGCGCGTGGCGAGACGGTCGCCGGTTCCACGCTGTATGTCACGCTGGAACCGTGCAGCCACTTCGGCCGCACGCCGCCATGCGTCGATGCGGTGCTGGCGGCGCCGCCGGCGCGCGTGGTGGTCGCCATGGGTGATCCGAATCCGCTCGTCAACGGGCAGGGGCTGGCGCGGCTGCGCGAAGCGGGCATCGCGGTGACGACCGGCGTCTGCCGCGAAGAAGCGCTGGCGGTGAACGCCGGCTTCATTTCGCGTATGAGCCGCGGCCTGCCGTGGGTGTGGATGAAGATGGCGGCGTCGCTGGACGGCCGCAGTGCGCTCCATAACGGCATGTCGCAATGGATCACCGGACCGGAAGCGCGGGCCGACGGACACCGCTGGCGGGCGCGCAGCTGCGTCGTGCTGACCGGCATGGGCACCGTGCTCAAGGACGATCCGCAGCTGAACGTGCGCGACGTCGATACGCCGCGCCAGCCGCGCAAGGCCGTCGTGGACGGCCAATTCCAGATCCCGGAGACCGCGCGGCTGTTCGATGGCGCAGAGGTCATCGTGTTCACCGCGCGCGAAGATGCCGCGAAGGCAGCGCGCCTGGCGGACAAGAATGCGCGCGTGGTGTGCTTGCCGGGCACGGAACCTGGCCGCGTCGATCTGCCTGCCATGATGCGCTGGATGGGCGAGCAGCAGTTCAACGAGGTTCACGTCGAGGCAGGCGCGGGCCTGAGCGGTGCGCTGGTGTCGGCCGGCTGCGTCGACGAACTGTTGTTGTATCTGGCGCCGGTGCTGCTGGGCGACGCGGCGGGCATGGTGCGCTTGCCGATGCTCGAACACCTGGACGCCGCGCGGCGCTACGAATTTACCGATATCGCGCGCGTTGGCGCCGATCTGTCTGTGCGCGCGCGCGTGGCAGGCACGTGGCGGCAATTGATGGAAAGCGTGGCGTTGCCCACGTTGTCGTAACGGATTTGTTGTTAGCACTCCGCGCGTTCGGCTGCCAATCGTTTGAAAGCCGCGCACAGCTTGCGTCTGCACGATGCACCCTGTCGATGCGTGCGAATCGGCATGCGCGATGGGCGCGCACCACACCGCGCACGAAGGCGTTTCGCGTGATTACACGAGCAATTATTCGCGCAAAATGAATTGCCACAAAAGAGTCACGGGCTTAGCATAAGCAGCATGACTTGGCGCTACGCGCTCACGGACCACCCGCACAGCCGCTGCGCGCCCTCGTCACCACGGATTCCCGTGCCGCGAATCGGCGCAGTTCAACACCGACCGGCACGCCACTGAACGAAGTCGCCCAGCGCCGTTCAGCCCGTTCGCTGCGATCGCATGGCGAACGCTCCGGGTTTATCCCGGGCCAACAAGAATCCATCGGATATCGCTCATTCCGTCGTTTCGTTGCCGACCATTTCATGTGCGGTTGCGTCAGGCACGCTATATGCGGGTCTATGCTCGAGACGACGAGTTAACTTGCTCACGTTAGTTGCAATCCCTGACGGAACTAGTGTGAAAGGGGTGCAGCCTAAACACAAAGGGTCCGATCGTGCTTATGGTTGATGTGTGGCGAAAGCAACATAACAACTTGCCGAAAACGCCAACAGCGAAGTTGTTTAGTAATTCGCAGGCGCTGATGCACAATGGGCATGTAGGGACGTATTGAATTTTTCGCGTGTTGTATGTAGGAGGTTTCCGTGCAAAACATCGTCGAAGGCTTCAAGTCGCAGTATGCAAGAGAGCAGGAATCAGAGCTCTCGCTCGAGGAGTATCTGAGCCTCGCCAAGCGCGATCCCATGGCCTACGCCAGCCCCGCTGAGCGCATGCTTGCCGCGATCGGTGAACCTGAAATCGTGGATACGCGCAACGACCCACGTCTTTCCCGTTTGTTTTCCAACCGGACCATCCGGCGCTATCCCGCGTTCCAGGAGTTCTACGGCATGGAGGACGTGATCGGACAGATCGTCGCGTTCTTCAAACACGCCGCGCAGGGACTGGAAGAGCGCAAGCAAATCCTCTATCTGCTGGGACCGGTGGGCGGCGGCAAGTCGTCCATCGCCGAACGGCTCAAGGCGCTGATGGAAAGTTTTCCCATCTACGCGTTGAAGGGATCGCCGGTGAACGAATCGCCGCTCGGGCTGTTCCATCCGGAACGATTCGGCGACACGCTCGAAAAGGAATACGGCATCCCGAAGCGCTACCTGACCGGCATCATGTCGCCGTGGGCAGTCAAGCGCCTGAAGGAGTTCGACGGCGACATCTCGAAGTTCCGTGTGGTGCGCCTGAATCCGTCGGTGCTGCGCCAGATCGCCATCGCCAAGACCGAACCGGGCGACGAAAACAACCAGGACATTTCGTCGCTGGTGGGCAAGGTTGATATCCGCAAGCTCGACCGCCATTCGCAGGACGACCCGGACGCGTACAGCTATTCCGGTGGCTTGTGCCTGGCGAACCAGGGGCTGCTCGAATTCGTGGAAATGTTCAAGGCCCCGATCAAGATGCTGCATCCGCTGTTGACGGCTACCCAGGAAGGCAACTTCAAGGGCACGGAAGGCTTCTCGGCCATCCCGTTCAACGGCACGATCCTGGCCCACTCGAACGAATCGGAATGGCAGACCTTCCGCAACAACAAGCACAACGAGGCGTTCCTTGACCGTATCTATATCGTCAAGGTGCCTTACTGCCTGCAGGTTTCCGAAGAGGTCCGCATCTACGAGAAGCTGCTGCATCACAGCTCGCTGTCCGAAGCGCCGTGCGCGCCCGGAACGCTGGACATGATGGCGCAGTTCTCGGTGCTGACACGCCTGAAGGAACCCGAGAATTCCAGCATCTATTCCAAGCTGCGGGTCTACGACGGCGAAAGCCTGAAGGACGTCGATCCCAAAGCCAAGGCGCTGCAGGAATACAAGGACTACGCGGGCACGGATGAAGGCATGACCGGCGTCTCGACGCGTTTCGCGTACAAGATCCTGTCCAGCGTCTTCAACTATGACCAGACCGAAGTGGCGGCCAATCCGGTGCACCTGATGTACGTGTTGGAGCAGCGCATCGGCCGTGAAGACTATCCCGACGAAATCCGTCGGCGCTATCTGGAATTCATCAAGGGCTTCCTGGCGCCGCGTTACGCGGAGTTCATCGGCAAGGAGATCCAGACCGCTTACCTGGAGTCCTACTCCGAATACGGCCAGAACATCTTCGACCGCTACGTCACGTTTGCCGACTGCTGGATCCAGGACGAGGAGTTCCGCGATCCTGAAACCGGCGAAAGCTTCGACCGCAGCGCGCTGAACGATGAACTGGAAAAGATCGAGAAGCCCGCAGGCATTGCCAATCCCAAGGACTTCCGTAACGAGATCGTGAACTTCGTGCTGCGGGCGCGCGCCAACAACAGCGGCCGCAATCCGAACTGGACCAGCTATGAAAAGCTGCGCGAAGTGATCGAGAAGAAGATGTTCTCGAACACGGAAGACCTGCTGCCGGTGATTTCGTTCAACGCCAAGGCCTCGGCCGAGGACAAGACGAAACACCAGAGCTTCGTCGACCGGATGGTGGAGAAGGGCTACACGGAAAAGCAGGTCAGGCTGCTGTGCGAGTGGTATCTCCGTGTGAGGAAGTCTTCCTGAGCGAGGTGAATCATGAATTCACTGATCGATCGCCGTCTTAACGGTCGCAACAAGAGCGCCGTTAACCGGGAACGCTTTCTGCGGCGTTACAAGGATCAGATCCGCAAGGCGGTACACGGGATGATCCGTGACCGCTCGATCCAGGACATGGATCAAGGCGGTGAGATCAATCTGCCCGCCCGCGATATCTCCGAGCCGACATTCCGGCACGGCGCGGGCGGCGACCGCGAATTGGTGCATCCGGGCAATCGCGAATTCGCCAAGGGCGACACCTTCGACCGGCCGCAGGGCGGGCAGGGCGAGGGCGGCTCCGAGCCGGGTGAAGGTGAATCGGTGGACCAGTTCACCTTCAGCCTGTCGCGCGCCGAATTTCTGAACCTCTTTTTCGAGGATCTGGAACTGCCGCACCTGGCGCGCAACCAGCTTGGCGAAGTCAGCCAGAAAAAGTGGCAGCGCGCCGGCTACACCACCACCGGCTCGCCCAGCACGCTGAGCATCAGCCGCACGCTGAAGTCATCGCTGGCGCGTCGCGTGTCGCTGGGCGTGAAGGCGCGCGCCGACCTGCGCGATGCCGAGGACGCGCTGGAAGAGGCCAAGGCTGCGGGTGTGTCGCAGGCCCGAATCCGCGAGCTGGAACAGGAGGTCGAGGATTGCCGCGAGCGTCTGGCGCGTGTGCCGTTCCTGGACGACCTGGATCTGCGCTATCGCAACCGCGTGTCGGTCGCCATCCCCATGGCGCGCGCCGTCATGTTCTGCCTGATGGACGTGTCCGGTTCCATGGACGAGGGCAAGAAGGATCTGGCCAAGCGCTTCTTCACGCTGCTCTACCTGTTTCTGTCGCGCAAGTACGAGCACGTCGATCTGGTGTTCATCCGCCACACCGACAACGCCGAGGAAGTGGACGAGCACACGTTCTTCTACGACCCCAAGAGCGGCGGCACGATCGTGTTGTCGGCATTGGAGCTGATGCGCGAGATCCTGGAAAAGCGCTATCCGCCGTCCGCGTGGAACGTCTACGCGGCGCAGGCCAGCGACGGCGACTCGTTTGGCGCCGATGCGGGCAAGAGCGCGCGATTCCTGGCCGAGCATCTGCTGCCTTCGTCGCGCTACTTTGCCTACATCGAAATCCCCGACTCGCAGGAAGCCCGCAAGAGCAGTCTGTGGGCCGAGTATGAACAGAAACTGGAACCGCACTTCGTCATGCGGCGCATTTGCGACCGCGGGGAAATCTTTCCCGTGTTCCACGACCTGTTCAAGAAGGAGACCGCATGAACGCCAACATGGGTGCGCTCGTGGAGCCGGGATCGGACGGCGGTGTCCGGCCGATCTCGCAGGGTTCCGAATGGACGTTCGAACTGATCCAGACCTATGACGACGCGATCTCGCAGATTGCGCGTGAATACGGCTTGGACACGTATCCGAACCAGATCGAGGTAATCACCTCGGAACAGATGCTGGACGCGTACGCGTCGGCGGGCTTGCCCATTGGCTACCCGCATTGGTCGTACGGCAAGGAATTCATCCGCAACGAGCAGTACTACCGCCGCGGCATGCAGGGGCTGGCGTACGAAATCGTCATCAATTCCAACCCGTGCATTTCTTACCTCATGGAAGAGAATTCCATGCCGATGCAGGCGCTGGTGATCGCACATGCCTGCTACGGGCACAATTCCTTCTTCAAGGGCAACTATCTCTTCCGGCAATGGACAGACGCCGACGGCGTGCTGGATTACCTGGTGTTCGCGCGCAAGTACGTGATGGCGTGCGAAGACCGCTACGGCATCGACGCCGTGGAGTCGCTGCTGGACTCGTGCCATGCGCTGTCGCATCACGGCGTCGACCGCTACAAGCGCCCGACGCCGGTCTCCTTCAAGGAAGAGGCTACCCGCCAGGCCGAGCGCGAGGAACACGCGCGCCTGCAGTACAACGACCTGTGGCGCACGCTGCCGCGCATCGAAGCGGACAAGGACACGCGCGTCGCGGCGTCCGTGTTTCCGCCCGAGCCCGAGGAAAATCTGCTGTACTTCATCGAAAAGTACTCGCCCAAGCTGGCCCCGTGGCAGAAGGAGCTGGTGCGCATCGTCCGCAAGGTCGCACAGTATTTCTATCCGCAGACCCAGACCAAGGTTATGAACGAAGGCTGGGCCACGTTCTGGCACTACACCATCCTGAACCGCCTGCACGAGAAGGGCCTGGTGAACGACGGCTTCATGATGGAGTTCCTGCAAAGCCACACCAACGTCGTCAGCCAGCGCGGCTTTGACGAGCGCGGCTATGGCGGCATCAACCCGTACGCGCTGGGCTTTGCAATGATGTCGGACATCCGCCGCATCTGCGAAGCGCCCACGCCCGAAGACCGCCGCTGGTTCCCCGACATCGCGGGCGGCGACTGGTTGAAGACGTTGGACTTCGCCATGCGTAATTTCAAGGACGAGTCCTACATCTCGCAGTATCTGTCCCCGCGCCTGATCCGCGAATTCCGCTTCTTCGCGATCTCGGACCACCAAGCCAACCCCAAACTGGAAGTGGCCGCGATCCACGACGACGAGGGCTACCGCGACATCCGGCGCCTGCTCGCCGCGCAGCACAATCGCGACAACCTGGTGCCCGACATCCAGGTCGTCCGCTTCAACCGCGACACCGACCGCTCGCTGGTGCTGCGCCACTTGAAGAGCCGCGGCCGACCGCTGGCCGGTGAAGATGCCGAACAGGTCATGAAGCATCTGGCACGTCTGTGGGGATTCCGCGTCCGGCTGGAAGAAACCGAACCGGACGGCACGATCAGCTCCTACCGGGAGCAGGACCCGCCCGCGTCGAAGTAATGACGCCAGCAGGGGAAGGGACGCGCGTAGTGCGTCCCTTTTTGTTTGCCCGCTTGCTGTGCTGTTGCCGATTCTGCTAGAATCGCGGATTCGCATTTTCAGCAGCGTCTTTCATCAGCACCGAAAGGCCCCTGGAAGTGCAGTAGGACAGGTGGCCGAGTGGTTGAAGGCGCACGCCTGGAAAGCGTGTATACGTCAAAAGCGTATCGGGGGTTCGAATCCCCCTCTGTCCGCCAGGAATACTGGCAAGGCCGCCAAGCCCCCAAAAAGCGGCCAAGCCAAAAAAGGCCCCGATCTCCCAGAGATCGGGGCCTTTTGCATTTCCGGGAATCGTTACGGTACGCTCGTGCCATGACTTTCGACCTGCCGATTCGATCATCCGCGCCTCGCCTGGATCTCTACAGCCTGCAGGTCTTTGTGGCCGTGGTTGAAGAGGGCAGCATTGCCGCGGCCGCCGCGCGTGAGCACATTGCGCCCTCGGCGCTGAGCAAGCGGCTGTCGGAGCTGGAGCGCATCCTGGATGTGGTGCTGATCACCCGGCATGCCCGAGGGGTGGCGGCGACAGGCGCTGGCCATGCGTTGGCGCGGCACGCGCGGGCGCTGCTGCATCAGGCGCGCGGCCTCACGGACGAGATCCGCGATTTTTCATCGGGCGTGCGCGGGCATGTGCGCATCGCGGCCAACCTGTCTTCCATCACGCAGTTCCTGCCGCAGGATCTGCGGCGCTTTCTGACGCTGCACCCCGGCGTGCAGATCGATCTGGAGGAGAACGTCAGTTCCGCGGTGACGCGAGCGGTGCAGCAGAACATGAGCGATATCGGTATCTATACCCAGACCGACGACGACAGCGGGCTGCAGAGTTTTCCGTACCGGCGCGATGTGATGACGCTGGTGGCCAACCGGTCTCATCCGCTGGCTGCGCGGGAGCGCGTGGCGTTTGCCGACACGCTGGAGTACGACCACGTCGGCATGCACCGGGGCAGCGCGGCGAACTACCTGTTCACGCGCGAGGCGGCAGCCATCAATCGGACGGTGCGGCTGCGGTTCCAGGTCACGTCATACGATGCGCTGGTGTCGATGGTGCGCTGCGAGCTGGGCATTGGTATCGTGCCCGTGGAGGCGCTGTCCCTCTTCGATTGCGGCGATCTACGGATTATCCCTTTGACGGACGCGTGGGCGCGTCGCCAGCTCAAGTTGTGCGTGCGCAGCAATGAGCCCCTGTCCGGCGCTGCCCGGTTGCTGATGGAGCACCTGCTGCAAGAGGCCGCCGCCTCCGGCAATTGAGGCAGGTCTTTCTGGATTGGGACACGGATGTTGCGTAGCAAAATCCGGACGGCCAACGCAGGCGCCGCCGCGCTCAGCCATCGCGAATGGCGATGCCCCGCTGAAGAATCGCGATTTGTGCCACGCCGGCGGACCTCGGAAGATAGCTCATCAAGCCCATGGACCGCCCGCCGCGCGGGCGCGAGGAGAGAGAGACGTGAGCCTTCCAAGCCGAGTGCAGATCGTGGAGGTGGGACTGCGGGACGGACTGCAAAGCGAGCCCGAGTTCGTGCCCACCGAGACCAAGGCTGCCATCCTGAATGAACTGATTGCCGCCGGCGTGCGCCACATCGAGGCAACCTCGTTCGTGTCGCCCCGGGCGGTGCCGCAGATGCGCGACGCCGCAGAGTTGCTGGCGCTGGCGGACAAGCGGCCGGGCGTCGTGTTGAGCGCGCTGGCGCCGAACCCGCGCGGCGTTGAACGTGCGCTGGCATCGCGTGCCGATGAAGTCGTGGTGTTCCTGTCGGCCAGCGAAAGCCACAACAGAAAGAACCTGAACCGGTCCGTGGAGCAATCGCTGCGCGACATCGAGGATGTGGCGGCGCTGTTGCAGGAGCATCCCATGCGGCGCAAGGGCGCCATCGCGGTCGCCTTCGGTTGTCCGTTTGAAGGCGATGTCGATATCGCCACGTTGAAGACCATCGTGGCCGAGTTTGCCCGTCTGGATTTCGACGCCGTCACGCTCGGCGACACGACGGGCATGGCGACGCCGCGGCTCGTGCGCAAGACGGTGGACGCGCTGCGCGCCGCGTTTCCGGCCATGGATTTTTCCCTGCACTTTCACAACACGCGCGGTCTCGGGCTGGTGAATGTGGTCGAGGGGCTGCACGCCGGCATCACGTCCTTCGAATCGTCGCTGGGCGGCTTGGGCGGCTGTCCGTTCGCGCCCGGGGCGACGGGAAATGTCTGCACCGAGGACACGGTCAACCTGCTGCACGAGATGGACATCGAGACGGGCATCGACCTGGCGGCGCTGATCCAGGCGTCGCGGCATCTTGAGCAGGTGATGAAGCGCCCGTTGTCAGGGCAGGTGATGAAGGCCGGGCCGCGTCTTGCCTTGCACGATTACGACGGCGCCGTGGCCGCCGTCGGCTGATTTCGCAACCCTGGATTCAAAAGAACCCATGCCTCTATCCGGATTCCGCATTCTGGACCTGACCCGCATCATCTCGGGTCCGTTCTGCACCTCTCTGCTTGCCGACATGGGCGCAGAGGTCATCAAGATCGAGACGCCGGGCGAAGGCGACCCGGTGCGCGCCCAGGGCGTGATACGCGACGGCCTGAGCTGGTACTTCGCCAACTACAACCGCAACAAGAAATCCGTCACGCTCGACCTTTACAGCGAGGAAGGCAAGGCCGTGCTGCGGCGCCTGATCGCCGAATGCGATGTCATCGTCGAGAACTACCGTCCCGGCGTAATGCAGAAGATGGGGCTGGGCGACGAGGCGCTCAAGGCGCTCAAGCCCGACATCATTCATTGCAGCATCAACGGCTTTGGTACGACCGGGCCCTATCGCGACCGGCCGGCATTCGATTTCATCGCGCAGGCGATGAGCGGGTTCATGAGCCTGAATGGCGCGGAAAGTCAGCCGCCGATGCGCGCGGGTCCCCCCATCAGCGATCTGGTGGCCGGCATGAATGGCGCGCTCGGCATCGTGGCGGCATTGTTGCGCCGCGAGCGCACCGGCCAGGGGGACAGCGTCAGCGTGAGCCTCCTGGGCAGCATGATCGGCCTCTTGAGCTTTCAGGCGTCGAACTATTTTGCCGACGGCCGGCTGCCGGCGCGCACGGGCAACGATCATGGCATCGCGTCGCCCTACGGGCTGTTCGAGACGGCCGACGGGCAGGTCGCAATCGCGCCCAGCAACGACGTCGTCTATCACAAGCTGCTGGACGCGTTGGAGCTGCCGGAACTGCGCGCCGATCCCCGTTTTGCGACGAACGCCGATCGCATGCGCAATCGTGGTGCCATCACCGAGGCCATCCAGACGCGCACGCGCCAGCACACCAGCGCCCACTGGATCGAACGCCTGAACCGGTTTGGCGTGCCGTGCGGTCAGGTGCTGAACCTTCAGGAAGTGTTCGAGGATCCTCAGGTGCAGGACCAGCGCATGGCCATCGACGTGCCGCATGGCGACCACGGCGATGTGCGGATGCTGGGCTTCCCGATCAAGTTTGCGCAGGCCGAAGCCCGGCCCGTGCAAGCCGCGCCCGCGCTGGGCGCGGATACTCGCGATGTGCTGCTGCGATTCGGATTCGCGCAGGAGGACATCCGCGGTTTGCAGGAACGTGGCGTCATCTGAACGCGCCGCGGCAAGACCACCAAGGCGACACAGCCTGCCCATAAAGCAATAACGACGGAGACAAACGACATGCTACGCAACCTTCTGCTTTCAGCTTGCGTGCTGGGCGTCGCGGCAGGCGCCCACGCCCAGGAGTCCTACCCGAATCAACCCATCCGCATCATCGTGCCGTTCACGCCGGGCGGCGGCACGGACTTCCTGTCCCGCACAGTGAGCGCCAAGCTGGGCGAGACGACCAAATGGAACGTGGTGGCCGAGAACCGGCCGGGCGCCGGCGGCACCATCGGCATCGGCGCGGCCGCGCGCGCCAAGCCGGACGGCTATGAAATCGTCATGGGGCAGGTCGACAACCTGGCGGTGGCGCCTTCCATCTACAGCAAGCTCTCCTACGACCCGATCAAGGACTTTGCGCCGATTGGCATCGTGGGCGAAGCGCCCCTGGTCATCGTGGCGGGCAAATCCAGTCCCTACCAGACCTTGCCGGCGCTGATCGAAGCGGCCCGCAAGGCGCCGGGGGCCGTCAACTACGGGTCGCCGGGCGCCGGTACCATCACGCACCTGGCTGCCGAACTGCTCCAGCAGCGCGCGGACGTCAAGCTGGTCCACGTGCCGTACAAAGGGTCGGGCCCTGCCATGGCCGATCTGCTGGGCGGTCAGGTGCCGGTGATCTTCACGTCCATCCCGTCGGCGGCGCCGCAGCTCAAGGCCGGCAGCGCGGTCGCGCTGGCCGTCACCTCGCCGCAGCGCAGCCCGGCGCTGCCCGAGGTGCCGACCGTGGCGGAACTGGGTTATCCCGGCTTTGACGTACGGGTCTGGTATGGCTTGCTGGCGCCCGCCAAGACGCCCAAACCCATCATCCAGACGCTGAACACGGAACTCAACAAGGTGCTGGCATTGCCGGCGATGCAGGAGGCCTTGGCGGCTCAGGGCGCGCAGGCCATGCCCACGACGCCGGAACAGTTCGCGGAGACCATCAAGCAGGACTACCAGAAGTGGAAGCCTGTGATCGAGGGTGCGAAGGTGAAGCTGGACTGAGGGTATCGCCGGCTTTGCGCCGGCGATCCCTATGCGCGGAACACCGTGCGCGTCACGTCTTGGGTGTGTCGTACGACGTATCCAGCACGTCGTCTTCCGGCGTGATGACACCCGGTTCTCCGGGTTCCGCAATGGCGCGGCCACGCCGCGGCATGCCTGCGACGACGTTGCTTTCCTCGGGCATGGGCAGGGTCTCGGTACCCTTGCGCGGGTCTGTCGGGGGCTTTTGTTCGTCCGCACCCTTGGACGCAGTGGTGGGATCAGGGGTGGTTTTCAGCATGGCGATTGCTCCGACTGCGCGCGAGGCCAGGATGGCGCCGCGCCTGGACATTGATCCATCTTAGAACCCCCGTCCCGGTGAGGCAGCGTTCTGGATGTCACGATTGCAAGGGGCTGTTGCAGGACGAGGCCATCAAAACTTGCCACACTGCGTCCTTATAATCTCGAGCTTCGCGCCGCCATTTTCTGCCGACCGCCCATCCTCGATACCCCCACGCCCACCTTGACCGAATCCGTCGAACGCTCCGTCCATGCTGAACTCGTTGCCGTGCTGGTTGCGGTGACCAACGGCGAGCCGCGGGTGCTGACGACGGACGATGCCAGGGCGTTGCCGGCCGGGCCGTTCGAGTTGTCGCACCGGTCGCTGCAGGCCGGCCTGCGCGATTGGGTCGAGGCGCAGACGCATCATCCGTTGGGGTATGTCGAGCAGCTGTATACCTTTGCGGACGGCGATCGCTCGGATGAGTCCGGCGGGCGGGTCATCTCGGTCAGCTACCTGGGCCTCACGCGCGAAGCGGGCGAGACGGGCGTTGCGCAAGTCGGCTGGCAGGACTGGTATCGCTACTTTCCGTGGGAAGACCGCCGCGCGGGCACGCCGGCGCTCGTCGAGGATGTGATCGTGCCGCGGCTCACCGCGTGGTGCGAAGGCAGCGCGGACGCATCGGTCCGCGCGCGCCGCCAGCAGCGCGCGGCGATCACCTTTGGACTGGATGGCGCGGCGTGGAATGAGGACATGGTGCTGCAGCGCTACGAACTGTTGTTCGAAGCCGGGCTGGTGCCCGAGGCGGTGCGGCGCACCGGCGAAACCGCGGTGGTACCCGGACAGCCGATGCGCCACGACCACCGGCGCATCCTGGCCACCGGCATTGCGAGGCTGCGCGCCAAGATCAAGTACCGCCCGGTGGTGTTTGAACTGATGCCGGACGAGTTCACGCTGTTGCAGCTGCAGATGGCGGTCGAGGCGCTGGCGGGGCGTGGGTTGCACAAGCAGAACTTCCGCCGCTTCATCGAACAGCAGGATCTGGTCGAAGAGACCGGCGCCATGGCGACCGGCACCGCCGGCCGGCCCGCCAAACTGTTCCGGTTCCGGCGCGACGTGCTGTTGGAGCGGGCCATTGCAGGCAGCAAGCTGCCGGTGTCGCGCGTCGTTTGATGCTTGACAAGGCTTATACTCATAATTAGCATAATTGGTGCGCAATTCTTGCGCGCCTTTTTTTACGCTACAAATACTCAAAATGAGCATTAAAGCCGCAAAGCCCCTCGCAGCCGATCGCCTTCCCGTTCCGCCGCTGCCGGACGTCATGCTGGAGCCGCTCGTGCGGGCGGCGTTGTTGGAGGACCTGGGCCGCGCTGGCGACCTGACGACCGACGCCATCGTGCCGGCCGATGCCACGGCCGAAACGCGGCTCGTGGCGCGGCAGGAGGGCGTGCTGGCGGGATTGGATCTGGCCCGGCTGGCGTTCCGCACGATGGACCCGAACCTGGCATTCACGGTGTCGCGCCGCGATGGCAGCGATCTCGAGCCCGGGATGGAGATCGCGCGCATCCAGGGCAATGCGCGCGCGATGCTTAGCGCGGAGCGGGTGGCGCTCAATTTTCTGTGTCACCTGAGCGGCGTGGCGACAGCCACGGCGTCGATCGCCCGGGCCATCTCGGATTTCGGCGCGCGTGTCACCTGCACGCGCAAGACCATGCCGGGGTTGCGGGCGGTGCAAAAGTACGCGGTGCGCGTGGGCGGCGGCAGCAATCACCGTCATGGGCTGGACGACGCGGTGCTCATCAAGGACAACCACATTGCGCTGGCCGGCAGCGTGGCGACGGCCGTCGAACGGGCGCGCGCCGGCGTGGGCCACATGGTGAAGATCGAGCTGGAAGTGGACACGCTGGAGCAGCTTGAAGTGGCGCTGTCGCTGGGCGTGGACGTGGTGCTGCTGGACAACATGAGCCTGGATGACCTGCGTCGCGCCGTCGCGATGGCGCGGGGCCGGGCGATTACGGAAGCCTCGGGCCGGATCACGCCCGAAACCGCGGCCGCCGTGGCCGCTACCGGCGTGGATCAGATCGCCGTGGGTTGGCTGACGCATAGCGCCAAGGTGCTGGACATTGGTCTGGACGCCTGACTTTTCATTGGTCGCGAACATGAAACGCCTGCTGCTTTCGTCTCTTACGCTTGTTGTGCTGTCGCTGACGGCCTGCGGTAATCCGCCCTCGGGCGAGGCGCCGGGCGATGCGTCGTATCCGTCGCATCCCATCACGATCGTCGTGACGTTTCCGCCCGGCGGCGGGACCGATCTGCTTGCACGCCGCATCGGCGCCAGTCTGCAGGAGTCGTTGGGGCAGCCGGTGGTGGTGGAGAACCGGCCGGGCGCCAGCGGCAACATCGGTGCGCGGATCGTGGCCGAGTCGCCGCCGGACGGCTACACGCTGCTGATGGTGAACAGCTCGTTTGCGATCAACCCGGGGGTCTATCGCAATCTGGGCTTCTCGCCGAAGCGGGATTTTGCGGCGGTCATCAATGTGGCTTTCGTGCCCTCGGTGTTTGTCGTGCCGGCGGCGTCGCCTTTGCGCAATCTTGATGACGTGATCGTGGCCGCCGTGCCGGACAAGCCGCTGGCGTTTGCGACGTGCGGCAACGGCACACCGCAGCATCTGGCGGGCGAGATGCTGTCGCGCAAGACGGGTGCGGTGATGCAGCAGGTGCCGTACAAGGGATGTGGCCCGGCGCTGACCGATGTGATGGCGGGGCAGGTGGGCGTGGGGGTGGTGACGGCTTCCAGCGCGGCGCCGTTGATCGCCGCGGGCAAGCTGCGCGCGCTGGCCGTGACGTCGCCCGCGCGGTCACCGCTCATGCCCACCGTACCGACGGTGGCCGAGCAGGGCGTGTCAGGCTATGCGCTGGATCAGTGGCACGGGCTGTTGACCCCGGCGGCGACGCCGCCCGCAGTGGTCGACAAGCTGAATGCGGCGGTGGGGAAGATCGTGCGGCGGCCGGATGTGCAGGCCGCGCTGCGTGAGCAGGGCTTTACGCCTGCCAGCAGCTCGCCGCAAGAGTTTCAGCAGATGATCGGCGCGGACATCGACCGCTATACCGCGCTGACCGAGGCGATCGGATTGCGGGCGGATTGAACGGCAAAGCGGCCGATCCGGCGCGTGATGCGCGGAATCGGCCGCGGAGGGGGCTGAAACTACGGTTGCAGCGTCAGCCGCTGCTATCAGACAGCCGCTTTGGCGTGCTGCTCCAATTGCTCCTTCAGGCCCGGTTCCAGCTTGAGCTGACGCGCCAGTTCATCCAGGTACGCGCGCTCCATGTAGCTTTCCTCGTCCACGACGAGCAGGCTGGCCAGGTACATTTCCGCCGCCATTTCGGGCGTCTTGGCCGACTGGGCAATGACACTGGGATCCAACGGACGGGACAGCTCGGCTTCCAGCCAGCGGCGGTCCTGGGCGTCGGATGACAGCTTGGCCAGTTCCGTTTCCAGCAGGGTTTTTTCTTCGGGGCCGATATGGCCGTCGGCCTTGGCCGCGCCGATCATGGCGGTGAGGACGGCGTTGCTGTGCTGTTCGGCCTCGGGGGCGGGCAGGCGGTCCAGCGTCTGGGGCGGGGCAGTGGGCGCGCCCGCCTGCTTGCGCTGCCAGTCGCCGTAGGCGCGATAGGCCAATGCGCCCAGCGCGGCCATGCCGCCGTACATGGCGACCTTGCCGCCGATCTTGCGGGCCTTCTTGCTGCCCATCAAGAGGCCGAGGGCGCCTGCGCCCAGGGCGCCGCCGCCCAAGCCGGAAAGCAGGGACGATCCCTTGCCGCCGGTGGCGTTCTGCACGCGGTTCGTCGTGTCGGAAAGCAGCCCTTGTCCGGACTGCAACAGTTGATCAAGTAATTGCCGGGCGCTCATGCGGCCTCCTGTAAAACGGTCGGTCAGGGATATCGGACCGTGGCCGTCGCAGGAAGTTCAGCTAGCCGTCAGGCGGTTGATCCGGCCCCGGAAGTCTGCGGCAAGTGCTACAACCGTCCTTGTCGCCGGCCGACCGGCCGCCCCATGCAGGCGCAGCCAGATCATCCAGGGCTGTCCCTGGTAGTCCCAACACAGGAGAACCGATCCATGAGCATCCGCGTGCGCCAGAATGCGCCCCAGTCCCTGCAATTCACCGCAACGGCCGAAGGCCACGACCTGCCGCTGGACATGCCCAAGCCGCAAGGCGAGGGGCCGGACCCGCACGATTACTTCGATACCGCGCTGGGCGGCTGCAAGGCGATGACGCTGATGGTCTACGCGCAGCGCAAGGGCCTGCCGCTGGAATCGGTGGGGGTGGAAGTGGTGCGCGATGCCAGCGAGGAACGCCGTGGCATCTATCGCCTGACCGCCAAGCTGACGCTGCACGGCGAGTTGTCCGATGCGCAGATCGACGAATTGCTGGCCGTGGCCGAGAAGTGCCCGATCCACAAGCTGATGACGGCGGTGGACGTGCAGGTGTCCACGCTGATCGTGCGGCCGGACTGAGAAACCGGAAATCGGAGAAGGGGCCGGAGAAACCGGCCCCGTTCGGCAAGGCGGGGCGCCAGGCCCCGCCCCAAGAAAGTCTTACTCTTCCATGCCCGGAACGATGGTCGAGAAGCCGCCGTCCACGTGGGTGATCTCGCCGGTCACACCGGCAGCCAGGTCCGACAGCATGAAGGCCGCGACGTTGCCGACGTCTTCGATGGTGATGTTGCGGCGCAGGGGGGACTGGTTTTCCACGAACTTCAGGATGGCCGAGAAGTCCTTGATGCCGCTGGCGGCCAGTGTCTTGATCGGGCCGGCGGAGATGCCGTTGGCACGGATGCCGCGCGGGCCCAGCGCCGTGGCCAGGTAGCGCACGCTGGCTTCAAGCGACGCCTTGGCCAGACCCATCGTGTTGTAGTTGGGAACCACGCGCTCGGCGCCCAGGTACGTCAGCGTCAGCACGGAACCGTTGCGGCCTTCCATCAGGGGCAGCGCGGCCTTGGCCATGGCGGCAAAGCTGTAGGCCGAGATGTCGTGGGCGATGCGAAAGCCTTCGCGCGACAGGCCGTCCAGGAAGTTGCCGGCAATGGCTTCACGCGGGGCGAAGCCAATGGAGTGGACCAGGCCGTCCAGGCCGTCCCAGTGCTTGCCCAGTTCGGCGAAGGCGCCGTCGATCTGGCTGTCTTCGGCCACGTCGCAGGGCAGCACGATGTTGCTGCCGAACTCGGCGGCGAATTCGCTGACGCGGTCCTTGAAGCGGTCGCCCACGTAGGTGAACGCCAGTTCGGCGCCTTGCTGATGACAGGCGCGCGCGATGCCGTAGGCGATGGAACGGTTGGAAAGCACCCCGGTGACCAGGATGCGCTTGCCGGCGAGAAAGCCCATAGATGTGTCCTTGAAATTTTTCCCTTCTGGAGGCCGCCTATTTTAGGGAATTTGGCGGTCCAGCGGGCGAGACGGCGCGGCCCCCTTGCGGGGTGCCGCGCCGGGGTGTCGCGCCGGGGTGTCGCGCCGAGTGTGCGGCGATTGTGGCGGGGGTTACCCGCGCGCGTTCGTGCCCGGCACGCGAAGCTGCGTGCCGATCTTCAGGGCACTGCCCTTGATGTTGTTGAGCGCGCGCAGCGCGTCGACCGTGGTGCCGTATTGCTTGGCCAGCGAGAACAGGGTGTCGCCCTGGCGGACCTTGTGGCTGCGGACGTTGGGGCGGGCGCTGGAAACGCGGGCGGCGGGCGCCTGCGTGGTGCGGCCACGCGGGGCGGCGGCCTTGTTGTCCTGCGGCGCCGCGTCCAGCGCGCCGACCGGCGGGGCCAGCGATGCGATCTGCACGCCGCCCGTGCCGGGGTCGCCCGGCACCAGCAGCGCCTGGCCGTTCGCGGATTTCTGGCGGCGGCTGATGTCGTTGGTCTCGCGCAGCGAAGCCTCGGACACGCCAAAGCGCTTGGCGATGGCCGCGTAGGACTCGCCGCGCCGGGAGTGGTAGACCTTCCAGGCGGACAGGTCGCCTTTGTAGTTGGTGAGGTTGGCGTTGAAGATTTCGACGCGGTCGGCCGGCAGCAGCAGGGTGGGGCCGTGGTCGCCGCGGATGACCGGGCGGTTGAAGGACGGGTTCAGGGCCTTGAATTCGTCCAGCGGCATTTCGGCCAGCTTGGCGGCGATTTCAAGGTCGATGTCGCTGTTCTTCTGCACCGTCACGAAGTACGGCGTGTTGCCCACGGGCGGCAGGGCCACGGCATAGCGCTGCGGATCCGCAATGATGTTCTTGATGGCCTGCAGCTTGGGCACGTAGTTGCGGGTCTCGTCCGGCATGTTCAGCGACAGGTAGTCGGTGTTCTGGCCGGCGGCCTCGTTCTTGGCCATGGCACGCTGCACCGAGCCTTCGCCCCAGTTGTACGAGGCCAGGGCGAGGTACCAGTCGCCCTGCATTTCAAACAGCTTTTCCAGGTAGTCCAGGGCCGCGTTGGTCGAGGCGATGGGATCGCGACGCTCGTCGCGCCACCAGTCCTGCTTCAGGTTGAAATGCTGGCCCGTGGCCGGCACGAACTGCCACAGGCCCGAAGCCTGCGCGCGGGACAGCGCCGTCGGGTTGTACGCGCTTTCCACGAAGGGCAGCAGCGCGAGCTCGGTCGGCAGACCGCGGCGGTTGATCTCGTCGACGATGAAGTACAGGTATTTGCCTGCGCGTTCCGCCATGCGCTGGACCGCCTCGGGGTGGGACGCGTAGTAGTCGGTCCACTGCTTGGAGAGGTCGGTATTCAGGTTGGGGATCGCGAAACCGCGGCGGATGCGGTCCCAGGCGTCGGCCGGCGGGTTGGTCAGGTCGATCGTGCGGGAAGTGTCCCGGGCGATGTATCGGCCTTGGGAATTGGTGGTGAGGTTCTTGCTATCGGGGGCTTTGGTTCCTGCGCAACCGGCGAGGACTGCCAGCATGAGCGGCAGAAGGAGTCGGGATAGATTCATCAGGTGGTCACTTGAAATCGTTCTTCCATTCACGAAGGGAGGCAAAAACCTCTACCGGCGTTTGCTGGTGGCGTCCGGCCCAGCTTGCGGCGGCCTGGACGACGTCGGGCTGCTGCGTGCGCAAGAACGGATTGGTCGCGCGTTCCTGGCCGATGGTCGAAGGAAGCGTGGGGTGACCATCCGCGCGTAATTGCTGGGCCCGCAGTTGCCACGTTTGCAGGTCGCGGTTGGCCGGTTCGACGGCCGATGCCCAGCGAAGGTTCGCTAGAGTGTACTCGTGTGCGCAAAAAACTTTTGTATCCGGCGGTAAAGCGGAAAATTTTTCCAAGGAATCAAACATTTGCGCTGGGGTGCCTTCGAAAAGCCGGCCACAGCCCCCCGCGAAAAGCGTGTCGCCACAGAACAGCGCGTGCTCGACGCCGGCCGCGCGGCCGGCATAGGCGATGTGCCCGGCGGTGTGGCCCGGGACGTCAAGCACGGTCAGGTCCAGGTCCAGTTCCGGCAGCGTCACGCGGTCGCCTTCGGCCAGACGGACGTCGCAGCGCGGCAGCTTTTCGCGCGCCGGACCATATACGGTGATGCCCTCGATGCGGGACAATTCGAGCACGCCGCCCACATGGTCGCCATGGTGGTGCGTGAGTAGAATGGCGCGCAGCTTCAAGCCATGCTGATCCAGGAACTGCAACACGGGGCCGGCTTCGCCGGGGTCCACGACAGCCGCCAGGCCGTCCTGGACGATTGCCCAGATGTAGTTGTCGGAAAAGGCTGGCAAAGGCAAGACCGCGGCGTTGCGTTCGCGGCCGCCTGCGGGGGCGGTCAAGGCTTGCATGGGATTCGAAGGAAAAAACGTGGCAGAAGAAACTCCGCCGATTGTAGAACTGGCCGAATGGTTCCAGACGCCGCCGGGCCAGTACGTGCTGGCCTGGGAACGGGCCCAGTTCGACGCGGCCGTCGCGGATGTCTTCGGATATTACGCCTGGCAGGTCGGCCTTGCCGACCTGAACCTGTTGCGGGCGAACCGGATGCCGTTCAAGGGCTATGTGGGCACCGAGACCCCTGCGCCGGAAAATATGCCCGGCTGGCAGTCGCGCGTGGTCGTCGCAGAGCCCGAGGCCCTGCCGTTCGAATCGCAAAGCGTCGATCTCCTGATCCTGCCGCACACCTTCGAACTCACGCCCGATCCCCACAACGTGCTGCGCGAGGTCGAGCGCGTGCTGGTGCCCGAGGGGCGGGTGGTCATTTCGGGGTTCAATCCCTGGAGCATGTGGGGCGCGCGCACCCGCATGCCCGGCATGGAGCCCTGGCTGCCGCAGCCGCCGTCGTCCCAGGTGTCGCTGGTGCGGCTCAAGGACTGGTTCAAGCTGCTGTCGCTGGAGGTCGATGAAAGCCAGTTCGGTTGCTACGCGCCGGCCTGCCGCAGCGAAAAATGGCTGCAGCGCTGGGGCTTCCTGGAATCCGCCGGCGCCCGGTGGTGGAGCCTGGGCGGGGCGGTCTACATGGTCTCGGCGGTCAAGCGCGTGACCGGCATGCGTATCATCGGGCCTGCCTGGAAGACCAAACCCAAGCGCGCACGCGCGGCGTCGGTGGTGGTCAACCGCCAGGCGGACGACGGCTTCGACCCCTCCTGAACGGCCGGGCCGGCCTCACATTGCAAGAACAAGGACACGCACGCAGCACCATGCAGGACAACAAAGCGAACGATCAGAAAGTGGAAATGTGGACCGACGGCGCCTGCAAGGGCAATCCGGGTCCCGGCGGCTGGGGCGTGCTGATGCGCGCCGGCGCGCACGAAAAGACGCTGCATGGCGGCGAACTCCAGACCACCAACAACCGGATGGAACTGCTGGCGGTCATTGAAGGCCTGCGCGCCCTCAAGCGTCCGTGCGTCGTCACCATCCACACCGACTCGCAATATGTCATGAAGGGCATGACCGAGTGGCTGGCCAACTGGAAACGGCGCGGCTGGATCACCGCCGAGAAAAAGCCGGTCAAGAATGCCGAGCTCTGGCAGGCGCTGGATGAGCAGGTGCAGCGGCACACGGTGTCGTGGCGCTGGGTTCGCGGTCACGCGGGCGACCCCGGCAACGAGCGCGCCGACCAGCTTGCCAACATGGGCGTCGACGTCGCGCGCCGCGCCTGACCGGAATCGGCCGCCCCGCCGGCATCCGGAAATACCCTCAAATCGGCCCACTAGGGCAGATTTAGTTCTTTCATCGCGCTTCAGGATTGTTCCAGTATGTAAATCCGGGTGCTAAAGTGCCTTCCCTTCCTCCAGTTCCTGCGGCGACGTCCGAGTGGGGCATGCCCGGTCCGCGCCGCAACACCGCCACTTTCGCGCATGAAAAAAGCTGTACTGCTGGCCGCCGTCGCGGCAGGGTTGGCCGCGGGGGCCGCGCTCGGCGTGTTTGTGCCGCGCTGGCTGGCGCCGTCCGCCGCTCCCGCCCCGGTCACCACCAAATCTCAAGCCGCGCCCGCCGCGCCGTCCCGCGTGGCCGTGGCCGCCGTCCAGGAAATCCCCTTTGCACGCGGCCTGTCCGCAGTGGGCAGCCTGCGTTCCGATGAGTCCGTCGTCCTGCGCCCCGAAGTGGCCGGGCGCATCCAGGCCATTGATTTCAAAGAAGGCCAGCCCGTCAAGCAGGGTCAGTTGCTCATCCGCCTGGACGATTCGGTGCCGCGCGCTGAACTTGCGCAGGCGCGCGCGAACCTCACGCTGGCGCAAAGCCATTACCGCCGCGCCGTCGAGCTGCAGGGCAAGGGCTTCGTCAGCCAGCAGGCGCGCGACGAGTCGGCCAGCACGCTGAAGGTGCAGGAGGCCGCCGTGGCGCTGGCCCAGGCGCGGCTCGACAAGATGACGATTACCGCGCCGTTCGCGGGCATCGTCGGCCTGCGCAGCGTGTCGGTGGGCGACTACGTGAACCAGGGGCAGGACCTGGCGCCGCTCGAGGCGATCGATCCGCTCAAGGTGGATTTCCGCGTGCCCGAGATGTACTTGAGCAAGGTGCGGGTCGGCCAGCAACTGACGCTGCGCCTGGACGCCTTGCCCGGCCAGGAGCGCCGGGGACTCGTCTACGCGGTCAGCCCGCTGGTCGACGCGGGCGGCCGGTCGATCCTGCTGCGCGCCACCGTGGCCAACCAGGACGGCGTGCTGCGCCCCGGCATGTTCGCGCGGGTGCAACTGCTGTTCAACGAGGACAAGGCGCTGGTCGCGCCCGAGGCCGCGCTATCGCCGTCGGGCGAAACGCAGTACGTTTACCGGGTCGAGAACGGCGTGGCGCATCGGCGCGAAGTGACCATCGGCGAGCGCCGCGAGGGCCGTGTCGAGATCCTGACCGGCGTCGCCCTGAACGACCAGCTGGTGGTCTCGGGCCTGCAGCGCGTGACCGATGGCGCGCCCGTGACCATCGTGGGCAACGGCCAATAGCCGGCCCCTTACCCTTTCAGCGATAGCGCCATGCGTATCTCGGAAACCTGTATCAAGCGCCCGGTGTTCGCGTCGGTCCTGTCGCTGATCATCGTGCTGATCGGCCTGATCTCGTATTCGCGCCTGACGGTGCGCGAATACCCCAAGATCGACGAACCCATCGTGTCGGTCGACACCACGTACAAGGGCGCCTCACCCGAGGTGATCGAATCGCAGGTGACCAAGCCGCTGGAAGACCAGCTGGCCGGCATCGAAGGCGTCAACGTGATGACCTCGCGCAGCCGGTCAGAGCGCAGCCAGATCAACATCAAGTTCAACCTGACGCGCGACCCGGACGCCGCGGCGGCCGAAGTCCGCGACAAGGTCTCGCGCGCGCGGCGCTTTCTGCCGGATGAGATCGACGAGCCCATCATCGGCAAGGTCGAGGCGGATTCCCAGCCCATCATCTACATCGCGGTGGAATCCGGATCGTTCTCGGCCATCCAGACGTCCGACTACATCAACCGCTATATCAAGACCCGTCTGTCGGTGCTGCCGGGGGCGGCGGAAGTGCGCGTCTTTGGCGAGCGGCTGCCGTCCATGCGCATCTACGTCGACCGCGACAAGCTGGCCGCGTACGGCCTGACGGTGCAGGACGTCGAGGCCGCGCTGCGCAGCCAGAACGTGGAAATTCCGGCGGGGCGCATTGAATCGCGCGCGCGGGAATTCTCGGTGGTGTCCGCGACCGACCTGCAGACGCCGGCCCAATTTGAAGACGTGATCGTCGCCAACGTGAAGGGCTATCCGGTGCGGATGCGCGACGTGGCCAAGGTTGAGATCGCGGCAGCCAATGACCGCATCCTGTCCCGCTTCAATGGCAAGCCCGCCATCAACATCGGCGTCACGCGGCAGTCCACCGCCAACCCGCTGGAACTGTCCAAGGCGGCGCGCCAGGAAGTCGCCCGGCTGAACGAGACCCTGCCGGCCGGCATGAAGCTGAACATCGCGTACGACTCGTCCGTGTTCATCGAGCGGTCGATCGATTCCGTGTTCCACACCATCATCGAGGCCATCGTGCTGGTGGTGCTGGTGATCTTCTTCTTCCTGCGCAACCTGCGCGCCAGCATCATTCCCATCGTCACCATCCCGGTGTCGCTGGTGGGCGCGTGTGCGCTGATGTACCTGTTCGGCTTTTCCATCAACACGCTGACCCTGCTGGCCATGGTGCTGGCGATCGGCCTGGTGGTGGACGACGCGATCGTGGTTCTGGAGAACATCTACCGCCACATCGAGGACGGGATGCCACGCAAGGAAGCGGCGCTGCGCGGCTCCAAGGAAATCGGCTTTGCGGTGGTCGCCATGACCATGACGCTGGTCACCGTGTATGCGCCGCTGGCGTTCGCCACGGGGCGCACCGGCCGGCTGTTCATTGAGTTCGCGCTGGCGCTGGCCGGCGCGGTGCTGGTGTCGGGCTTCGTGGCGCTGACGCTCACGCCCATGATGTGTTCCGTGCTGTTGCGGCACGAGACCAGCCATAGCCGCTGGTACAACCTGATCGAAGGCTGGCTGAACGGCATGAGCAACGGCTATCGCCGCATGCTGGGCGCGTCGCTGCGGCATCGTTGGATCGTCGTGGTGATCGGCCTGGCCGTGGCCGCGGGCAGCGGCGTGCTGTTCAAGGTGGTCAAGAGCGAGCTGGCGCCGGTCGAGGACCGCGGCGTGGTGTTCGGCATCGTGAACGCGCCCGAGGGCGCGACCCTGAACTACACGCTGGACAGCATGCTGGGCATCGAGAAGTTCTATGCCGACATTCCGGAAGCCAGCGGCAGCCAGGTCACGGTGGGCTTTCCCACGGTCACGGACGGCACGGCGATCCTGCGCTTGAAGCCCTGGGAAGAACGCGAGCGCAAGCAGCAGACCATCACGCAGCAGTTGCAGCCGCAGTTCGCGTCGCTGCCGGGCGTGCGCGCCTTTCCCACCAATCCGCCATCGCTGGGCCAGTCGGCCCGATCCAAACCGGTGGAGTTCATCATCATGAGCCAGGCCTCGTACGAAGAGCTGTCGCGGCTGACCCAGATTTTCCTGACCGAGCTGCGCAAGTATCCCGGCCTGCTGAACCTGGACACCGATCTGCGCCTGAACACCCCGGAGCTTCGCGTGCGTGTGGACCGAGACAAGATGGCCGACGTGGGCGCCAACGTGGACGTCGTGGGCCGCACGCTGGAATCGATGCTGGGCGGCCGCCAGGTCACCCGCTACAAGGACGAAGGCGAGCAGTACGACGTGATCGTGCAGGTCACGCCGCGCGACCGCGCCAATCCCACCGACATTTCAGGCATCTATGTGCGCGCGCGCGACGGCAGCATGGTCCAGTTGGACAACCTGCTGGGCGTGCACGAAGGCGTGTCGCCGCAGTCGCTCAACCACTTCAACCGCCTGCGCGCCGTGAAGATCGACGCGGCTGTCGCGCCCGGCTATGCGCTGGGCGAAGTGCTGGAACACATGCACCAGGTGGCGCGCGAGGTCCTGCCGAACACGATCATCACGGACCTGGACGGCCAGTCGCGCGAGTTCCGCGATTCGTCGGGCAGCATCTATCTGGTGTTCGCGATGGCGCTGGCGTTCATTTATCTGGTGCTGGCCGCGCAGTTCGAAAGCTGGCGCAATCCGTTCATCATCATGCTGTCGGTACCGCTGTCCATGACGGGCGCATTGCTGGCGCTGTGGCTGACGGGCGGCACGCTGTCCATCTACAGCCAGATCGGGCTTATTACATTGGTCGGCCTGATCACCAAGCACGGCATCCTGATCGTGGAATTCACGAATCAGTTGCGCGACGAGGGCAGGGAGCTGTTCGAGGCCGTGGTCGAAGCCAGCGTGCTGCGCCTGCGACCCATTCTGATGACGACGGGCGCCATGGTGCTGGGTACTGTCCCTCTGGCGCTGTCCACCGGCGCGGGCGCGGAATCGCGGCAGCAGATCGGCTGGGTTCTGGTCGGCGGGCTGTTGCTGGGTACACTACTGACCTTGTTCGTCGTGCCGGTGGCCTACACGCTGATTGCCACCGCACGCAAGAAGGCAGGCGAGTCCGGCAGCGAAGCGCATCAATCGCACACGCCGCCAGCCTCGCAGCCTCAAGCATCGGAATAAACCCTTCGGAATAGACCCGTCGGAATCGACGGGTCGGAATCGTTATGCGCCAGATCATCTTTGACACTGAAACCACCGGACTGGACCCTGCACAGGGTCATCGCATCGTCGAAATCGGCTGCGTGGAGCTCGTCAACCGGATGGCCACGGGCAACAACCTGCACATCTATCTGAATCCGGACCGCGACAGCGATCCCGAGGCACTCGCGGTGCACGGGCTGACCACCGAGTTCCTGTCGGACAAGCCGCGCTTTTCCGAGGTTGCGGACGAATTCGTCAAGTTCATCCAGGGCGCCGAGCTGATCGCGCACAACGCCGCGTTCGACGTGAAGTTCTTCAACGCCGAGCTTGCCAAGACCGGGCGCGGTCCCATCACCGAGTTCTGCGAGACCGTCACCGACTCGCTGCTGCATGCCCGGTCGCTGTTCCCCGGCAAGCGCAACTCGCTGGACGCGCTGTGCGACCGCTTCGGCATCTCGAACGCGCACCGTACGCTGCACGGCGCATTGCTCGACTCGCAGCTTCTGGCCGAAGTCTGGCTGGCGATGACGCGCGGCCAGGACGCGCTGTTGATCGACGTGGACGACAACGCGGGCACCGGCAGCGATGGCCTGGTGCTGGCAAAGTTCGACGCATCGGGGCTGCCGGTGCTGTACGCCAACGCCGAAGAGCTGGCCGAGCACGAAGCTTACGTGGCTGCGCTGGACAAGAGCGTGGGCGGCGAGAGCATCTGGCGCAAGCTCGATGCGCCTGTGGCGGCATCCGCTTGAAAGTTTTCCCGAGGCGACTTGCGCACGTTTAAAAATTCGTGCTATTATTTCGCCTCTTTCGGGGTGGTTAGCTCAGTGGTAGAGCACTGCCTTCACACGGCAGGGGTCACTGGTTCGAACCCAGTACTACCCACCAAAGACCTTCTAGGGCTTCACAGCCTTTGAAGAGCCCCAAAAGACAAAGCCCGGTTCGCAGTAGTAATTCAGCGATATCGGTTTTGTTATTCGGGCAATAAATACTTTGGGCAGTAAATATGTCGGGCAGTAACGCCCAAGCAAAAAGCCAACCTTCATCGGTTGGCTTTTTTGTTTTCGATTCATTAATCTTCTTCTGATCTGTCGCAATCGGCCAGCTTTCGGTTGCGCCAAGCCTGTTCCACGCCTGTCTATCATCGATAAAACGGCGAATGACTGCCGAGCAAAACAGGAGAAGGCCATGGGTCCGCATACCAACACCATGCTCATCATCATCTGCACCGGCGTGGCGCTCATGTTGATCGGCTTCGGGTTTCGTGACCGCAATCTCGGCATGACCCTGATGGGCCTGGGCCTTGTCACCGCGATCGGCGCGATCATCTACAAGGCATACATCACCTTCTATTGACCGCTGATAACTGACCGCGGGCCCTGCCGGCGGTTTTCAGCTTTTCTGCGCCTGCTGGCGGGCCACCCGCGCGAGCAGCGTGTCGAGCTGGTTCGCGAACGCCTTGCGGTCGGACTGGCTGAACGACGACGGGCCGCCCGTGTCCACGCCGCTGGCGCGCAGTTCTTCCATCATGTCCCGCATCGCCAGCCGTTCGCGGATGGTTTCCGGCGAATAGCGTTCGCCGCGGGGATTGAGCGCCATCGCGCCTTTTTCCAGCACCTGCGCAGCCAGCGGAATGTCGCCGGTGATGACCAGGTCGCCTTTTTCCGCCCGCTCCACGATATGCGCGTCGGCCACGTCAAAGCCGCGCGGCACCTGCACGGCCCGGATCAGCGGCGACGGCGGCGTGTAGAGCGCCTGGTTGGCCACCAGCGTCAAAGGCACCTGCCAGCGCTGCGCGGCGCGGAACAGGATGTCCTTGATGACGGCGGGGCAGGCGTCCGCGTCGACCCAGATGTGCATCGCTCACTTGCCCAGCGCTTTCTCGAGCGCCTCGGCCACGAGGTCGTTGGTCGATACGCCGCGTTCGGCAGCGGCGGCGCGCAGCTTGTCGGCCTGCGCCTGCGACAGCTTCAGCGGGAAGGGCACCAGGCCGGCGGCCTGATCCAGCTTGCGCTGCTCGCGGCGGTCGGGCACTTGGGACGAGGCGCCAAAGCGGTCGGGCGTCGCCGATTGCTTGAGCTGGCCGGCCAGCTTGAGGGCCTGGTTCTTTTGAAGATCGAATTTGTTCATCGGAATTCCTGATAGGGAGCGCCATCATAGACGCAACGCGCGTCAGCGCGGTTTGGCGTGCTCCAGTTGGGCGATTCCCTCCTCGGCGCCGTCGTGCAGCGGCACGCTCAGGCCGAGCCGGGCGGTGGCCGCCGATACCTGCGAGCCCTGCGTCGACCCGGCCACCAGCAGGTCCTGGCCGGCCTGGTAAACCGCGCGCACGACCACAAGCGCTTCGTCGCGCGTGAGGTCGGTGGTGGTCAGCATCAGCGCCGCCACGCCCACCGTGGGGATGCGTTCCTGCTGATTGGGATACGTGCCGGCCGCGATGTCCAGCGGCATCAGCACGCTGTCGCCGGCCGTGAGGGTCTTGATCGCATCGGCGTCGAGCGGCAGCAGCTTGAGCTGCGCGGGAATCAGCGCGTCGCGCAGCGGCGTGGCCGGCACGCCGATCACCTGGGCGGCGGCGTCCACCGCCCCGGATTGCAGCAGCGGCAGGGCGGCAACAAACTGGGTGTCGGACACTTGGTAATCGCGCCCGGCCTGCAGGCCATGCGCCGCCAGCACGGTTTGCAATGTGGCCCGCACGGCCGACCCTTCCGGACCGAGCGCGATCGTCTTGCCCTTCAGGTCCCGCACACCGCGAATCGCGGGATCGTCGCGCACGACGATATGGACCATCTCCGGATACAGACTCCCCAGCGCGCGCAGGCCGGGAAACGGCCCTTGTCCCGCGAAGGGACCCGTGCCTTCGTAGGCCATCTGCGCGGTATCGGCCTGCGCCAGGCCGACGACGGCGTCGCCGCTGCGCAGCAATGCGATGTTGTCGGCCCCGCCGCCGGTGATGAGCGGCGACACCCGGATCTGGCGCGCGCGCGCCACGTCGCTCAGGGCGCGGGAAAAGGCCAGGTACTCGCCGCGGTCCGGACCGCCGGCCAACGGATAACCCTGCTGGAGCCGGGAAAGCCGGCCATTGATGCGCGCGACCGAGCGTTCCAGCTCCTGCTGGACCACATGCTGGGCCGTACTGGACGCGCTGTAGGTTACCGAGTGGGTGATCTGGTCGAGCGTGTCCAGCAGCTGGCGCGTGACGGGCGGCGGCGCCCCGGTATCCAGTGACGGCGCCTCGGCCGCCTTGAAGCCTGCGGGCGACACCAGCTTCCACGCGCCGTCCGCTTCGCGGTAGATGGCGCTGGCGTGGGCAATGATGCGATCGCCGGCCTTGTTGCCGCCGGACTTCACGCCGCTGATGCTGCGCGGACCGGCGCCCAGCAACGTCACCAGCGACGCCGCGCCGGGCTGATCCCATGCGCCCAGCGAAATGTCGCGGGTCAGTTCCAGGTCGATGTCGTAGTACACGACGCGCCGGGTTTCGCCCGCCGGGGCGGTGCTGTCCGTGGCCGACCCCATGCGCTTGAGATCCGCGATGCGGAACAGGTCCTGCCCATAGGTCGCATCCAGGCTGCGCGTGACGTCCACGCGCAGGGCGTCCGCGTCGGGCGCGCGGCCGCACGCGGCCAGCACCGCGCACAGCAGGACCATCAAGAGTCTTTTGAACATGGCTACATCCCTCCCACGAACGGCAAGGAAATCAGCGAACTCAGGACGATCACGTTCAGGATGTCCACCAGGAAGGCCCCGGTGACGGGGACCACGATGAAGGCTTCCGGCGCCGGACCGTGGCGGCGCGTGAGCGCCTGCATGTTGGCGATGGCGGTGGCGGTGGCGCCCAGCGCGAAGCCGCAGAATGCCGCGGACATGATGGCGGCCTCGTAGTCGCGCTTGAGCAGCCGGAACACCACCCAGGCGGCATACAGCGCGCAGACCAGCGTCTGCACCGCCAGCATCAGCGCCAGCGGACCGGCCAAGCGCGCGACGCTGGACAGGTCCAGCGTCATCATCGTCATGCCCAGAAACAGCGATAGCGAGATCGTGCCGATGATGTCGGTGGCGCGATCGTCGAGCCGGATGCCCACCAGCGGCCCTGCATTGCGGATGAGTACCCCGGTCGCAAGGCACCACAGGAAGTTGGGCAGGCTGACCGGGGCATCTTCCACCAGCGCTGCCAGCATGCCGCCGACGACCAGGCAGACGAACGCGGCGGTCATGGACAGGATGAACGTACCGGGGGTGGGCGGCTGATGCGTTTCATTCAGGTCGGCGGCCTGGTGGCCTTCGGCCGCGGTGTGGTCCAGGCTGCCCGACACTTTGTGGCGGCGCATGATCCATTCCGCCACGGGGCCGCCCACCACGCCGCCCAGCACCAGTCCCAGCGTCGCCGCCGTCATGGCCAGCGGCATGACGTCCTGGATGTTGTTGAAGTCGGCAAAGCGCGTCGCGTAGGCCGCGCCGGTGCCGTGACCGCCCACCAGCGTGATCGTGCCGCCCAGCAGGCCCATGAGCGGATGCATGTCCAGCAGCCATGCCATGCCCAGCCCCACGGCGTTCTGCAGGACCAGAAACGGAATCAACGCGAGGAGAAAGGCGATGAGACGGGGCCCGCCGCGCGCCAGCAGCTTGAGGTTGGCGGTAAGCCCGATGCAGCCGAAGAACAGCAGCAGCAGCGTGGGCTTGATGCTGGTCTCCAGCGAGACGGCGACGCCGCCCCAGGTGGACAACAGATAGGCCAATACGGCGAACAGCAGGCCGCCTACGATGGGGTCCGGAATGCTGTAGCGCGCGAGAACGCCGATGCGCGTGGTCATGACCCGTCCGATGACGAGCACGAGGCAGCAGGCGAGGAGGGATTGGACGGGCGAAAGGGAGATCATATGAACCTTCGCGCCCCGCCGGGGCGCAGCAAGACTAGCTGTTCAAACCCGATGTTCAAGCCCGCTGTTCAGGCCATCTTCCGCCGCATCGTTCGCGGACTGCGAAGCTATCTTACGTCCAGGCCAGTGCACCTGTACACGGGGTGGGGGACGCCGTCAGGCGCGCAACGGGCGTGCGGCCGGGAAGGGAAAGTCGCGCGACATGTAACTGGCGCCCTCGCCGTAGCCCGCCAGTTTTTCGGCCAGACCCGGCGTCTGCGGCGCGAGCGGCGCGTAGCCATGACGCAACCAATAGCCGGCCGCCGATGCCAGCGACACCAGGCTGGCGCGCGTCAGGCCGTTGTCCATGGCGCTTGCGGCGGCGGCGCCCACCAGCGCCTGACCCACGCCCGTGCCTTGCGCCGCCGGCACGACCGCGCAGTCATGCAGAAACCAGTGATCGGCCCGCGCCGGCAGCGCGGCTAGCGGCACGTCCAGGGCGGGGGGCAGGCCCGCGTCCCACGGGTAGGAAATCAGGTAGCCCAGCAACCCGCCCGAAGACATTGGCGTGCCGGGCTGGGCAACCCAGCAGTATTGCGGCGCAAGCGCGAGACGGTTCAGGAAGAAGCCGGCACCTTCCAGCAGGAACTGAGGATAGGCAAGGGCCTGGGCCTGCAGGATGGCGTCCACATCGCTGACCCGCATGGGACGGACTTGGTATTGCATGACAACCGGAAGACTGGAGATGCCCGTCATTTTAGCGGCCAGGCGCGGGCCGGCATTTCATGAAAATTCGACGAGCCCCTGCGCATACTGCACCGCATCGTGTCCCGTATTCCGTCATTGCAGAACCCCATGCACATCCAGTTCCGGTCCGACCCGCCAGCGCCGCAGGTGCTGGCAAAATCCCTGCCGCTCAGGTCCGTGTGGCCGCCGCAGGCCGCCGACGTGCCGTATGACATCCGCGTCACCTGCGTGATTCCGTGCCTGAACGAGTGCGAGAACCTGCGCGTGCTGCTGCCGCTGCTGCGCAACCGGCTCTCCGCGCTGTGCACCAGCTGGGAGATCATCGTGGCCGACGACGGCAGCACCGACGGCACGGACGCGCTGATGGCCGAATGGACCGAGCACGAAGGCTTTCGCCACGTGCAGTTGTCCCGCAATTTCGGCAAGGAGGCGGCGCTGAGCGCAGGTCTGGAAGCCGCCAGCGGCAACGTGGTCATCTGCCTGGACGCCGACCTGCAGCATCCGCCCGCGTTGATCGAGCTGATGTTGGCGCGATGGGCCGCGGGGGCCGAGATGGTGTACGCCGTGCGGCGCGACCGCGCCGACGAATCCTGGCTCAAGCGCTCGGGCGCGCGCTGGTTTTATCAGTTGCTCAGCAACGCACGCGGCGTGCAGGTGCCAGCGCACGCCGGCGACTTCCGGCTGATGGACCGCAGCGTGGTCGATGCGCTGATCGCGCTGCCCGAGCGCACCCGCTTCATGAAGGGCCTGTATGCCTGGGTCGGCTTCAAGGGCGAGGCCGTGCCCTACACGCCGGACGAGCGCATGCACGGGACCAGCACCTATAGCGGGCTGCGCCTTTTTCGCCTGGCGCTTGACGGCCTGACGGCATTCACGACGTGGCCGCTGCGCATGGTCAGCCTGGTGGGCGTGGCGTTTGCCGTGCTGGCGCTGGCCTATGCGGCCTTTCTCGTGGGTGATTACCTGATGTCCGGCAACGCTGTCTCCGGGTGGACGACCATCGTCACCGCGGTGCTGTTCTTTGCGGGCGTCAATCTGATCTCGCTGGGCGTGGTGGGCGAATACGTGGCCCGCATCTTCGACGAGGTGAAGGGCCGTCCGCTGTTCGTCGTGCGGCGCAGCCGCGGCCGACCCGCTGGCAAGGCGCAGGGCTGATGATGGCGGACTACAGCACACCGGCGCGCTCCGAATGGACCCCGCCGACAGGACGGTTCTTGCTGGCCGTCGGCATCTGGCTGGCCTGGCTGGCGTGGATGCGGCCGCTGACCTTGCCCGATGAAGGGCGCTATGCCGGCGTGGCCTGGGACATGCTGCGCAGCGGCTCACACGCCGTGCCGCTGCTGGACGGCATGCCTTACTTTCACAAGCCGCCGCTGTACTACTGGCTGACCGAGCTGTCGTTCTCGGTGTTCGGCGTGCATCCGTGGGCGGCGCGCGTGCCGTCTTGGCTGGCCGCCTGGGGCGCTGCCGCCGGGTTGTACGTTTTCGTGCGGCGTCATCGCGATGCGTTTGCCGCCACGCTGACCGTGCTGGCGCTTTGCACCATGCCGTTCTTCTATGGGGGCGCGCAGTTTGCCAACCTGGATATGCTGGTTGCGGGCCTCATCACGCTGTGCGTCCTGGCCGCCGCTGAAACCGCGCTGCGCGTCGAACGCGGGGAAGGGGCGCGCGGGATGTCCGTCGCTGCCGCGGCGCTGGCCGCGCTGGCCGTGCTGGCCAAAGGGCTGATCGGGTTGGTGCTGCCGGGCGCCATCCTGCTGCTCTGGCTGGTCTGGGAACGGCGGTGGCACGGGCTGGCGGCACTGTTCTGGCCGCCGGCGCTGCTGGTGTTCGTGGCCGTCGCCGCGCCGTGGTTCGTGCTGATGCAGGTGCGGTATCCCGGCTTCTACGACTATTTCTTCGTCTATCAGCATTTCCAGCGCTTCGCCGCCAGCGGCTTCAACAACGCCCAGCCGTTCTGGTTCTACCTGCCGGTGCTGGCTGGCCTGAGCCTGCCGTGGTCATTGTGGGGCGGCGGCATCCTGCGCCGCGCCTACTGGGCACCCGGTCCCGCGCGCAGCCTGCGGCGCCTGGCGGCGGTGTGGTTCGCCGTGGTGGTGGTGTTCTTTTCATTGCCGCATTCCAAGCTGGTCGGCTATGTGTTGCCGGCGTTGGCGCCGCTGGCCTTTCTGCTGGCCGAGGTCATCCTGTCGGCGTGGCGTGGCCAGACCGGCGTGATGACGCCGCGGCTGGTGCGCATCAGCGCCGCCGTCGCGGCGGGAATCTGCGTCATCGCGGTGGGTGTTGCGGCGTTCAATGCCCGAGGCAGCGCCGCGCCGCTGGCCACGCTGGTGCGGCAGGAGGCGCGGCCGGACGACACCTTTGTCTCGCTGCACGCCTACCCCTTCGATCTGGCGCTGTACGCGCGTGCGCCGCGGCCCACGTGGGTCGTGGACGACTGGCGCAATCCTGAAGTGCCGGTGCGCGACAACTGGCGCAAGGAACTGTACGACGCCGCCAAGTTCGATCCGGTCACCGGGGCGCAGGTGCTGGTCAGCGCGGCCCAGTTCAATGCCCGCTTGTGCGCGGCGCCCGAGGGCTCGCAGTTCTGGGTGTGGGGCAATCATGGCGACGGCGCGGTCTACGCGCCGCTGCAAGGCGTGAAGCCTGCCGTCGCCAGTGCCCGGCATGCAATGTGGTTACTGCAGGCGGACGCGGCGCTTAAGAACCGGCTTTGTGCCGGAACGCCCACAGCCGGCTAGCGATGAATGTCGCGAACGCCAGGCCGATCAGAATCAGCGCCAGCAGCGTGTCGTACGGCACGTCGGTGGCGTGCAACAGCCAGGCGTAGGCCGTTTCATTGATCAAGAAGCCGATCGCTGAAATGAAAAGGAAACGACGGGCCGCTACGGTCCAGGGGATGGGCGAATGTCGGAACGTGAGCCGGTAATGGCCGCTGAAGGACACCACGAAGGCGACCATCCAGCCGATCAGGTTGGCCGCCAGCGGGGGGGCGCCGAACGCTTCGACGCAGCCCACGGCAACGGCCCAATGCGTTGCCGCGGCGGCGCAACCGACGGCGATGAAAAGGCTGATTTGCCGGATGAGGGCACGCATGTGGGATGTGGCGGACAGAAAGACGGAGAGGCGGCGATGAGCAAACGCGTCGTGGTGTGCGGTGATGATTTTGGCATGAATGCGGATGTCGACGAGGGCATGATTGCGCTGGCCGGCATGGGGCGCGTCAGTGCGGTCAGTTGCCTGACGCTGGGACCCACCTTCGCGGCCAACGCGCCGCGGCTCGCCGCGTTGGATGTGGACATCGGCCTGCACCTGAATCTGTCGGAAACGTTGCGCGCGGGCGCCGAACCGATGCCCGCGTTGGGCGCGCTGATCCTCAAGGCCTACGCGGGCCTGCTCGACGCGGCGTGGGTCGAGGCGCAGCTTGTCCGGCAGTTCGATGCGTTCGAGGCGGCGTTCGGCCGGGCGCCGGACTATGTGGATGGACACCAGCATGTGCATCAGCTGCCCGGCATCCGCCAGCGCTTGCTGGCATTAATGGCGCGACGTTATGGCACGCAGGCGCGCGCGCAGGCGCCCTGGCTGCGCCAGACCGCGCCCGGCATGCAGTGCGGGATGCCGCTGAGGGAGTCGGTGAAGGCGCGCGTGATCGGCGCGTTGGGGGCGTCGGCGCTGGTGCGCGAGGCCCGTTCAAGCGGCTTGCGGACCAACAGGCGGCTGCTGGGCGTCTATGCGTTCGACGGCGGCAAGCGCCGCTACGCGCACTTCTTGCAGACCTGGCTGTTCAACGCGCGCGAAGGCGATCTCGTCATGTGTCATCCGGCACTGGGCAGCGAGCGGGGCAGCGCCATGGCTCGCCAGCGGCGCGCCGAATTCGACGTGCTGGCCGATCCGAAGCTGGGTGAATGGCTGCGCGCCAATGGCGTCAGCATCACGCGCCTGGCATTGACGCACGCGGAGCCCGTGTTGCCCGTGGCGGCGCGCGCTATCCCTGCGTAAGGCTTTCCAGCAGCCAGGCGCCCGCTGGTCCCAGCGCGCGGCGCGTGGACCAGACCGCGTCGACATGGATGTGGCGCGGCCAACCCGGCACCTTCAATTCCACGAGCTGGTCGCGGCCGAAGCGCTGGATCATCCAGCGCGGCAGCTCGGTCCAGCCGAAGCCCAGGCTGGCCATTTCCAACAGCATCAGATAGCCCGGCGCCGACCACGTCGAATGGGCCGGCGTGGCCTCCTTGTCGTCCAGTTCGTAGGTGCTCAGTCGCAGCTCGCGTTCGGTCTTCAGGTGATCGGCCGTGACCGACGGCAAAGTAGCCAGCGGATGCGAGCGCCCCACGCACAGGACGATTTCGGAGCGTTCCGCCAGGCACGCGTGCGCGACGTCCGGCGGATAGCTTTCCTGCGCCGCCATCAGCCCGACGTGCGCGCGGCCCTGCTGCACCAGTGCCACCACATCCTCGTATTCCGCGATCAGGCATTCGAAGCGCAGCGCCGGATAGCGCGCGTCGATCTGGCTCAGCATGGCCTCGAACGTGCGCGACTGGAACGTGTCGGACAGCACGACCGTGAGCCGGGGTTCCAGGCCTTCGGATAACTGGCTGGCGCTGCGGTTCAGGCGATCGTTGGCGGCCAGCACCTGCAAGGCCTGCCCCAGCAGCACCTTGCCGGCGGCGGTCAGGGAAGGCTGGCGCTGACGGCGGTCGAACAGCGCGACGTTCAGGTCCACCTCGAGATTGGCGATGGTCTCGCTGATGGTGGACTGGCTCTTGCCCAGCTTGCGGGCCGCAGCCGAGAACGAGCCTTCAGAGGCGACCTGGGCGAAGGCGGCGAGGGATTCGAGTGAGTGGCGCATAAGTAGCCCGGCGGTAGGTGTATCGGTTTTTCCGATGGATATTATCTTTTTCGTACCGGAAATGTCGCGGACAATGCGGTCACTCTTCAGCAATCGACCGCAGGTGGGTCATGACCCAAGCCAAGAAAACCCTAAAAGAACGTTTCATCCACGCCTTCTTGTTCGAGATTATCGCCATCGGCCTGTGTGCGCCCGTGGCCGCGTGGGCCATGGGCAAGTCGCTGTTCGAAATGGGCGTGCTGACCGCGGTCATCGCCTGGATCGCGCTGGTCTGGAACATGATCTACAACGCTGGCTTCGACCGTGTCGAAAACCGCTTCGGCTGGACCCGTACGTTCCGCATCCGCGTACTGCACGCGTTCGGCTTCGAGTTCGGCCTGATCCTGATCGTGATTCCGCTGGCGGCCTGGTGGCTCAGCATCAGCCTGTGGGAAGCCTTCGTGCTGGACATCGCGCTGGTGCTGTTCTATCTGCCCTACGCGTTCTTCTACAACCTGGCGTACGACCGCAGCCGTCCCCGCGTGATCGCGTGGCTGTCCCGCCGCAGCGGCGCCGCTGCCGCCGGCGTCTGACGTCTCTTCAACCCTTCTTGCGCTCGTATGCCTGGCTGGCGTCCTGCATGAAGGTTCTGACAGCGGTCTCGTACTGCGTGCCGCTGCGGAAGGCGCCCGAATGCGAGGCGCCTTCTATTTTCACCAGCCGCTTCAATTCCGGCGCCACGTTGCGGGCAGCGGCAAAGAGTTCGTCGCTCATGGTGTGAGGCACCACGCGGTCGGCCGTGCCGTGCATGAACAGCATGGGCGTGTGCAACTGGGCCAGCTTGTCCACGGATGCGAACGGCTGCGTGACGAGCAGGCTGGCGCCGGGCACGTTGCCCCAGCGCAGCGTGGCCAGCATGGCGCCGATGCTGGTGAAACTGGATTCCACGATCAGGCCCGCGAAATCCGGTTGCTCGGGACGTGAGGCCAGGTCGATGGCAATTGCGCCGCCCAGGCTGTGTCCGTACACAAAGCGGCGCGCCGGATCGGGCTGCAGGCGCGCCAGTTCCTTCAGTCCCGCCATGGCGTCCTCTAGCGCGCTGTCTTCAGAGGGCAGACGCGGCGTGGACGCACCGAAGCCGCGGTAATCGATCGCCAGTATGGAATACCCCATGCGGCTCCAGCCATCGATGCGGAATGCGCTGCCATTCAGGTTCCAGCGCGCGCCGTGCAGATACAGCACGGTGGGGGCGCCTTTTTTGGGGCTGGCCAGATACCAGGCGCGGATCTTGTCGCCGTTGTCGAGCGTCAGGTCGTAGACCTGCGTTCCCGCGGCAGGGTCCCGCCACCAGGATTGCGGCTCGGACTGTGGCGAAAAAATGGTCTGGCGCTGCCAGGAATCCAGTTGGGAGCAGCCGACCACGCCGGCGGCGGCAAGCACGGCGGCGGCAAACAGGCGGCGGGCGGAGAGTCGGGGCAGGGCGGGCATGAATGATCTGACCCGGCAAGTCGGGCCGGGTTCCGGCATCAGCATACTCCGGCGCGGGCGCCGGAAGTTTGTCCCGATGTTTGCCGGTCCGGGCGCGGCCCGCCATCAGGCGGCGCCCGGGTGGACCTCGCGCGTCAACGCCAGCCATGCCTGCGCGGCATACGACAGATAACCGCCACGGCGCCACACCAGGACCATCTCCCAGTCCGTCCCCGAATCACGCAAAGGCACGCGAGCCACGCTCGCATGCAGTTCCTCGTTGGCCTTCATGCGCGGCAGAAACGCCACGCCCAGCCCCGCCGCCACCAGCGCCACGATGAAATCGATCTGACCGCTGCGCGCGGCGATGGTCGGGACGAACCCCGCCCGTTGGCACGCGTCGTGGATGATGCGGTTCAGGGCGAACCCTGTTTCGAACAGCACGAAGGGCGAGTCGCGCAGGTCGTGCAGCCCCACCGACTCGGCGCGGGCCTGTGGGTGATCGGCGGGCATCAGCGCCACCAGCGGTTCGCGCGCGACGGGCTGCCATTCGAAGTGGTCCGGCACGGGTTTGAGCGATCCCGCCAGTTCGATTTCACCGGCCATCACCATTTCGTCAAGGCGGCGGCTGCCGTGTTCGACCAGGCTGATCTCGATGCGCGGATAGCGGCTGCGAAAGCGCGCGAACATCGGCGCAAACAGCGAACTGCTGCCCAGCGGCGGCAGGCCCAGGCGCAGCACACCCCGCTTCAGGCCCTTCAGGTCATCCAGCTCGGCGTTCAGGTCGTCGCGTTCGGCCAGCATGTTCAGGGCGCGCCGATACACGATCTCGCCCGCGGCCGTCAGCCGCAGCGGCTGCGCCTGCCGGTCCAGCAAGAGCATGCCCAGCTCGACCTCTAGCTGTCGAACGGCCTTGCTGATCGTGGGTTGGGTCGCGTGGATCACTTTGGCCGCCTGGGAGAAACCGCCTTGTCTGACGACCTCCACCAACGCGCGCAACGTTCGCAGTTCCATCGCTATGCCAGTTTGGAATAAATGGGATTCATCGAATTCATTTTATCTATGCGCCTATGAAGCGTAAAACAAGGGCTTGCCGCTGGATCTTCGTCTCATGCCCCGCTTTCGCTATTCCGTCCTCATCCGCAGCGCGCTGCGCCGCAGCCGTTTGCTGCAGATTGCATTGATCGTCCTTTTTTCCGTGCTGGGCCAGGCAATGGCGCAGGCCTCAGGGATGCCGGTGCCAGGCGGCGTCATCGGAATGGCGCTGGTGCTGATCCTGCTGGCGACGCGGCGATTGCGCGTGCGCAACGTGCAGCGCGGGGCGAGCTGGCTGCTGGGGGAAATGCTGCTGTTCTTCGTGCCGGCGGTGATGTCGTTGCTGGACCACCGCGAATTTCTCGGCCTGCTCGGCGTGAAGCTGCTCGCCGTGATCCTGCTCGGCACGGCGCTTGTCATGGCCGGCACGGCGCTGACGATCGATCTTTGCTATCGCTGGATGAACCGCCGTGCGGCCTGAATTCAACCTGCTGTTCTGGCCGGCGGCCACCGTCGCCGCGTATGTCTGCGCGCGCCTGTTCTACCGCCGCTTCGCCTATTGGTGGACATCCACCCTGGTCGTCGCGCCCGCGCTTCTGCTGACGCTGGCCATCCTGCTGCATACCGGCTATCGCGACTACATGTCCGGCTCGCACTGGCTGATGGCCATGCTGGGCCCGGTCATCGTGGCGTTCGCGCTGCCGCTCTACGAGCAGCGGGCGCTGATCCGGCGGTACTGGCCGGTATTGGCCGCGGGCGTGGCCGTGGGCAGCGGCATCGCGGGCATCAGCGCGTGGTTGCTGGGCAGCCTGCTGGACTTGCCGCCGGACCTGCGGCTCAGCCTGCTGCCGCGCTCGGTCGCCACGCCGTTCGCGATCGCGGTGTCTTCCCACGTGGGCGGGGTGCCTGACCTGACGGCGGTCTTCGTCATCGTCACGGGCGTCTTCGGTGCGGCCATCGGCCAGCTCATGTGCCGCTGGCTGCCGCTGCGCTCGGCGCTGGCGCGCGGCGCGCTGTTTGGCATGGGCGCACATGGCGCCGGCACGGCCAAGGCCCGCGAGCTTGCCGCCGAAGAAGGCGCGGTCGCGGGCCTGGTGATGGTGATGGCGGGCCTGTTCAACGTGCTGGTCACGCCGGCCGTCGTGGTGGGATTGCTGGCCTGAGCCGCTGTTCAGTGCAGCAGTTCCAGCGCGACCGGATACAGCGAGGCGACAAGCAGCAGAGCCATGCCCACATTGAAGGCGCGGATCGCGGCGGGCCGGTGCAGGACGCGGCGCAGGGCTGTACCGAACGTCACCCAGATGCCGATGCTGGGCAGGTTGACGATGCCGCAGACCAGCGTCGCGATCACCAGATTGGCAAAGAATCCGTTTTGCGGCGTATAGGTGGCCACCACGCCCACCGCCATCACCCAGGCCTTGGGATTGACCCACTGGAAGGCGGCGGCCTGCAGGAACGTGAACGGTTTGCCGCGCGCCTCGCCCTCGTCCAGCGGACCCGAGGTGGCGATCTTCCAGGCGAGGTAAAGCAGATAGGCCGCGCCAGCATACTTCAGGATGGTGTAGAGGACAGGGGTCTGTTGAAACACCGAGCCCAGGCCCACACCGACCAGAAAAATCATCAGCGTGAAGCCCAGATTCACGCCCAGCAGGTGCGGCACGCTGCGCCGGAATCCGAAGTTCAGGCCCGACGACGCCAGCATCACGTTGTTGGGGCCGGGCGTGATTGAACTGACCAGTGCAAACAGCGCCAGCGGACCCAGGAGGGAAAGCGAGGCCAGCGGGACGTCGGCCCAATTGGCGGGAAACAGGTTCATGTCGGGGTCCTTACGATGGCGCGGCGTCCGCCGGCAATAACGGCGATCACGGCGGCGGCAAACACGAACGTCGTCGCCTCCACGGTTTCGCCAAACAGCAAAGCAGCGGCCACGACGGTAAGGAAGGGTTGCAGCAATTGCACTTGTCCGACCCGGGCAATTCCGCCGGCGGCCAAGCCGCGATACCAGGCGAAAAATCCCAGGAACATTGAGCCGAAAGCCAGGTAGGCGAAGGCGGCAACCACATCGGAACTGGGCCAGTGGGGCTGCTGCGCCGCCATCCAGCCGACGGGCAGGGCAACCACCGGTGCGCTGATGGTCAGCGCCCAACATATTGTGCGCCAACCGCCCAGCGTGCGCGAGGCCCGCGCACCCTCGGCGTACCCCATTCCGCCCAGCACCACCGCCACCAGCAGCCACAGGTAGCCGGCCGTCAGCGTGCCTTCGCCCTGGCGCAGCGCATAGGCGGTGACTAGCGCGGCGCCGGCGACGGCCCAGCCCCAGAAGGCGGCGGACGGACGCTCGCCGCTACGCAGGGCGGCAAAGGCGGCGGTGGATAGCGGCAGCAGGCCGTTGAAGACAGCGCCCTGCGACGAGGGCACCGTCTGCATCGCCATCGACGAGGCCAGCGGCCAACCCACGACGATGCCCAGCGCTGCCAGAATCACGCCCGGCCATTCCTGCCGGTTGGGCCGGCGGCTTCGGGTGAGCCACAGCAGGGCGATGGCGGGCAGGGCGGCGATGAGCGCACGGCCCAATCCGACCAGCAAGGGCGACAACTCGGCCACCGCCACGCGGGTCATTGGCAGGGTCAGCGAAAACACCAGCACGCCCAGGAAACCGTAGCCGTATCCCTCCCAGAGGGAAGTCGAGGCGGCGGAGGCGGCCGAAGGCGTGGCATAAAGCGCGGGACGGGACATGACGGCACCGTAAAAAGTGACATGGCCGCAGCGCCTGCGGTTGCAGGTTTGCGGCATTGCTGTCACTCTACGCACAGCCGTCAGTACAGTACCGGTACACCTTTGCAGTCACTTTAATCACTGGCCTGGTCAAATCTCCATGACAGTTGCTCACTCCCCCCCTTCTTCCCTGCCTTGGCAGCCCGTGCGCCAGGCCGATGCCACGCTGGTGGCGCAACTGGCCGATGGCCTGGCCCGCCGCATTGACGAGCAGGGCCTGCGGCCCGGCACGCGCCTGCCGTCCATCCGCAAAATGGCCGAACAGTCGGGCGTCAGCCGTTTTACCGTCGTCGAAGCCTACGACCGCCTCGTGGCGCGCGGGCTGGTGCAGTCGCGCCGGGGCGCGGGGTTTTTCGTAAAGGCGCGCAGCGGCCCGCTGACGGCAGTGGCCGCGGCCGCGCCCAGCACGCTCGCGCCGCCCGCGCGGGTCGACATCGCGTGGCTGCTGCGCAGCATGTTCCGGGAATCGACCGCGCCGGGCATGCCGGGCGGCGCGGGCTTGCTGCCCGCAGACTGGCTGGATCCCGACATGGTGGCGGGGGCCGTGCGCGCCGTGGGCCGCTCGGTGCGCGCCAACCTCGTCAGCTACGGCAGCCCCCAGGGCTTCGCGCCGCTGCGCCAGCAGATTGCGGCGGTCCTGCAGAACGAGGGCGTGCCCGCCCATCCCGAGCTCAACCTGCTCACGACCAACGGCGTCACCCACGGGCTGGACCTCATCGCGCGCCATCTGGTCAAGCCGGGCGATACCGTCCTGGTCGAGGATCCGGCCTGGTTCGTGATCTTCGGCCGGCTGGCGGCCTTTGGCGCCCGCCTGATCGGCGTGCCGCGCGGCCCGGACGGCCCCGATCTCGACCTGCTCGAGCAACTGGCCGCGCAGCACAAGCCCAAGCTCTTCATCATCAATGGCTCGGTCCACAATCCCACTGGCCACACCCTGTCCGCGGGAGCGGCCTACGGCATTCTGCGCATCGCCGAGCGCCACGATTTCATGGTGGTCGAAGACGACACCTACGGCGAGCTGCATCCGGGAGGCGCCATCAAGCTCGCCGCGCTGGACCGGCTTAACCGCGTCATCTACGTGGGCGGCTATTCCAAGATGCTGGCGGCCAGTCTTCGTGTCGGCTATTTGGCCGCCAATTCCGAACTGCTGCAGAAGCTGGCCGACCTGAAAATGCTGGCGGGTCTGACCTCGCCCGAACTCGGCGAGCGCGTCGTGCACCGCGTCCTCATGGAAGGGCAGTACCGGCGGCATATCGAGCGCGTGCGGCACCGGGTCGATGACGCGCGCCAGCGGTGCATGAAAGGGCTGCTGAAACTGGGCCTGACCATCCCGCACGAGCCGCACGGGGGCATGTTCGTCTGGGCCGATTGCGGGCGCGATTCCGAGGTGCTGGCGCGCGAAGCCGCTGACCGCGGCCTGCTGCTGGCGCCCGGCACGTTGTTTTCGCCGACGCAGGCGCCGTCCACCATGCTGCGCTTTTCGGTATCCGTTGCCGACCACCGGGGAATCTGGGCCGAACTGGAAAAACTTTTCGCGCAGAACGGGTCCTACAATCAATAATTCCGAGCCACATCGCCAGTCACCGAAGGAACCGTCATGTCCGCACCCATCAAGCCTCTCACCCAGAACTTTGCCGTCGCCCCGCAACTGGGTCCCGACGACATGGCCGACGTGGCCGCCGCCGGCTACAAGAGCGTCATCATCAACCGCCCCGATTTCGAGGGCGGTCCTGACCAGCCCACCGCCGCCGACGTGTCGCGCGCCGCGCAGGAAGCCGGTCTGCAGATCGAATACCAGCCCGTCGTGGGAAGCGCCATGACGGCCGCCGACGTCGCGCGCTTTGCGGAACTGCTGCGCACCCTGCCGGGCCCGGTCCTGGCATACTGCCGCACCGGCACCCGCTGCACGAACCTGTTCGCGGCTGCCCAGCAGTTGGGATAAACCCGGCCTTGACCCTCGTCAAGGCCGCCGGTTCGACGGATGTGGACCCGGCGGCTTTCCGGTAGCATAAAGATTCCTTTAAAACAGGAGCAGGCAAGATGTTCAAGAAGATCCTGATTCCCACCGACGGTTCTCCGCTCTCGGCGCAAGCCGCCAACGCAGGTATCTGCTTCGCGCGCTCGGTTGGCGCCGAAGTCGTCGCCCTCTACGTGACGCAGCCGTTCGCGGCCACCATCGGTTTTGACGGCATGGCCGCAGCCTATGCCATCACCGACGAAGACTACGAAAAGGCCTCCGCCGAGCAAGCCGACAAGTACCTCAAGCAGATCATCGACCGCGCCGACACTGCCGGCGTCAAAGCCGATGCGCGCGCGGTGTCCAACTTCAACGTCGCCGACGGCATCGTTCAGGCCGCCACCGACGCCGGCTGCGACCTGATCTTCATCGGCAGCCACGGCCGCAGCGGCCTGTCGCGCCTGCTGCTGGGCAGCGTCACCGCCAAGGTGCTGTCGCTGGCCACCACCGCCGTGCTGGTGTATCGCGTCAAGGAAGACAAGAAGTAATTGCGCGCCAAAGTGGTGCGCGCTGCGCGCCGCCGTATGCGCCACGGCCCCTCCGTCGGAGGGGCTTTTTTATGCGCCGCGCATGCGCTTATACGTTGGTATGGCGGGGGCAAACTCATTGCCCTCGCAAAGACCCTTCAGCGGCCCGTTCTTGGCTTGTATCTTGCCGCACGGCGCGTAATATTTACGCATCTTCATCCAACCGTAGGAAGAGGCCATGACCCGCAAGACGCGCATCGAGCTTTATCGCAATATCGGCATCAGCGCCCATATTGATGCAGGCAAAACGACGACCACCGAGCGCATCCTCTTCTATACCGGCATCACCCACAAGATCGGCGAAGTCCATGACGGCGCCGCGGTGATGGACTGGATGGAACAAGAGCAGGAACGCGGTATCACCATCACGTCGGCCGCCACCACCGCCTTCTGGAAAGGCATGGCGGGCAACTACCCCGAACACCGCATCAACATCATCGACACGCCGGGCCACGTCGACTTCACCATCGAAGTCGAACGTTCCATGCGCGTGCTCGACGGCGCCGTCATGGTCTATGACGCCGTGGGCGGCGTGCAGCCGCAGTCCGAGACCGTCTGGCGCCAGGCCAACAAGTACCGGGTGCCGCGCCTGGCCTTCGTCAACAAGATGGACCGCGTGGGCGCGGACTTCCTGCGCGTGCAGCGCCAGATCGCCGAGCGCCTGAAGGGCGACGCCGTGCCCATCCAGTTGCCGATCGGCGCCGAAGACCACTTCGAAGGCGTGATCGACCTCGTCAAGATGAAAGGCATCATCTGGGACGACGCCAGCCAGGGCGTGAAATTTCAGTACGTGGACATTCCCGCAGCCATGCAGGACGAGGCGCAGAAGTGGCACGACAAGATGGTGGAAAAGGCCGCCGAGGCCAATGAAACCCTGCTTGAAAAATACCTGTCCGGCGAAGCCTTGACCGAAGCGGAAATCAAGGAAGGCCTGCGCGCCCGCACGATCGCCAATGAGATCGTGCCGATGCTGTGCGGCAGCGCGTTCAAGAACAAGGGCGTGCAGGCGATGCTGGATGCAGTCATCGACTACATGCCGTCGCCGGTGGACGTGCCCGCCATCAAGGGCCACGACCAGCGCGACAACGAAATCGAGCGCCACCCGACCGACAACGAGCCGTTCTCCGCGCTCGCCTTCAAGATCATGACCGATCCGTTCGTGGGGCAGCTCGTGTTCTTCCGCGTGTATTCCGGCGTGGTGAAATCCGGCGACTCGGTCTACAACCCCATCAAGGAAAAGAAGGAGCGCCTGGGCCGCATCCTGCAGATGCATGCCAACGAGCGCCGCGAAATCACCGAAGTCTACGCGGGCGACATCGCCGCGGCCGTGGGCATCAAGGACGTCACCACCGGCGACACGCTGACCGATCCGTCGCACATCATCATCCTTGAACGCATGGTCTTTCCCGAGCCCGTCATCTCGCAGGCCGTGGAACCCAAGACCAAGGCCGACCAGGAAAAGATGGGCATCGCGCTGGGCCGCCTGGCGCAGGAAGACCCGTCGTTCCGCGTGCGCACCGATGAAGAGTCCGGGCAGACCATCATCTCCGGCATGGGCGAGCTGCACCTGGAGATCCTGGTCGACCGCATGAAGCGTGAATTCAACGTGGAAGCCACGGTGGGCAAGCCGCAGGTGGCGTACCGCGAGACCATCCGCAAGGCCTGCAACGAGGTCGAGGGCAAGTTCGTCAAGCAATCGGGCGGCCGCGGGCAATATGGCCACGTGGTGCTCAAGCTTGAACCGCAGGAAGCGGGCAAGGGCTACGAGTTCGTCGACGCCATCAAGGGCGGCGTCGTGCCGCGCGAGTTCATTCCGGCAGTGGACAAGGGCATCCGCGAAGCGCTCAACGCCGGCGTGCTGGCGGGGTACCCGGTCGTGGACGTGAAGGCGACGCTGTTCTTCGGCTCGTACCACGACGTCGACTCGAACGAAAACGCGTTCAAGATGGCCGGTTCGATGGCATTCAAGGAAGGCATGCGGCGCGCCGATCCGGTGCTGCTGGAACCCATGATGCAGGTCGAGGTCGAGACGCCCGAGGACTTCACGGGCAACGTCATGGGTGACCTGTCGTCGCGCCGGGGCATGGTGCAGGGCATGGAAGACATCGCGGGCGGCGGCGGCAAGGTCGTACGCGCCGAAGTGCCGCTGGCCGAGATGTTCGGCTATTCGACGTCGCTGCGGTCGCTGACGCAGGGCCGCGCGACGTACACGATGGAGTTCAAGCACTACGCCGAAGCGCCGCGTCAGGTGGCGCAGGAAATCATGGCGGCGCAGGGCGCGGGCCGCTGATTCCCCTGCGGCTGGTTTTCCGGCCGCAGCGTTTCAGGCAACAGCGTTTCAGGCGGCGGCTGCGGCCGTCGCCGGGCGCAGCCGCGACGCGGCCAGCTTCACGCCCAGCAGGATCATCGCAAAGCCGTATGCATGAAAGAGCTGCGGCGCCTCGCCCAGCAGCGGCCAGGCCAGCAGCGCGGCGTAGACCGGCACCAGGAACATCGACAGGCCCGCGGTCGCGGGGCCGGCCACGCTGATTAGCCGGCCGTACACGTAATATGCGCCCAGGCTAGGCACCACTGCCAGAAACAGCAGCACCACCGCCAGGCGCGGGTCCGTCCAGGGAGGCGCCATGCCGGCGGCCGCTTCAATACCCGCGAACGGCGCCAGCGCCAGCGCGCCACCCAGCATCATGGTCGCTAGCCGCGCGCTGTCGGGCACCGCCGGCAGGGTCAGACGCTTTTGCAGCACCGTGTAGAACGCCCACCCGGTGGCCGCCAGCAGCACCCACAAGTCGCCTTGTCCGAACGCCAACCGGGCCAGCACATTGGCGTCACCGCGTGTCAGCACCACCAGCACACCGCCCAGCGCCAGCGCAAGGCCGGCCGCGCGCGGCGCGGACAGCGGCTTGCGCCAGATCACGGCTTCCAGCAGCGTCACCAGCAGCGGGCTGCACGAAAAGATCAGCGCGATATTGGTGGCGCTGGTGGTCTGCGCGCCGATGTACTGCGGCGCCACCGCCACGCCCATGCCCAGCACGGCCAAGGGCAACAGCGCCGGCAAGCCGCGCCACAGCGCCCGGCGATGCGTGCGCAGCGCGGGGAGGGCGAACGGCAAGAGGATCAGAAGGGCAATCAGCCAGCGGCCGAACGCGAGGAAAACGGGGGGAAGGTTGGCGTCGTGGGCCCAGCGGGCTGCGACCATGTTTGAAGCGAATAGCGCCGGAGCGCTGAAGAGCATGACGGCGCCGGACAGGCCGAGACCGGGTTTTGCGGGTGCTGCTGTGTTGGGCATGATTTCCGGCCGCGCGGATCGGCGCGCGGGCTTGCTGCGTGGGAACTGCCGGCGCACCCGCCGGGTTGTGCCGCAGCGAAAGCGCCGAATCGGGGCGTGCGGGATAGGTGCGCGCCTTGGGGAAAGTCTACGTGCCCACGCGCAAAATAGGTTTCCTGATTCCCGCCTGTTTGCGGCAATCTTAAGAATCTTCTTTCTGTAGAATCCGATCTTGCAGGGATTCTGTCTTCACATATCGCCCACGATGCCCACATTGCCCAAACTCGATGAAACCGACCGCAAGATCCTCCGCGCGCTGCGCGCGGACGGTCGGCTGACCAATCTGAAGCTGGCCGACATGGTCGGCCTGTCGCCGACGCCGTGCTGGAACCGGGTCAAGGCTTTGGAAGAGGCGGGCGTGATCGAAGGCTATGCGGCCTTGCTGAACCAGAAGGCGCTCGGGCTGCCGGACACGGTAATGATCGAAGTCACGCTGGAGCACCACGACGACGACACGCTGGCGCGCTTTGGCGAAGAGATCAGCCGCCTGCCCGAAGTGGTCGAGGCGTTCCTGGTGACGGGCGAATACGACTACCTCATCAAGGTCGCCGTGGCGGGCACGGAGGGCTACGAGGAATTCCTGCGCAAGCGCCTGTACAAGCTGCGCGGTGTGCGGCACAGCCGCTCCACCTTTGTGCTGCGCCGCCTGAAGCACACGCCGTCGGTCGAACCCTGACGGGCGCGTCCGTTATCCGCCGAGGAATTCCTGAATGGCGCCATTGAAGGCGCGCGGATTGCCCAGGTTCATGCCGTGCGATGAGCCCACGATATCCAGGCGCTGGGCTTGCGGCAGCCACTGCGCCAGCGCATCCAGCACGGCCGGATATGGCGGCGGGCTGAGCGCGCCACCGATCAGCAGCACCGGCATCGTCAGGCTGCCGATCTGCGCGGGCGTCAAGGCGTCGGGCTGCTCGTCCACTTGCGCGAAAAGCGTGCCAACGTTGTCGCGCACCATCTCCTTGAACCACGGCACCATGCGCTGCCACGTGTCGGGTCCGGTCACGGTGTCCACGAACAGGGCCAGCCCTTCTTCGACGTCGCCTTGCCGGATGAGCGTCAGGGCGCGCTGACGAAAGCCGCCGCGTTCATCCTTGCAGCCTGGCAGCGACAGGCCGGGGTCCGCAAGAGTAAGACTGCGCAGCGAGTCGGGCTGGCGCAGGGCGGCTTCCAGCGCGACGCGCCCGCCGCGCGAATGGCCTACCAGATGGGCCGGGCCGCCGGCCACCGTGTCGATGAATTCCAGCACGTCGCTGGCATGCTGCTCGACCGAAAATCCACCGCCTTCGCCGTCCCAGGTCTCCGGCCAATACCGGCGCAGGCACACGGCCAGCACCCGGAAAGAACGCCCCAGCGGCGCCATTTGCGACTTCCAGTAGCGGGCGTCGGACAGCGAGCCATGCACCAGCACCAGCGGCGTGCCGCTGCCGTACTCGGTGTAGGACATGGCGTAACCGCCGATGGACGCGGTTTGCAGGGGCAGAACGGGTTCGGAACGCATGTGGATCGGGAGGTGAAGCCAGGCACGCATTCTAGCCCGGCATCGCGTCGCAGCGGGCGTGCCGGACGCTGATACACTCGTCTGCGGCGCGCCGGCGGGAGTTCGCCCGCGCGCCTGTTTTCTTGAACGGAGTTTTCAACGATGTCGCCAGAATCCATCGCCGCCTTGCCGGAATCCGCCCAGCGCGTTGCGCGCCTGCTGGTGGACATGGGGCACGACAAACCCGTGGTGGTGCTGCCCCAGTCGGGCAAAACCTCGGCGGAAGCGGCTGCGGGCCTGGGCTGCGAAGTCGCCCAGATCGCCAAGTCCATCATCTTTCGCCGCGCCACCGACGACGCACCGGTGCTCGTCATCGCCAGCGGCGCCAATCGCGTGGACGAAGCCAAGGTCGCGGCGCAGGTCGGCCCGCTGGCCAAGGCCGATGCGCGTTTCGTGCGCGACATGACCGGCTACGCCATCGGCGGCGTCTGCCCCATCGGCCACGCGGTCAAGCCCGTGATGCTGCTGGATGCGGATCTCTTCAATTACGAAAGCCTGTGGGCCGCCGCCGGCCACCCGCACACCGTGTTCAACCTGACGCCGGCCCAGCTGGCGGACATGACCGGCGCGCCGGTTGCGGACGTGGCGCTGCGAGCCTGAAGGCCCCGGTTTGATCTTTGGGTCTGGGATTCGGATTCGAGCATGCGGCCGGAGACCCCGGCCTGCGCTGCGGCCCGGCCCGGTCAGCCGGGGTGCGCCTGAAGCCCGTCGATCAGCACCTGCCGCCGCCCCTGCGAGCACGATTCCACCCGCGCCTCCACGCCATAAACGGCGGCCAGCGAATCCGGCGTGATGACGTCCGCCGGCGCTCCCGCGGCGTGCAGACGCCCCTCGTGAATCATCACTGCCTGATCCGCGTGCTGCAGGGCCACGTTCAAGTCGTGCAAGACGATCAGGCTGATCAGGCCATGCTCTCGCGTCTCTTGCCGCAGCAGCCGCATGACGTGGAACTGATAGTTCAAATCGAGGGCCGATAGCGGCTCGTCCAGCAGCAGCACGCGCGGATGGCGGATCAACGCCTGCGCCAGGCCCACCAGTTGCTTTTGTCCGCCGGAAAGGGCGTCCAGATAGTGCAACGCCAGATGTGCAATACCCAGCCGCGCCAGCAGTTGGTCGATGGCCTGCAGATCAACGGGCCCCGCCGCGGCGTCGCTGGCGCGCGCCGCGACCAGTACCGATTCGAACACGCGCAGGTGAACCGCCGCGGGCAGGCTCTGCGGCAGATACACCACGTGGCGCGCGCGCTCGCCGTGGTCCAGCCGGGTCAGGTCCAGCCCGTCCAGCGCCGCGTTGCCCGTCCGGGGCCGCACCAGACCAGCCAGGGCCTTGAGCAACGTCGACTTGCCGCTGCCGTTGGGTCCCAGCAGCGCCGTCACCTTGCCCGGCGCCAGCGGGGGGATCGACAGGTCGTGCAGGACGTCTTCGCGCCCGTAGCCCACCGTCAGCGCTTGCACCGTCAGTCCGGAAGATTGGGTCGTGTGTGCCGGTGTTGTCATGGCAATTGGCGGCGCAGCACGACGGACACGAAGAAGGGGATGCCGACCAACGCGGTCACGATCCCCACGGGCACCACCACGCCGGGCATCAGATTCTTGGAGGCAATGGACGCCAGCGACAGGATCACGGCGCCCACCAGCGCGCTGCCCGGCAGATAAAAGCGGTGGTCTTCGCCGAACAGCCGCCGCGCAATGTGCGGCGCGACCAGCCCGATGAAACCGATGGTTCCCACGAATGCCACGGCCAGCGCGGACAGCAGGCTCACGCGCGCCAACGCCGACACGCGCACGCGGCGCACGTCCACACCAAAGCTCGCGGCGCGATCCTCGCCCAGCCGCAACGCGGTCAGCTTCCACGATTGCCGCATGGCCGGCGGCAGCGCCACTGCAAACGCCAGCGCCAGCACGCCCACGGTCGTCCAGCTTGAACGCGCGAGGCTGCCCATTGTCCAGAACACCAGATTCTGCAAGGCCTCGGCGCTGGCCGTGAACTGCACCAGCGACACCAGCGCATTGAAGGTGAACACCATGGCAATGCCGAACAGCACGACGCCAGAGGTGTTCATGCCGCCCCAGCGGGCCACGGCGTCCAGCAGCAGTGCGGCCAGCAGGGCAAACAGAAAGGCGTTGGCGGCGATCAGCCAGCCGGCCGGAATGCCGGGCAATCCGAACTGAAGCACGATCGCCAGCGACGCCCCAAAGGCGGCCGCCGACGACACGCCCAGGGTGAACGGGCTGGCGAGCGGGTTGTTCAGAATGGTCTGCATCTCGGCGCCGGCCAAGCCGAGCGCCATGCCCACCAGCGCGGCCATCAGCGCGGACGGCAGGCGGATGTCCCAGACGATCACGCGATAGGTCGGGTCGGCGTCGCCGGGCGCGGCCAGCGTCTGCCAGAGCGCGCGCCAGGGCAGGCCGGACGGGCCCACGGTGAAGTCGATCAGCAGCGCAAACAGAATCGCCGCCAGCAGCAGGGCGATGAGCCCCGCCCGGCGGCGAAGAATGTGGCGGTAAGCGCCTGCCGCGCTTGCGGCGTGCCGCATTACTGCAGCAGTTGCAGCCGGCTCTTGGCCGTGGTGGCGGCCGGCGTGGTCGGGTAGTCGCGAACAATGCGCTGCAAGGTGGTCTTGGCGCCGGCGCGGTTGTTCAGTTCGATCTGGCTGCCGGCGATGATCAGCAGCGCGTCGGGCGCACGGGCGTTATCCGGCGACTTCTGGACCATGGCGTTCAGTTGCTCGATGGTGCCCTTGAAGTCCTTCAGCGCATAGCGGCTGCTGCCCTGGTAGAACTGGGCGCTGGGCGCGAGCTGGCTGTTGGGATAAAGCGCGGTGAAGGCGGCCAGCGATTCGGCCGCTTCCTTGTATTGGCCCTTGCGGAACAGGTCCATCGCGCCGTCATAGGCGGTCTGTTCCTGGGGATCGCCGGCGGAGGCTCCCGGCGGATTGGCGCTGCCCGGGGCGGTGCCCGGCTTGGCGCTCGGTTGCTGGCGCGATACCAGTTCAAGCTGGTCGCGCAGTTGGGCGATTTCCTGCTGCAACGACTGGATCTGGTCGGCCAGTTGCAGCTTGGCGCGTTGGCTTTGCTCGTTCTGCTGCTGCACCTGCTGGCGCAAATCCAGGATGGCCTTGCGGGCTTCATCGTCGGAAAAAGCGTGAGCGGGGGCCGTGAGGGCGGCAAGCGCCAGGCCAGTGGCCACAATCAGGGGACGCAGGGACAGAACGTAATCGCGCATGAATATTCCCGGGTATAAAAACAAACGTCGGGACGGCCGGCTGGCCGTCCCGACGCGAGGTAGGGCTCCAGACTAAGCGAAAATCTTAGCGCAGATAGTTGATATCGGCGCGGCGGTTTTCAGCAAAGTCGGCTTCAGTCGTACCCGTCGAGCGCGGCTTTTCCTTGCCGAAGCTGATGGTTTCGATCTGGTTGTCGCTGACGCCCAGCAGGGTCATCATGCGACGCACGGCGTCGGCACGACGCTGGCCGAGGGCCAGGTTGTACTCAGCACCGCCGCGTTCGTCGGTGTTGCCTTCGATCTTGATCTTTTGCTGTTGGTGCGAAGCCAGATACTTGGCATGGGTTTCGACCAGGCCACGGTATTGGTCCGACACGGTGTAGCTGTCGAAATCAAAGTACACCGAGCGCTGTTGCGCCAGGATGCTTTGGGGGTTGAAAGGATCAAGGATTTGGCCAGAGGCCGAAGATCCTTGGCCAGCGCCTCCACCCTGACCCGCTTTATCGTCGAGAGGGACGGAGCTGCAAGCTGCCAGGGCGGCAGCCAGAGCGGCGATGGTTAGGCTTTTGGCAATGCGCGACTTCATGATAGTTCCTTTGCAAAGAGAGTCACACGTGTTATCGGGTAATGAATGGGCCCCAAGTCGGTTCACGTATTTCCCCGTTCAGTACCGAAAGCGTTTGTCGCACGCGTCCATCGCTTGACACACCTGCCAGCACGCTACGGCCATTTTGGATGGCGGCGTAGAGCACTTGCATTCCGTTGGGCGCAAAGCTGGGCGACTGATCGTCACGACCATCAGTCAGCAAGGCTTCGGCACCAGTGGACAAGTTCAGAGATGCGATTCGAAACGCGCCGTCTCGTCTTGCAACGTACAGCAGCGTCGATCCATCGGGGGAAATTCGGGGTGAGATGTTGTAACCACCATTAAACGTGAGACGGCGTGCTTCGCCGCCTGTCGAGCCGGTCTGATAGATTTGCGGCCCGCCGCTGCGGTCACTCGTAAAGATAATGGAAGCGCCGTCGGGCGTAAAGCTCGGCTCGGTGTCAATCCCGGGAGAACGCGTAACTCGGCTCGGATTCGAGCCATCGGCCGCATTAACGACGTAAATTTGCGACAAACCGTCACGCGTCAAGGCGACAGCCAGCTTGCTGCCATCAGGCGACCAACCGGGGGCGCTGTTGTTGCCCTTGAAGTTGGCGACCGGTGCGCGGGCGCTGGTGGCCAGCGTGTGCACGTAGACGACGGGTTTGCCGGACTCGAAGCTCACGTAGGCGAGCTTGGCGCCATCGGGCGACCAGGACGGCGAAATGATCGGCTCGCGCGAGCGCAGGGCAACCTGCGGATTCTGGCCGTCGGCGTCAGCCACCTGCAGTTCGTACGTGGAACCCTTCTTCAGCACGTAAGCGATACGGGTCGAGAACACGCCGCGAACGCCGGTGATCTTTTCGTAGATGCGGTCGGCGATCTGGTGGGCCACGCGGCGCAGTTCCTGTTCGGTGCCCGAGAAGGCCACGCCGTCCAGCTGCGACTTCTTGACCGTGTCGGCCAGGCGGTAGCGCACGTCGTAGCGGCCATCGGCGCCGCGGGTAATGCTGCCGTAGGCGATGAAATCGGCGCCCTTGCCACGCCAGTCGTCGTGGGCGATCGGGGAATCGACGTTCAGGCCGGAGCCGGCCGCGTTGATCAGGCGGAACTGGCCGGTGCGGGTAAGGTCGGCGCGGATGACTTCGGCCAGCGCGCGGCCGTGGGTATCGTCAACGGCGAAGTCGGCGATGGCCACGGGATACTGCGTGGCGCCGGTGCCGGAGATATCGACACGCAACTGTGCGTGGGCGGGCTTCATGGCCATCAGGCAGGCAAGCGCCACCATCAGCAGTCCGATTCCATACGCTCTCCAGAGCGCGAGAGTGGGTACTCGTCGACTATAAGCGGGAGTCATATTCGTCAATCTCCTGTCAGTCATACATTCTGTAGACAACGTCAATAATGGGTTCGTAGCGGCCCGTCGAGGGCTTCGGGAACGGGTTGCAACGGCGGATGCCCGTCTCGACCGCGCGGTCGAAGCCGGAGTTGCCAGAAGAACTGGTCAACGTAACGCCATTCACCTTCCCGTCAGAACCTAACTGTACCCGGTATTGGGCGGTCGGATTTCCCGAGCCGCTGCGGGGCGGGGGCGGATACGCCACCCCGGGTTGCACGCAGGCGCGGACCTTGGCGCCGTAGCCGCTGTCGCGTCCGCCGCCCGCCTGATTGCGGTCGGCGGTGCCGCCCGGAATGCCGGCGGCGCCCAGGGCGTCGTTGCGGAACGCGTCCTTCAGCGCCTTGTCGGCGGCGGCCTTCTTGGCGGCGGCAGCCTTCTCGGCAGCCGCCTTTTCAGCGGCAGCTTTTTCAGCCGCAGCCTTTTCGGCAGCGGCCTTTTCCGCGGCAGCCTTTTCAGCAGCCGCCTTCTTGGCGGCTTCTTCCTTGGCCTTCTTCTCGGCAGTCGCCTTTTCGGCAGCGGCCTTCTCGGCTGCGGCCTTTTCAGCGGCGGCCTTCTCGGCGGCAGCTTTCTCCGCAGCCGCCTTCTGGGCGGCTGCCTTCTCAGCCGCGGCCTTTTCGGCGGCCTGGCGTTCCTGTTCCAGGCGCTTCTTTTCCTTCAGTTCGGCCTGCTTGCGCTCTTCCTCGAGACGCGCCTTTTCCTTGGCGGCCTCGGCGGCTTCGCGTGCTTTCTCTTCCTGCTCGCGCTTTTTCTTGGCTTCCTGGATGGCGATCTCGGGATCGACTTCCTCGGTTTTGGCCTGAACTTGCGGTTCGGGCTCGGGAGGCGGCGGCGGGGGCGGCGGAGGAGGCGGCTCAGGCGTCTTTTCCGGCTCCGGCTCGGGCTGGGGCTTGGGTTGCGGCTTGGGCGGTTCGGGCTGGGGCGTGGGCGGCGGCGAGACGGGCGAATTGCCGTCTGCCCAGAGCTGCACCTGGACGGGGCCAGGGTTCTCGGTATGCCAGTTCACGCCAAAGATCAGGGCAACCAGCAGCAGCAGGTGCACCGCCACAGCCAGAATCAGCGAATTCCGGTTGTCGTTGTTGGGCGGGGTGGCCGGCGGGCCGCTGCGGTGTCGAATTATGGGTGGCGTCATGTGCGGTGCATGCCGGCCAGGCCGGCGGAGGGCGGCGCGTTAGCGTTTCTTGGCGGGGACGGGCTGGGAGGCGGCACCGGACTGGTCCACCAGCAGGCCCAGGCGGGTGATGCCGTTGGTGCGCAGCTCGTCCATGACCTTTACGACCGTCTCGTAGGGCACCTTGCCGTCGGCGGCGATCACCACCGGCGTTTCCGCAGTAATGCGCGAACGCACTTGCGCGACCAGTTCGGGGCGCGCGATGTCCTGCATGGTGGCGCCGGCTTCGCGCATGCGCAGCGCGATCTTGCCGTCTTCCGAAATCTGGACTTCCAGGGGCTTGACCGGCACGTCGGAGGCGGCGCCCACCGACGGCAACTGGATCAGTCCGGGCGTGATCAGGGGCGCGGTCACCATGAAGATGACCAGCAGCACCAGCATCACGTCGATGTACGGCACCACGTTGATGTCGGCCTTCATGCGGCGGCCGGACCTGCCGCGCGAGCTTACCGAGGGCATTAGCGCACCTGCCGTTGCAGAATGTTCAGGAATTCATCGACGAAGCTGTCGAAGCGGATCGAGATGCGGTCGATGTCATTCGTGAAGCGGTTGTAGGCAACCACGGCCGGGATGGCGGCGAACAGGCCGATCGCGGTGGCGATCAGCGCCTCGGCAATGCCGGGGGCCACCGAGGCCAGCGTGGCCTGCTGCATGTTCGACAGGCCGATGAAGGCGTGCATGATGCCCCAGACCGTGCCCAACAGGCCGATGTACGGGGACACCGAACCGGCGGACGCCAGGAAGTTGAGGTGGGATTCCAGCGAGTCCATTTCGCGCTGGTAGGCGGCGCGCATGGCGCGGCGCGGGCCGTCCAGCACGGCCGTGGCATCGCCGCTGGCGTTGCCGCGGCGGGCCTTCAGGAATTCGGTCATGCCGGCATCGAAGATGCGGGCGAGGGCGCCTTGCTCGTCGCGGCGCGAGGCCACGGCCTGCTGCAGCATCGACAGGTCGCCGCCCGACCAGAAGTCGTCTTCGAAGCGGCGCGTCTGGTCATGGGCCCGCTTGATGGCCATGCGCTTGGCGAAGATGTAGGTCCAGGACATGATCGAGATGCCCAACAGCATCAGCATGATGAGCTGGACCGGCACGCTGGCGTGCGAAATCAGCGAAAGCAACGACATGTCGTTGGTGACTTGCATGGTTATTCCTGAATGAATTCCAGTTTTGCGCGAATGTCAGCCGGCAACTCCACCGGCCGCATGTGAACGGCATCGACGCAACAGACTTGGATGTTGCCTTCGGCAAGCAGTTCCCCGTTGCGCTCCGCGCGCTGCGCGAAGTGTATCGAAGCGCGGCCCAGTTTGGTGACTCGGCTGCGTATGGTAAGCAAATCGTCCAGTCTGGCCGGTTTGCGGTAGGACATGTCCAGGGCGCGGACAACGAACAGCCGTTGCTCGCTGGCGGCCAGTCCGGACTGGTTGACGCCAAGGTCCCGCAGCCATTCGGTGCGGGCCCGCTCCAGGAATTTCAAGTAGTTGGCGTAGAAAACCACCCCGCCGGCATCCGTGTCTTCGTAGTAGACGCGGACTTGCAGGGTGGATTCGGCGGACTTCGGGTCGGTCACGGTACTCAACAGATGATATGCGGGTCGGGACGCGGAAAGTCCGTAGTGGCTACAAGGTTAGAGCGTGTCGAGCTTGGTCAGCACGGCTTCAAGCGCGGACTCTACCGGAATCTTGGCCGCTTCGGTTTCCCGGCGGGCCTGCAATTCCACCACACCATCGTTCAGGCCGCGTTCTCCAACTGTTACACGCAGCGGCGCACCGATCAGTTCCCACTCGGCAAACATGACGCCGGGGCGGGCATCGCGGTCGTCCAGCACGACATCAACGCCGCGCGCCAGCAGGGATTCATAGAGCTTTTGCGCGGTGTCACGCACCGTTTCACTTTTGCCCCAGCCCACCGGGCAGATCACGACCTCGAACGGCGCGAGCGCTCGGGGCCAGATGATGCCGCGCGCGTCGTGGTTCTGCTCGATGGCGGCGCCCACGATGCGGGTCACGCCGATCCCGTAGCAACCCATTTCCAGGACGGCGGGCTTGCCGGTTTCGTCCAGGAAGGTGGCCTTCAGGGCTTCGGAGTACTTCTTGCCCAGGTAGAAGACGTGGCCCACTTCGATGCCGCGCTGGATCGACAGCGTGCCCTTGCCGTCGGGCGAGGGGTCGCCGGCGACCACGTTGCGCAGGTCGGCCACGAGCTCGGGCTCGGGCAGGTCGCGGCCCCAGTTCACGCCCTGGGTGTGAAAATCTTCGCGGTTGGCGCCGCACACGAAATCGGCCATGTTGGCCACGGTGCGGTCGGCGATGACGTGGACCGGCTTGACCGTCTTGACCGGGCCCAGGTAGCCGGGCTTGCAGCCAAAGTATTCGACGATCTCGGTTTCGGTGGCAAAGCGGAAGCCCGACAGGCCCGGCAGCTTGCCCGCCTTGATTTCATTCAGTTCGTGGTCGCCGCGCAGCAGCAGCAGCCAGATGTCGACCTTGCCCTTTTCGCCGTCGGTGGCCAGGACGATCGACTTGATCGTGCGCTCCAGCGGAATGTCCAGCAGCTTGGCCACGTCCTCGCACTTGGCGGCGCCCGGCGTCGCGACGTCTTGCATCGTCTGGGCGGCAGCGGCACGGGTGGCGTACAGGCTGGGCGCCTCGGCCAGCTCGATGTTGGCAGCGTAGTCCGAGTCCGCGTTGTAGACCAGCAGGTCTTCGCCCGTGTCGGCGATCACCTGGAACTCATGGCTGCGCGTGCCGCCGATGGAACCCGTATCGGCCGCTACCGCGCGGAACTCCAGGCCCAGGCGGCCGAAGATGCGCATGTAGGCGGCGAACATGGTGTCGTAGCTCTTCTGGGCGCCGGCTTCGTCACGGTCGAAGGAATACGCGTCCTTCATCGTGAACTCGCGGCCGCGCATCAGGCCGAAGCGCGGACGGCGCTCGTCACGGAACTTGGTCTGAATGTGATAGAAGTTCAGCGGCAACTGGCGGTAGCTGTGGATTTCATTGCGCGCGATGTCCGTGATGACTTCCTCGGACGTCGGCTGCAGCACGAAATCGCGCTGGTGCCGATCCTTGATGCGCAGCAGTTCGGCGCCGTACTGCTCCCAGCGGCCGGATTCCTGCCAGAGTTCGGCCGGCTGCACCACGGGCATCAGCAGCTCGATGGCGCCCGCCGCGTTCATTTCTTCGCGGATGATCGCCTCGACCTTGCGGATGACCTTCAGGCCCAGCGGCATGTAGGTGTAGATGCCGCCCGCGAGCTTGCGGATCATGCCGGCGCGGGTCATCAGCTGGTGGCTGGCGACTTCCGCTTCGGACGGGGCTTCTTTGAGGGTGTTGATGTGGTAGTTGGATGCGCGCATGTTTAAAGGTGGCAGCAGATACGTATAATCGACCGTAATTGTATTGAATTCGGTGGGGGTGGCCCATGCTTGACCGCGAAGGCTACCGCCCCAATGTCGGCATCATTCTCGTCAACACTAGAAACGAGGTCTTTTGGGGCAAGCGTATCAGGGAACATGCGTGGCAGTTCCCCCAGGGCGGCATCAAGTATGGCGAAAGCCCGGTGCAGGCCATGTATCGCGAACTCCATGAAGAGGTGGGCTTGAAGCCCGAGCATGTCCGTATTTTGGGGCGTACACGCGATTGGTTACGTTATAACGTGCCCGATCACTTTGTCCGGCGTGAGTGGCGTGGCCACTATAAAGGACAAAAACAGATTTGGTTCTTGTTGCGCCTGGTGGGACGTGACAGTGATGTTTGCTTGCGCGCGACGCAGCATCCGGAATTCGACGCCTGGCGCTGGAGCCAGTACTGGGTTCCGCTGGATGCCGTCATCGAGTTCAAGCGAGACGTCTATACCCAGGCGTTGAACGAGTTGTCGGCTATCCTCTTTCGGCGCCATCACGAAACCCGCTACCTGCGCCAACGGGTGCATGGTCAGCGGGCTGCAGAGAATTTGCCCGAAGGAACGGACGGTCATGCGCATATTGTTGGTTGAAGACGAACGGGACATGGCGTCCTGGCTGATGCGCGCGCTCGCCCAGAGCGGGTTTGTGCCCGATCACGCGGCGGACGCGCGCACGGCCGAAGCCTTCATGGCGGGCACCGAATACGATGCCATCGTCATGGACTTGCGCCTGCCCGACAAGCATGGTCTGGTCGTCCTCCGGGAAATGCGCAACCGGGACGACCGCACGCCCGTCCTGCTCCTGACCGCGCAAGGTGCGCTGCAGGACCGTGTGCGCGGCCTGAACCTGGGCGCCGACGACTTCCTGACCAAGCCCTTTGCTCTCGAAGAACTCGAAGCGCGCTTGACCGCGCTCGTGCGCCGCAGCCGCGGCCGCCAGCATCCGCGCCTGCAGTGCGGCTCGCTGTCCTACGACAGCGAAAGCCGTGCGTTCACGCTGGACGGATCGCTGCTGTTCCTGACGCCGCGCGAACACGCCGCCCTGGCGGCGCTGCTGACGCGCAGCGGCTACCCGGTGGACAAGTCGCAATTGTTCGGCAAGGTCTTCACGCACGACAGCGAAGCCAATCCGGACGCCATCGAGGTCGTACTGCACCGCCTGCGCAAGAAGCTGGCCGGCAGCGACGTGCGCATCGTGACCGTGCGCGGGCTGGGCTACATGCTGGAAAGCGTCGCCAGCGAGTCCGCGGAACCCTAAGTGAGCCTGCGGATTCCCGGACTGCCGCGCGTCGGCATCCGCGCGCTTCTCATCATCCTGCTGCTGCCCGGCGTGGTGGTGCTGCTGGTCATCGACAGCCTGAACGACTACCGCACCCTGGCCGAGATCACCAACGAAGCCTACGACAGCGCGCTGGTGGAACCTGCGCGGGTGCTTGAAAGCAGCCTGGAATTCACGCCGGACGGCAACCTGCAGGTTGCCACGCCGCTCTACGCGCAGGTCATGCTCGAATCGCGGGCGGGCCTGCGCAAGTATTTCCGCATCGAGGAAATCGATCCGCCCTTGCCCGACGGGGCGCCCGTGCCCCAGACGCAGGGCAAGACGCTGCTGGGCATGCCAGAAATGCCGCGCCCGCCGTCCTGGCCCCGGTCCAACGGCCAACCCATCTTCTACGACAGCGTGTACCGCAACGATCCCGTGCGGGTCGTTTCCGTGGTGCGCGATCTCTATTACCAGGGCCAGCATCGCCAGGTGCTGGTGGTCGTGGCCGAAAGCACCGGCAAGCGCATCGAGGCCGAGAACAATGCGCGGCGCCAGGAGATCCTGCGCGATTCACGCATGCTGGCGCTGGTCGTGCTGCTGGTCTGGTGGGGCGTGTCGTGGGCCTTGAAGCCGCTGCGCCGGCTGCAGGCCGACATCCGCGGACGCCGTCCGGACGACCTGACGCCGCTGGACGCCTCGCGCGTGCCCAGCGAAGTCGCTCCGCTCGTCGAAGCCGTCAATCACCACATCGCCCGCTACCGGCGGGTGCTGGACGAGCAATCCAACTTTCTTGCCGACGCCTCGCATCAATTGCGCACGCCGCTCGCCATCATGCTGACGCAGGCGCAATACACGCTGCGCGAACGCGATCCCGCGCGCGTGCGCGAGGGACTTCGCGCCATCGTCGACCAGCTCGGGCGCACGCGCCGGCTGACCGAACAGCTTTTGTCGCTGGCGCACGCAAACCAGGCCGGCCAGACCCCGCGCCAGTTGCTCGACATGAACGCGGTCTCGCGCGAAGTCGTCTTGCAGTACCTGCCGCTCGCGCACGAAAAACAGCAGGATCTGGGCTGGGTGCAGGCCGATGCCGAAGACGGCCAGGACACGCCGGTGCCGGTGTCCGGCAACGAGGCCGAGCTGCACGAGGCCTTGTCCAATCTCGTGCACAACGCGATCCATTACGCGCCGGTCGGCGCGCAAATCACGGTCTCCGTCTGTCGTGCCGACAACAGGGTCGAGGTCGCCGTTTCCGACAATGGGCCGGGCCTGGATCCCGTCATGCGCACGCGCGCGTTCACACGGTTCGAGCGGGTGGGTACGGACAAGCCGGTGACCTCCTCCGGTTCCGGCCTGGGCCTGGGCATCGCGCGCGCCTACGCCCGGCGCAACGAGGGTGACATCGAACTGCGCGATGGCGAGCCCAACGACCAGGGCGGCGTCGGCCTCGCGTCGGTGCTGTGGCTGCCGCTGGCGCCCACCGTATCGCAGTATCCGCGGCCCGCCGAGGTCCAGCTCAAGGGCGATCAATAACCGGGCGATCAATAACCGAGCAATCAATAAGGCGGCGCTCCCCAGCGCCTTCCTCGACGCTCAATCCATCAAGGTCCGCTTCCCCACTGCCCGCTTTTTTCGCGGCTTCGCGCATGCCGATCAGGGATAACCCCCGGATTCAGGAATGCGACAGCGCATAGAAAGCGGATTAGCAGCTTCCTTCCGTAATCTGCGATCCGGCCTGTCGTCAGGGGCCGGGCGCTGTCCGCTTCGTGCAGCGCATGAAAGGCCGGCGCTGTCCGGCACAAGGAAGGAGGACGGAAGTGAAAAAGACAATCAACAGAAAGGACTATTACGGCGGCGCGCTGATGGTCCTTATCGGCATGGCCGCGATCTATGGCGGCACCGACTACCACATCGGCTCGCTCAGCCACATGGGTCCGGGATTCTTCCCCGCGGCGCTCGGCGGCCTGCTGGCGCTCACCGGCCTGCTGATCGCGATGTCGGCGCGCTCGGCCGAACCCTCGGCCCCGGCGCCCGCCGAAGGCCATCCCACCGGCATGCCGGACATCCGCGGCAGCGTCTGCATCCTGCTCGGCATCCTGGCTTTCCTGCTGCTGGGCCATTACGGCGGCCTGCTGCCCGCCACGTTCGCCATCGTTTTCATCTCGGCGTTGGGCGACCGCAAGAACACGATCAAACAGGCCATCCTGCTGTCGATCGCCATGTCCGCGATCGCGGTCGTCGTTTTCTGGTGGGCGCTGCAACTGCAGCTTCCGCTGTTCCGCTGGGGTTGATGCGCCATGATTTCTCAAGCTTTGGTAGACCTTTGGTACGGCTTCGGCGTCGCGTTCCAATGGCACAACCTGATGTGGTCGTTCTTCGGCGTGCTGGTGGGCAACCTCATCGGTGTGCTGCCCGGCATGGGCGCGCTGTCCGCGATCTCCATCCTCCTGCCGCTGACCTACGTCATGCAGCCCGTGCCCGCCATCCTGATGCTGGCCGGCATTTTCTACGGCTCGCAATACGGCGGCGCCATCGGCGCCATCCTGCTCAACCTGCCTTCGCACCCGCCGCACGCGGTCACGTGTCTTGATGGTTATCCATTGACCAAGCAGGGCAAGGGCGGGACAGCGCTCGGCATCACGATGATCTGCTCGTTCTTCGCGGCATCGGTCGGCATCATCGTCATGATCTTTGCCTCGCCGCTGCTGGTGGAAGTCGCGTTCAAGTTCGGCCCGACCGAGATCTTCTCGATCATGCTGCTGGGCCTCTTGGCGGGCGCCACCATGTCGCGTGGCTCGCCGCTCAAAGGCGTGGCGATGACGCTGTTCGGCCTGATGTGCGGCGTGGTCGGCACCGACGTGAACACCGGCACGATCCGGTTTTCGTTCGGCCTGCTCGACCTGTCCGACGGCCTTGAACTGGTCGCGATCTCGATGGGGCTGTTCGGCGTTGCCGACTTCCTGATGAGCGTGAACCGCATGACGATCATCGGCAGCGGCGCCAAGCTGCGACTGCGCGACATGCGGCCCAGCAAGCAGGAGCTGAAGACCGCCTTCTGGCCCATGGTGCGCGGCACGGCCGTCGGCACGCTGTTCGGCGCCATGCCCGGCACCGGCCCGACCATCACCACCTTCGTCGCCTACGCGCTGGAGCGCAAGGTCTCCAAGACGCCCGAGAAGTTCGGCACCGGCATGATCGCCGGCGTGGCATCGCCCGAAGCATCTTCGCATTCGAAGACGCAGGTCGACTTCATCCCGACGATGAGCCTGGGCATTCCGGGCGACGCCGTGATGGCGCTGATCCTGGGCGCGCTGCTGATCCAGGGCATCCAGCCCGGCCCGCAGCTCATCACCGAGCATCCGGACATCTTCTGGGGCCTCATCGCCAGCTTCTGGGTCGGCAACGTGCTGCTCATGGTGCTGAACGTGCCGCTCATCGGCGTGTGGGTCAAGCTGCTGCAGGTGCCGTACCGCTACCTCTTTCCTTCGGCGTTGTTCTTCATCGCGGTGGGCGTGTACAGCACGCAGAACAGTCTCTTCCAGATCTGGGAAGTGCTGGCTTTCGGGGTGATCGGCGCGGTCCTGATGACGCTGGAGTTCTCGGTGGCGCCCATTCTGCTGGGCTTCGTGCTCGGCCCCATGGTCGAAGAGAATTTCCGCCGCGCGCTGCTGCTGTCGCGCGGTGACCTGGCCGTGTTCGTCGAACGTCCGATCAGCGCATGGTTCATCGGCGCCAGCGCCTTGCTGATCGCGCTGCAGGTATGGGCCTTCCTGCGTCGCAACAAGGGCAAGAACAAGCCTCAGCTGCCGCAGACGGCCTGATCCCTCGGCTTGCTTCTGGCACACGCGGCCCGGCTTTTGCCGGGCCGTTTGATTTGTGCGGCGGCATCCCTCATGCTTGGGGTTTTCATCGCCCGCGCACTGCCACCATGCACATTCTCTTTGCTTGTCCCCATCACGATCCTGACGCCTGGGTGCCTCGCCTCGAGGCCGCCATGCCCGGTTGCCGTATTTCGGTTTGGAATCCCGACGGCCCGCCGTCTGGTGCCGAGGTCGCGCTGGTCTGGCGTCCGCCGGCCCAGCTCTTCCAGCACGAAACCGGTCTGCAAACCCTCTTCAATCTGGGTGCGGGTGTCGATGCCTTGCTGAAGATGCCGGAGATCCCGGCCCACGTTCGCATCGTGCGTCTCGAAGACGCCGGCATGGCCGTGCAGATGGCCGAATACGCGCTGTATGCGCTGCTGCGCGTCTCGCGCGATTTCGAAGCCTTCGACCAGGCGCAGGCACGCCAGCATTGGGACACCCGCGAGGGCACCCGGCAGGCGGACTGGCCCGTGGGCGTTCTCGGGTTGGGGCAGGTCGGTGCGCGCGTTGCGCAAACCCTGGCCGAATTCGGTTATCCCGTGGCCGGATGGTCGCGCTCGCCGCGCGAGATCCCGGGTGTTGAATCCTTCGCTGGCGAGGCCGCCTTGCCGGCCTTCCTGGGCCGCACGCGTTTTCTGGTCAACGTGCTGCCGCTGACGCCCGACACGCAAGGCATCCTCAACCGCGAAACGCTGTCGCAGTTGCTGCCTGACGCGCATCTGGTCAACGTGGGACGCGGCGAGCATCTGGTCGAAGACGATCTGGTGCAGATGCTCGAAGAGGGCGAAATCGCGGGCGCCACGCTCGACGTCTTCCGCACCGAACCGCTGCCGAAAGACCACCCGTTCTGGCACGACCCGCGCGTCCATGTCACGCCACATATCGCCGCGCGCACGCTGCGCGACGAAAGCATCGAACAGATCGCGGGTAAGGTCGCGCAACTGATGCGCGGCGAATCCATCACCGGCGTCGTGGAGCGCTCGCGCGGCTACTGAGGCGCGGGCGTCACGGCTTTCTCCAGCCGCTCGTACATCGAGGGCAGGCGCTGCGACAGGAAATCCAGCAGCGTCCGCACGGCGGGCATCATGCCCCGCCGTGACGGATAGATGCAGTGCACGATGCCCTCGGGCGATTGCCATTGCGGCAGCACCGGCACCAACTGCCCGCGGCGCAGTTCCTCCTGCGTGGCGATCGACGGCAGCAACGCGATGCCGCGTCCGCGCACGGCCGCTTCCGTCAGCACGATGAAGTCGTTGCACGACAGTTGCGGCTTCAGTTCGATCTGCACCTCCTCGCCCTTGTCATTGCGCAGCGGCCACCGCACTTCATTCTGCGGATCGCTGAAACTCAGCGTCACGTGCGACGCCAGGTCCTGCGGCGTATCCGGCGCGCCGTGGCGCTGCAGATATCCCGGACTGGCCACCAGCGTGCCGCGCGCCGTGCCCAGGTGCCGGACAACCAGTTCCGCGTCTGTGTCGAGCTTCGTGCGCACCCGCAGCGCCAGGTCCACGCCTTCGCGGATCAGGTCCACCCGCCGGTTGGTCACCAGCAATTGCACCGATATTGCGGGCCACGCATCCAGGAATTCCGGCAGCAGCGGGGCCAGCACGTCCTGCGCGATCGACACCGGGCAGCTCACGATCACCGGGCCGGTCGGCTCCGCCTGCAATTGCCGCATCGCGTCGTCCGCCGCACGCGCCGATGCGGCCATCTCCCGGCAGTAATGCAGATAGCGCTCGCCGGCGGACGTCAGCCGAAGCCGGCGGGTGGTGCGCTGCAAAAGACGCACCCCCAGGCTTTCTTCCAGGTGGGAGATACGGCGGGATAGACGGGATTTCGGAATGTCCAGCGCGCGCGCTGCGGCGCTGAAGCCTCCTTGCTCGACGACTTGCGAAAAGTAGTAGAGGTCATTGAGATCTTGCATGATTGTTCTATGTTTGGAACGAACAGTTCATCATACCCGTATTTATGTATTCAATCGGTCCCACTACAGTGTCGCCATGCACAACGGATCTGCCAACGCCGCCCAAGCGGCAAGGCCCCGCCCGATCATCCTGACGGGTGCGGCGCTGACAGATCCATACCGCCCACTCCGGGCGGGCCCACTGGAGATATCTGCAATGAAAACCCTGGTCATCCTTTCCTCGATTCTCGGCGAACGTTCCAACAGCAAGCAATTGGCCGATCACCTGATCGCCCGCATCAAGGCGTCGAACCCGGCCTCGGCCATCAAGGTTCGCGACATCGGCGCGCAACCCATTCCTTATTTCGACGGCAACACCGCTGGCGCCCTGTTCACGCCCGCTGAATCGCGCTCGGTCGAGCAACAGCGTCTGGTCGAACTGAGCGACTCGCTAGTCGCCGAAGTGATGGAAGCCGATCGCATCGTCTTCGCCGTGCCCGTGTACAACTTCAACCTGCCGGCGCAGTTCAAGTCCTACCTGGATCACCTGGCGCGCGCCGGCGTCACGTTCCGTTATACGTCGGAAGGCGTGCCCGAGGGGCTCGTCAAGGGTAAACAGGTGGTCGTGCTGACCGCGCGCGGTGGCAAGGCGGAAGGCACGCCGTCCGACACGATGACGCCTTACCTGCGCCAGATGCTGGCGTTCCTGGGAATGACCGAAGTGACTTTCATCGCCGCGGAAGGCATGGCCATGGGCGAAGTGGCCGCGCTGGAAGGACTGGCCCTGGCCAAGCAACGCATCGACGCGCTGCTGCCGGCCGCCAGCGAAGCCTCGCTCGCCGCCTGACCCGGCGGCGCTGCCGTATCAAGCAAAAAGGCGAGCCGGAAGGCTCGCCTTTTGCATTGGGCCAGGACGGCTGGCTTAGTCGCGCAGACGCTTGATGAGGCTGGACGTGTCCCAGCGTCCGCCGCCCAGTTTCTGGACGTCGCCGTAGAACTGATCCACCAGCGCGGTCAACGGCAGGCGCGCGCCGTTGTTGCGTGCCTCCGCCAGCACCAGGCCCAGATCCTTGCGCATCCAGTCCACCGCGAAACCGAAGTCGAACTTGTCGTCGACCATGGTGCCGCCGCGGTTCTCCATCTGCCAGCTCTGCGCCGCGCCCTTGCTGATCACGTCCAGCACCTGCTTCATGTCCAGCTCGGCCGCCTGGCCGAATGCGATCGCTTCCGACAGGCCCTGCACGATGCCGGCGATGCAGATCTGGTTGACCATCTTGGCAAGCTGGCCGGCGCCCGGGGGGCCGACCAGCGTGACTGCGCGGCCAAAGCACTGCGCGACGGGCTGGATGGCGTCAAACACCGCCTGCTCGCCGCCGCACATGACTGTCAGCACGCCGTTGACGGCGCCTGCCTGACCGCCCGAGACGGGGGCGTCCACGAAGTTCAGGCCCAGCTCCTTGGCTTTCGCGTGCAGTTCGCGCGCCACGTCGGCGGAAGCCGTGGTGTGGTCGACGAACACGGCGCCCGGCGCCATGCCGGCGAACGCGCCGTCAGGACCCAGCACGACGCTGCGCAGGTCGTCGTCATTGCCCACGCAGGCAAAGACGATCTGCGCGCCGGCAACGGCTTCGCGCGGGGTGGCCGCGCTATGGCCGCCAAACTCGGCGACCCAGGCCTGCGCCTTGGCGGGGGTCCGGTTGTAAACCGTGACGTCATGCCCGGCGCGGGCCAGGTGACCGGCCATGGGCAAGCCCATCACGCCCAATCCGAGGAAAGCGACTTTCTGGGCTACGGCTGCGTCGTAGCTCTTGGTACCGATCGTTGCCATGCAATGGACTCCGCTGAATAAGGGTAGGTCTGTTTCAGGACACTAACCTTAACGCAATCAAAAGCCGGCGGCGAGTCCATCTCTGCGGCTATCGCTGGCGCTGACGTAGCCGTCCACGGCCGGGTCGCCCAGCCGCCAGATGAATTGCCCCGATCCAAAGTCCATGTACGGATCGTCCATGCCCTGCAGCACATGGCCGCGCTCGCGCAGCCCCTGCGCAAGGGCAGGGGACACCGTCGGCTCCAGGTCCACCTCCAGGCCCTGGTTCCACTTCCAGCGCGGCGCATCGCACGCGGCCTGCGGCTGCTGGCGGTAGTCCAGCATGCGCACCAGCGCCTGCATCTGGCCCTGCGGCTGCATGTTGCCGCCCATGACGCCAAAGCTCATCACCGGCGCGCCATCACGCATCAGAAAGCCCGGAATGATCGTGTGGAACGGCCGCTTGCCGCCCGCGACCACGTTGGCGTGTTCGGGATCGGCGCTGAAGCAATGGCCACGGTTCTGCAGGCTGACGCCCGTGCCCGGCACCACGACGCCGGATCCGAATCCCATGTAGTTCGATTGGATGAAGCTGACCATCATGCCGTTGCGGTCGGCGGCGGTCAGGTAGACCGTGCCGCCTTGCGGCGCGTGGCCGGTCGCGAAAGTCTGCGCGTGTCGCGGATCGATCAGTCGCGCGCGCTCGGCCAGGTAGTCGGCCCGCAGCATCTCTTCGGGGGCGACCCGCATGTGGCGCTCGTCGGCCACGTGCGCATAGACGTCGGCAAACGCCAGCTTCATCGCTTCGATCAGCAGATGCTGCGTCTCAGGATGATCGATCGGACGCGCCGCCAGATCGAAGTTCTGCAGGATGCCCAGCGCAATCAGCGCCGCGATGCCCTGGCCGTTGGGCGGAATCTGATGCAGCGTATGGCCGCGGTACGCCTGGCTGATCGGCGTGACCCACTCTGGGGTGTAGTCGCTCAGATCTTTCAGCGTCAGGGCCGCGTCGTGCGCTTGCGCGTGTGCCACCAGCTTGTGAGCGGTCTCGCCTTCGTAGAAGTCGCGCCCGCTGGTTGCAGCAATGCGCTTGAGCGTCGATGCCGCGCCTTGCAGCACGAAATGTTCGCCGATGTGCGGCGCACGGCCGCGCGGCAGGAAGTGGTCGGCAAAGCCGGGCTGCGGTTGCAGCACGTCAGCCTGCGCGGTCCACTTCTGATGCACCATCGGTGTGATCGCAAAGCCGCGTTCGGCGTATTCGATGGCGGGCGCCAGGATGTCGGCGAAAGACAGGCGGCCCAGCTTTTCGTGCAACGCCGCCCAGCCGGCCACGCAACCCGGGACGGTCACGCTGTCCCAACCCCTCGCCGGCACCGCGCCCTGATGCTTGCGCCGGAAGTAGTCCACGTTCCAGGCGGCAGGCGCCGGTCCGGAAGCGTTAAGTCCATGCAGCTTGGCGCCGTCCCAGATGATGGCAAAGCAATCCGAACCCAAACCGTTGCTGACGGGTTCGACCATCGCCAGGGTTGCCGCCGCGGCAATGGCCGCGTCCACGGCATTGCCGCCTTGCGCCAGGATGCGCAGGCCGGCCTGCGCAGCCAGTGGCTGGGAGGTGGCGACGACGTTGCGGGCAAAGACGGGCGTGCGGGTACTCGTATACGGATTCTTCCAGTCGAAATTCATGTCGAATCATCGCGTGGGGTAAACCCGTAGCTTAACGTAGATGAAATCGGCTATGTACGATTTGTTGCTGTAGGTAATTTTCAGTAGTCTTCAGCCGGATGGCGCAGGCGCGCCCAAATGAAAAACCCCGGGACGGGCCCGGGGTTTTGAAGGTCAGCGCCGCGGCAGGGCGGCGGCTGTGCCTTAATCTTCTTCGACGAAGGTTTCTTCGCGCTTCTTGCGGATGGCCGGCAGGGCCACCAGGATCACCAGGAACACGGCGACGGCCAGCAGGGTAGCCGACAGCGGACGCGTCACGAAGGTGGAGAAGTCGCCGCGCGACAGCAGCAGGGCACGGCGGAAGTTTTCTTCCATCATGGGACCCAGCACCAGGCCCAGCAGCAGCGGGGCGCCTTCGCACTTCAGCTTCGACCACACATACCCGATGATGCCGAACATGGCCGTGGTGAAGATGTCGAACGGGTTGTAGTTAAGTGAATACACACCGATCGTGCAGAACACCAGAATCGCCGGGAACAGGATGCGGTACGGCACCTTGAGCAGCTTGACCCACAGGCCGATCAGCGGCAGGTTCAGCACCACCAGCATCAGGTTGCCGATCCACATCGAGGCGATCAGGCCCCAGAACAGCTCCGGGTGGCTCGTCATGACTTGCGGGCCGGGCTGAATGTTGTGGATCGTCATGGCGCCCACCATCAGCGCCATCACGGCGTTGCCGGGGATACCAAGCGTCAGCAGCGGAATGAACGAGGTCTGAGCTGCAGCGTTGTTCGCCGATTCCGGACCTGCCAGGCCGGCCGGGTGGCCCTTGCCGAAGCGTTGCGGATTCTTCGAGATCTTCTTTTCCAGTGTGTAGGACGCGAACGAGGACAACACCGCGCCACCACCCGGCAGGATACCCAGGGCCGAACCCAGCGCCGTGCCACGCAGCACGGCGGGAGCGGCTTCCTTGAATTCCTGCTTATTCGGATACAGCGTGCCGATCTTGTCGGTGATGTCGACGCGGTTTTCCTTCTGCTCGAGGTTGGTCATGATTTCGGCAAAGCCGAACACGCCCATGGCCACGATGGCGAAGTCGATGCCGTCTTGCAGTTCCGGCACGCCGAAGTCGAAGCGGGCAACACCCGAGTTGACGTCGGTACCGACCATGCCGAGCAGCAGGCCCAGGATGATCATCGCGATTGCCTTGGGCAGCGAGCCCGAGGCCAGCACCACGGCGCCGACCAGGCCCAGGCACATCAGCGAGAAGTATTCGGCAGGACCGAACTTGAACGCGACTTCAGCCAGGGGAGGCGCAAAGGCAGCCAGCAGCAGCGTGGCAACGCAACCGGCAAAGAACGAACCCAGCGCGGCAATTGCCAGCGCGGCGCCCGCCCGGCCGTTGCGGGCCATCTGGTGACCGTCCAGCACGGTCACCACCGCGGACGTTTCTCCTGGCAACGCCACAAGAATCGCCGTCGTGGAGCCGCCGTACTGGGCGCCGTAGTAAATACCCGCCAGCATGATCAGGCCGGCCACCGGGGGCAGCACGTACGTGATCGGCAGCAGCATTGCGATGGTCGGAACGGGGCCGATGCCCGGCAGCACGCCAATCAGCGTCCCCAGAATGCAGCCCAGCAGTGCGTAAAGCAGGTTCTCGGGCGTGAACGCCACCGAGAAACCCATCATCAGGTTGTCAAACAATTCCATGACCGGTTGCTCCTCAGTTCATGCCCAGAAACGACGGCCACAGCGGGAAAATCAGCCCCAGCCCCTTGATGAATGCCAGGTACGTGAACACCACCAGGAAGATGCCGTTGGCAACAGCGACCTTCAGGTTGAATTCATGGCTGGCAAGACTGCTGACGACCACCAGCACGAACACCGAGATGTACACGCCCAGCAGCTTGAGGATCACGCCATACAGCACGACGGAGCCCACCACCAGGAAGACGATGCGCCAGTCGAACTTGTCGACGTGAGTTTCATGGGCTTTCTTGGACAGCGAGCCAAGCAGCACGATGGCGCCGAGCAATGCAAGAACAATGCCTAGCCAGAAAGGAAAGTACCCTGGGCCCATTCGGGCAGCAGTACCCATTTGGTAGCTGCTGGCCTGCCAGGCGAATCCCAGTCCGAGAGCGATGAACATCACCCCCGACCAGAAATCCTGTCGATTGCGTAGCTGCATGATTGGTTGGCTCCTGTTTACAGCATGTAGATAAAAGAGGTTTGTAGCCGGATGGACGCTCGCCGAAAGGCGAGTGACAGGCACAAAAAAGGCACTTCGGGGTGCCATTAATTATTCTGAAAGCGACGTCGTGGTTTCTTGAAAGGCCGAATGGTAATGGACGCCCGCCACGCTGCAAACCCTGTAAGGTCTGTGAAAGGCTGGGGTTTTCCCTAGAATTGGGGAACTCCCGATCCCCGTTTGTAACGCGGTCAGAAGTTTGAGGGCTTTTTGAAAGCTAAGTGAAAGTTTATAGAAAGATTCACGAAAGCCGGATCGGCCGGATGCGGCAATTTCGACGGATGGGGACTTTTCTTGGCAGGCAAGAGCCGGTAACCTTCGCGCGCCAAAACCCAACCGTATTTCCTACTGAATATTGCCGGGTTTCTCACCTTGCGTGAAGAGGCCCGGTCCAACCCAGGATGGTTTACGATAGCGCCCATGCTGCAAGATCTAGACCAACTCGCCGCCCGAATCGGGCAACTGGTGCAACGCACCCGCCAACTCCACGCCGAGCGTGACGCGTTGCGTCTCCGCCTGAACGACTTCGAAGCCGAGCAGCGTGTGCTCAAGCAGCGCGCTGCTGATCGCGAGGCCGAGGTCGTCACGCTGCAAAGCAAGCTTCAAGATAACGACGGCGCCGTCTCGGCCATGCTCGAGGACGCCAAGCGGGCAGAAGCCGCGCTGCGCGAGCAACTCGCTCGCGAAACCGCCGAACGCCAAGCGCTCGAATCGCGCTTCGCCGCCCGCGAAAGCGAACTGCAGGGCAACCTGCAATCGCGCGACACAGAACTACAGCGCTTGCGTGTGGCCGCCGCTTCGGCCCGCGAGCGCATCGACGCCGTCCTGGCCCGCTTGCCGGGTGCGCCGTCCGGAGAGCAACACTAAATGGAACGTGTAGACGTATCGATCCTCGGCCGTGAGTATTCACTTGCGTGCTCCGCCGAAGAAAAGCCCACGCTGCTGGCTGCCGTGCGCCATGTCGATCAGCTCATGCTGCGCATCCAGGGCACGGGCAAGGTTTCCAGCAACGAACGCATCGCTGTGATGGCTGCATTGCAGATCGCTGGCGAGCTGCTTGCAATGAAAGCGCCGGACGGTCCGCTGGGCGGTTTGGCGGTCGGCGACTTCAAGCGTAGAATTGAGGACATGAACGCAGTACTCGATGACGCCTTGTCGGGTCAGGAAAAACTGCTCTAACGTTCATAAGCTGCATTCAAGATTTTCAAGTTTGTCCCTGCCGTGTTCGTGACTAGGCCATACATTCTCTGAACCTATGTCTTTTTGGCATATTGGTTGCGGGAGTGCAGAGCTGGAGTGATTGTCTCTTGCAGACGAACCCGATGCTCTTCGGAACGCGACCACCTTGAACCTCAGGGTTCGAGATGCCGGCCTTGACGGCACAGGCGGGGCATCTATCCCAGCGGACCTGCCATGGAGCAGGTCCGCGTCGGGTGCCTCTCGGCAATTCCCCTTCGTCCTCCCACATAGGACCAGTCCATGTTCAAACACCCCGTTTTTTCGCTCACCAGGCTTGGTGCGGCGTGCGCAGCCGTGGCCGCCATCGCTGTGGCCCAACCCGTTTTCGCTCAGGCTCAGGCGCCCGCACCGGCGGCCGCTGCCGAGTCCGCCGCGAACCGTTCGCCGGAGCTGACCTTGCAAGCGATGGCCTCGTCCGAGGTCAAGCAGGACACCGTCCGCATCGCCCTGTCCGCCGAAGTCGAAGCGCCGGATCAGCCGACCGCCGGCCAGAAGCTGACCGCTGCGCTCGAAGACGTGGTCAAGCGCGCGCGCGACACCAAGGACGTGGAAGTGCGCACCAGCAACTTCAACGTCTGGCCCAACATGAACAACAAGGGAAAGATCGCCTCGTGGCGCGGCCAGGGCGAGATCGTGCTGGAATCCAAGGACTTCGCGGCTGCCGCGGCCCTGGCTTCCAAGCTTTCCGACAAGACCGCCATTTCCAACATCAGCTTCTCGCTGTCGGATGCCGCGCGTGAAGCCGAAGAGCGCAAGCTTCTCAAAGAAGCGGCGCAGGCCTTCAAGGACCGCGCATTGGCCGCAGCCAACGCGTTCGGTTTCTCCGGCTACCGCCTGTCCAAGCTGGATCTCGGCGGCTCCGGCGCTCCCGCGCCGATGCCGCGCATGATGGGCGCGGCCATGGCGAAGGGCGGTTCCTTCAGCAGCGCCGACGTCAGCGTTCCCCTTGAAGCAGGGAACGTGACGGTCAGCGTCGCCGTCAACGGGACGATCGTTTTGCAGTAAGGCTGAACATGATGGCGCCCAAGGCGACCATCGGCAGCGACAGCCACTGTCCCATGCTCAATCCCCCCGCGAGCAGACCCAGGAAGTTGTCGGGCTCGCGGGTGAACTCCACCAGGAAGCGGAACGTTCCATAACCCATCAGGAACAATCCGCTCACCTGTCCCAGCGGGCGCGGCTTGCTCGAAAACCACCACAGCAGCGCGAACAGCACGATGCCTTCCAGGCCCAGCTCATAGAGTTGCGAGGGATGGCGGGGCAGGCCGTCACCGCTGTCGGGAAACACCATCGCCCACGGCACATCGGTGGGACGGCCCCACAACTCGCCGTTGATGAAGTTGCCCAGCCGGCCAAAACCCAGGCCCAGCGGAATCAACGGCGCGATGAAATCGCTGATTGCAAAGAACGGCAGGCCCTTCTTGCGCGCAAACAGCAGCATCACCAGGATCACGCCGATCAGGCCGCCGTGGAAAGACATGCCGCCCTGCCACAGGTACAGCACTTCCAGGGGATGCGAAAGGTAATAGCCTGGCTTGTAGAACAGCACATATCCCAGCCGTCCCCCCAGCACCACGCCCAGCACGCTATAGAAGATCAGGTCTTCCAGGTCCCGCACGTTCAGCGATGTAGTGTGCCCGCTCTTGATGCGATGGCGGCCCAGCAAATACACGAGCGCGAAGCCCGCCAGGTACATCAGCCCATACCAATGAATGGCGAGCGGCCCGATCTGCAGGGCGATGGGGTCGATTTTTGGATATTCCAGCATGTTCTGCCCGACACAATAAAGTTGAATGATAATAACCGGCGAGCACTGAAGATTCGCATGCCAAGCGAGCCAGCTTCCCCGGGTGCGTTCGCCATGTCCGCGCCCCGACGGCCGACAGGAGACACTGACCATGCCGCACAACGAACGTTCCCGCCACATTACCGAAGGCGTCGCGCGCGCACCCAATCGCGCCATGTACTACGCGCTGGGCTACAAAGAAGCAGATTTCCAGAACCCCATGATCGGCGTGGCCAACGGCCATTCGACGATCACGCCCTGTAATAGCGGCCTGCAACGGCTGGCCGACGCCGCCATCGACGCGATCCGCGCGTCACGCGCCAATCCGCAGGTGTTCGGCACGCCCACCATTTCCGATGGCATGTCCATGGGCACCGAAGGCATGAAGTACTCGCTGGTGTCGCGCGAGGTCATCGCCGACTGCATCGAAACCGCCGCGCAAGGCCAGTGGATGGATGGCGTCGTCGTCATCGGCGGATGCGACAAGAACATGCCCGGCGGCATGATCGCCTTGGCGCGCACCAACGTGCCGGGCATCTATGTTTACGGCGGCACCATCAAGCCAGGCCGCTACAAGGGCAACGATCTCACCATCGTGTCCGTGTTCGAGGCCGTTGGCGAATACACCATGGGCCGCATGCCCGAAGAAGATTTCAAGCAGATCGAGAAATGCGCGATTCCCGGCTCGGGCTCCTGTGGCGGCATGTACACCGCCAATACGATGAGCTCGGCATTCGAAGCCATGGGCATGAGCCTGCCGTATTCCAGCACGATGGCCAACGAAGACGAGGAAAAGGTCACATCGGCCGCCGAGTCCGCGCGTGTGCTGGTCGACGCGGTCAAGCGCAATCTGCGCCCGCGCGACATCATCACGCGCGAAGCCATCGAGAACGCGGTGTCCGTCATCATGGCCACGGGCGGCTCCACCAACGCGGTGCTGCATTTCCTGGCCATCGCGCACGCCGCTGAAGTGCCGTGGACCATCGACGACTTTGAACGCATCCGCCGGCGCGTGCCCGTGCTGTGCGACCTGAAGCCGTCCGGCAAGTACGTGGCTACCGACCTGCATCGTGCCGGCGGCATCCCGCAAGTCATGAAGCTTCTGCTCAACGCGGGCCTGCTGCATGGCGATTGCATCACCATCACGGGCAAGACCATCGCGGAAACGTTGGCCGACGTACCCGACGTGCCGCGCGCGGATCAGGACGTCATCATGCCGATCGATCGCGCGCTCTATCCGCAGGGGCACCTCGCTATCCTGAAGGGAAATCTCTCGCCGGAAGGCTGCGTCGCAAAGATCACTGGGCTGAAGAACCCCGTCATCACGGGACCCGCACGCGTGTTCGATTCCGAAGACGACGCGATGACGGCCATCATGGCGCAGCAGATCCGCGACGGCGACGTCGTCGTCATCCGCTACGAAGGCCCGAAGGGCGGTCCGGGCATGCGTGAGATGCTGGCGCCCACGTCCGCGCTTGTGGGGCAGGGGCTGGGCGAAACCGTGGGTCTCATCACAGACGGCCGTTTTTCCGGCGGCACCTGGGGCATGGTGGTGGGCCACGTCGCGCCCGAAGCGTACGTGGGCGGTCCCATCGCCCTCATCCAGGAAGGCGATTCGGTTACCATCGATGCCCACAAGCTGCTGCTGCAGCTCAACATCAGCGACGAAGAGATGGCGGCTCGTCGCCAGGCCTGGGTCCAGCCCAAGCCGCGTTATACACGCGGTGTGCTTGCCAAGTTCGGCAAGCTCGCCAGCACCGCCAGCCGTGGGGCAGTAACCGATGCGTTTGAAGATTAGTCTGTTGTTGGCCGCGGCCGGCGCCCTGGGCGCTGGCGCGGTGCATGCGCAAACCACTGGCCTGGATCTGGCCAAGAGCAAGGCCTGCATGGCCTGTCATCAGGTGGAAGCCAAACGGGTCGGGCCGCCCTTGAAGAGCGTGGCGGAACGATACGCGGGGCAGGGCGACGCCATGGTGGATTACCTGGCGGGCAAGATCCGCGGCGGTGGCCGCGGCGCCTGGGGCGCGGTGCCCATGCCCGCCCAGACCCACGTCACGCCTGAAGACGCCCGTGCTTTGGCCGAATGGATCTTGTCGCTGGCGCCGGCAAAGCAGTAGCCTTATTCTTATGCCCCGGCACCAAGCCGGGGGCGCCGGCCGCGCGCAGCGGCCGTCTACAGCAAAGGAATCGTCATGGCAGAACAACCATCACCGGGCAATGAAGTCGCCGTACTTGGCGGCGGTTGCTTCTGGTGCGTCGAAGCAGTGTTTGTCGATCTGCGCGGGGTCAAGAGCGTCTTGCCGGGCTACGCGGGCGGACACGTCGACAATCCCAGCTACGAACAGGTCTGCGGCAAGGACACCGGCCACATCGAAGTCGCGCGCATCGAATTCGATCCGGCCGAACTCTCTTACAGCGATCTGCTGCGCGTCTTTTTCGCCACCCACGATCCCACCACCCCGGGTCGCCAGGGCAACGATATCGGCCCGCAGTACGAGTCCGCCATCTTCTGGCAGAACGAGTCGCAGCGCGAGCAGGCCGAAGCCGTCATCGCCGAGGTCGAGGCGCAGAAAGTCTACGATGCGCCCATCGTGACCAAGCTGCTGGCGCCGGCGCATTTCTGGCAGGCCGAGGACTATCACAGCAATTATTTCGCCTTGCATCCCGAGCAAGGCTATTGCCAGTTTGTGATTGCGCCCAAGGTCGCCAAATTCCGTAAGCAATTCCAGGATCGCCTGAAGCGCTGAGCGGCGGCAATCGTTTCGCGTGACTGAAGGCCCCGTACGGCGGAAAGCGTTCCGCCGATCAAAGCGGGGCCTTCTCGCATGTGGGGTTTTTTTCCACGCGGTGCTTTTCCCGATGCGTCGCGAGTCAGATTGACGATCGCCCAAAGAAAAACCCCGCTTCACAGCGGGGTTTTGGGCAAGCTTGGTAGACGCACGCCTGGCGCCCATCTGCAAGCCTTATTCCACGGTCTTCACAACGCCACGGCGCATCTGGTCCAGCTCGATGGATTCGAACAGGGCCTTGAAGTTGCCCTCACCAAAGCCGTCGTTGCCCTTGCGCTGGATGATCTCAAAGAAGATCGGACCGATCTGGTTTTCGGTGAAGATCTGCAGCAGCAGTCCGCCGTCCGGCGCGCCATCCAGCAGGATCCGGTTCTTCTGCAGGCGATCCACGTCTTCGCCGTGGTTCGGCATGCGGCGATCCAGCAGTTCGTAATAGGTCTCCGGCGTGTCCAGAAACACGACGCCCGTCTCGCGCAGCGCTTCTACCGTCGCATAGATGTCATCGGTCGCCATGGCGATGTGCTGGATGCCTTCGCCGCGGTACAGATCCAGGTATTCCTGAATCTGGCCTTTCTCGTCGGTGCCTTCCTCGTTGATGGGAATGCGGATATTGCCGCAAGGCGACGTCATCGCCTTGGACTTCACGCCCGTCACCTTGCCTTCGATGTCGAAGTAGCGCACTTCGCGGAAGTTGAACAGGCGCTCGTAGAACTCCGACCATTCGGCCATGCGGCCCTTGTGCACGTTGTGCGTCAGGTGGTCGACCAGCGTCAGGCCCGCGCCGCGCCAGTTGACGTCGGTCTGCGCATTGGCCGGATCCAGCGGAATGAAATCCACGTCGTAGATGCTGATGTCGCCAATGCCGCCGTGGCCTTCCTTGCCGGCCCAGCGGTCCACCAGATAGATCAGCGAATCGCCAATGCCCTTGATGGCAGGAATGTTCAGTTCCATCGGCCCGCTATGGGAATCAAAGCCCCACGCGCCCAGTTCCAGCGCACGCTTGTAGGCGGCGTTGGCGTCCTGCACCCGAAAGCCAATCGCACAGATCGACGGGCCATGCAGGCGAGCAAATCGCTGAGCGAAGGAATCGGGCTCGGCGTTGATCAGGAAGTTCACGCCGCCTTGGCGGTACAGCGTCACGTCCTTGTGGCGATGCTTGGCAATGGCCTTGAAGCCCAGCAACTCAAACACCTTGCGCAGCGCGGCGGGGTCCGGCGCGGCATATTCAATGAACTCGAACCCGGCGGTGCCCATCGGGTTGTCCCAGGGTTGGAAAGCGCTGCTCATAAGTCTGCTCCCTTGCATGTTTTGTGAGGACGACTTGTTTTTCAAGTCTAGACGCAGATTGTAGGTACGAAGGCCGGGCAGACAATTGCAAAGATGGCGCGAAAGGCAAAGACTTGAGCAATAATATTGCTCGTTTTCGAATTAGAGGGGTGGAAGATGTCCGGAATTGAGCTAGACAGGACAGATCTAAGGATTCTGGCTGAACTGCAGCGCGACGGACGCCTCAGCAATCAGGAGTTGGCGGACCGCGTCTCGCTGTCGCCCAGCCCCTGCCTGCGCCGAGTGCGGCGTCTTGAAGAGCAGGGCTTCATCAAGAAATACGTGGCGCTCATCGACGCGGCCAAGGTAGGCCTCGGGCTGCTCGCGTACGTCAATATCCGCCTGAACAAGCACAGCGGATCCAGTCACGCACCCATGAGCGACTTCGCACGCGACGTCCAGCTCTGGCCGGAAGTCGTCGAGTGCTACGCCATGTCCGGCGACATGGACTATCTGCTTCGCATCCAGGTCGCCGATCTGGCGCACTTCTCGCGCTTCGCCATGGACACCCTCATGCGCCACCCGGCGGTGGTGGACATGCGTTCCTTCTTCGCGCTCCAGCAGATCAAGGAAACGACGGAGCTTCGTATATAGACTCACTGAGCGGGGCGGCTGCCGCCGTCGAAGCCATCCCCGTGCCTTCTATATATATAGAGACGAGCCCGCACGCTCTATATAGATAGGTATCGAAGAACGCCGGCTCAGCGGCTTGCCCGCGACTGCGTCCCCAAAAAGAATCACATTTCTGCAAAATGGGTGTCATGCTGATCGCACACGCCAAATTTCTGTGCTATAGTCTCGCTCCTTCGCTGCTCCAACAGTTTTGAACAGCGAAGCCAAGCAGGTGCAACAGGTTCGTGGGTTTTCCCGGCCTGCCGCAAAGGCAGTCAGAAATGAGGCCAAGCGGTTATTGCAAAGATCGGCGCAAATCAGGCAGAAGCCAGTTGCAAGATCTGCAAAAATTGTGCTATAGTCTTGGGCTTGGCTGGTGATGACGAATCAGGGTTTACCCGAATCGATGTTTCAGCCACCTGTGCGGTAACCAGCCTTCGGGTTTCCCGAAGCCGCTTGAAAGTTGAGCGGGGTTGCAAGATGCGGTGCAAATCAGGCAGAAGCCAGTTGCACAATCTGCAAAAGCTGTGTTATAGTAGAGGGCTTGGCGGTTGCCGAAAAATTAGGGTTTACCCTGACGTTTCGATAGTCGCTAAGCGCTGAGAAATCAGCGCCTCGATTTTGAAGTTAAGTAGTACAGAATTTAGCAGTACCGCTCTTTAACAATTAAACAACCGATAAGTGTGGGCGCTTGATGCGAGTGCAGCGGTTTGGGTTTTGGCCTG
>NZ_JCAXDP010000005.1:0-648499 GCF_059759315.1 Achromobacter sp. GQ309
ACGCACCCGGCTGCGATGAAATCAGCTTGGCGGCCGGCGGGGCGGGTTGGGTTCTTGAGGTTTTTGTCCGCGTCGGCGCGGGTTTGAAGCGGCTTGCGGTGCCCGCCCCACACCGGCCGCGCGGGCGGCCTGGTGGGGCTTACGCGGCGTCTTGCGTCGTCGTTATGACGCTTCGCGTGTGGCTGCGATTAGGAGGGTGCGTGACGCCGCAGCGCCGGCCTCAAACCGGGAGTGTCAGAATTTTTGTGTTCTAAGCATTTGCTCTGACGTGCATCATTAGCTAGCCAGCCGGCTCTCATACGAGGTGTCTGACACCCCTGCATTGACGTACCGCATTGAGCCGGTGCCTCCCCGGTGTCTGACACCGGCCTACGAAGCTCGGTCGCCATCAGCCATCGTGCGGCTCCGGTCTTAAATATTGCTCGTCGGATCTTCCGTCGGCGCTAGCCGCTGTGCCGTAATCTGCTTCAAATAATCCACCAGCCGCTGACAAGCCGGCGTCAACGGCCGATCGGCTCTGATCGAATACCCCACATCCCCAAACGCGCCAAACACATTCGTAGGCAGGCGTGCCAGGATGCCCATCGAAAGAAACTGCGCCGCAGCGTCATAGGGAATAAGCGCCAGCGCGTCGCTATGCATCAGCACGCCAATGTTGGTCAAGAGTGACAGCGACTCAACATGCCGCGCAGGCAAACGCAATCCCGCGTCAAAGAACGTGCGCTCTATCGACGCTCGCAGCGGCGACGTCGGCGCGGGCAGGATCCAGATGTGATCCATCAAATCCGCCAAGGCCACATCCGGGGCGCCAGCCATCGGATGACGGGCGCCGACGACCAGGCACAGGTCTTCGTGGTAGAGCTTGTGATGATCGACAGCGACGCCGGAGATCGAAGCCATATCCGCGCCGGGCAGGCGGCCGACGACGATATCTACGTCGCCGGTGGCGAGCGCGGGCAGCAATTGCGCGGAGGGGCCTTCGCGGACAGTGACCTGGATACCGGGGTGTTCGGTCATGAGGCGCGCGATGGCTTCGGGCAGGAGTTTGGCGGAGGCGGCAATCAAGGTGCCGACGACGACGTGGCCGCTGGCGCCGCCCAGGACGGCGTCGATGTCGTCGGCCATGTAGCGCACTTCGGCCATCATGGCGTGCACGCGGCGGCCCAGCACGAGGGCGAGTTCGGTGGGGGTGACGCCGCGGTTGGAGCGTTCGAACAAGGTCGAGCCGAAGAACGCTTCGAGGTCGTGGATGGCCTTGGTGACGGTGGGTTGCGTCAGGTGCAGTTCGCTGGCGGCGCGCGACAGCGAGCGGCGCGCCAGGACGCGTTCGAAGATCTGGAGCTGATGCAGCTTGAGCTTGTGGCTCAGCGCGTTGGGCGTTATGCGGAAGTTCGACATCCGTGCGGCCGCCCCGGCGCGCAGCCGTGGACGATGATCCTGTTCCCTGGGTGAGTCCGACATGCCGCCGCCCTTGGTGCGTTGTCCGGATCGCCGGGGTGGGCTAGCGGGCGGCGGGCTTGTAGGCGACGGCTTTTATTTCGATCAGCAAATGCGGGTGCGGCAGCTGGTGCACCGCAACCGTGGTGCGCGCCGGACCGTCGGCGTCGAAGAACTCGCCGTAGGTCTGATTGTATCCACCGAAGTCGTTCATGTTGACCAGGAAAGTGCTGATCTCGACGACGTCGGCAAGCGTGGCGCCGGCGGTGGCGAGGATGTCGCGGATGTTCTCGATGACGGCGCGGGTCTGTGCGCGGATGTCTAGCGTGGTGGTGCCCATGGCGTCGACCTCGGCGCCGGCGATGCGGTTGTCGGGCAGGCGCGAGCTGGTGCCGGAGACGTACAGGAAGTCGCCGGCGCGTTTGATGTGGGGATACTTGCCGCGGGGCGTGGCCTTGCCGGGGACGACGGTGGCGGTGGGGATAGGCTGGTTCATCTTGCGGTCCTTTGTGTCGAGGTGGCAGCGCTTGATGCTGACGTTGCCGGTGCGGGGTAGTGCTGTCGGAGCTTGATGCAGAGGTTTGAGGGGCGTTCTCGCGTTATCAGAGCTTGATGCAGACGTTGGTGGGTTCGGTGTAGAAGTGCAGCGAGTGGCGTCCGCCTTCGCGGCCGATGCCGGAAAGGCCGCTGCCGCCGAATGGCGTACGCAAGTCGCGGAGGAACCAGCAATTGACCCACGCAAGGCCGACCCGCATGGCCTGGGCGACACGGTGGCCGCGCGTGAGGTTCTGGGTCCAGACGGCGGCGGCCAGGCCGTAGCGGGTGTCGTTGGCCAGGCGGATGGCTTCGTCCTCGGTGTCGAAGGGGGCGATGTGGCAGACGGGGCCGAAGACTTCTTCCTTGATGCAGCGGGCGTCTTCGGACAGGCCGGTCCAGATGGTGGGTTGCACGTAGGCGCCTTCATCGCGGGCGTCGCCGAAGACGGGCACGCCGCCGCCGGTGACGACCGTTGCGCCTTCCTCGCGGGCGAGGGCGAAGTAGGACAGCACTTTTTCGCGATGCTCGCGCGAGACGAGCGGTCCCATTTCGGTGTCTGGGTCCAGCGGCCAGCCGATGCGCATGGCGCGCGCGCGGTCCGCGAGCGCGCCGACGAAGCGGTCGTAGATCGGGCGCTCGACGTAGACACGCTCGGTGCACAGGCAGACCTGGCCGCAGTTGGCAAAGACCGAGCGCGTGACGCCGTCGACGGCCGCGTCGAAGTCGGCGTCGGCGAAGACCAGTGCGGCGTTCTTGCCGCCGAGCTCGAACGACACGGGTTTCACGCCGGGCGCTACAGCGCGCATGATGGCGGCGCCGGTGGAGGATTCGCCGGTGAAGGTGATGCCGTCGATGTCGGGATGCGTGGTCATGAATTCGCCGGCCGAGTTCGGGCCAAAGCCATGCGTCAGGTTCAGGACGCCGGGCGGCAGGCCGGCGTCGTGCGCGACTTCGGCGAGCAGGGTGGCGGTGGACGGCGTGACTTCGGACGGCTTCATGATGACGGTGTTGCCGAACGCCAGCGCGGGCGCGACTTTCCAGGTCAGCAGCAGGAGCGGCAGGTTCCAGGGCGAAATCACGCCGACCACGCCGAGCGGCTTGCGGTAGGCGTAGTTCAACGCCTGGCGGCCGTCGGGCGTGTCGGTCATATAGCTTTCCATGTCCAGCGTGCGCGCCAGTTCCGCAAAGGTGCGGAAATTGGCCGCGCCGCGCGGGATGTCGATCTTGCCGGCCCAGCCGATGGGCTTGCCGGTGTCGCCGATCTCGGCTTGCAGGAAGTCGTCGAACCGGCGCTCTATGCCGTCTGCCAGCGCCAGCAGGTAGTCGGTGCGCGCCGCCACGGGCAGCGCCGCCCAGGCGGGCAAGGCGCGCCGCGCCGCGATGACGGCGCGGTCGACCTGGTCGCGGCTGGCTTCATGCACCTGTGCGATCAGTTGCCCGTCTACCGGACTGTGTTTGTCGAAGGTGGACGCGCCGTTTTCGAAGCGGCCGTCCAGGTAGTTGCGCAGTTGGCGAGTCGGCATCGGCGTATTCCCGTTGGAGTCAGATGGGGTGGTTCATATAAATACGTATACGTACTATATTGGCGGATATTAGGCAGAGGGCGAATCCAAGTCAATGCGCATTTGCGAGGACGGCTGCGCCTACAATCGCCAGGCACATTCCATGGACGCCAGATGACCGCCGCTTCCCGATCCGCCCGACCGGCTTCCGCCCGGACCCTTAAGGAATTTGACCTGACGCATGTGGCGTCGCACTTGCTGCGCCGTGCGCATTTCCGGGCCGAGGCGCTTTTCACGCAGGCGTTTCCGGACGAAGACCTGACCCCGCGCCAGAAGGCGTTGCTGGTCACGGTCTATCAGAATCCCGGCGCGACGCAGAATCGCATCGCCGAGCTGATCGCGCTGGATCGGAATTCCTTTGCGGAAATGATCGCGCGGATGACGAAGAAGGGGTACGTGCGCCGGACGCGGTCGGCGGAAGATGGACGCGCTTATGCGCTGGAGATTACGCCGGAAGGGGCGGCGCTGCTCGCGCGTGTCCTGCCCCGAGACGCGGAGGTGGAGGCGCAGGTGCTGGCGCCAATTCCGGAGGAATTGCGGCCGGTGTTCCTGCAGTGTTTGCGTCTGATGGCAGGTTTGGAAACCGCGCCCGCGCCTTGATGCGGACGCCGCAGATATCGCGGCGAGTCAGCTCTCGCTTTTGGGAACTGGCGCAGGCGGGGGCGTTTGAGAAGACGCTTGCGAGGGCGCTTGTGGATAGGTCGGCGCAGGCGCTTGAGGATGCGCCTGCGGAGGCATTTGCGAAGACGCTTGCGAAGGCGCCTGTGGATATGTCGACGCGGGCGTTTGAGTATGCGTCTGCGGAGTCATGTGCGAAGACGCTGGAGGGACCGGGTGTGCGCTTGCCGGTGCAGGCGTCGGCGACGACGTGCGCGGCGGCATCTGCGCGGCTGCCTGCCGCGGCCGTTCCACCTTCCCAAACCGCAACGCAAACTGGCGCGTGAACACGGCGCCAAAGAAGAAGATCTGCGCGGAATACCAGATCCACAGCAGCAGGGCGATCAGCGAACCCGCGGCGCCGTAAGCGGACACTGCGGCGCCGCGGCTCAAGTACAGCCCGATGCCCCACTTGCCCAAGAGGAACAGGGCGGCCGTCACGACGGCGCCCGGGATGACGTCCGGCCACGAAATCCTGGCGCTGGGCAGCAGCTTGAAGATCACGGCAAACAGCGCCGCCACGACCGAAAACGAAAACAGGTTGGACGCCCACTCCGCCACGATCGAGAAGGTCGAATTGGCCCAGAGCGAGCCATAGATGCCGCGCGCAGCAGCAAGCGCGGCGTTCACGGTCAACGACACCAGCAGGAACAGCGCCAGCACCAGCACCAGACCGAACGACAGCAGGCGGCTTCGCACCAGCCCTTTAATGCCGCTCTTCTGGTTGGCCTGCACTTCCCACAACTCATCCAGGCTGGCCTGCAATTCCGCGAAGGCGGTGGTGGCGCTGAAGATCAGCACGCCGATCGACACCATGGCCGCAATCCAGCCGCTGCCGGATTCGTGCGCACTGGCAAGTACCGTCTGGATCACCTCGGCGCCGCGCTCGCCGATCAGGTCGCGCAACTGCGCAAACAGTTCGGAACGCACGGCTTCTTCGCCAAAGAACGCGCCCGCCACCGCAATCACCAGCAGCAGCATCGGGGCCAGCGAAAACACCATGTACAGCGCCAGTGCGGCGCCCTTGCTGGACGCGCGATGGCTGGACCATTGCTTGGCTGAGTCCATCAGCAAACCGCCGATCTGTGAGGGTCGCAGTACTTGCAGAACGGTTCTGGGCAGTCGCATGGCGCAATGTCTCGGTAGGGCGAGCCTTCATTGTAGGGACGCGTACAAGCCCCAGATACGGTCAGATTGTTGGCAAACGTTTTCAAACGCCGGGATATTTGCCGCTACTGAAACAACACGCAAAGTATCGGGCGCCATTTCGGTGCGCAAAAAAAAAACCCCCGGGGCGAAGGACCGGGGGTTTTTCGGATACTGCATTCCCCGGCCGAAGCCGGGGAGGCCTTGCAAGAACAGCGGGACTTAGAAGTCCATGCCGCCCATGCCGCCCATGCCGCCGGGCATGGCCGGAGCAGCGGGCTTGTCTTCAGCCAGTTCAACAACGGCGGCTTCGGCCGTCAGCAGCAGGCTGGCGACGGAGGCAGCGTTTTGCAGGGCGGTGCGGGTCACCTTGGTGGGATCCAGCACGCCTTGCTCGACCAGGTCGGTGTACTCGCCGGTCGCGGCGTTGTAGCCGTAGTTGCCCTTGCCGCCCAGCACGTTGCTGACCACCACGCTGGCTTCTTCGCCGGCGTTCGTGACGATGGTGCGCAGGGGTTCTTCCACAGCACGCAGGATCAGCTTGATGCCGGCGTTCTGGTCAGGCGTGTCGCCCTTCAGGTCAGCGATGGCTTGCTTGGCACGCAGCAGCGCAACGCCGCCACCAGCCACAACGCCTTCTTCCACTGCAGCGCGGGTGGCGTGCAGGGCGTCTTCGACGCGAGCCTTCTTTTCCTTCATTTCGACTTCGGTGGCAGCGCCAACGCGAATCACGGCAACACCGCCGGCCAGCTTGGCCACGCGTTCTTGCAGCTTTTCACGGTCGTAGTCGGACGTGGCTTCTTCGATCTGCACGCGCACTTGCTTGACGCGGGCTTCGATGGACTTGCTGTCGCCAGCGCCGTCGATGATCGTGGTGTTTTCCTTGCCCACTTCGATGCGCTTGGCTTGGCCCAGTTCAGCCAGACCGGCCTTTTCCAGCGACATGCCGGTTTCTTCGGAGATCACCGTGCCGCCCGTCAGGATGGCGATGTCTTCCAGCATGGCCTTGCGGCGGTCGCCGAAGCCCGGGGCCTTGACGGCGGTGGTCTTCAGGATGCCACGGATGTTGTTCACAACCAGGGTGGCCAGCGCTTCGCCTTCGACGTCTTCCGCGATGATCAGCAGGGGACGGCTCGACTTGGCAACTTGTTCCAGCACGGGCAGCAGGTCGCGGATGTTGCTGATCTTCTTGTCGAAGATCAGGACGAACGGGTCGTCCAGGACGGCAACTTGCTTGTCCGGGTTGTTGATGAAGTAGGGCGACAGGTAGCCGCGGTCGAATTGCATGCCTTCGACGACGTCCAGCTCGTTTTCCAGCGACTTGCCGTCTTCGACGGTGATGACGCCTTCCTTGCCGACCTTGTCCATCGCGTCAGCGATGATCTGGCCGATGGAGGTGTCGCTGTTGGCCGAGATGGAACCGACTTGGGCGATTTCCTTGCTGGTCGTGACCGGCTTGGATTGCTTTTGCAGTTCAGCGACGGCGGCGGCGACAGCCTTGTCGATGCCGCGCTTCAGGTCGATCGGGTTGAAACCGGCAGCAACGTACTTCAGGCCTTCCTGAACGATGGCCTGGGCCAGCACGGTGGCGGTCGTGGTGCCGTCACCGGCGTTGTCGGAGGTCTTGGACGCGACGTCCTTGACGAGTTGGGCGCCGATGTTTTCGAACTTGTCCTTCAGTTCGATTTCCTTGGCGACGGACACGCCGTCCTTGGTCACGGTCGGGGCGCCGAACGAGCGCTCCAGCACGACGTTGCGACCCTTGGGGCCCAGGGTGGTCTTGACAGCGTTGGCGAGAACGTTCACGCCACGGACGATGCGCACACGAGCGTCATCACCGAACAATACTTGCTTGGCAGCCATTTCTTAGCTTCCTTCGAAAATTCGTTTGAGGCGGGAGATTTACTGAACCACGGCGAGGATTTCGTCCTCGCGGATGACGAGCAGTTCTTCGCCATCAACCTTCACGGACTGGCCGGCGTACTTGCCGAACAGAACCTTGTCACCAGCCTTCAGGTCGACCGGCAGGATCTTGCCGTCTTCGGTCTTCTTGCCGGGGCCGACGGCCACGACTTCACCCTGGTCGGGCTTTTCAGCGGCGCTGTCGGGGATGACGATGCCCGAGGCAGTCTTGCGCTCGTTTTCGAGGCGTTTGACGATCACGCGATCGCCCAGGGGACGCAAGGCCATGAGGAACTCCTGTTAACTAAATGAAAGAGGTGGTCGGTTGCCCGGGAGGCGTTAGCACTCACCGGAGTCGAGTGCTAATTATAGGGATGATGTTCTGAGGTTCAAGGGGGGGCGGGGCGCTGTTACATATTTGGGCGCCAGGGCAGGGATCCCGGCGTCTTGGTGATCAGATAAAAAACGGGGCGCCGGCGGTAGACACCGCCGAACGCCCCGTTTTGTGCAAGGTTGGCCTACTTTCTGCGAGCTTTAACGATGGCGTCGCGCAAAATCTGTAGCGCTTCTCGTGCCAGTTCGGGTGGGGTATTCAGGGGGGCCAGCAAACGTACATTGTTGCGCTCCACCCCACACTTGATGACGAGCAGCCCCCCTTCGCGGCATCGATCGATCACCGCTTGAGCGAACGCAGCATCCGGCCGGAAAGGATCGCCGTCCATCACGAATTCCAGCGCGAGCATGGCGCCCTCGCCGCGCACGGTGCCAATTTCGGGGAACTCGGCAGCCATGGAATCCAGGCCAGCGCGCAGTGATGCGCCGAGTTCGCGACCTCGTGCAAGCAGGTCCTCTTCCTCAAAGACGTCAAGGACCGCGAGGGCTGCCGCGCAACCAAGGGGATTGCCTGCGTACGTGCCGCCGAGGCCGCCTGGCGCAGGCGCGTCCATGATCTCTGCGCGCCCCACGACACCGGCAAGAGGCAAGCCCCCGGCGAGGCTTTTCGCAACGGTCACCAGGTCGGGTTGGATTCCTGCAGTTTGGAAGCCAAACATCGTGCCGGTACGCCCGAACCCGGCTTGTATTTCATCCACGATGAGCACAATGCCGTGCTTCGTGGTGAGGGCACGAAGCGCTTTCAGGAATTCGGCGCCGGCAGGCAAAAATCCGCCGTCGCCCTGGACCGGTTCAAGAATGATGGCTGCGACGCGTTCCGGCAGGATTTGCGTCGCGAAGAGATTGTCCAGTGCCCGGAGGGCGTCCTGGCTGGACACGCCACGGTACGGATCGGGATAAGCCGTGTGATACACCTCGCCCGCAAACGGCCCGAAATTCTGCTTATAAGGCGCGCTGAATCCGGTCAGCGTGGATCCCAGAAGCGTTCGCCCATGAAAGCCGCCCCGGAACGCGATGATGCCCGGCACGTTGCGGTAGGCGCGAGCAATCTTCACGGCGTTTTCCACCGCTTCCGCGCCTGTGGTCACCAGCAGGGTTTTGTAGGCCTCATCGCCGCCCACCAATTTGTTCAGCCGGGCTGCAAGATCAACGTACACGTCGTAGCCCGCGACTTGGAATGCGGCGTGCGAGACGCGTTCCAGCTGTCCGCGCACGGCCTCGACCACCTTGGGATGATTATGTCCGACGTTGAGCACGCCGATTCCGCCTACGAAGTCGATGTACCGTCGGCCTTCGACATCCCAGACCAGGGAGCCTTTGGCCTTGTCGATGAAGATGGGATGAGCGGTGACGACGCCGTGAGGAACACTCTGTGTGCGCGCGTCGACGTGGGATTGATTTCCGCGTGGCATGACTTTGATACCTTGAAAATTAGAGATGAGGGCTGTTCAGGCTTTAGGCAGGGAAGCGTGTCAATCGAGCTGACCCTGGCAGACATACTTGATGTGCATGTACTCATCCAGGCCGTGACGCGACCCTTCGCGGCCATAGCCCGAGTCTTTAACCCCGCCGAACGGGGCAGCTTCGGCGGCGACCGCACCTTCGTTGATGCCGACAATTCCCGCCTGCAGTTCGTCTGCCAGTCGCCAGATCCGGCGAACGTCGCGCGAATAGAAATACGCGGCAAGCCCGAAGGGTGTGGCATTGGCGGCCTCAACCACTTGCGATTCGTCGGCAAAGCGCGTGATCGGTGCGATCGGGCCGAAGGTCTCTTCGCAGGAGCACGCCATGGCGGCGTCCACATTCGTCAATACCGTGGGTGCGTAATAGAACGCACCCTGTTGGCCTGCACGAACCAGGCGCTCGCCACCCGTCTCAATCTTCGCGCCCCGCGCGACCGCATCCCGTACATGCCGCTCGATCTTGTCGACCGCCCGCGCGTTGATCATCGGGCCGATCTGGGAAGCCGGCTCATCGGCCGGGCCGACCTTCAGGTTCGACACGCGATCGACCAGTTTTTTGACGAACGCGTCATGCACGGCGTCCTGGACGTAAATACGGTTGGGACAGACGCACGTCTGCCCGCCATTGCGGAACTTCGCCGCCATCAAACCGTCGACAGCAGCATCGATGTCGGCGTCGTCGAAGACGATGAACGGTGCGTTACCTCCCAGTTCAAGCGACAGCTTCTTGAGCGTGTCTGCCGACCGGCGGGCCAGATGCTTGCCGACCGGGGTTGAGCCGGTAAAGGTGATCTTGCGCACGCGGGCGTCGTCCAGCCAGACGTCCACGACTTCACTTGCGCGCTCGCGTGAGGCCGTGACGATGTTGAGAACGCCGGCTGGAACGCCGGCCTCCTGCGCAAGCTTGACTAGCGCGAGCGAGGTCAGCGGCGTGTCTTCGGCCGGTTTGCAGACGACCGTGCACCCGGCAGCCAAGGCAGGGGCGATCTTGCGGGCGATCATCGCGGCCGGAAAGTTCCACGGCGTGACCGCGGCAATCACGCCCACCGGCTCACGCAGTGCAAACATGCGGCGTCCTGGGGTTGGCGCGGCGATGATCTCGCCGTCGGCGCGTGTGGCCTCTTCGGCAAACCACTCGACATAACTGGCGGCATAAGCGACTTCGCCCTTGCCTTCCGCGAGGGGTTTGCCCTGTTCGGTCGAAATAAGGCGTCCGAGGTCTTCCTCGTTCGCGACGATCAAGTCATTCCACCGCTTGATGATCTGGGCCCGTTGTTTGGCAGGCACTTTGCGCCAGCTACTGAACGCCGAGTGAGCGGCCTGCAACGCCGCTTCGGCATCCTGCGCGCCGCTGTCGGCGACCGTGGCGAACGTCTCGCCCGTTGCGGGATTGGACACAGGGAAAGTGCGGCCCTCTGCGGCGGCGCGCCAATGGCCGTCGATGAAGTTCGACTCTTGCAGGAGGTCCGCGCGCTGGAAGCGGAATGGCATGTGGATTCTCCTCACTGGGCAAACACGACAAACACTTTGCGCAGTGTCTGCTTGATTTCCCAGACGCCGCGCGTGTGCGCGGGGAAGAACAGGGTGTCGCCCGCCCGGATTTCATGGGCATCTTCGCCCTCCGGCGTAAAGGTGCACTCACCTGCCAGGATGTGCATCAGCTCGGCATTGGCCAACTGGCGGTTGAAGCGTCCCGGCGAGCATTCCCAGACGCCCGTTCGGTTCTCTCCCGCGCCGTCCAGCGGCACATGCAGGGTTCCGGTACGACTGGGGGGTTGGGTTTGCGATGCGGCGAGGGGGCCGTCATCGGGTAACGCGATACCCGATGATTGCTTGAGGACGGTGATGCTCATGTGAGGCTCCGGAAAGCTGCAACTTGCAGCCGAACACGCGAAGCCTAAGAGTGCCCGTCAGATGTCGTCAAATAATAATTTGGCGCGAGCCTATGCAGTTTCGATATGCGGCGCTACATGACGCATTCGCGCATCGCGGAAGCAAAAGCCTTGGCCAGCATGTTGGTGGGACTGTTGAGCGGGTACACAAGATACGTCGGAAATTGGACGTCTGGTTTGAAGGTCAGCATGGCGATCTGCCCGCCGTAATTGCGCGCGACGAGAGGGTTCGCCACGCTGACGCCCATGCCGCAAGCGACCATGTGGCAGATGGCCGCAGCGAAATGCGATTCGTACGCCAGCACACGCTTTTCTTCGCCGTCCACCTGGCATGCGGCGTCGATTTTTTTGCGCATGGTGTCGCTGGCCCGCAAGGACAGGAATTTTTCGCCTGCCAGGTCCTTGGCGGTGATGGGCCGCTTCTTTTTGGCCAGGCGATGGTCCGGATGGGTGATGCAAACGCCCACGTTGTCCTTCACCACCTCGTACTCAATGCTGGTGTTGTTGAAGATCTCGGAGGCGATGCCGACATCTGCGTAGCCGGTCGTGACCCATTGGCAGACGCTGACGGAATCGGTCACCTCCAACGTCACGTCCACGTCGGGATACGCTTTCGAAAAGAGATTGATGGCGTCCGGGGCGACGACCATGGCCATCGAAGGCACGGACGCGATTCGCAGCCGCCCGGCACCGCGCTTTCGAATTGCGTCGGCCGATGACTCCAGTCCGCGCAGGCCGGCAAAGGTTCGTTCGACGTCGCGGAAAAAAACTTGCCCCTCGAGGGTAGGGACCAGTTTGCCCGCATGTCGCTCAAACAGCTTGAGGCCGATACGCCGCTCCAGCTGCCCGATCACCCGGCTGATGTTCGGCTGAGACGTATGTAGCTCTTTGGCCGCCTGGGTCATGGAAAGTGACAGCATGACCGCTCGAAAGGCCTCGACTTGGCGGAAGTTCAGCATCGGCATACCCCATATCAAAAGCGTATACGGTCCGATTGTATGTGAATTAGTCATATGCCTGGGTTTTTTCTAGAATCCTTCAAGGGTCGTAGATTTCAGCCTGATGAACAGTCAAAAGACCTGCAGTTAGAGCTTGTGGCCCGCGCGCCGAAGGACGGATACGATGGATTTCGAACCAGACTCGATAAGGGTTCCAACGGGGCATTTCATCGGTGGGCAGCTAGTCACCGGCGGCCCCGCCATCGACGTCCTGCGGCCGTCCGACAGCCGTGTCATGGGGGCTATCCCCGACGCGACAGCGGACCAGGTTGATCGTGCGGTGCAAAACGCGCATGAGGCCTGGCGCACCAGCGGCTGGGGTAGCCGGGCGCCTCGGGAGCGGGCGCGAGTGCTGATGCGCTGGGCCGATCTGCTGGAGGCAAACGCCATGGAGTTGGCGCAGCTCGAGGCGCTGGGTTCCACGCGTCTCATCAAGGACGCCTATCAATTCGACCTTCCCTTTACGGCCGAGTGCATCCGCTTTTTTGCCGAATGCGCAGACAAGTTTGGTGGCGATGCCGTGCCAACCCGCGCGGATAGCTTGGGAATGGTGTTGCCGGAGCCCTATGGTGTCGTGGGTGCCGTGGCGCCCTGGAATTTTCCGCTGTCGATGGCGTCCTGGAAATGTGCCCCCGCGCTGGCGGCGGGAAACGCCATCGTCCTCAAGCCTTCCGAGTTGACCCCTTTTTCCGCCCTGCGATTTGCCGAACTGGCCGTGGAAGCAGGCTTGCCGGCTGGGGTTTTCAACGTCGTTCAAGGACGGGGAAGCCAAGCCGGCGCCGCGCTGGTGCGTCACCCGTTGATCGGCAAGATTTCGTTCACGGGATCGACTGCAACGGGCGCCGCCATCATGAGCGACTGTGCAAGGCATGGCACCAAGCCCGTGACCTTGGAGCTTGGCGGCAAAAGTCCCCAGCTCGTCTTTGACGATGCAGGCGATGTGCCGGATCTTGCGGCCCGGATCGTAAAGGGGTTCACCTCCAACGCGGGCCAGGCGTGCGTGTCGGGAACGCGGTTGATCGTTCAGCAGGGCATCTCCTCGCAGCTTGTCGATGAGATCACACGGCAGATTGCCCATTTCCAGCCGGGCCCGACGTGGCGCGCGGCGACGAATTTTCCCCCCTTGATCAACGAGACGCAGGCCAGGAAAGTCCATGCTGCGGTGCAAGGCGCGATGGCCGACGGCGCCCAGGCGCTGTGCGGCGGCGACTTTTTCGACGTGGATTTGGGCGGACATTTCTATCAGCCCACGCTCCTGGCGGGCGTGGATGCCGGCATGGCCGCGGTACGTGAGGAAATCTTCGGCCCTGTCCTCACCGTGCAGACCTTCGGCGATGAGGAGGAGGGCCTGGCTCTGGCCGACCATCCGACCTACGGCCTGGCGGCGGGCGTTCACACGCAGAACATCAGCCGGGCGCTGCGTGCGGTCCGCCGAATTCAAGCGGGCACGGTGTGGGTAAACAGGTTCGGACGTACGTGGGATTTCATCCTGCCCACCGGCGGATTCAAAGGATCGGGATTGGGCAAGGACCTCGGGCGCCAAGCCTTTGAGGCGAACCTCCGATACAAGAGCGTGCTTGTCGACTTCTAGCAGTTCTATGCTGGCTTGAGCCAGCAAACCCTTCCAGCGATTTTTCGAAGGCAACATCATGGCCATCTTCAAACCGAAGTACATCACGTTCGACTGCTACGGCACGTTGACCAACTTTGACATGGCGGGCGCTGCCCGCGCCCGCTACCAGGACCGCGTCAGTGCGGCTGACATGCCGGGGTTCATCGAGAGTTTTCGCGGCTATCGCCTGGACGAGGTGCTTGGCGCCTGGAAGCCGTTCCGCGAGGTCATCTGCAACGCCGTCGAGCGCACGTGCAAGCGGTGGGCCGTCGCCTACGATGAGGCCGATGGCCTCGCTATCTACAATGCCGTGCCCACCTGGGGGCCGCATCCCGATGTGCCCGCCGGCCTGTCGGAGGTCGCGAAGGAATTCCCTCTCGTCATCTTCTCGAACGCCGCCAATGCGCAGATCGGCCACAACGTCGAAAAACTGGGCGCGCCGTTTCACAAAGTTTTCACGGCCGAGCAAGCACAGTTCTACAAGCCACGGTACGGCGCCTTCGAATACATGCTCGATGCGCTGAACTGCGGGCCCGAAGATATTCTGCACGTCTCCTCCAGCCTGCGCTACGACCTGATGTCGGCGTATGACCTGGGGATTAAGAACAAGGTGTGGGTCAATCGCGGCCATGAGCCCGCCAACCCCTTCTACGAGTACACCGAGATCAAGAATATCGGTGGTCTGCCTGCCGTCGTCGGTCTATGAAGCTCGCTCCTTACTGGCTCGATACCGCGCCGGCCTTTACAGGCGGGGCAACGGACTTGCCCGCCCGTGCAGACGTCGTGGTCGTGGGCGCCGGCTTTACCGGTCTCTCCGCCGCGCGATCACTGGCGTTGGCTGGCGTGGATGTCGTGGTCCTGGAATCCGGAAGAATTCAAGGCGAGGCTTCCGGGCGCAATGGCGGACATTGCAGTCCCGGCACCGCGCAAGGGTTTGCCGACCTTATCGAGAAGTATGGGTTGGACACCGCGCTGCGCTATACCCGGGCGTATGACGACGCGGTCGAGTTCGTCGAACACGTCATTGCCGAAGAGCGCATCGATTGCGATTTTTCGCGGTGTGGCAAGTTGAAGCTCGCCAGCAAGGCCAAGCACTTTCCCGGACTGGTTCGTAATCACGACGCGCTTCGCCGGCATGTCGGCGCGCCTGTCGAGGTGCTTTCCGCGGCGCAAGTGCGCGAAGAACTGGCATCGGACGCCTTCCATGGCGGGATGCTCGATCCGCGCGGCGCCCAGATGCACATGGGCAAGTTCGGTTCTGGCCTGGCGACGGCTGCAGTGCGTCATGGTGCACGCATTCTCGAGAACACCGCGGTAACCGGCTTGACGCGTGTTGCCGGCGATCAGTACCGGGTCACCACCGGAAAAGGGGAGATCCACGCCGACCGCGTGTTGCTGGCCACCGGACGATCGGATCACGGCCCCTTCGAGTGGTGGCAGCGCCGCATCGTGCCCGTTGGCAGTTTCGTGATCGTGACCGAGCCGATTCCGGATCTGCTCGATCAGGTGCTTCCGCGGCGCCGCAACTACGTCACGAGCCTGAACTTCGGGAACTACTTCCGAACGACGCGGGATCACCGTCTGGTTTGGGGCGGGCGCGCCCGCTTTGCCAAAAGCAATCCGGCTTCCGACAGGAAGAGCGGCAAGATTCTGGAGCAAAAGCTGCAGCAGTTGCTGCCTGCGATGAACGGCGTCCGGATCGATTACTGCTGGGGAGGGCTGGTGGAGGCGACCGCGGACCGGCTACCAGGGGCAGGGCAACACGACGGCCTCTATTACGCTTTGGCCTATAGCGGACATGGCACGCAGATGTCCGTGTATCTGGGCGACCTGATGGCGGACATCGTGCGTGGCGTTCCGCGCAAAAACCCCTGGGCCCGCGAAGATTGGCCTGCAGTTCCCGGGTACGCCGGCCGCAATTGGTTCTTGCCGCTGGCGGGACTGTACTTTCGCTTCAAAGACGCGTTTTATTGATAGATCGTCCTGCGCGCTCTGGCGCGAAGCGTGCGATCCGTCAATCGAAGGACTGGTGATGGTTTTGAAAAAGGCAGGTCGATATGAATAGTCTCATTCTGCGCATGGTCTGTCGGCGCATCGGGATTGGACTAGTCACGCTGTTCATCGTGTGCGCGCTGGTGTTCTTCATGTCCAGCCTGCTTCCCGGTGATGCCGCGCAGATGGCGCTGGGACAAGCGGCGACGCCCGAGACCGTGGCTGCGCTTCGGGCTCAGCTCGGCCTGGATCAACCCGCCGTGTTGCGCTTCTTCACGTGGCTTGGCAATTTCATGACCGGCAACTTCGGCATCTCGTATGCGGGGGGCGTGCCGGTAAAGACCATCGTCGCGCCGCGGATTCCGAACTCCCTGATGCTGGCCGCCGCGGCGACGGCAGCATCGGTTCCCATCGCGCTGTTCCTGGGAATCCTGTCCGCCATGTATAGGGGGTCTCGCCTGGATCGCGTCATCGGGATCGGCACGATGTCGGTGGTGGCCGTGCCCGAGTTCCTGGTCGCCACGTTGGCGGTGCTGATCTTTGCCGTGCAACTGCGGTGGATGTCTGCGCTGTCCTTGGGAGCGGACGTCTCCACGGTCGCGGGGTTCTTCAAGGCGTATGGCCTGCCCGTACTGACCTTGTGCTGTGTGGTGGTGGCCCAGATGGCCCGGATGACACGCGCCGCGCTGATCAATCAGCTGGACGCCGCCTACGTGGAAATGTGCGTCCTCAAAGGCCTGAAGCCCACGCGCATCGTGCTGCGTCATGCCTTGCCCAATGCAATCGGCCCCATCGTCAACGCCATGGCGCTGAGCTTGTCCTACCTGCTGGGTGGGGTGATCATCGTGGAGACGATTTTCTCTTACCCGGGCCTGGCCAGCACCTTGGTCGACGCGGTGAGCAACCGGGATCTTCCCGTCGTGCAGTTTTGCGTGTTGTTCTTCAGCGCGTGCTATCTGTTGCTGTTGTTGGTCGCCGATATCTTTACGATCATCTTTAATCCAAAGCTGCGCTGACATGACGACATTTCTACACCTTCCTCGCTCATGCGGACGCTTCTTCCTGTCGCTTTCCCTGGCCGGCCGGATAGGACTGAGCATATCGGTCTTCTGGATCCTCATTGCGATTTTTGGCCCCTGGATCGCCCCGTACGGCGCACTCGATTTCGGCGACGGGCCCATCTTCGGCACCTGGACTGCCGCGAATCCCTTGGGAACCGACTTTCTGGGCCGGGATCTGCTGAGCCGGATTCTGCTGGGCGCGCGTTACTCGATCGGCCTGGCGCTGGTCGCAACATTACTGGCCAGCGTGTGCGGCACGCTGCTGGCGTTGATTTCTGTGGTGATCGGCGGATGGATTGACGAAGGACTGAGCCGGGTGATGGATTCCCTGCTGATCCTGCCCAGCAAGATCCTGGCGCTTCTGATGGTGGCCATCTACGGTTCTTCGCTGCCCGTGCTGATTCTGACGGCTGCGGTGGTGTACATGCCAGGCGCCTATCGCATTGCCCGCTCGCAAGCGCTGGGTTTGAACGAAATGGAGTACGTCACGGTTTCCCGCCTGAACGGGGAAAGCAAACTGTACATCGCGTGCAGGGACATCCTGCCCAACATGATTCATCCGATGATGGCCGACTTTGGACTGCGCTTCGTCTACAACGTGCTGATGCTCAGCGGCCTGAGCTTTCTGGGGCTGGGCGTGCAGCCGCCCAACGCGGACTGGGGATCGTTGGTACGTGAAAACCTGTCCGGCCTTGCGTCGGGGGCGCCGGCCGTGCTGATGCCTGCGGTCGCCATTGCCACGTTGACGATCGGCGCCAATCTGTTCATCGACAGCCTGGCGATCCGCAAGCGCTCGCGCGCAGGGAGTTAAAGATGACTAATCGCTTGGTTGATGTTGACGATCTGCGGGTCGTCGCCCGCGGCGCCGACGGCCGCGAGCATGAAATCGTCAAGGGCGTGAGCTTTTCCATCAATGAAGGCGAGGTGCTCGCCCTGATTGGAGAATCGGGGTCGGGAAAGACGACCATTGCGCTTTCGTTGCTGGGTTACGCCAAGCCGGGTTGCCGGATAGCGGGAGGCCGAATCCAGGTGGGGAGTTCCGAGGTGACCTCAGCCTCGCGCAAGGAGCTGTATGCGCTGCGCGGCACGCGTGTGGCGTACGTGGCGCAGAGCGCATCCGCCTCCTTCAATCCTTCCCTCAGAATCATCGACCAGGTCATCGAAGGCGTGTGCGTGCATGGGCTGATGGATCGGAAACAGGCGCGTGAAAAGGCGATCGGGCTGTTCCAATCCTTGGCGTTGCCATCTCCTCAGACGATTGGGGATCGATACCCGCATCAGGTGTCCGGTGGGCAGCTGCAGCGGCTGATGGCCGCGATGGCGCTGATGTCCGACCCGCAGGTGGTAATTTTTGACGAGCCCACGACGGCTCTGGATGTCACTACCCAGATCGAAGTGCTGAATGCGTTCAAGCAGGCGATACAAACGCTGCGCATCAGTGCGGTTTACGTGTCGCACGATCTCGCCGTCGTGTCCCAGGTCGCGGATCGGGTGTTGGTCCTGCGCAATGGCGAAATGCAGGAGCAGGGCGAAATCACGACGATCATCGAGGCGCCTTCGCATCCTTACACGCGTAGCTTGATGGCGGCCGCGCTGCCCGTATCGCGGTTGAGCGACGGCGATGCCCGGCACGCCGCGGAGCAGGCGCCCCTGCTCGAAATCCGTGGCATGACCGCGGGCTATGGCAAGCGCAATGCGGCAGGGATGCCCGCCGTGAAAATTCTGGATGATGTCAGTCTGGTTGTCCGGCGCGGCACTACCATGGGCGTGATCGGCGAGTCGGGCAGCGGAAAATCCACGTTGGCCTATGTGGTCGCCGGTTTGCTGGCGCCCGCGAGGGGCGAGGTGATCTTTGACGGCGCACCTTTGCCGGGCGAGCTTCGCGATCGGAACAAGGATCTCTATCGCCGGATTCAGCTGGTGTTTCAGAATGCCGATAAGGTATTGAATCCCTCGCACAGCGTGGCCGAAATTCTGGCCCGCCCGCTCAAGGTATTTGAACGCTGCGCACCCAACCAGATGGCCGCGCGCGTGGCGCGCATGCTGGATATGGTGAAACTGCCTTTGTCGGTGGCGCAGCGGCGTCCCGCCGAGCTGTCCGGCGGACAGAAGCAGCGCGTCAACCTGGCGCGGGCGTTGGCGGCCGACCCCGAACTCATCATCTGCGATGAAGTCACCTCGGCACTGGACACGGTGGTGGGCGCCGCCATTCTGGATCTGCTGGTGGAACTGCGTCACGAACTGCAGATGTCCTACATTTTCATCAGTCACGACATCTCGACCGTCAGAACGACTTGCGATGACATCACCGTTCTGTACCAGGGCCGGAAAGTCGATGAATGCCCGCGGGATGCGCTGCTGACGCAGCCGCGTCATGCCTACACGGACATGCTGATCGACTCCGTGCCGGAATTGCGGCAGGGGTGGCTGGAAGCGGCCAGCGTGCGAATGCGGGACCGCCGGGCGCAGGTGACCGTGCCGGCTTAGGACGGCAAATAAAAAAAGGGGGGCCGAGCCCCCCTTTTCTATTGGCCGCTTACGCCCGCCAGATGGATTCGGCCAGCCGGAATCCCATGTTCATTCCCGAGGGATTCGGCACATAGCCCCGGATGTTCTTGGACATCGCGTCCAGAATCGCCGTGAAGACCGGAATGACGGTGCCCGAACTTTCGTGAACCAGCGTCTGCATATCGCCGTAAATGGCTTTGCGCTTGTCGAAGTCTCCTTCCGCCCGGGCCGAGTCCAACAGCTGATCGAGCTTCGGCTCTTTCCAGTGCGCCTCGTTGGTGCTGGACGTCGACCGATAGAACAGATCGAAGATCATGCCCACATTGGGACGGTTGGAGATTGAACCGTAGGTGATGGGAAACTTGGTCCAGTACGTCGACCAGTAGCCATCCGTGGGCACTTGCCTGACCTTGAAGTTGAAGCCCACCTTGGCGCCGAACGCCTGCAGAAACTGTGCGCCCTCGACAGACGTGGCGATGCCGGGTTGGCAGATCACCTCAAGTGTCTGCCCCGCCAGGCCGCTCTTTTGCATGTGGTACTTGGCTTTGTCCAGGTCGAACGGACGCTGCGGCAGGCCTTCGAGGAAGTAGGGATCCCAAGGGGCGACAGGGTGGTCATTGGCGATGGCGCCGTAGCCCTGCATCACGCCATCAAGCATGCGCTTGCGGTCCTGCATGTAGCGCACGGCCGCGACGAAGTCCTGATTGCCTGCAATGGGATGGTCTTGCCGCAGGATGAGGTCGGTATACAGGGGCAGCTTGTTGACAACCAAGTTGACGTTCTTGCTCCCCTCGACCTGCTTGGCATAGCGGGTTTCGACAAGCGCGCAGATGTCGACGTCGCCGGCGAGGACAGCGTTGACGCGCGCGGCATTGTCGGTAACCCCAAAAATTTCCACCGAGTCCAGATGAGGCAGCCCGCTCTTCCAGTAATTGGGGTTGCGCTTTGCGGAGAACTTGCCGCCAGCCGTGAACGAGTCGATCTTGAAGGGGCCGGTGCCGACGGGCTTGCTGAAGTCGGTGGTTCCATTCTTCACGATGAGGAAGTAGCTGCTCCCCAGCACCGACGGCAGATCGAAGTCAGGTTTGGCGATGGTCAGCGTCAGCTCATGCTTGCCCACCGCCTTGATTTCCTTGAACCCATTGGCGATCGCGATGGCCTTGGACGCCGTTGCGGGATCCTTGTGACGCGACAGGGAATAGACCACGTCCTCGGCAGTCAGCTCCGAGCCATCATGAAACAGTACGCCCTTCTTGATCGCGATGTTCCAGTTTGATCCATCGCTGCTTTCGATGCGTTCGGCCAGCGCGAGGTCAGGCTTCATCGATGCGTTGAATTCGGTCAGCGCGTTGAACAGGCAGAACTGTTTCGTCCAGTCCGCGGAGTGGGCCCCTTTGGCAGGGTCCAGCGTGTCCGATACGGAACTGTTTTGCACTGCGATTTTGACGTTGCCCCCTTTTTTCGGCGTTTCTTGCGCCCAAGAGAGTGAGGGAAACTGGGCCAATGCACCGGCGGTCGTGCAGATGGAGATAAAGCCTCGCCTTGTCGTTTTCATGGTACTTCCCCTTCTATATATGCCTAGCGGTGTCACTGCAGCGGTTTGTGCCACGATCAAGTCTATGAGCGAAATTTCATGTCCTCAAATAAATCTTTCTCGACACTCCATGCGCTTTTGATATGGGCGTTTCGCACCCGCCAAACTCATATCAAAACCGCATGGCCTCCCGCCACATACGAATTTGTCATATGGAATCCCAGTTCTTACACTCGTCTGCAATCACAACACCTCTCGCAATAAGGTAGGCAAGACGATGGGCTTGAGAATCGGAGTTGATATTGGCGGATCGTTCGCTGACTTTGCGGTCCTGGACGAGGCGGATCGCACGATCCGGACCTTGAAGGTCTTCTCGCGCCCGGATGACCCGGGCAGTGAGGTGCTGGCAGGCATGAAGCAGCTGACCGAACGTTACGGGATTGAGCCGTCGGACGTCGCGTACTTCACGCATGGCACAACCGTCGGCGTGAATGCGGTCGTGCAGCGCAAGGGGCTCAAGCTGGGGCTGATCACGACGAAGCACTTCGAAGACGTGTTGGAGATCGCGCGCCTGAAGATCCCCGATATGTACCACCTGAAGTCCAAGCGTCCCGCTCCCCTCATCACGCGGGATCGCGTCGTGGGTGTGGTCGAGCGCATGGCTGCCGACGGCACGGTGGAAACACCCGTGGACGAAGCCAGCGTCCTGGCCGCGGCGAAAGCGCTGCAAGCCGCGGGATGCGAAGGCGTGGTGGTGTCGCTACTGCATTCCTACCGCAACCCTGCGCACGAGCTTCAGGTCAAGGAGCTGATTCAAGGCGCGCTCCCGGGCATGTTCGTGTCGTGCTCGCACGAAGTCTGGCCGATCATCCGTGAGTACGAGCGCACGCTGACCGCCGTCATCGGCGGCTACGTGCAGCCGCGCGTTTCGCACTATCTGACCAGTCTGCAGGCAGCACTGAGCAAATCGGGCGTGGGCGTCGATCTGAAGGTCACCAAATCCAATGGTGGCGTGATGAGCGCGGAGTACGGCAAGAACAACTGCGTGCAGATGATTCTCTCGGGCACGGCGTCCGGGGTGATTGGCGCGGCATACGTATCGCAGCAATGCGGCGTCAAGCGCTGCATGAGCCTGGACATTGGCGGCACCACGGCCGACATGGCGCTCATCATCGATGGCGAGCCTCAGTACGCAACGGGCGAATACATCGGAGACTTCCAGATCCACATTCCGTCGGTGTCCGTATCTTCCGTGGGAGACGGCGGCGGCTCCATCGCGTGGGTTGACCGTTTCGGGGTGCTGAAGGTGGGGCCTGACAGCGCCGGCTCCAATCCCGGACCGGTGTGTTACGGCCGCGGCGGCACGCAGCCCACCATCACCGATGCGTTCGCGGTCCTGGGCGTGATCGGCAATGCGGAGCTCGGCTACAACGCGGTCAAGGTGGACGTGCAAGCCGCTCGCGATGCCATTGCGCCCCTGGCGGAAAAGCTGGGCAAGGATCTCCTGGCCACCGCGGAAGCGATTGTCAACGTGTCCGTCTCCAGCATGTATGCGGGCGTGAGTCGCATCATCTCGCGTTTCGGTGTGGATCCGCGCGAATTTACGCTCATGCCGTTTGGGGGCGCCGGGCCGATGATGGCCTGCTACCTGGCTCGCGCCTTAAACGTCGGGCAGCTGCTGGTGCCGACCACGCCTGGCGTGTTGTCCGCGCTGGGCGGCTTGATCGCCGACTTGAAGAACGATTTTGTGAAGACCACGTACTACGACTTGACCGAGGACACCACCCGGGCGCTGCAGAAGGAAATGCACCTGCTCGAGGCCCAGGCGCGCGAATGGTTGTCCGCCGAGGGCGGAGACCCGGACAAGGCGTCGATTCAAGTGTCGGCTGACATGCGGTACCGCGGCCAATCGTTCGAAATCGACACGCCGCTCAAGCCGGACTGGCTGCGCGATGGCGACATGCGCGAGGTGAGCGCCGCTTTCCACACTGAGCACCGGCGCCTGTATGGCCACAGCGACGAGGCAGCTCCGCTTCAGGTCGTGGCATTGCGTCTGGTCATCACCTCGCATACGCCAAAGCCCCAACTGCGAGAAATCGAACGTGCGAAGGACGCCAGCATTCCGTCCAGGACCGTCGAGGTGTGGCTGGATGGCGCGCTGCGCTCGGTTCCGATGTACCGCCGTGCCGACCTGCTCGCGGGCCACACGTTTGATGGCCCGGCCATCGTGGCGCAGGACGATTGCACCACGACGGTTCTGCCTGGGTACAACGTCCATGTGGATGCGTACGGCAATCTGGAAATCAAGTCTGTGGATCAAGCTGGAGCATAGGTCATGAGTTTCGATAAATCTACCCTGCAAATTTTCGCCAATTACTGCGTGGCGGCCGCGGAAAGCATGGCCTATACCTTGATCCGCACGGCCCATTCGGCCTTCGTCAAGGAAACGGAAGACTTCTCCTGCACGCTGATGACGCCGGAAGGCCTGACGTTCGCGTCGCCCAAGACGCTGGGTGCAACGTGGTATCCCGGTCTGGACTTCGGTTCCGTGATCCAGATGACGGGACCCTTCGAGCCGGGCGATATCGGCATGACGAACGACGCGTACAGCGGCTATGTCGCCACGCACACGCCGGACATCATGATGTGGAAGCCGGTCTTCCACAACGGCGAGCTGATGTGCTTTGTTGGTGGACACATTCACAATACCGATATGGGCGGGGCAGTGCCGGCGTCCCTGTCTCGGACCCTGACCGAGGTTCAGCAAGAGGGCATCCGCTTTCCGCCGTCCAAGATCGTGCGCGCCGGCGTCTTGAATGAGGACCTCGTGCGCCTCATGGAGATCAACGTGCGCGCACCGGAGCAAAACCGGGGCGATCTGAACGCGCAGATTGCGATGTTGATGACGGGTGAGCGCCGCATCCTCGAAATCATCGAACGCTTTGGCGCGGATGCGTTCAAAGAGGGCATACAGGCGCTGCTGGACTATTCCGAAGAGCAGGCGCGCACGCTGGTGTCGGACATACCGGATGGCGACTACCCGTTCGCGGAGTACGCGGATGAGGACTCGGCCAACGGCAAGCCGCTGCGCGTGATGCTGACCCTGCGCGTTCGGGGCGGGGATCTTGAGTTCGACTTTACCGGCAGTGATCCTCAGTTGAGCTCATCGCTGAACATGCCGACAGGGGGCAAGGAGCGGCATGTGCTCGCCCTGGTGGGGCTGAACTATGTGCTCTATACGCTGAACCCCGACCTGCTGCTTAACGCGGGCATGCTGCGTGTCGCCACCTGCGTGTTGCCGGAGGGTACCGTGGTCAATCCGCTTGCGCCCGCCGCGGTGGGGATGCGTAGTCTCACCTGCAAGGTGGTTCAGTACGCCACGATCGGCGCGTTCTCCCGGGCGATTCCTGACCTGATGCCCGCGTCCCCGGCCGGCGGCATGAGCATTGTCAACGTGCGCACCACGTCTTCCGACGGCCGCAGTTTCATCGCCGCCTTGGGTCCTGTTGGCGGCGGCGCGGGTGGCGCGGCCGAGGGGGATGGCTCGGAAGCGTCGGGCGCAATCGTCGCGTTCCTGCGCAACACGCCCGTCGAGATCAACGAAGCCGAAGTGCCTATCCAGATCACGCGCTACGGACTGGTGCCGGACAGCTCGGGAGCCGGGCGGCATCGGGGTGGCCTGGGCACGGTCATGGAGTTCAAGGTGTTTGCGCCCAACTCCATCGTTACTGCCCGAAACCGAGACAAGTCTCGATTCGGATCGTGGGGCGTGCTGGGCGGAAAGGCCGGCGCGGTGTCCCGTTTCACGCGTAATCCCGACACCGCGCACGAAGAAGATCTTGGCGTGAGCGATCTGATTCACTGCCAGCCAGGCGACGTGATCCGTCTGGAGGGTTGCGGTGGCGGCGGTTACGGCCCGGCGTTCGAACGGGACCCGGAGAGCGTGCTTCGCGACGTGCAATGTGGCTATGTTTCGGTGGCCGCCGCTGAATCCGAGTATCAAGTGGTGATCGTCGACGGCCGCATCGACGCCGAGCGCACGCAAGTGCTGCGCCGCCAGGCTGAGAGCAAACGGCCGGCGCAGTATCCGCACTTCGATTACGGCCCTGGCCGGGATGCGTTCGAGCAGTCTTGGACCGCAGAGCGTTACGACTCGTTGACCAGCGTGCTGGCATCGGTGCCGCCGAACTGGCGCCATTTCCTCAAGCACAAGATCTTCAACGAGCTGGAAGTCATGGAAAAGGAGGGCACGGTGCCCGAGAGCGGCGACGTCGTTCGATCCATCTTTGAGCGGGTGCGCAAGCAATACGTCCAGCTGCAGGCGGTTGGCAATTGAGGTGAAGACTTGCGTGCGGCGGTTGCCTTGGCCGTCGCCGTGAGTCCGCCGCCTTAGCGCGTACCGCACATATTTCTTTGAAGAATGCCTTCCGACGACTTTCTGGTCGTCGGCGGGTACCGCTGCGTCTTCATTCTGTTGATCGTTGGCTGATTGATGCGCCTATCGCAAATGCAGGATTCTGCTCAGTCTAAGATGAAACAATCCTTATTGACCATTGAAACCGGCCATACGTTGCCGGAACGGCTGGACGTCGCGGTAATCGGGGGCGGCGCGGCGGGTGTTGCAACCGCCTATGAACTTGCCAAGTTGGGAAAGAAGGTCGGCGTGTTCGAGAAAGGTCGCATAGCCGCCGAGCAGAGCAGCCGCAATTGGGGATGGTGCCGCACGCTTGGTAGGGATACGCGTGAATTGAGCCTGGCCAAGCTCAGCGTTCAACGCTGGTCCGAGCTGTCGTCCGAGATCGACGCCGACGTGGGATTCCGGGCGCCAGGCATCACATTCGTGACGCGAAGCGAATCGGAGTTGGCCGGTTGGCAGACGTGGTACGAGTTCGCGCAACGGTCGGGTGTTGAATGCGAAATGCTGTCCAGGGCACAGGCAAACAGCCTGTACGCGCAGACGGGAGAGCCCTGGATCGGCGGCGTGCGGACCATGAACGATGGCTACGCAGATCCGTCGCGTGCCATCCCGTTGTTGGCCCGGTATGCCGCCACGCATGGCGTGGCCGTTTTGCAGAATTGTGCGGTCAATGATCTCTACTACAGCGCCGGGCAGCTGGCGGGGATCGTCACGGAACGCGGCATCGTTCGCGCGGACTGTGTCGTGCTGGCTGGCGGCGCCTGGTCGTCTTTGTTTTGTCTGAAGCAGAAGGTGGTGTTGCCCACCCTGAACGTCCATTCTTCCGCCTCAAAAACGCGGAATGACTTTCGGCTGCCCTTCAACGGTCCCCTGAAAGCCCCGGAGTTCGCCGTACGCGAGCGCACGGGGGGCGGCTACATTCTGGCAAAAAGCGGCCGGGGTACGGCGCATATCGTGCCCAATAGCCTGCGGTACGGCATGCGGTTCAAGGGGCTGATCGCCAGCCGCCGCAAGAATCTCAATGTACGGTTTGGCCGGGAATTTTTCTGTCAGCTTTGGAACGAATTCTCTTATCTCTATTTGAACCGGTCGCCATTCGTCAATAACCGGATCCTGGATCCGAGCCCTGATATGTCGCTGGTCCGATCTGCCTACGAAGAGGCGCAGCGCGTGTTCCCCGAGTTGGGCCCGGACATGCTGGACTACGCCTGGGGTGGGGCGATCGACAACACGCCGGACGGCATTCCCATCGTCTCCCCATGTGACGCGATACCAGGTCTCTTTCTGTGCACGGGATTCAGCGGGCATGGGTTCAGCAGCGCGACGGGCGCAGGGCGAATGTTGGCACGCCTTATCCACAGCGGCCATCTTTCCGATGAACTCAAACACCTCTCGCATGGTCGATTCCTGTCCGGTGAGGTGTTGGCCCCGAACATCATTTATTGATAGGCAGGGTATGCAGGACACGTAGGAGATTTCAACCGCGGTAATGTGCTTGTCCCGTACTGGCGCCGGCTTTGAATACCAACCGGCGCATCACCGTCGGGCAATAAAAAGGGGAAAAAAACCATGAATTGCAATCGAAGAGATTTTCTGCGAACGGTAGGCGGGTCTGCGGCCATTGCGCTGATGCCATCGGCATTTGGCGCGAATCAGTCTTCTTATCCGGATCGAACGATCCGGCTGCTGGTCCCCTTTTCAGCGGGCAGCAGCACCGATATCGCGGCGCGGACGTGGTCCGAACAGTTGGCGAAGGGCCTGAATCCGGCGTCGGTGGTCGTCGAAAATCGGGCGGGTGCGGGCGGGAACATCGGCGCCGCCGTGGTCGCGCACGCAGCCCCTGACGGATACAGCCTGCTGTACAGCTCTGCAACGACGTACTGCATCAGCCCGTTTGTTTACCCTGACCTTGCGTACAACCCTGAGCGTGACTTTGCGCCGATCGCGGTAACCATCAGCGTTCCCGTCTTTCTGGTGGTCTCCGGGGACAGCGACATCAAGAGCTTTGATGACCTGGTCAAGGCGATCAAGGCCAAGCCCGATCGGCATAGCTATGGTTCAAACGGCGTCGGCACGTCGGGTCACATCGCATGCCGGCGCTTCGCCAGTCTGATCGGGCAGCCCGATCTCTTGCATATTCCCTACAAGAACGGTTCTCAAGGCGTCATGGCGGACGTGATCGGTGGCCGTATCACTTATGCGGTCGATCCCTGGTCGGTGGTGGGTCCGCAGATCGAGTCCGGACGCCTGCGCGCGATCGGCGTCAGCAGCCGCGAGCGGTTGTCAGTTGCCCCCAACGTTCCCACGTTGACCGAACTGCTGGGCCAGGACTGCGTCGTGGTGACATGGAATGGTTTGTGGGCGCCGAAGGACGTATCGTCGGAGATCATCGCCCGGCTGCACGCCGCGATGGATCAGGGACGGGCCGCTGAAGGCCTGGCGGCGCGTTTCGAGCGTCAAGGCACGCCATTGATGCCAAGAATGACGCTTGAGCAGACCGGACAGTTCATGGCTGAAGAGACACAGCGCTGGAAATCCCTGGTCGAACTGACAGGCGTTCGAATCACAAGCTGAAGTCTTTAGGACTTTCGGCATTTTCTATTTTTGAGTCATTCCTATGAGCAACACCATGAGACGTTACCGCGTCGCCGCAATCGCAGGCGACGGCATCGGCAAAGAAGTGATGCCCGAGGGGCTGCGGGTGATGAAAGCCGCCGCGCAGCGCTTTGGCATCGAGCTTGAAATCGTGGAATACGATTGGGCAAGCTGCGACTATTACGTCGAGCACGGACAGATGATGCCCGACGATTGGAAGGACCAGCTTGCCGGCGTTGACGCCATCTACTTCGGCGCCGTGGGTTGGCCGGACACGGTCCCCGATCACGTTTCGTTGTGGGGCTCGTTGCTGAAATTCCGTCGGGAGTTCGATCAATACATCAACTTGCGCCCCGTGCGGCTGTTTGCCGGGGTGCCCTGCCCGCTGGCGGGGCGTGCGCCCGGCGACATCGATTACTTCGTGGTGCGCGAGAACACTGAAGGGGAGTACACGTCGCTGGGCGGCGTGATGTACGAAGGAACGGATCGCGAGATCGTGATTCAGGAGTCCGTCTACTCCCGCCACGGCGCGGACCGCGTCTTGAAGTATGCGTTCGACCTGGCCAATCGCAGAAGCCGCAAGCGCCTGACCGTGGCCACCAAATCCAATGGCATCGCGATCAGCATGCCGTGGTGGGACAAGCGCGCCGACGCGGTGGGTGCTGCCTATCCGGAAGTGTCCGTGGACAAGCAGCATATCGACATTCTGTCGGCCCGGTTCGTGCTCCAGCCTGACCGCTTCGATGTGGTCGTGGCTTCCAATTTGTTTGGCGATATCCTGTCGGACCTCGGGCCCGCCACGACGGGAACCATTGGCCTTGCGCCCTCCGCCAATTTGAATCCGGAACGCGCCTTTCCGTCGTTGTTCGAGCCCGTCCATGGCTCGGCGCCCGACATCTATGGCAAGAACGTTGCCAACCCTATCGCCATGATCTGGTCGGGGGCGTTGCTGCTGGACTTCCTGACTGAAGGTGACGGCGCAGGCCGAGCGGCGCACGATTGCGTGGTCAGCGCTATCGAGACGATTCTGGTGTCCGGTCCGCATACCCGGGATCTGGGCGGTGCTGCCAGCACCACTGAGGTGGGGCAAGCGATTGCCGCGCTAGTCCGTGGGGATCGCTGAGCGGCGATAGCACACGGCAGGCGGCGGTTGTTGCTAACGCACTACCGCTGCCATTGCCAGCGCGTCGAACGAGACCGAGAACGACGCTCCTTTGCCGCCGATCCCGGTTCCCACGCGTATCGTCGCCTGGTGTCTGCCGGCAATGCGGGCGACCAGTGACAGCCCGATGCCGCTGCCCGGCTCGGTCGAGCCCGGCACGCGATAGAACCGTTCGAAGATCCTGCCGCGCTCCGGAAAGGGCACGCCCGGACCGTCGTCCAGGACGGTCAGGGTGACGCGCCCTGCGGTCTCGGCGCACTGGATCAGCACAGTACCGTCGTGCGCGCTGTACCGGCAGGCGTTGTCCAGCAGGTTGCGGACCAGAATTCCCAGCAGGTCCACATGGCCCAGCACGCGGCAGGGCTGCAGATCCATCACCAGGCGCAGACCTTTCTCACTGGCGATGGTATGCAGGTCGCGCGCCACCAGTTCAGTGATTTCTTCCAGCGCGATCGCGGTCATCTGGCTTTCCACATCGCCCGACTCCATGCGGGCAAGGTCCAGCAATTGCTCGACGAGGCGGGCGCTGCGCTGCGTGGTTTGACCCATTTTCCTGAGCTGCGTCTTTAGCTCGGCCATGTCTTCGGTGTGCAGGGCGTTCTCGGTTTGAACTGTCAGCACGGCCAAGGGTGTGCGCAACTCGTGGGCCGCGTTGCTGAGGAAATTCCGTTCGTTCTCCAGGACGGATTTCAGGAGCGCGTGTTGCTGATTGAAGGCGACGATGAGGGGACGCACTTCTACGGGAACCTGCTTTTCGCAGAGCGGGCTGAGGTCGGTGGCGTGGCGTTGCCGCAAGGCGCGCGTGATCGCCGAGACCGGTTTGAGGGTGACGCTGCTGATCACCAGCGCTCCGCCACCCACCGAAAGCACCAGCACCAGGGTGATGATTGCCCCCAGGGTGAAGCGGTCGTTGAACAGCTGTTGATAATGCGAAAGGGACGCCGCGACGACCATCTGCGTTTGCGTTTCCGGGTCGACTTCGGAGTACACGCGCCAGCCATCTCCGTCCACGAACCGCGTGAAAAAACCGTGTTCTCCCAACTGCGCAAGGCGGTCGTGCGGCGCACCCTGCGAGCTGAAGATAGTTCGACCGCTCGCCAGGTCCAGCGCAATCATCACGTGCTTACCCGACGGAGAAAACCATTGCCGGTGCGGCGGGCCGAGGGCGCCTTCGGTCGCAATGTGTCCCGATGCCGCCGCTGCCGTCAGGAGCGCAATCTGCGCGGTGCTCATCAAATCCCTGTCTCGGCCGCCCGTGTTTTCGCGGATGACGTCGGTCCAGTACAACGAGAACTGAATCAGCCAAGATAGCAGCAGTGTGGTGGCGATCCCCAGCAGCAATCGCACGCGTAACGATTTCGGCCCAACCATCTGTGTCTCAGGAATCGTTCCGAAGCCGATATCCAAAACCGTGCACGGTTTGAATCAGATCGCCACCCACCTTTCTACGCAGTTGGTGCACGTAGACCGCCACGGTGTTGCTTCCGGTTGCGCCGCTGGTGCCGTAGACCTCCAGCTCAAGCGTCTCTCTGGAAACAGGGTGGCCGTTGCGCTGGACCAAGGCCTGCAAGGTTCGAAACTCGTGACTGCTCAACAGGACCTCTTTGCCGTGCAGCGTCGCGAAGTGATTGGCGGGGTGCAGGGTCAGCCCGGCACACGACATGACAGGCGCAACATTGCCCTTGCTTCGCCGGACAACCGCACGCATGCGCGCGAGCAATTCCGATACGGGAAACGGCTTGACCACGTAGTCGTCAGCGCCGGCATCCAAGCCCGCGATGCGCTCGCTCAACCGGTCCCTGGAGGTCATGATTATCACGGGCGTGATGTCGTAGCGGGCGCGCATGAAACGCAGTATGTCAAGGCCTGATCCATCGGGTAAGCCCAGGTCCAGAAGCACGACGTCGAAGTTGTGGTCGACGAGCTGCACTTTGGCCACGGCCGCTTCCTGGGCGATCACCACGTCGGCGCCATCACGTACAAGCGTCGTCGTCAATGCTTCGGCAAGCATCGAGTCGTCCTCAATCAACAAGGTTCTTGGCATTCAGCGGTCCAAATTCAATAAGCAGAGCCGAATCATTGTGGGCCAGCGGCTTTAAAAAAATCTTAATGGACCGGCGTGGGATGCGGGCAGGTGAGTCGCCGCATCGCGTGGCTGTCCGTTGTTCCAACGCCACGTGACGCCGGCAGGCGCCAGTCGGTCGTGGGCGGCGGGGGTGGTTAAGAAAAAACTAAAACGAGGTCGCCACAATGAGGAGGACACGGGTGAAAAAGCGCCTGCGTTCCGATTACCTTGAGAAGTCATTTGCGACGCAACAACAATGAAGAATCTAAGAATCTCCGCCAAACTGGCTCTGGCGTTCTCTGCAATGGTGCTGATGATGATCGTGCTTTCGAGCATCAGCTGGTATCGGTCAGGCGTGCAAAGGGATGCCACGGACAGCCTCATCAGCGCCCGCATTCCCATCAACCAGTCGCTGGCAGCCTTACGGGATCAGGTGCGTGTGCAGGGGGTGCAGATGCGCAACCTCTTGATCTTCACTGATGCCGAGCGGGTGGCCGAGGCCCATCGCAGAATCGTGGAAAGCCGCCAGGCGGTCGTCGCCGAATATGAGTTTCTAACGGGGGCGATCACGTCCGAGGAGGGGCGGCGGACGCTGGCGTCGATGAAGGATGCACGAGCCAAATTCGTGGTGAGCGGCGATGCGCTTCTCGATTTGATCCGGAGGGATCAGAAGGCCGAGGCGACGCGCAACCTGATCGATGCCTTCAGGCCGGTTCAGCTGGCCTATGAAGCATTGATTCATGCGCAGATCGAGGTGCAGGCCAGGCTGACGCAAACGAGCAGCGCGTTGGCGGAAGAGGCCAGCGACAGCCTGCGCCGGGATATCCTCTTGAGCGGTCTGCTGGCGGCCGTCATGGGCTCGGCGCTTGCGCTGTTGCTCATTCGATCGATCACGCGTCCGCTGTTGCGCGCGGTCAGGGCGGCCGATGAAGTCGCCGCCGGGGACCTTGGCAACTCGTATGCCGAAGACCGCAAGGACGAAGTCGGCCTGTTGCTGGACGCGCTTGAGCGCATGCGCACGAGCTTGGCGTCGACGGTCAAATCGGTGCGCCACAATGCTGAAAGCGTGGCTGCGGCAAGTGCGCAAATCGCGGCCGGCAACAACGATCTGAGTTCGCGTACGGAAAACCAGGCCAGCGCGCTGGAAGAGACCGCCGCATCGATGGAGCAGCTGGGCACCGCCGTGCGCCAGAACGCCGATAACGCCCAGGCCGCGAACCGGTTGGCGATTGCGGCGTCCGATGTGGCGCAGAAGGGCGGAAAGGTGGTCGCAGAGGTGGTCACGACGATGAATGACATTCGTGACGGGAGTTCGAAGATCTCGGACATTATCAGCGTCATCGACGGCATCGCGTTTCAGACAAACATCCTCGCGCTGAATGCGGCGGTGGAGGCGGCCCGAGCAGGAGAGCAGGGCAAAGGCTTCGCCGTCGTCGCGGGAGAAGTCCGTTCGCTGGCGAAACGATGCGCCGATGCGGCCAAGGAGATCAAGCAACTGATCTCGGCAAGCGTCCAGCAGGTGGAGGAAGGCACAGTCCTCGTGGACCACGCCGGGACGACGATGGCCGAGGTGGTCGATTCGATTCGTCACGTCACGAGCATCATGGCGGAGATCAGCAATGCCAGTGCAGAGCAGAGCACGGGCGTCGGCCAGGTGGGACAAGCGGTCATGCAGATGGACGAAGTGACGCAACAGAACGCAGCGCTCGTCGAAGAGATGGCCGCCGCAGCAAACAGCCTGGCCGATCAGGCGTCCGCGTTGGTGCGCACCGTGGCGGTCTTCAAGCTTGGCGCTGCGGGTGAGCGGGCCGCTTCCGCCGTCGATGGCATGGGGGCGGGGCGGTCGGATTCGCCTCGCGGCGGCGATTCGCGCCCTCGCGGCGCGGCCGGTGTCGAAGTTTGGACAACCTGCGACTGACGTGGGATTCACCGCTTCGTAGCGTTTGGCGAAGGCGGCCGGTCCGGTAGGCATCGCGTCCAGAAAGGCGCCTGCAAACTTCTCATGGATGTCCGGCATCTGCATGACGCGCTTCAGATGCTGCGAAAGCGTCATGGTTAGAGTTTTGCGGGTTCCGGAGTCGGCGCTGGATTGCCATCCCCCGCGGCTGGATCTGCGAGCCTTCGCTCAAGGCGCTGGAATGCTGGTGTTCGACAGCATCATGTCGGCGATATCCAGCATCACCCGCAAGCGATCCATGTGCCGCAGGTCCTGGTGGTAGCCGACCCATATATCCCGCGTGGGTGGTTCATCCGGCGTGTGCAGGCGCTGCAATCCGGGAACTGCATCGCCTAGCGGCCGTGGCAGCACCGCGATGCCCACACCCCTCAAACACATCTGCGCCTGCACCGAACGATTCGTGCTTGTGAACGCGCGCCGGCAGCGCGGAAACCTCTCCAGCACCCAAGCCACATCGGGGAAATGCGACTGGGCGGTGTTCATCAGAATGACGCCCACTGATGCGGGATCCTCCTGCAAGGCCTGGGCGGTTGCCGCCGACGCATAGACGCCATATGACATGCGCATCAGACGGCGCTGGACAATATCCGGTTCGGTGAAAGGCACGATGCGAAAGGCCACGTCGGCCTCCCGCCGTGAGAGATCGAGTAAGCGATGGCTGGCAATCACTTCCGGCACGACAGCGGGATGGCGGTGGGTCAACTCGACCAGGACGGGCGCCAGGACATAGCCGGCGAACCATTCCGCGGAAGAGATTCGCAGGATGCCTTCCAGGCGCTGGTCGTTGCCGGTCAGACGCCTTTCCATGGATAGCGCGGAATCTTCCATGGACTCCGCCAGCGCCCGCACGTTGTCACCGGCATCCGTGAGCACCAGGCCATCCTTTGTTCTTCGAAAGAGTGCCTGCTTGGCTTTCTCCTCAAGCACCTTGATGCGGCGACCCACTGTCGGATGACTGACGTTCAGTGTCCGGGCCGCGCCGCCGAAGGATCCGCTGCGAGCAACCGCTAGAAAGATGCGAACGTCATTCCAATCCATGCCAATCCATTGCGTACAAAAATGTACGGAAAATATACATGGATGTCAGTGTCCGAACAACATTGTTCAGAGGATCATGCGTTCCATGAAATGTCCTGGCGAACCGTTGCGCTCACGCTCAGGCACATCTGATTTGGAGCCTCAAGCTATGAATATTGAACCCCGCCACGTTGCAGGCGCGCTCGAAGCAGCGCTGGCGTCATCCGAACGCGCGGCTGGGAAAGCCGCCGCTGATCCCCGTCGCTGGCTCGCTTTGGCCGTGCTGTTGACTGGCACGCTCCTGCCGCCTTTGGACTTCTTCATCGTCAACGGGGCGCTGCCCGCCATACGGACCGACCTGCAAGCTTCTTCCGACGTCTCGCAGTTGGTGATCTCGGTGTATGCCGCCGCCTATGCCGTCACGCTGATCCTGGGAGGTCGTCTGGGGGATCTTTATGGCCGCAAGCGCGTGTTTATCGCGGGCATGCTCGGCTTTGGCGTGGCGTCCGCGTTGTGCGGCCTGGCGCCGTCCCCGGGCATGCTTGTCGCCGGCCGGCTGCTGCAAGGGATATCTGCCGCGATCATGGCGCCGCAATCATTGGCATCGATACATGCCATCTTTCCGGCAAGCGAAAAGAATCGCGCGCTGAGCCGATATGGTGCGACTTTCGGCTTCGCCTCGGTGGGGGGGCAATTGCTTGGCGGAGTGCTGGTTTCGACGAGTCCGTGGGGACTGGGGTGGCGCAGCGTCTTTTTGATCAACCTTCCCATCATCATCGTTGCCATTCCAGCTGCAATGAGGTTGCTGCGAGAAACTCGTGACGAACATTCGCCACGCCTGGACGTGCCCGGCGCGGTGCTGCTGGCGATAAGCTTGCTGGCGCTCGTGGTTCCGCTTATCGAAGGGCAGCAACATCATTGGCCCTGGTGGTGCATCGTGCCGCTGGCGGTGAGCATGCCGTTGCTATGTCTCTTCTGGAAGTACGAACGGGCAGAGGAGCGCGCCGGCAGAACTCCACTGGTCCTGCCATCGCTTCTGGCCGTGCGCGGGTTACGACGCAGTTTGGCATCTACGTTCCTTTTCTATGCGCTAGCCGCGTTCTTCCTGGTGTTCGCCGTGTACGAACACGCCGGCCTGGGCCACGACGCGATGACAGCCGGCCTGGCCATCCTGCCGCTTGGCGTCGGGTTTTTTCTTGGTCCGCTGTGCAGCCCGCACATCGCTCGGCAAATAGGCTCACGCACCGCCGGGTTCGGCATGGTTCTGGAGGTGCTCGGTCTCGTCATGGTCGCAGTGTTGGCGCTGGCCAGTGCGCCGTCCTGGCTGGGGTTGCCCTTGTTTTTGATTGGCGCCGGGCAAGGCATCGCCCTTCCTGCGTTGGTGCGCTTGAACGTGGACCATGTGGAAACACGCTGGGCCGGGTTGGCCTCGGGCTTGGTAAACGCCACATTGCAGATCAGCGCTGCAGTAAGCGTCGCCTTGGTCGGCGGTCTATTCATCGCGATCGCGCCTGATGGGGCAAGCGTTCAGGACGTGCAGCTTGGATTTGCGGTGGCCTCATTGGCGATAGCCGCATCACTGGCGCTGGCCGCCGCATTAAGTTGGAAACGCCAAGAGATATGAAAGATCGAGAATCCTTTTGCATCATGGATGCATGCTTCCGAGAGAACCCTCTGCTATGGACACTGCTTTGAAGAATTCCTTGCCAGGTCTTGCCCATAAGCGGGCGCTTGTCACCGGCGCTGCGCGTGGCATCGGCGCGGCCATTGCGCTCAAGCTGGCCGAAGACGGCGCGGACGTCGCTATTACGTACGAGAAATCAGTGGGGAAAGCCGAGGCGCTGGCTGCCGAGATTCGCGCCCTCGGCCGCAACGCCGTCGCGATTCAGGCCGATGCTGCCAGCCCTGACGCCGTGAAGGCCGCGGTAGATAGGACCGTGGATGAACTGGGGGGCCTGGACATCCTCGTCAACAACGCCGGCGTTTTGATTTCAGGCCCGTTTTCCGAGCAGTCGCTGGAGCAGATATGCCTGCAGCTGGACGTCAATGTGCGCGGCGTGTTCATGACCACCCAGGCCGCGCTGAAATACCTTCCTGATGGCGGCCGCATCATCACGATTGGCAGCAATGCCGGCTTGTCGGTGCCATTCGCCGGCATCGCAGTCTATGCGGCGACCAAATCCGCGATGGAGAGCTTTACGCGCGGACTTGCGCGTGAGCTGGGGCATCGTGACATCACCGTCAATCTTGTCCGCCCTGGCCCCATCGACACGGACATGAATCCTGCCGACGGCCCCCTCGCCGCATCCGTCTTGCCAAGCTTGTCTATTGCCCGCTACGGAAAGACCAGGGAGGTCGCCGAAGCCGTCGCCTTCCTGGCGGGGCCGGGCGCCGCATATGTCACCGGGTCGGGAATTCTTGTCGATGGCGGCATAAGCGCGTGATGCGGTCTTTTGCTGGGATGCACGAGGTAATGATGTGGCGGTGGCGGCCGCAGAAGCTGCTTCCCGCATGGGCAACAGCTTCCTGTTCCGGTTGGCTGCCGCATTCTGAGCTTGCCAGATGCCTGTCGATTGTCTACTTGGATCGGAGTGACCCGAGATGTGCGTCAATCCACGACGCGACATCGGTGACCGGAATCCCTTTGCGCTGATTGAACGTCCCGCCCTTGTCCCATGACATACCCCTGCCTTGCGCAAAGGCTGCGCGGTATTTGCGCATCATGTTCTGCGGGTCGCGCGCCAGTTCATCCAGCAAATACTCGACGCTCCAAGCCGAACGCTTGAATGGACGCCCGAGGCCCGCTTGCAGCTTGTCGGCGACTTCACCGTACGTCACGGTGTCGCCGGCAAGATACACAATTTCGTTACGGATACGAGGCGTGGCGAAGACGATTTCGGCGGTCAGCGCGCCAATGTCCTCGGGGGTCGTCAGCGTTACGGCGGTGTCGAGGGTACCAAGCGCATGGACGGCATCGTTCTGCAAATCAACGACTCCGAACTCAGGCTCAAAAAGGTAGCTCATGAACATGCCGGTCGAGATGATGACCCACTCGGTCTGCCGCTGACTGCGCAATAGTTCGCGCACGTCCAACTGAGCGTCGAAAATGTCTTGCGGACCTCCACGACCGATCACGTCAAAATCGACTCCGAATTGCCAAGGGAAGTACCGCGGAATGCGTGCCTGCAAGGCGGCGCGGGCGAGCTTCATCGGAGTGTCGATTCCCGCTGCGTAGCCGGCACAACCAATCACAGTGTCGTACCGCGCGAATACAGCCGAGAGCTCGTCGATGGAGCTCTTAACAAGATCGCCTGACACGACCTCAATCCCGAGGTCTCGGATCTCCGCGATATCATTTCGCTTGTTTGGCTCGCGCGATTCGATGGCGCTCGCGCGCAATAGCACGTTGATCCTTGCGCCCTCGACGTCTTTGGCTTTGCGCGCAAGATTGCGCAGCACCGGAAGGCCGAGTTCGCCTGCCCCGAGCACCAGAATGTTTTTAGACGTAGCGTCAAGGTCTGTTTGGTTCATGATGAAGCCCACTTACGATTGCGTTGAGGCAGTCTAGCAATGCTTCATCGTGGATGTAAGAAGGCACACGCGTGATACTGGGAGCTGGATGCGATGGATCGAGACGAAATTCTCCGATACTCACAGACCGTTTGTGACGGCCTGCGGGATGATGACGATGGGCTGCGGCGAGAGGTACTCGCACATGCCGGAAGCCGCTGGTCTCTGGGTGTTGTCCACACGCTCGGCGTGTATGGAAGGTTGCGGCATGCCGAGATCGGCAGGCGCATGCATGGCGTCACGCAACGTATGCTGACGCTGACCTTGCGGCAGCTCGAGCGGGACGGCTTGGTGCTTCGGCATGACTTCGGAGAGGTGCCCCCAAGAGTCGAGTACGAACTCTCCGATACGGGCATGGAGTTGCTCGTCCGCATGGTTCCGTTGTGGACCTGGATTGTGGAAAATGCGGACCGCTTCCGGGAATCGCGGCAAAATTTCGACAGGCTGCAGAGCGCGGAGGGGAAAAGCCGCTCTGCATGAGTTGATTCCGCGATTTCCGTCTCGGCCAGGGTGTGGTCGAGATGTCGACGAATCAGCGCGATAAGTGCGGCACTCGGGGGCGCGTGCCCGGCTCAAAAGTCATAAAGCCGCGCCGCGTTATCGACCAGGATCGCCTGCTTCTCCGCTTCGCTAACCCACGCGCAGAACGCTGACAGCTGTTCGCCATCGTCAATCGGATGCAGCGGTTCGCTGCGATCACGCGTGCGGGCCACGCCCGGCCAAGCCCCCGAATGCGGCCAGTCGGTGCCCCACAGCATGCGATCAAGCCGCGTATCGGTCAGCGCTCGTGCGATCTCTCGCGCCTCGATGGGCGGGCGGCCATCTTGCCAGACCGTGAGGCGGTACGGGGCAGAGAGCTTCACGTACACATTGCCTGACGCCACCATCTCCAACAGCGCATCGAACCCGGGCTGGCCCGTGCCGGCAACAGCGCTAGCCAGTGCGAAATGATCGATCACCACAGGCACAGGGCAGTCGCGCAGCGCGGGCGCGAGCGCGGTGACGACCGGCAGCGTGGTGTAGATCTGCACGTGCCAACCCAGGTCGACAACCTGTTCGGCTGTTCGCGCCAGCGCATCGCGCGCGATGGCCGGATCCTGCTGGCCGAATGATTGCAGGTTGACGCGTGCGCCTCTCACGCCCGCCGCATGCAGCGCCCGCAAGCCGTCGCGCGAGATATCGGGCGCCAGGACCGCGACGCCGCGGGATGCATGGCCTGCCTCATTCAGGGTGGCAAGGGCGTCGGTCATGCACCGATTGTCGGTGCCTTGCGGGCTGGCCTGCACGACGACAGCGCGGTCGATCCCAAGCGCCGCGTGCAGCGCAAGCAGATCATCGGTCGACGCAAGCCCCGGCATGAACACGCGGTTTTCGGCCAGCGGGTAGCGGTCGAACGGACCAAAGATATGCACATGGCAATCGCAGGCGCCGGGCGGAACTGTGCCGGTGACCGGGCTGTGACGGACGCCCAGCACGGTGCGCGGGTCGTCGGAAGAGGCGGCAAGCTGGGTACGGCTCATGGGATGCTCGGGAAGATGATGGGGAAGGGCGTGAACACGGCCGCGCTCAGGGGTTCTGCTTGATGCCGGCTGTCTGGATCAGCCGCACCCATTTGTCGCGATCGGCCTGGTAATAGCGGGTGAAGGCCGCCGGGCTGTCATCGGAAAGCGCGTAACCCTGCGCCTCCAGCTTCTCGCGCACATCCGGCAGGCGAAGCACACGACGCACTTCCGCGTTCAGCGCGTTGACGACGTCGGGGGGCGTGGCGGCGGGTGCAAGCAGGCCGAGCCAGGTCGCGACCTCATAATCCTTCAGGCCCGCCTCTGCCGTGGTCGGCAACTGGGGCGCGAAGTCAACGCGCGCCTTGCTCGTCACGGCCAGGGCGCGCAGGCGCTGGTCCTTCATGTAGGGCAGGGCCGTCGAGGCGTTGGCGAACATGAACGGCAACCGGCCCGCCAGCATTTCGGTGATGCAGGCTTGTTCGCCCGCAAACGGGATGCTGTGCAATTCGATGCCCGCCGTCTGGGCAAACAGCACGGCCGCCATATAGGGCGAGGTGCCGATGCCGCCCGAGCAGAAATCGATCTCGCCCGGCGCAGCCTTGGCCTGGGCGATGAGCTCCTGGACGGAGTTGGCGCGCAGCTTCGGCCCGGCCAGCAGCACTTGCGGCGCACTGCCCACCAGCGCCACGCCGGTGAAGTCCTTCATGGGGTCGAACGTTGTCACGTTCTGCAGCGTGGGCGCGACGGCGACTGTCGTCTGGCTGGCGAGCAGCAGGGTGTTGCCATCGGGCCGCGCGCGGGCCACGTAGGCCGCCGCGATCATGGAGGCGGCGCCGTTCTTGTTTTCGACCATCACGGCGCGCCCGCCCACCTGCATGTGCTGCGCGACGATGCGGGCCACGGTGTCGGGCGCGCCACCCGGCGGCGCACCGACGACGATCCGGATCGTGCCGCCCGCCGGGGTCTCGGACAGCGCGGGCGCTGCGCAAGCCAGCAAAGCGCTTCCCAGCAGCGGCGCGAACAGGTTAGCCAGCAGCCTGCGTGGGTGTGCGCCAGGTTTCGTTTGCATCGGTGTCTCCTCGCTGTATTGCCGTGCGCCGCATCCAGGCCGCGCCGGCTGTTGTGATGTTGGAGCCAGTGTCCGATGCGCCGGTTGATATAGTCAAATATATAAATTGAGTCATTTCATACATGAATGTGTATGAGCACCGAGGTTCACATGAACAAACGCGAAATGGCGCTTTTCGAAGCGGTGGGGCGCACGGGCTCCGTCACCTTGGCGGCGGCCGCCACCGGTATGTCGCAGCCGGCGGCGAGCGCGATGCTGAAGTCGTTGGAAGACAAGCTGGGCTTTGCCCTGTTCAGCCGCGACAAGCGCCGGCTGGCGCTGACCGCCGAGGCACGCATGCTGCTGCCGGAGATCGTCCATGCCTTGGCGGCGATGGACAACGCCGAACGGGTGGCGGCCAGCATGCGGGGCGGGGCGCATGCGCGGCTCGACGTCGGGGCGGTGGCGGCGGTGGGCGCGAGCATTCTGCCTGGCGCGATGGCTTGGTTGCAGGCTCGCGAGCCCGGTGTGCGCGTCAGCGTGCGCACGGACATGACGCTGGGCGTGGCGGGGTTGGCGGCCGATCAGCGCATCGATATCGGCATCGTGATCGGTTCGGCGGCGCTGCCGAACGTGGGCCAGCGCACGCTGGCGCGGCTGAGCTTGCAGGCTGTGATGCCGGCAGGCCACGCGCTGGCGGATCGCCGCCGTCTCGCATTGGCCGACCTGGCGGACATCCCGTACATCTCACTCAGCCGGCACTTGCAGGTGGGGGCGCTGACGGCGCGGCAGTTCGAGCAGGAGCGCTTGCCGTTTCTGCCGGTGATCGAAGTGAATCAGTACTCGGCCGCCTGTGCCTTCGCGGAACGCGGCCTGGGCGTGGCCATCCTGGATAGCATGAGCGGCCTGTATGCGCGGCGACACGGGCTGAGTGTCGTGCCCGTCGATGTGGAAGGCGGGCTTGACCTGGACATCGTGTGGCCGCTGAACCGCGGGCTGGGGCGTGTGGCGCGGCAGCTCGAGGCTGGATTGGTGCAGGAGCTGTCGCTCGCCGCCGAGTAGGCGGGCGTCAACCGGGGGCCGCGTTCGAATGTCAGCTCGCGCCAGTCAGGCGCGAATTGCTTGTGGCATGTGGCTTCACCGGCTCAGTGCGACGGCCTTTCTCCGCATGGCGACGCCAAGGGCGGCGACGGACAGCGCCAGCGGAATGAATGACACCCACAGCACCGTGTTCCAGCCGAAAGCCGACAGCAAGCCCCCCGATGAGAAGGAGCCGATGGCCATCAGGCCGAAGACGATGAAGTCGTTGAGGGACTGGACACGTGTCTTCTCCTCGGGGCGATGGCATTCCAGCACCAGCGCGGACGCGCCCAGAAACCCGAAGTTCCATCCCACGCCGAGCAGGATCAGTGACCACCAGAAGTGCATGACGTCGATACCGCCGAGACCTACCGCAGCCGCCACGCCAATCAACACGAGGCCCATGGTTGCGATCCGTCCCGCACCAAAGCGGGAGATCAGTCTGCCGGTGAAGAAACTGGGCGCGTACATGGCAATGACATGCCACTGCAGTCCCAGGTTGGCGGACTCCTGCGAGTGGCCGCAGATGTGCATTGCCAGCGGTGCGGCCGTCATGAGGAAGTTCATGAGCATGTAAGAGACCGCGCCAGCGATCACTGCGGCGATGAACCGCGGTTGCAGCGCAATCTCGGAAAGCGGGCGTCCGCCCGCGACCTCCGCGGCAGTGGGCGCGGGCAATCTGACGCCGAGAAGAATGAACGCGGAAATCGCTGCAACCGCCGCTTGCGCCAGAAACGTGGCGGCAAACATGTGCGGTGGCCACAGGTTCATCGTCCAGGTGACGAGTTGTGGCCCGACGACCCCGGCGGCGACGCCACCCGCCATGACCAGGGATAGCGCGCGCGCCCGTCGCTTGGGCTCCACGCCGTCCGCGGCGGCGAAGCGGAAGGACAGGACCACTGCCACATAAACACCGCCGAAGAACGTGGCCAGGCTGAACAGCCAGAAACTTCCGATCATGACCGCCAGCATCGCCAGCAGGCCGGTGAGCACGCCAGCTCCGGTGCCCAGCAGAAATGCCGCACGCCGGCCGTGGCGCCTGGCGACGGCGCCCATCGGCAGCGTGCATGTCGCCATGCCGACGACAAAGATGGAAATCGGCAGGGTCGCGAGCATGGGCGTCGGGGCAAGCATGTTGCCGACGATGGAGCCCGTTGCATAGACCACCACCGAATTCGCGCCCGCCAGGGCTTGGGCGGTGGTCAGTCGCCAGATATTGCCTTGTTGAACGCCCTCGGGCAGAACGGCGGGGCGATCATGCCCTGGGGAGGCGCTACTTTGTGTCATTGCGGTGAACGGTGTGGGACGGGTCAGACGCATTACAACGCAAAGTTACGTAGGCGATCTATCGACAGATTGCCAAGTTATATAGAATCGGCGACATATGAACGCGCTCATGCAATGGAAAGCCATTACGGCCCCCGCCGACTTCCGGCCGCCGGCGCCAATGACCATGAGGGTGCAGTCCATTGGCGCGCGGGATTACTTTGCCGCGCATACGCATGAATGGCACCAGGTCGTATACGCCGTCTCTGGCGTCCTCATGGTCACGGCAGACGACCATTCTTTCGCCATCTCCCCAAACCAGGCCGCCTGGATTCCGTCCGGGACAGTCCATAGCGTCGGTTCTTTTCTCGGCGCCGAGTACCGCAGCCTGTGGCTCGCCGACCATCCCGGGGGAACGCTTTCCCAGGGCGGGGTGGCAGTCTTTGGCGTGTCTGCGCTGTTGAAAGCGTTGATCGTTGAGGCGGCGGCAATTCAAGGGCGCTCGGACGAAGACGAATACTTCGGTCGGGTGTATCGGTTGGTGCTCGACCAACTGTGCCGTGCCACCCCGATTTCATTGGTGCTGGCGTGGCCGGCGAGCCGCCCGCTATTGACCATTTGCGAAGCCTTGTACAACCGGCCGGCCGATCAAAGGAGCCCGGAAGATTGGGGCAGGGAATTGGGGATGTCCGGGCGGACGCTGGCCAGAAAATTCCTTGCGGAAACCGGGTTGACGCTGCGCGACTGGCGGCGCCGGCTGAAGTTGTTCAGAGCCATCGAGCTATTGGAAAGTGGTCTCGACGTAACGGGGACTGCTTTGGAACTCGGCTATGGTTCCACGTCGTCTTTCATCTTTGCGTTCCGGACGGAGATGAAGTGCAGCCCGATGGCGTATATGCGAGCGCGGGCGCCACACCGTGACGTTGCGCCCATCCGCTCAGAAGGTTGAATTCAGTGAACAGCAGGACCACGAGGCGCCTCGCTTTTACCCGGGGAATTAGGGTTATTCCGGGATTCTTTATGCTTAAACTTTTGTGAAGAATGGGCGGCGGATGCAGGGCCGCCGCCGATAAGGCATGAAGGCGGCTCACCGTGGTGCGGCACGTGACGCACCGTGCGCGACATTGCGGGGTGACGCCCCATCTGGAGAATCGCATGCTGCTGCGTAGACGTTGTCTGGCCGTGATGATGCTGGCGCTGACTGGCTGGACAACGGGTAGCCATGCGCAGACGCCGTCTCAGGCCTGGCCCACCAAACCCGTGCGCCTGGTCGTGGGACTGGCACCGGGCGGGCTGGTCGATGTACTGGCGCGCACCGTGCAGCCGCACTTGGCCGAGGCCTTCAAGCAGACCGTCATCGTGGAGAATCGGGGCGGTGCGGGCGGCAACGTGGCGGGCGCCGAGGTGGCGCGCAACGGAAAGGACAACCACACCTTCCTGCTCAATCCCTCGACGACCGAGTCGGTCAACCCGCTGATGTTCGCCAACATGCCGTTCGATCCGCAGCAGGATTTGCGGCCGGTTGGCTTGCTGGCCAACAGCCAATTGTTCCTGTTTGTCCGGTCCTCGCTCGGCGTCAATACGCTCGAGGAGTTCGTGGAATACGCGCGCAAGCGGCCCGATCCGCTCAATTATGGTTCGGCCGGCAACGGCACGACGCCGCATCTGGCCGGCGAACTGCTCAAGCAGGCGACGGGCATGCAAGCTACCCATGCGCCGTATCGCGGCGTGGCGCCGGCGATACAAGACCTGGCAGCGGGCCAGATCGACTTCGCGTTTGGCCCTGCGACGGTCTTTCCCATGGTGCAAGCGGGCAAGTTGAAAGTGTTGGCGGTGGCAAGCCGGCAGCGCGCTGCCGTGGCGCCCGACATTCGAACGTTCTCCGAGGTCGGCATCGACGGTGTTTTCGCGGACAGCCTGTTCGGCGTGTATGCCGCCTCGGGCACCCGAGATGATGTGGTCGAGCGCATGAACGCTGAGCTCAACAAGGTGCTTGCGCGGCCGGACATCCAGAAGCGCTTTCTGGATGCAGGCGCCGAAGCAATACCGCTGAGCGCGGCCGATTATGCCGCGCGCGTGCAGGAAGAGAAGAAGCTGTTCGCGCCGTTGATGAAATCGTTGGGGTTGAAGGAACAGTAGATCGCACAACGATGAGCGTGCCGCACTTAAAAGTCCCGCACCTCATCCACCGCACGATCCAGCGCATCGCGATCCAGCACGGCCGCGTCTTCACCCGCGTCCTCGATGAGCTTGGCCTGGACGGCGTCCAGGATGCCCATCAGCGCCACGTAGATCTGATCGCGTTCCACGGTTTCGATGAAGCCGGTGCGCCGGTCGAGCGCGTTGAAGCCTTCGGTATATGTCCGAACGATCTCGGACAGGGTCGCCATCAGCGCTTGCGCATCCGCGGCGTGGGTCGCGGCGGCCTTCAGGGCGTCGGCGCGGGTCTTGCGGTACAACGCGGCGGCTTTCTTGGCCTGGGCGGCCGTGATGTGTTCGCTGCCGTCCCATTCGCGAAACGGATTGTCCAGGTTCGCGGCCAGCCATTCGGGCTTGCGGGGCTTGCTGACTTCCAGATCCAGACCTGCCGCTGCGGCTTTCTTGTAGTCCTTCTTGGCCTGCGCCAGGATCTCAGCGGGCATGCTCGTGAGCCAGAGCGATTGCAGCTTGGGCCAGGCGTCCGGCCCGGGCAGGCGGCTCTCGGCAGGCGGGAACACGTCGTTGATCAGGATCATCGCCAGCTCGCGCAAGGCCGCCAGATGCTCGATGCCGGTGGCCACGCCGGGGGCGCCCCATACATACAGCGAGTGCAGGTGCGGAAAGATACGCGCGACCTCGGCGCAGTCCAGCGTCTTCATGCCGCGCAGCGAGATCGCGCCAAGGCGCGTCAATCCGGCGCCGGACCAGATGGCGTTTTCGCGTTCCAGCCGCAACCACATGCCGTCGTCTTCGGCGTGCACGACCAGGTCGGGATGCACTTCACTGCGCAGCGACAGCGTGTTCAGCCCGTCATTCAAATAGAGTTCGCGCACGCCGGTCACGTCAATCGCGACCCGCCCGAACGAGGTGCCGCGCAGGTCGACGACCGGCTCGCCGAAACTGGCGTATTCCAGTTCGCTGAGAATCGGCTTCGTGCGGGCCCATTCGATCAGCCCGGGCACGGGCGCATCCACGTGCAGCTTGATCAGCAAGGGCATGTCGTCGAACGTCGCGAGCGACGGCGCGGCGAGCAGCGCCGCGCTGTCCAGGCCGCGCATGGCGCGCGTGATCGTGCGGCCCGGTTGCTCCAGCACTACGGTGTTATCGGGCGTATCCGCGTGGGCGGCCGCTTTGAATCGCGCACGGACGCCGGCGTCGATCGCGTTCCAGCGGCGCTGGTTGTAGAGCATGTCGCCACTGGACCAGCCGCCGGAATACGAACGTGATTCCTCGGTCACGAGCGGCTCGCGCCAGCCCACGTGCTTGGCGTGCGCGGGCACCGGCCCGCTGATCCACGTATGGTCCACGCGGTCGCGCCAGAAGTAGAAGTCGAAGTGCGCCGGCCGCATCGCGGCGATGTCGGCGTCGCCGGGCAACGCGCTGCCCACCCAGTCCAGGCTCAGCACCGCGATCTCGGCGTCCGCGCCGTCACCCTTCACGTGCGTGATTTGCGAGGCGGTGTAGGCCTGCAGGCGGCGGTTGAACGTCACGTAGATATCGCCGGGCGTGTAAGACATGCGGGGGGCTTCCGATAGGCATTCAAAGAATGCGCAGTATACGGTTGCGATCTGTCCCCGTGGATCGCGCACCTTGGCCCCTGTCGCGCAGGCGCCGCCATCGCAGGCTCGGGGGAACACCTGCCTTCCGCTGCAGGTTAAAAGCATATGTCTGAATCGTATTTGGACGCCTGAGGCCGGGGTGTCCATACTGAGCGGTTTTGGCCGCCGCCGTCGGCCAGCCTTCCTTCATTGCATCGGACGCATCATGAGCACCCTGTCACCCGAAGTACAAGCCGCCCAGGCCTTGGGCCGTGAAGCCGGTGTCGGCACCCCCAACGTGCTGACCACCCCGCTGGATCAAGTGCGCCGGCAGGCGCGCGGCTATCAGATCTGGTTGGCTGGGGACGTGCCCGAGGTCGGGCGGCTGGTGGAGCATCGGCTGGATCATCTGCCGGTGCCGGCGACGTTGCGGCTTTACTATCCCGCGGGCTCGGAGGGCAAGGCGCTGCCGCTGTATCTGCATCTGCACGGCGGCGGGTTCGCGCACGGGGATCTGGAAACATTGGATCGCTGGAAACGCGAGATTGCCAATGAGGCCGGTATCGTGACGGGCGGGTTGGAGTATGCGCTGGCGCCCGAAGCACGATACCCGGTGGCGGTGGAGCAGGTGGTGGGGGCGGTGCGCTGGCTGCATGGCAATGCGGCATCGCTGGGCCTGGATGCCGGACGCTTGAGCCTGGGCGGAGAGTCTGCTGGCGGCAATCTGACGCTGGCGGCGGCGCAACGGCTGCGGGATGCGGGCGAGCCGCTGCTGCGCGCGATTGCGCTGATCTACGGCATGCTGTCGGCGCGTCGTGATACGCCTGCGCAGCAGGAACTGGGCGATGGCCGCTTTGGGTTGTCGACCGACAAGCTGGATTGGTTCTGGCGCCAGTATGTGGCCGATGAAGCGCAATTGCAGGACCCTGGCGTTGCGCCGCTATTGGGCAGCGTGCAGGGTCTACCCCCTGCCATTCTGCAAGCCGCCGAACTCGATCCCTTGCTGGACGACACCAAGGACCTGGCGCAGGCGTTGCGCGAGGCGGGCGCGCAGCCGTGGCAGAAAATCTACCCCGGCGTGCCGCATAGCTTCATCAGCATGACCCGCATCCTGCCTCAAGCGCAGGAGGCCCGCTCGGATCTGGTGCGGCAGTTGCGTCTGCTGCTGGCCTGAGCGCCTTGGTTGACCGATCCTGATGCCACGACCACAGCGTCGCGGCATCAGGCCGAAGAGGGTGGCATCCTAATCGGGGCGAGGTCCCGCTCAACTCCGAACGGGCTTGTTTCCGTGAGACACGCTGGGCGTATCGCGGAACAGCGACATGTGCGTGTGCGTCGCCACCCACGGATCGCCAACGTTTTCACGCGCGAACGACACGGTGGCGCGGCCCAGGCGGTCGAAGGTCTTGCCGTCCGGGTGATAGCCGATCGAATCCCACACCGCCGCACCGACGGCAAACAGGCGGTCCGGCGACACAAAGGTCTGCACGTCGTCCAGACGCCACAGGAACTTGTCGATGCTGAACCACACGTTGCGCCACTGGTTTTTCTCGGCATGATCGCGGCCATGCACGAAGTTGGTGTACGTGCCGAACGCGACAAAGTCTTCCGCGAACAAATGGCGCGCCGCCGCGTAATCCACGGCTTGGACATGGTCGGACAGTTCCTTGAACCAGGCGCGCACCGCGTCGGCGTCAGCCGGATCGACAGGGGTCAGAGCTTTAACAGACATGGTTTCTCCATGAAAAATTACGAGGAAATCGGGGCGGCGCCGGGAAACCAGCAAGCCACTTTGTGTTCGCCCGCCATGGCCATCAGCGGCGGCGCTTCCTGGCGGCAACGTTCAACCGCCAGGGGGCAACGCGGGTGATACCGACAGCCTGACGGCGGGGACATCGGGCTGGGCGGTTCACCCAGCGCCACCGGAAACGTCCGACGGCCATCGCGATGGCGTTCCGGTTCGGGTACGGCAGCCAGCAACCCGCGCGTATAGGGATGCAGCGGCCGGTCATAGACATCGTCTCGCCGACCGGTCTCGACGATCTGGCCGGCATACATGATGGCGATGCGATGCGAGATATGCCGCACCACCGCCAGATCGTGCGCGATCAGCAGGAAGGATAGGCCCAGCTCCTGCTGCAAGTCCTGGAACAGATTGATGATCTGCGCCCGCACCGACACGTCCAGCGCCGACACGGGTTCATCGGCCACGATCAACTCGGGCTGGATCGCCAGCGCGCGGGCAATGCCGACGCGCTGACGCTGACCGCCGGAGAATGCATGCGGATAGCGCTTGGCCGTATCGGCCGGCAGGCCGACCTGCGTGATCAACTGGGCTACGCGCGCTTCGAGCGCACGCCGTCCGGCTGACCAGCCATGCACGATCAAGGGTTCGGCGATCGCATCAAACACGGTGTGACGCGGATTCAAGCTGGTGGTCGGGTCCTGGAACACGAGCTGCATGTGCCGCCGCAGCTCGCGCAATTGCGCGGTGCCAGCGGTGCTGATGTCTTTCCCCTGAAACCGGATGGACCCCGACGTCAACGGCGTGCGGCGCAGGACCGCGCGGCCCAAGGTGGTCTTGCCCGAACCGGATTCGCCTACCAGGCCCAATGTTTCACCGCGCGCCAGTTCCAGCGACACCCCATCGACCGCGCGCGCGGTCATGGGCCGGCTGAACCAGCCCGCCGAGCGCACCGGGTAATGCACACGCAAATCCTCTACCTGCAACAGGGGCGCCGTCATGCCAGCTCCTTCCAGACCGGTGCAAACGGCCGCACACAGGCGGCCAGACGTCCGGGCGATAGCGATTGCAACGGCGGCCGGGCGGCGCAGGCCGCATCGGCGCCCGGGCAACGTGGCGCGAAGTCGCAATAGCTGCGGCGCACGCGCGGATCGGGCGGCACGCCGTCGATCGCCGTCATGCGGGGCTGGTTATCCGACAGCCGCGGCGTCGCGCGCAGCAGACCCGCCGTATAGGGATGGGCGGGCTGCTCGAACAAGGCATCGGCATCGCCCACCTCCACCAGACGGCCGGCATACATCACGGCCACGCGGTCGGCTACTTGCGCCACCACGCCCAGATCGTGCGTCACCAGCAGCACCGCCAGTTTCAGGCGGGCTTTCAATTCGGCCAACAGTTCCAGGATTTGCGCCTGGATCGTGACATCCAACGCGGTGGTCGGCTCGTCGGCAATCAGGATCTGCGGATCGCAGGCCAGCGCCATGGCGATCAGGATGCGTTGCCCCTGGCCGCCGGAAAACTCGTGGGGCAGGCGCCCCAGGCGCTCGGCCGGTTTGGGGATCCCGACCTGCTCCAGCAGACCGATGATGCGCGCACGGCGCGCTGCGGCATCCAGCGCGGTATGGCGCTCCAGCACTTCATCGATCTGTGTGCCGATGGTCAGGAGCGGATTCAGCGCGCTCATGGGATCTTGAAACACCATGGCGATGCGCCGGCCGCGGATGTCTTCCAGTGCGCGCTCCGGCAGGGTCAGGAGATCCTGGCCGTCAAACACCACGCTGCCGCCAGCCACCCGGCCGGGCAAGGTGGTCAAGCCCATCAACGCCAAGGCGCAGGCGCTCTTGCCGGATCCGCTTTCGCCGACCAAGGCCAGCGTTTCGCCGGCATGCAGTTCAAAGGACACGCGATCGACCGCATTGACACTGCCCTGGCGGGTCAGGAACTCAACGCTCAGGTCACGCACGGTCAACAGAGGCTGCGTTGTCATCGCCCCTCCTTGGCAAGCAGTTTGCGGGCAAAGTCTTTTTCGCGTTCCCGCGGGTCCAGCGCCAGGCGCAGGCGGCTGGCCGCCAGGTTGACGCCCAACACGGTCAGCGCGATGGATAGACCCGGAAAGGTCGCCAGCCACCACGCGCTGGTCAGATAGTTGCGGCCGTTGGCCACGTCCAGGCCCCACGATACGCCCGGCGGTTGCACGCCGACACCCAGAAACGACAGGGCCGCCTCGGCCAGCACGACGCGCGCGAACTCCAGCACCATCAAGGTGATCAGCGGCGCGGCCAGATTGGGCAGGACATGGCGCAGCAGGATGCGCGCCGGCCGCGCGCCAGCCATTTCGGCGCTTTCGATATAGGGCAGCTGGCGCACCGACAGCACCACGCTGCGGATCTGCCGCGCGTAGACCATCCAGCCGTTCAGGGCCAGGGCCAGAATCACCGTTCCCGGGCCGGGACCCAGAATCACGAGGATCACCAAAGACAGCAGCAGCCCGGGGAAGGCCACATGGATATCGACCCAGCGCATCAGCACGGCGTCCACCCGCCCGCCGGCGAAACCGGCAATCAGCCCCACCAGCACGCCCACGCCGGCTGAGATCGCCACCACGGCGGCGCCGATGAAGATCGACAGCCGCGCGCCGTGCAGCACCCGGCTCAGCACATCGCGGCCCAGATTGTCCGTGCCCAGCAGATTCGCCAGGCTGCCGCGTTCTTCCCAGGCCGGCGGACGCAGGCGTGCCGACAGCTTGATCGTGGCGGGGTCATAAGGCGCCAGCCACGGCAGGATGATGGCAACGGCCGCCAGCGCCAGCAACAGCACCACGGCCAGAATCCAGCCGCGCTGGCGATCCGACAAGGCACGCCAGCCACGTGCCGCCGGTGCGGACACCGGCACTTCCCACACAGGCGTGCTCATACCGCGATTCTCCGGTCCAGCACCCGGTACACGATGTCCAGGCAGAAATTCAGAATCACGATCAGGAAGGCGATGAAGAAGACCACGGCCTGCAGCAGCACCAGATCCTGGCGCTCGATGGCCTGCACCGCCGTCTGGCCCAGCCCCGGCCAGGCGAACACGGTTTCGACCACGACGGTATGGCCGGCCAGCATGGCGGCGAATTCCCAGCCCAGCAGCGCGACCGTCGGCACGGCGGCATTGCGCAAGGCATGCACCAGCACGACGCGCCGCGAGCGCAATCCCTTGGCGCGCGCCGTGCGCACGTATTGCGAATTGAGTTCATCGATCAGCGCCGAGCGCAACATCATGGCGATGCGGCCCAAGGCCGGCAGCGCTAGCGTCATGATGGGCAGCACGGCGCTGGCCGCGGTGTCCGAACCCGATGAGGGCAGCCAGTTCAAGGTCACGGCAAACAGCAGGATCAGCAGCAAGCCCAGCCAGAACTGCGGCAGGGACAGACCGCTCAAGCTTAGGAACACCGAAATGCGGTCCGCCCATTGCCCGGGCTTCAGGGCAGCGGCAATGGCCAGCGGCACGCCCAGCAGCACGGCGACGGTCAGCGCGCCCAGGCACAAGGTGAGCGTGCCCGACAGGCGTTCCAGCACGATGTCCACGGCCGGCCGGTGTTGCCAGAGCGAGTCGCCGAACTGAAAGCTGGCGATGTCGCGCAGATAGTGCAGGTACTGCAGCCAGATCGGCCCATCCATACCCAAGGCGCGCGCCAGCACGGCGCGGTCTTCGGCCGAGGCATCGACCGGCAGCATGGCCTGCACCGGGTCGCCGATAAGCCGCGTGACGACGAACACGATCGTCGTCACGCCCAACACGACCAGCAAGCCTTGCAGAAAGCGGCCCAGCAAAAAGCGCGGCAAGCCGCGCCCGCCCTGATCAGTCGGTGACACGGAAGTCCTTGAGCGGAATCAGGCCGTCGACGCGCGGCGAGAAATCCACCCGCTTGGACAAACCGAAAATCTCGCCGCCATCGAGCAGGAAGACGAGATAGGCCTGATCGCGGCCGATCTGCAGCGCCTTGGAATACAAAGCCTGTCGCTTGGCGGGATCGGCTTCCTGGCGCGCGTCTTCGATCAGCTTCTTCAGCTCGGCGTTGTCGTTGGCGGCTGCGACGCCGCCTTCGGCGTAATAGGCGCTGAGCGTGCGATCCGCGTCCAGCAGCTGGTTCGAATGGCTGCTGCTGATCTGCGCTTCGGTCGGCACGCGGTTCTTGTTCAGCGCGTCCAGGTATTCGGCCCAGGCCAGCACACGGAAGTTGACCTTCAGGCCCGCGGCCTCCCAGTAGGCGGCAATGGTTTCCGCCAGTTCCTTGTCTTTCAGCCAGCGGCCCGAGGGGGCGTAGAGGTCGATGCTTTTGCCATGGGCGCCGGCGGCTTTCAGCAGCTCGGTCGCGCGCTTGGGATCGTACGGATAGGGCTTGATGGAGGCGTCATAGCCAAACCAGCCCGGCGCCAGCAATTGGCCGTGCGACACAGACGCGTAGCCGCCATAGAGGTCGTTGGCCAGCGCTTCCTTGTCTACCGCGTAGTTCAAGGCCTGGCGCACGCGCACGTCGGCCGTCAGGCCTTTCAGGGCGTTGAGCGACACAAAGGGCAGGTCGGTGCCCTTGAGCGTCACGGCCTTGGCCACGCGCTTGGTGTCTTCCGGCAGCAGATTGGTGATGAAGTCGAAATCGCCGGCGCGCAGGCCAGACAGGCGCGTGCCGGGTTCGGCGACGAAGCGATAGGTGGCGCGGTCGACATTGCCGACGGCCTTGGGGTTCCAGTAACTCGGGTTCTTGGTGAGGACGATGCGATTGCCCTTGGACCATTCCGTCAGCACATAGGGGCCGCTGCCCACCGGCTTCTGGCTCAGGCTGCCATCGGCGGCCGCGGCTGGCGACACGATGGTCAGCCAGGACAGACGCGCGGGCAGCGCCGGATCGGCGCCGTTGGTGTGCACCTTGACGGTCACGGCGTCCACGGCCTCGGCCTGCTTGATGCCAAGAAAGAACGGACGCTGGCGCGAGGCGGTCTTGGGGTCGACGATGCGGTTGATGCTGGCGGCCACGGCAGCGGCATCCAGGGGCTTGCCGTCGCTGAACTTGAGGTCCGGACGCAGCGTGACCTCCCAGGTCGTCGCGTCGACCTGACGGGGCAGGGCCGTCGCCAATTGCGGCACCAGCTCGCCGGCGGGCGTTCGGGTCAGCAGGGTTTCGAAGATGTTGCGCGACACGGCGCGCTCGGAGCCGTCCTGCGCCGTCTGCGGATCCAGCGTCGAGGGCTCGGTGCCCAGCGCCAACGTGATATCAGCCGCCTGGGCGGCGCTCAGCACCGACGCAGACAGCAGCAAACCCAATAACTGGTTAAGGCGCATGGCGCACTCCGGATCCATCGTAAATAAGGAAAACGAAGTTTGCCGTCAGAAAATCAAACGTGCCGTTCTAAGGATATGTCGCGGAATTACTTGACTGCCGCGGGGCGGGTTGCGGTGCTACGCCGCCCCGGACAGCAACACGGGCAGTTCCCAGGCCCGATGCTGCACCGGCTCGCCCAGATACTTTTCCACCTGCACCAGGGCGGTCTGGGCGCTGGGGCCCTGCGTCAGCCGCGAGGTTCCGATGTCCGCGGTGAGTGCGTTCGGATTGCCATGCCTGTCCAGAGGGCCGTCGGGATCCGACCAGGCGCCCGTCGCCATGATCACGACGCCGCGCGACAGTCCGTCGTCCAGCACCGCACCCGCCAGACAGGCGCCACGGTCGTTGAACACCCGCAGCACATCGCCTTCGCTGATGCCGCGCTCGGCCGCATCCAGCGGGTTGATCGCAATGGGCTCATGGCCGGACACCTTGCCGGCGCGCGACAGGCTGGCGGGATCCAGTTGGCTGTGCAGCCGCGTGCGCGGTTGATTGGTCAGCAGATGCAGCGGCCATTGCTCGGCGGCCGGCGCGCCCAGCCATTCGGTCGGCGGCAGCCAGGCCGGATACCCGGGGCAATCGTCATAGCCATAACCGGCCACCGCTTCGGAATACAGCTCGATCCGCCCGGACTTTGTGTACAGCGGGTTGGCGGCTGGGTCCTGCCGAAAGCGCTCAAACAGCACGTAGGGCGTTTCGGGCGGCGGCACTTCGGCATGCCCGCGCGCCCAGAAGGTGTCGAAGTCAGGCAGTTCCACGCCCCGCGCCTGGCATCCCGCCCGCATGCCGTCATAGACATGCCGGCACCAGCCGGGCACATCGCGCCCCGCGGTGAACGCCTCGCCAAAGCCGGCGCGGCGCGCGAGTTCCGCGAAGATGTCGAAATCGTTTCGTGCCTCGCCTTGCGGCTCCACGGCGCGATGCATGGCGAACACGTAAGGATCGCGCGACGACCCGCCCACATCTTCGCGCTCGAGCGCCGTCGTGGCGGGCAGCACGATATCGGCGCGCCGTGCCAACGGTGTCCAGAGGGACTCGTGCACGATCACCGTCTCGGGCTTGTTCCAGGCCTGCCGCAAGCGATTCTGGTCCTGATGGTGATGGAAGGGATTGCCGCCGGCCCAGTAGATCAGCTTCACGTCCGGATACACATGGCGCCCACCATTGAATTCGTATTCCGTGCCCGGCGCCAGCAGCATGTCCGCGATGCGCGCGACCGGAATCGCCAGGCCCGACGGGTTCTTGGGCACGGGAATCTCCGGCCCCGGCACCTGGCGGCGCGGCTGGCCGACGCCGTTCAACGAGGCATGGCCAAAGGCAAAGCCGCCGCCGGGCAGGCCGATCTGGCCGAGCATGGCCGCCAGTCCGATCAATGCCCAATACGGCTGCTCGCCATGCTGCGCACGCTGCAAGGCCCACGCAGCCGTCAACAGGCTGCGCTGCTGCGCGGCCTCGCGTGCCAGCGCCGCAATGCGGGTCGACGGAGTGCCGGTAATCGCCGCGGCCCACGCCGCATCCTTGGGCTGGCCATCGGCATCGCCGCGCAAATACGCGGCCCAGCGCGCGAACCCGGTGCAATGGCTGGCTAGAAATGCTTCGTCGTGAAGGTCCTGGGTCAGCAGGGTATGCGCCATGCCCAGCATCAACGCGGTGTCGGTATTGGGCCGTATCGGCAGCCACTCGGCCGCCATTTCGGCGGGAATGTCGGCCCGGGTGGGGCTGACCACCACCAGCTTGATGCCGCGCCGCTGGGCCTCGCCCAACCATCCCGGCAGGTTGTGCAGACCTGCGCCGCCCGACGTCACCTGGCTGTTCTTGACCGGAATGCCGCCAAACGCGATCAGCACCCGGGTGTGTTCCAGCACGCTGTCCCAATCGGTCACATCGCCGCTGACGGGCGAGGTGGTGCCGATGACATACGGCAGCAGAAACTGCGCCGCGCCCCAGCTGTAATTGCCGATCTGATCGACGCAGCCGCCGCCCAGGAACAGGAACCGCCGGATCAGGCTGCGCGCATGATGGACCCGCCCGGCCGAGGACCAGCCATACGAGCCGCCAAATATTCCGGCCGCACCATGCTTGGCGCGCACGCGCGCCAGCTCGCCCGACACGAGGTCGAGCGCGCGGTCCCAGGAAATTTCGATGTAGTCGTCGCCCTCGCGGTCGCGGCGGCCTTCAAGCCAGCCGCGCCGCACCGCGGGACGGCGCACGCGCAGTGGCGAATGCACCATCTCGGGAATGGAATCCAGCATGGGCGAGGGCGCCGGATCCGGCCCAAAAGGCTCGCAGCCGACCAGGCGGCCGGCTTCGGTAATTGCCGTGAAGGCGCCCCAATGCGCGAGCGAGGGGTGACGCGTACGTGCCATGCGGAAAACTCAGAGTGCTTGATCGTCGAAATCATACTGCGGCGGGTGCAGGCCCGATGCATCACCTTCGCGGGCATCGCCCGGCAGTGACTTAGAATGGCCGGTCAGGATCGGCCATTTCCGTGCCGATCAGCAGACCGTTCAACAACCGTATGGCAACGACATTCCAGCTGGATACGCTCAAGATTCAAATGAACGAGGCGGCGCTCCAGCGGTTGGATCTGCATCAGCGCATCCAGCGGGCGCTGCGCGCGCTGATCCTGGACGGCGCGCTGGGACCGCGGGTCAAGCTGCCCGCGACGCGCAGCTTGGCCAAGTCGCTGGGCGTGTCGCGCGACACCGTCGAAAACGCCTACGTGCAACTGCATCGCGATGGCTACATCGTCCGTCGCGAGGGCTCGGGCAGCTATGTGTCCGAGACGGTGGGAATCGAACTGCGGGGCGCGACGCGCAAGCGGGCAAGGCTGGAGCGCAAGCCCGGCGCGGCGCAGCCGGGTGCGGGTCTGAGCCGGCGCGGGCGGGCGATCCTGGATAGCGGCGGCGTGTCAGACCAGCAGGTCGTCAAGGCGTTCGCAACCGGGCTGCCCGAGACGCGCACGTTTCCCACTGGCGTCTGGGAACGCCTGCAGCGCCAAGTCATGAAGGACAGCCGCAGCCACGTGCTGCTGCATGGCGAACCGCAGGGCGCTGAACCGCTGCGCCGCGCCATCGCTGCCTATCTGAATCTGGAGCGTGGCGCCAAAGTCGTGCCCGAGCAGGTCCTGGTGCTCAGCAGCACCCGGCAAGCGCTCTTCCTGTGCGCGCAACTGCTGGCCGACGCCGACAAGCCCATCCTGATGGAGAACCCCGGTTACTTTGGCGCCCGCAAGTCGTTCGAGGCCGCCGAAACGCGGGTCGTGCCGATAGACGTCGACGCGCAGGGCATACGCATGGACCTCCTGCGCGCGGACCGCAGCGGCGCCAGTTGCGTGTATGTGACCCCGTCGCACCAGTATCCGACGGGCGTGACGTTGTCGCTGGAACGCAGGCTGGAGCTGATCGGTTGGGCCGCCGACCATGGCAAGTGGATCATCGAGGACGACTACGACAGCGAATTCCATTACGACGGTTTGCCGACTGCTTGCGTGCAGGGTCTGGACCGGCATCAGCGCACCTTGTACCTGGGTACGTTCAGCAAGACGCTGTTTCCCGGCCTGAGGATGGGATACATGGCGCTGCCGCCCGAACTGGTCGACGCCTTTTCACGGGCGCGCAGCATCATGGACGGACACACGCCGCAGATACTGCAATTGACACTGGCCCGCTTCATGGAAGACGGTCATTACCATTCGCACGTGCGGGCGATGCGCAAGCTGTACGCGGGGCGCCGCGAGGTTCTGCTGGCGTCGCTGGTCAAGCGGCTGGGCCACGTCGTGCAGGCCGTGCGTCCCCCCGGCGGCCTGCAGATCCCGTGCCTGCTCGAGCCGGGCTGGTCCGAGGAAAGGACCCTGCTTCTGGCAGAGCGCGCCGGCCTGCGCCTGCCCGGCCTCAGCCGGCTGTATGCCGGCCCGTACAAGCAGCCGGGCTGGCTGTTGGGCTATGCGTCGTTGACGGCCTACGAGATCGAGGACGCCGTGCTGCGTCTGGAGAACGCGCTGTCAAGGGCTTGACCGGCCTTGATTGGGCAGCATGGCGTGCCGTCCCTGAGGGCCGCCGTGCATCAGCAGATGCGCGGTCAGGCCGGCCACCAGGCCCCAGAATGCGCCGCCCACGCCTAGCATCGTGACGTTCGCGGCGGTGGCCAGAAAGGTGATGAGCGCCGTCTCACGCGTGCGCGCGTCGGCCATGGCGTTGGCCAGGCTGCCGCCAATCGCGCCAAGCAAGGCAAGGCCGGCCAGTGTGGTGATGAATGCCTTGGGCAGCACCATGAACAGTGTCGCCAACGTAACGCCGAAGGTGCCGACCAGGATGTAGAACGCGCCGCAGGCCAGACCCGCGATGTAACGCTTGGCGGGATCTTCATGGGCGTCCTTGCCGGTGCAGATGGCGGCGGTGATTGCCGCGACATTGAATGCGTGTGCCCCGAAAGGCGCCATCACGAGCGAGCCCAGTCCCGTCACGGTCAGGATCGGATTCGCGCTGGTCCGGTAGCCATCGTTGCGCAGCACCAGCATGCCGGGCATGTATTGACCGGTGAGGGTGATGATGAAAAGGGGCAGGGCAACGCCCAGCGCGGCCTGCAGCGAGAAGCCGGGCATTTCGAACACGGGCGCCGCCAGGCGCAGATGGACCGCCGAGAAGTCGATCCGGCCCTGCGCGATGAGCAATGCGAGGCCGATGGCCAGGATGCCGATCACGGCGAAGCGCGAGGAGAAGCGCTTGAGCAGCGCGTAGGACACCACCAGCACGATCACCAGCAGGGGGTCGGCGCTGGCGCCGCCAAAGGCATTGACGCCAAACTGCAGCAGGATGCCCGCCAGCAGTCCAGCGGCGATGCCAGCCGGGATCCTGCGCACAAGCTTTTCGAATGCACCCGACAGTCCCAGCACGATGAAACCCAGCGCCGACAACATGTACGCGCCGATGACTTCCTGATAAGGCGTGAACGGCATGACCGTGGCAAGGAACGCGGCGCCGGGCGTGGACCACGCCGTAATGATGGGCGCCTTGTAGCGCCAACTGAGCAGCGCGCCGGTCACGCCCACCCCAATGGATACCGCCCATACCCAGGAGGTGGTCTGCGCCGGCGTCAAGCGGGCCAGCTCTGCCGCCTGAAACACCAGGACAAAGGTGCCGCCATAGTTCACCAACACCGATATCAGGGCCGCGACGGTGGGGGAAAGGAAGTCGGCGAGTCGGATACCCGCCCGAGGTGCTGTCATGAATCACTCCGCATTCAAGGGGCGCCCGGCCGCGGGCCGGACTTGAACGGGGAGTCTATGGGGGGCGCGGCAGGTTGATACCTGCCACATCCCGCCGGGCGGGCAGACCGCTTCTGAAGTGGAACCTTTCTTAAAGCTCGTCCAGGCGTGTCAACGTCAGCGCCGCGTGCTCACGCAACGCCGTCTGCGCGTCCTCGGGCATGTCCCGCCAGCGTTGGTACACCATGGCCAGGCGCCGGTTGTCCTTGAGCTGCGGTTGATGGCGAGCAAAGAAATCCCAGTACAGCGCGTTGAACGGACAGGCGCGCTCGCCCGTCTTCTGTTTCCTGTCGTACGAGCATCCACGGCAGTAATCGCTCATCCGGTCGATGTATGACGCACTGCCGGCATAGGGTTTCGTGCCCAGCAGACCACCGTCGGCAAACTGGCTCATGCCAACCGTGTTGGGCAGTTCGACCCATTCGAACGCATCGATGTACACGCCCAGATACCAACGGTGCACTTCGGCAGGGTCCAGACCGGCCAACAGCGCGAAGTTGCCGATAACCATCAGGCGTTGGATATGGTGCGCGTAGGCGTTGTCCAGCGAATTGCCGATGGCGTCGCGCATGCAGCGCATGGTGGTCTTTCCGGTCCAGAACCACGTCGGCAGCGGGCGTGTGTGCGCCAAGGCGTTGCGCGTCTCGTAACCCGGCATGTGCGCCCAATACACGCCACGCACATATTCGCGCCATCCCAGGATCTGCCGGATGAAGCCCTCGACCGCTGCCAAGGGCGCGCGCCCCGTTTCGTAGGCGGCCTGCGCCTGCCGCACCAGCTCGTCTGGGTGCAGCATCTTGGTGTTCAGGGCGAATGACAACTGCGAGTGAAACAGGCGCGGATTGCCCGCGCTCATGGCGTCTTCGTAAGCCCCGAAGTTGGGCAAGGTGTGCTGGATGAAATGATCCAGCCACGCTAACGCCTGCGTGCGATTCAACGGCCAGCGGAAGTGATCGGCTTGCGGATTTCCAAAGCTTCGCACGCCTGCCTGACACACCGTTTCCCACAACGCGCGATGGTCATGCTCGGGCCGCGCGTCCGGCGGCAGCGGCGGCGTTCCAGGCCAGGACTTGCGGTTGTCGTGGTCAAAGTTCCATCGGCCGCCCGCGGGCGCGCCCGATTCGTCCACGAGTACGCCATGGCGCTGGCGCATATGACGGTAAAACGTCTCCATGGGCCAGTTCTTGCGTGGGGCGAAGAACTTGGCCACCTCGTCACGCGTCGTGTAGAAGTGCTCGCTGTCGGCTTCCCGGACAGAGAATGCTTGCGACGCACTCCAGGCGCCAAGGACTTCGCTGACGCGCCACTCATCGGGCTGCTGGTAGTCCAGTTCTCGGGCGCCATAGTGGGCCATCAACGCTGCCAGATTCTGGGTGATGTTCTGCCGGTTGCTGGGATTGTCGATGGCGACATACCGCACGCGATGTCCCGCCTCGCGCAGATGCCGCGCGAAATCGCGCATGGCGGCGAATATCGCCAGGATTTTTTGCGCGTGGTGCAGCACGTAGTCCGTCTCTTGACGCACTTCCGTCAGCACATACACGACGTTCGGGTCGGTCCGGGCGAACCAGCTGTGCAACGGGTTCAACTGGTCGCCGAGAATCAGGCGCAGGGTGTGCGCCCTCGCGCGCTCGGATGTCATGGCGCGCGGCTTTGCATCAGGAGGCCGGTTCAAGTGGCGGCTGTTCGCGATCCTGGCTGACCCAGATGAATGCGTCGGTATCCAGGCCCAACGCCTTGGCGCGGCGCAGGATGTCGTCGCGCGTATTGCGGCCCAGCGTCTTGTCACGCGCGAGAATCCAGGCGTAGCTGCGATCCGGGCCGACGACCAGGGCCCAGCGGTAATCCGGGTCCAATGCGGCCACATGGTAGCCGCCATAGAAGGGGCCGAAGAACGACACTTTCAGCGATGCCACCGACGGGTCACCCGTGAAGCGGGCTCGCCCCTGCGCCGAACGCCAATCGCCTTGCGAACCCTTGGCCGGGTCGAACCCGCGGTTGATGACGCGCACGGTGCCGTCGTCTTGCAGCGTGTAGTGGGCGGTGACGTCTGTCATGCCGCGTTCGAAGCTGTGGTCCAGCCGCGCGATTTCGAACCAGCGTCCTTCATAACGATGCACGTCGAAGGAGCCAACGGGTGTCACGCCTTTGGGCGGCGTCGTCGCGGCACAGCCATACAACGTCAAACCCAACAGTCCCAAGGCCAGCCACGGGGCGACGCGCCGCAACGGGTGGATGAAACGACGACCGGCTTCTGCATGGCGCATGAAAAACCTCCGCTGAATTTGAATCTCGGAAATTATATTTGCGGGGGTCTGCGCCCTTGGTTCCAGTTCGGAAAGAAAGGAAACAATTCATGGGCTTCGCGCCGGCTTCAGGTCCGGTGCCTGGGCCGGCGCCGATTCAGGCGCGCCGGCGCTACATCACCTTTACCGCGCGGCCGATGAACTGGATCGGACCGGTCGGCTTGCCGGTGGGCGACCCGGTGGCCGGTTCCAGCGTCAGCTCAAACAACTGATTCGGTTCCAGCGGCGGCAGCTTGTCCAGCGGGATGCGCACCGGCTCGCCCGGTTTGATCAGGCCCAGCGAGACCGGACCGGCCCAGCCGTCGGCCTTGGTCCAGAATTCCAGCGCACGATCGGCCGGCACCTGCATGGCCGCGATCGGCACCAGTTGCACGTCGCGCTGACCGGCACTGGCCTGCACGACCCAGCCCGGCGTTTGCGACTGGGGCGCGACCAGCACCACCATGTACTGCACGGGACCCGGCGCGGGCGCGGGCCGCAGCGCCAGCGTGCCGGCCAGCACCAGGGCGGCAGCCAGGCCGCTGGCGGCCGCACCGCGCCAGAAGAACAGGCTGTCCCACCAACCCGGGCGCGCCGGGTGCGCGGCTTGCGGGGCCGCGCGTTGACGATTCAGCGTGTCCGCAATGCGAGGCCACAGGCCCGGCGACGGCTCGATCGGCTCGGCCAGGCTGCTGAGCGGCAGCAGGCGTTCTTCCCAGCGGTCGACGGCGGCGCGCAGCGCGGCATCGTGCGGCAGGCGGGCGTTGACGTCGCGCCGGCGTGCGGCGGACAAGGTGCCCAGCACGTATTCGCCGGCCAGTTCATCCAGGTTGTCGGGGGAAGGGGACGGGGCGCTCATGCCAGGCATTCCTTCAGCGCTTTCAGGCTGCGCTTGATCCAGGCTTTGACGGTGCCCAGCGGCGCGCCCAGGCGCTGCGCGATTTCACTGTGCGACAGGCCTTCCACGTAGGCATGCAGCACGCAGTTGCGGCGCACGGGTTCCAGTTGTTCGAGGCACGGGCCGATGCGGCCGGCGCTGTCGCGCCAGTCGAAGGCGTCGCGCGTGTCGTGCCAGGCGTCCATTGCGTCGCGAGCATCCAGCGCGGCGGCGGTGTCGTCGTCGACGGCGGTTTCGTGGCGGCCGTCGCGCACGGCGTTCAGCGCCAGGTTGCGCGCGATGCTGTAGATCCAGCCGCGGGCCGAACCGCGCGTGGCGTCGAAGCTGCCTGCCCGACTCCAGATATTGACGAAGGCGTCGTGCACGATGTCTTCCGCCCGGGCGCGGTCTCGCATGATGCGCTGCGCGACGCCCAGCAGACGGGGGCCTTCTTGGCGGTACAGGGCCTCCAGCGCCGAGCGGCGTCCCGCGGCGCACTGCTCGAGGGCCGCGGTGTAATCGAAGTCCGGATCAGGTCGGTTCGGCATGCGCGCAGAGCAGGAAGGGGTGGGCACGGACCGGGCTGACAAGCCCCGGGCGGCGGCGGATCCAGGCATGTTACCGGAGTCCCGTTGCCGCCAGGGGGCCTGCCTGCCCGGTGTCAGTTGGCCTTCCAGAAGATGTAGTCGGCCTGGTAAGACACCTGGCTGCGTTCGCCGGCCTTCGTGCAAGGCGTCTGCGGCGCCAGGCCGCCCTTGAGCGCCGTGCGCTGGATATACGTGACGCCGGTCAGGGCGCCCGCGCCCATGGCGGGATTGGCCTTGACCAGTTGATAGGGAAGGTTGCCCGCGCCGGCCGGCGCCACGGCGACCTGCGTGCCGGTCAGCTTGGAGCCGTCCGCGGCTTCCCAGGTGGCGGGCGGGCCATAGTAGGTGCCGACCTGTTTGCCCTGGCGGTCTTTGAGCACCGCCTTCGGACCGGCGAACACCCATTCCATCTGGTCCTTGGCGTCGGCCTTGGCGCGGCATTCATAGGTGATGTCGCCCGTGCCCACGGTTTCCCATGCCACTTTGTGGCCGGCGGGCACCTGAACAGAAGCGGGCAAGGCGTCTTGCGAGGCGGCCAGCGCCGGGGAGGTGTGCAGCATGCCGCAAGCGGCCAGCATTGCGGCCGCGAAAAGGCCGTTGGCGGGGGTGTGGCGAGTCATCATGAGCGGTCTCCTGCGCAGTAAAACGCTGCGGATACGGCGCACGGAATGCGCGCCGTTGCAGGTACTACACGCGGGAGCCGCAGTTGGATGCAGGCCGCGGAAAATATTTCGCGGCCTGGACTTGCCTGTATCATCCGCTGCAAGACATCCATCCCCCGAGCGCCGTTTTGTCGTCGCGCGGCCTGAATGCCAGTGACCCCGGATAGCCGCCATGCCCGATCCGCTTCGTCTGCAGGCTTTGATACAGGAGTGCGCTCGCGGCCAGGAGTCCGCGCTGGCGGAACTCTATCGTCAGACTTCCCCGCATCTGTTCGCGCTCGCGGTACGTATATTGCGGCGAAGCGACTGGGCAGAGGAAGTCCTCCAGGACAGCTTCATCAATATCTGGCGCAATGCCGCCCGCTATTCATCGGAGCAGAGCCAAGTCATGACCTGGATGACGCGCATCGTGCGCAACCGTTGCATCGACATGCTCCGCCGGCCGGACCTGGAACGCCCCGACGCCGACGGCGCATTGACGCAGGCCTGGGCCGATGACGCGCCCGGCCCGTTCGAACGCTTGCAACGCGACCAGGACGGCCAGCGTCTGGCGGACTGCCTGAAACAGCTCGAAGGTCAGCAACGCGCGGCCATCGCGCTGTCCTTTTTCGATGACCTCAGCCACAGCGAGATCGCCCGCCGCCTCGAGGCCCCGCTGGGCACGATCAAGAGCTGGGTGCGGCGCGGCATGGACCGGCTCAAGAGGTGTCTGTCATGAACTACACCAATCCTCAACTGCGCGAGCGGCTTGCCGCGGACTACGTGGCCGGCGCCATGCGCGGGGGCGCACGCCGCCGTTTCGAGGGCTTGATGGCCGCCGACGCCAACCTGCGCCGCCAGGTGCGCGAATGGGAAAACGACATCTACCCCCTGTTGTGGTCGCTGCCGGCCCGGGTGCCGCCGCGCCGCGTGTGGCGCGCCATCGAATCGCGCCTGAAGCCGGGGGGCGGCCGTGGCTGGCAGGGCCTGGCATTCTGGCGCGTGGTCAGCGGCGCGCTGGCGGCCCTGCTGGTGGCAGGGGTGGCTATCTACCCGATGCAGGTTGACCGCGCCGCGCGCACGCAGCTGATGGCGGTGCTGCAAAGCCCCGAGGCGCAGGCCATGCTGGTGGTGCGCGCCGACGAGCGCGGCGGCCTGCACGTGCATGCCTTGCAGGATCTGGCCTCGCGCGCCGACGGCAAGGCCCTGGAGCTCTGGGTGATTCCGCCGGGACAGGCGCCGATATCCGTCGGGGTGGTGGCCCCCGATGGCCAGACGGCGCTGCCGCGCGCCCAAGGCCTGGAAGGCGGGCAGACCCTGGCCATCACGCTCGAACCGCCGGGCGGGTCGCCGTCGGGCAAGCCCACCGGCCCGGTCATCATGAAGGGCGACGTGCTCAAGATCTGAGCCGCTTCTTGAGCGGGGCCGCGCGCTTGCCGCGGCTCGCTTCGCACCAGGGTTTTCACCTACGCATCCGATGCTGTGCCGGGACCGTATATCCCCCTACGTTTCCCACAGGACAGCATGATGCGCTCCATTCTTACCGGCTGGACCGCTTCGATGCGGCGCTGGGTCGATACGCAGGCGCAGGACGCGCCAGGCGGCGATCCCGATCGCATCGACTGGACCCGCGCCCTGCCTTTTGCCTTGCTGCACGCCGGCTGCCTGGGTGTGCTATGGACCGGGGTCTCGCCGGTTGCGCTGGTGGTGGCGGGGGCGCTCTACGCGGTGCGGATGTTCGCCCTGACCGGCTTCTATCACCGCTATTTCTCGCATCGCACATTCCGCACGTCGCGCGGCATGCAGTGGGTGTTCGCCGTGCTGGGGGCATCGTGCGCGCAGCGCGGTCCGCTGTGGTGGGCGGCCCATCATCGGCACCACCATCGCCATGCCGACGATGCGCATGACCTGCATTCTCCGCGCCATCACGGCTTCTGGTGGAGCCACATGGGCTGGTTCCTGACGCGCCGCGCCTTCGCCACCGACCTTGCGCGCGTGCCGGATCTGCGCGGCTTCCCCGAACTGCGCTGGCTCGACCGCTTTGACGCCGCGGTGCCGCTGGCGCTGGCGGTGGGGTGCTACGGATTGGGGGCGCTGTTGGCGCGCGTGGCGCCCGGCCTGGGCACGGACGGGCCGCAGATGCTGGTGTGGGGCTTCTTCATTTCCACCGTGGCCCTGTTCCACGCCACCGTCACCATCAACTCGCTGGCGCACCGCTACGGCAAGCGGCGCTATGACACCACCGATGACAGCCGCAACAACGTGTGGCTCGCGCTGCTGACGTTCGGTGAGGGCTGGCACAACAACCATCACTTCTATCCGGGATCGGCGCGTCAGGGTTTTCGTCCGCGCGAGATCGACATCACCTGGTACGGCCTGCGCCTGCTGGCCGCCACCGGCCTCATCTGGGACCTGAAGGCCGTGCCGGATTGGGCGCTGGCCGCTGCCAAGGAGTGAGCATGCGCATCGCCATCATCGGTTCGGGCATCGCGGGACTGGTCTGCGCCTGGAAGCTGGGCCGCGACCACGATGTCACGCTGTACGAGGCCAACGACTATCTGGGCGGGCATACGCATACGCACAGGGTCGAACAGGGCGGCCGGCGCTATGCGGTCGATAGCGGATTCATCGTTCACAACCCGCTCAATTACCCGCATTTCACAGCGCTGCTGGAGGAGTTGGGCGTGGCGTCGCAGCCCACCACCATGAGCTTTTCGGTGCACAAGGAAGCGGACGGTCTTGCCTATAACGCCGCCTCGCTGGACACGCTGTTCTGCCAGCGGCGCAACCTGCTGTCGCCGCGATTCCTGGGTATGGTGCGCGACCTGATCCGCTTCTACCGCGAGGCGCCCGCGCTGCTGCGCGCCCCGGAGCCGGGCCCTACGCTGGGCGAATACCTGGCGCAACACCGTTACGGTGAGGCGTTCCGCACCGACCACCTGATTCCGATGGCGTCGGCGCTGTGGTCATCGCCGGCCTCGCGCATCCTGGCGTTCCCGGCGCGATACCTGGTGCGGTTCATGGCGAACCACCAGATGCTGCGCCTGAGCGGCCGGCCGCAGTGGCGCGTGGTGCAGGGCGGATCGCGCCGCTATATCGACGCCATGCGCCGGCAATGGACGGTGCGCGAGCGGCTGAACTGCGCCGTGCGCGCCGTCCGGCGCCTGCCGGGCGGCGTGCAGGTCATGACGCCCGATGGCCTGGACCACCATGACGAAGTGATCTTCGCCTGCCACAGCGATCAGGCGCTGGCGCTGCTGGCCGACCCGACGCCGCAGGAACGCGAGGTCCTCGGCGCCATCGCCTACCAGGACAACGATGTGGTGTTGCACACCGACGCGCGCCTGTTGCCGTATCAGCGCAAGGCCTGGGCCGCCTGGAACGCCTACGTGCCGGCCGATCCGGACGCGCCGTGTTCGGTCAGCTATTGCATGAACCTGCTGCAGGGCATCAGGTCGCCGCAGCCCTTCGTCGTGACGTTGAATCGCAGCGATGCCATCGATCCGGACACGGTGCTGGCGCGCATGCGCTATCACCACCCCGTGTACACCCACGAAGCCGTGGCCGCGCAGTCGCGCCGCGCGGAGATATCGGGGCGCCGGCGCAGTTGGTACGCCGGCGCCTATTGGGGCTGGGGCTTTCATGAAGACGGCGTGGCGAGCGCGCTGGAGGTCGTGCGCGGCATCCTGGAACAGCCGCGGGTGCGGGAGAGGGAGGCGGCATGATCCAGCAGAGCGCCGTCTACGAAGGCCGGGTGACTCACCGGCGCCACCATCCGCACGCGCATGGCTTCGGCTACCGCATGGCGCAGCTTTACCTGGACCTGGATGAGATCGACCGCGTGTTCCAGGATCGCTGGCTGTGGTCGGTAGAGCGCGCCAATCTGGCGCAGTGGCGAAGGGCCGATTATCTCGACGCCGGCGAAGGCCTGCCGCTGGCGCAGGCGGTTCGGCAACGCCTGCGGGCGCATCTGGGAGACATGCCGGACGGGCCCATCCGACTGCTGGCGCACCCCCGCTACGCCGGCTACGTCTTCAATCCGGTGAGCTTCTATTACTGCTTTGACGCGGATGGCCAGACGCTGGCGGCCATCGTGGCCGAGATCACCAATACGCCGTGGAAGCAGCGCCATTGCGTGGTGCTGCCGGCCACCGCCGCCGAGCGCGAGGGTGACGCCCTGGCCTGGCGCTTCGACAAGCGCTTCCACGTATCGCCATTCCTGCCGATGGATTGCGCTTATGACTGGCGATTCAACCTGCCCGCCGACGACCTGCGGGTGCACATGCGGGTCAGCCGGGCAGGCGTGGCGCAGTTTGACGCGCGTCTGGATCTGCAGCGCCGCGCCTTGGATGGCGCGGGGCTGGCGCGCCTGCTGTGGCGCTACCCGTTGATGACGCTGCAGGTCATCGGCGCCATTCACTGGCAGGCGCTGCGTCTGTGGCTCAAGCGCAATCCCGTCTACGACCATCCCCGCACGCCCAACGGAGAACCGCGATGAAACCCATGACGCCCTCGGAACATGCCTCGGTCGCGGCCAGCCGCCGCGCCAGTCCGCTGGAGCGGCTGTTGCGCCAGCGTCTGTTTGCCAGCCTAGCGGCACTGGACCATGGCCGGCTGCTGATCGAAGACGGGCTGGGCAGCGTCACGCTGGGCCGCGGCGAGCCGTGCGTGCGCCTGACGGTCAGTGACCTGGGCTTTTACCGGCTGGTGGCCGCGCAAGGCAGCGTCGGCGCGGGCGAGGCCTACGGCGACGGCCTGTGGCGCTGCGACGATCTGGTCGGATTGGTGCGCCTGTTGGTGCGCAACCGCGACACGCTGGACGCCATGGAGTCGGGGCTGGCGCGGCTGGCGGGATGGGCGCTGCGTCGCTGGCATGCCGGCAACCGCAATACCCGCGACGGCAGCCGCCGCAACATCGCCGCCCACTACGACCTGGGCAATCCGTTCTTTGCGTTGTTCTTGTCCGACGACCTGATGTATTCGTCCGCGCTGTGGGCTGACGGCGATGACACGCTGGAGGCGGCGTCCCATCGCAAGCTGGCGACGATCTGCCGCAAGCTGGCGCTGCGTCCCACGGACCGCGTGGTGGAGATCGGCAGCGGCTGGGGCGGCTTGGCCATCCACGCGGCGCGTCACTACGGCTGCCACGTCACCACCGCCACGCTCTCGCGCGAGCAGCATGACCTGGCGGTCGAGCGGGTGCGCGCCGCCGGCCTGCAGGATCGGGTCAGCGTCGTGCTGCGGGACTATCGCGATCTGCAAGGCCAGTACGACAAGGTGGTGTCGGTGGAGATGATCGAAGCCGTTGGCGCGAATTACCTGGAGGCCTATTTCGCCAAGGTCGCCAGCCTGCTCGGCCCGCATGGCCGCGCGCTGATTCAAGCCATCACCATCGAGGACCACCGCTATGCGCAGGCGCTGGCCTCGGTGGATTTCATCAAGCGCCACATATTCCCGGGCAGCTTCATTCCGTCCATCGATGCCATGCTGCGCGCCAAGACCCGCGCCTGCGATCTGGCGTTGGTGCACCTGGAGGACTTCGGTCAGTCGTACGCGCGCACGCTGCAGGCCTGGCGCGAACGCTTCCTGGCGCGGCAGCCCGAGGTGCGGGCGCAAGGCTTCGACGCGCGCTTCAGCCGCTTGTGGGAGTTCTACCTGGCGTACTGCGAAGGCGGCTTTCGCGAACGCTCCATCGGCGTTGCGCACCTGCTGCTGACGCATCCGCAGGCGCGCCCTGAGGGCGAGCGCTGGGTGCGGGAGGCGCCATGACGACCTGGCAACAATGGTTCTGCATTGCGCTGGGCATGATTGGCGCCATGACGTTGGCTTGGCGCTGGCAGCGCCGCCGCGCCAACGCCGGCATCGTCGACGTGGTGTGGGCGCTGGGCATGGGCGCGGCGGCATTGCTGATCGCCGCCACTGGCGCGGGCAGTCTTGCCGCCAGGCTCGCGCTGGCATTGATGGCTGGGGTGTGGTCGTTGCGGTTGGCTTGGCATCTGTGGCGGCGCGTGCGCGCAGGCGAGGACGGCCGCTATCGTGCGCTGCGCGAGCATTGGCAAGGTCACCAGGGCAAGTTCTTCGGCCTGTTCATGTTCCAGGCCGGGCTGGTGATGCTGTTCTGCCTGCCCTTCCTGGCGGCAGGCGCCAGCCCGGCGCAGGGCTGGCCCGTGGCGCTGGCCCTGCTGATCTGGCTGGCGGCCCTGTCGGGCGAGGTAATTGCCGACCGCCAGCTCGACCACTTCCGCGACAACCCCACCCACCGCGGCCTGACCTGCCGGGTCGGCCTGTGGCGCTATTCGCGCCACCCCAACTATTTCTTCGAGTGGTGCCATTGGTTCGCCTACGTCGCCCTGGCGTGGGGATCACCGCTGGCGTGGCTGTCCTGGCTGGGGCCGGTGCTGATGTATGTGTTCCTGCGCTGGATCAGCGGCATTCCGTTCACCGAGCAACAGGCGCTGCGCACGCGCGGCGACGACTATCGCGACTACCAACGCCGCACGCCGGCGTTCTTTCCCTGGTTCCCGAAATCCTGACGAGGCATGCCATGACGACCGCGACGCTGCACGACACTCCGTTGCCCACCGACCGCCCCGCGCCCGGTCTGCTCGGCCTGGCCGAGCGCGGCCTGTTGCCCGATGGGTTGCTGCGCCTGGGTATGCGGCGCCTCTGCGCCGAGCGTCTGGCGCAGGAATACGCCGGCGGCATCGAGGCCTGGACCGAGCGCGACCGCCAGCTTATCGCCGGCCTGCGCACCAGCGCCGTCGCCATCCACACCGATGCCGCAAACGCCCAGCATTACGAATTGCCGACCGCGTTCTTTCAGCTTTGCCTGGGCGCGCGCATGAAATATTCAAGTTGCCTTTACCCGACGGGCAGCGAAACGCTGGACCAGGCCGAAACCGCCATGCTGCGCCTGTATGGCGAGCGCGCCGAGCTGGCTGACGGCCAGGACATCCTGGAGCTGGGTTGCGGCTGGGGGTCGCTGACGCTGTGGATGGCCGAGCGCTTTCCCAACGCACGCATCACCGCGGTGTCGAACTCGGCCACCCAGCGCCAGCACATCGAGGCGCGCTGCCGGGAGCGCGGCTGGTCGCATGTGCGCGTCGTGACCTGCGATGTCAACGTGCTGGCGCTGCCCGCCGCCGCGTTCGACCGCTGCGTTTCGGTGGAAATGTTCGAGCACATGCGCAACTACCAGGACCTGATGGCACGCATTGCGCAGTGGCTGCGGCCCGGCGGCAAGCTGTTCGTGCACATCTTCGCGCACCGCGAGCGCGCCTATCCGTTCGAGACCGACGGCGCCGGCAACTGGATGGGACGGCACTTTTTTACTGGCGGCATCATGCCGTCGGCGCAGACGTTGCTGCACTTCCAGCAAGACCTGCGACTTGAGGAGCGCTGGTTTCTCGACGGCACGCATTACGCCCGCACCGCCAATCACTGGCTGGTCAACCAGGACGCGCGCCGGGAAACGGCGCGGGCGGCGTTGGCAGACGCTTACGGCCCGTTCTTGGCCCGCTTGTGGCACCAGCGCTGGCGCATGTTCTGGATGGCCTGCGCCGAACTCTTTGGCTATGACGACGGCCAGCAGTGGGGCGTGGCGCACTACCGCTACACGCGGCCTTGAGGAGAACCATCATGTTGCGAAACCTGTGTATTGGCGTGACGGCCCTGCTGGCCGGCTGCGCGTCGCCGCCGCCCATGCCGCCGGTGGCTCACGTGGACCTGAACCGTTTCATGGGCGATTGGTATGTGATCGCCCACATTCCCAGTTGGCCCGAGCGCAATGCCTACGACGCCGTGGAAAGCTATCGGCTGCTGCCGGACGGCCGGGTGCAGACGGATTTCCGCTACCGCGATGGCAGCTTCGAGGCGCCCATCGACACCATGCACCCGGTGGCCACCGTGCGGCCCGGCACCGGCAATGCGGTATGGGGCATGCAGTTCATCTGGCCCATCAAGGCCGAGTACGTCATCGCCTACCTGGACGAGTCGTACCAGATCACCATCGTTGGCCGCTCCAAGCGCGATTACGTCTGGATCATGGCCCGGGTGCCGTGCCTGGATGATGCGGTCTATGCCGATCTGCTGAGCAGGGTGACGGCGTTGGGTTATACGGAAGCGCCGCGCAAGGTGCCGCAGCGTTGCGAGCGATGATGGCGGACGGGCGGGCTTGGCCGCCTTCGCGCCTGCGCTATCCTTCGCTCCAATGCCCATGTCGTGGCGAAGAGGAACGAAGACAATGAGACGCGTGGCGCTGATCTGCATGCTGTCTGCCTCGGTGGCAAGCCAGGCGCAGGAAGTCCGGACCTGGCATTTTTCCGGCGCCGACCTGGTCGCCGCCATGGAAGGAAAAATGCCGTCGGAGATTCGCGATGCCTCGCTGGGCCGCCAGTTCTCGTCGGCGTATGCGCAGGCCTATGTGAGCGGGATTGCCGATCAGACGCAAGGATCGCTCTGGTGCACCCGAAGGGGCGTGCTGCCGCATGAGTTGAAGGACAGGGTGCACAGCTATCTGACTGCGTTGCCAGACAGCCGCCTGAAAACGAACGCCGGACCGCTGGTTGGGGAGGCGCTGGCGCGTTCGTTTCCTTGCCGTTAAGGCCACCGTTGTTGGCGCGCACCAATGCGTTGGCGCCGCCCCGGCAGCATCCTGACCGAAGTGCAACATTGCTGTGCAAAGGCACGCGTCCCTGGTAAAAATCCCGAAGCCGAAAAAATCAGAAAACTTATGCGGCCCGTTGTTACGGGTTTGCGCCGAGGGGATGACGATGGGCAAGCCGACTGCAAAGCGACCTTTGCGAGCCAGAGCCGCTGCATTGGGGGGCCTCGAACCGCGCCGTTCGCTGCTGCGTCCGCCAGATTGGCGCGAGATGCTCTCCGTCACGGCCGTGGGACTTGTCATGGTGCAACCGGCGGCCGCGGCGCTGAGTTGCCCATCGGTCGACACCAACCCCTCCAATTCCACCACCTGCACCATTTCGTCCAGCCAGGGCGGGGCCGGCGCGCAGGTCAGCGTGGTCAATACCGCCAGCGCCGGCACCGGCGACAACGTCGGCGGCTATGGCGGCAACTACACAGTGATCAACAACGGCGCGGTGTTGCAGCCCAGCGCCCCGCAGGGTGGCATCTTTGTTCGCCTGACGGGCGGCGAGGGATCCAGCGATACCAGCAACAATGCGACGAATGGCGGTAACGGCGGCACCATCACCGTCAACAACAACGGCGGGACGATCACGGTGCAGAACTCGCCGACGTCCAGCACCCAGGGCAGCGGGCCTGGGATATGGGCGGATTCGGGCGCGCAGTTCGGCATCTATGGCGCCTCGGTCGGCGGCATCGGCGCCAATGCCAATGAGACGGTGATCGGCGGGGGCAACGGCGGCCGGGGGGGCGACGGTTCCGCCGTGACGATCACGAATAGCGGCAACGTCAGTGTGTCGTACCTGCCATATGGCGGCGTCGGCCTGTACGGCGCCAGCATCGGCGCGGTGGGCGGGAATCAGGACAGCGCGGCGACGGGGGATCAGAACGGCGGCGGTGGCGGCAACAGCAATATCGTCAATATCAGCAACACGGGCACGGTCTCGGTCAGCGGATCCGCGGGGCGCTATGCGTGGGGCATCGGCGCCGAATCCATCGGCGGCGATGGGGGGCACGACAACGGCAGCGGCGCCAGCGCCGGAACGGCCAATGCGTCGAACCCTACGATCATCACCAATAGCGGCAACGTATCGGTCAATGTCAGCGGGTCGGCCCTGAGCAGCGTGCGCGGCCTGTCTGTGCTGAGCCAGGGCGGCAACGGCATGACGTCCGAGGACGGCAGCGACAACGGCGGCACCGGCGGCCAGTTCGGCGCGATGACGGTCGTGAACAACGGACAGGTATCAGTGGCGAGCTCGTCAACGGTCCAACCCGCCAGCCTGTCGCAGGTGTCCGGCGGAATTGTCGTCATCGGGCTCGGCGGCAATGGGGGGATGGGTCCGCAGACGATCACCAACACCAGCGGCGAGGTCGGCGGATACGGCGGCGGCAATGGGGGCACCACGACCAGCGTCACGCTCAACAGCGGATCGTCGATTACAACCTCCGGCAACTACATCCCCGGCGTCAGCGTCATCACGCAAGGCGGCAACGGCGGCGCGGGCCGCGAGGACAGCAATGGCGCGGTCGGCGGCAATGGCGGCACGGTGAGCGTCGCCATGAATGGCAATGCCAGCATCCGGACCAATGGTTTGCAGTCCACCGGCATTTCGGCCAGCAGCCTGGGCGGTGCGGGCGGCGGCGTCGAAACCAGCAGCGGCATCATCGACTTCACGCCCGAGAATGCGGGCAGCGGCGGCGCGGGCGGCGCAGTCACGGTCACGACGACCGGCGGTTCCATTCAGACGTTGAACGATTACTCCATCGGCATTCTCGGCCAGTCGATGGGCGGCATCGGTGGCGCCACCACGGCCAACTTCGAACTGTTCGGCAACGCGGGTGCGAATGCCGGCATCGGCGGGGCCAGCGGCTCGGTCACGATCAACAGCCAGTCGTCCATCTCGACGACCGGGCAGTCGTCGCACGGGATTTCGGCGCAGGCCATCGGCGGCGGCGGCGGAACGGCGGGCGTCAGCAGCGGCATCGTCGCGTTGGGCGGCGCGGGCGGCACCGCGGTGTCCGGCGGCACGGTCAACGTCAGCCAGTCCGGTGCGTTGAGCACCAGCGGGGCGGGCTCGATCGGGATGCTGGGTCAGTCTATCGGTGGCGGCGGTGGGGACGGCGGTGCGGCAAGCGGGGTCGCCGTCATCGGCGGCCAGGGCGGCGGCGGCGGTAACGGCGGCGCGTCCACCGTGGGTCTGAACGGCTACACCCTGAACACAAGCGGCGATCATGCGTACGGCATCGTGTCGCAATCCATCGGCGGCGGCGGCGGGACCGGCGGCGCCGCGTCTTCCTACGACGCCAGCGTCGGGTTTGCCATGTCGGTCGCAGTGGGTGGCACCGGCGGAAGCGGAGGCGCGGGCGGCACCGCAGCGGGCAATGTATCCAACGCGAGCCTGACGACCGGATCGTCGGGCACCGCCAATGGCGACGCGCACGGCGTGGTCGTGCAGTCCATCGGCGGCGGGGGCGGAGCGGGCGGCGCCTCCGTGGCGAAAGCCTTGGCGATCGCCGTGCCGGACGAGGATGCGTCGTTCGGCGTTGCGGTGACCTTTGCGATGGGCGGCTCCGGGGCAAGCGGGGGCGCGGGCGGCACGGCGTCATCGGCCATCAATAATTCGATCCTGACGACCTATGGGGCGAATTCGCAGGGCGTGCTGGTGCAATCGATCGGCGGCGGCGGCGGTCTGGGCGGCAGCGCCTCGGCGCTGTCGACGCTGGTCGGCACGGGCGACTCCGTGGGCGGCACCGTGCAATCGACGGTGGGCGGCAGCGGCGGGTCCGGCAGTTACGGCGGCAACGCCACGCTCAGCCTGGCGGGCAGCACCATCACCACGTGGGGCGACTCCGCGAATGCGCTGGTGGTGCAGAGCATCGGCGGCGGCGGGGGCGCGGGCGGCGTGGGCTCGGCCACAGGCCGCAGTCCCAATGTGGACGCCAACGTATCCATCACGGCGAACGTGGGCGGCAGCGGCGGCGCGGGCGGGCAGGGCGGCACGGCGGCGCTCACCGTCGATCCCGCCAGCACGATCGTCACGCACGGCGACGGCGCGCGCGCGGTGTTGGTGCAGTCCATCGGTGGCGGTGGCGGCGCATCGCAAGGCGGTCAGGTGGGCCTTGCCGTCAATAGCGAAAGCGAAGACGGCTCGACCGATGTCAGAGGCACCGTGTCCGTCGGTCGTGGCGGTTCCGGCGGCGGCTACGGTGGCTCGATCAACCTGAACAGCGATGGCAACGTCACCACCCATGGCGCGGATGCGGACGGGCTGCTGGTGCAGAGCATTGGCGGCTCGGGAGGCCTGGGCGGTGCGGTCGGCGGAACCAGCGAGAACAATTCGTCGGAATCGCTGGACGATTCCGGCACGACGTATCAGTTCAACGTGTCAGTGGGCGGCAACGGCGGCGCGGGGGGCAATGGCGGCGCGATTGGAACCACTTCCAACGCCGCGAGCATCGGCGCTTCCACGAACACGTTCGGGGACTACGCCGACGCTGCGGTGCTGCAATCCATCGGTGGCGGAGGCGGGGCGGGCGGCGCATCGACCGCGTCTTCAAGCATCTCTTCGTCCAACGTGTCGATATCCGTGGGCGGTTCGGGCGGAAGCGGCGGTGCGGGCAACAGCATCGTGGCGTTCCTGAACGGCAACGGCACCAACAGTTTCAACACGGCCGGCTATGGCGCCATGGGCATCGTCATGCAGTCCATCGGCGGCGGCGGCGGCATGGGCGCCACCGGATCGCCGTTGGCGCATGGTTCGCTGCGCGTCGGGGCCACGGGTGGCGGTGGAGGATCGGGCGGCGGCATCACGGTGACCAGCGCCAGCTATGCCTCCATCCAGACCACCGGCGACAGCGCGCACGGACTGGTGTTGCAGTCGATCGGGGGCGGCGGCGGCATTGCGATGGCCGGCAGCACGGCATCGGCCGCCAATCCCGGCAGCCAGCAGTTCAGCCTGCACGCGGGCAGCAACGGCCTTGGCGGTGCGGGCGGTTCGATCAACGCGTCCACCGGCCTGAACCTGAACACCTATGGCGACCGGGCCATCGGCGTCATCGCGCAGTCGATCGGCGGCGGCGGCGGGATCGTGTCGTCCGGCACGGCGACCGGCGTGGGCGCGACGGTGCTGGGCGGCGGCAATGCCAACAGCGGCGCGGTAACCCTTGACCTGCAGTACACCCTGAACACGCATGGCGCCGGCGCGCACGGCGTCGTGGCGCAGTCCATCGCAGATGGCGGCGGCATCCTGGGCGACACGACGAAACTCATCACCACGAACTCGGCCGGGTTCCTGCCCACCGCATTCAGTTCCGGTACCGCCGGCAACGTGTCGGTGTCCTACAACGGACGGCTTTCGACGTCGGGCGCCAATTCCTACGGCATCATCGCGCAGTCGATCGGTGGCGGGGGCGGGCTGGCCGGCGGACCGCAAGGCGGCTTTGCCGGGTCGGTGGGCGGCAGCACGGGCAATGCAGGCAGCGTGACCGTCAACCAGAGCGGGACACTGAGCGCGACGGGGTCGGACTCGACCGGCATCATGGCGCAGAGCCAGGGCGGTCAAAGCGAACAGAGCGTCACGGTCAATATCAACGGCAGCGTGGCGGGCGGCACGAACAGCGGCAAAGGCGTGTGGATACTGGGCGGGCGCAACAACGTGGTGAACGTCAATGCGGGCGGTTCGCTCAGTGCGTTGTCCAACACGGCGCTGACGTTCAATGGCGATTCCTCCACGGCGGCCGGATCCTTCCTCACCTTCAACGTCTACGGCACCGTCTCCGGCAACGTGTATTGCGGCAACACGGATTCCTATGACGCCTGCAACTACATCGTGCAGTCCGGCGGTGTGGTCGACGCGGCGGTGGCTTACCAGGCCAACGTCACCAACTCGGGACTGGTCGTGATCGGCTCGCCGGGCCAGTTTCAGACCCTGACCGTCAGCGGCGATTTCAAGCAGTCGCGAAGCGGCGTCTTGCGCGCCGACGTGGATTTCGACCAGATGCGCGCGTCGCAGATGGTGGTGCAGGGCAACGGCGATCTGAACGGCAAGGTCGACGTGCTTGCCGCCGCGCTGCTGCCGGACCGCGAGTTGACGGTGCTGACGGTGCAAGGCGATTCCCAAGGCAGCGTGGATGCCGTGGACAGCCCGGTCTTCGATTACGCCACCCGCCAGGTCGGCCAGACCACGCGCATCCGCGTGGCGGGGGCGGACTTCAATGCGCCGTCGATGGGCCTGAAGTCCGACCAGCGGCAGGTCGCGGCTCAACTTCAGCGCATCTGGGATGCCGGCGGCAATGTCGCGCTGGCGCCGCTGTTCGGGCAGTTGGACCAGATATCGCGCCAGGGCGCGGGCGCTTACCGGGGCAGCGTGGCCAGCCTGTCGCCGGGCGTGACGGCCGCCACGGCGGTGCAGTCGGCCGCCAACCTGGGGCAATTCACCGGCGCGATGATGTCGTGCCCCACCTTCACCGGCGTCGATGCCTTTACCGGCGAGCAGAACTGCTTCTGGGGCCAGGTCACGGGCCGCTACACCAACCAGGACGGCAGCAAGGGCACGGCGGGCTTTGACTACGACACGGTGACCTATCAGTTCGGCGGCCAGCGTGAAGTCAGCCCGGGCTGGTTCGTCGGCGGCTCGATGGCCTACGAAAACAGCAAGGTGCGCGCTTCCGACGGCGGCGTGCGCGGCAATGGCGACAGCGGCTACGTTGGCGCGGTGGTCAAGCGCGAGCAAGGCCAGTGGGTATTCTCGGCGGCGGTGGGCGGCGGCTACGGCGGCTATCGCATGGATCGCAACATCGGCATCGCGGGATACCAGGACACGCTGACCAGCCGTCCCGATGTCTATGGCTTCAACGCCCGTCTGCGCGCCGCGCGCACGTTCGCGTTCGACAAGATGTATGTGAAGCCCTACCTGGACTTCGATGCCAGCTATACCCGCATGCCGGGATACAAGGAGTCCGGCTCGAATCCGCTGGCCTTGTCGGTCGACAGCAGCGACCAGTTCATCCTGGGGCTGTCGCCGATGATCGAATTCGGCGGCCGCGCCGAGCTGCCCAACGGCGCCATCCTGCGGCCGTTCGTGTATGCAGGCGTGTCTTTCCTGTCCAAGGACGATTGGACGTCGACCGCCCGCCTGCGCGGCGCGCCGGCTGGCACGGGATCGTTCGAAACGTCGCTGCCCATCGACAACGTCGTGGGTAAGGTGGGCGCGGGCCTGCATGTGGCGCGGGCAGGGGGCGTGGATTTCCGGCTGCAGTACGACGGCCAGTTTTCGGAGCGGGTGCGCAGCAATAGCGGGACGTTGAAGGTCATGGTGCCGTTCTGACGCGCGGGGCGCGGGGCTTGTCTGCATGCAGCCGGGCTCGTCTGCATCCAGCCTGCCTCTGCGCGTCAAACTGCCCGCGTCAGATCGGGTACGCTGTGACGCTCGCAAATCCGGGAAGTCTTGATATGTGGCGCGCGATTTTCAAAATGTCGTTGGCGGTGGGTTGGGGGCTTTGGCTGGCCGCCATGGGGTGGTTCGCATTTGGTATGGGGCGTTACATACCATCCGCCGACGCGACGCTGACGCCGATCATGCTGACGGCCGGCCAGACGGCGCGGGCCGAGGTTTACCGCATCCGCGAAGCGCCGCTGTGGATGGAGGCGCGATTCGGTGGTCCGATGGGCCGGGACCGACCTGAACTGGGAGATCCCGCGACGCGCATCGGTGCGCCGGACGCGAAGCCGCGCAACGTTAATCCCGGAGAGCCGGTGCGAATCCGCGTGCGCGATGGCAAGGGGCTGGACATCGTGGTGAGCGCGGCGCCGCGCAGTGGCTCCAGCGCCACGCATTTCTATCGCAAGCTCTGGCCTGAAAGCCATGCCGACGGCGCGCAGCTTGAGACCGCGCCGGGATTTCCGATGCTGGCGAAGGGGGCGTCGGATCTGACCTTCACGGTGGAAGAGGTTGGACCAGCGCTTCAAGGCGAGCAGATCGAACTGGAGATCAGCGCGCCCATCGGGTTGAAGCGTACGGCGCCGGGGTGGGATGACGTTTCCGCCTTCATTTTCTGGCCGTTCTATGCCGCGATTTTGGGCGCGTGGGCGCTCATATGGGCAGGGCTGACGTGGTGGTATCGCCGACGGAGCCGGCGGACGGCGAAGCGGGCGTTTGCCTGAATTCAAAGCGACAAGGCCCACGCAATTGCGTGGGCCTTGTTGCTTGCCGGGGCGGCTGAAATCCCGAATGCCGCCGCGCTTTAGAACCGGTACGACGCTTGCAACTGGAACGTCTGTCCCGACACGTTGCCGGTGTCGAACAGGCGGTCGTAGCTGGCGGTCAGGTCCATGGCCTTGCTGACGGGCAGCGTCAGGCCCAGGCCCGCCGAGAACATGCCGCGCGAAGGCGCCACGCCGGGCAGCGTGAAGCCGGTGCCGTCGCTCGCCGTAGCACGGAACTCGCGGTTGGCGTCGAGGGTTTCGTAGGCGTAACCGACGCGGGCTTCGACGAGGGCAGGCTTGTCCGACTTCATGTTGAAGGGCAGGCCCACGACGAGTTGCGCATAGGGCTGCAGGCTGTTGAAGTCCTGGGCGCCGACATCCAGATTCTGGCTGGTCGAACCCGTTTCGCTGAAGCGTTCGGTGTGCAGGTATTGATAGCGCAGGCCGAGACGGGGCGTGATCGTGAGCGGGCCGGCAGCCAGCGGCAGGCTGGCTTGCAGGCCGGCCGTGATTTCCTGGCCGTCCGAGTCGCCCCGGGCCTTGCCCGGGCCGGGGAAGGACCGGCGCGTCTGGAGGAAGTCGTAGGCGGCGCCAACCGTCGCGGCGATGGTGACGGCGCCCACGCGGCGGCTGCCGTAGCCTGCGATGCGCAGGGTGTCGATCTTGCCGGTTGCCTCATCCTCGGTCACGTCGACGTGGCTGTAGCCCCCCGCGACGCCGACCGTCCATGCGCCAACCTGCTGATCCAGGCCGGCCAGAAAGCCGTAATGGCGATCCTTGTAGCTGGGGGCTTCGTCGTTGCCGCGCACGTTGACGCTGTTGGAGACGATCTGGGCCCAGGCTTGGCGGCCGGGGCGCGCGCAATTGGCGGGCGTCGCGGCGTCCGCGCAATCCTGGCCCAGGCGCGCGAGCAGCGTGTCGTTCACGCGCTGGCCTTCGCGGATGGCGGCCGAGGCGACAGCGCCGAAGATCGTGGCGTTGGTGGGGGCGATGACGACGGTCCCGCCGCCAGTGTCCGTGCCGCCGCCGGTGTCGGCGCCGCCGCCGGTGTCCGTACCGCCGCCGGTATCCGTGCCACCGCCAGTATCCGTGCCACCGCCAGTATCCGTGCCGCTGGCGGCCAGGGTGAGGGTGCTGCCGTCGGCCAGGTTCTGCACGCTTTGCGCCAGTTCGGCCGGCGCGTTGCTGGTCACGGACGCGAAACGGCCGGTGACGCTGGCCGCGTCGACGATGCGGAAGGATGTCGCGCTGTAGGTGCCCGGGCCGTACAGCACGTTCAGGGTGCCGGCCAGGGTGGCGGTGCCGCTCACCTTCAGTTGCGAAGCAGCGGTGGGGCTGACGTCGATGAACAGCGTGCCGGTCGGGGACTGCGTGTAATTGCCCAGGATCGTCAGCGTGCCGATGGAGCCGCCCGGACGCACGATACCGTCGTTGGTCACATTGCCGCCGATGGAGCCGTGCCCGCGCAGTGTGCCTGCGCTGCCGACGGCCACGTCGCCCAGGATGCTGGCAGTGGGATGCGCGGCATCGCCGATCTCAAGCGTGCCCGCGGACACCGAGGTGCCGCCCGAGTAGGTGTTCACGCCGTTCAGGATCAGCATGCCGCTGCCGGTCTTGGCCAGCGCGCCGCTGCCGTTCAGCGTGGAATCGATGATGGCGGTGGCGTTGGCATCGACCTCGATGGCCGAGGTGGCCGCCGCCAGCCCGATGACGTCGCCGGTGACGCGGTAGCCATCGGTGGAGAACTGCATGCCATTCACGGCGATTGCGCCGTGGCTGGCGTCGACCGTCACGGTGCCCGCCGTGCCGCCGAACACGGGCCGCACGTCGATCAGGTCGAGCTGGCCGTTGGCGGCGCCGTCGGTCGAGGTCCAGTTCTTGCCATTGGCCGTCCAGGTGCCGGAGCCGCCGGCAATCGTGCCGTCGGCCACGGTGTTGGCGCCGTCCCAGTAGTGGGTCTGGGCGTCGGGCGCGATGGTCACGGTCAGCGCGCCGTTCACGTCGCTCAGTTGGGCGAGCAGGCCGTTGTTGGTGGAAACGAAAGCCGTGTTGTTGGCATAGGTGCCGGACCCGGTCGGGCGCACGACCGTGTAGGACTGGCCATTGGCCAAACCCGTGCCCCCCAGGCTGATCGCCGCGCTGCTGATGGCCGCCGAGCCGTTCACGTCCAGGTAGCCATAGCTGCTGGTGTCGACGACATTGAAGGCCAGTCCGCCGCCGGTCTGCGAATAGTCGCCCGTGACGGTGATGGGGTTGTTGATCTGAAGGGTCGCGCCGGTGTTGATGACGGAACGGCCCACCGCAGCGATGTCGTTGTTCAGCAGCAGGTTTCCGCCCGAAAACACCAGGTTTGCGCCCGTCACCTTGATGAGGCCTTTGTCGGCCGCGCCCAGGCCGCCGCTTGCGCCGGTAAGGGTGCCGAAGACGTTGCCGCTGCCGCCTGCGATAGCGAGGGGGATGGCGCTGGCGGAGGTCAGGTCGCCCGCGATGAGGCCGCTGTTGGTGATCGTACTGATATAGCTGTTGCTATCGAGCTGAATCGCCGCATTCCGGCCGGTGATGGTGCCGCTATTGGCGAGCAGGCTTACGCTGCTGGCGCGGGACAGGTAGATGCCGGCATCGAACGACCCGCCCATTGCGCTGCTGGGCGCACCCACAATCAGGCCCATGTTGGTGATGGTGCCCGCCGTGCTGGCATCCATGAAGATGCCTGCGATGTCGCCAGAGATGGTCCCGGAATTCGTGAGCGTGCCTAACCGGGCGTTGTCCTGAGCCAGGATGCCTAGCTGGCCGACGATGGTCCCATCGTTTTGCAGCGTTTCGATGGCGCCATTTTCGGTGACCACACCGAACCCCGCGAGGAAACTGCCGATCTTGGCGCTTTGCAAGGTGCCGGTGTTGGTCAGGTTGCTGATCGTTCCGCCGTCGTTCCAGATGGCTGCAATCGTCCCTCCGAAGGAACTGTTGCTGCTGATCATCCCGGCATTGCTGATCGTGGCGATGCTGCCCTCATTGAAGATCCCGGCACGTGCGCCGGCGATGGAGCCGCCCGTGTTGTTGACCACGCTGGTGATGCTTCCGGATCCCGTATTCCGGATGCCGGCCACGGTGATGCCCGTTCCGGTGGACCAGATCAAACCATTGTTTTGCACCTGAGCCAGAACGCCGTCGTTCTGCATGCCCGCCAGTGTGCCAACGATGGTGCCGGAGTTCGTCAGCGTGCGGCCGGGGCTGGTGCCGGAGGCTTGCAGACCGATGTCGGCGCCGGAGAGCGTGCCGGTCCCGGTGACCGTAAAGTTACCGCCTGTCCATTCGATGCAGTCGGTGGAGCCGAAGAGCGTCACATTGTTCCCAAATGTGAGGCACCCCGCTGCATGGACCATGCCGGGAAGCAGGCTGGCGGCCACGAGGGAAACACCCGACAGAATTTGCGTCGACCGGGCAGGCGCCGCCCTCGAGCCGGCTCGCGCGGATGCCACGGGAAAAGAGGGGGTACGTTTTTTTCGGTGTTTCAGCTTCAAGGCAAGCTCCCGCCTGGGGCGACTTCGGTTGGAATGTGCGGCAACCGTTGGAGCTATGGACTATCCGCGCGACCGGTGCCAGGGTATGAGGCTAGACAGGCGGCCTTTTGCTGGGGCGTACTATCTCACCCCGCACATTACTGGCGATGCCGCGGTCTCAAAGGCCGCAATAATGCCGAGATTCAGGCCTTTTTCCGGTTGATACTTCGGGCGCGCCGGCTTGGGCGCCGGTTGCGCCCGCATGTTCAGACCTGGCCGCGGTGAAACCGGGTTGCCAGCGCCTGGCCCACGTCGTGCATGACCCGCTTCCAATCGCCCGGCGCGGGCTGGCGAAACAATTGCAGCGACGGATACCAGGGGGAGTCAGACCGCTGCAACAGCCAGCGCCAGTCGGGCAGGAAAGGCAGCAGCACCCAGGCGGGCCGATTCAATGCGCCGGCCAGATGCACGGGCGAGGAGTCGACCGAGACGAGCAGATCGGCCAGCGCCAGGACCGCGGCGGTGTCCTCAAAGTCGGCGATCTCGGCATCCAGCGGCACGATGTTCATGCCGGCCGGGGCCGTGGCGGCCTGGGCCGCGGCAGGGCCTTTCTGGATGGCCAGGTACGTGATGCCGGGCACGGCCAGGGGCGCCATGTCTGCCAGGGCAAGAGACCGGTTGGCGTCGTTCGAATGCGTGGGTCTGCCTGCCCAGGCCAGCGCCACCCATGGCCGTGGCAAGCCGGCCAGCCGCTTGCGCCATTTCTCGACGCGGGCCGCATCGGCCGACAGGTAGCCGACCTGGCCCGGCAGGTCGGCCATGCGCAGGCCGATCGCCATGGGCAGGGACATCAGTTCGCAGTGCTGGTCGAACGGCGGGGGGATCTGTCCGCGCGGGAAGGCGTCCGGGCCGACGAGGCGCCGGGCGAAGGACAGCAGGTCGGGATGGACTTCCAGCACGACACGCGCGCCGCTGCGGGTCCGGGCCGCGTCGATCAGGCGCATGAATTGCAGCGTGTCGCCGTACCCCTGCTCGTCATGAATGAGCAGCGTCTGACCCGCGATGCGGCTGCCGTCCCAGCGCGGCCGCTGCACCTTGCGGTCCATCGCCGCGGTATGGGAAAGGCTGTAGCGCCAACGGTATTCCGGCCAGCCGCGCTCGAAATCCCCTTGCAGCAAGCGCGTTTCGGCCAGGTCGAATCGGGCGGACAGGTTGCCGGGCATGGCTTTGGCGAGCATGGTCTGAATGTCAGCGGCTTCCTGGACGCGCCCTTGAAATTTCACTGCCAGACCGAGAAGGCGCCAAAGTGCGGCGGGCGCGCCGCGCGGGTCCATGTTCTCGCGCAGTAGCCGCTCGGCTTCGGCGTTCTGTCGCTCAGTCAGCAGATCGCGGACGTGGCGCGCCAAGTCTTCCAAGTCTTGCGCCAGCGCAGCGCCTGGGGCGGCTGCTGCGGCCGGGTGTGCCCCAACTGGCGCCGCGTCCGTCGACGCCGCCAGCGCTTCGCCTGGTGCTGCCTGCGAGCCGCATGCCGTCCGCAAGCGCGTGCGCAGTTCGAGCGCCTGCGGGTGGCTGGGCGCGAAGGTCAGCAGCGCTTCGGTCCATTGCAGCGCTGTTGCGGGCCGCGACCGCGCCGCTTCGATTTCCGCCAGATTGATGTACGCGTTCGCCAGGCGCGGGTTGCATTCGATGGCGCGCTGCCCGGCGTTTGCCGCGGCGTCGTAATCGCCTAGTTCGCGCAGCACGAAGGCGAGGTTGCTGTGCGCCTCGGCGTAGTCGCCGCGCAATGCGAGCGCCTGGATGTAGCGCTGGCGCGCTTCGTCCAGGCGATTCACGCCCGTGTACGCGTTGCCGAGGTTGTTGAAGGCTTCCGGACTGTGCGGTTGAAGTTTCGCCACCCGCTCAAGACAATCGACGCTGTCGGCGTGGCGCCCGGACTCCTGCAGGATGATGCCCAGGTTGTTCCACGCCATGACCAGCCCGGGTTCTCGTTGCGTGGCATGGCGCGCGGCGGCCTCGCCTTCAGCGAGCAAACCTTGCTGCCGGCAGATTTCGGCCAGGTTGCCGAAGTAGACCGCGGGCGCGGCGTCGGTCTTGCAAGCGTGCCGCAGCAGGTCGAGTGCCAGCGCCGGTTGGCCGTGCGTATGCGCGATCAGGCCCAGCAGATGGGAGGCATCGGCCTGTCCCGGCGACGCGGCCAGAATGCGCCGGCAGAGGATTTCCGCCTGGGCCGCCTGCCCGGCGCTCCAGTGGGCATGGGCCTGTCGCAGGGCTTCAGGCAGGGAAAGCAGCTCGCCTGTCGTCGGCGTGGGCGGTGCGGGCTTGGGGGCCATGGTGAGACCAGCGGCCGCCGCTCAGGGCGGCCTGAAGGGAAACGTGAAGCGCAGATTCTAGTGCCTCAATACTGATACCGCACCGTCAGCATCACGCTGCGCGGCTGGCCGTAGTAGTTTTGCCGCGAGGCGCCGCCAAGCTTTTCGTAATACTTGCGGTCAAACAGATTGTCGACGGTGAGCGTGCCTTCGACGTGGCGGTTGTATCGATAGCCGATCTGGGCCGAGACGAGCGCGTAGCTTCCCTGATCCCAACGCACGTTGCCGCTTTGCAGGTAGTTGCCGCTGTTCCAGCGTACGCCCGTGCCGACGCTGAAGCCTTCCAGCGCCGGCTGGGCGAAGCGGTAGCGGGTCCAGAGGTTGATGGCGTGACGCGGGGTGATCGTGCTGTACGACAGTCCTTCCTGAGCTTGGCTTGCTTCCAGGTATTTGGTCTGCGTGTAGGCGTAGCCAGCCACGATGTCCCAGTTGGGAAGCGGCGATCCGCTGATCTCGGTCTCGAAGCCCTGGCTGCGCACCTTGCCCGCGGCCACCGAATACATCGGGTTGTTCAGGTCGCTCATTGCCCGGTTGCGGTCCACGATCTGGAACAGGGCGGCATGCGCGTTGAGCGCGCCGTCCATGAACGCGCCTTTGACGCCCGTTTCGATCTGGCGTCCCACGCGCGGCGACAGCGTGCTGCCTTGCGCATCGATTTCGGTCTGCGGCTGGAAGATGCTGGTGTAGCTGGCGTAGGCGGAGAGCTGCGGCGTCAGTTCGTACACCACGCCGGCATACGGAGAGGGGCGCGCGTCGATGCGCGTCGTCGCCTGGCTGAAGTCGCCGAAGTACTGGTTGGCGTTGCGTGCGTCGTTCTTCCACCACGACAGGCGGGCGCCCGCGATGACCTTCAGATGATCGGTCGCCTGGATGTTCGCGCGCGTGTACAGGCCGAATTCGCTGGTGCGGCCGTCGTTGCCGTTGACCTGTTCCATCTCGGGCTGTGGCATGTCGATGACCGGGTCATTCACGTTGGTCGGGAAGATCGTGCCGCCGCCGTAGTTGAATTGCTTGCGCGTATAGCTGTAGTCGGCGCCCACGAGCACGCTGTGCTCGCGGCCGAAAGCCTCGAACGGCAGGTTCACGTGCGCATCCGCGCCCGTGGTTTTCCAGTGGTTGCGGTACGACCAGGCGATGAGGTTGGTGTCTCCGGTGACCGGATCGACGGCGCGGTTGGGCCAGGTGGTCACGCGCGTCGGGGTGTCGGTGTCGCGATGAAAGACGCTTGCCTTCATGGAGCCGCCGCCATCCAGCCGGTGTTCCAGATCGGCAAAGACCTCGGTGGTTTCTTCTTCGATGCGGTTCCATTCGGCGCTGAGATTGGTGCCGCGGCGCACGTCGAGCAGCGAGCCGTCGGCGTACGCGGGCAAGCCGAATGCCGGCGTAACGCGGGAGCGTTGGTGCGTGATGCCAGCCGCCAGCGTCGTGGCGGATGTCAGGTCGGCCTCGACGATGCCGTAGAGCGTGGGCCGCTCGGAACTGACGCGGTCGACGAAGGACCCGCGGTCTTCGTAGGCGGCAATGAAGCGGCCGCGGACCTTGCCTTCGCTATCGAACGGCGTGCTCAGATCGGCCACGGCGCGGTAGTAGTCCCAAGACCCGACGCTGGCCTGCGCGCCAAAGGCGAATTCCTGCATGGGGCGCTTGCGCACCAGATTTACGCTGCCGCCGGGCTCGCCGGTCCCTTGGTAGAGCCCGGAGGGGCCGCGCAGCACTTCGATGCGATCGTAGATGGCAAGGTCGAAGCCCGCCGACAGGTTGCCCGCGCCGGCCGGGGCGCGCATGCCGTCCACCTGGATCGAATCGAGCGAGTAGCCGCGAGAGATGAACCCGGAAATATTGCCGCCGCTGGATAGCGTCTCGACGGTCATGCCGGTGACGTTGCGCATCGCGTCCGAGAGGCTGTTCAGGTTTTGGTCGTCGAGCTGCTGGCGCGTGACGACGGACACCGACTGCGGAATTTCCTTGAGCGTCTGCGTGCCCTTGCCGATGGTGACGGCATTGCTGGTGTACGAGCCCGTGCCTTCGCTGGTGGCGCGCTCGGCCGCCCCGGTGACGGTGACGGGCGCCAGTTGCGTGACGCCGCCTTGCGGCACGGCCTGCAGCGCGTAGGTGCCGGCAGCGCTGGGCACGGCACGGTAGCCGGTGCCCGCGAGCAGGCGGTCGAAGCCTTGCTGAACGTTCATCTCGCCAGAGATGCCCGGGCTTTGGCGGCCGGCGAGCCAGGCGGGGTCGTAGACGATCTGCACACCGGCGGCGGCCGCGTAGCGCGCCAGCACGGCGTCGAGCGAGCCCGCGCCGATTGCGACGGTACGCATCTGGGAGGCCGGCGCCGCGCCGGTCTGGGCCGCGGACTGTGCGCCCGCGGTGGCGCTTGCCATGGCCGTGCACCAGAGCGCCGTCCAGATCATTGCCTTGCGGGATCCTCTGCCCCGCGCTGCGCGTACACGTGCCATCACTCTTTCATCCTTTCATCGTCAAGCAAGAAGCGCCCGCATCCCCTTGATGCGGTCTTACTTCCTACTCCGCACGACAACGAAAAAGTGATCACCTCGACGCAAAATATTTTTCCCGGCGCTGGCTCAAGCGCCGGCCGGACCGACCGATAGCCAGTAGCGGGTGACGCGTTGCACGGCGATCGGCAGGCGTTCGGCCAAGGCCTGCAGTGCCGCATCGGTATCGCGCAGCGACAGTGCGCCGGAGACCCGCAAGTCCGCGACCTCTGGCGCGCAACGCAGAAAACCCGGGCGATGGCGCGCCAGCTCGGCCACCACGTCGGCCAGCCGCTGGTCGCGCACGACCAGCATGCCTTGCTCCCAGAGCGCTGCGCTGTCGTCCACGGGGGCCAGCGCGCCGGGCTGACCCAGCGTGAAGCTGCCACGTTGGCCGGCGTCGATGCGCAGGGGCGTGCCATTGGCGGGGCGCGCCACCACGGCATGCTCGAACACCATGACCTCGGTGCGGTCGTCGATCAGACGCACCGAGAAGCGCGTGCCCAGCGCCTGCACCTCGCCCTGCGGGGTCTGCACCACGAAGGGCCGGTAGGCGGCCTGCGATTCCTGGCCGGTGGTCACCAGCACCTCGCCGGCCACCAGCACCAGACGGCGTTCGCCCGCGCCGTAGCGCAGGTCGACGGCGCTGCCGCTGTTCAACACCAGCCGCGTGCCGTCGTCGAGCTGACGTGTCAGTTGTTCGCCCGCGGCGGTGCGCAGGTCGGCGCGCCAGGAGGGTGCCTCGCGCCAGGCCATCCAGCCGGCCGGCGCCAGTACACCCAGCCCCAGCGCCGCGCGCAGTACGGCACGGCGGCCCTGACGCTTGCGGGTCTCGCGCAGCACGCGATGGCCGATGTGGGCGGGCAGGCCTTCGAACGCGCCCAGCACCTGCTCGGCGCGGACCCAAGCCTGCGCGTGGGCCTCGCCCTGCGCCAGCCAACGTTCAAATGTCCGTTGCGTGGCCGCGTCGGCGGGCTCGTAGCGCAGCCGGATCACCCAGTCGGCCGCTTCCTCCAGCAACAGGTCGCCCGGCGCGCTCATGCGGCGGCCGTCATGCACGCCATCAAGGCCTTGCGCAGATGGCGCCGCACGGTGATCACGGGTTTGCCAGTTTGTTGGGAGATTTCCTGCAGCGTCAGTCCGTCCAGTTGCGCCAGCAGGAACATCTCGCGCGTGGCAGCGGGCAGGCGCTGCAGCATGGCGTCGATCGCCACCAGCGTCTGCACGATCATGAGGCCCGTTTCCGGAGATGGCACCTGCGGCTCGGGCAGGTGCGCGATGGCGTCCAGATAGGCCTGCTGCACCGCGCGGCGGCGCCAATGGTCGATCAGCAGGCCCTTGGCAATATGCGTGATCAGCGCGCGCGGCTCCTCGCGCAGCACCGGCGGCCGGCGCGCGGCCATCAGCCGCACGAACGTGTCCTGCGCCAGATCGGCCGCGTCGCCGCTGTCGCCCAGCTTGCGATGCAGCCAGCCTTGCAGCCAGCCATGGTGATGGCGATAAAGCTGCTCGACTGCGGGGAGGGAAAGAGAGTCGGTAGATTGCAAGATGCCCAGCAGTCTACCGAATGCGAATAAGAAATACTATTAATTGGGTGGCGGAAAGCGCGGGAGCGCGGCGTGTGCGCAACAGACGCAGCCGGCCTCGGGCCACACAGCGGCAAGGCGGACGGTGGCAAGCCGCCCGCCTTGTCGTGGCTCGCCTAGAACGCGATCCGGATGCCCGCCGTCGCAGAAAGCGCGTAGCTGCCGGCGAAATCGGTGTCGGCGGCCACTTCGCCGTAGAAGTTGTAGCGCTCGTCGTGCCGGTGGTTCACGCCAAGACCGATGCCGGTCCAGGTGCGCCGCATGCGGCTGTCCACCGGCACGTCCGCCACGTGCATGCGGCTGCCGTCCAGGAATTCGTGCTTGACGTTGACGATGCCGTAATAGTTCGCCTGCTGCTGCCGCCCGCGGGCGTCCTGCCAGGATTGCTTGTAGTCCAGCGCCAGGCCGACACGTCCCTGCAGGCTGCTGGTCCGGTTGTTGTCGATGCGTGCGCCGAACGTGTCGTCGAAGCTGCCGAAGCGGGCCGTCACGTAGCTCAACTGGGCCTGAGGAACCAACGCGAAGCCGTCATCCAGCGCGAAAGCCTTGCCTCCTTCCACACTGAAGACATACGCCTGCGCCTTCTGGCCGTCTTCCAGCTTTCCCGCGAGGCGCGAGCGCAAGTCGCTGTCGAACAGGTTTGCCTGCGCCTGGGCGTCCACGTACGCGCCGTCCTTGCCGTACCACGTCAGTGTCGTGGCCAAGCCATAGGACGTGGTGCCGATGCTGCCGTTGCCGAAAGATGAGGAGGCGCGGGTGTTGGCCGAGCCGTAGTGCATCGCCAGCCCGGCGACCAGGCGCGAGTCGGCTTGTCCGGCATAGAGGTCGCGGTCGATGCCGAACTGGGCTTTCCAGCCGTCGATGTTCAGCCGCTCGAGCGTTGTGGAGGCGGAAGGCTTGAACTGGCCGCCCGAGCCTTCCAGCCGCACCCAGGCGCCGTCGCGGCGCGAGTCGGCTGGGTCGTACTGGCGGTTGCCGACGCGCTGGCGCAGCGTGGAAGGCTGGCTCAAAAGCAGCAGCGTGTTGGCATAGGCCTCGTAGACCGGGATGCCGGGCTGATAGAGCAGGGGACCGTCAGGGCCTGCCGAACCGCCGCCGGGAGGCGCCGTGGGCACGCCTGGGTTTGGCTCACCGGGCAATGGCGTGCCCGGTGCTGGATCGGTGCCCGGTCCGGGGACCGTCACGTCCTTGAGCGAGGACCGCAAGTACCAGTTGCCGTCCGACGATTCCTTCTGCAGGACGTAGCCGTAGGCCCCGGCGACGATGGCCGGCTGGCCGCCGATGACGTAGTCGGGATTGGACAGTTGAAACTGCCCCGCCGACAGTCCGTTCACCTGCACGACCTGGATGCCGCGCTGCGTGGCGGCGCCCGAGCCGCCGGCGTTGGTGATCTGGACCGGCGTGGCGCCGGACGTTGCACCAGTGATCACCAGCTTGTCGGTGGGCGAGTTGTCGTCGCCGAGACGGGTTCGGATTCTCAGGTCTCCGCCGGAGGCGGCGTAGTCGCCGGCTATCGTCAGCGTGCCGAAGCCCGTGCGCGGACCCGGCGCGATCGTGCCGCGATTGACGGTGGCGCCGACGCGGCCGGTGCCGGTCAGCCGCGCGCCCGCGTCGACCTGCACCGGACCGCCCAGCGCGCCGTCAACCTGCAGCGTCCCGGCCTGCACCTGCGTGATGCCCGAGAACCCGGTGCTGTCGGCGGTGAGCGTCAGGATGCCCGCGCCCAGCTTGTTGAGGCTGGACGTGCCGGAAAAGGCCGAATTGACGCCGACGTCATACGTGTTGGTGTCGAACCAGGCGCCTTCGCTGCCCACGGCCTGCGTGTCGAAGCCCGCCAGAAAATCGGAGGTGTTGCGCAGGGAACGCAGGATGCCGCCATCGAGATTCAGGGTGGCGCCGCCGTCGCCCTTGTTGACCGAGCCCGTTTCGAGGATGCCGCGGCCGGTGGCATCGCCCTGCAGGTTCAGGGTGCCGGTGGCGCTGTTGTCAACGGCGATCCATGTGGCGCTGTCGGCTCGCACCAGACCGCCCTTGCTGATCGTGAGCGTACCGGTCCCGCTGTTGCCTACGTCCACGCGATCGGTCACCTTGATCGTCGCGGTATTGGCGGTTGCGCTGGACACGGTGACGGTGCCCGTGCTGCCGGCCCGGTATCCGATGAAAAGCGTGGCCGAGGCGCCCGGAGCGCTCGACCCCTCGGTGCTGACCGATGCGCCATCGCTGACGGTGAGCTCGCCCGTGCCTTCGAAGCCGACGTAGATGTTGTTGAAGGGATCCCACACGGAATCGCGTCCGGTCACGAGGACGGAGCCGTTTCCGCCGCTGTACTCGCCGATGAGCGCTTGGCCGCTATGGACGGCCGCCCCATTCTGGACGATCAACGTACCTAGGCCGGCAGAGCCCACGCGGAAAGCGTTGGGGGTGGCAAGTGTCCAGCTCGAGCCCGCGTCCGACACGGTTACCCTGCCCAGGCTGCCACCGTCCGAGCCGATGACAGCCCAGTCGCCGGAGGCGACGCCGCCGTTCAGGACCGTCATGATGCCGGTACTGCCCAGCTGCGTGCCGATGTTTGTTCCGCCTGCGGTGATCCAGGTGGATGCGTTTCCGGCGCCGTCCTCGCCGGAGACGCTGATCGTACCCAACCCACTCAGGGCATTGCCGATGTAGGCCCAGTCATTGACTACCCTACCGCCGTTATCGATATTCAGGACGCCCAAGGACGACTCGCCGACGACCAGGTCGCCGCCGACGAGCCAGGTGGGAGATTGCACGGGCGAGGGCAAAACGTCGCCCGTGCCCGAGACGGACTGCGCGCGCGCGGTCGCCACGCAACTCAACGTGCAAAACAGGCCGGCTAGCGCGCGGGCATAGGGTGAAAAACGGAAGTCTCCTTTTGCCATGCCATGCCTCCACTTTGTATCGGGATCGGTTATCTATCGCCTCTACGGGCGATTACGGCAACTTGCGGCGTGATCTTAAGAAGTGAGGGTGTTCGGGCGTCACCGGATTCGGGCGGCCTGACGCGCATCAGTCCATCTTCAACCCCGCAGTTTTGGCGACCGTTGCCCATTTCTGAATCTCGCCGGTAATGAACGCGGTGAAATCCTGGGGGCTGCGCAAGGTGACGGCGTTGCCGGTGGCCTTCAGCGGCTTGACCACTTCCGGGTCGGTCAATGCGGCCCCGGTGGCCTGCGCCAGCCGGTCGCGTATGGCATCCGGCAGGCCAGCAGGCGCGGACAGCCCCGTCCACGACACGGCGTCGAAATCCGGAAAGCCGGATTCGGCGACCGTCGGCAGATCCGGAAAGAGCAGGCTTCTTGGGGCGCCGGTCGAGGCCAGCACGCGCAGCTTGCCCGCGCGGACATGCGGCTCCAGGGTGTCAGCGACCATGACCAGGATGGGGACCTGCCCGCCGATGACATCGGTCACCGCCTGCGAGGCGCCCTTGTAGGGGATGTGCTGCACCTTCAGGTCGGCCCGTTGTTTCAGGAGTTCGAAGGCGAGGTTGCCGGAAGAGCCGGCGCCCGGGCTGGCGTAGTTGTATTTGTCCGGCGATTGGCGAAGCAGGCTAACCAGTTCCGCGAGCGTCTTGGCCGGAAACTCGGGGTTCACGGCAATGACGTTCGGACTGGAGGTGACGCTGCTGAGGTGGGTGAAGTCCTTGAGGGGGTCGTACGGCATGGACGCGTACAGGGCAGCGTTGGCCGCGTGGGTACCCACGCCGGACATCAATAAGGTATAGCCGTCCGGCTTGGCGCGTGCGACAAATGCCGAACCGATATTGCCGCTGGCGCCCGCGCGGTTTTCCACGATGACCGATTGGCCGAGCTGCGTGGACAGCGCGCGAGCCAGGATCCGCCCCGTGACGTCGGTGGTGCCGCCAGGTGGAAATGGCACGATCAGCGTGATCGGCTGGCTGGGCCAGGCGTCAGCGGCATGTACGGGGGGCGCGAACGCGGCTGGCAGGGCCAGCGCCGCAAGCATTGCGGAAAAGCGGCGGCGCGACAGCCGTGCGCGGTTGCCATTGAGGTTGTGCATGTTGTCTCCTGTTCTGGTTTTGATTGGGGGCGTGCAGGCGGCGCGTCAGGGTTCGATGCGCCAGTGCCGCACCGTCCAAGGTTCGAACTGGTCTGGCGTGAAGTCCATGCCGAGGCCAGGACCGTCGGGTAGCGCCGCACATCCGTTGGACTGAATCGCCGGGCCGGCCAGCGCGATGAGCGGATTGCCGGTCACGTCGTACTCCACGAACGGATAGCTGGCCCACGCGCCGCCGCGCGACGGCATCTGTGTCGCCGCGATCTGCAGCGAGGCCAGAAAGTTGATGGCGGTGCCGAAGGCATGCGGCATGACGGCGATGTCCCGGCTTTCCGCCAGGGCCGCGACCTTGCGATAGCCCGTGAAGCCGCCGCATACGCCTAGGTCCGGTTGCAGCACGCCGACGGCGCCGGCGCGCAGGAAGGCGTCGAAGCCGGCCAGGCTGCCGATGGCTTCACCGCCGGCGATGGCGCAGGCGGTTGCCTGGGCGGTGGCGGCGTAGCCGTCCAGGTTCTCCGGCGCGACGGGCTCTTCGATCCACAGCGGGCGCGCCGGTTCAATCAGCGCAGCGGCCAGACGCGCCGCCGCCGTGCCGTAGCCCTGGTTCATGTCGAGCATGAAGTCAGCGTCGGGGCCGATCAGCGCGCGCACGTGCTGCGCCATGACGGCATCCGCCTGCGGAGAGACACCCGCGCGCGGCTTGACCGCCTTGAATCCCTGGCTGAGCAGCGATTCGATCTCACGGGGATAGTTGCCATAGGGGTCATCGCCCTCGGCAATGAATGGCCCGCTGGCGTAGCACGGCAGTTCACGCCTCACCGCGCCGCCCAGCATCTGCGCGATGCTCACGCCGTGTGCGCGGGCCGCGATGTCATGCAATGCCATGTCCAACGCGGAGATGGCCATCATGGCCGGCCCGCGCTTGTCATAGCCGATGCGCGGCACCAGGTCGGCGTAGATCGCGCCGTGATCGAGCGCAGACCGGCCGCACACCAGCGGGCCAAGCTGCTGCTGGATCAAGGCCGCCGCGGCCCATGGCGAGGAGAAGACTTCCCCCCATCCCCGAAGCCCGTTGTCGGTGCGGATTTCCAGCGCCAGAAACTCGCGTTTGCGCATGAACGTGCGCGCGTTGCCGAGCGGCACCCGGGGTGTATAAGCCAGGTGGTAGCCGTTGATCTGAGTGACTTTCAAAATGGATGCCGAGCTGATTGGGATCGGTCCAGTTTGGAGCTCGAGTAGCATACGGTCAAATACATAGCCAATGCTGTTTCATATGAAATCCCTTATACGTCCGCGCGAGATGGAGCTGGTGGCCGCGATCTGCCGCACGGGTTCGGTGACCCAGGCCGCAGAGGCGTGCAGCCTCACGCAGCCGGGCGCCAGCGCCATGCTCAAAGAGCTGGAAGTCCGGTTGGGGGCGACGTTGTTTTCGCGGCGCCACCGACGGCTGGAGCTGACGGCGGCGGGGCAAGCCTTGCTGCCGGAGATCACGCATGCGCTGGCGGCGCTGGATGCCGTCGACAAGCTTGCGCAAAGCCTGGGGAACCGCCGGCGCGAACAACTGATCATCGGCACGGTGTCCGCCACGGGCGCCAGCGTGCTGCCTGCAGTGCTTAAACAGCTGCAGGACGCGGATCCGCTACTGTCTGTGGTGCTGCGCGTGGGAACGGCCGCTGAAGTCGTCGAGATGGCCATTGCGCAGCGCATTGACCTTGGCGTCATCCTCGGGGCGGGGGCGCATCAGCACGCCAACTTTGAAAAGATCGCGGATCTGGGCCTGGTTTGCGTCGTGCGTCCGGACCACGCGTGGGCGTCGCTGCCGGAGGTCACCGTGGATATGCTGGCGTCGGAGCGGTTCATCGGTCACAGCCGCCACCTTCCGGTCGGCGCGCTGACGGCGCAGGTGCTGGAGGAGGCTGGCCTGTCCTGCCGCCCCGCGATTGAAGTGATGCAGTTCTCCGCGGCGTGCGCGCTGACGGATGCAGGGTGCGGTCCTGCGGTGCTGGAGAGCGTGACGGGGGAATATGCCCGCCGTTTGGGTTTGGTCCCGGTTCCCCTGAATGCAGGAAGAACGCTTTCGCTCAGCCTGGTATGGCCGCAGGGAAAAGGCATGAGCGGCGGCGCGCGCTTCGTGAAGCAGGCGCTGTCGCAAGCGCTGGTGGCATAAGTCCTAAACGCAATCTCAAGGAGACGTACGTGCTGGGTTCTGAATTGATCATTCGCTCGCTTCGCCGACGGGGCGTCACCACCATCTTCAGCCTGTCCGGCAATCAGATCATGCCGCTCTACGACGCGTGCATCGACGCCGGCATCCGCATCGTTCATGTGCGGCACGAAGCGGCCGCCGTCTTCATGGCCGATGCGTGGTCGCAGATCACCGGCGAGCTCGGCGTGGCGATGGTCACGGCGGCGCCGGGCCTGACCAATGGCCTCGCGCCGCTGTACTCGGCCTCGCAGGCGGAGAGCCCGGTGCTGCTTATCTCAGGCGATTCGTCGGTGTCGGAGGACGGCTCGGGTGCGTTCCAGGAGCTGGACCAGGTCGCCATCACGCGGCCGTTGACCAAGTTGTCGGTGCGTCCGCAGTCCGCGGCAGAACTGTGCCCCGCGCTTGAAGATGCCATCACGCAGGCGCTTGCACCGCGTCTAGGTCCCGTCCACGTGGCGCTCCCGTTTGATCTGCTGACGGCCGAATCGGGCTTCGCTGATCTGCCGCAGGCGCCGGCAGATCAGCCGGCTGTCGCGCTGGATGCGGCGTATGTGGATCAACTGGCTGAACTGCTAAATGCCGCACGCCGCCCGCTGGTATTGGCGGGGCCGACGAGCGCGCGATCGCATGGTCGTTCCGCCCGCGCGGCTGCGCAAGCCACGCTTGGCCTGCGCATCATTCCGATGGAAAGCCCCCGCGGGCTGAAGGATCCTTCGCTGGGCGCGTTGGCCGGCATCATGCCAAGCGCGGATCTGATCGTGCTGGCGGGAAAGTGCCTGGACTTCACGCTGGGATTCGGCGGCACGGGCGCGCTTGGCGCCAACGCACGCGTCGCGGTGATCGACCCGGATCCCGCGATGCTGGAACGCGCGAGCCGTCTTCTTGGCGAGCGTCTGGTGCTGGCGTTCCAAGCTGACCCGGTTGCGGCGCTAGCCGCGATACGGGCGGCGCAAGCTTCGGCCGAACGTCTGGCGTGGCAAAAACAGGTGGATGACGCGCTGCGCAGCCGGACGATCAAGGCGCCGTCCGCGCCTGTCGAGGGAGCGGTGGGCCCGCGCGCGCTGTGCGAGACCGTGCAGGCATTCCTGGCGTCCGCGCCTGATCCGATCCTGATCTGCGACGGCGGCGAGTTCGGCCAGTGGGCGCAGGCGTTCTGCCAGGCGCCGGTACGCATCATCAACGGCATGTCCGGCGCGATCGGGGCAGGCGTCTGCTACGCGATCGCCGCGAAGATCGCACGGCCCGAAGCCACGGTGGTCGTCATGATGGGCGACGGCACCGCCGGGTTTCATTTGATGGAGCTGGATACGGCGGTGCGCGAAGGCGCGGCGGTCATTGCAGTGATCGGCAACGACCTGCGTTGGAACGCCGAACATCTGATCCAGATGCGCACCTATGGTCCGCAGCGGCTGATCGGCTGCGAGCTTTCACCGACGGCGCGGTATCACGACGTCGCGTCTGCGCTGGGCGGCGCGGGGTTTGCAGCCCACGACGTGGACGGTCTGGCCAACGCGCTGAAAGGAGCCGCCGACAGCGGTCTGCCAGCTTGCATCAATGTATCGCTGGCTGGCGAGGCCGCGCCGGTTTTCAACGCTGGATTGATGGCGTCGACAAGCGGACATTGAGCGGGGAGCTGGTCAGTGTCCGCGAAAATCGCGCGCTCTGGGTGGCTGGCGGATCAGCACATTGCCAGCGAAGGCGGGCGCTATGCCGACGCCCGCCGCGGCAGCCACCGCCAGAACACCCCCGCCGCCACCAACCCCAACGTTCCCACGCCAAACGACGCGCCGCCCAGCGACAACAACGCCGTCAGCGCCGACAACGCCACCGGTCCGCCGCTTGCACCCAGATCGGCCATGAACCGCCAGATGCCCAGAAACTGCGTGCGCGCGCCGGGCGGCGCGGCATCCGCGCCCAGCGTCATCACGATGCCGGACCCGATGCCGTTGCCGAAGCCCAGCAGCAGCGACACCAGGATGAAGCTCGTCACGCCGCTGGTCAGCGGGATCGCCATCAGGCTCAAGCCCATCAGCAGCGTGCACGGCAACGCCACCCACAAGCGGCCGCGCTGGTCCATGACCTTGCCGGCGGGATAGAACACCGACATGTCGACGGCCGCGACCAGGCCGTAGACAAGCGACGTGGTCGTGGCGTCCAGCCCAAGATGGTCTGCCCACAGCGGTATCACCACCTGGCGCGACGCGCGCAGCGCGCTGATCAGCATCACGCCTATGCCCAGCGTGGCGTACACGCCGCGATGGTCGCGCGCGACTTCGCCGATGCGCGCGCGCGGCGCGCCGGCGGCCTTGGCGTGCGAGGGTTCGATGTCGGGCGCCTTGATGGCGATGAAGCCCGCGCCGAGCATGGCGCAGACGGCGATCCAGTACGCGCCGTCCAGCCCCATGAAGTGAATCAGCGCTGCGCCCGCGAAGGGGCCGATGAAGGTGCCAATGCGGGTTGTGCCGCCCAACGTGGACAGGGCGCGCGCACGGTACGTCATCGGCACGACCTCGATCATGTAGCTTTGGCGCGCCAGCTGGAACACCGATTGCGCGCAGCCCTGCATCAGCATGGCCAGCGCCAGCACCCAGAGATGCGGCAGGCCGATCACCAGCAGCAGACCAGTTACGCTCAACAGCGCGGCGCCGGCCATGGCGCGCTTTTCGCCGAAGCGTTCAGTGATCAGCGCGGACGGTATGTTGGAGAGCAGCGAGCCGACGCCGATGAGCGCGGCGATGAGACCGGCGGCCGCAAACGACGCGCCTTGTTCCCGCGCGGTGAGCGCGATCACGGGAAGAATGGCGCCGTTGCTGATGCCGTAAAGCAGCGACGGGCCGAACGCCGGCACGGCGATCTGCTTCAGATTGAATGATTCGGGATGCGACATGAGGGGAGGGCGTGAGCACGGCCGCTTGCCGTCCGCCTCGCGTTTGCGCGTGGGCCGGCCCGGCGGTCATCGATGCGGAATTCCGTGAGTGTAGCGAAAGCGCTCGGCGGCCGGCTGTCAGCAGCCTGACAGCGCATTCGCGATTGTGCCGCGATCCCGCGCAAGGGGAAGCGAAGGGTCGGCGTGCGCGCGATCTCCGGGTTTCTCCCTATTTGCATACGTATGCAAGGCTTTGAAAGTGCCCTGCATCGATGAACTTTCAACGCTTGCAGGACCCGAGACCATGATCCGTTATCTGAAGCGCGGCCGGACCGCCGCCGTCAAGACCGACGACGACGCCAAGGTGCGCGCCACCGTCGAAGACATCATCCGCGACATCGAAACCCGTGGCGACGACGCCGTGCGCGATTACAGCCGCAAGTTCGACAACTGGGACCCGGCGGACTTCCGCCTGTCGCGTGCCGAGATCGACGCGGCGCGCAAGCAGTTGTCGGCGCGCGAGATCGAGGACATCGCATTCGCCCAAAGCCAGGTCCGCAACTTTGCGCAGATCCAGCGCGACTCGATGCGCGATGTGGAAGTGGAAACCTATCCCGGCGTGGTCCTGGGCCACAAGCACGTGCCGATGAACGCGGTGGGCTGCTACATCCCGGGCGGCAAGTATCCGCTGCTGGCCTCGGCGCACATGAGCGTCCTGACCGCCAAGGTGGCGGGCGTCAAGCGCATCGTGTCCACGGCGCCGCCGTATCAGGGCAAGCCGCATCCGGCCATCGTGACCGCCATGGACATGGCGGGCGCGGACGAGATCCTGGTGCTGGGCGGCGTGCAGGCCGTGGTGGCGATGGCGGTGGGCACGCCCAGCGTGGCGCCCGTGGACATGCTGGTCGGCCCGGGCAACATGTTCGTGGCAGAGGCCAAGCGGCAGTTGTACGGCCGGGTGGGCATCGACCTGTTTGCGGGACCGACCGAGACGCTGGTGATCGCCGACGACAGCGTGGATGGCGAGCTGTGCGCCGTCGACCTGCTGGGCCAGGCGGAACACGGCCCTACGTCTCCTGCGGTGCTGCTGACCACCAGCGAACAACTGGCGCGCACCACGCTGGCCGAAGTCGAGCGCCAGCTGTCGATCCTGCCGACGGCGGGCATCGCGGCCAAGGCGTGGGCCGATTGCGGCGAGGTCATCGTCTGCGACAGCGACGAGGAAATGCTGCAGGTGGCCGATGACCTGGCGTTCGAGCACGTGCAGGTCATGACACGCGATCCCGATTACTTCCTGAACCGGATGACGAACTACGGCGCGCTGTTTTTGGGTCCGCGCACCAACGTCAGCTTTGGCGACAAGGTGATCGGCACCAACCACACGCTGCCGACGAACCGCAACGCGCGCTACACCGGCGGCCTGTGGGTGGGCAAGTTCCTCAAGACCTGCACCTATCAGCGCGTGCTGACGGACGAGGCCAGCGCGGCGATGGGCGAGTATTGCTCGCGCCTGTGCCACATGGAGAATTTTGCGGGCCACGGCGAGCAGGCCAACATCCGCGTGCGCCGCTATGGCAATCGCCCCGACCTGCCGTGGTATCGGCCGGTGGAGGCCCAGGCATGATTGCGCTGCCCAAAGGACCGGACTTCCGCCTGGACGGACGCCGCGCTCTGGTGACGGGCGGCAGCGGCGGCATCGGACTGGCGGCGGCCGCCGCGCTGGGCCGTGCGGGCGCGCATGTGACGGTGGCGGCCCGGCGCGAGCCGGAGCTGGCGCAAGTGTGCGACGCCTTGCGGGCCGAAGGCATCGGCTGTGCGCCGCTGGTGCTGGACGTGACGGACTCGGCCGCCGTGGACCAGGCGGTCGAGGACGCCGAGCCCTTCGACATCCTGGTCAACAACGCGGGCATGAATCGTCCCAAGCCGCTGGTCGAGCAGTCCGACGAGGACATCGACGCCGTGCTGGACCTGAACGTGAAGGCGGCCTTCTACACCAGCCGGGCTGTATCGCGCCGTCTGCTGCAGGAAGGCCGTGCAGGGTCCATCGTGAATGTGTCGTCGCAGATGGGGCACGTGGGCAGTCCACGCCGCACGCTGTATTGCGCCAGCAAGCACGCGCTCGAAGGCATGACGCGTGCCTTGGCGTGGGAGTTGGGCGCGGCCAACATCCGCGTGAACACCGTGTGCCCGACCTTCATCGAAACGCCGATGACGGCGGGCATGCTGGAGCAGCCCGGTTTTCGGGACTGGGTCTGCGCGCGCAACGCGCTGGGCCGCGTCGGCCGTCTGGACGAAGTGATGGGCGCCATTGTGTTCCTGGCCAGCGACGCGTCCAGTCTGGTGACGGGCAGCGCGCTGATGCTGGACGCAGGATGGACCGCGGCATGAGGACCGCGCCCCGCGCGCAGGACGTGGCGGATCTGGCGCAGGTGTCGCAGTCCGCCGTCAGCCGCACGTTCACGCCCGGCGCCAGCGTGTCCGAAGAGACGCGGCGCAAGGTGCTGGCGGCCGCGCAGAAACTGGGCTATCGGCCCAACGCGCTGGCGCGTAGCCTGATCACCCGCCGCAGCCGCATCGTCGCATTGGTGATGAGCTATCTGGAAAACCAGTTTTATCCGCTGGTGATCGAGCGGCTGTCGCAAAAGCTGCAGAAAGAGGGCTATCACGTGCTGATGTTCATTGCCGAGGTGGACGAGGCGGCCGACGGCGTGCTGGCCGAGATCCTGCAATACCAGGTCGACGGCATCGTCATGGCCTCCGCCATGCTGTCGTCCAACGTGGCGCGCAGTTGCGCAGAAGTCGGCGTGCCGGTGGTGCAGTTCAATCGGGTCTCGATTCTGGGCGGTCTGGCACGTCACGCCAGCAGCTCGGTCACGTCCGACAACTATGCGGGCGGCCAACTGGTGGCGCGGCTGCTGGCGGACCGCGGCTACCGGCGCTTTGGATTTCTGGCGGGGCTGGAGGATTCGTCGACCAGCATCGAACGCGAACGGGGCTACCGGGATGCGTTGACCGAGTTGGGCCACGACGTCGCCTGCCGCGAAGTGGGCCACTACGACTTCGATCTGGCGCAGGCCGCGGTTCGCCGAATGTTTGCCGCCGACCCGCCGGACGCGCTGTTTGCCGGCAACGACCACATGGCGATTGCGGCGCTTGACGTGCTCCGTCAGGAGCTGGGACTACGCGTGCCTGAAGACGTGGCCGTCGTGGGCTTTGACGATGTGCCGCAGGCTGCCTGGGGCGCGTATCGCCTGACGACCGTGCGTCAGCAGGTCGAACCCATGGTGGACGCTACCGTCGCGCTGCTGCGCGAACAGATGCAGGCCGAGCTGCGGCCGCGCGACATCGTCATTCCCTGCAGCCTGGTTGAACGCGCGACGGTCCGGGCGGGCCCCTGAAGATTCGCTATTCCCCTTTTTCCGGCACTACCCAATGAAAGCGCGCACAGACCGCGCTCATCGACTCCAGGAGACAAACGCATGCGCAGCATTTTTGTACGCACCCTGACCGCCTTCGCGGCCATCGGGTTGACCGCCAGCATGGCCCACGCCCAAGGCGGCGCGCCCGCCTGGCCGACCAAGAACATCCGATACATCGTGCCGTTCTCGCCGGGCGGCGTGTCCGACGGCGTCGCGCGCCTGATGGCCGAGCAGTTGAGCGCTCGTCTCGGGCAGTCGGTCATCGTCGAGAACAAACCGGGCGTGTCCGGCATTGTGGGCACACAACAGGTGGCCCGCGCCGAGCCCGATGGCTACACCATCGTGGGCGGCACCATCACCACGCATGCCGTCAATCCGTTCTTCATCAAGTCGCTGGGCTATGACCCGGTCAAGGACTTCACGCCCGTCAGCCTGGTGGGCATGGTCAGCAACGCATTGGTGGTGCGGGCAGACAGCCCATTCAATACGGTGCAGCAGGTGATCGACGCCGCGCGGGCCGATCCGGACGGGCTGACGTACGGCACGGCCGGCGCGGGCACGTCGCAGCATCTGTCGGGGCAGCTCTTTCAATCGATTTCGGATACGCGCCTGCGCCAGATCGTCTACAAGGGAGGATCGCAGTCGATGGTGGACCTGATCGGCGGACAGATCGACATGGTGTTTGAAACGGTCGCGGCCGCGCGTCCGATGATTGATGCCAAGCGGGTGAAAGTGCTGGGCGTTACATCGGCCGCGCCGCTGGCGGATCTGCCGGGTGTCAAGCCGCTGGCCGAACTGGGGTTGCCGGGCTTTGCGATGCAGTCGTGGCAGGGCATCTTTGCGCCGGCGGGCACGCCCGCGCCGGTGGTGGAGCGCCTGGGACGCGAGATTGCGGCCATCGTCAACACCCCCGACGTGCGCGCCAAGCTGCTGACGCTGGGCGTGGCGCCCGACGGCCGCGGCTCGGCGGAGTTTTCGCAGTTCCAACGCAGCGAAATCGAAAAATGGGGCAAGGTGATCAAGGACGCCGGCATCCAGGCCGACTGACCCCGCCCCGACACAGGAGACTTGCATGACCGACCCCCGCTTCCCGCTGGACGGCCGCCTGCCGGACATGCTGCGCAGTGGCAAGCCGCTGCGCGGCCTGTTCAACGGATTGCCCAGCCCGGCCATCGTCGAGATGTGCGCGTACGCCGGCTTTGATTTCATCATCCTCGACAACGAGCACGGCAGTGCCGATTTCGGCATGACCGAGCACATGCTGCGCGCCGCACGGGCGACGGGCATCGTGCCGATCGTGCGCTGCTTCGAGCAGGACTTGCCGCGCATCCTGGACATGGGCGCAAGTGCCGTGCAGGTGCCCATGGTGGAAAGCGCCGAGCAGGCACGGTGTCTCGCCGGCATGATCCACTATCCGCCAGTGGGCCGCCGCGGCAGCGCCTTCAGCACGCGCGCGGCCGGTTACGGGGCCTTCGGCGGCGCCGGGCACACGCAGCGCAGCAATGACGGCATCGGCTTCATCGCCATGATCGAAACGCCCGAGGCCATTGCGGCGGCGGGCGAAATCGCGGCGGTGGATGGCGTGGATGCGGTGTTCATCGGACCCAACGATCTGGCGCATGCGATGGGCCACGGCAGCGACTGGAATGCCGAACCCGTGCAACGCGCCATCGCGGCCGGACTGCGCGCGATCGCCGGGGCGGGCAAGTGTTCCGGCATCATCGCGCTGACGCCGCAGGACGAGGAGAAGTACGGGGCCATGGGCGCGCGCTATTTTGCCAACGTGTCGACCAGCATCATCACGCGCGCGCTGGCGCAGGCCGCTTCGGCGGGACGCGAGGCGAAGCCGCCCGCCTATTGACGCTATCCGCCCACCGCCCGGCAGAACGCCTGCGCATCGCCGTCGATGATGACGCCGGACGGCAGATAGCCTTCGCGTTGCTTCGTGGCGCGCAGTTGCTGCGCCAGGGCCGCATCGCCACCCACCGCGTACACGAAGACGCGCACGGATTGCGCGGCGGCATCACGCAGCAGTTGCGGGTTGGCAGACAACGTCAGGGCGTCCACATGCACGCCCACGGGCGCGCCGACGGTGGCGGCCAGATTGGCCAGCCACTGGCGCGTCAGCTTGGGCGCGGTGGCGCGCTGCGACACATACTTGCCGAGCGGGCTTGCGCCCAGGGAATCCGCGTGGCGCGGGTCGAAAACGATCAGGCCCAGATAGCCCTGCCGGTCGGTGCCGCGCACGCAGCGCAGCGCCTCGGGGAAGGCGGACGTGATCATCCAGTTGCCGTGCGGCAGCGCGGTCTTCATGCCGGCGACCAGCTTGGACACCGGCGCGCAGTCGCGGTAGACGACCTTCAGTTCCGCATTGAAGGTCTTGGCGGGCTGCGCGGCGGCGACGCGCAGCGCATCAGTAAGGAAAGGCGGGGGCGCTCCGCCGCCGGCGCCCGTCAACTTGGCGTCGCGCCATTGGTCGCTGGACAGTTGCAGCACGGCCTTGCGTCCGACGCCGCTTACCGTCCTGCCGGTCAGCAGGTCGTGGTGCAGCACCCAGACGCCGTCCTTCAGGCGCTGCATGTCGATTTCGACGCCATCCCATGCGCCGGCATAAGCCGCGCGAATCGAGGCCAACGAGTTCTCGGGCAGCGCGGGCGCGCCGCGATGCGCATGCACCTGCATGCCCAGGCACGCGGCGCTGACGCCGGACCAGGGCAGGGCGGCGGCCAGCAGCGCGGCTATCAGACGGCTAGCTCGCATCGCCGTGGTATCCGAACCGGAAGCCGCCCAGCACCGTCGTGCGCACGGCTTCGTTGAAAGGATAGGTGTAGGCCTGGCCCACGACGATCACGTGCGCCACGTTGGCCAGCACGCGGCGCCGCAGCGCCTGACCGATCGACTCGTCATCGCGCCCGCCTTCGACGCGCGACATCTGCTGGAAGAGTTCACTTTGCGTCACGCCGTTCTGCATGAACGAGAACGCCGTCCAGACGCAGGCCAGCGTCAGCACCAGCGCCAGACCCGCTGCGCGCGTGGCGGTGCGCCCCGGCTGCTGGCCGGCGGGCGTGCGCAGCCAGACGACGAGTTTGACGATCAGGTAAAGCAGCTTGCCGAAGTGGCCCACCGCACCCAGCAGCGAGAACAGCAGCGCAACCGGCGGCACGATGGCCGCGCGCGCGGCGTCTTCGCCCAACTGTTGATGCTGGCCGCCGCGCGCAAAGTCCGCGCTGCTGGCGGAAAAGCGCGGCATGGCTTCGTCCACGGCCCGGTCCAGCATGCCGTCGTACAGCCGCTTGAAGCTGGCGGCGTCGGTGTAATTGGGCGCGACGTTCATGGTGGCCGGCACCATCAAGGTCTGGCGCAGCAGCTTCTGCACGCCGGGGCGCGCCACGAAGTCTTCGTACGACAGACCGGGCGGAATCGCATCGCCCTCGACATGCACCGTGCGGCTACGCATGGTCTTCCAGTATTGCTGCGCGACCGCTTCATTGAAGGTGGCCCGGTCGTGCGGCTGCCAGCCGGCCGGCACGGGAATGCGTTTGCGCACGTCCTGCACCACGCGGCCCTGGTAGCGGGCCGGCACGCTGTCGGGCGTCCAGCCGCGGCGCGACAGGTTGCGGCGGTAGTCGCCCCACGCGCGATCCTGTTCGCGCGCCAGGCCGATGTCCGACGGGACGGGCACGCCGGCGTATTTCTTCCAGCGTTCGGCGACGGACTGCATCACGCTGGTGTAGACCTGGTGATAGCCGCGGATGCCCGGGGACGTCATGCGGACTTCGCGGTCATCGAAGGTGAAGGTCTTCATCTGGCGCTGCAGGTCGGTGCGGATGACTTGGCGCTTCTTGGGTTCGACCTTTTCATCCAGATTGTCGATGTTGGTCAGCAGCACCTGGAACACCGCCAGGAACGCCTTGCCCTCGGGCCGCGCGTAGATGCCGTCGTCCACCAGTCCGTCCAGATGCAGGTCGCCCTGCACCAGCGAGCGTTGCAGCAGCCCGGCGTTGGTGGCAATGCGGCGGAACTCGCCGTCGCGCGAGTCGACCAGCACGTTCACCATCATCTTGATGGCGCTGAAGACCAGCAGCGCGGTCACGGCGCAGGCCACCGCAATCTTCAGGTAAGACGGCCGGCCGCCGGTGGCAAGCCGCCGGGTCAGCATGAGCTGCAGCACCACCAGCGCGGCGGCGATGCCGGACAGGGTGCGGCCGAAGAACTCCAGTTCCTCGATATCGTGCGGCGTGGCGCGGCTGCCCACCACATCGAGCAACCGGGCGTTGAAGCCGAGTTCAAAACTGAGGTAGATGACCGTCAGGACGATCAGGAACAAAATCTGGCGAATCTGGGCCTGGCGCACGATCAATCCCTCAGGTCCAGACGGGTCGAGGTGATTTCCTCTTCGGGCAGGTCCAGCTTGGCGGGTGTGCGCGATGCCGCGCCCGAGCTGGGTGTTGCGGGCGCGTCGCCCGTGGACACGCGCTGCGGGGGCGGCGGCACCACGCGGCCAGCGGATGTGTCACTGCCGGCCGTCTGTGTCTGCACCGCGGCGGGCGCATTGGGTGGCGAACGGCGGCCGCCGCTGGCCGGCTTAGCCGCCTTGCCCGATCGCGCGGCCGGCGCGGCGGGCGGCGGATAGACGCCATGTAGCCGGATCGAATCCATGTACCCGGGCGGATACAGCGACTCGTCGGCAAACGGCTTGGCGCGCGGATTCAAGCCCGCGACACTCTTCACGTTGCCGCGGCGCATCCGGCCATCCTGCGTGTAAACAAAGCGCTCGATCGCCGAGCCCTTGGGAAAGTCGAACGTCAGCGCGCTGCGGTCGTCCTGGACCAGCACGACGGGCCGGTCACGGCAATTGCCCACGTCCCACGACAACACGTCGGACCCCTCGATGGCCAGCACGGTATAGCGGTAATCGCAGTTGCGGCGCTGGGTCTCGATGACGACCACGGTGCGCGGGCCAATGTTTTCGGTCCGGGCGATGCGTGCGGACTCAACATTGTTCAGGGGCACCACGCGCTGGTTGCCTGATAGCTTCACCGAGAAGTTCTTGCCTTCACGGCGCAGGGTGCCCAGTCCGCCGTCCTGCAGCGGGAACTGGCCGATCTCGGTGCCGAACAGGGCGGCGGTGTCCACGCCGAACACGTAGTTGCCCCGCGAATTGGTCTTGACGGCGCAGGCGGACAGGCCCGCCAGCAAGAGGAAGCTGGCCGCAAGGCGAAGGATCAACGAACGGGATACGTGCAGGCGCGATGACATCATGTGAAGGCGGAAAACCGGGCGCCACACGGGCGCCTTTTTCGTCAAAGCCCTGCAATGTATCGCAAAGTTACAACGCAGGACCAGACTTGTTTCAATTGCGCCGGGCGCGTCGCGCCGTGCGTCGTCGCAAACCAGGCGCGGGTTTGGCGCGTCAGTTGGCGGCCTGCTTCAGTTCCATCGACAGTTTCACCAGTTCGTGCACGCCATTGCGAATGGCGGACACGGTGCGGGCCACGGTGGCGCGCAGCAGGGCGATGTCGGGCAGGGTGTCGGGCGCGGCCACGAAGCTTTCCACCGAGGCCGAGACGCGCGCCGGGCGATCGGCGTCCTCTTGCGGCAGCGTCAGCTTGATGGCCTTGCACCGGTTGTTCACGACGTTGATGACTTCAAGGAATTGGCCGCGCGTCAGGTTCAGTTCGTCAGCCTGTACGAAGGCGGGGTAGACGAGGCGCAGGAATTCCGGGTCCGAATCGCTCAGGCTGAAATACATGATGCCCATGTCGGGATGCTTGAAGACCACATCGCCTTGCTCGTCAAAGCTGGCGACGAGGCCCAGTTCTTCTTGCACCACGGTCTGGTACAGGGTGGACAGCGGGGTGGGGGTGGACATGATTCAACGCTCCGTTGGTGGTAAGTGGGAAAAAAGACGAGCCCATGACCCTTGCTACGCGCCGTCTTGAAAAAGGTTCGAAAAATTTAGCGACGAAGGATAAACCGAACCCGGCAAATCAATTGGCCGAAAAAAGGGCGAAAAAAAATCGAACCTTTTGTGCCGCTGCGCGTAGCGATCAGTACCGGCATCCATACCGGCATCCGCCTCACGCAAAAAAGGAAACACCATGCAGGACAAAGCACAAGACGTATTGATGCAGGCAAAAACCCACGCGGCCCGGTGGGCAGCGATTGCGGTTCAGCGCGTCAACCGGGGCGACGCGGCGGGCGCGTTGCTGTTTCTTCTGGGCACCACGCTCTTCGCGGTGGTCTCCATGCGCATGATGGGATCGGGCGTCAGTCTGAGCTTCTACGACCTCCTGCGCTTGCAGAACGGCGGCAGCGTGCAGGGCGCGATGGCAGGGCAGGGGGCCGGCGCGGGATTCTATGCCGTGTTGTGGCTGCTGGCCGTCGTGGGGCCGCTGCTGCCTTCGCTGCTGGACCAGCGCGCGGCGCGCCTGGGCTACTTTGCGCCGCTGGCGTTGTGGATCATCGCGTTGGCGGGCGTGGTCTCGCAGGTGCAGGAGTTCATGAATGCGACGCGCCAGTTGTCGGGTTTCATGGGCAGTTCGCGCGCCGGCCGCAGCCTGGCGGGCGACATGGCGTCCAACCTGTGGAGCGGCCTGTCGTTCGGGTTCGGCTTCTATCTGTCTGTCGCCATTGCGCTGGCCTTTGCTGTCCGCGGGGTCGCCGCGCTTGATTTTCCGCCCCTGCGCAGCTAAGGTGCCGCAGCCCCAAGAACCTGAATCATGAACACGCTCGAATCCAAGCGCTACGTCATCGACAACGTCGACGCGCTGTTGCGCATCATGCACGCCGACCCGCGCTACGCGCTGGCGTTCCGGAACAAAGCCGAGCAGCACATCACGCTGAAACTGCGCAGAAAGTTCTTCAACGCGCCGCCCGAAGGCGTGGTGGACGCGTTCAACAACGCGCTCATGAAGTTTCTGCAGACGCGCAGTTTCAAGGACGAGGTCCTGCTGCACGGCCAGCCCGAGGGCGGATGGACGGCGCATGAACTGGCCGTCAGCAAGCTGGGCGGCTACCTGTACCGCGGATCGCTGCACGAGCTGATCCAGTATCACCGCCGAACGCGGCACGAGGTGCAGTGGGCGGGTCCCGACGACGGCGGCGATCGGGACGACACGGCGTTTGACGACGCGCGGGATGTGGCGGATGACTCGCTCTTTGCCGACCCCGCGCAGGCGTACGAGCACCTGTCGGTCGTCAAGCGCATGCGCGACTGCCTGAACAAACTCAGCGACACGCTGAAAACCACCATGTTCCTGTACCTGGACGACATGCCGATGGAACAGATCGCCCGGCAGCAGGACCTGCACGTGCCCACCGTGAAGAGCCGCCTGCACGCCGCGCGCAAGCTGGTGACGGAATGCACCCGCAAGGGGATGGACTGATGATGGCTGAAGACCGAGTGCTGTCGTATCTGTCCGGCGAGCTGGACGCCGATGCCCGCCGGGCCTTCGAAGCCGATCTCGCGCGCGATCCCGCATTGCGGGAGGAACTGGAGGCGTGGCGCAATCTTGCCGAGGCGCGCCAGCTTGCGCATAACGAGATTGGGCAGGGGGAGCGCGATGCGGCTTTCTTGCGTGCGCTGGCGCAGCGCGTGGAGGCTGCGCCTGCGTCGGCGTCTGCCGAATCTGCGTCCGCGTCTGAGCCTGCGTCTGCCAAATCTGCGCGTGCGTCAGCGTCTGAGCCTGCGTCTGCGCGCGCGCCGGTGTCTTCGCACGCGCCGGTGTCGCGCGTGCGGCGCTTGTGGCAATGGCTGTGGCCTACGCCCGCCAGCCCGTTGATGCCGCTGGGCTGGGCGCTCGCGATCATGCTGTCCGTCGTGGTGATCCAGCAGGCGCCGGTGCAAGGTCCCGCGGTTGTCCTGTCCGACGACGTCCTGACGCGCGGCGGTGCATCTTGTCCGCGGCTGGTGGTCGATCTTCCCGACGCCCTGACGGCGCGGCAGTTGCGCAATACCTTGTCCCAGTACGCGGTGGCCATCGTCGACGGGCCTGATGCGGACGGGCGATACGTCCTGGCCGCTGCGCGTGAGTCGTCGCTGCGCGATGCCGCGACGGCGCTGGGCGCGCTGTCAGTCACGGCGGCGCCAGCGGGCGCGTGCCCCAAACCGTGAGGCCCCGCGCAAGCCCGAGATAACGTCCAGTCCCTCCCGAACAAAAGTCAGGCCCCGAATTCTCTATGAAGCCCAACAAAGAACCTGCCCTTGCCAGCATGCCGGTCGCGCGGCCGCAACCCCTGATGCGGCGGCGCCTGCTGGCCGCGCTGGTCGGCGCGGGGCTCTACGGCGGGCACGCTGGCGCCGTGCTCGCGGCGGGAGCGAATGCGCGGGGGCTGAACAACCGGAACATGATGGACGAGGAGCCGGCCCGCTCAGGCGCGCCCGCACCCCAGCCGACCACGCCTGCGCCAGCGCCGGACGACGGGCCTTCCGCAGCGGCGACGGATCGCAAGGCCGAATCGGATGCCAAGGCGCAAGCTGACCTTCAAGCCGACCCCCAAGCCGACCCCCAAGCCACGCCCGCCAAGCGCCGCTACGCGCTGGTGATCGGCAACGCGCGCTACGCCGTTCCCGCAAACGCGCTGGTCAACCCGGTCAACGACGCTCGCCTCATCGCGGACTCACTGCGCCAGCGCCAGGTCGATGTGACCCTGCTCACCGACCTGACCACGGCGCAGATGGAAGCCGCCGTCGACGACTTCGCCCTTCGCGCCACGGGCGGAGATCTGGCGCTGATGTACTTCGCCGGACATGCTGTTGCGGTGGACGACGTGAATTATCTGTTCGGTGTGGACCTGCCTTTGCCGCTGGGTGAAGTGCGCATCCGCACGGCCCAGCAAAGCTCGTTGAGCCTCAAGCGCGTGTCGCAAGCGCTGCGGCGTGCCAATGTCCGCGCGCGCCTGATGGTGCTGGACGCCTGCCGCACCAACCTGACCCGCGGCACGCCTGGCGCGGGACTGGTGCATGCCGTTCCCGCGGGCGGTGAACTTATCGCCTTCTCCACACAGCCCGGCGCCACGGCCGAAGACGGCTTTGGCAACGACGGCCCCCGCCACAGCCCCTACGCGTACTACTTCGCGCAAGGACTGCGCACGCTGCCCGGTTCCGCGCCGGTGGAGACCTTCTTCAAGCAATTGACCGCCGACGTGCAGGTGGCCACCGCCTACCGGCAGATTCCGCACTACGCCAGCAGCCTGGTCGGCACCGTCACGTTCACCACGCTGGCGGACGGACAGACGCCCGCGACGCCGGGGGCGTCCGGCGGTCAGACGGCGCAGGGCCGAGGCCCGTCCCCCACGCTGGGCCGCGATCTGATCAAGGCGCGCATGAGCGCCTGGGAGTACGAAATCGAACGCGGCGCGCAGTATGTGGACGAGCCCCGGCTGGCGTCGTTGCAGGCGCGCGCCAAGGCGGGCGACGTGGTCGCAATGACCACCTTGGGGCTGATCGCCGAAAACGGCGAGCACGTGCAACAGAACTACCCCGTCGCCGCCCGCTGGTATCAACGCGCCGCGGATCAAGGCTTCGCGCCCGCGCAGACCTATCTGGGCGAGCTGACCGGCATGGGCCGGGGCGTGCCCAAGAACTACGCCGTGGCCGAACGCCTGTTCCGCGATGCGGCCGAGGCAGGACATCGGCGCGCGGCGATGGACCTGCTGGATGTGCGCGCGCGCATGGGCGAACCGATCGACCCGCGCGAGTGGGCGAAGGTGCTGCAGGACGCCGCCCTTAATCCGGTCGGTTTTCCGATGCCCGGCATGGCGCCCATTCAGGGCCTGCCGGACAACCCGTGGATGCGCGCGCTGGGTGTGCGCCCGCCCGGCCAGCCCTGAACCCGGTGGCGGCGCGCGTATGACGTCGCAGGCGCGTCAGACTGGGCGGTGATACACCGCCTCGACGTTGTAGCCGTCGGGGTCCAGGATGAAGGCGCCGTAGTAGTTCGGATGATATTTCGGCCGTAACCCCGGCGCGCCGTTGTCGCGCCCGCCGGCCGCCAGCGCCGCCCGATGAAAGGCGTCGACCTCATCACGGCTGCGCGCGCGGAACGCCACATGCACGCGCGGCGTGCTGGGCGTGCCCTCATGAATCCAGAACTCGCCGCCCGGGTCGCCCGCGTCGTCGGCCTCGCCAACGCCAAAGCCCATGCCCGTCGCCAACGCCTTGCGCGGCACATACCCCACCGCCGCGAGCGCGCTCAGGTAGAAAGCCCGGCTGCGCGCGAAGTCGCTGACGTGAATCTCGATGTGGTCCAACATACGCTGCTCCTGGGAAAGGCGGCCGCGTGGGCCGGAGAGGTCAGCATAGGTGAGGGGGCGGGGCGAGAGCGCTTCGATTTGCAACGTGGCGATACGTGGTCGCGCGCAAGGAAAAGAAGGCCGTCAATGCAGCCGCGGCGGATGCGTTGGCAATGACGACCTGCTACCCGCTCAAAGACTGGAGCCCCCATCAACCACCATCAGACACCCCGTCACATACGCCGCTTCGTCGGACGCCAAAAAAAGCGCTGCGTTCGCGATATCCCAGGGACTGCCCTGGCGCCCCATCGGACATCGGGCATCGCGCGCCTTATGGCCTTCCGTTGCGGCTTCCTCCGAGGCATAGAGCGCGTCCGCATGCGGCGTGCGGATCATGCCGGGGATGATGCAGTTGCAGCGGACCTGATCAGCGGCGTACTGACGCGCAATGACCCGCGTCATGTGGTTCACGGCCGCCTTGGCCGTGCTGTACGACAGGAACTGCATCGGACTCCATTTCAGGCTGGCCGTCGACGACACGTTGATGATGGCGCCGCCGCCGCGCGCTTTCATCTGCGGCAGGAAGGCGCGAGCCATCGCCATGGAACCTCGAACGTTGACGGTCATGACGCGATCCCATTCGTCATCCTGCACGGCCAAGAGATCGCCCTGGATTTCGATGCCGACGTTGTTGTGCAGGATGTCGATGCCCCCGTGACGGCTTGCCACGTCGTTCGCGGCCAGCTCGATCTGCGCGGAGTCGGTGACGTCTAGCGCCATAGCCTCAGCAGCGCCGCCTTCCGAACGAATACGTTCGACAGTCTCCTGCGCCGCCGCCAACGAGCGGTCCGTGCATATCACGGTGGCGCCTTCTTGCGCGAACCGGATTGCACAGGCGGCGCCGTTGCCAACTGAATCCATTGACGAAAACGCGCTTCTCAACGTGCCCGCGCCGGCGACGAGGGCGATCTTGGATTTCAATCGCATGGTGGATCGTCTCCCGGGTCAGTCGCGCGTGAACTCGGCGCCGCCCTTCGGACGAATGTAGCGAGGCAGCGGCAGCCCGGCCTTCCTGGCGGCGTCGATGATGGAGTCTTCGATGGCGCCCGCGTCGCGGATGTTTGCAAATTGACCGTCGATGAAGTTGATGTTGGCCCCGAACACGACCATGAACCCTTCCGCCGGCTCCGTGGCGTTTTCGGGCACGGAGAAGGTGTGTACGGATCCACCCGGCTCGTACAGATAGCTGCCGGCCGTCTGCGGGTCGTTCGGATATTCCAGGTAGTTCCACTGCCCCTTCGTCGTGAAGAAGTGGACGACGCCCGTGTGGAAGTGGGTGGGAAGGCGGGTTCCCGGAGCGAACTTTCCGTACAGGACCCATACCCCGTTTTCCCGGTCGAGGAACAGCGGGATGATCGAGGAGCCGGGAGCGGCGCCGGGCAACTGCACGCCGTCTTCGATATTGACGGTCAGCAGACGGTCTTGGTGGGTCTCTGTGTACGGAAGCGTCATGGATGTTCCTTGGTTGAAAGGTCAACTGGGGGCAGCGGGAGCGCACGATTCGCGCAATATCAGCTGCGTTTTGATGACAATGCGATCGCCGTGCTCGGAAGGCGCCTGACGATCAAGTTGTTTAAGGACCTGTTGCGCCGCGCAGGTGCCCATCGCTTCCAGGTCCCAGCTCAGCGAGGTGATGGACGGGCTGAACAGGCGCGACAGATCGGTATCGCCGATGCTGATGACGCTTATATCGTTCGGCACCGAATCGCCGGTGTGCCGGAGGGCTTGCAGCACGCCGGACAGAATTCGCGTGCCCAGGCATACGAACGCCGTGGGCCGGTTGGCGTGAGACAGCAGGGACATGGCCTCGGCGAACGCAAACTGCATTGCCGATTGTTCTGCCCGGATCAACGCGGCGTCGGGCGAGATGCCATGGACGTCAAAGGCATGCCGGAAGCCGGCAATACGCTCCTTGCCAGTGCGCAAGGCCGTGCCTGGCGTAAGCAGGGCGATCCGGCGATGGCCCAGGTTCAGCAGATACTGCGTCGCCTGGAATGCACCGGCCGCGTGATCCACATGGATGCCAACCGAGGATTCCCCGAACTCCCTGTCCAGCGCGACGACCGGAATCTCTTGCGATAGCTCGTCGATAAGTTCAGCGGATTCACTTTCGCAGGGGCCTAGGATCAGCGCGTCGACCCGTCGGCCGCGAAAGATCTCGACCAGCGACGCTTCCCGCCGTCGCTCGTTATGGGTGCTGGCGACCAGCAACGAGTAGCCTTCGGCTTGGAGCGCCATCTCGGTCGCGGTGATGATGCGCGCGTAGAGCGGGTTGGCCAGGTCGGACACCAGCAGCCCGATCACGCCGGAAGACTTCGTTCGCAGGCTTCTTGCGACGGCGTCGGGGCGATAGTCAAGACTGCGCGCGGCCTGCTCGACCGCGGCGATGGCGGACTCGCTGACGCGTCCCGTGCGGTTGAGCGCACGCGATGCCGTTCCCAGGGAAACGCCGGCCTTTCTGGCAACATCGCGAATGGTGATCCGGTCTTTCATGATTGAGTTGTGTCCGTGCCGAAAGTGGCTAACATACACCGTCTTTGGCGCGCGGCTTGCTACGTGCGTGGGCGGATCGGCGCCGACCCATCCCAGGTTTCGCTGGCCTTTCTGATCTCCTCGAAGTACTCGCCTTTTCCGCCTTTCATTTCCGACACTTCGATCATTCCGCTGGGCAGATCGGGATGAACGAAGTACGAGAATCTGCCGCGCGTGCCCATCCTGCCGCCATGGCCCTCCACGTAGCCGCGCGCGGTCAGGTGGCTGCAGAATTCGTCGAAGTGATCCAACGTCCAGAAGGCGACGTGCTGAGCACACTCTCCGCTTGCGCGCAGTGAATCCAGATACAGCGAGGGCGCGTCATCCCGTTGCTGAATCAGTTCGATCTGCATGGGCCCCGAGTTGGCCAATGCAATGGAGAGGCGGGGAGGGCGAGATTCCTTGCCCTGATAGCGGAACTCGGTGGTTCCCACGTCTTCCTTGTAGAACCACGGTCCGACGCCCAGCACGTCAGACCAGTGCTTCATGGCCTTTTCGATGTCGCGAACGACATAGCCCACCTGCCGCACGCCACCCAGAATCCTGCTCATATCGCGTCCTTGATCATGTTGCTTCCTTAGTTCATGTGGGCGCCGCCGTTTATGTCCAACGTCGTGCCGGTGATGTAGCTTGAGAGATCGCTTGCCAGAAAGAGGCAACCGCCGGCGATTTCATGCGGACGCCCGGCCCGTCGCAGTGGCCAGCCTTGGGCGGCTTCGTCCTTGCTTTCGTCCGAGCGCCCGGTCCGGGAAAAATCGGTCGTGATCAGTCCGGGGGCGATTGCGTTGGCGCGGATCCCGTGTGGGCCGAACTCCTTGGCCATGGCGCGGGTGATGCCCTGGACGCCAGCCTTGGCGGCGCAGTAATGGGCCCCGCCAAAGATGCCGCCGCCGTTCTGGGCGGAAAGCGACGAAATCGAGACGATGCTTCCCGCCTGCCGCGCAATCATCAGCGGCGCGACGGCTTGGGTCAGATTGAAGACACCGGTCAGGTTCACCCGCAGGATCCGGTCGAAGTCCAGCGGCGTTATTTCCTGGAACGTCGCCTTCTGCGTGATGGCGGCATTGTTCACCAGCACGTCGACGCGTCCGCCGGCCCAGTCGGCAACCGAATCAATCGCCGCGCCGCATTGCGCGGCGTCGCCGACATCGCAGACAAGCGCAATCAGCCGGGACGCGGGCGCGCCCAGGTCGGCGGCGCTTTCTTGTATGCGCGTCTCGTCAAGGTCCAGGATGGCCACGCGTGCGCCATGCTCAAGAAACAGTCTGGCGGTGGCTTTGCCGATGCCTTTGGGATGAGCGGCGCCGGAGATGACGGCGACGCGGTCTTCAAGCAGGTTCATCGAAATCTCATGAAGGCGGTCGGCGACAAGTTCACTCGTCGCCAAAGGGTGAATTACTGGGGTTTGATGCCGGCGTCATTGGCGACCGCGCGCCATGCTTCGATGTCGGCGACGTTGGCTTGCTCGTGCGCAGGTCCGGATACGTAGTGCGCGGTAATTCCTAGCCCAAGCAACTTGGCGGCGACGTCCTGTTCCTTGAGCACCTTTTCCAGCGTGCTGGATAGCTTGGCCACGACAGGCTTCGGCGTTCCGGCAGGGACGTACATCGCCCAGTTCAGCTCGCGATCGAAATCGATGCCCTGTTCCTTGTAGCTCTGGATGTCAGGCACGCTGGGAGAGCGCTGGGTACAGACCGCCAGCCCCTTGACCTTGCGCTGCGTCACCATCGGGGTCGCGGTGGCCATGTCGACGAAGCCGATGTCCACATGACCGCCCATGATGTCGGTCATGATCTGCGTCGTTCCCTTGTAGGGGACGTGCTGCATCTTCAAGTCGCCTTTCTGCACCAGGACTTCACCGCAGAAGTGGCCGGTGGAGCCGACGCCCCAACTGGCGTACTGCACCGGGTTTTTCCGGGACGCGGCCAGCTTCTTGAGTTCGTCGATATTGTTGGCGGGAAAGTCGTTGTTGGCCACGACCATGATTGCCGAATTGCCGATGGCGCCCAGCGACGTGAAGCTCTTGATCGGGTCGTACTGCAGGTCCTTGTAGACGGACGGGGACAGGATGTGCGTCGTCATGCCGCCGATCGTGATCGTGTAGCCGTCAGGCGCCGACCGCGCGACCGATGCGATGCCGATCGTGCCGCCGGCGCCCGGCTTGTTTTCCACGATTACGGGCTGCTTCAGTTCGGCGGCAAATCGCTCTGCCAGGATTCTGCCCAGCGTGTCGCCACCGCCGCCGGCGGAGAAAGGCAACAGCATGCGGATCGGTCGATTCGGGTAATCGTCGGCGTGAGCAGTACCCATGCCGAGCACAGCGAGCAGCGCGGCCGCTGCGGCGGACAGCTTCATCATTGTTGTCTCCTCGAGTTGGATTCCTGGTGCAGCGCCCGGTCGGCCTGCCCTGGTTTTTATGTGCTGATCAATGTCATGCCTTGCGCCTTCCCGTCTCCTGAACGGGAAAGCCGGTCCCGCTACAGCAACCCGAGCGAACGCAGCTTGGCGTTCTGACAGGTGTAGGGGCGTTCGCAGATCACCTTGTCCGAATTCGGCGCGAATTCGAAGGTGGCGGCCATGCGTACGCGGAACTTGCGGCCGGTCGGCTCGTAGGTCTTGCCATCGACGGTGAAGGGGCCGGCGTGCGTGCCGGAAAGCCAGAACTCCACCAGCACCGTGTCCGTGCCTTCGGCGGCGGCGACCGCGATGATCTCGTTCTTCAGGTCGGGAAATGAGGCGCGCGACGAGTGGAAGTAACCCATGACTTCCCGCTCGCCGTCGAAGACTGCGCCGCTGGAGTGCATCTCATAGCGGGGGTGTTCAAAGGTGTCGATGACCTTGTCCCATTCCTGCGTGCACTCCAACGCCATGTGGTCCACCACCGTCTTGACTCTTGCTGCCTGCAACTGTTCGCTCATGATTTTGCCTGTTGTGGAAACGTTTCCGCAGAAGTATGTGCGTTTGATTTGCGGGAAAAAAGCTAGGGATTACGCTAATTGGTGGAAACGATAACGCAGATGGTTTGCGAACCGGCGCAAGCTGGCCGCCAGATGGCGTGAAGTTGACAAAAGGAACGTAAATTGTCAATATGCGCAGGTTGTTTCCACGGCGGCGCTGCTGCACGCCAGACCGATCGCCGGCAAAGAGGATCACTCGGGCATGGCTCCAAAGATTTCCCCTGAAGAGGCCGAAGCACGGCGCGTCACCGTACTGAAGGCGGCGCGCTGGTGTTTTCTGAATTTCGGCTTTGCCAAAACGTCGCTGGATGACATTGCAAAGCGCGCAAACATCTCGCGGACGTTGCTGTACCGGACATTCAAGGACAAAGAAGACATCTTTGCCGCCGTCTTTGAATACTGGCTGATTTCCCGCCATTCCGAAGCGAAGGCCGCGGCAGCGCGCAAGGGGCCCGCCGCCTCACGTCTGCGCGAAGTCTGCCGGCTCATGGTCTACGAGCCGTGGGATGACATGGCCGGGGCGCCGATGGCGGCAGAGTTCTATGACGTCTGCGACCGGATCAATCCGGACGTATCCGCGCATCATGAGCAAGTCGTTCTGGATTGTGTGACGTCGATTCTGGGTGATGCGTCGGCGGCGGAAGTGTTCGTGCTTGCGCTGAGCGGAATGCTGGCGGACAAGCCCGCGCCCGCGACGCTGCAGGACAGAGCCGCACTGCTGATAGATCGCTTCTCCAACGCGGCACGTAACGCGGCCAAGTAACCCATCGCCGCCTGCATGGCGCCTTTCTGCATTCCCCACCTCAATGACAAAACCGACTTCAGAATTCCAAGATCTTTCGGGCAAGGTCGTATTGATTACCGGCGCCACTGATGGTCTGGGAAAGGTCGCCGCGTTGCAGTTCGCCAAGCTGGGGGCGTCGGTAACGATGCTTGGGCGCAACCGTGCCAAGACCGAGCTGGCCGTGCAAGCGCTTAAAGCGCAAAGCGGCAACGACCAGATCGACTTCATCTTGTGCGATCTTTCACGCATGGCCGACGTTCAACGGGCGGCACATGAGTTCCGATCCCGACAGCAGCGGCTGGATATCCTGGCGAACAACGCCGGCGCGATGTTCAAAAAGACGTCGCTTACCGAAGATGGGTTCGAGGTGACGTTCGCACTGAATCACCTGTCCCACTTTCTCTTGACGACCTCACTGCTGGATCTGATACGCGCGACACCGGGCGCGCGTGTGATTTCCACGTCGAGCGCAATGCAGCAGCGCGGCGACCTTGTGCTCGACAGGGTTGCGCATGCGGAAAACAGTTCCTTTATTCGGGCTTACGGCACTGCGAAGCTGTGCAACATTCTCTTTACCAAAGCGCTGCAGCGGCGCCTGGGGTCAGCGGTGGCGGTCAATTGCTTTCATCCGGGCATCGTCCGCACCAATTTCGGCGCGTTCCAGGAAGATTTTGGATTGTTGTTCAACCTGGTCTTCAAGCTGTCCCTGCCGTTTGCAAAGTCGCCGGCGCAAGGCGCGGATACGCTCGTCTGGTTGGGTGCTTCGCCAGAGGCGGCGTCGTTGCGAGGAGCGTATCTGACCGATCGTCGCGTCATTCGACCTCAGAAGCAGGGGCTGAGCGACTCGCTTGCCGACGGGCTGTGGGGCCTGAGCGAGAAGCTGTGCGCGTCGGCATTGGCCCGCAGCGCGCTGGCCGCGTCGCCGGCCTGACATGTCGAGGCTTGACGGGCGACGCGCCATGCAATGCAACGGGGCGCGCAGCGCGCGCCCCGTTTGAACTACCGATCAGAAACTCTCCCAATCATCATTCGACTGCGCGGGCTTGTTGTCGCCCGGCACGCGCAGCGGTGCTTTCGCTTGCGGCGCGGGCTTGGCGTCGGCGCGGCGAGTGTCCGCCGGCTTGCCAGCGGCCGCACGTGAAGATGCCGGCTTGGCCAAGACGCGCTGCGGCTTTGCAGGCTGGCTAACTACAGACTGCACCTCCCGCACCTGAGCAACCTGCGGCTGCGCTACAAAACGCGGCGCATCATCCTCGGCAAGACGGAACACACTGACCAATTTCACCAGCGTCGCCGCCTGCGAATTCAAGCTATGCGCAGCGGCGGCCGATTCTTCCACCAGGGCGGCGTTCTGCTGCGTGGTCTGGTCGAGCTGGTTGATGGCATCGCCCACTTGCGAGATGCCTTGTCCCTGCTCGTGCGCAGCAGCGCCGATTTCGGCGATCAGGTCGGCAACGCGGCGCACCTGCGTCACGATGTCGTTCATGGTGCTGCCGGCTTCGCCGACCAGGTTCGAGCCGGCTTCGACGTTGCCCACGCTGTCGCTGATCAGCTGCTTGATTTCCTTGGCGGCGCTGGCGCTGCGTTGGGCCAGTGCGCGCACTTCGCTGGCCACGACGGCAAAGCCGCGGCCTTGTTCGCCCGCGCGGGCCGCTTCAACGGCGGCGTTCAGCGCGAGGATGTTGGTCTGGAATGCAATCGAGTCGATGACGGCGATGATGTCGACGATCTTGCGCGAGCTGGCCGAGATGGCGTCCATGGTGCTGACCACGTTCCCGACCACTTCGCCGCCGCGTGCGGCGGCTGCGCTGGCCGAGCCGGCCAGGCTGCCGGCCATTTGCACGGATTCCAGGTTCTGCTTCACCGCGGCATTCATCTCTTCCATCGAGGCCGCGGTCTCTTCGACGTTGGCGGCCTGTTCTTCGGTGCGCTGGCTGAGGTCGGCATTGCCGGACGAGATCTGCGTGGCGCCCGTGGCGATGGACTCGCTGGACTGGCGCACCTGGCTCACCAGTTGCGCCAGGTTGGCGCGCATGGCGTCCATGTTGGCCAGCACGCTGGTCTGGTCGCCTTCGCGGCGTTGCACGCGCACGGCCAGATTGCCCTTGGCGACTTCCTGGGCGATCTGGGCGGCGTAGGCGGGCTCGCCGCCCAGACGGCGCATGACGGAGCGCACCAGGCCCAGACCCAGGATGCTGCCGATCAACGCGCACAGCACGATCAGCGCGGTCAGCGTCCAGAACGTGCGTTCGACTGCGGCGGCGGCGTCTTCGGTGTCGAGGCGGGCCAGTTCTTCCTGGCGCTTGGCGGCTTCCATCAGGATGTTGCGCGCGGCGACATGCAGCGCGGCCGAGTCCTTGTGCAGGACGGTCATCGCGGTCGGATCGTTGCGGTCGGCAAGGCCCTTCACGTCGTTGACGGCCGCCTTGTAGCGGGTCCAGGTGTCGGCCAGCTTGCCGCCGAGCTCGCGCAGGGCGGGGTCCTGCTCCTGCTGCAGACGGTCACGCGCCTGCAACACGGATTTTTCGGATTCTTCGTTCAGGCGAAGTTCGTTCTGGCGGCCTTGCGGATCGGTGTTCCAGATGTAGACGTACATGCGCCGGAAGTGCGTGGCGCCTTGGCGGGCGGCGTCGACGACGACGCGCAGCGGCATGACGGTTTCCGTGTACATGGCGCGCTGCTTCTGGCTGATGCTCCAGAGCTGCTGCATGGCGATGGCGCCAACGGCCACCAGCATCACGATGAAGAACAGCACCAGTGCGGTCAGGCTGCTCCGGAGAGAGAGATTTCTGAGTTTGGACATGATGGGCACGCGACGGGGGCGCGGAATGCGCCCTCCACCTGGGCACTACAGCACATCATGTTGCGGTGCAATACGGGGAATTGCAGGGGAAAAACGCGAGTTGAGCGCCGTCTGCGGGTTGCTGTTCCGATATGCGGGAATTGAGCGCATCGCGATGCTCCTGCCGGTTCCACTATCTGAGATTTCTACGGGAGCCGGACGGTTTTGGTCTGTTCCAGCGCCTTGCCTGCGCCGTGCCGGACAACCCAGAATGGACACGTGTTCACCCGTTCAAGCATCGACCGACCTTGGAGTCCTCATGTACATCAGCGAGCAACTGCTCAACCCGGACGAACGCCGGCTGCGCCTGTCAACGCAACTGGGGGTGCAAAGCGTCGTTCTCGATAACCGCGGCACGGAGCTGGTCTCGGCGGAAAATGGCGTCGGCGCTTGGGATGCTGTGAAGCTGGGCGAGTATCGGAAATGGGTCGAAGGATTCGGACTGAAGCTGGATGTCTTTGCGTTGGATGTCGGCTCCATTCTTCTTGATTCCCTGGTCGACCTGGACAGCGCGCGGCGTCAACGGAATACGTTGGCCGACAACATCCAGAAGGCCGCAGATGCGGGCATCAGCTGCCTCAAGTACAACGTGCAAATGGTAGGCATAACGCGCACCGGGTTGAAGCCCGGGCGCGGCGGCGCAATGAATTCAGGCTTCACGTACGCGGAATACTCGTCTGAAGACGATTGCAAGCACTCGTACTGGGGGGTGGGCTATCCAGGACACCAGGAAGAGGGCGGATCTGCGTCGGTGATGTTGTGCGGCCAAAAGATGGCGCGTGACGTTCCTCCTGTGACCGAGCAAGCGGGTTGGGATGCCATCGAGTTCCTTGTCGAAGGATTGGTGCAAGCTGCCGACAAGGCCGGTGTCAGGCTGGCATGCCATCCGCACGATCCGGCATATCCGATTGGCGGGCTCAACGGAATCGAGCATGTAGTGGGTTCGGTTGACGGGCTGCGGCGGTTTCTGGCGTTGTCTTCAAGCCGGAACCACGGGCTCAACTTCTGCCAGGGGACGGTCGCAGAGATGTTTGCGCGGCCGGCTGAGCACATGATCTCCGTCATTGAGGAGTTCGCGGCGACCGGGCGGATCTTCATGGTGCATTTCAGGAACATCCGCGGCGGTTATCTCGATTTTCAGGAAGTATTTCCGGACGAGGGCGACGTGGATATGCTCGAGGCCATCAGGGCGTATCAGCGGGGCGGGTATTCGGGACCGCTATGCCCGGATCATGTGCCGGTTTCCGAGATCGACGAAGGGCGCGAGCGCTTCATGGCGTTCGCGCTTGGCTATACGCGTGGGCTATTGCAGGCGGCCGGCGTGTGGTCGGCGCCGGGGCGTTGAACGGCGATGACGGACACGATCAAGCTGCGTAGCCAGCGGTGGCTGGCGAACGACGATTTCCGGACCGCGAATCACCGCAGCCGGTTCATGCAGATGGGCTTCGAGCGAAAAGATTGGGAAGGCAAGCCTGTCGTGGCCATCATCAACAGTTGGTCGGAGTTCAATCCCTGCCATTCGCATTTCCGCCAGCGGGTCGAGGACGTCAGGCGCGGGATCTTGCAGGAAGGAGGTTTTGCGCTGGAGATGCCCTCGATGTCGCTGAACGACGCGCTCGTCAAGCCGTCGGCGCTGCTCTATCGCAACATGATGGCGATGGAGATCGAGGAAATGATCCGCTGCTATCCGATTGACGCCGTGGTGCTGATGGGCGGGTGCGACAAGACCACGCCAGCGATGCTGCTTGGCGCGATCAGCGCAGGCGTTCCCGCGATCTTCCTGCCGGCCGGACCGATGCAACGCGGCCATTTCGGCGGCAGGACACTGGGATCGGGGTCTGATGCCTTCAAGTTCTGGGACGAACACCGCGCCGGCCGAATTTCCGATGCGCAGTGGGAAGGAATAATTGGCGGCATTGCGCGTGGCCCCGGGACGTGCATGACGATGGGCACTGCAAGCACCATGACCGCAATCGTCGAAGCGTTGGGGATGTCGTTGCCAGGCGCCTCCAGCATCCCGGCGGTGGACGCGGCGCACCAACGCCTGGCGGCGCAGACGGGACGACGCATCGTGGGAATGGTGCTTGAGAACCTGCGTCCGGCCAGGATCCTCACCCGCTGCGCATTTTTGAACGCCATCACGGTCGCGATGGCGATGGGATGTTCGACCAACGCCATCATCCACATCATCGCCCTCGCGCGTCGCGCGGGACACGCGGACGTGGGCCTGGAAGACTTCGATCGAGCAAGCCGTCGCGTGCCCGTGATCGCCAACATTCGGCCCAATGGTGATAGTGGGTATCTGATGGAGGACTTCTTTTTGGCGGGCGGCTTGCCTGCGTTGATGTCGCGTCTGGGGGCGCTGCTGCATCTGGACGAAATCTGCGTGACCGGGGAAAGCCTTCGTGTCCACGTGTCGCCGGCGCAGGTGTTGAACGAGGATGTCATTCGTCCGCTGGCGCGACCGGTATATGGGGAGGGGGCGTTGGCGGTGCTTCGGGGCAATCTTGCGCCCGATGGATGTGTCATCAAGCCCAGTGCGATGAGTCCGAAGTTCATGAATCACCGAGGTCCCGCGCTGGTGTTTGACGACTATCCAAGCCTGAAGCGCATGCTGGACGATCCGGATGCGGAGGTGACGGAGGACCACGTGATCGTGCTGCGCAATGCTGGTCCCAAGGGCGGCCCCGGCATGCCGGAGTGGGGAATGATCCCCCTGCCTTTGAAACTGATCAGGCAGGGCGTGCGCGACATGCTGCGCGTCAGCGACGCACGCATGAGCGGAACCAGTTATGGCGCTTGCGTCCTGCACGTCGCACCCGAGGCTTGGGTCGGCGGCCCGTTGGCCTTGGTGCAAACTGGCGACCTCATCGTGGTTGACGTGCCGGCGCGACGCATACGGCTGGATGTCGAGGACGCCGAGCTGGACCGCAGGCGGGCTGCGTGGGTTGCGCCACCCGCTCGCTTCGGCAGAGGCTATGGCCGGATGTTTGCCGAGCACATCTTGCAGGCTGACCAAGGCTGCGACATGGACTTTCTATTGACGCAGACTGGGGCGTCCGCAGGCGAACCAGACATTTTCTGAATTCCGTTTCATCAGTTCCAAAGTCTGAGACGAAACGGCCCGTTGGCGAAGGCGGGTTATGGCGGGGCTGCCGTCACGTGCTTTTCCTCTCGATGATCTCGAACCCGAGATCCACGCTTTTCGCGTCGATTGTGGCGTTGCCCAGGCGAGCCAGCAACATCCTTCCGGCCTGTTCGCCCATCTCGGCGCGCCGGATGCGAACGGTGGACAGGGAAGGAAACGCTGCACGGGAGATGGGCAGGTCGCCAAAGCCCATGATGGCCAGGCGGCCTGGAACGCTCATCGCCTTTTGCGCGCACGCGAACAACACGCCTGCCGCCAGCAGGTCGTTGTTGCAGAACACCGCCGAGATGTCGGAGCGGCGTGCCAACATGCGGTCCAGGCAAGGCCCGGCCGCGTCGATCTGAACCGGCGGGGGGACAAACTCGGCTTCGACATCGGACAGGCCGGCAGCCCGTGCTTCTGCCTGAAAGCCTCGAAGCCGTTGCCGAGCGCGCGTTTCGTCGGCGCCAAGAAAGGCTAGCGTCCGATGGCCTCGGGAGATGAGGTGACGTGCTGCAGCGCGGCCTGCCTCCACATTCGAGAAACCGACTGCCATGTCGATGAGGGTGGATGGACCGGCGCCGGGCAGTCCCCAGGTTTGCACGACCGGAATCCTTGCGCGCTGCAATTTCAGTCGTAAGGCCTTGGGTTGAGAAAGGCCGGTCAGCACCAGACCGTCCACGCGGCGGCCCAGAAAGGTGTCCACCAGTGCCGCCTCAACGTCCTTGCTGTAGCCGCTTTGGCCCAACAACAACTGATACCCATCCTTGGATAGCGTCTGCGCCAAGGCGTCCACCGTCTCGGCGAAAACCAGGTTGGAAATCGTCGGCACGATGGCGGCGATGATGCGGGACCGATTGGATGCCAGACCGCCAGCCATCAGGTTGGGCACATAGCCCAAATGGTCGATGGCGCTGCGCACGGTGGCCAGCGTGTCGGGGGACACCTTGTCGGGTGTGTTCAACGCCCGCGAAACCGTGACCAGGGAGACGCCCGCCTGCCGGGCGACGTCGCTCATTCGTGCATTTCCGGGCGCCTGCGGGACTTGATGGGACTTTGAAACGGTGGACATGATTCAACGGCGGAAAGAGAAACGCGCGGAAATTCCAAAGTGTGGGACGCACGAGCAAATGGAAATGGGGGGTGGATTGCCAATTCCCGGAAGGCGTTCAAAATGAAAGCGCTTCCATGATTCTATACAGAACAAATCCATAAATGGCGGCTACGACCGCATAGGAGACAACCAAATGAGCCGTAGATCCCTGCTTGTTGCCTTGGGCTTGGTGGCCAGCCTGGCCGCCCTGCCTGCCGTGGTCCAGGCGCAATCCGACTATCCGTCGCGTCCCGTCAAGATCGTTGTTCCGTTTCCCGCTGGCGGCACCAGCGACCTGATGGGCCGCCTGATCGCCGATGTGCTGGGACGCGAACTGAAGCAGCCGTTCGTGGTCGAGAACAAGGGAGGCGCTGGTGGCGCGATCGGCACTGAGCAGGTGGCGAGGGCGCAGCCCGACGGCTATACGTTGCTGCTATCGGGAATTGGCAGCAACGCCATCATCCACGGCTTCATGCCCAAGCCGCCGTACGACTCGAACACTGATTTTGTCCACATCTCGCAGTTGGCCGCCGGGCCGAACGTGCTGGTCGTCAACCCCACTTTTCCCGCGAAGACCCTGCAGGAGTTTGTCGCCTGGGTCAAGGCGAACCCCGGAAAGTTCGACTATGGCCAGGTCAACGCCTCGTCGGGCCACGTGACCACCGAATACATGAAGCAGGTGGCGGGACTGGACATGGTGGGCATCCCCTACAAGGGTGGCGCTCCCGCGTTGAACGATGTCCTGGCGGGCCAGATCCCCGGGATGTTCACCAACCAGGATGCGGTGCTGCCGCACGTTCAAGCGGGCAAGTTGCGAGCCTTGGCGGTGACCAGCCTTGAACGCAATCCGCTCTATCCGGACGTGCCTACCGTCGCCGAGTCCGGATATCCAGGGTTCAGCGCGGTGTCATGGACGGGACTGTCCGCGCCCAAGGGAACGCCCGCTGCCGTCGTCGCAAAGCTCGAGGCCGCGATGGTCAAGGGCTTCTCGGACCCCGCCGCACGTGCCAAGTTGGAAGCAAGCGGTTTCGTGGTGGTCGCGTCGCGGTCCGCCGATTACACCCGCTTCGTCAAGGATGAAATTGCTCGTTGGGAACAGGTGGTTCAGAAAGCTGGCATCAAGCTCAACTGAATAGCCTTTTTTGTTGATATCTATCCGGAATTGTTCAAATGAAAGCTGTCCAATCAAACATTGTTTCTTACGCCAAGACCGACGCAAACGCGCGTACTGCGGCTGAAAGCGGCGATCGCATCGAATGGGTAAAGGTGTCGCTGGTGTTCTTGCCGCTTGCCACGCCAGTGAGCGATGCCAAGGTGTTGACCGGCAGGCAGAAGCCGTTGACCGAGATCGCCTTCATCTTTGCCGAGATCCGGACCCGCGACGGACATGAAGGCATCGGCTTTGGGTACTCCAAGCGCGCTGGCGGTCCGGGCATGTACGCACACGCCAAGGAAATCGCTCCGAATCTGCTGGGCGAAGACCCCAGCGACATCTCCAAGCTATTCACCAAGCTGCTTTGGGCCGGCGCTTCGATGGGCCGCAGCGGTCTGACGACACAGGCGATCGCGCCCTTCGACATTGCCCTGTGGGACCTGAAAGCCAAGCGCGCAGGGCTGCCGCTTGCGAAGCTGCTGGGCGCGCACCGCGACTCCGTGCAGTGCTACAACACGTCGGGCGGATATCTGCACACGCCGCTGGATCAGGTGCTGAAGAACGTCCAGATATCCCGTGAGAGCGGCATCGGCGGCATCAAGCTCAAGGTCGGTCAGCCCGACCTGGCGATCGATGTCCAGCGCGTGGGCGAGGTGCGCAAGCTGTTGGGCGGCGACTTCCCCCTGATGGTGGACGCCAATCAGCAGTGGGATCGGCAGAAGGCAACGCGCGCCTGCCGTGCCTTTGAAGATTTCGATCTGACCTGGATCGAAGAGCCTTTGGACGCCTACGATTTTGAAGGCCATGCGCAATTGGCTGAGCGCTTTGATACCGCCATTGCGACGGGAGAAATGCTGACCAGCGCGGGCGAGCATGCGCAGTTGATCATGGCTGAAGGCAGTGACTTCATTCAACCGGACGCGCCGCGTGTGGGCGGAATTACTCCGTTCCTGGAGATCATGGCGCTGGGCGCATTCAAGGGCCGCAAGCTCGCACCCCACTTCGCAATGGAAATTCACCTGCACCTGGCGGCCGCGTATCCGATCGAGCCATGGCTCGAACACTTCGAGTGGCTCGGGCCGATGTTCAACGAGCAGATGCACTTGCGGGACGGCCGTATGTATGTGTCGGATCGGCCCGGGCTGGGTTTCTCGCTGAGCGAGCAGGCCATTGCGTGGCGCGCTGACTTTGAAGAGTTCGGCAAGCGTCCCTGAAGGGGATGAGGGCGAGGCGGCGTTGGCCGCCGCCGCTTTTTTTGTCGGCAGGCAGACAAGAACCGTTCAGAAAGGAAACGCGCCAGCCGAAAGGCTGGCGCGTTCTCCTGCGGAACTTGTCTGAGGGCTGTATTCGGCCTACACCGTGTAATCGACCGCGGCCCAGTCGAAGTAAGGTTTCAAGTCGGCCACCAGCGCAACGTGCAGCGGGTGGAACAGGTAGGCATCGAGCTCGGCCGCATTGTCGACCTCGGACTCCAGAACGTAATCCCAACTGATGGGGCGCGTCAGCTCGTTGGCGGCGACACGCCAGAATCGGATTGCCGGAATCTGGGCGCCCAGGTCGCGCATGCGCGCGGCTAGTCTGGTTTCAAGGCCGGCGTCGCGATCAACGCCGGGACGCCGGCGAAAGAGGACGATGTGCCGGATCATGCGCGTGCCTTCGTTGCGCTTTCCAGGTGATATCGCCGGCCGGCGTAGTCGAAGTCGACCAGTTCATTGATGCGCACGGATGGATCGGCGGGCGAGGCGTAGTACGCGCGGATCTCGGCGATCTTTCCCGTCGTTGGATCGAAGTCGTACCATTCCGCGCCGCGCAGGGCGGTGCCGCTCTTGTTCTTCCAGTGCGTCCATTCGATCATGGCCTCGGGGGAGTCGTGGCTGACGATGATGCGTTCGATGGTCCACTGTGAACCCAGCGTCTCCACACACCACACCCATTTCTTGGCGATGGTGTCGGCGGAGCGCCAGGGGACTTCCGGCAGGCCCGCCGGGAAGTAATGGACGGCATCGGGCGTGAAGCAATCGACCAGCGCGTCATAGTCGCCGGCATTGCAGGCGTCGAAATACCGGCGGATTAACGCGGCGTAGTCGTCGGGGGTGAATGGGGCGTTCATGGATGCTCCTGAATTCAGTTGGAATCAACGGCTGCTCGCGGGTTTGGCCGCTGGAATCGCGGGGCGGCCGTCGGCGACCCATTGCTTGAACTGCGCGCGCGTGGCGTCACCGGGCGGGTAAAGGCCCCACAGCGGCTCACCGGCTTGCACGCGCAGCGCGAGATACGCTTCGATGTCGTCACGCTTTTCACACAGGTCGGCCATCTCTTCGGCCATGTGGGCGGGGATGACGGTGATGTTGTCGCCGTCGCCGTGGATCACGTCGCCAGGGTAGATCGCTACGCCAGCGCAACCGATCGGCACCTGCAGGTCCGCGACGTGGTGATAGCTCAGCCGAGTGGTTGCGGTGACGCCAGTGCTCCAGATCGGAAAATCCATCTGGCTCAATTCCGTGCCGTCGCGGAATGTACCGTCCGTGATGACGCCTCGCGCGCCACGCATCATCATGCGCGTGATCAGCATGTTGCCCATGGACGCGGCGCGGCCATCCTTGTTGCTGTCAATGACCAGCACGTGGCCCGGCTCGATCTGCTCGACGCCGACCCATTGCAGGTTATCCGCGGAGGGCGACGTCGTCAGGTTGCCGTAGACGTCCACATCCTCGCGCGCGGGGATGAAGCGCATGGTGTAGGCCCGGCCGGCAAAGGGCTTGATCTTCTTGTTCAGCGGTTTGAGTCCATGCAGGACGGGCTGGCGCAGACCCTTGATATAGAGCTGGGTCGTCAGCGAGCCGCTGGTCGCGCGGGCCAGACGATCCAGGACAGAGTCGGGGACGTAAGGCGCCGGTTCGCGCTGCGGAATTTCGGCGAGGGGAGGGGGATTGGAGACGCTCATGATGGCTGGCTGTCAGTGTGAAGTGGGCGGGAAAGCTGCGGTTTGTCCCAAATGGTGAGACGTGCCGGGATGATTATTTACGCCACCGCGGCGCGGCATCCGTTCATGGAATGGTATTGAAGTTGTCTCGAACTTAATATGCTGGGGAGCCGGCGTGAACCGCCGAACTCGGCGCTTTTTTCCACATACTGAGACTTCATGCGATGACGGCGAATACTGGTGATGGAACTGGATCTCTGGAGAAGGCCATCGATATGCTGGAGGCAGTGGGAGCGGCGACGGACGGGCTCAGCCAGACCGAGCTGGCCACGCAGCTTTCGTTGCCCCGGACAACCACCTACCGCCTGCTCGCAACGTTGGTGGCGCGCGGCATGCTGCGCCGCGATCCGCTACGCAAGGTCTACCGTCTTGGTTTTCGTTGTTTCGAAATGGCAAGGCAGGCTTACACGATGCCGGATCTGGCGGCGGCAGCGGCCTTGGAGATGCGGGGTCTGCGCGACTTGACCGGAGAGACCTGCTATCTCGCCACTTTGGACGGGCTCGAGGTCATTTCGCTTGAACGGTGCGATGGCGCGCACAGTGTGAGATCCGCGGCGGTTCTGGGACAGCGAAAGCCGGTTCATTGCACAAGCCAGGGCAAGGCCATCCTGTCCGTGATGCAAGCCGCATCGCGCGAGGAAATCGTCCGCGATATGACGCTGAAATCTTTCACGCCGCATACCATCACTGATCGCAGACGCCTCAATGCGGAACTAAAGATCACCGCCGCCCGGGGCTATGCCATCGATGACGAGGAAATCGTGGAGGGCGTGCGCTGCGTGGGGGCGCCTATCGTGGACGCAGCGGGCGTCGTGCGCGGAGCAATCAGCGTGGCGGGGCCGGCCTATCGGCTGACGCGCGCCAGGGTTGAATTGCTGGGGCTCGAAGTGGCGCAGGCGGCGCGACGGGTAGGGGCACAGCTCGAGACGGTAAAGCCGCCCGCGGACGAGACCGCGGCTGTTGCGATTCCCGGCCCCTGGGCCTTTCAAGGCGCACATCCGCAATGGAGCGAGGACCGCACGGTGCTGTATTGGGCCGATGTGCTCGCGCCGTCGGTGCGGCGGCTTGATATGACCAGCAAACCGCCGCGCGACGAACTGATCTACCGCTTGGAAAGCCCGATAAAGGGGTTGTTGATTGAACCGGAGGGGATGCTCGTTGCCGGCGGGACCAGCGCGGTGCAGATCACCTCGGACGGCTCCATTACGCCGCGCGCGGCATGGCCGCGTGGGACGTTGCTGGCATTGTGTCCCGGGATCCGCGCCGGCGAGGCCTGGGCTGCCTTGGAGCAAGAGGATGGCATCGGCTGCGTAGTCGGCGTGATCACGCTGGCCAACGGGAAGTTTGAGCCAAAGTGGACGATCGCCGAGCCCGTGCAGGCGTTGCGATGGGGCGCCAAGGATAGCGAACTCTACGCCGTCTCACCGGAATCTGGCGCGGTCCTTATCCTGCAACCGGGTCATGAGGGCGTGAGGCGCCTGGCCAGCATGCCAAAAGGGTCGGGCCTGCTCAGCGGACTTGCGCTGGACGACGATGGCGGTATCTGGACGGCGCTTTGCGACGGCTGGAGCGTGGTTCGTTTCACGCGGGATGGGGTGCTGGACCGAGTGGTCGGTTTGCCGGTGCCATGTCCGACGGACCTGGCGACGGACGGCGCGCGCATGATCGTGACAACGTCGAGGCATCAGGTCGCGCTCGATACTCTGGCAAAGGCGCCCATGTCGGGATGCCTGTTTGAATTTTCGATTTAGACGGCCCGAAGGCGCTCCCGTTTGAAGGGGAGCGCTTTGCGTCGTATCAGGCTGCGGCGAGTGCGCGGGCCCTGCTCAAGGCAAACTGAGCTGCGCCGTCCGCCCGCCATCCACCGTCCACACCTGTCCGGTCACGAACGCCGCTTCGTCAGAAGCCAGCCACGCCACCAGGCCAGCGACCTCATCCGGCGTGCCGGTCCGCCTGACCGGATGGATGCGCTGCACCGATTCCCGGAAGCGCGCGGGGTCTGGCAGCGTGTTGATGAAGTCATCGTTGAGCGCCGTGTCGATCCATCCCGGCGCCACCGCGTTGCAGCGGATGCCGTCCTGGCCGTGGTCGATGGCGACCGCGCGGGTCAGGCCATGCAGGCCGGCCTTGGTCGTGGCGTAGGCGGCATGCATGGGGTTGGCGCCCAGGCCCTCGATGGAACTGATGTTGACGATATTGCCGCGCGTCGTCTTCAAGTACGGCAGCGCCGCCTTGATCAGCACGAAGGGCGTGGTCAGGTTGACGTTCAGGGTCCGCTTCCAGTCGGCCAGCGAGGTGTCTTCGACCAGCGCTTCCTGCATGACGCCGGCGTTGTTCACCAGCACGTCCAGCTTGCCGGTCCGGCGGATGACTTCCTCGATCACGGCGGCGGCGCGCACGGGATCGGACAGATCGGCTGCGATGGCTTCGAACTCGTCGTCGGCCGAGCGTTGGGCGGTCAACACCCGGGCGCCTTCATCGCGAAAGCGTCTTGCGATGGCCTGTCCGATGCCGCTTCTGCCGCCGGTCACCAGGACGACCTTGTCTTCAAATCTATTCACTGCGTTGCGTGGTTCAGGAGTCTTCAACGCCTGGCAGGATAGCAGGCGTCTGCTCGGCCGATTCCCACTGCACGTGTTCGATGCGGTTGCGGCCGTTGGCCTTGGCCAGATACAACTGCTGGTCGACGGCCTTGATGAAGTCCGCGCGCGTGGCCTGGTCTTGCGGCACCACCGTGCCCGCGCCGACGCTGACCGTGATACGTCTGCCGTGCGGCGACAGCGCATGCACGATGGCTTTTTTCTGCAATTGGCGCTGGCAGCGTTCAGCGACCTTCCGCGCGACCTCGGCATCGGCCTCGGGCAGCAGCACGACGAATTCTTCACCGCCGTAGCGCGCAACGAAATCGCGCGGACCGTCCAGCGCCAGGCTCAGCGTTTCGGCGATTTCGATCAGGCACTTGTCGCCCTGGGTGTGGCCATACAGGTCGTTGTATTGCTTGAAGAAGTCGACGTCGAAGAGCAATACCGACAAGGGCTGGCGTTCGCTGCGGGCGCGCTCCCATTCCAGTTCGAAACTGCTGTCGAAGCGCCGCCGGTTGGCGATGTTGGTCAGGCCGTCCTTGAAAGACAGCACCTCAAGTTCTTTCTGCAGGCTGAGCAGTTTCTCTTCGGTCTTCTTGCGCTCGGTAATGTCGAACATGAAGCCGATCAGGGCCTCGGGCTCGCCGCTTTCCGTGCGCACGACGTGCACCACGTCGCGGATCCACACGTAGCCGTTGTCCTTGGTCAGCGCGCGGTAGTCGGCCTCGTGGTCGACGCCGGCCTGGGATTGCGAGACGCAGAAATTCACCACGTACTCACGATCCTCGGGATGCATGCGCATCGCCCAGTCCTCGACGGTGACCCAGCTATCGGTGCTCCAGCCCAGCAGCGCTTCGATCTGGGGGCCGATGTAGGCGAATTTCATCGTGGCCCAGTCGATCTTCCAGGGAATCGCCTTGGTCGATTCCAGCAAAGTCCTGTACACCGCGTTGTCGTTGAGAAGCGTGCTGTCGTCGGCCATGCTTGATCCTTCCGGGATTCCGAGGAACGAGCACTGTAGCCCGAAGCGGGGACTGATGGGGATCTGCCGGATTCAGCTACTTCCGGACCCAGCCCCCCAACCCGCTGTCGTTGTAGTACTTGATGTCAAAGCTTTGTGCCTGCCCGTTTGCCATCTTGAAGACGATGGACGCCCGCGAGGCGAGCATTTCGGCTTCACCGGCCGGCGAAAAGGCGAACGTGTCGCCGTCCCAATGGCGCACGGGAAAGCGCATGTCCTTCGGTCCCAGCACCAGGGTCAGCGCGCCGTAGGCTTCCTCGATCCGCGCGGGGCCGTAGTAGGGGTTGTCGAACGTGCCGGTGTACTGCGACAACGCTTTTGGTGCGGCGGGCTTGGCGGGATCGGGCTTGCCGGTCAGGTCCGCCTGCGGTTCGAACAACTTCTTCATGGCGCCGTTGTATGCCGCATACCAGTCGCGTGTGGACTTGCCGTACAGCGCCGTGTCGGTGAACGTGGCCACCACGGCTTCCGCCGCGCCGACCGGCGCGCCATTGGTCAGCACGACGATGCCGATGCCGGCGGAGGGCACGATGCGGAAGGTGGTGCCCGTGCCCACCAGGAAGGCGCCGGAATGCCCCATGGCAGGGCGTCCGCCGGTTTCCGTGTTGACGTTGAAACCAAAGCCATAGAAGCCGGACCGCGTATTCAGATCGGGCGCGGGGGCGCTGAAGGCCTGCGGCGACAGGGCGGGCAGCAGCGCGCCGGGAGCGGCCAGTGGCTTGCCCTGGTGTTGGCCATCCGCCAGCAGCAGTTTCAGCCACTGGGCCAGATCCACCACCGTGGAGGACACGCCGCCCGCGGGCGCCTGCGCATCGGCGTTGCGCTTGCCTACCTGCACGAAGCGGCCATTCTGGTAGGCGTGCAGCAAGGCGCGGTTGCCGTGCGACTCGAAGTCGGCGTAGCGGTAACTGGTCGAGGCCATGCCCAGCGGCTTGAAAAGCTGTTCGTCGGCCAGCTGCTCCCACGGACGTCCCGCAATCTTGGCGATGGCCTCTGCGCCGATCGTGGTGCTGAAGTTGGCGTAGTGATACGACGTGCGGAAGGGAGTAAGCGGCAACAGGCGCAGGCGGGCGATGACCTCGTTGCGGGAAAAGCCCAGGTCTTCCAGATCGTCGCCGGCCGTGGGCGGCAGCCCGGTGCGGTGCGCAAAGAAATCGCCGATGGTGGCGTGCTCGGACACATAGGCGTTGCTGAGCGCAAAGCCCGGAAGATGACGCGACACGGGGTCGTCCCACGTGGCCTTGCGCTGCGTGATCTCGATGGCGGTCACTGTCGCCGACAGCGACTTGGAGATGGACGCGATCTGGAACACGGTATTGGCATCCACCGGCGCGTCCTTGCCGACCTCGCGTGTGCCGAAGCCTTGCGTCAGCACGGTCTTGCCGTCGATGACGACCGCGACGGCCAGGCCCGGCACCTGGCTGCGTTGCATGATGTCCTTGATGATGCCGGGCAGGTCCTGCACGGCGCGTTCGCGGCTGCCGGCAGGAATCGTGACGGCGTCCGCCGGCGGGTAGTCGGCGGGGGTAATCGGCACGGGTTGCGACCAGGCTGACGTGACGCAGCCCAGGGCAAGAACGATCGTTGCGGTGATGCGCGTGGTTGTGCTGTGCATGTTGGCCTCAGAATCCTGCTTGGTAAGCGATGCGAAAGACGCCCTGGTTGAGGCGCAGGGCCTGGTCGCGCTGATGCGTGATCCCGGCCTGCACGATCAACCCCGAGGGCGTGACGTAGGTGACTGCGCCCGATACTCCCCAATCCGTACTGTCCAGCAGGCCATACCGGGCCAGCGTCTGGCCGCCGCCGGTCAGCTTGCGCACGGCGGCCGTCGCGGTGACCTGCCAGCGGTCTCGAGACAACGACACCGAGGTTACGCCATTGCCGTTGGAAACCGGCGCGCCGCGAAAGGCGCTGGAATAGGTAGCCTCGTTGAACCAGTTCAGGTGCCATCCGTCATCCAGCGGCGTGTCGTAGCTCAGCCGGGCCGATACCGTGTTGGCACTTTCGCCCTGGTCCGGATCCAGGTGCAGCCGGCCCGCGTCCACGCCGCCCGATATGCCCGCCAGTCCGGGTAGATCGCGGAAGTCGTACGAAAGGATGAAAGACTTGAGCTGGTCGCTGAACAGCGGCGGCTCGTCGGGGCCGAGCAGGCCGCCGTCCAGGCTGAACCTGCGGTTCATAGCGGTGTTGTCGCGCTTGAACAGCAGGGCGGCCACGGAATGCGTGCCGCGGCCCGACGTATCCAGCGTGTAGCGTCCGCCCACGCCGATCGAGCCGCGGAATTCCGAGTTCTCGTTGAAGCCCGAGTACAGGCCGTCCACGACGTGCCAGGCGTCGCCAAAGCCCAGATCCATCTTCCCGCCGTACAGCGCATAGTTGTCGGCGGTGTAGGCGGCGAACAGGTTGTCCAGGTTCACGCCCAGATCGGAAAACGCGTTGTCCTTGGTGTCGTTGGTGGACGAGTTGAACGTGGCCTTGGTGCGGATCGAAAACTCGCGCGTCAGTTGCAGCACCAGCGCGGCCTCGGCGGTGGGCTGCACACTGCTCCAGTGCGAGCGCGGAAGCTGGCCGTTGTCGTCGTGCACGCCAAAAAAGCCGGTGTAGCCGGTCATCAGGAGGAACCTGCCGTTCAGGCGCGGATACGATTCGTCGCCATCGGCCAGGTCGCTGTAGGGCGTGAGAAAGATCTCGGTCTTGAAAATGTCTCTTGCCTCTTGCGCCGACGCGCCGTGCGCGGCCACGGCAAGCAGCGCCGCCGCCGCGGTCTGGCGCAACGCACGATGCAGACGCTTCACCGCGCCAGCTCAGCCGCCAGTTCGCGCACCTGCGCATGGATGTTGTTGAACATCCCGAAATTCACGCGGCTGGCGACGACGAACACGCCCAGGTCGCGGTTGGGCGACAGCACCACGTACGACATGAAGCCGCCAATGCCGCCGCTCTTGCCCAGCAGGAACGGCGAGCCGTTGCGCGGCAGCGTCACCACCCAGCCCAGTCCCATGCCGTCGGCATCCGTGACCTCCGTGCCCACCACGGATTTGAGCCCGTCGTAGGGCAGCCACATCGTGTGCGCCAGCAGGGCGTTCTCGCGGGCCTGTCTGGCGCCATCCAGATGCCAGCGCATCCAGCGCACCATGTCGTCGGCCGTGGCGTAGACGCCGGCGCTGGCATACATGATGTCGGGCGCCACCGCATTGGGGTCGGGCTTGTCGAAGGGATCGAGGCCCGTCATCAGGCGCTTTTTCTGTGCGTCGTTCAGCAGGTTGGTGGCGTCGGTCATGCCGGCGGGCTTGAAGACCTCGTTGGCAAGCACGGTCGAATAGTCCGCGCCGCCGGCCTTGGCCAGCGCGTCGCCCAGCAGGCCATAGCCCAGGTTGGAATACAGCGTGGTGGTGCCGGGCACGTAGGCGGGCTTGTGGCTGCCCATCCACTTCCAGTAATAGGCCCGGTCGAAGACGGCGAACGGATTGTCGGAGGGCTTGGCGTCCGGGTCGGGCAGTTCGCGCGGCAGGCCTGCGGAATGCGTCGCCAGGTCGAGCAGCGTGATCGGGCGGCCGTTGGCATCGACCTTGGCATTGTCGGGCGCGTACTTCGAGAGGGGATCGGTCAGCTTAAGCTTGCCCTTGGCGGCCAGCGACGCCAGCACGTCGCCCGCAAACACCTTGGACACCGACGCGATCCGGAAGATCGATTTGCCGTCGGGTTCGACGCCGCTGCCCGGCGCGGTTTCGCCATAGCCCTGGACCACCACGTCATTGCCGCGGACCGCCGCGATGATCAGGCCCGGCGCGCCGCCGTTCAGATACATCTGCATGCCGGCCATGGACACGGCATCCTGCAAGGCCAGGTCGGCGGCCTGGGCGTGGCCTGCGCCCAGCGCGCAGGCGGCGCTCAAGGCAAGTACGGGGATGCGCGGGAGAAGGCGGGACGTCAGCATGCGGTTCTCACTGAAGGGGCGAGGAACGGGTGTCCCAGCGCATGCCGCGATGATCCCAAAATCCCGGTGCGTAGCCACCAGCGTCAGGACGAAACAACATCCCGGCGTGATGAATGGCATATTGGCCGGCTTGGCCCGTGCAGCCCCGCCTCAGATCCCCATGCGTTCGCGCAGCGGCTTGCGGTACGAGCGCGACACCGGCCACGTGTCGTCCACGGCGCGCATCCGGATCTGCCATCGGTCAACGCTTCTGCGGTCCACGTCCATGACATGCAACGCGTTTGCAATCGCGGTGCGGTGCACGCGAAAGAACGTCTTCTCGGGCAGGAGGGTCGACCAGACGCCGAGCGCGCGCGAGTCCAGTACCATCGAGCCGTCGTCCAGCCAGATCTCGCTGTAGTTGCCGGCCGAGCGCACGCCGACGATGGCTTCCGGCTGAACGCCCCGGACCACGCCGCGCATGCTCAGGTAGACGACCGATGCGGCGGGATTGCCCAGCGGCGCCCGCGGGCGGCCGCTGCCGTACTTGGCCTGGCCGATCAGATTGGCGCATTGGTACAGCGCGCCGACCTCGCCAGCGGTCCAGTGGCGATGCCGGACGGTGGTGTCGAAACCGATGATGCCTTGCAGCTTGCCGTCAAGGCACACCGGCACGCTGAGCACGCTCTTGTTGCCCTGGCGCTGGAATTCGGCCTGGATGGCGCGCGCGGTGCGGGGCAGGTCGTTGACGTCGTGGATGGCGACCGCCTGCCCCTTGACCATGAACCGGTGCAGCCAGGCGATCAGCGTGGTCGGCACATCCTGCAGTTCGGCGACGAAGGGCTCGGTCTGGCCGCGGCACCATTCGTGGGTATTGCGCAGCCGCAGCATGTCGGGGCGGTACTCGATCATCCAGGCGCGGTCGATGTCCGAGGTTTCGCCCATGTAGGCAAGCTGCTCCGAGATCGCATCGTCCGCGGGCAGCTTGAGCAGGCTCATGGCGCAGTGATAGAGCCAGTCCGATGACGGGTTGGGTTGGAGGAGGGTGACGGGGTGAGTCTGGTACTGGCCAACATCATCCTTCACGGGCGGTTCCTTCTGAGGCGGCAGGGCGCTTCGGGGGCGCGCTGTCGGACGCGCGCGGCTCGGCGGGATTTTCCTACCGGCGGCGCGGTCTGACAACCGCCCGTGGCGGCCAGCGTTCAGCCAGGTGTCTGGCTAAGTCGCCGCACAGGCGCCCGTCGATTCGCGCTCGACGATCCGGAATCCCACATCAATGACAGGCTCTGGCGGGGTCTCGCCCCGGCATCGCGCCATCAGCACGCGCGCGGCCTGGGCGCCGATGTCCGCGCCGTCGATTTGCACGGTGGTCAGCGACGGCGCCAGGTGCGCGGCGAAGTCGGCCCCGCCGAAGCCACAGACCGCCAAGTCTTGCGGCACGCGCAGGCCGCGCACGCGCGCCTCGGTCAGCACGCCTTCGGCCAGCGCGTCGGCGCTACAGAAGATCGCCTGAAGGCCGGGCGACTTGTCGAACAGTTCGGCCGCAGCGCGCCGGCCCGACGCCACGTTGCTGGGCGCCGGAACGACCGCCGTGGGCACGTCGTGGCCCAAGGTTTCCAGGAAGCCCGCGCGGCGCACGGCGGCGCGCTGGTCGTCGCCGGTGGCCAGTCCCACGTTGCGCCATCCCTTGGACAGGAAGAATTCGGCGACGGCGCTGCCCACCTGCCGATGTGAAAAGCCGACCAGCATGTCGAGCGGGCGTTCGGTCAGGTCCCAGGTCTCGACCACCGGAATGCCGATCTCCCGCAGGCGGTGCGCGGCGGGGATGTCGCTCAACAGGCCGGCAACGACCACGCCGTCGACGCGCCGGCCCGCCATGGCGTTGAGCAACGCTTCCTCGCGGCCGCGGTCATAGCCCATCTGTCCGAGGATGAGCTGGTAGCCCTCGCGGTCGAGTTCTGCGGTCAGGGCTTCGATGGTGGGCAGAAATTGCGGGACCGAAATGATGGGCACCAGCGCCGCCACGGTGCGGCTGCGCCGGGACTTCAGGCCGCCCGCCAGCAAATTGGGGATGTATCCCGTTTCCGTAACGGCCTGCTGGACGCGTGCGATGGTGGCCTCGGACACGCGGCCCGGATTGCCGAGCGCGCGCGAGGCGGTAATGAGCGACACGCCGGCCGCGCGGGCGACGTCATGCAGGGTGATGGATTTGGGTTTCATGGAACGGGAAGTACGGGTTTGTACGGATCGCGCGCTGGCTTGCCGCGAATTTTGGACAACGTTATCATGAACGTCAGCTGCAACGTTTTAATCCTGCCGCCAGCCAAGCTCCGCACATCGGCGCTTTTTATTTGGCCGCAAATGACAACGTTGTCCATGCGCCACCGTCGTCCTCGCAGGACCCGTTCCAGACACCCGGAGAATTCTCATGACCGCCACTTCCAACGCCGACCGTATCGCCTGGTTGCGCATCTCGTCGTGCTACCTGCCGCTGGCCACCCCGATCAGCGATGCCAAGGTGCTGACCGGCCGCCAGAAGCCCATGACCGAAGTCGCCATGCTGTTTGTCGAAGTGCAGACCGAAAACGGCGACGAGGGCATTGGCCTGAGCTACTCCAAGCGCGCCGGCGGCCCCGGGCAGTTCGCCCACGCCAAGGAAATCGCGCCCGTCCTGATCGGCGAAGACCCCAGCGACATCGGCCGGCTCTGGACCAAGCTGTGCTGGGCCGGCGCGTCCGTGGGCCGCAGCGGCCTGTCGACCCAGGCCATCGCCGCCTTCGACGTGGCGCTGTACGACCTGAAGGCCCGCCGCGCCAACCTGCCGCTGGCCAAGCTGCTGGGCGCCTATCGCGATTCGGTTGCTTGCTACAACACGTCGGGCGGGTTCCTGCACACGCCGCTCGAACAACTGCTGGTCAACGCCAGCGCGTCGCGCGAACGTGGCATTGGCGGCATCAAGCTGAAGGTCGGTCAGCCTGACCGGCAACTGGACATCCGGCGCGTCGAAGCCGTGCGCAAGCATCTGGGCGACGACGTGCCGCTGATGGTCGACGCCAATCAGCAGTGGGACCGCCCGACCGCGCAGCGCATGTGCCGCATCTTTGAACAGTTCAACCTGGTGTGGATCGAAGAGCCGCTGGACGCCTACGACCACGAAGGCCACGCCGCGCTTGCCGCGCAGTTCGACACGCCGATCGCCACCGGCGAAATGCTGACCAGCGCGGCCGAACACAGCGAGCTGATCCGCCACCGCGCCGCCGATTACGTGCAGCCCGACGCCCCGCGCGTGGGCGGCATCACGCCGTTCCTGAAGATCCTGTCGCAGGCGGAACAGGCCGGCGCGATGCTGGCGCCGCACTTCGCGATGGAACTGCACGTGCACCTGGCCGCCGCGTATCCGACCGAACCGTGGGTCGAGCATTTCGACTGGCTGGAACCGCTGTTCAACGAGCGGCTCGAGATCCGCGACGGCCGCATGCTGGTGCCGACCCGGCCGGGCCTGGGCATCTCGCTCAGCGATCAGGCGCGCGCGTGGACGCGCGACACGGTCGAAGTCGGCAAGCGGGCCTGAACCCTTTCCGGTCCCGCTGTCTTGCGGCGGGACGCCATGCACGACCAACGGCGCGACAGACGCCAACCCAGAGGAGACTCGCATGAAAAAATGGTTCACCACGCTCGCGCTTGGCCTGGCCGTCTCGGCGTCGGCCCAGGCGCAGAACTGGCCCGCCAAACCCGTCACGATGCTGGTGCCGTTTCCGCCGGGCGGTTCAACCGACCTGATCGCCCGGACGGTTGCGCCCAAGCTGCAGGACAAGTTCGGCGGCACCTTCGTGATCGAGAACAAGCCGGGTGCGGGCGGCACGCTGGGCGCGGGCCAGGCCAAGCGCGCCGCGCCCGACGGCTACACGGTGCTGGTGTCGTCGCTGGGTCCCTTCGTGATCGGCCCGCATCTGGTCAAGGAGCCGGGCTACAACGCGCTCAAGGATTTTGAATACATCACGGTGGCCGTGCAGGCGCCGAACGTGCTGGTGGTCAACGCGAATTCGCAGCTTCGCGACATGAAGGGCGTGCTGGATTACCTGAAGTCCAATCCGGGCCGCATGACGTTCGCGTCGGCCGGCAACGGCACCTCGGATCACCTGACGGCCGAACTGTTCTGGCAGGAGACCGGCACGCAGGCCACGCACGTGCCGTACAAGGGCGGCGCGCCGGCCATCGTGGATCTGCTGGGCGGGCAGGTCGACGCCAGCTTCAGCAACATCAACACCTGCCTCACGCACATCCAGTCGGGCAAACTGCGCGCCATCGCGGTGACGAGCGCGAAGCGATCGCCGCTGCTGCCCGACGTGCCCACGATGGAAGAGCTGGGCCTGAAGGGCGTGACGGTGACGTCGTGGCAGGCGTTCGCAGGTCCCAAGGGCATGCCCGCCGACATCCGCGACAAGCTGCGCGCCGGCATTGTCGACGCGCTGAACGACCCGTCGGTCAAACCGCGCCTGCTGGAGCTGGGCTTTGAAGTCGTCGGCAACACGCCGGCCGAATTCACCAAGTTCCAGGCCGAGGAATTTGCCCGCTGGAAGAAGGTGATCGAAGTGGGCAAGATCACGGCGAATTGATTGCACGCCCCCAGGAGCCAAGGTAACGTCGCACCGCGGGCATTCGCCCGCGGATCGACGTTCAGGGGTTTGCATTGGGGACTTTCACCGTAGTCATGGCGATGCTGGTCGCCGTTCTGTTCAGCGGCGTGCTGGTCCGGATGTTGCCGTTGGCCGTCCCGCTACCTTTCGTGCAGATCGGTCTGGGTTTCGTGATCGCGGCCGTGTTCCAGCGTGGCGTGCTGATCGAACCCGAGATCTTCTTCCTGTTGTTCCTGCCGCCTCTGCTTTTCCTTGACGGATGGCGCATATCGAAGCTGGCGGTCCTGCGCGAATCCTCTTCCATCATCCAGCTCGCGTTCGGTCTGGTGATCCTGACGGTGATCGGCGTGGGATACCTGATCCACTGGATGATTCCCGACGTCCCGTTGCCCGTGGCGTTCGCCATCGCGGCCATCGTGTCGCCGACGGACCCGGTGGCGGTCGAAGCGATTTCCCGGCGCGTCCATATCCCGCGCCGCATGATGGCCATCCTGGAAGGCGAGGCGCTGTTCAATGACGCCAGTGGCCTGGTGGCGTTTCGCTTTGCCGTTGCGGCGGCGGCGACCGGCACGTTCTCGCTAGCGCAGGCCACGATGTCGTTCTTCTGGGTTGCCATTGCCGGCCTGTCGATCGGGGCCGGGCTGACGTGGCTGATCATGCAATTGCGGACCATCTACACGCGCCGGGTGGGCGAAGAGCCGGGGTCCGAGGTGCTGCTCAGCCTGCTGACGCCTTTCTTCGTCTATTTCGTGGCCGAGCACGCCAACGCCTCGGGCATCCTGGCCGCGGTATCCGCCGGCGTCATGATGAGCTATTCCGAACTGTCGGGCCGCGCACTCGCGGCCACTCGCATGGAGCGCAGGGCCGTGTGGAACACGGTGCAGTTCACGCTGAACGGCATGATCTTCGTGTTGCTGGGTGAGCAGTTCCCCACGATCTTCGCCGGCCTGGCAAGCGCCGCGAAAGAGGCAGGCGGCCAATCCCTCTGGTGGTTGCCCGTCTATGGACTGGCCGTCTGCCTGGGCCTGGTGCTGTGCCGGCTGCTGTGGGTGACCGTGTCGCTGAAGCTGAGCGCGATGGCGGCCCGCCGCCGTGGCGCCGAGCCGCCCGAGGTCGGCGCGCGCGTGATCCTGGCCGTCTCCGTGGCGGGCGTGCGCGGCGCGGTGACGCTGGCCGGGGTGATGACGCTTCCCTTTGCGCTGGACAGCGGCGCGCCGTTTCCGGCGCGCGATCTGGCGGTGTCGCTGGCGGCCATGGTCATCGTGTTTTCGCTATTGCTGGCCAGCGTGGCCTTGCCCCCCTTGATGCGCGGGTTGCACTTTGCGCCGAACAGCCGCACCGAGCGCGAGGCATCGCTGGCGCAGGACGCCATGCTGCGCGCGGCGCTCGACAGCGTTGCGGCCGGCGCAAGGCGCCGGGGCGTGGAGAATCCGGAAAACGCCGCGCTGTATCTGGAGGTGGCGGAGAACCTGAGCGGCGCGTTGCGGCGGCAGTCCGGCGAGGCGGCGGACGTGGCCGATACGGAACGCCTGGGCAGGCAGATCGCCATCGAGCGCGAACTGAGGCTGGAAGCCATTGCCGCTTCCCGCGAGGCGGTTTTCCATCTGGCTCGTACACACCGCATCTCGGATTCGCTGGCGCGGGAGCAGGGGCGGCTGCTGGATCTGCACGAAGCGCATCTGCGGTAGCCGCGGGTGCGCGCCCACGGGGTACGGCTTGGTCGCTCATGATCCGCGTGACGATATGTCGACCCGCTTCAGATCGGTCAGACCCTTAAAGTATTGAGAATTCCTGGAAGCCCTCAGTGCGTTCGTAGATTATTTATGCTCTAAAGGTATCAATTCGGATTCCCAAAGTATTGGACGCGAAAAGTCGCCGGGTTCTATAAACGCCTCGTGACCATCCCTTATCCAACGCCGTCCATGTCTGCAGCCACCATCGAACGCATCGAAACCTGTCTCGTCGACCTTCCCACCATCCGTCCGCACAAGCTGTCGGTGGCCACGATGTATGGCCAGACGCTGATGCTGGTGAAGGTGTATTGCAGCGACGGCGTGGTGGGCATTGGCGAGGGCACCACCATCGCCGGCATGGCGTATGGTCCGGAAAGCCCCGAGGCCATGAAGCTGTCGATCGACGCGTACTTCGCGCCCGCCATGATCGGCCAGGACGCCACCCGCGTGCAGGCACTGATGGCGCACGTGGGCAAGCTGGTCAAGGTGAACCACTTTGCCAAGAGCGCGCTGGAAACCGCGCTGCTGGATGCGCACGGCAAGCGCCTGGGCGTGCCGGTCAGCGAACTGCTGGGCGGCCGGCGCCGGGATCGCGTGCCCGTGGCGTGGACGCTGGCGTCGGGCGACACGGATCGGGACATTTCCGAGGCCGAGCAGATGCTGCAAGAGCGCCGCCACCGCATCTTCAAGCTGAAAATCGGCGCCCGTGATCCGAAGGTCGATATCGCCCACGTGGCCGCCATCAAGCGCGCGGTGGGCGAGCGCGGCGCGGTGCGCGTCGACGTGAACATGGCGTGGAGTGAAACGCAGGCGGCGTGGGCGATTCCCGCGTTGGCAGAGGCCGGTTGCGAGCTGGTGGAGCAGCCCGTGGCCAGCGCTGCGGCCCTGGCGCGGTTGATGCGCCGGTTCCCGGTGGCGTTGATGGCCGACGAGGTATTGCAAGGCCCGGACACCGCGTTCGAGATCGCGCGCCAGCACGGTGCGGATGTCTTCGCCATCAAGATCGAGCAGAACGGCGGCCTTTTTGCGGCGCAGCGCGTGGCGGCGATCGCGGACGCGGCGGGCATCGAACTCTACGGCGGCACGATGCTGGAAGCTGCGGTCAGCACGGTCGCGTCGGCCCACCTGTTTGCCAGCCTTGCGCATCTGCAATGGGGCACGGAGCTGTTCGGCCCCTTGCTGATCACCGAGGAAATCCTTGCGCAACCGCTGGACTACAGCGACTTCGAATTGACCGTGCCCGCCGGACCAGGGCTCGGCATCGAGCTGGACCACGCCCGCGTCAAGCGCTTCACGCGCGACGGGCTGGTCAAGGTCACGAACAAAAGCCATTGAGAAAACCTGGCGATGCGGCGCATGCAACGCCGCATTTCCCGACCCATACCAATAGACAAACCCTGGAGACAGACATGAGCCTCGACGTATTCAACACCCCGGAAGTGCAGGACCTGCTGAAGGCCGCGACCAACATTGCAGGCAGCGAGGGCAACCCGCGCTTCAAGCAGATCCTGAACCGCCTGTTGAGCGATCTTTTCAAGGCCATCGACGACCTGGACATCACGCCCGACGAGGTGTGGGCCGGCGTCAACTACCTGAATCAGCTGGGCCGCGACGGCGAGGCCGCGCTGCTGGCCGCCGGGCTGGGCCTGGAGAAATTCCTGGACGTGCGCATGGACCACGAGGACAAGCTGGCCGGCCTGGACGGCGGCACGCCGCGCACCATCGAAGGCCCGCTGTATGTCGCAGGCGCGCCCGTGCAGGACGGCGTTGCCCGCATCGATCTCGATCCGGATGCGGACGCCGGCCCCCTGGTGATCCGTGGCGTCGTGCGCGATACCAACGGCGCGCCGCTGGCCAATGCGGTGGTGGAGTGCTGGCACGCGAACTCCAAGGGTTTCTATTCGCACTTCGACCCGACGGGCGCACAAACCGACTTCAACCTGCGCGGCGCTGTGCGTACCGACTCGGATGGCAAATATGAGTTCCGCACGCTGATGCCCGTCGGCTACGGCTGTCCGCCGCAGGGCGCCACCCAGCAGCTGCTGGACGCGCTGGGCCGCCACGGCAACCGCCCGGCGCACGTGCACCTTTTTGTCAGCGCCGACCAGCACCGCAAGCTGACGACGCAATTCAACATCGAGGGCGATCCCCTCATCTGGGACGATTTCGCTTACGCCACCCGCGAAGCGCTGATCCCGCCGGTGACCGACAAGACAGGCGGCGCCGAACTGGGCCTGAAAGCCGACGCGTACAAGGAAATCGAATTCGACGTCGTGCTGACGGGCCTGCTGCAAGGCAAGGACAACCAGATCGTCAATCGCCTGCGCGCCTCCGCCCAGGCCTGAACCCGGCAGGCATCGCCACCGCGCGATGCCGCCATCCGACATTCATACCCATACCGATAACGGGCTCCGCGCGAGCCCGGGGGAGACTCTCATGGCCTCAACAATCTCCATTCCGAGCCTGATCGATCAGGAACGGATGGGCGCCTTTCAATGGCGCGTCCTGATCCTGTGCTTTCTGATCGCTTTGTTTGATGGCTTCGACACGCAGGCAATGGCGTTCACCGGGCCCGCGATCCTGACGGCGTTCAAGCTGCAGGCCGGCGAACTGGCGCCGATCCTGACCGCCGGCATCGTCGGCATGACGGTGGGCGCCATGACGTTGGGCCTGGTGGGCGACCGTATCGGCCGCCGTCCCGCCGCGCTGATCGGTGTGGCCGTCTTCGGGCTGGCGACGCTGTTGACGGCCGCTGCCACGGAGACGTGGCAGATTCTGGCGCTCCGGTTCATCGCCGGGCTGGGCATGGGCGGTTGCACGCCCATCGTGCTGGCGCTGGCCGCGGAATACGCGCCGGCACGCCATCGTGGCGTGGTGATCACCGGCGTGTTGCTGGGTCTGCCCGCGGGCGCCATGCTGGGCGGCCTGTTGGCTGCGCGCATGCTGCCCGTGATCGGATGGCAAGGCATCTTCATCGTGGGCGGCGTCGCGCCGCTGTTGCTGTTGGCGGCGCTGATGGTGCTACTGCCCGAGTCCCTGCAATTCAAGGCGATGCGCGGTGACACGGCGGGCCAGGGGTATGTCGCCCGCATCCTCGCGAAGATCTCGCGCCAGCCGCTACCGGCCGGCATGCGCTTCACGGTGCCGGAAGACGCGACCATCCGCGCCAGCGTCAAGGCGCTGTTCACCGACGGTTATGCCCGCAAGACGCTGGCGATCTGGTCCGTGTATCTGCTGAACTGGGTGGCGTGGTTCATGCTGCTGTCGTGGCTGCCTACGGTGCTGAAGGCGGCGGGTCTGCCGGCCGACCAGGCGCCGATGGGCACGTTCACCGTGAATCTCGTGTTCATCGTGTGCGCCTTCCCGCTGTCGTACCTGATGCCGCGCGTGTCGACCCGCACGCTGCTGATCGCCATGTTCGCGCTGGGCATCGCGGTGTCGCTGGGGCTGGGCTACGCGGGAACGGACTGGACGCTCGTGTTCATCCTGATCGGCGCGGCGGGCCTGGGCATCGGCGGCCAGCAGCTGGCGCTGAACTACCTGGTCATCGGCGCGTATCCGACCGCACTGCGCGCCACGGCGACGGGCTGGTCCATCGGCGTGGGCCGCGCCGGTGCCATCATCGGCTCGGCCATCGGCGGCAGCTTCCTCGGCTGGTTCGGCCCGTCGGGCTTCTTCATGGTGCTGGCGGTTCCGCTGGCGGGGGCGCTGCTCGCCGTGCTGGCTGTGGACAACAAGTCGTCGCAACCCGTGCCGGGCGAGCTGTCGCGCGCACATTGACCGGGAGCTTGCATGAATCGCTTTGAAAACCAGATCGCGCTGGTCACCGGCGCGGCCCAGGGCGTCGGACGCGCCACCGCCAAACGCCTGGCAGCCGAAGGCGCTGCGGTCGTGCTGGTCGACCGCGCCGCCGAACTGGGCGAGGCCGTGGCCCGCGAGATCCGCGAGGAGGGCGGACAGGCGTCGTTCATCGACGCCGACCTCGAAACCCACGCCGGTGCACAGCGGATGGTGCAGTACACGCTGGACACGCACGGCCGAATCGACGTGTCCGTGCACAACGTGGGCGGCACGATCTGGATGAAACCGTTCTGGGAGTACACGCCGGACGAGATGCAGCGGGAGGTCACCCGTTCGCTCTGGCCGACGCTGTGGTCGTGCCGCGAGGTGATTCCGGTAATGAAAAAGCAAGGCCGGGGCGCCATCGTCAACGTCGGCTCAAACGCCACGCGCGGCATCTACCGCGTGCCGTATTCGGCATCCAAGGGCGGCGTCCACGCGGCCACCGTCTGCATGGCGCTCGAACTGGCCGAATCCGGCGTGCGCGTCAATTGCGTGGCGCCGGGCGCCCTGGACAACGGCGTGCGCGCCATTCCGCGCAACACCGAAGCCCCCTCGGATCAGGACCGCATCTGGCAAGGCGAGATGTACACGGACTGCCTGGCCGGCACGCCCATGCATCGCATGGGCAGCATGGAAGAGGTCGCGTCAGCGATCTGCTTCATGGCGGCGCCGGAGGCGTCTTACATCACGGGGCAGGTGATGTATGTGGCTGGGGGGCATGTGGGGTGAGGTCATGCCCTCGCCGTCGGTATGGGCGGCTGTGCGGCTTGGACCTTCAGTACTCGACAAGCCGCATACCAGCACAGCGCGCAGAACATGTTGTAAGGAAAGAGCAACAGCCACAGAGGCAATAGCCAGTTGTTTTTTCCTTGCGCTTCATTCGGTTGGCCATTGCGCCAAGGTACGTATCGGCGCCAGGCTTCGGCGGGTGTCAGATAAATACGGTGGTCGGGAGCAAGCCACCAGTTGGATTCTGCGGGTTTGGGTAATTTGTTGGGACCTTCATCCATGAATAATCGGATGAACTCCCATACTTGAGCGACATACAACACGCGCGGGTCGATCGGTTGGTTACTTTCGGTGGATACAAATAGTGATTCCAGTCTTTTCCCTTTCATCTCGGGCTTAATTGATTCAACCGGCATTTTAATTATTAGCGAATGCGTCACGATCACTCCTGCTCCCGTGAATTCTGATTTCGACACCATGCCTCCAATGGCAGAGGTCCATGCGCCGGATATCACCCTCCCACGATCGCTGTAGCTGACGCGCTTATCGAGTCTGGAAAATATTATGTCCGATCTTTTTTTAATAAAGCTAACGCTGAGCGTGAGCATCAAAAAGAAGAAAAGCGCAATCAGGAAAATACACAGAATTAACACATAATCGAACATTGCTTGCCCAATGAGCGCGGCAGTTAAATAGGTTGTGAGCCCAATAAGTGTCGCGACTAATCCCGCAGCATACTGCTTTCCCGACGATGCAGATTCCACAGTCCATGGGTTTCGTATACGTAAATAGGCGTTATCGATACTGACAAGCTGGTCGCCAATTGCTGGCTGAACACCAGCACCATCCTTGCACGTCCAAATCCAATCTGTTGCCATAATTAGTGCTCAATCGCTCAAACTGAACGAGGCGCCGACGACCGCCGTTTCGTCCAGCCCCTGGTTGGGTTTGTAATCGACGGTCATGAACATGCCGTCGAACTTTTCACCTTTTACATGGTGACGCAATACCAAACCGGCAGCAGTCTCGATGCACTCTGGCTTTTGGCTGTATACCGTAATCTTAGGTCTTCCAATACTTGACGTCGGCCCATTTCTTTCGCCATGGGTGTTACTCACAAGCGCACCTTTCCACGTGCTCTGTCCCTGGATAAAGCCGGGTAGAAGCACAACGAACTCGACCTCATCTTCAGCAAACCACCTATCACGCCACTCGCTTTCCATGCCTTCCAAACCGATCGACTCGGCTTGATCGGAGTCAAGCAGGATTGGAGCGAACGATGCTTGATACCAATCCTTAGTTTCCGATATCAATTCTTTATATCTTGGGAGCCTGCGGTCTCCATCAAGCGGAATCCCCGATCGCTCTTTACCATCATTTTTTAGGTTTCCAAACTGGCACCGTGCAGCCCAAAGCTCCATCGGAGAGAAGGCTTGTGCGGCGGCACGAGAATGGAGCCACATGCCGCCGACGATGAGGGCTGTGCCCGTGAGAATGACTGCCGCTGCAATCCAGCCAAGAACTGGAACCGGCGCAGATGCTCCCGCGGTTGAAGTCGCAGCATAGATCGCAGAGGCAATCGCACTACTTTTCGCGATCGCACCGGTGCCCATCGCTACGGATATTCCTCCGGCGTAGGTGTAGTTTGCGGCTATCTGGTTGCCTCCTTTTTTAAGCTGGTGGCCTTTCTGTATGTCGGTGATTAAACCCAGAAATATGCCCGGACCCACGATAAGCCTGCCGTACAACTTCGACGATATGAAATTATTTAGTGCGATGGAAAACCCAAGTCCGGGAATCCGGTAGCCCATTCGTGCCATTAATGCGATGTATGTGATTCGAGTTCCCAGCACTGCTACACTCAGCGAACCTATCACCCCTAATATTGCTGACGCAAAATTGGTGGCGTTCTCATGTGAGTACTCTCTTTCCAACGTTTTTAGTGCATACCCAAGATTGATAATATTGAAGTAGACCATGCCAATGTTAAAGCCAGCTCCCGTGGCTGTGGCGCTTAAAGATCTAAGCGTGGGCTTTGCTGTGACCGTCTGAGTGCGCTCAATCACTACGGTCCTGTTACCCTCAACTTTGATACGGCTTGTACGGTTGACTTCCTCCATCCCCTTTTTCAGGAAATCATCTACGTCCTGGGAAACGAGACTTCCTGCGGTTGTTGTTTTAGTTGTATCGTAGCGACCAGCCAATAGTCCCAAAATCTTTTCCATATTGGCCTCCCGCGCTGCCGCGTGAACTTGTTCGCGAAGGTTGCGGCTCGCATCCCAACGGGTTTTCCCCTTGAGCCGCTTAAGCACGACCGTGGTAACCGTTTGGGCGGTCAGATCGGTAACGCCCTTGATCGCTGGAAATTTAAGGGCAAGTTCGGAGATGATGGAGTCTGCGGCTCCAAGTATGGTTCCAACTGCATCTGCCTTTTCTTGAAAAGGGTTGTATGCGGCCAGAGATACATAGAGGGGGCTTCCTGGGTCATCACACCATTTTTCTAGCCGTTCGTACCTGGCGTCTCCATCGTCGCTGATAGAGAGCGATTGCGTCATGCTCTGCATCATCAACGTAATGGACAGTTCTAACGCTGCCGCAGATTGACGGTTGTCCCGATCGAAGGCGCTAAAGGCGGCCGCCAAACTCCTAGGGTCCGACATATTTATGGATTCCGCCGTCGATAGCCAACAGTCATGATCCGCACACGCCTTGTTCAATTCATGCATCATCACCTCTAACTGCGCATCAGCCTCTTTTCGTTGCCTCAGGAAGTCGAAGTACAACGCGGTGTCGATTGTTTTGGCCAGCCGCGCACCGGACGGGGAAATTCTCTCGTCCGTCAGAACTTCGTATTCGATTTGTTCTAGCGACGGTATGGGTCGATTGGTGCGCTGATTTCGATGCCACTCGTGTCTTGCTGATGCGATCTTCGCGGCGTCTTGTCCAGAAGCGCGGAACATGGACTTCAGGGACTCGGTCAGCAAGAATGCGGTCAGGTTCTTGTGATGAAACTCTGAACTTGCCAAGTGGATTTGGTCGACGTCCAAGCTTAGACAGTCGGGCAAGTGATGGGGACTTGCACCTTCAGCACGCTGATCAGGCCTGCGTTTCAAATCCGTAATCTGATGCTGGTACGCTGCGGCGATCAAACCCAAATCGAGGCTGATCGCCTCGGCGTCATTGAGTGCGACCACCGCAGGTACGCGCGGCTGCGTGAAACGGTAATGGCTGCCTTGGGCGATAAATGTGGCGACCGACAGTTCATCTTCGCTCGCATGACAACTCCATTTCAGCGGCAGGCGCTGCTCTAGGGGCTTGAAGTCTTCCACCCATTCAGTCAGGGCGTTGGCCGGAAGTAAGTGGGCCTGGCCAGAGGGTGATTTGACGCCGGAGGTCAGTTCCACCATATCCAAAGCGCGCATGTGAAGCTGGCGCGCTTCAGGATTCTTGGTAATTCGGGCCGTCATGGCATTGGTCCACAGATGTGTGCTGTAGCCGATCCATACCTCCTTGGCGGTGTCGGGGCTGGTGTCTGCCCACACCCATCCCATGCGCGCGCCTGTTTTGTACTTGTTCTTCTTGTCGTAGTCCTCCAGACCCGTGTATGTCAGCTCCTGATAATGGCCCTCACCATCGTGTTCATGGATGACGAGCGATTCGCCCTTGGGGCCTTTCATGAACACGTAGACGTATCCCGGGCGAAGCGCGCGCAAGGTATAGGAGGAAAGCTGCAGCCGCTGGAAGCTTGCCTCCAGCTTGAAGCCGGACTCGGCATACCGATATAGCGGTGCCCCATCCGCATTCGGAACAATCGCATATCGGATCGGAAGGATTGGGATGCGTGGGCAGCAGGCCGGCGCCGACGTCGCGCCGCCGGCCGTTGACTTTGACATGGATGGATTCCTCTGCGCGCTGATTCAAGGCCGCCAATAGGAACGCGTCCATCGCGAACAGGAATAGCGACGGACGCGCATGAAATGCGCCTCCATTACTCCACACGTCCCTGCCGCTGGATATCAGACAAAAACTATTCTTCGGGGTGAACGATCTGATTGTTCAAAGGTTTGGGGGCTGCCATCGATGGCACTTGTCCGATCAGACGCGGGATAATGCCGGCTTTGGCTCGTTCGATGTATGGATGCAGCCCGGTCTTTGCCCGCTTTCTGCGTGGCATTCAGTCTGTCACCCCGGAGTAACATCCACGCGCATGACAAGGCGACGAGTTCTAGAGTCGATGGTGATGGCAGACGCTGCGCGCATGTGTGCGCTGGAGGCAGTGCGTGATCTTGATTTGACCGATTGCTGGATCGGCGCCGGGTTCGTGCGCAATCTGGTGTGGGATTCGTTGGCCGGGTTTGCGTCGCCGACACCGCTAAACGACATTGACGTCGTATGGTTTGGCGACGGTGCCGAAAGCTACGCTGATGATAGTCAGCTTGAAAGGCGACTGGGAAGTATTGCGCCGGGTTATCCGTGGTCCGTAAAGAACCAGGCGCATATGCACCGCCGCAATCACGACCGTCCCTACCTTTCGACAATCGACGCGCTGACGCAGTGGCCGGAAACTGCAACGGCCGTGGCAGTTCGCCTTGACCGCGACGGGCGTATCCAGGTCCTGGCGCCATACGGCCTGGATGATCTGTTTGCGGGAGTGATTCGGATGACGCCGCGCTTCAAGACTGAAAAGCGGTCAATACTGGACGAGCGTTGGCAAGCGAAGCAATGGCATCTGCGGTGGCCTTTCCTGCGCTACGCGTAAGGATGCACAAATCGGCCGTGGCGTGAGGCTGGATTGTTCGACACGCCGCTTCGGAGAACGCTACGCTGCGTGAGCCAGGCATTCCTGGCCCGCGCCGCCCAAGCGGCTGAGCGACGCCGGCATTGCGCCAGTGTTCGAACGATGGCGCGGCTGCGGCTGGGATTTCTGGGTCAGGCGGCGAACGGCCTTCAGTACTTCCTCCGGGCTGGCCGGTTTGCGCATCAACACGGCGCGGCCCGCGCACGCTTCCAGGATCTCGTGTTCCGGCCGGCCGCTCAGCACCAGCACCGGCGTTTCATGCAGATAGGCGTTGTCCCGCATGGCGGTCAGGAGGGCGGCGCCGTCCATGCCGGGCATGGACAGATCGGTGATGACCAGGTCGGGGCGCAGGGCGATCATCTGCTGCAGCGCGGTCAGGCCGTCGGTATGCGTCGTGACGTCATAGCCTTCGCTGGTCAGGAACTCGCTCATCAGGGCGACCAACGTGGGTTGGTCGTCCACCAAAAGAATCTTCGTCATTTTTTTCGGTGCCACGGTGGGCAGGAATTCGGTTGTCTGCGCGGCCGGCTGTCCCCGGGTTCAGGCGGGGTGGGTTGAGGGCTTGCCAGCAAAGGCGGCAGGCGCACGGAAAGGCGGCCGGCAGATCGGGAAGCCGAATCCTAGGGCATGGCAGGGCCGCGTTGGTGTAGTAGTTGTATCCATACGCAACCCAGCTGCGCACATACCTGTATAGTTCGCCAGTGCGCAGGATGGTCTGCGGGCTTCTCCGTCCCTATAATTCTTCGCACTCTGCCTTAGCGCAATCCGCGCGCTTTCCCTGAATTGGTAAATCGATCTCATGCTGAAATCGCCGCAGCCGGCCAGTCGCCTGGCCTTTCCCCGCACTTTGATGGCCGGTTTCATCCTGGCCGCACTGGCCACGCTGGTCATCGCCTTCGTCAACGTACGCTCGGCGGACACCCGCGCGCGTGCCGTCCAGTCGATGGACCGCGCGACCGAGTCGCTGCGTCAGCTCAGCCTGTTCAATTCGGCCCTGAAAGACGCCGAGATCGGCCAAAGGGGTTACCTGCTGACGGGCGACCCGGCCTACCTGGAACCGTATGTGCGCTCCGTGCCGCTCATCGAGCAGCGCCTGGCCGTCGTGCAGGAGTTCTCGCAACAGGACGCCACGCAGCGCCGGATTGCCAATGACATCGCGGGCATCACGAAGCAAAAGCTTACCGAGTTGAACAACACCGTCGAGATGCGCCGAGCGGGCGACGTCGAAGGCGCGCTGGCGGTGGTGCGGACCGATTCGGGCAAGGAGGCGATGGACCGGCTGCGCGATCTTGTCGGCGACCTCTATACGTCACAGATGCGCCGGGTCGAGCAGGAGCGCGACGCCTGGAGCGATGCGGCCACGATTTCCACCTACTATTCCTGGGGCGGCGCCCTGGTGCTGCTGGTCCTGATCTTTGCCTCGGCGCTCATGACCATCCGCGAGTATCGCGTCAAGGCGCGCCAGGCCTGGGTGACAACGGGCCTGTCGGGCCTGAGCATGCGGCTGCGGGGCGACCAGCGGCTGGACGAGATCGGCCGGCGCGCCCTGGACTATCTGGCCGAATACCTGAACGCCAGCGTCGGCGCGGGTTATGTGGTCAACGGTGACGACCTCGAGCTGTTCGGCGGCTATGCGGTGCCGCCGGAAAGACTGCCCCAGAAGATTTCCACGGCGCAGGGCCTGGTCGGTCAGGCGGCCGTGTCGCGCAAGCTGCTGCACGTGCGCAACGTGCCCGCCGGCCACCTCGAAGTCTCGTCCGCCACGGGCCGCTCGAATCCGGTCGAACTGGTGATCGCACCCGCCATGCAATACGAGCGCGTGTACGCCGTGATCGAGCTGGGTTTCAACCATCCGGTCAGCGAGGGCGAACGCAGCCTGCTGGAAGGCGCGTCGGAAATGCTGGCGTCGGCTATCCGGGCCGGCATGGATCGGTCGCGGCTGGAATCGCTGCTGGCGGAAACGCAGCGCCAGTCCGAAGAGCTGCAGACCCAGCAGGAAGAACTGCGTGTCAGCAACGAGGAACTGGAGCAGCAGAGCCGCATCCTGCAGGAATCGCAGGCGCGCATGGAACTGCAGCAGACCGAGCTGGAGCAGACCAACCTGAATCTGGAATCGCAGACCGAGCAGTTGCTGCGGGTGCAGAGCGCGCTGACCGACAAGGCCCGTCTCTTGACGCAGGCCAGCCAATACAAGAGCGAGTTCCTGGCCAACATGAGCCACGAGCTGCGCACGCCGCTCAATTCGACGCTGATCCTGGCCAAGCTGCTGTCCGACAACAAGACGGGCAACCTGTCGGCCGAGCAGGTCAAGTACGCGCATACCATCCACGCTGCCGGGCGCGATCTGCTGGCGTTGATCAACGACATCCTGGACTTGGCCAAGATCGAGGCGGGCCAGGCGACGGTCGAGATCGAAGACGTTGCCGTCACCCCGGCGCTGCAGCGGCTGCTGGAACCGCTGCGGCCGCTGGCCCAGGAAAAGGGCCTGGCGCTGGAGCTGGACATTGCGCGCGACGTGCCGGACACCCTGCGGACCGATCCGCAGCGGCTGGGCCAGGTGCTCAAGAACCTGCTGTCCAACGCCATCAAGTTCACCGAGCAGGGGTTCGTCGCGCTGCGCGTCACGCGGGCGCCGGGCCGGATGCTGTCGTTTGCGGTGCACGACACCGGTATTGGCGTGGCTCCCGACCAGCACGAACTGATTTTCGAGGCATTCCGCCAAGCCGACGGCAGCACGCACCGCAAGCATGGCGGCACGGGGCTGGGTCTGTCGATTTCGCGCGATCTGGCCAAGCTGCTGGGCGGCTCGCTGTCGCTGGTCAGCACACCGGGGCAGGGCAGCGTGTTCACGCTGCTGCTGCCGATGAACATGCTGGTCGTGTCGACCGCCCCGGCGCCGCGCGAGGGCGCGGAGGCGCCTACCACGCTGGCAGGCCCGGCTGGCGCCATCGCCGCCCCGCCCGCCGCGCGCACCGAGCCTGCCCAACCGGCGGCGCTGGCCCAGTCAGCCGAGCCACTTGAGCAGGAGCCGGGCGAGACCTTTGCCCGAACCATCCTCGTCATCGAGGACGACGAACGCTTTGCGGGCATCCTCGCCGATCTGGCGCACGAGATGGGCTTTGGCTGCCTGGCCGCGCACACCGCGACGGAAGGCCTGGCGCTGGCGTCGCAGCGGCGCCCCGATGCCATCGTGCTGGACGTCAACCTGCCCGACTTTTCCGGTCTGGGCGTGCTGGATCAGCTCAAGCGCAACCCGAACACCCGCCACATTCCGGTGCACATCGTGTCGGTGGCCGATTACGCGCAAGAGGCGCTGGTGCGCGGGGCGGTGGGTTATGCGCTCAAGCCGGTCAAGCGCGAGGAACTGGTTCACGCGCTGCACCGCCTGGAAGCCAAGTTCACGCAGAACGTGCGGCGCGTGCTGGTCGTCGAGGACGATGACCGCCAACGCGACAGCGTGCGCGAACTGCTGGCGCGCGACGACGTCGAAATCGTGCTGGCGGCCAATGCCGGCGACGCGCTGGCGCTGCTGCGCGACACCACCTATGACTGCGTGGTGATGGACCTGAACCTGCCCGACATGAGCGGCTACGAACTCCTGCGCGAAATGGCAGAGCAGGAAAGCGTGTCGTTCCCGCCCGTGATCGTGTACACGGGCCGCGCGCTGTCGCGCGACGAAGAGCAGCAGCTGCGCCGCTTCTCCAAGTCGATCATCATCAAGGACGCGCGTTCGCCCGAGCGCCTGCTGGACGAAGTGACGCTGTTCCTGCACCAGGTGGAAGCCGAGTTGCCGCCGCAGCAGCGCCAGATGCTGGAGCTGGCGCGCAGCCGCGACACGACGCTGGAAGGCCGCACGGTGCTGGTGGTGGAAGACGACGTGCGCAACGTGTTTGCGCTGTCCAGCATCCTGGAACCCACCGGCCTGCACGTCGAGATTGCGCGTAACGGTCGCGAGGCGCTGGATGCGCTGGGCCGCGCCGGCGTCAACGGCCACCGTGCGGTGGACCTTGTGCTGATGGACATCATGATGCCGGAGATGGACGGCTATACGGCCATGCGCGAGATCCGCGCACGGCCCGAGTGGCGCCGTCTGCCCATCATTGCCCTGACGGCCAAGGCCATGAAGGACGACCAGGAAAAGTGCCTGGCCGCCGGCGCCAACGACTACATCGCCAAGCCGCTGGACGTCGAGCGCCTGCTGTCGCTGGTGCGCGTCTGGATGCGCAAGTAAGCCCGACCCGGCCACGACACAGCGATCACGCCCATGCCTAATCAAAACAAGGCGAACATCGAAGACATCGAGCAGCGATTGCTGCTCGATGCGATCTATCACCGCTACCACTACGACTTCCGGGAGTATGCGCAGGCCTCGCTGAAACGCCGCCTGCGCACCGCGCTGGGCGAGTTCGACTGCAAGACGCTGTCGCAGCTTCAGGACCGCGTGCTGCACGAGCCCGCCGTGTTCACCGGCTTGTTGCAGTACCTGACGGTGCAGGTCAGCGACATGTTCCGTGACCCCAGTTATTTCCTGGCGCTGCGCAACGAGGTGGTGCCGATCCTGCGCACCTATCCCTCGATCAAGGTGTGGGTGGCCGGGTGCAGCACGGGCGAGGAAGTCTATTCGCTGGCGATCCTGCTGCACGAGGAAGGGCTGCTGGACCGCGCGCTGATATACGCCACCGACATCAATCCGCACGCACTGCGCGCGGCCGAGCAGGGCGTGTTCGACCTGGAGCGCGCAGCGGCGTTCACGGCCAACCATGCGCAGGCCGGCGGGCGCAACTCGCTGTCGCACTACTACACCGCGCGGTACGGCCGCGTGGTGTTCGACAAGACGCTGCGCGAGCACATGGTGTTCTCCGATCACAGCCTGTCGACCGACAGTGTGTTTGCGGAAGTGCATCTGGTCTCGTGCCGCAACGTGCTCATCTACTTCGAGCGCGATCTGCAGGACCGGGCGCTGGGCCTGTTTCACGATGCACTGGTTCATCGCGGATTCCTGGGCCTGGGGTCCAAGGAGTCGGTGCGATTCACGGCGCAGGCCGACGGCTTTGACGAATTCGTGATGGCCGACCGCATCTACCGTAAAAGGGCCGACCTGTGACCACGCGCGGGCCGGATCTGTCCGTGGACGCTTCGGACGCCTGGGACGCGATCGTCATCGGCGGCTCGTCGGGCGCTATCGACGCCCTGAGCGTTCTGCTGCCGGCGCTACCCGCAGGCCTTCAGGCGAGCGTGATCGTGGTCCTGCACCTGCCGTCCGACCGCCGAAGCCTGTTGAGCGACATCTTCAGCTATCGCTGCGCCTTGCCCGTGCAGGAAGCGCAGGACCAGCAACCGATACAGCCTGGGCACGTGTATTTCGGGCCGCCCGGCTACCACCTGCTGGTGGACCGGGGGCCGCGCCTGGCGCTGTCGATCGACCCGCCGGTGCATTTTTCACGGCCGTCCATCGACGTGCTGTTCCAGTCCGCCGCCGATTGCTATGGCGAGCGGCTGCTTGGCGTGCTGCTGTCCGGCGCGAATGAGGATGGGGCCGAAGGCCTGGCCGCCATCCATGCCGCCGGCGGCCACGCGCTGGTGCAGGCGCCGGCGTCGGCGGCGGTACCTACGATGCCCGACGCCGCCCTGACGCTGGTTCCGGCGGCAAGGGCGCTGACGCCCGACGAGATTGCCGCCGTGTTCGCGCAGTTGCCCACAAGGCGGCTGCCCTGAAACCCAAACGCATTGACACCATGATCCCGACATCAGCCCCATCCCGCGACGACCGCATCAAGTGCCTGCTGGTCGACGACGTTCCGGAGAATCTGATTGCGCTCGAGGCGCTGCTGGCCAGCGACCGTGTCGAGGTGCTGAAGGCCCAGTCCGGCCCGCAGGCGCTGGAACTGCTGCTGCGCCACGGCGACGTTGCGCTGGCGCTGCTTGACGTGCAGATGCCCGACATGAACGGCTTCGAACTGGCCGAGCTGATCCGCGGCAGCGAGCGCACACGCCACATTCCGCTGATCTTCATCACCGCGGGCTCGCGCGAACAGAACTGGCAGTTTCGCGGTTACGAGAGCGGCGCGGTGGACTTTCTGTACAAGCCCGTCGACCCGTACATGCTGCGCACGAAGGCCAACGTGTTCTTCGAATTGCACGAGCGCAAGCGTGCGCTGGCGCAGCAACTCGAAGAGCGCACCGAAGCGCTGCGGGTCAACGAAATGTTCATGGCCGTGCTGAGCCACGATCTGCGCACGCCCTTGCAGGCCATCATCATGGGCGCCACCGTGCTGCAGCGCCAGGGCGACGACGAACGTGTGTCGAGCCTGGCGCGGCGCATGCTGCAAAGCAGTGAGCGCATGTCGTGCCTGATCGAAGACCTGCTGGATGTGACGCGCATTCGCCAGGCGGGCGGGCTGACGCTGGCGCCCTCGGAACTGAACATGGGAGCGCTGGTCGAGCGCACGCTGGACGAGGTGCGCACGGGCTTTCCCGATCGCCAGGTGGCGTCGCACTGCCGTGGCGACGCGGCCGGCGCATGGGACGGCCAGCGCATTTCGCAGGTGATCGCCAACCTGGTGGGCAACGCCTTGCACCATGGCAGCAAGACCGCCCCGGTGCGGGTCGAGGTCAATGGCGAGGACGCCAACGAGGTTGTCGTCACCGTTTCGAATGGCGGCACCATTCCGCCGGAGCTGCTGCCCCATCTGTTCAACCCATTCCGCAGCGGCGCGCGGCGGCCCGGCGGTCACCACGGACTGGGTTTGGGCCTTTTCATTGCGCAGCAGATCGTGGTGTCGCATGGCGGCTGCATCAGCGCGGACTCGCGTGACGACGTGACGAGTTTCCGCGTGGCCCTGCCGCGGCGCGCGGCGTCGGCAGGCGCGGCGGTGATCGCGCGGCCGCGCGGCGACGCGACGCCCGCCTAGGGCGGCGCAGACGGTCCACCGCATCCAGCGGTGGACAGATCATCCGGTGTATCCACATCGGCGCATACGCCCGCATCATCGACCGCCAGCTCGGTCACACCATGACGGGCCAATACGGAACGTGCGCCCACATCCCCCGCCAGCGCCGCAAGCGCCGGCCAGATCGATCGCTGAAACGCGACCGGATGGCCGCGCTGGCCCTGCCATGTCGGCGCGACGATGGGATGCTCCCTTGCCGCTTCTGCAACGCGCAGGAAGGTATCCGCGCGGATCCAGGGCATGTCGCCAAGCGCGACAAGGCAGGATTGCACGTCCGGGCTTGCGGTGCGCATGACGTGCCGTGCGGCCGCTGCAAGACTGTCGCCCATGCCACCGTTCGTGCCATCGGCGTAAGGGCCTATCGTGACCACCTCGCATCCGGCTTGCGCCAGGAGTGCCGCGGCGCAGTCGTTGTCCGCGCGGACGACCGCCACGACGCCGGCCGCCGCGGCCAGCAGGGACGACGCGGCCGCCATGACTACAGGTGTGCCGTCTGCAAGGGGCGCGAGCAGCTTGTCCTGGCCCGCGGCCGCGCTGGCAAAGCGCCGGCCGTGTCCGGCAGCTAGCAGGATGCCCACGCAGCGAATGCGCGCGGGGCTGTCCGGATTGGTTTCGAGATCGAACATTTTCTTGTCAAACGGGCGTGGCGGCCGGGCGGTTCCCGTCGCTATCATCGATTGACGACGATCTTATCGGGAAATTCACCCCGTTTTCACGCGAGACGCAGCGCGGCACCCGGTGTGCCGTGGGCGGCGCCGCCAGGAACACGGTTTGCTGATAGCGCGCGCTGATGGCGAGCTGCGGCCCGCCGAATGCTCACAGGAGTTCCAGCCTTGGAAAATTCCATCGATATCAAGATTTCGCGGCGCAATCTGCTCAAGGCGGGCGCCGCTTCAGCCACCGCACTCGGGACAACAACCATGTCCGCAGCCCAAAGCGCCGCGCCGGCGCACAACCTGACTACCACGGTCACGCTGCAGGTGAACGGCCGCACACATGAATTGGCGCTGGATGTGCGCACCAGCCTGCTGGACGCGCTGCGCGAGCACCTGCACATGACCGGCACCAAGAAGGGCTGCGATCATGGCCAGTGCGGCGCCTGTACGGTGCTGCTGGATGGCAGGCGCATCAATGCCTGTCTGACACTGGCCGTCATGCACGACGGCCAGCAGATCACGACCATCGAAGGGTTGGGCACGCCGGGCGCGCTGCATCCGCTGCAGGCCGCGTTCGTCAAGCATGACGGATACCAGTGCGGTTACTGCACGCCGGGGCAGATCTGCTCTGCGGTCGGCATGCTGGACGAGGCCGCAAGCGGGATGCCCAGCCATGTCACCGGCTCGTTGACCGAGCGCCCGTTGCTGACGCCCGAGGAGATCCGCGAACGCATGAGCGGCAACATCTGCCGTTGCGGGGCGTATTCCAACATCCTGGACGCCATCGAAGACGTCGCGGAGGGCAAGGCATGAGATCGTTCACGTACGAGCGTCCCGGCACCGATGCCGAAGCCGCTGCCAGCGCGGCTCGCGAGCCGCGCACGCGGTTCATTGCAGGCGGCACCAATCTGCTGGACCTGATGAAGATTGAAGTCGAAACGCCCGTCCACCTGGTCGATGTCAACGGCCTGGGCCTGGACCGCATCGAACCCACGGACGACGGCGGGCTGCGCATCGGCGCCGTGGTGCGCAATGCGGACCTTGCCGCCCATGACGTGGTGCGGCGTGATTATGCGGTGCTGGCGCGCGCGCTGCTGGCTGGCGCGTCGGGGCAGATCCGCAACCGCGCCACGACCGCCGGCAATCTGCTGCAACGCACGCGCTGCCCGTATTTCTACGACACCAACCAACCCTGCAACAAGCGCGTGCCCGGCAGCGGCTGTTCCGCAATCGGGGGCGTGTCGCGCCAGTTGGCGGTGATCGGCGCCAGCGACGCCTGCATCGCCACGCATCCCAGCGACATGGCTGTGGCCATGCGCCTGCTGGACGCGAAGATCGAGACGGTGCGTCCCGACGCCACGCGGCGGGTGATTCCCATCGCCGATTTCTATCGCCCGCCGGACGGCACGCCGCATATCGAGACCCATCTGGCGGCCGGCGAACTGATCACTGCGGTGGTGCTGCCCAAACCGCTGGGCGGCAAACACCTCTACCGCAAGGTGCGCGATCGCGCGTCGTTCGCCTTCGCGCTGGTGGCGGTGGCCGCCGTCGTGCAGGACGATGGCACCGGCAGGGTGGCGCTGGGCGGCGTGGCGCCGCAGCCCTGGCGCAGCGAAGCGGCAGAAGCGTATTTGCCGGACGGCGCGGCGCGCGTGACCGATGCGCTGCTGTCCGGCGCCAAGCCGACGCCGGATAACGGTTTCAAGCTGACGCTGGCGCGCCGCGCGCTCGGTTCGGTCTTGATGGAAGCGAGGGCGTGAACTCATGAAATTCGATACTCCCGCGACACAGAACCCGATCGATCAGCTCAAGGTCGTGGGCCAGCCCGTCGATCGCATCGATGGACCGCTCAAGACCAGCGGCCAGGCCCCTTACGCGTACGAGCACCACGACATCGCGCCGAATCCCGCGGTCGGCTACGTGGTGGGCGCGGGGATTGCCAAGGGCGCCATCACGGCCATCGATACCGAGCTTGCGAGCCGGGCGCCGGGTGTACTGGCCATCGTGACCGCGCAGAATGCCGGCAAGCTGGGCAAGGGCAAGATGAACACGGCCACGCTGCTGGGCGGTCCGGACATCCAGCACTATCACCAGGCGATTGCGTTGGTGGTGGCCAATACGTTCGAGCAGGCCCGCGCGGCCGCCAAACTGATTCGCGTACAGTACGTTCGGCGCGAGGGCGCCTTCGACCTGGCTGCGCAGAAGCGGGACCACGGCGACGCCGGAAAGCACATCCCGAAAACGGACGCGGGCGACTTCGACGCTGCGTTTGCCGCGGCGCCGGTCACGGTCGAACACACCTACACCACGCCCGACCAATCGCACGCGATGATGGAACCGCACGCCTCGCTTGCAGTCTGGAAGGGCGACAAGCTCACGATATGGACTTCCAATCAGATGATCGCCTGGGGGCGGTCCGATGTGGCCAGGACGCTGGGCATTCCCAAGGAGAATGTGCGCCTGATCTCGCCCTACATCGGCGGCGGCTTCGGCGGCAAGCTGTTCGTGCGGGCGGACGCCTTGCTGGCGGCGCTGGGCGCCCGAGCGGCCGGCAGGCCGGTCAAGGTGGCGTTGCCGCGTCCGCTGATCATCAACAACACGACGCACCGGCCCGCCACGATCCAGCGCATCCGGCTGGGCGCTGGGCGCGACGGCAAGCTGACGGCGATCTCGCATGAGAGCTGGTCCGGCGACCTGCCGGACGGCCAGCCCGAAGAGGCCGTGCAGCAGACCAAGCTGCTGTATGCCGGCGCCAACCAGCGCACCGCGCTGAACCTGATGACGCTGGATCTGCCTGAAGGCAATGCGATGCGCGCACCCGGCGAGGCGCCCGGCATGATGGCGCTGGAAATTGCCATCGACGAGATGGCGCAGGCGCTGGACATGGACCCCGTGCAATTTCGCGTACTCAACGACACGCAGGTGGATCCCACCGATCCGTCGCGGCCGTTCTCCCAGCGGCGTTTCGTCGAATGCCTGCAGACCGGCGCCCGGCATTTCGGCTGGGATAAGCGCGATCCCAAGCCCGGCGCGCGGCGCGAAGGACGTTGGCTCATCGGGCTGGGCGTGGCCAGCGCCTTTCGCAACAACCTGGTGACCAAGTCGGCCGCGCGCGTGCGGCTGGACGCGGCGGGGCGCGTCATCGTTGAGACCGACATGACCGACATCGGAACGGGCAGCTACACCATCATTGCGCAGACCGCCGCCGAGATGCTGGGCGTGCCGCTGTCCCGCGTGGTGGTGCGGCTAGGCGATTCGGCCTTTCCCGTATCCGCGGGCTCGGGCGGGCAGTGGGGCGCGAACAGTTCGACGGCGGGCGTGTATGCCGCCTGCGAAAAACTACGAACGCTGATCGTGGAGCGATTGGGATTCGACGCGCAGGGCGTGGTGTTCGCCAACGGCGCGGTCACGGATGCCAGCGGACGCAGCGCGCCCCTGACGCGCGCGGTGTCGGGCGGCGAGCTCATTGGTGAAGACGCCATCGAGTTCGGCGACCTGGACAAGAAATTCCAGCAGTCCACGTTCGGCGCGCACTTCGTGGAAGTGGCCGTGGACGCCGCCACCGGCGAGACCCGCGTGCGCCGCATGCTGGCGGTCTGCGCCGCAGGCCGCATCCTCAATCCCAAAACGGCGCGCAGTCAGGTCATTGGCGCGATGACGATGGGCGTGGGCGCGGCATTGATGGAGGAGCTGGCGGTTGACCATCGCGCGGGATTCTTCGTGAATCACGACCTGGCCAGCTACGAGGTCCCCGTCCATGCCGACATCCCGCGCCAAGAGGTCATCTTTCTGGACGAAGACGATCCGGTGTCTTCGCCCATGAAAGCCAAGGGCGTCGGAGAATTGGGGCTGTGCGGCGTGGCGGCGGCGATTGCCAATGCGGTGTACAACGCGACCGGCGTGCGCGTGCGGGATTATCCCGTGACACTGGACAAGCTGTTGGCGCAGATGCCGTCCGACGCGTGATGCGATGCCGCCGTGCGCTATGCTGGCGCGATGACAAAACACGACTATCAAGACGCGCTGCGCCGCATCCTGGACGCGCACACGGCGGCCGCCTTGCGCACGCTGGCCGGCATGTTCGCGCGATTGCCCGAGAAGGCGCGCGAAATCCAGTTCGGCATCTTTCCCGACCAGGGCGGCGAGGGGACTTTTTCGGTGGTGATCGGCCTGGAAGGGCCGGATCTGTATGTGCTTAACAAAGCCATCGAAGGGTACCGCGATCTCTTTGACGTCGTGCACGGCGAAGCGGGGTTGGAGCCGCCGGTGCCCATGTTCTCGAGCGAGCCGGCGTTCTGCGTGCAAGACGCGATCGCCGACGTGGCGGCCGATTGGGTTGAATCGCTATGGGAGCAAGGCGGCCGCCTCTTGTCGCCCGTGCCGGCGATGGTGTATGCCCAAGACGATTACGGTACCGACCTGCCGCGCGCATTGCCGGGGACATAAGCGGGTTTCGTTCAACACAGATCAAACAGTCCGGCCGTTTTTCGCCGGCGTGACATCAAGCCTATTTAGAATGCCGGCGGGCGCAGACCGCCCGGCGCGCGGCCATGCCGCGCGTCTCGAATCATTAATAGGCTTGATCACTCATGTACCGTCACTCCCGCTTGCGCAGCCGCATCGCGCAATCGCTCCATCGTCTTTGCGCGGTGTTGACTGTTCTTCTGCTGGCGGCGCTGCTTGCGCCGGCCGCGCACGCGCAGTCTTCGGCGCCGCTTCAGTGCGGACTGTACGAGTACGACGGCGGAAGGGGCCAGATGCGGGTGCTGAGTTCCAACCTCATCCGCAAGAGTGCGCTGAACGGTCCCGAGCTGCTTTACTACAAAATCGAAAACGGCAAGCTGGGCTTCTATAACCTGGACCTTGGCCTGGACGATGAATACAAGCTTTCCCCGGATGGCAAGTCGATCGACGTGGGCTTTGAAATGGTCTACGCGCTGAAGACCTCCGCGCCGTGCGCCGCGCCCACGGAACTGCCGCAGACCAAGGTCTGGCCGCTGTGCTGGAAGGCGGGCATGATGGAATGCCTGGACGCGTACAACGAGACGTCCGTCAAGGAACTGGAAAGCATGTGCGCAAGCGGCCTGCCGTTCGTGTGCAAGAAACTGCCGGACGCCTGGCGCGAAGCCGGCGGGCTGGAACCCGGCGAAGGCGGCCAGCCCGCGCCGCTGGGCGAGGCGGCGCACAAGACGCTGCAGGCCGCGTGCCTGAAGGGCATCTCCGCCAGCACGTGCACGCTGGCGGCCGAAGAAGCCTGGACCGCGGGCCGATACCTGGATGCCCGGCCCATGCTGGAACATGCGTGCGCGGCGCCGATCGCCAGTCCCGATGCGTGCACGCTGGCCGACAGCCTGGCGCCGCTGACCACCGAGGCGTTGGCGCAGGCCGCGCCGGCACAACTGCCGCAGGGCACCTTCAAGCGTCCGATCGGCACGTTGCGCAAACTGGTCTTCGGGGCGGATGGCGTGGTCAAGGACGACGGATCGCTGACCATGAAGGCGCGCCGGGAAGGCGGCCTGATCAAGATGCAGCACAACCAGCGCGGGGACTTCGTCCTCAAGCCGCTGGGTGACCGCTTGCTGCTCGGGGTCGATGACTGGAATCGTCTGGCGCTATTCGTGCGCGCTGACAATTAAAGCCTGTCGCCATCACCCCGGCAGGCGGCGTAGCTGCAGCTTGCCGGTGGCGAAGGCGAATTCGTACGCGTACACGGCGTCGATGGCGTAGGCATCGGGGCCGTGCGGTGCGTCTTCCGCGACGATGCCGCGCAGCACAGTGCGCCCGTCGACGCGGTCCAGCACGGCGTAGGCCGTGTGGCCTTGGCGCAGACCGGCGTCGCGCAACCGGTCTGCGATGCGATACGCCTGCAATACGTTCATACGCGGCTGCACATAGATGCCGTGGCGCGCTTTGAAGTGATTGTCGGCGCGCAGCGTGGCGATGGCCGTATAGCAGGCCTCGCGCAGGCTCGCTTGCCGCTCAGTCACGATATGCGGCGCGGGCAGGGCGGTGGCATCGACCATCCACCATGCGTCGGCCCCGTCTTCCAGGCTTTGCAGGAAGGTTGCCGGCTCGCCGCCGATGAACTCGATCCGCCCGTGATAGCCCTTGTCGAGCACTGCCCGATACTCGGCGCGTTGCGTTGCGGGGAGCAGGCTGATCGTCGGTTCCGGGGCAAGACCGGCGTGCGCAATGCGGCCCAACGCCCGCCACGCCGCGTCGTCCAGCATGGCGCTGTCCTGGCGCAACGCATCCATATCCGCAAAGACCGCCACCCTCCAGCGTGCGCTGCCGTAGATGGACGTCGCCTGCAACGAGAACGCATCGCCCTGCAAGCCCAGCGCCTGCAATTGCGCCAACGCCGCCTTTTGCCGCGCCACGTGCCGGTCTTTTTCCTGACGCGCGGCGTCGATGCGGCCGGTCAGCGTGGCCAGCCCCTCGTCCGGTCCCAGCCGCACCATGAATTGCTCGGTGTCGATGCGGTCCTGCAGATAGATGCCGTATACGCCGTTCCAGCGGGCCAGCGGCGCCGAGGGCCGCAGCGGACGCATGCTGACGATGTGCAGGTCGGCGCCGTAGTGGTCCGTGATCGTGCGTTCGACGTCGCGTATCGGGCCTTTGCCGGTGCAGGCGCCCAGCAATGCGGTGAACAGGCACGCAATTGCCGTCAGCCGCTTTCTTGTGTTTGTCATCGGGACTTTCGTGGCTGGCGCCCGGGCGGGCGCCGCTCGGCTGCAAAGAGCGCGAGTGTAACGAACCGGGCGACGGTGGCACGGCTTTCGCCGCAGTACGCATTGATGGCGGACAAGCCGGTGGGGTATCCAGTCCCCGCCCAGGGGAGCGAAACATTCGCAACAACGTTTTACGGCGTGCGGGGCACGCACGCCCCGTAGTCTCGCCAAGATGCATCGTCTGGCCTGCCACCATGTGTTTCAGCTGCCAAACCGGATGTTGCGATCCGTATGCAACCCGGTAGGATGCGCGCACATTGCTCCAGTCCATTTCCACCGAGGATCGATCCCATGTCCCTGCCGCGCCCGCAACTTGCTCTTTGTGCCCTGATGCTCGCCCTGACCCTGTCGGGCTGCGTCACGATCCCGGATTCGAACGGCGCGGGCACCGCAGACGACAAGCGTTATGGGCAACTGGTCGATCTGATCGGCGAGGCGATGAAGGACGGCATGGCGGTGGTGTTGGTTGCGGACCTGATGCCGCACGCCACGTTGAAGGACGCCATGAAGATGACGACGTGGACCGGCAATACCGTCTGGATGTTCGAGCCCGATCCGCGCATCACGTTCGGGCGCAAGTTCCAGAACAACTCGCTGCAACGCGACAAGGACACGACGTACCTGTTCAAGGCCTTCGAGGTCCACATCCTGCCGCCTGGCAAGTACCTGCTGACGGGCGGGGACGACTACAAACTCAATGCCAGGCTGGACGACATCGGCGCGCGCGCCGGCGCGGTGGGCTCGGGCCGTGGCGCCAATGGCACCACCTATCTGTCGCCGGAGCTGTATCGCGAGTTCTACAAAGAGACCAACTGGCACGAAGGCACGACGGGCAGCCAGACGCGAACCGAAAAGGTCTGCACGGCCGTGCACCGCGCATCGGGCGCCTGCGTGGCCTGGGGCGAGCAGCAGGTCACCGAGACCACGCCCGGATCGCGTGCCGGCTACTACGAAGACACCACGTCGCGCGACATCCCCGCCATCAAGGTGCAGTCGCGCGTGGTGCCCAAGCTGGCGCTGGCCAGCTTCACGCTCAAGGGCGGCGACCTGGTGCTGAGCCAGCGCATGCACATGAGGACGCCCAGCTACAAGTTCAAGCAGTCCGCGTGCCGCGCAGTCGATCCGAAGATGATCGAATGCCCGCTGGAGGACTTCACGGTGTACACGTGGCCGGCGCCGATGGACTTCGCGCAGAAGTACTTCGCGCAGCGCACGAACCTGACCGACGCGCAGCGTGAGCTGCTGGCCAAGCTCAAGCCGATGCAGATCACGCCGTTGGGCAAGCAGGGCATGCAGGATCCGGTGTGGGGCGTGCCGCTGTCGCTGGGCAACCGGAAGTAGGCCGGATCGGTCCACAAGCTGCGGGCCGCTGGCCAAGTGCCGTGGCACCGCAGGGCATCCGTTTTCGCGCATAAGCGAATCGCGAAAATTTCATATTGAATGAGTTTGATTCTTAGTTATACTCGGACACATCTGTGCGGGCGGTCACGCCGTTCGTGCGATCTCCGGTCTACGTACCAATGCAGCGGGCGTTTCGGCTTCGGCGGAACGTTTCGGTACGCCGGCGGGCCGGCGCATAAAGACAATAAAAACCAGCGTTGACAGCATCACCCAAGCGCATTCCTCGAGCGACGACGCATCGACGGGTTGACCGTCGAACGTCCGCCGCGCCCGCCGTCCTTCGTACAGAACCTGGAGCACTGCATGCCTGTCCCCACCCGTCGCCGCAAGCTCGCGATCGCCTTGTCCGCCGCCCTGGGCGCGCCCACCGCTTTCGGCCCCTCCGCCTTCGCGCAGTCGTCCGGCGCCAATCCGCCGGTGCCTCAATTGCCCGCCGTCACCGTGACGGGCGCCAGCGAGAACAAGCCGGATGAAATGCCGCCGGTCTACGCGGGCGGCCAGATCGCGCGCGGCGCGCGGTTGGGCATGCTGGGCAATGTGGACATGATGAGCACGCCATTCAACGTGACGGCGTACACGTCGGAACTGGTGTTGAACCAGCAGGCGCGCAGCCTGGCGGACGTGATGGCGAACGATCCCGGCGTCGTCAGTGCGGGGCCATGGTTCTTCGACAACTTCAATATCCGCGGCTTTGTCGTCAACCGCGCGGAGATCGGTTTCAACGGCCTGTACGGCATCGCCAATTCCGAAGGCGTGCAGCTTGAAGGCTTGGAGCGCATCGAAGTTCTCAAGGGGCCGAGCACGCTGCTCAACGGCAGCGCGCCGCGCGGCACGGCGGGCGGCGCGATCAACCTGGTGCCCAAGCGGGCGGACGACACGCCGCTGACGCGTTTTACGACCAGCTATGTGGGCGACGCCAACCTGGGCGCCAATGTGGACATCGGCCGGCGCTTCGGCCAGGACAACAAGTTTGGCGTGCGGCTGAACGCGGCCTATCGCGACGGAGAAGGGTCGGTCGACAACGAGAAGCCGCGCGCCTCGAACGTGACGCTGGGGCTGGACTACCGTGGTGACCGGCTGCGCGCCAGCGCGGATCTGGGCGCCAGCAACCAGAAGGTCAGCGGCGCGCGGAACAATTATTTCGTCACGACCGCGTTTCCGCCGTCGGCGCCGCGCGGCGACATCAATCCGTATCCGTCGTGGTCGTACCAGGACAAGGATTATGCGTTCGCCATGGTGCGCGCCGAGTACGACCTGACCCGCAACTGGAGCATCGGCGGCGCGTTCGGTCTGGCCGAGACGACGCGCAAGGCCAATTCGCCGTGGGGCGTCATCATCAACGACGCCGGCGACCTGGATTTCACGGCGTTCGGGCTGAAGGAACGCAACAAGACGCGCAGCGGCGAGTTGAACACGCGCATCCAGTTCGACACCGGCCCCATCAAGCACAGCGCCGTGCTGGCCGTGACCGACTACGACTCGAAGGTCAGCGGCTATCAGCCGCAGTCGTCGTGGAACGAGTTCAGCAACATCTATCACCCGACCAGCCTGTCGGAGCCCGACAACTTCGGCCTGAACGGCACGATGGTGCCGCAGAACGACATGACGTTGCGCAGCTACGCCATCACCGACACGCTGTCGATGCTGGACGAGCGCGTGCTGCTGACGCTGGGCATGCGCCATCAGAAGATCGACGTGAATTCCTATGTCTGGAATACCGGCGTGTGGCAGTCCAACTACACCCGCAGCGCCAACACGCCGGCGGTAGGCCTCGTCGTCAAGCCGACCGACAAGCTTTCCCTCTACACCAACTACGTCGAGGCGCTGGCGCAGGGCGCCGTGGCGCCGGCCACCGCGGTGAACGCGGGAGAGGTGTTCGAACCGTTCGTATCCAAGCAGTTTGAAGTGGGCGCCAAGATGGACTGGGGCACGTTCTTCACGTCGCTGAGCGCCTTCCAGATCAAGCGGCCCAGCGGGTTCCTGGGCGCGGACAACGTGTATCGCCTGGCGGGCGAGCAGCGCAATCGCGGGCTGGAATTGTCCGTCGCTGGCGAGGCTGCGCGCGGCCTGCGGCTGCTGGCCGGCGTGGCGTGGACGCGTGCCATTCTGACCGAAACCCCGGGCGGTGAATTCAACGGCGCCAAGGCGTCGGGCGTGCCGACGTGGTCGGTCAAGCTGGGCGCGGAATACGACATCGCGCAGGTCCCCGGGCTGACCGCGACAGCGCGCATGATCTACACCTCTTCCATCCCGTGGGATGCGGACAACAACGCAACCGTGCCGGCCTGGACGCGTTTCGACGTGGGCGCACGCTATGCAACCCGCATCGCCGACCGCAACGTGGTGTTCCGGGCGGCTGTGGAGAACGTGTTCAACCGCCGCTACTGGGATTCGTCGCCCGCGTACCAGATGGTCACGTCCGCCGCACCGCGCACGTACATGCTGTCGGCCAGCGTCGACTTCTGATGGCCGCAGGCCGGCATTGGCTGGGAGAGCGCCAGACCTGGGTCTGGCTGCACCGCTACGCCGGTCTGCTGACCGCGCTGTTCCTGACGGTGGCGGGGCTGACCGGCAGCATCCTGGCGTTTGGCCACGACATCGACGCGTGGCTCAATCCCGGTTTTCACCAGGCGCGTTCCACTGCGCCGCCGCTGGGCTTTGATGCGCTGGCGGCGCGCATCGAGGCATCGGATCCCGCGCTGCGTGTCGACTACGTGACGCACGATGGCACGCCCGGCCGCACGGCGCTGGCGTTCGTGTCGGCGCGGGCCGGACGTCCGCCGCTGAGCTATGACGAGGTGTACGTCGACCCGGGCACCGGTGAGATCCAGGGCAAGCGTTCGCGCCGGGCCTGTTGCCTGCAGGCCGAAAGCTTCGTCCCGTTCATGCTGCAGATCCATCACAGCCTGTATGTGCCGGGCTTGTGGGGGTGGTGGTTCATGGGCGGCATCGCGCTGATCTGGCTGGTGGACAGCTTTGTGGGCGTTTACCTGACGTTGCCGCGCGGCGGGCTGCGCATGGCGAAATGGAAGCCCGCATGGCTTATCAAGCGCGGCGCGGGAGCGTACCGGCTGAACCTGGACCTGCATCGCGCCTTTGGATTGTGGCTATGGCTGGCGCTGGTGCTGCTGGCGCTGAGCAGCGCCTACCTGAACCTGCGCGAAGAATTGTTCCGGCCGGCCTTGTCGGCCGTGTCGACGCTGACGCCGATTCCCACGGCCAGCACGCCGGCCGCGGGGTGCGATGCGCTGTCCGTAGTGGGCTTTGACGCCGTTCGCGCCCGCGCCAACGCGTATGCTGAGGCGCAGGGGTGGCCGCAGCGCGTAAGCGGCGTCAGCCACTTCAGCGAACTGGGCTTGTACCTGGCGCTGCTGTGGCCGTCGCATCACGACCGGGGGCAAGGCCTGGGATCGCCCATGCTGTACTACGACGCGCACACCGGCGCGCGGGTGGGGGTGACGCAACCCGGCCACGGCACCGCGGCCGACGTCTTCACGCAGATGCAGTTTCCGCTGCACAGCGGCCAGATCGGCGGGCTTGCCGGCCGGATCGTGGTCTGCGCGCTGGGGCTGGTCGTTGCGATGCTGAGCGTAACCGGCGTGGTGATCTGGTGGAAGAAGCGGCGGTCGCGGGAAGTCTCGGACCAGCGTGCGGGGCGCGGCTGACCAGGGCGACGCCCCAGCTGGCCGGATTGCTACCAATGTCGGATGGTCGTAGTCATTCCGGCTACTTGAGTGGCTGAAAAACTGCGCATAGATTGACCAAGGCCGATTTGCCGTTGTGCGAGTCGGCCGTATGGATGGTCCGCAGCAGAAAGTGTTCAGTGGTGCGTTTTCTCTGTCTTTGTCAGGGAGCCCATTCTTGGACGTCCACCTCCTTCGTGCAGGCCGGTGCGCCTCACGCACACGCCGTCTATCCCCGTTCGCGCCGCTCCATACCGCCGCCTCGTTTTGCGGCGGCGCACTGTCGTCCCTTTCCCCTCGTTTCCACTGACCTTGATCCACGGAGCGTGCCCGCCACATCGACACCGAACGCGCATTAGCTAGAAAAAACATCGTCGTGCATGTTGGAAGTCCCCTCAGTGAACTTCGCCAAACACATCCATTAGGAGCGACAACAATGAAGCTAACTCGCCGCAAACTGAACGCAGGGGGATTGGCCCTGCTGGCTGCAGGATCGCTGGGGCCGGCCTTCCGGGCCTCGGCCGCCGCCTCGGAAGGGCTGGTCGCCAATCTGCCTGAAGCCGATGACCGTTTCGTCCTGGCCACCGACGCCTACATCTACGCCTACCCGCTGGTGACCATGGAGATGACCCGCCGGGTGATCACCAACGTCGCCGAACCCAAGGGCACGCGCGCGCCGATGGGCCAACTCATCAAGTTGCGTCAGTACCCGGACGCCAAGTTCCGCGACGTGACGGCGCCAAACGCCGACACGCTGTACACCACGGCGTTTTTTGATGTGGGCGACGAACCCTGGGTCGTCAGCCTGCCCGACCTGAACGGCCGCTACGCGCTGTTTCCGCTGCTGGACGGCTGGACGACCGTGTTCGACGTGCCCGGCAAGCGCACGACTGGCACGGGCGCGCAGACCTTCATCGTGACGGGGCCGGGCTGGGAAGGAACGGTGCCGCAGGGCATGAAGCAGTGCAAGTCGCCGACAAGCATCGTCTGGCTGCTGGGCCGCATCTATTGCACGGGCACGCCCGAAGACTACGCCGAGGTGCACAAGCTACAGGACCAGGTGAAGCTTGCGCCGCTGAGCGGCTGGGGCAAGGACTGGAAGGCGCCGCAGGGCAAGGTCGATTCGGCCATCGACATGAAGACGCCGGTGCGCGACCAGGTCAACAACATGGATGCGACCGAGTATTTTTCGCTGTTCGCGCAACTGCTCAAGCGCAATCCCCCGACGGTGGCCGACGCGCCCATGGTCGAGAAACTGGCGACGATCGGCATCGTGCCGGGCCAGGATTTCGACAAGTCCAAATTGCCCGCCGATTTTGCCAAGCGTGTGCCGGAAACCGGCTTCGCACGCATCATGGCGCACTTCCGGTCCAACGATGGCGACATCCAGCACATCGATGGATGGGGCTTCACGACCAAGACCGGCATCTACGGCACCAACTATCTGCAGCGTGCGCTTATCACCGCGATCGGGCTGGGCGCGAACCGCCCGCAGGACGCGGTCTATCCGACCTCGTTGCGCTCGGCCAATGGCGCCATCCAGCGCGAATACAACGGCTCGGAAAAGTACGTCCTGACCTTCCGCAAGGGGCTGGCACCACCCGTGTCGGGATTCTGGTCGCTGACCATGTATGACCAGAACTACTTCTTCGTCGATAACCCGCTGAACCGCTATTCCATCAGCGAGCGCCAGCCGCTCAAGCGCAAGCCCGATGGGTCGATTGATCTGCTGATCCAGAACGAATCGCCGGGTCCGGAGATGGAGTCGAACTGGCTGCCGGCCCCCAAGGGCCGGTTCATTCTGATGATGCGTCTGTATTGGCCGAACGAAAGCGATCCTTCCATCATCAATGGCTCGTGGACGGTGCCGCCGGTGCGGCGCGTGAGCTGACGCGGTCATGGCGGCAGGGCGCGCCCAGGACCTTCCGGGGTGCGGCCCGCCTGTCTGCATACGCCTTCGGGCCGGAGGATACGCGATGAAAATGCACGTCTTTGCCTGTGCGGCATGCACCGCGCTGCATGCCGGAACCGCGTTTGCGGCCGAGCCGCAGACGGCACCCGCCGTCGACGCAGCAGTTTCCGACGAATGGAAGTTCTCGGTGTCGCCGTATTTATGGGCGCCGGCGCTGTCCGGGAAGATCACGCATCGGCGGCTACCGCCCGTCGACGTCGATGCGAGCTTCGACAAGATCTTCGACAACCTGGATTTCGCGGCCATGCTGATGGGCGATGCGCGCAAAGGCCGGTACAGCATCTTTGGCGACCTGCTGTACGTGAAGGTCGGCGCGCAAGGCGACACGCCGCGGGGAATTCTGGCCGACAGCGCGGACGTGAAGAACGAGTCGTTCACGGGCATGATCGGCGCGGGCTATTCCGTGCTGGACAGGTCAGAGCACAGCCTGGACGTGGTAGGCGGCCTGCGGGTCTGGTCGGTGGACAACAGCATTAGGTTCAATGGTCCGCTGACACGGGGCACAAAGCACAGCGACAGCGCGACGTGGGTGGACGCCATGGTGGGCGTTCGCGGCACCTACAACTTTCATTCCAGGGCCTATCTGACGGGCTGGGGCATGATCGGGGCAGGGGGCGCGCAGGCGGACTGGGACCTGGGGCTTGGCGTGGGCTACAACTTCAACAAGTCGGTGTCGGCCACAGTGGGATACCGCGCGATGGGCGTGGACTACGAACGCAACGGCTTCAAGTACGACGTGGTGTTGCAGGGGCCGATCGCGGGGGTGACGATCCGGTTTTGAACGACGTGCCCCGCAGTGGGTTCAGCGCAGGTCGGCCACGTTGACGGTGGTGGCGCCGCAGGCCTGCACCAGTTCAGGGTCGTGGCTGGCAAACAGCACGACGCGGTCTTGCGCCCAGCGCTTGAACACCTCAGCCAGCACGCCGCGCGCCTGGGCGTCCAGCCCGTTGCTGGGGCCGTCGGCCACGACGACCGCCGGATTGCCCAGCGCGGCGGCGGTCAGGTAGACCTTGCGACGCGTGCCGGTGGACATCTGCTCGAAACGCTTGTCCAGATGCGGCTCAAGACCAAGCTGGCGGGCCAGTTCCCATATCGAGTCGTCCAGCGTCACGCCTTTGGCTTGGGCCGCCTGTTCCAGCAGGCCGCGTCCCGTCTGCTCGGGAAACGCCATGCAATTGTCCGGCACCCAGGCCAGGCGGGACTGCGCAACTTGCGGCGCGTCGCGCAGCGAGTGGCCGTCGATGTGCACGTCGCCGCTGTCCGGCGCGAGGGCGCCGGCGATGATGTTCAGCAGGCTGGACTTGCCGGTGCTGTCTTCTTCGCACAGCGCCACGCAGCCCGGCGCAAAGGTATGCGTCAGTCCCTGGAACACGATGTAGTCGCCGTAGCGCTTGCTGAGATTGTCGATGCGTAGCATGCGGCAAGTGTACGAGAGGAACGCGTTCCGCGGCCACTGGAAGGCGAGGCCGTATTCGATCGGGTCGAGCAGGCCATGGGTTGTCGTGTCCGGACCCGGCCGTTAGCATCGGCGGCTACCCGCCAAAAAACCGGAGACTTCATGACTGCGCCCATTCCTGAATTCACCCATGCCGTCGTAACGCGCGACGCACGCGGCGTCTATACCCTGCAGATCCACGATGCCAAGAGCCTGAACATCCTGGCGTCGGCCGTCACACTGAGCCTGACCGAGGCGGCGCGCTGGATCGCGGCGCAGGATGACGCGCGCGCCGTGGTGATCCGCGGGACGGGCGAGAAGGCCTTCGTGGGTGGGGCAAATATTCATGAAATGGCCGAGCTGGACCCGCCCGGCGCACGTGCCTTCATCACGCGGCTGCGCGACCTCTGCGATGCGGTGGCGGACATTCTCGTGCCGACCATTGCCCGGTTGCCCGGCTTTTGCCTCGGCGCCGGCATGGAGCTGGCGGCCGCCTGCGACATCCGGCTGGGGTCGGCGGACGGCGTGTTTGGTATGCCGGAGGTGCGCGTCGGGATTCCCTCGGTGATCCATGCGCTGTTGTTGCCTGCGTTGATCGGCCAGGGCCGGACCAATTGGCTGCTGCTTACCGGCGAAACGGTGGACGCGGCGCAGGCGCGGGATTGGGGGTTTCTGGAGTTCCTATGCGAGCCCGGAGGGCTGGACGCGCTGGTCGAACAGACCGTGGCGCCGATTGCCGCCAGCGGCCCGCGTGCCGTGCGGTCGCAGAAGGCCTTGCTGCGTTACTGGGCGGAATCGTCGATTCAGGCCGGTTTGGACCGTAGCGTCGAGGCCTTTGGTGAAGCCTTCACCACCGACGAGCCGCGCCGGTGCATGGCGCCGTTTCTGGCGCGCAAACGGCATCGCTAGGCAAGAAGACGGTGCGCTGCAACCGGCCCCGCAGGACGCGCGCCGCGGTGCGTGCGCAAGAGGGTTTCGCGCATTCAGACAGGAACGCCATGTGCTGACGTTCAAGGATGTCACGGCACAAGGAGCCGACATGATTGCCGAAACGAACGAAATGGAATGCTGTATCGATAGCTGTCTGACCTGCTATCGCACGTGCGTAAAGACCGCAATGACTCATTGCCTGGAGGTGGGGGGCGAGCACGTTGAAATGGCGTCTTCAGCGATCGGGAAGACGGGTACGCAATGACAAGCCCCGCAAACGGGGCCTGCCTCAGATCACTTCCGGAGATGCTCGCGCACGGCCGTGGCGGATGGCCCGACCGCTTTCACGGCGTCGCGCAGTTGGGCTTCGCTGACGCCGAGCGCCTGGGTCCAGTAGCGCAGCTCATGCGGTTCATTGACGTTGATCCGGGAACGGTCCTGGGGACCGCGTTTGCTCAGGTCGTCTGACATGTTTCTATCCTCCGGGTTGAGACGCCCCGGAGGTCAGCAAGCGTCATGCCCGCGCCCAGCGGGCATTTTTGTCATTGCACGCGGGTCGGCGTCGCCACGCGTGAGGTCTGGGCGGGCATGCGCTCGACCGTCAGCGCAGCCGGTTCAGCCGTGGATGGCCGGACCACGACGGCCTTGTTTGCGCTGGCGGCGCCCAGATTGGGCAGATCGGCAGGCCGTGCGGCCACTGCCGTGAACGGGCCGCCGCCGCTGGCCGGAACGCCGTCCAGCGTCAGGTTGGCAGCCCAGACGCCACGTTGGCGCGACAGCACCTGGTAGCGCTGCGGTGCGCCGGCGGCGCGTGCAACCAGATACAGCGTGCCGTCGACCAGGCTGATGGCGGGTGGCGATGCGGCTTCGGCGTCCAGCTTGCCAAGCTTGCCGTGTTCAAGCAGCCAGAGCTGTCCGCCCGCGCGCTCCAGGATCGCGAGCACGACGTTGCCGGCGTTGTCGGCGTGGATGGCGGGGCGGCCGATGTAGGGCACGCCCAAGTCGGCCGGCGCGCTCCAGTCCATGTTCAGGTCGGTGGTGTCGCCGGCTTCGACCAGCTTGGTCAGGTGGTTGTTGGCGCGCTGGCGGAAGTAAAGCTCGACGCGGTCTTCGTGGTTGCGGATGGCGGCCAGTCCGCCGGCCGCTTCCGGCGCGGCGACGTGGCGCCAGCCTTGCCATTCCGACCGTTGGCCCTTGGCGGCCGGGAGCTGGCGGGTATAGAAGAGTTCGCCTTTGGCGGCGATCGCAAACACGACGTAACGTCCATCCGAACCGCGCGCCGCGGCCGGTGAGCCCGATGCGCCTTCCAGCGGCGGCAGCGCCTGCCAGGTGCTCCAGCTGCCATCGATGCCGGACGGCGTGATCCAGTGCAGCACGCCGTCATAACCCAGCGCGACGGCGGCGGCCTCGCCGCGCGGCGCGACGGCGGGGATCTGCGTGACGCGCAGGCCGCCGAGCGCCTGCCACCCCTGCCAGGTGCCGTCATGGCGCTGTTTGTTGGCCCAGACGCCGCCCAGCGGGTCGCGCGCCATCAGGCCGGCCGTGCCGTCGGCGTGGGCAAACGACACCACGGGGCCGGTGGTCCGGCCGCCCAGGCTGTGCCAGCGCTTTTCGCCGGAATCCCAGCTGTTCACGGCGGCGTTGGTCTCGCCCGCGGCAAACACGACGAGTCCGCCGCGTCCGTCGGGGTAAACCTGCGGGGCAACGTCGTGCCGGGATACGTAGTAGGCGCGCTGCACCCACGCGGCGGCAGGTCCGGCGGGTTCCTGGCAGCCCTTGGGGCCGGCGCAATAGTGGTAGTCGTTCCAGGCGTAGTGCTGGAAGATCACCGACTTGCTGGCGATTTCCGACTCGGCCAGATTGGTGGCGCGTTCCTGGCTGGGGTAATCGATATAGCCGGTCTCGGCATAGTTGCCGGGCGCCCGCAGCATGGCTTCGCGCGCCAGCCGGGCGCTGGCGATGTGGTCGGGGTGGCCGTGGCCCGCGCAGCGCCAGCACAGCTGGGTGTACGGCACGCTGATCGTGTCGTCCAGGTGCCGTACGGTGGTGGGGCCGTACTGGCGGATCATTTCGGCCAGCGTGTCCACAAGCTGCTCGCGCGTGTAGACCTCGGCGTGCGGGCCCAGCGTGTCCACGCTTTGGTTGGGTTCGGACTCCGTGCGGCTCAGCGGCGTCAGGCTGCCCCAGCCCTTGCCCAGCCAGGGATCCTTCAGGCGCATGTGCCACAGCTGCACGCGCGGGTTGCCGGTCAGCGTGAAGCGCGCAATCTGGCGGCCCGCGACGATGCCGGTGTCTTCCTTCCATGCGTCGGGCTGATGCGCCATGTAGGCGTAAGCGGCGCGCACGCCGCGCTCGCGACCCAGCATGTAGCCTTCGCCTTCGCCAGCGTCGCTGGCGGTCAGGTAGACCAGGCGCACGCAGCCGCCGGCCTCGATGTTCGAGGCGACGTCCGGATTCATGAAGAGCAGGTCATCATCCAGATGGGCAACGAAGGCCAGGTCCTTGATGCCGTGGCATTCGGCCAGCGTCGGTGGCGCGGCCAAGGCGTGGGTGGAGAAGAGGGCTGCGGCCAGGCAGCAAAGCGCTTGGCACAGCGGGCGCAGCAGGGCAGTAAAAACGGGCATAAAAAAAGCGCTGCATGTTGGAGGTGCAGCGCGTCTTGTGGGTGGTAAAGAGTGCGGAAAGTATAGCTGCGGCGCGGCCGCGGGCTGCAATAGGCGCTTGCCCGGTGTGGCGTCGGGCCGACGTTTTGCAATGCGATAAATGGGGACGTCCGAATGGCGTCCCCCATTCATTCAACGCGCCGATTCGGTGCTGACCACCAGCTTGTCCGCCCGCGCCGAGCGCGTCCGGCGTTCCAGCATCACCGCCCACAGCCACAACGGCATGCTGGCGATGGCGAGCAGGCTGCCGACCCAGCCGGTCGACGTCCATCCGAACCCGGCGGCAATCGCGAGTCCGCCCAGGAACGGCCCGAGCGCGTTGGCGGTGTTGAACGCGGAATGGTTGAGTGCCGCGGCCAGCCCCTGCGCGTCGCCCGACACGTCCATCAGGCGCGTCTGCAACACGGTGCCCAGCGCGCCGCCCACGCCCACGAGAAACACGTTCAGCGTGATCAGCCACACGTTGTGCGCCATGAACGGAAACAGGGCCAGCACCACGGCAGACCACAGCAGCAACAGGCCGGCCGTGCGCATGACGGCGCGATCGGCAAACACGGGCACGACCATGTTGCCCACCGTCAGGCCGACGCCGAAGGCGCTCAGCACCAGCGGCACCGTGGCGGGAGAGACCTGCGTGACGGCGGTCAGCGTGTCCGCCAGGTAGGTGTAAATGGAGAACAGCCCGCCGAACCCGACCGCGCCGATGGCCAGTGTGATCCACACCTGGCCGCGGCCCAGCGCGCTCAGTTCGCGCAGCGGGCTGGCGTGCGGATCGGCGGCCGTGTCCGGGGCATAGGCGCGCACGCTCAGCATGGTCAGCACCGCCAGCAGCGACACCAGGCCGAAGCTCCAGCGCCAGCCGATGACCTGACCCAGCCAGTTGGCCAGCGGCACGCCGACGATGGTGGCGACGGTCAGGCCCAGGAACACGCGGCCCACGGCCACGGTCCGCCGGTTGGCGGGCACCATGGAACTGGCCACCAGCGAGGCGATGCCGAAGTAGGCGCCATGCGGCAGGCCGCTAAGAAAGCGGAAGAACAGCATCCAGTGGTAGTTCGGCGCAATGGCGCTCAGGCCGTTGCCGATGGCGAACAGGCCCATCAGTGCGATCAGGAGCCGGCGGCGCGGCATGCGGGCGCCCAGCACGGCAAGGATGGGCGCGCCAACCACGACGCCCAGCGCATACGCGCTGATCACATGGCCGGCGGTGGGGGCGTCAATGCCCAGCGACTGCGAGAAGTAGGGAAGCAGGCTCATCGTCGCGAATTCGGTGGTGCCGATCGCGAAGCTGCCGATGGCTAGCGCCAGCAGCACCAGGGCGGGCCGGTGCTGCGCGGAAATGGGATGGGACATGAAGACTGGAAGGAGAGGATTGCGGAATGCTGCGATGCAACAGGGGCATTGTAGAGGGCCGAACCTGTCATTTGCATGTCGGGTTGTCTTGCCGTCGTCACTGGATGTGAGCCGCGGCAGGGCGCAACGTGCCGTGGCGCCCGCGCGATGACCTTCGCGCTTCTTGATATTTGTTCGTTTGCAGGCCCCAACAATAAAAAAGCTTCGATGGTTACGTGGTCGGACGGTCGGTAGTTTGAGAGAGAAAACCTCTCCCTCAATCAATCAGGTGAATTGCTTGAACGGACCTTTTTCGACAACGAACGCGCATCGGCGCGGGGTGGACACGCTATGGACCTCATCATTTCAACCGTTCGCAACGTAAAGGCAACCGTCTGCAAGGCAGAAAGAAACGCAAGCAACGCAACCTTGAATAGATGCACGGCAACGGCACCTGCCGAGTCCGCAGTTGGCCGAATTCTCCGCAAGCCGCGAAAGGAGCGCCTGGCCGCATCCGCCGCGGCTTTTCTACTAGGCGGCGTGGGCAATCTCGGTCTGGTCTCGGTTGCCCACGCGCTAGGCGGAGAGCTACAGCTGTGCAACGTAACCACTTCGACGGGGTATGAATACGACTTCAACGCCGGACCCGCGACGTGGGTATCCTGTGCCTCCCAGGAGGCATTCTCGCTGAACAACGACCAGAGCAATAACGGGGGGACGGGACTTGCCGGTTCGACGGCCCGAATCACTGGCTACGGCGATGGCACGCTGGAACTGAAGGGCGAAAACGGCATCTCGATGCTGAACGGCGTCAACATGAACGGCAACCGGATCACCCAGGTCGGCGTGGGTGTACTGTCGTCCACCAGTCAGGAGGCGGTGAATGGATCGCAGCTTTACGCCACCAACCAGCAAGTGCAGTCCAACAGCGCGGCCATCACAACCTTGGGCGGGTCGGTGGCGCAGAACACGGCAACCCTGAACACGCTGACCACCAACCTCAACAACGGCGCCGTCGGCCTGGTCCGGCAGGATGCGGTCACGGGCGCCATTACCGTGGCTGCCTCCTCGGGCGGCAATGTCATCGACATGACGGGCACTGACGGCACGCGCACCGTCACCGGCGTCGCCAACGGCGTCATCTCGGCAACCAGTACGGACGCCGTCAATGGCAGCCAGCTCTACGCCCTTACGCAACAGGTCGGCCAACTGAATGCCGCCAATGCGTACGTCAGCGTCGACGGCGCGGGCGATGGCAGCGACAACGCGGCAGCGGGCGCAGGCACGATGGGCGCGGCGGTCGGGGCCAACGCGACGGTCACCGCGTCCAACGGCGTGGCCGTCGGCGCCAATGCATCGGCGGCAGCGACCAACAGTGTGGCGCTGGGCGCGGGTTCGGTGGCCGACCGCGCCAACACCGTGTCTGTCGGCGCGCAAGGCGCCGAACGCCAGGTCACCAATGTGGCGGCCGGCACGCAAAGCACCGATGCCGTGAATGTGGGTCAACTGAACCCCGTGGTGGCCGGCCTGGGCGGCGGTGCGCACATCGACACGGCCACGGGCGCCGTCACCGGCCCGGCGTATCAGCTTAATGGCCAGACGTACTACAACGTCGGCGACGCGCTCGGTTCGCTGGACACCACCGTGCAACGCAACCGCGAAGGCCTGGCCCGTCTGGACAACCGCATCGACCAGACCAACCGCGCCATCGACGACGTTGCGCGCAACGCCTATTCGGGCATCGCGGCCACCACGGCGCTGACCATGGTGCCGGAAGTCGATCCGGGCAAGCGGTTTGCGCTGGGCGTCGGTGCGGCCACGTATCGCGGCTACCAGGCCGTTGCAGTGGGCGCGTCGGCACGTGTGAACGACCGCGTCAAGCTCAAGGCCGGCGTGGGCATGGCCTCCGGCGGGCCCACGGCCGGGATCGGCGCGTCGATGCAGTGGTGATGGCCGCGGGATCACACCGTCACGACATTCAACCCGCCGTTCGCCAGCACTTCCGGATTCGCGCCTGACACAAACAACCGGAAATCGTTGTGCGCGAAGTTGCCGATCACCTTGGCCTGCGTGGCGATGAGGGCGCCCGCGTCGCCGTTGGTCAAGAGGTTGTTGCCGGTGACGGCGGCGTCGAATGCCGGGAAGTGGCTGTAGGCCTCCAGCGCGTTGTCGGCGGCGCGCAGGCAGCGCCACGCGGCGAATTCGCCGCCCGTCTGGATGATGGTCAGCATGGCGCGCGCCGCTTCAGCGCCGAGCCGCAGGCTGGAAAGGTGGTTGCTTTGCAGCGTCAGCGTGCCGTCGCCTTCGGGCACCATCTTGCCCGTGCGGATGCCGCCGCCCAACAGCTTCAACTGATCCGTCGTCAGTTCCGGAAAATCTCCTGATTCCGCAAAGAGCGCGATGCCGCCGCGCAGTCGGTTGTCGCGCACAGTGGTGTCGGCGTCGTTGTCCAGCAGCGCCAGCGCGCAGGACATCGGATCGGCCAGCAGCGCGGCGGCAAGCGCGGCGATGGCGGGGCGCAGGCGCTTGGCCGCTGGCGTTTCGCGGCCCAGCTGTGTGGCCAGCGTCGTCAGGGCCGACTGGATGCGCGGCGTCATCGTCAACGCGTTGCCGGCGGCGCCGGCGCGCAGCAGCGCGGCGATCTCGGTCGTCATCGCCTTGCGCGCGTCCAGGGGTTGGCGCGACAGTGCCGAGGCGGCGCGATCGTCGTCATCGTCCAGCACTGCCTCGGAGGAAAGCGCGCGCTTTAACGCGGCCAGCGTCGGGGCGCGGGTGAAGAGCTGGTCGAGGCGTTCGGCGTTGCCGCGGCCGGCGGCATAAAGACGGCAGGTCTCGATGTGCACGCGCCGGCTGCCGTCGACCCGCACCAGGCTGTTGCCGGGCCCGGCCGGCCCCGCGCAGTCGACGCGCGACAGCCGCAGGTCGGCGCATTGGTTGAAAGCGATCGCCGCCGGTTGGCCGCGCCGCGTGATCACCAGGTCGGCGATGGACACGCTGGCAAAGCCGTCCAGGCTGAACATGCGTTCATCCAGCATCAGCCGGCTGGCCGGGCCGCACCCATGGAGCATCAGGCGCACGCGCGGCCCCTTGATGATGAGGTCATCGTCCAGCTTGTGTTCGCCGGGCGTCAGGCACAGGCAGATGTCCATGCGGTCCTGTCCGATGAGCGTGCGCAGCGCTTTGTCCAGCGTCGGGAAATCGCCCGCCGGGCCGACGGTAAGGCAGCAGCCGCCGCCGTGCGTGCGCCGGCACAGCGCATCCAGGGCTTCTTGCACCGAATAGGCTTGTTCCGCGAGCAGGTCCGCGCAGTTGCGCGGGTCATAGGCCACCTCGGACGCCAGCGCCAGGGTTGCCGTGTAGCGCAGCGGCAGGTAGCGATCAGGCGCGGGCTGGCCCGCGCGCAGCAGTTGCGCCGTGGCGCGTTGCACGGGGCGGGCGGCATCGCAGGCAAGGGACCAGGCGATGGACGCCACGCCGTCGGCGCCGGTCGCCACGTCCTGCGTGGCCGTGCCATTGGGCAGGCGGCCGGCGTCCACCGTAAAGCGCACGACGGCGCCCGCCACCGGCAGGCTGCCGTTGGCCACACCCGCGCGCAACTCGGAAGGCAGCGGCACGACATCCGGCGTCATGGCGGGATGGGGCTTGACGCTCTGCCCGTCGCCGCCCGCGTAGTAAAGCTGAGTCAGTTCCGTCAACGCGGGAAAGAGCGGGCGGCAGTCGCTGATGGCGGTCCACGCGCCGCCCTGCCAGCGCAGCAAGGCCAGCCGCGCAAACGCCCGCAGGATCCCGGCGGGCGCGTTGAAGGCGGGCTTGCCGTCGGGCATCTGCGGCCATTCGATGGAGGCGGTGGCGGTGCGCGCGGGAATCAGCCAATAGTCGCCCACGCGCAGGCGGCCTGGGGAAAACTTGATTTCGACGCCGTCCTGCTCCAGCTCCACCCAGCCGGCGTTGGCGCTGTTGATGGGCGCGGGCGTGATTTCCGCGACGCCGTCCCAACGGCGCACGCGCGGATTGGACGGAAAGCGCGCCGCATCCAGCGCGTGGCCGATCAGGCTGGCCGGATCGATGGTGACCGTGTTGCCGTCGGTGCGCACCACCTGCGCCAGCGGGCCCGGCTGTCCCAGCAGTTCGTGCGTGTCATCCAGAAATTCGACCCAGCAGCCCGCGGTGATGGCCAGCACGTCGTCGCGGCCGATGCTGGCAACTTCAAATTCGTTGGCCACGGGGTCGTCCAGCCAGCGCACCACACGCGACAGGATGCTGCCGTTCTCGCGCGACCACTTGTAGCGCGCTTTGCCCGCGCCCGCGCCGTCCTGGTGGATCTCGATGCGGTAGAGATGGTTTTCCAGCAGACGGTAGCCGGCGTCGGGCGGCAACTGGCACGGCGTCTTGGGCGGCACGCTGGCTTCGGCGCGCGCGGCCATGCGCGCATCGGGCGGGGCGATCAGCGCATCCCACGCCGGCAGCGCCGACAGGCAGGTGAGGGCGGCGTCGGGCGCGCCGACCTGCATCAGCTTGACCTGCCACACCGTCTTTTCGCGGGTGGCGGTGTCGGGGCCGCCCAGCGCGACCTCGCGCATGCTGGTGTCGCCGGCAGGCAGGTCGAGCGTGCACAGGTGGCGCTGCCAGGCTTCCAGATAGGCCAGGTACATGCCCTCGGGCGGCGGCGCGGTTTGCCCGTTCGATCCGAAGACGACGACACCGTCGATGTCGGCCGGCGTGAGGGCGGGCGGCGGCAGCGGCAGGACGGACGCGCCAGCCGGCAGCACGGGCGATGCCGTCGGCGGCATGTCGGGCTGCTTGGCCACGGTGGCGGGCTGCGGGTTTTCGCACAACAGGCCGTCCAGATAAAGGCGACCGGTCGACAGCGACAGGTCTTTACCGGCAGGCGCCAACGCAAAGCCCGGCGCGGCCAGCGGCACGCCCACCCGGCCGACCGTGTCCGCCGTCTCGGTTTCGATGCGGCGGTTCAGGATGTCCTGCTGTTCGTTCCAGTCCGAATCCATCTGCACGCGGCCCTGCTGCATGCGGACGGCCCGGTAGCGCCGGGCGGGGTCGAAGGTGAGGCGGCTGAGATCGGCTTTCATGGTGTTGTTCCCGAAGACAGGGGGCTCAGTTCACGGGGATCAATCCCGCTTCGAGTCCGAAGCGCAGATACTCGTCCAGCGCCTGCCGCAGGTTGGCTTCGCGCTGGGCTTGCAGCAGGAAATTCCAGGCGCCCATTTCGGCGCCGTTGTCCGCGCCTTCGCGGATCTCGAGCGCGCAGCCGCGCGCCAGTTGGCCGTAGGACGGCGATCCGAACTGCGTGGAGGTAAACGAGGGGGCCACGCGCGCCGCCGCGCGCTTGGCGGCTGCGGCGCCCAGGTCCTGCATGGCCAGGTCCGGCTGGCAGCGGTAGCGTCGGGGCGTGACGGACGGCATGGGCACGTGGCAATAGCGCACGCAGCCTTCCTGGCGGCGGTTGATGGCGAGCGGGCCGCCGAACAGCGTGTTGGACGCGTCGAGCCGCCCGGCCGCCACGCGCCCGAACAACGTGCTGGCCACGACGCGCAGGGCGCTGTCGTCCACGTCGACCGCGGCAGCCGCGCTGCCTTGCGCATCGATCAGGCACGCGTCGATCTCGACGGCGGCAAGCGGTGTCGCGCAGCGCACCGGCCCGCTGATGCAGCGCGTAAGGCTCAATTCAAGTTCCGGCGCCGCGCCGCTGTGGCGCACGCCGCCGCGCGCGGGCGCCAGCGTGCAGTGGCGCAGCGCCACGGCACGCAACGTGCCTTCCAGCCGCAGGCGGCCATCGACCAGCAGCCCGTCGAGCCGCACGCGCGTGCTGGCGTTGCCGCGCAGCCGCCAGTCGCCCCGCAGCACCGGCCGTCGCAGCGGGGCCGCCTCGATCATCAGATGCGTGTCGGGCAGCACCAGATCGGGTGCGATGGCTTCGGTGCCGTCGTGGTCCAGAACGATGCGCACCCGCCGGCCTGCCTGCACCGCGGCCAGCGCCGCCGCCAGCGTGGGCGTGGCCGCCGAGGGCACGCGCAGTTCGGTGTCGAAGGTGTCTTCGGACGCCGCGTCCGCGTCATCGCCAACCGGGGCGCTGCGGTCGTACGGACCCGCGCCAATGTCGCCGGGAAAGCCATACGCAAAACGCACCTGCGCCGATTGCGCGGTGACGCCGGGCGGCAGCGCAAGGCGTCCGCGGTGCGGGTCCAGGCCCACCAGCACGCCGCCCGCAACAGGGAAGCTGCGGTCCGGCCGCCCGGGCTTGCGCGCCTTGACCAGCAGCGACGCGTCGGGCCGGCGCCAGTCCTCGGGGGAAACGCCGGGGATGGGCGCCAGGTTGCAGATGACCAGATGCTCGGGCGGCACGGCCTGTCCGTCCAGCCACACCTGCACGACCGGCCCGCCGCCGCTCTCGGCAAACCCCCCTTGCGGCGGCGCGTCGCCATCGGTCAGCGCCTGGCGGCGCGCTTCCAGTTCGGCGTGCAGATCGCGCCAGGACAGCGGTTCGGGCACGTTGACCGGCTCGGCCAGGTGGTCGATGTCGGTCTCCGTGCGTGGCCGGTTGAACAGCGGCTGGTCGCGGCCCAGCGGATCGATGGTGTAGAAGCCATCGCGCGTCGTGGCGGGGGCGGCGTCGCCGCGCTGGACGGTGTAAGACTGCAGCCGCCACAGGAACAGCGCGACGTTGGGCAGGTTGTAGCGCCCGGCTGGCAGTGCGCGCACATCGGCCGTGTGCAGCTCGGCGCCAAAAGGACCGTCAACGCGTTCCATTGCGCGGGAATCGCGCAGATCCGGTGTGCGCAGCGCGTGCGGGCGCGGATGGTTGACGTGCTGGGTGGTGGCGACGCGTTCAAAGCACTCGGACACGCGGCTGCGCCAGCCCGTGGCGTCGGCGGCAAGTTCTTCCAGCACCAGTGCGGTGCCCTTGCGCCGGCGCAGCCGCAGCGTGTTGGCGACCAGCGCGCGGGGTGAGAACGCGGCGCCGACGGGGTATAGCGCGCGCACGCCCAGCAGATCGCCCAGGTACGGCACCACCCAGTCGTCGCAGGTCTCGATGAACCAGTTGTCGTAGAGCCGGTCCACGTCGGCGTCCACCAGCGCGCCCTGGCGCGCCAGCACGTCCAGCAGCGCGCGCAGCGGGCCGCCGGCCGCAGCGTCGCGTTCACGGTAGAAGGCCGGCAGCAGGGCCATCAGCGCATCGGCATCCAGGCGGGTGTTCATGTGCGCTCCGTGAGCAAGATGTTCGCCGGGTCAGGGCGCAGCAGTTCGGCCGGTTGCAGGCTGCCTTGCTGCCACCGCGCGGTGCGCGCCGGCAGCGTGGCGCCGGGCCCGTTGCTGCGCCGCGTGGTGACGGGGGACAACCCCGCGCTCAGTCCCGCACCCGGTCCAGAGCCCAGCCCCGGGTTCAGTCCAGTATTCAGCCCCCCCTCCAGCACCAGCGAATCCAGATCCACCCACTGCACGCCCGGCACGCCTTGCAGCACGGTCAAGACTTCCGCGCCGTGCACCGGCTGACCGAATGCGCGCGCGGCAAAGCCAAAGGCCTCCAGCACGCGGGCGTGGGCCGCCTGCAATACCTTGGGCGTCTCGTAGCGGGGATCGATGCCCAGACCGGCCCGCAGGCCGAAACCCAGATAGCGGCACGGCGCCACGCGCAGCGGCTGGTAGGGCGGCCGCGCCCCATCGATGGCCGCGAGCAGATTGCGATACAGCGCGCCGGCTGGATCCAGCGCGGCGCCGTCCTCGCCGGCGACGGTCAGATGCACGAGCCGTTGTTCCCCGTCCCACAGCCACACCGCCTGCGACTTGCCGATGCCGGTGAACGCGGCGGAAAAATCCTCGAAGTCGCGCAGCGAGACGATGCGGTCCAGCGTGCGCACGCGCAGCGGCGCATTGCGGCGGGCGGCGTCGCCGGCTTCGGGATCCACCCCGCCGGTGGCGGCTGCCGGATTGACGACCGCCTTGACGCCCGGCGCGCGCGTGAGCAGCACGTTCAGTTGACCGCGCGCGACGTTGCCTTCGCGGCCCAGGCCGACGCGATAGCGCGCCTCTACATTGCCCGACCCCGACGGCAGCCGCGCGCCGTGCAGGCCGTCGCCGAACTGCACCGTGGCGCCGCCGCTGTCGTCCAGCCGCAGCAGATAGGCGCGATCGTCCGGCGCCAGCTCCGTGATGCGTGGCGCTTCGGTCCACAGCAGGCCATCCACGCGAACTTCCAAGCTGCTCGCTGCGCCGCTCGCCGTGGGCGCGGGCACGAAGGTCAGCGGCTTTTGCTGCAGCGTGAAACGCTGGAACGCCCGGTTGCCGGCGCCGCTGCCCAGCACCTCGGGCTGGATGCGCATCTGCCGGCTGTCGCCGTGGCTGGCCGGCGCGACGTTGGCGTTGATGCGCACCGTGGCGGGCAGATAGGCGTGCGCCAGATCGGCGTCCAAGTGCAGCGACGTGCGGCCGCCAGCGCTGTCGTTGCGCTGGATGCGGACGATGTCGCTGGCTTCAGCCAGCGTGACCGTGGCGCGCGCGCCGTCCTCGAATTCCAGATCCGCGCTGGCGCGGTCGCGCGCCACGCGCACGTTGGCCAGCGCGTCGCCGCGCAACAGCCGGTCGCGTGGCGCGATGTTCGCGGCGTCGGCCTCGTCCAGGATCAGCCCCGACACCGCCAGCACGCGGTCTTGGGGCAGGTCGGGTTCGTACGACGCCAGCACCAGCGCGTGGCCCTGCGTGAGGCCGGACGCGGGGCGCACGCCCCAGTCCAGCGCATCGGATTCGCCATAGGCGGTGGTCTCGCGCACGGCGTCGTTGAACTGTTCGCGCAGGCGCTCCCCGCGCAAGGTCAGCCGGGTGGTCGGCCCGGCCAGCGCAAAGCCGGTGCGCGCGTCGGGGCCGGCGTCGGCAACGCGGTAGAGCTCTTCATACCCTGGCATGGACAGCACGGCCCAGCCGCCGGCCACCCATTTCGGATAGACGGCGTCCAGGTGCACGCCGTGCACGTCGGCGGGGAACAGGCTGGCGGCGGGTATCGTCTGGCGCGCCAGGCCCGGTCCGGCCCACGCGAGCGCAAGGGTGGCGTCGCCGCTGGCCTCGTAGTAGTCGATGCGGATGTCGTGCTTGCGGCCTGCCGTGAGCCTGGCGCTGGCGCTGTACTCGGTAGGCGATTGCTCGCGCCACTGGTCGATGAGCAGGTTGCCGTCGACCCACAGCCGCACGCCGTCGTCGGCCGTGACGTGGAAGGTGTAGCTGCCGCTGTCCGGCGCGCGCACCCATCCGGTCCAGCGCACGCAGAAGTTGTCCGCGGGCATGCCGTCGCCGGGACCGCCCGCCGCCCACCGGAAATCCAGTTGCGGATCGGTGCGCGTCATCACCCGCTCGCTGAAGGTGCGGCCGCGGTAATACTCGCCGTACAGGCCGGACCCCGCGCCGCTGGCGCCCGGCGGATCGGAGATGTCGGCCAGCGTATAGCCCGGCCATTGGGGGAACTGGCTGAAGGACGGCTTGGCGTCGTCGGCCATGCCCAGATAGGCCGCGCGCAGTGTGGCGGGCATGGCGCGCCAGTCGGGCGCGTTGTAGCCGAACAGCCGCGCCTGCGCGCGCAGCGCGTAGCAGCGCGGATTGCGGCGGGCGGGCTGCACGTGCGGGGCCGCGCTGCCCAGGCCGCGTTCCAGCGAGATCAGCGTGTAGGCGGGCGCGCCGTCTTCGCCGGGGCCCGGCACATACTCGCGAACCTGTGTCAGACGGCGGAAATCCCAATTTTCGTTGCCCGGGTCGCGCACACGTTCGTCGCCGACGATCAGCACGGCGTCGCCGGCTTTGAGGCGCGTGGCCGCCCCGGCCAGGCACAGCGTGCGCGCGCCAAAGCGCGGCGGCGCCGGTTCCAGCCACGCCAGTTCCAGCGCGTTCCAGGCGGCGCGGGCCTCGACCGCCTGCAAGGTTTCAAACGTCTGCGCGCGTTCATCCTGCGCAGGCACGCTTTGCGCGCGCGTCCACGGCTCGATGCGCGCGCGCAGTGGCGCGCCGGGCGCGGTTTCCATCGTGAACGCCAGCCACGTCGTTGCCGCCACACCGGGCCGCAGTTCGTAGCCGATGGCCCGTGCCAGCGATTGCACGGACCGGCGCTCGGTCGCCGTCCGCAGATAGCCCTCGTTGCCGATGCGTTCCTGATAGAACGCCAGCACGTCCAGCACCGCAGCCCACGCGTCGAACAGGGCGATGACCGGGTCGTCACGGTCGCGTGTGGTCAGCGCGGCCAGCGCCGGCGACCGCGCCAGGTCGGCTGTCAGGCTGGCCAGAAACCGGCCATGCGTGCCGATGCGCAAGCGCAAGGCGGGCTGCCCCGGCGGGTTGTCCAGGTCTGATGGCGTCAGCGCAGGCTGGCCGGCGCAGCAGCCGCAATCGGCGGGGGTTGTCATGATCCGCCCTCCACGATGAAGTCGATGCGGCCGTTCTCGGGAAAGTTGGGGTCGCCGTCGGCGCGTAGCACTTCCAGCGGCGCAATCAGCAGGCGGCCGGTGTCCAGTTCGCCCGCGGGGTCGCGGCCCCAGCGCTGGAAGCGTTCGGCCCGCGCCGACGCGACCCCCGGCACCGCCATGACGGCGCGCATCAGTGCCGACAGCGCCAGCGGCGTGCCGAAGGTGTAGCGGTCGGGATGAAAGAAGCCCGGCCGGCCCGCGCGGTCCAGGCCCGCGGTGAAGGCATCGCGCAGCGCCGCCTTGACGTCCGCAGCAAAGTGGCCCGGCGCGGCGCAGACGCGCACCAGGATGTCGAGCGGCACGTGCACGGGATCGGAGAATTCCAGGTCCTGTCCTGCCAGCCGGAAGCGCTCCATGAAGGCGCGCAGCGTGGCGCGAAAGGGCGCGTCCACCTCCCGCCCGCCGCGCCGGTCGACGGTCAGAAAGACCGTGTGCCAACTGCCCGTCCAGCGCAGCCGGGCGGCCGCGCGCTGCACCTGCGGATGGCGTTCGGCGAGGCGCGCGTAGTCGTCGGCCGTGACCGCGCGCTCTTGCACCCGAAAGGCCTCGGGCGCGTTCAGCTTGATGGCGTCGGCCGGTTCCGGCGCCGCGCCGCCCTGCGCGGGCAGCGGATTGCGCACGCGCGCCACGCCCACCATCAGGTCCGCATCGTCGGTGACAAGCGCGCCGATGGCCTCGGCGCCCACGTTGCCCTCCGCTCCGCCGCCCAGCCGGTAGCGCGCCAGCAGGCGTTCGCCGGCCACGGGAGCGGCGCCGTAGCGGTTGTCGCCAAAGCGCAGCCAGGCCGCACCATCGGTTTCCGTTTCGACCACGAACTCGCGCGCGTCACGGGCGCTGGCCAGCAGGCTGCGCTGGGGCGACCACGCCGGGCTGGCGGGGGCGGGCACGTCGCCGGGCTGATCGGCGTCGTCCGCCTGCAGCGACATGCCGCTGGGCAGGGCGCGGCGCGGGTCCTGCGCCAGCGCCGCACCGGCGGGCAGCAGGGCGGCCACGGCGAGGTCATGCCGGTAGGGTTCGGCGCAGGCCAGGCCCGCGTCCGGCAGGCGGGGGCGGTAGGGCCGCGACGCGGGCGCGTCGCGCGCGGTGGCCGTGTCCGGCAGTAGCGGCGTCCAGTCGCGCTGCATGCCGTGGTCGGCCAGGACGACGTTGCCGCGCGCCACGGAAACGGCCCGCTTGACCAGCGCACCGCCGTCGTCGAACTCGCGGCTGACGCACAGCGGAAATGGCAGCGCGTCGTCCGGGTGCCAGGCGATCAGCAGCAGGTCGGTGCCGGTCAGGTCGTCGCGGCCGGCGCGGGTTTCAGTCAGGCGCACGGCCACGCGATGCGTGCGGTCGGCGTCGGCCTTGCGGCCCGTCAACGGGTCGATGGTTTCCTCAAACACCAGCACGTCGCCGGCGCCAAGCGTCAGCGGGGGATCGTTCACCAGCGCCGCCTGCGTCTGGCCGCGCGGCAGGCAGTAGGCGGGATCGGCGAAGTCATGCAGCAGGATGCGGCTATGCGCGGCGTGCAGCGTCAGGTCGTGCAGCGTCTCGAACACTTCAATGCCGGCCGCGGGCAGCCCGTCTAGCACGTCACGGCGGCGCACGGGCTCGGCAAGCGCGGCTTCGGGCGTGCTGGTCAATAGCGGCGTGCCCGCCGGGATGATCTTGCCGTCACCCTGCGCGTTCGCTTCGATCGCGACAAACACGCGCGCGTTGCAGCCGTCATGCAGGGGGTAGTCCAGAAGACGCGCGTGGCGCCGCAGCGAGGTCCGGCGGCGCGCGGTGTCCAGATAGGCCTCGGTGGCGGCGGCGTCCTGCGCGTAGGAAAGATGGTCGGCCACGTAGGCCAGCGTTTCCACGAGCGCCACGGTGAAATCGGCGGGATTGCGCTCGGTGAAGTCGGGCATGCTCTGCGACAGGCGGTCCAGCATCAAACGCCGGAAGCTCTCGTAATCCTTGGCCAGGTAGTCCAGCAGCGGCTCGGGCGGCGCCGGCGCATCGCACGCGTGCGTGTCGGCGCAGTCGAACTCCGACGGGCAGCCCGCCTTGAAGTTGATCTCGATGGTAGACAGGCACAGGTCAAAGCCCGGCGCGGGCGCGTCGGGGTCGGCCGGGTTGACGAGCGCGAGCGTGTACCACGAGAAGTCGCCTGCCTTGTCCACGGTCAGCCGGATCTCGTTGCCGGACAGCACCGGGTCCGCGGCCAGCGCGATGCCGCGAATGCGCGCGCCGCCTTCGATGCGCACGTGGGCGCGGCCGATGCCGGACACCGGATGCGCGCAGACCACACGCACCGTGCGCTGATCGGCCGCGTCAATTTCCACGAAGGCGATGCCGTTGTCGCCGGGCGGCTGCTGGGCGCGCAGCAGTTGCAGCCGGCGCGGGTTGGCGCTGCGGAACTGGCGGTTCATGGCACGTCGCGCGTAAAGCGCGCCAGACGCCGTTGCTGGCCTTGGCGCAGCACGTACTGCACGTCGACCTGCAATGTTGCATCGCGGTGCGCGACGTTGACGGATTCCACCGCGATGCGCTCGCCCAGCCATTGCTGCAATGCGCCTTGCACGCTCATCTGCACGGCGGCGGCCAGCGTGTCGCTGTTGGGCGCAAACACCAGTTGCAGCAGTCCGCAGCCGAAGTCCGGCCGGTTCACGCGCTCGCCCGGTACGGTGAACAGCACTTGCTCGATCATGTCGCGCACATGAGTGGCGTCGTCGGCATTACGGCTGCGGCCGCGCGCGTCGGGTTCGAATGGAAAGCGCAGGAGGGCCATGGCGATGCGTCCTTACATGCCCACGACGCGGGCCTGCGCCTGCAGGGCCAGCATCGGCGTGCCGGTGGGCATGCAGATCGACGAGCCCGCCTGCAGCGCGGCCGGCATCCCGCCGATCAGCACGCGCGTCGCGCCGGCGAGCCACATGCCGGTGACACACGGGCCGTTGCCTGACGGCGGCGGCGGAAACGCGCAGCCCGCGATGGAATACGTCGACAGGATGGTCACGGCCGGCTGGCCCGACAGCAGCACGCGCGGATTGGGCGCCGTGGGAATGGCCTGGCCGCCGTGCGAACACTGCACGGTGGCGCCGAAATGCAGCAGGGGTCCGGGCATGCTCTTGGCCTCCTCAGGTCACCGTCAGGGCGCCCTGGTTGATGTTGACGGCCGGACCGGCAAGCATCACCGTCGCGCCCTGGCCGTTGGACAGCGTGATGCCCACATCGCTGATCGAAATCATCGCGCCCGTTTTGGTCTTGAGCAGAATGCCGCCGGTGGGCCCCGGCAGATCGGAAATCATCAGCGTGTTCTGCCCGCCGGTCTGCAGCACGATGCTGGGCGAAACGGGCAGGCCGGCCAGCGCCAGCGCCGGGACTTCGGCGGCCGATCCCCAGAATCCCCCAACCCAGATCGGGTAGTCGGGCTTGCCCTGTTCAAACTCCACCCATACGCCCGCACTGACCTGCGGCACGACGAACACGCCGCTCTGCTGGCCGGCGAACGGCACGCACGGCATCGCCCAGCTTGAGACGCCCAGGCCCAGCACGTCGGGCACCTGCACCTGGATGCGGCCCATCTGCATGGGATCGACGTTGTTGATCACCACGCCGCGGAATTTGCCGTAGTGGCGTTGGGGTTCTGTCATGGCGGCACCAGGGGCAGGGTGGAGATCAGACCGTTGCGGGCCAGCGAGAATTGCTGCCGGAATTCGCCCGCCTTGAGCGAGCTGTCGACGCGCTTGACGTAGTACAGGCCATCGAACGCCAGCCCCGCGCCGCGCACGCCGACCAGTTGGCGCGACTTGAGCACATGGCCGTAGCGCAGCACGTTGAGCGATCCATCGGCGGTCACGGCGTCGGCAGTGGTGCCGGCGGCCATGGCCAGACCTTTGCCCAGCGCGGCGGCCGGCGACAGCTTGGCGGTGTCTTTCAGCAGCGTCAGCCCCTTGGCCAGCGGCGGCAGCAGGCCCAGCGGCGGGCTGGTCAGGCTGACGTCGGGAACGGGCAGCGGAATCGGAAACTTGGTCAGCGGATTCTGGATGAAGATGACCGGCAGCGCGGCGTCCGACTGGTTCACCGCGAACGACAGCGACTCGACATTGCTGTGCACGTCCATGCCCAGGTTGAGCGCGGGCTGCACCGGTCCCAGCCGGATTTCCGGTCCCCAGTACGCCACGTTGGCGCCGGGCAGCGGGCCGGGCTCGATGTAGAACACGTGGCCCACTTCCCGCGCCAACTGGCGTACATAGGCGAGGTCCGTGCCTTCGTGCAGCGGAATGCGTTCCACCGGAATCGGCACGTCGGTGAAGGGCGACGGCACGACCAGCGGCAGCATCCCGTACAGCGCGTAGCGGCCAATGATGGCGGCGACGCGGGCGGGCGGCGGCATGGCCGGGTAGGGCAGGCCGCTCATGTCCTGCTTGTCCATCGCCACCGTCAGGTCTTCGCCGGTGACGGTCAGGCGCGACTGGCCGGGCGCGTTGCCGTCCGTGATCTCCTGGCGCGTCACCAGCCCGTCCATCAGCACGGTGGGCAGCCCGTTCAGCGTGGCGATCAGGATGACGCGCAGCCACGGCACCTGGCCGCCCGCGATCACCAGCAGCGTATGCAGCGGCGAGCGGTTGCTGACGGAGAACGTGAGCTGGAATCCGCCCGGCCCGTCCGCGGACGACGACACCTCGACGCGCTCCAGGCCGTCCATGATGGGGCGGGGCGCAGGCACCGGCAGGCCAGGGCCGACCAGCAGCGTCAGGTGCACGCCGCTAAGCATCGCTGCATCCGAAGGGCGCACCACCGAAGGGAGAACCCAACGCGGCGGGCAGCGTCACGCGCAGGCTGCGCCCGGGCACTTCCAGCGCGGCCGGACGCGGCGCGTCGTTGCCGTCCGCCAGGCGCCAGAACTGCAGCGGATCGCCCAGCGCCGCAGCGGCAATCCGGTCCAGCCGGTCGCCTGGGGCGACCGCGACCTCGCCCACTGCGGTCAGCGCCGCCGGATCTGGCAGAAAGCGCCGGCGGAGGTACACGAGCGGCCGGCCGTCCGGCCCGGCCAATTCGGCCGTTGGCACGTCGTGGTACCGGCTGTTGGCAGGAAAGCGCTGCACGCTCATGGCAGGGACTCCAATCCGACGGAACCCAGGTCGCCCAGACCGGCCAGCGCGGCCAGCCGTTCCTTGCGCTGCTGATACACCAGGTACAGATGGCCGCCCTTGTCGCCAAAGCCCAGATCGCCCACGTGCAGCACGCGCAGGCCCAGCGACACCTTGGCGCGGATGGGATTGAGGCGCGCGTCGAAAGCCTCTTCGGTAATCGAAAAGTCCGTCACGCGCACCGGCACCACGCGCTCGCGGCTCCACACGAACAGGCTCAGCGGCGCGACCGTGGGCGCGATTTCCAGCGTGCCCAGGTTGGCGATCTGGTTGTTGCGGATGAGCGCGGCGCTGTCCGGGTAGACGATGGTCTCCAGCGCGGCCAGCTGCGCATGGATGCCCGTGTCGCGCGCCTGCGGATGATCGTCGGGAAATTCGAGCTGATCGGCGGCGTCCAGCTCGGCGTCCAGCCGGATCGTCTCGGACGGCGGACCTTTCAGGCGCAGCGGTTCGCCTGCCGCGCCGCCGTCGTCCACGCTCTGCGGCTGCAGCGAGCGCGTCAGGGTCTCGGGGTTGTATTGCAGCGATATCACGCGCTGCACCGCCCCGCTGGCCGGATCGATCAGGATGATGCCGCCGCGCAGCAGGCGGGGCGAAAGCGGTCCGCTCATGGATAGGCCTGCGGTTCCGCGGCGTTGCGTACGGCGGTGATGCGCTGCGCGCCCACCAGCGCTTCCGGCCAATGGCGCGCCGCGCTGAAGAGGTCGGGGCGGTAGTCGAACTCCAGCACGAAGCGCGACACCGGCACCCGCGCCACGCAGTCCAGTTCGACGGCGCGCAACTTGCCCGGCGGCTCGTCGACCATCGTGACGTCGGCGTAGCGCGTCTGGCACAGTTCCAGCACCTCGCCCACGGTCTTGCCAATCCAGTCTTCCATGGCGGCTCCTAGATCAGGTTCATGTTCTTGGGCACGGCGCTCGCGTCGTCCGGCCAGCAGGCGCGATAAAAGCAGATGCCGCAGCCGTCGACCGAGGCCCGCACGGCGGTCTCGACCTTGGCCTGGAACGTGCCGGTGGCGGCGGCAAACGCGTCGTTCCAGCGTGTCTTGAAATCGACGCCGCGCTTTCGGCAGTCGTACACGGCCTCGTAGTCCTGCATGTTCAGCGCGTAGTTGCAGCTGCCGGCGCCGATGTACTTCACCCAGCCCTGGCTGCCCGCCATGAAGTTGGCCACGTCGGCGCCGGAGAACGCGACGCCCAGCTTGGATCCTTCCGAGCTGCTGTACGGGTGCGTGTGATAGGTGCCGAGCGTGTAGTCGCCCTTTTTCTCGGCGGGCAGGCTGATGCTGCCGCCGCCGCCCGATCCGGTGCGGATCACCCGCTTGCCGTCCTTGTCGGACACGATGCGCCCGCCATGTTCCTGCACGGTGTCGCCGCCGTGGCCGGACTTGGACCAGGCTTCGTTGACCGCGTCATACACGTCGTCCGGCATGGTGTGCGTGGTGGGGCACTTGCGCGCCTCGGCTTCGGCCACGCGCAGATCGCCCATGCCGGCGCGCTGCACGGTCTGCGCCAGGCCCGGCGCCGCAGCGGGCCGTGACAGGCTGTGCGCGGCGCGGTCGGCTTCCGCTTCCTGCGGCGAGTGCGACGGGCCCAGTTCCAGCGGCAGCCCGGGACGGTAGCGCCCATGCTGCTGCACGACGTGCGCCAGCTCGTGCGCCAGCAGGTCGCGGCCCTGGCGTGTGCCCGGCGCGTAGCGGCCCGCGCCAAAGGCGACATGCGCGCCGACGGTCCAGGCCTGCGCATCCAGCGCGCGCGCCGATTCCGCGGCCCGCGCATCCGCGTGGATGCGCACGCGCCCGAAATCGTGGCCGTAGCGCCGCTCGAATTCCATCCGGTCGGCGGAGGCCAGGGGCTGACCCGCGCTGCGCAGCACGTCCTCGACCTGCTCGGGCACCGCTGATTTTGCACGACCCGAAGTCGACGAGGAGGCGCACGTCGACTTGCCGCCGCAACCGCAGGCGCATCGCCGCATCACCAGGCGCGAGCGCGGCGGTGCGGTGTCCGGCCGCGGCGCGAACAAGGACGTTCTCATGGCTCTGCTCAATGCTTCAGATGAAACGTGTCCGCGATCGCGCGGCCCGCCTGCGTGCCCGTCTGCGTCGGTTGCGCGCCGTCCGCCACGGTGCGTACCGCTTCTGCATGGGCATCGGCGGCCGCGCCGCCGTTCTGCGCCGCCCGCCGGACCAGCTCGTGGACCAGGGCGGCAACGAACGCATTGCGTTGGGCCGCGTCATGGCTCGGCAGGCTGAGCGCGCGGATATGCAGGTGAATTGCGGATTTCATGGCCATCCCCTCGTTTCGGCATCGGCCAGCGGCCGTTCCCGTTTGGCGGCTTCAGCGTGCGCGGCTTGCAGCACGTGAGCCATGGTGACTTCGGAGCCGGCGTCGGCGGCCAGAAAGGCCGCGTTCAGCGCGACGTTGCGGATGCTGCCGCCCGTCAGGTTCAGGCGCGCCAGTTGGCGCGGATCAAGATCGCGGGTAGGCGTGGCGGCCGGGAACACGCCGCGCCAGATCCGCGCGCGCTGCTCCAGGTCAGGAAACGGAAACTGCACGACAAAGCGCAGCCGCCGCAGAAAGGCGCTGTCCAGGTTGGACTTCAGGTTGGTGGTCAGCACCGCGAGGCCCCGGTACGACTCCATGCGTTGCAACAGGTAGCTGATTTCGATGTTGGCGTAGCGGTCGTGGCTGTCCTTGACCTCCGAGCGCTTGCCAAAGAGCGCGTCTGCCTCGTCGAACAGCAGGATCGCGCCGCCGTCTTCCGCGGCTTCGAAGAGGCGCCGCAGATTCTTTTCGGTCTCGCCGATGTACTTGCTGACGACGGCGGACAGGTCGATGCGGTACAGGTCCAGCCTGGTTTCGCGCGCCAGGACCTCCGCGGCCAGCGTCTTGCCCGTGCCGCTTTCGCCGGTGAACAGGGTGGCAAGACCCAGACCTCGCGACTGCGCGGCCGCGAACCCCCAGTCTTGATGGACCCGATAGCGCTGGCGCAGATGCGCGGCGATCTGGCGCAGCACGGCGCATTGCGGCTCGGGCAGCACCAGGTCGTCCCAGCCTGCGGCCGGCGTCAGACGTTGCGCCAAGCCGTCCAGCTTGCGGCGGCTGGCCTGCGCGCAGCCCTGCCACAGCACGGCGGCCGGATCGGCGCCGGGTTCCTGCAAGGCGGGGGCGAGCGCGGCGGCGGTGCGCTGCAGGGTCCGCGAGTCCAGCCCGAACTGGCTGGCCGCCTGGTCCACGGCATTGCCGACTTGCGCGGCGGCTTGCGGCCCCAACGCCTGCCGCCACAGCGTTCTGCGGTCGGCCTCTTGCGGCCGGGAGACGGCGCACGGGCGCGAGGCCGCGCGCAACGTGACGGGTTCGCGCACGCCCACGAGGCACAGCCCGCCGGCCTGTTCCACCAGATGCCGCGCCGCCGGCGTCAGGCCCTCCGAGGCGTCGATGAACAGGGCGGCCCCCAGCAGCACGGCCTCGCGCTGCCAGAGCGTCAGCATGATGTTGCGCTCGGCGGCGTCCGCCGGCACGTCTTCTACCTGCAGCGCCAGGCACGCGAGGCCCGCAGCATGCGCGGCGCGCGCCGCCACGTCTTCCTGCGCACCGGGGTCATCGCCTTCCAGCACAAACACCGGCAGCGGCGTGCCTTGCGCGGCGGTGACCTGCGCGGCGATCTGTTTCGCCGCCGCTTCGTGCGCGGTCGCCGTGTGGGGCAGGGGCAGCGCCGGCCGCAGTAGCGGGCGCAGTCGCGCGTCCGGCTCGTTCAGGCCGGCCAGGTAATGCAGCACGCGTTCGTCGATGCGCAGGCGCGCGGTGCTCAGGTCGGCCGTGTCGTCCACGTCCAGCAGGCGCCAGCGGCGCAGCGGACGCTGCGGCGACAGGGCGCTCCAATGCGCGCCTTCCAGCTCGGCCAGCGCCAGCGCGAAGCTGGCATGACGCTGGCTGCCCGATCGGCCGTTCGCGTGGGCGCACAGATCGGCCAGCACCGCGTCCATCTCGATGCCGGCGCACAGCAGCAGCAGATCACGCTCGAACGCCGACAGGCCGAAGGTGGCCGTCAACTGATCGATGGCCGAGTCGCCGTGGAGCGCGGCGCGCGCCTGCGCAAGCTGCTGCGCGCCGTGGCGCGGCGGCCGGCTGCCGGGCTTGCGCAGCCTTGTGCGCAGCCGCGTGAACTCGGCGGCCAGCAGTTGTTGGTTGGCTTCGATCCAGTCGGTGGGCGCGCGCGCGTTCATGGCAGCTCGATCTGGCGGTCAAGATAGCGGACGGGGACCGCCTCGCGGTCCACCAGCGGGCTTTCAATGCCGTCCACCCGCAGCCGCACCAGAAATCGCGTGCCGGCGGGCGGCGCGTCGCGCCATTCGAAGATGAGCGCGCTGGCGGGTGCGGTGGCGGGTTCAGCGGGCAGCTCGCGGTCGCCCAGCAGCAGGCTGGCCGCCTGGCTGGGCAAGAGCGGCGGCGCGATGCCCAACGTGATGCGCACCGTGTCCGCGTTGCGCGTGGCGGCGGCCGGCGGCAGCACGGGCTCGGGCGCCAGCACCAGCGCCAACTGATTGCTGTCGCGGCGCAGGCCGGTATCGCTGGCCTGCACCGTGGCATGCACGCGATAGACGCCGACCGGCAGGTCCGACGGCATCGTCAGCCGCAGCCATGCGTCCGTGCCGGCCTCGACGGGCACGTTGCGTTCGGCATCCAGCGTTGAATGGCGCAGCGTCACCGTGCGCGCCAGGCCATCCAGATGATGACCCTGCAACGTCACGGCGCCGCCGGGCACGGCAACCGGCTGCCTGCCCGCGGGTTGCACCGATAGCAGCGTGGGCAGCGGCGGCGTCAGGCCGGGGAACACCAGCACACCCCGGTCGCGCGGCGTGCCGGGAATGGCTTCCCCGCGTGTCAGCACGGGCAGGGCGCCGCGCGCGGGCCGCCTGGACTCGATCAGCACCACCGACACCTGAAACGCGGCGGTCGGGCGGTAGTGCGCCTGCAGGGCGGACCACAGGCGCGACATCTCTTCCGCGCCCAGCGCTGCCGGGGTGATCTTCAACAGTTCGATCTGACTGGCCAGGTCTGCGCTGCGCAGGCTCTGGTAAACCGTCGGCAGAATGGCGCCATCGACCACGTCCGGATCCAGCGCGCGGCGCACGGCCTCGCGCGGCAGCACGGCCGATTCGTGCAGCAATTGCAGCGCATAGCCCAGCAGCACTTCCGCCTGCAGCTCGGCGCGGCCATACGCGGTCAGCAGATAGTGCAGGTCCAGGGCCAGCGGCGGATTCGCGATGCGATCGCCTGCCGGATCGCGCGACGGCAGCGCGGCATTGCGCCACGCAGCGTTGGGCGTGACCTGATGCAGGAAGAGGTTCAGTTGCGGATCTTCCTGGTTGTCCAGCGACACCGCGTCGGGCGCCAGCGCGGATACCTTGACGCCCGCGCCCAGCGCGTCCGTGACCGCGTGGTCGATCATGCCCGAGTCGAGCAGGTCCTTGATGACGGCGGTGACCGCCGCGATCGCCAGCGCGTTGCTCATGGCAGCCCCGCGCGTCTGGCGGTCAGGTAGGCGCGCAGCGACAGCGCAGACGATCGCGGGGCGGCGGGCGCCGCGCGTTGGGGCGGGGGGGCGACTTCCAGGCGGTCAATGGTGATGTGGACGTCGGGCGGAGAGGGCGGCAGCGCGGGAAGGCGGGAGGCGGACGCCGCATCGGCGGCGTGGCTTCTTGCGTTGCGTGCGTTGGGGCCGGCAAGTTCACGTGCCTCGGCGGACAAGGCCGCGTCGCGTGGGGCAGCAGGGCGGGTACTGTCAGTGACGTCGTGCTCGCCTGACTTTTCCGCCGGTAAGGGCGATGTGATTGGCGATACGGCTGCGGGGCGGGTCTGCCGGTCGTCGGCGGCGTGTTTGTCTGCCTCGATGGACCGAAGCGCGCGCGATTGGCGAACCGGCGAGGGCGCATCTTGATCACCGCGCGCCGGGTTGCGTGGGGGCACGTCCGCGTCGGCGATCGGCGCTGTCACGCTGAAATGCGTGCGATGCCGGCGTGTGTCATGCGCCGCGTCAGGCCCATTCGCGCCCGCCGCATCAACGTTCCATTCTGTCTGGCCAATCCCACCGGAATCCGCAGCGTGCAACGGCGTCTGCGCGAAGCTGGCCACGCTGGATCGCGCGTCGTCTCTGCCCGCCTGGACGCGCGCGTCCGACGCCACCTGCGCAGCCCCCAGCCCCTGCGTCTCTCCCCGCCAGTCATCACGCGGCACGGTCCCGGCAAGCGCCACGGCCCGCGGCGACGGCGCGCTGCGCAGGCGCGGTGCGGAACCCACGCTGCGGCTCGCAAGCTGGCGCAGGAAGCCGCTCATGGCAGCGCCTCGCTGTCGGCCAGTTCCAGATACGCGGCGCGCCGGGCAGGTCCCAGCGCCAGCACCTGCGGTTCGGTCCAGCCGTAGGCGCGCGCCAGACGATGCACATCCCGCAGCAGTCCCCGCGCGCAAAGACTGATGTCGTCCCACACGCAGGCGTCGGCGTCCAGCGCCACGGTCCACGCGTGCGCGCAGTCCGCGCAGCGCAACGACAGCTCGATGTTGGCGGCGGGATCCAGCGCTTCCATGCGCGCTTCGATGTCATCCAGCGCCGCACCCTGCGGCAAGTCGGCGTCGGGCGGTGCGCCAACCCGGCACGCACGCAGCAGCAGCGCAAGCGCCGCGTCGCTGTCGGTGGCCACCGCGGCCTGCGCCTGGTCGCGGCTGCTGGGCAGACGCCATGCCGCTCCATGCGCGTCGAACATCGGCTCGGCCGATGCGCGATCCGGCGGCGGGGACACCGATTCCAGCAGCGTGGCCACGTTTAGGTCGAACGCCATCGCCGCGCCGCATGCCGGACAATCGGCGCAAGCGGCCAGCTGCGGCCCGAACGTGGCTTGCCGCAGGCGCAGCAGCGCCAGGTTCCGCCATCCGACCGGCCGTGACGCGACATCCACGTCGGGCATTGCCTCGGCAAGCGCAAGCAGGCCGCGGTCTATCGGATGACAGTCACGGCCCGCCTCCCACAGCGCAAGAATCTGCGATTCGATCAGGGCGTTCATCGCGGCGCTCCATCAGACCGGCTCGACGAAACTCGGTTCGGATGGCTCGGCGACTTCGTAGTCGCGTTCCCATCCTTCGTTTTCCAGCTTGATGGTCTGAATGGCGACCGCGTTGGCGTTCGCATCCAGATCGGGAATCGCCTGGTATTCCGACACCCAGCAGCGGAACACCTTGTAGGCCAGGACGAGCTGCCCGGCTTCGTTGTAGACCTCGATAATGAGGTCCTTGCGGAAGTTCTTCAGCGACACCTCGCTGCCCAGGCCCGATCCAAAGTTCCACACCTTGTTGGCCCACTGCTCAAATTCGCGGTCGTGCGTGACGCCGCGTTCCAGCGTCACCGCCTCGAATTTGCTGCGGCCTGGCGATTTGCGTCCGCTGGACGGGTCGCCGCCTTCGCGGTGCTCGACCACTTCGGTGCTGCGCTTGAGCGCCGACACCTTGCTGACGCCGGCCACGTAGCGGCCATCCCACTTCACCCGGAATTTGAAGTTCTTGTACGGGTCGAAGCGCTGCGGATTGACGGTGAACTGCGCCATGGCAATCTCCTGGTAACCGTGGTCGGCAAACGCGCCGGGCCGCATGCGGCGCCGGGGCGTGCCGGGCTCAGGCCTGTATCTGGCCGGCCAGTTGCTGGATGCTGATGACGACGAACTCGGCGGGCTTGAGCGGCGCAAACCCCACCAGGATGTTGACCACGCCGCGATTGATGTCGTCCTGCGTGGTGGTTTCCCGGTCGCACTTGACCAGATAGGCCTCGCGCGGCGAACTGCCCTGGAAGGCGCCTTGCCGGAACAGCGTGTTCATGAACGCGCCGATGTTCAGGCGGATCTGCGCCCATAGCGGCTCGTCGTTGGGCTCGAACACCACCCACTGCGTGCCGCGATACAGCGACTCTTCGAGGTAGAGGGCCAGGCGCCGCACGGGTACGTACTTGTATTCCGAGGTGAGTTGGTCTGCCCCGCGCAGCGTGCGCGCGCCCCAGCACACCGCGCCATACACCGGGAACGTGCGCAGGCAGTTGACCCCCAGCGGATTCAGGCTGCCGTTCTCGCCGTCCGTCAGCGTCGCGGCCAGCGAGATGACGCCGGTCAGGTTGGCGTCGGTGCCCGCGGGCGCCTTCCATACGCCCCGGTTGCCGTCGGTGCGCGCATACACGCCGGCGACGGTGCCACACGGCGGCGCCAGACGCGGCTTGCCGTTCTTGAGCGGGTCGGACACGTACGTCCACGGGTAGTAGACGGCGGCGTGATCCGACTTGGGCAGCGCCGTGCCGTTGGCCACTGCCACCATCGCCGCCGGATCGGTGGCGGTGGGCGGGGCATCCACGATCATGAAGGCGCGCCGCTCTTCGCAGTACGACGCGGCATCGGCCAGCACGCCGCTGTGCGTGATGGCCGGCAGGCAGAGCAGATTGAAGATGGCGGCGTCTTCCAGGGCGTACAGCCCTTGCCGCAGCGCGCGGCTGCCGATGAACGCGGCATAGACGTCGTCCGGCCCGTACGGCGTTTCGGTGCCGCCTTCCAGCAATGCATCAACCGGCGGCGGCGAGGCGACGGCGCCGGTCAGCAGATGCAGCGAGGCGGCCAGGTCGTTGGCCGGCGCGGCCGCGACCGCGATGGTCGAGCCCAAGCCGCGCGAGCCGCTTGCCAGCACCAGCGTGCTGCCCTGCACCCGCGCCGTGAAGTCGCGGAAGGCCGGCGTGCCCGGCCGCAGCGCGCGCACGGCGGCCTGCAGGCGCGCCGCCACGTCTTCCAGTTTGGCGGCCAGCGAACCGCCTGCGGCGGTGGCGTCACCCAGACTGACCAGTTCCGGTCCAAGGCCATCCAGCGTGATGCGCAGGCTGGTGTGCGTGGCGTCGGGCAGCGCGTCCAGGTCGGTCGCGCCGAAGGCATCGCTGGTCAGCGTTGCCGCATCAGGCGTGGGCGCGGGGCGGATGATGGCCGCGCCGTCGGTTTCGACGCCGCCGGCCAGCGACCCCAGCATCAGCACGCCCGCGGCGTTGTTGCGCGCGCCCGGCAGCACGCGGACGCTGGCGTTTTCGCCGCCCGCGCCGGACGTCATCACCAGCGTGTTGCCGTTGCGCGCGGCGGTGAAGTTCGCCAGCGCCGGCCGGCCCTGCGCCTGCGCCCGCACCTTGGCCTGGATCGCCGAAGCCAGCGCGGTCAGACGCTGCGTCGCGGTGCCGCCGGCTATGTCGCCAGGCAACGCGATGCTGACGCCCACGGGTTCCAGCCCGTTCACGGCCACGCGGAAATCGGTGTGCGTCGCATCCAGCAGCGTTTGCACGTCGCCCAGCGTGCCGCTGACGCTGGTGCCCGCCGGCAGCGCATCCAGCGCGCCCTGCGACAGCATCCGCTCCAGTCGGACGAGCTGCGATACGCCCTGCACCAGATCCAGCAGATAGCGCGGATCCTTGGCGTTCAACGAGACGTTGGCGTAGCTTTCCGCCCGCCCGTCGCTGCCGCGGATGAACTGGATGTTGAAGGTGCTGGAGGGCACCGCGGTGGCGTGGTCGACGCGGACCTGGATGCTGTTGCCGGATACGCCGGGGTCCAGCGCGCGCACCGTCAGCACGTCCACCGCGGTTGCGCTGCGCAAGGTGCGCTGCGCGGGCGACGCTTCCTTGACCACGCGCACGACCCAGGCGTCCGTGCCGCCGTTCACGAAGAACTGGCGCACGGCATAGCCCAGCTCGGAATCGTCGGCCAGTCCGCCGAAGGCGCGTTCATAGTCGGAGAAACTGAATATCCGGACCGCCTTGTTGACGGGACCGCGTGGGGCCGCGCCCAGAAAGGCGGCGACCGAGGTCGCGACCCCGGCAATCGTGCGAACGCCGCTGGGAATTTCCTGGATATAAACCCCGGGATGGGACAGGGTAAGGGCCATGAGCTGCTCCTTCACACGGCTGTCAGGATCAATGTCCTGGCCGCAGGAGAGGCTTAGAGAGCCGCCAGCGCGCCACGGGAGACGGGCAGGAGAAGGCTGGCGATTCGCGCGAGGCTTGCGCGGGATGGCGGGCGTTGCGCCGCTCTAGTTGGATTGCAGCGGAAAGGCAATCGGGCAAAAGCAGCAAGCCCTGGTAGGAACGAGTTATAGAAGTTCTGATTGATGCGATCAATAGCTTTTTAACGGCGTTAACCATCTGTTTCTTATTCAGGGGGCGGTCAGCCCCGGTCTTGCCGCAATTGAACCCCGGGGCGCGCTGGCGTATAACCCGAAGCGACGCCGCCCGCGATCATCCGGGCGGCGGAACGCCCCAGCCGGTTTGGCAGGCGGCCAGAACCTCAAGGAGCGTGAGATGAATTGCGTGTCCCGAATGCTGCATTTGCATGACTGGTTTTCCCGCTTGCCTGCCACTTCCGGCGATGCCGCCCGACGCCTGCGCATGACGCGCGTTGTCCTGGGCGTGGCGGCCGGAACGTCGCTGGCGTTTGGTGCCGCGGCGCAGCCGCAGAATGCCGGCCAGCCTGCGTCAGCCCCCGCGACCCAGACTGCTGCCGCGCAACAGGGCGCCGGCCAACAAGACTCGTCCGCCGCGCGCGCGCTGCAATGGCCGCGTAGCTTCACCGCACCCGACGGCAAGCGGGTCGAGCTGTACCAACCGCAGATCGACACCTGGACCGCCGACCGCCTCACCGGCCGCATGGCGGTGGCGGTGGGACCGGCCAAGGGCAGCCCGACCTACGGCGTCGCCGAGTTTTCCGCCCGCGCCGACGTGAACAAGCCGGCCGGGCTGGTGCGCCTGTCAGACATCCGCGTCGAACGCGTGCAGGTGCCCACCGCGCCGCAGGAGGCCGCGCGCCTGCGCACCGAACTCGAAGCCCGCATCCCCGCCAACGGCGTGGTCACGCCATTGGATGCGCTGCAACTGAGCTATGCGCTGTCGCAGAACAACCCGCCCGCCAAGACCGTGCCGGTGAACAACACGCCGCCGCGCATCATCTACCGCACGGTGCCGGCGATCCTGGTGCTGGTTGATGGCGCACCCGCGTGGACCCAACTGCCCGACACGCAGGGATGGCGCCGCGTCATCAACACCCGCGCGCTGATCCTGGGCGACAACGCCGGCCGGTTGTACCTGCAGGCCGCGGGCCACTGGTACGAAGCCGGCGACATCAACGGGCCGTGGCGCACCGTGGCGCAACCGTCGCCCGCGCTGCTTGCGGCGGCAGACGCCGCGCGACGCGGTCCGGCGGCGGACCCGTTGATGCCGCACGACGGCAAGGCGCCGCACCGCGCGCCCGATGTCGAAGTGTCGACCGTGCCCGCTGAACTGCTGATCACGATTGGCCAGGCCGAGCTGCGGCCGGTGCCGGGGACTTCGCTGCTGTCGGTCACCAACGCCGACCACGCCGTGTTCATGAACCCGGGCGACAACCGCTACTACCTGCTGGTGTCCGGCCGCTGGTTCCGAGGCGCGCGGCTGGAAGGGCCATGGTCGTATGTGCCGGGCAAGGACCTGCCGCGCGATTTCGCGCGCATTCCGCCGCGGGATCCGCAAGGCGGGGTGCTGGTGTCGGTGCCCGGCACGCCGCAGGCGCGGGAAGCCGTCATTGCGTCGACCATTCCGCAGACCGCCACCGTGTCGCGCAGCGCCGCCAAGCTGCAGGTCGAATACGCCGGCGGCGCGCCGGTGCTGCGGCCCATCGACGGCACGACCCTGCACTACGCGACGAACTCGCCGGTGCCGGTCATCCAGGCGGAAGGCCGCTATTACGCGCTGTCGAACGCGGTGTGGTTCGTGTCGGACTCGCCAACCGGACCGTGGCGCGTGGCCGACCATGTGCCGCCGGCCATCTACGCCATTCCCGCCAGCTCGCCGCTGCATTACGTGACCTATGTGCAGGTCTACGGCGCCACGCCGCAAAGCGTGGTGTTCGGCTATTCACCCGGCTACATGGGCGTGGTGGTGGCGCCAGACGGCACCGTCGTCTACGGCACGGGCTATTCCTATCCGCCCACGATCGTACAGAACACCTGGGTCGGCTATCCGCCCAGCTATGGCTACAACGCCGCCTTCGATTCGGCCGCGGGCTTTGCCTTCGGGTTTGCCGCCGCCGAGGCCTGGGGCGGCGCCGCGCCGTACTGGGGACCGTACTATGGCGCGCCCTATTGGGGCGGCGTGGACGTCAACAAGGTCGACGTCTACGGCGCCTGGGGCGGTTCCGGCACGGTCACGCACGCGGCCGGCTGGAACGGCTGGACGGGCACCGAGTGGCAGGGCGCCCACGCCGAAGGCTACAACCCGCAAACCGGCGCCGCGTTTGAAGGCACGCGCGGCGCGGCTTACAACGAGTACACGGGCAACGCCGCCGCCGGACGCCGGGGCGCCTACACCGATCCGGTCACGGGCGCATCGGGCGCGGGCCGCGCGGGCGCGGTCGAGAACGACGACGGCCAGTGGGCCGCGGGCCGGCAGAACGTGCGCACCAATGCCGACACCGGCCGCACCACGTACTCCGCCGCCAGCGCGACCGGCACGGCGGGCCAAGGCGCCGACAGCGTCGACCGGCGCGGCGCCACCTACAACCGCAACACCGGCAGCGGCGCGGCGTGGAACAACGGCAACGTGTATGCGGACCACAACGGCAACGTCTACGAGCACAACGACAACGGCTGGCAGCAGCACACGTCGTCGGGGTGGCAGCCCGTTCAGCCGAACACGCAGTCCAATTACCTGAACGCACAGCGCCAGGCGCGCGATTATTCGACGCAACCGGGCGGCATGGATGGCGGAGGCTGGCAGAACCGCATGAACGAGTCCGCGGGCGGCTGGCAAGGCCGCAGCGACGGCGGCTGGCAGGGTCGCGCGGAGGGCGGCTGGCAAGGGCGCGGGGAGGGCGGCTGGCAGGGCCGCGGGATGGAGGGGCGCAGCTTTGGCGGGTTTGGCGGGTTCCGGGGCGGCGGCTTCCGGCGTTGAGCCGGTAGGGGCAGCGCGCTCACGTCGCGCGCAACGCGTGCCGGCTCGGCGGCCGGCACGCATGTTGTCTGTGGTCAGTCCTGCACCAGGTACGCCTGTCCGCCCGGCTTCAGATACGCGGCCAGATCACTGAACGGCACCTGCGCCAGCGTCCCAAGACACACGCCCGACGCGTGCCCCACGCCCGACACCGACAGGCTCAGCGCACCCGGAGCGCTCGCGCCCAGCGCAAGATACGTGGGCCAAAGATCCCAGCAGCCTTCCTTGGAGCGGTCTTCCGTCAGGCCCGCCTCGTCGCGCGCCGCCAGGGTTTTCTGTACCTGGCCGGCAAGTTCCTTCAGCGCGGGGCGCGGTTCGCGGTTGTTCGGCTCGTAGGCGTCGAACACGCGGTTCCAATCCAGGGTTTCGCCGCGCAGCAGGTCCAGCGTGTAGGGATCGAAGTGATTGTTGGGATGCGCGCCGCCACAGTCCAGGCTGCCGGACTCGGTCACGGTCATCATCGCGCTGGACAGCCACGGCACCTTCACGACCTCTTCCTCGTAGTTGCCCAGCGTTCCCGCGGACGGGCCGTCGCTGGTGTAGGCCGTGGCCTTGCAGGCCAGTGCTGCGTGGCTCATGCGCCAGTGGCGCTGTTCGAGCAGATGGTTGACGCGTGCCATGACCGCTTTGTCCGGATGCCGCGACAGGCGCGGATAGCTGAACTGCGTGCGCGGATCGCGCCACATGCGATAGGCCACGGTGGCGCTGCCGATGTCGTCGCCGACCGGCTCAGCATGACCCGCTAGTTTGAGCGTGTCGTAAGGCACGCGGGCCGCGTCGATCTCTACGCCGAACTCGATGCCGCCATCGGGCGTCAGCGCGCTGGCGTCGTACTGCGCGGCACGCTTGAGCGTGAAGCTGCGTTGCTCGCCCGTGCGCGTGTCGATCCAGACCCCCCGATAGCCCTGCGCGTCGAGCGTGCCTTGCCAGGTGGCGGCAGGCTTTGCGCCCGGCTGTTTGGCGGCCTGGTACGTCAGCGGCTCGGCCAGCGATTTGACGGTGCCTTTGAGCGGAATGTCGACGCCGTTCTTGGGATAGAAGTAGCGTCCGGTCAGCTCGCCGTCGGCGGCCGCGCTGTCCAGCTCCATCACGATGTCGCCCACGCCTTGCAGCGTGCCCGTGTAGACGGTGCGCTCGGCGGCGCTGGCCTCGCCGGGCGCCTGCAGCAGCAGGGCCAGCGCCAAGGCGCCAATCGGAATCGAAAGCGGGCGTGCAATGGGAAAGGGCATCTGCGTGGTGGACCCTGAGACGTGGGCCGGTCAATATACTCGACGCATCAGGGCTTCAATCTGCTGACCGCCACTGTCCAACGCTGGGGTCCACGCCAACGCGCCGGCCATCTGCCCAGACCTGTTCCTCATCCAGCCGCGACGCCGCTGCGGTGTCGATGTCGAAGACAATGCCAAGCGCCAGTGCGACCGCCGGATCTTCGATCGGCAGCTCCCAGGGCAGAAAGAGTTGCGACAGATCTTGGTCATCGGCAAAGTCCGCATCGTCGTACCCGCTTTGATGCCGGCGAATCACGGCGTGCGGCTGGCAGGTGTCGAAGACGATGGCCACGCCGCGCGTGAGCGCAATGCGGTGGCCGGTGCCGGGAAAATGCACGTCCAGGCCCTTGTCGTCGGACAGGAACAGATTGCAGAACGCCGCGCTGCCGTATTGACCGCCGTCGTGGTGATAGCGCGCGCCGCGGCAGGCCATCAGCGCCATGTCGCTGGCGCCCAGCACATCGCCCAGCCCTTGCGCGCGCGTCCAGTCGCGCATGGCTTGCACGCACTCGCCGAATTCCGGCCAGCGCGCGCGGGTGCGGGACACCGGCATCTGCTCGACGTCGCCGGGTTCGAGCAGCAGTCGCGTGCGGATCTCGCGATCCCAATCGGCCAGCAGACGCGCCGGCGGCGCGGGCACGTTCAGGTGGCCAGCGAGCAGCCGGCTGCTGACGCTGCGGCTGCGCAAGACGTCATCGTGCGCGTAAAAGAACGACGTCAATCGGTCCTGCAATGGGTGATTCATGACTGCAATGGGTGATTCATGAGCTGCGCCTGCCGCGCCTAACCTCCGCGTCCTTCATAGGCGCCTTCGTCGCCGTCCTCGTCTTCCATCGCGGCCTGCGCGCGTTCCAGCAGATAGCGCTTCAGGCCTTCAAGGCCATCCGGCGTCCAGTCCGTTACGCCGGTCACCGCAACCCATGCATCCACATAATGCTGCGGCGCATAGACGTGTCCATAGCCCATGGGCGTCGCCGTGCCCACCGCCATGTCCAGCGCCAGCTGCAACATCGTCACCACGGGATACCAGCGCAGCTCGGGCGACACGTCCGGTCCCATCGGCGCGTTCATCCACGCGGGCGGACGGTACAGATCGCGATAGTCGAAGAACGTGACCGGGTCGCTGGCGTATTGCAGGTAGACGACACGCATCGGCCCCCACGGCGCGTCGGCCGGCACGGGTGATCCGTGCTGGTTCATGAAGCGCACGAAGGCGCCATCGCGCAGCTCGGGCAGCCACGCGGGCGAGCCGGGATTGCGGGCGTCCGTGATCTTGCGCCAGACCCGGCTCTCAAAGGGCGGGCCGCTCCAGAGCGCGCCCTGGATCGGATCGCCGATCATCTCGAACAGTTCGGCCGAGCCGGCGGAGTTCATGGCGCCCAGGCTCAGGCCATGCAGATACAGCCGGGGCCGCCGGTCCTTGGGCAGCGTGGTCCAGTGGCCATACACCGCCTGGAACAGGGCGCGCGCCGCCTCGGCGCCGTATTCAGGCTGCGCCAGCAGCGATAGTGGGCTGGACAGGTACGAATACTGCATTGCCACGCTGGCCACGTCGCCATTGAGCAGGTATTCCAGCGAGTCGGCGGCGGCGGGGTCGACCCATCCCGTGCCGGTCGGCGTGATGACGACCAGCACCGAGCGGTCGAAGGCGCCGACGCGCTTCATCTCGTCCAGCGCAAGCTGCGCGCGGGCCTGCGGCGTGGCCGCGCCGCGCAGGCCGACATAGACGCGGATGGGTTCCAGCGCCTCGCGTCCCGACTGCGTGGTGATCTCGCTGGCTGTCGGGCCCGACGCGATGTATTCGCGGCCCGCACGGCCCAGTTCATTCCAGCGGATCAGCGACGCCGGACCGCCCGTCTTGTTATCGGCGGTCGGCTGCGGGCGTTCGGGTTCCAGCAGCGCGTCGAATTCTTTGAACGAGGCGTCCAGCACGTGCAGCGCGCCGCGGAAGAACACGTCGGTCGCCAGCAGCCAGAAGATCAAAAGGGCGATGGCCGCGCCCGTGACGTTGGCCACACGCCGCGGTACGACACGCCGCACCTGCCGGGTCAGATAGCGCGCCATCAGCTTGAACAGCCGCGCCAGCGCCAGCAGCACGGCGAACGTCGCGAGGGCGATCAGGCTGACCTTGATGGGATGTGCGCTGGTCACGGGTTCCATCTGCATCAGCGCGCGGATGGTGTTCTGCCATTCGGCTGCGCGGCCCAGGAATACGATCGCCACGGACACGCACAGCAGGCCGATGACGGCATTGATGATGCGCGCGGTCCGGCCGCGGGGCTCGGGCAGTTCCATGTAGGCCCACAGCCAATGCCACAGCACGCCCAGGCCATATCCCGCGGCGAGGCAGGTGCCGGCCAGCACGCCCTGCGTGACGTGGGTGCGGGGGATGAGGGTGGGCGTCAGCGCCGCGGCAAAGAACAGCGTACCGAGCATGAGGCCGACGCCGGATAGGGACTCCAGGTGCGAGCGCAGGAAGGTAGGCAGGTGGCGGGGCAAGGTCTGCTGCACGGTGGGGGTCCTCATCCGGGAGGGAATGGCGGGGATTCTCGCACGTTGCCGCGCGATGGTCGCGGGTGACGATGTTTGCGGGTGCCGATACGGACGGTGCTGTCAGTCGCGGTCGGGCGCGCCCAGCGGAAAGAGCGTCCGGTAGGGCCGGGCCTCGTCGACCGCCCGCGCGAACGACGGCCGCGCCAGCAGCCGCGCGCGATAGGCCCGCAGATGCGGATAAGCGTCGGCGATCGGGTGGGTCCAGTCGGCGTAGAACAAGGCGGGCGCGGCGGCGCAGTCGGCCAGCGTGAAGTCCCCGCCCGCCGCCCATGTGCGCGTCGCAAGCTGCGCGTCGATCCAGGCGTAGGCCCGTTCCAGCTTCTCCGCGGCCAGCGCCCGCGCTTCGTCACGCCTGGCGGGATCGCCGGTCAGCGCGCCGTTCACCGCGTGCTGCATCCAGTACATGACGTGCAGGTCGAAATAGCGGTCCAGAAAGCGCACGTCCAGCGCGGCCATCGGGTCGGCGGGAATCAGCCGGACCGGGCCGGGGTGGGTCAGTTGCAGGTATTCGATGATGATGCCGGACTCGGCGACGTTGCGTTCGCCGTCGACCAGCAGCGGAAACTTGCGCAGCGGCCAGCGCTCGATCCAATCGGCGGCATGCTGGGGCGTGTCGGGCCCGATGCTGCGGAACTCGAACGGCGTGGCGTTTTCGTACAGCGCGATCAGTGTCTTCTGCGTGTACGACGAAAAGGGATGACCGTAAAGTGCAGGCAGCATTCTCGGAGTCTCCTCGGACGTGGCTCACAGGTTAATGGGTCTCGGGCTGTTTCACCAGACGGACGCCGCCGCGACGCCGCCGTGCGCGCCGGGCGCGAAAAGGAATACAGTGCATGACGGATCCCGGCGCAACGGCGCGGGGCCGACACCAACAATACGGAGACAGGATGGATACGGCAGGCAAGCAGGGCGCCAGCGTGCGCGAACAGGTCGGCGAAACGGAATGGCAGGTCCGCAAGGACCTGGCGGCGTTGTACCGGCTGGTGGCGCTGTTCGGGTGGGACGATCTGATCTTCACGCACATCACCGCCAAGGTGCCGGGCACGGAGCATTTCCTCATCAACCCCTACGGGATGATGTTCGACGAGATCACCGCGTCCAGCCTGGTCAAGATCGACCTGCACGGCAACAAGGTGATGGACTCGGAATACGACATCAATCCCGCCGGCTTCACCATCCACAGTTGTATCCATGCGGCGCGCAAGGATGCGATGTGCGTGCTGCACACGCATTCGATCAACGGCGTGGCGGTCTCGGCGCAGAAGGCGGGCCTCTTGCCGCTGTCGCAGTTCGCGTTCATCGTGCTGCGCTCGCTCAGCTACCACGACTACGAAGGTCTGGCGCTCAATCCCGACGAGCAGCCGCGCCTGGTGCGCGACCTGGGCGCCAACAACTACCTCATCCTGCGCAACCACGGCCTCTTGACCGTGGGTCAGAGCATGGCCGAGGCCTTTCAGGCCATGCATCGGATGGAAGCCGCCTGCATGGTGCAGGTGCGCGCCCAGGCCGGCGGCGAACTGACCCACATTCCCGCGGACATCCTGGCCCGCGCGGCGGTGGAGTCGCCGGCTGACCGCGCCCACAAGGCCCAGCTGGCGTGGCCGGGCCTGCTGCGCCGGCTGGACCGGCGCAATCCGGGCTACGCGGAATAAGCGTGAAGGCCGGTGTCTGACACCGGCCAGCAGCACACCTCCGTCTACTTCTTCGCAGCCGGATCGGCGGACAGGAACTCGGCGCAATCCGGCAGCGGCGTGGCCGGCTGGTATGTCGCGTCGCCGGCATTCCATGTGTAGGTGACGGTGTAGCTGCATTGCTTGTCCGCCTGCGGCGCGAGCTGCGCCTTGGTCAGGGCGGGCCGCGCGCTGGAATCCGCCAGACGGCTGGCGCCGGCTGGCGAGCGGGTGGCCTGCGTCTTCACCAGCAGATCCGGCAATTCCTTGCCCGGCAGGGCCTTCAACGATGCCGTGAACTGATAGACATCGCTGCATTGCCCGGCGCGCTTTTCCTGGTCCGCCTCGTTGAAGCACGCCCGGATGGAGGCATCGGCCGAGTACGGCATGACGAGCACCAGGCTCGCGCCGGCCTGCTCGCCCAGATTGACGTCGTACAGATACAGATCCCGGCGTTCGAATCCGCCGCCCGAGAACGGGGTCGACGCCTTGAAGTCCGGCTCCGCCGGGCCGATCACGCCGACCAGCGCCCGCTCTTCGCTCAAGCGGATCAGTTCCGGCCAGACCTTGAAGTCCTTGAAGTCGGGAATGTCGGGCGAGTCCCAGAACCGGTAGTCGGCGCGCAGGGTCCTGCTGGTCGCGAAGGGCCCGTTTTCGCTGAATGCGCCGTCCGTCTTGATGCCCACGCACCAGTCGGTCTGGGCGTTGCAATACAGCTTGTTGTCCGCGTTCAGCTTCAGGGGCTCGGTATCGGGGGCGGCCAATGCCGCGGCGGGCAGGGCGGCGCAGAGCAGCAGGGCAAACACTTTTGACACGATTCTTCCTTCTTGTGGGATGCGCGCGGGCCGGTATGTTACGGCCCGCGCAGCGCCGCTGGGGCGCGCCACATTTTGTAGGGAGCCGGGCCATTGCGCGCGACCCGATGGTGTCAAAAGATGAACAAACGTATCGGAGTCGATGCTGTTCGCGCCGGCGGCCTCAGTCGCGCACCGGGCCGTCGGGCGTATCGGTTTCCACCAGCCGGGCCAGTTGCAGCAGCGATTCCTGCCAGCCCAGGTAGCACATCTCGGTCGGGATGACCTCGGGAATGCCCTCCTGCACGATGGTCAGTTCCGTGCCGCACGAGACCTGCCGCAGGTTGATGGTCGTCGTCATCTCGCCCGGCAGGGCGGGATCGTTGAAGCGGTCCGTGTAGCGGATCTTCTCGCCTTCCACCAGCTCCAGGTATTCGCCGCCGAACGGCTCCAGGTGGCCGGTGGCGAAGTTGCGAAAGGCCATCCGGTGCTTGCCGCCCACGCGCGCGTCCAGTTCCTGGACCGAGCAGGTGTAGCCATAGGGCGGAAGCCACTTGGCGACCGCGTCGGGTTCCAGAAAGGCGCGATAGACGCGGTCGGGGGAGGCGCGCAGGACGCGCAGGTGTCGTACGGTTCCGGTAGTCATGGTGTAGTCCGCCTTGAATTGAGGGTGGGTGCATGACTACGACGAACCGCCGGCACCCGGATCGACAGGATTTTTGCTGGGGATTTCCCTAGGTCCTCGAGCTGCGCCCGGGAGCTGCGTCCGATCTCGTCGAGCTGCACCCGGGGACGCCGCGTCCGATCACGCCCGCAGCCGTTCAATGTACGCCGACAGCGTCTCGGCGTGCCGCTGCTCGGCGCGCAGGCCGACGTGCCCGTCCGCCCGCACCGCCAGCAGCATCATGTCGCCCACGCCCATCCGGGCCGCGGTGGCGGGCTCCAGGTAGGCGTCCACGTCGGTCACGCCATCGCTGGCGGTCAGGGAAACCACCACCTCGATGATGTAGCCGTCAGCCAGCGCCATCAGCTGGCGGCGCAGGTCCGACAGCGGCTGCTGCGGTGTGCCGGGGCCGCCAATCAACAAAACGGTATGCCCGCGCCGCCTGGCGTACTCGTGCAGCTTGCCCCGGCCGCCGGTGGAAAACCGCACGTCGATATGGTCCGGCAGCCGCTGGCCCGGCCAGATGGCCTCGTGCCGGTCACCCATGACGATGGGCGACCTCGCGTAGTCGATGTCGAGTTCGGCTTCCGACACGGCCTCGCGGTGCCGCGCCTCGGGGTCGCCGAAGGCCGCGCGGATCGCCAGATCGCGCGCGCGCCGCTCTGCGTTGCCCTGCGCCATCTGCGCGCTTTCGGCGGCATCGCCCGACGCCATCACCATGTCGGCCACGGGCCGGCGTTCGGCGTGATAGCTGTCCAGCAGCGCGGGCGAACAATGTCCCTGGCAGACAAGTGCCAGCTTCCAGCCCAGGTTGTAGGCATCCTGCAGGCCGGTGTTCATGCCATGTCCCTGCGCCGGGCTGCACGTGTGCGCGGCGTCGCCCGCCAGCAGCACGCGGCCGGACCGGAACGCGCGCGCCACCTTGGTGTGGCATTCGAAGCGCGCCGGGTGCGAGACGTTGTAAAAGCCGGCGTCGGGCAGGTAGCGCCGCAGCGTGGACAGCGCGTCCTCGACCAGGTCCGACTCCGCGGAGCTGGGACGCAGGTAGACGCGCCAGCGCTCGCCGGGAAGCGCGGTCAGAATCACGGGAATCTGATCCAGGTAGGCGTAGTTCGCCTCGAACGCCTCCGGCCAGTCGGGGATGGTGGCGTCGAACACGGCCCACGGCTGGTTGATGTCGTGGCCGTCCTGCTCGATGCCGGTCAGCATCCGCACGGTGCTGTGATGCCCGTCGCAGCCGACGACCCACTGCGCCAGCACCTGCGACAGCTTGCCGCCGCGCTCCACGGTGGCCAGCACGCCGTCTTCCTGTTCCTGCAATCCCACCAGCTTCGTGGCGCGCGTGACCTTGCCGCCCAGCCGCGCCAGATGGTCGGCCAGCACCGTCTCGGTGACTTCTTCCGAGATGCCGATGTTGAAGGGATAGCGGCTGCCGGCAAGTTCCAGGTCGATGATGCCCAGTTCGCTGCCGCCCGCGTGAATGCGGGCGCGCCGCTGCTTCACGCCCGCGGCCAGCAGGGGTTCGATGATGCCCAGCGCATCCAGGATTTCAAGTGAACGCGGATGCACGACGGTTGCGCGGTCCCAATCCAGCGGGCGTTCGTGCGCATCGATCAGCAGGCAGTCAACGCCGCGGCGCTGCAATTCGGCGGCGGTCAACAGGCCGGCCGGGCCCGCGCCCACGACCAGGACGGAAATCGAGATCACCATGTCTTGCCCTCAGCAATGTGGTCATCAAGTCCTGCCGCAAGGGATGCAGCCTGCCCGGCAGTCGGAAGCAGCGCGGTCGCGCCGATGCTGCCGGCAGCACGACAAAGGCGGCGCATTGCGCCGCCCCTGCCGTTTCGCGTGTTGCGAAATTAAAGCAGCGCCGGGGCGCCGTCAACGGCAATGCGCGGCGCCGCGCGCGAGTGGGGGGGCACCTCGTTCCGCGGTATGGATGCATCAGTGCGCGCGGTCTCATGCGATGGGATGAGGCGCCGCTCGCCCGGTTGGCCACGCCCGCGAAGGCATCCGCCGGCCGGTCCATTACTATTTCAGCCATGAGCCAGCGCAAGAATCCTTCGAAGCCGGGCCCCGATGCCTGCATCCGCGTGCGAGGCGCGCGGGAACACAACCTGAAGAACGTGGACGTCAGCATCCCGCGCGATGCGCTGGTGGTGTTCGCCGGCGTGTCCGGGTCGGGCAAATCGTCACTTGCATTCGGCACGCTGTACGCCGAAGCGCAGCGCCGCTACCTGGAATCGCTGTCGCCGTACGCCCGGCGCCTGATCGATCAGGTGGGTGTGCCCGACGTCGACGCGATCGACGGCCTGCCGCCCGCCGTGGCGTTGCAGCAGCAGCGTGGCACGCCGAACGTGCGCTCCACGGTCGGCAGCGTCACCACGTTGTCGAGCATGCTGCGGATGCTGTATTCGCGCGCCGGCACCTATCCGGCGCGCCAGCCCATGCTGTACGCCGAGGACTTCTCGCCCAACACGCCGCAGGGCGCCTGCCCGCATTGCCACGGCCTGGGCTACGCGTACGACGTGACCGAGGCATCCATGGTGCCGGACCCGTCGCTGTCCATTCGCGAGCGCGCGATCGCATCATGGCCGCCGGCCTGGCATGGCCAGAACCTGCGCGACATCCTGGTGACGCTGGGCTACGACGTGGACAAGCCGTGGCGCGACCTGCCCAAGAAGGACCGCGACTGGATCCTCTACACGGACGAGCAGCCCACGGTGCCGGTCTACGCCGGTTTCACGCCTGCCGAGACGCGCGCGGCGCTGCGCCGCAAGACCGAACCCAGCTACATGGGCACCTATACCGGCGCGCGCCGGTACGTCATGCACACGTTCGCCACCACGCAGAGCGCCATGATGAAAAAGCGCGTGGCGCGCTTCATGACCGGCGCGCCCTGCCCGGAATGCGGCGGCCGGCGCCTGAAGCGCGAGGCGCTGTCCGTGACGTTCGCGGGCCTGGACATCGGCAGCCTGTCGCAACTGCCGCTTGCCCGCATCGCAGAGGTTCTGGCGCCCGCCGCCGAAGGCCGGTTCGACGAACACGCGGCGCAGTCTGGATCGACGCGCAGCAAGGCTGCGGGCGTGCGCGCCAACGCCAAACGCGTGGCGGCCGGCGGGCTGTCGCATGCCGGCAGCAGCGACGTGCGCCGCACGCCGGACCTGTCGCCCGAGAAGCGCATCGCCGCGCAGCGCATTGCACATGATCTGGTCGAGCGCATCGGCACGCTGCAGGCGCTGGGCCTGGGCTATCTGGCGATGGACCGGTCCACGCCCACGCTGTCGCCCGGCGAGTTGCAGCGCCTTCGGCTGGCCACGCAGATCCGCTCCAACCTGTTCGGCGTGGTGTATGTGCTGGACGAACCGTCGGCCGGTCTGCACCCCGCGGACGGCCAGGCGCTGCATCGCGCGCTGGATGAGCTGAAAGCGGGCGGCAACACGCTGTTTGTCGTGGAGCACGACCTGGACACGCTGCGCCGCGCCGACTGGCTGGTCGACGTGGGGCCGGGCGCGGGCCAGCACGGCGGGCAGGTGCTGTACAGCGGTCCGCCCGAGGGGCTGCGCAAGGTAAAGGATTCCGTCACCGCCAAGTACCTGTTCGACATGCGCCCCGCCAGCCGCCGCAACCCGCGTGAACCGGCTGGGTGGCTGGAGCTGCGCGGCATTCATCGCAACAACCTGCACGGCGTGGACGCGCGCTTTCCGCTGGGCGCGTTCACGGCGGTGACGGGCGTGTCCGGTTCGGGCAAATCCAGCCTGGTCAGCCAGGCGCTGGTCGAACTGGTGGGCGAACACCTGGGCCAGGAACTGCCGGCCGAGGAACCCGACAGCGACCTGCCGCAGCCCGGCAACCTGCCGCGCACCACGGGCCGGCTGCACGCGGGCGCGCAGGCCATCAAGCGGCTGGTCAATGTGGACCAGAAGCCCATCGGCCGCACGCCGCGATCCAATCTGGCCACCTACACCGGCCTGTTCGATCACGTGCGCAAACTGTTTGCCGACACCAAAGCCGCGCGCTCCCGCCGCTACAGCGCCGGCCGCTTCTCCTTCAACGTCGCGCAGGGACGTTGCGAGACCTGCGAGGGCGAAGGCTTCGTCCACGTCGAACTGCTGTTCATGCCCAGCGTGTACGCGCCGTGCCCCACGTGCCACGGCAGCCGCTACAACGCCAAGACGCTTGAAGTCGAGTGGAATGGCCGCAACATCGCCCAGGTGCTGGACATGACGGTGGACGAAGCGCGCGATTTCTTCAAGGACGAGGCGGTGGTGGCGCGCCCCTTGACGCTGCTGGCCGAGATCGGCCTGGGCTATCTGCGCCTGGGCCAGCCCGCCACTGAACTGTCCGGCGGCGAAGCCCAGCGCATCAAACTGGCCACCGAACTGCAGCGCAGCCAGCGCGGCAACACGCTGTACGTGCTGGACGAGCCCACCACGGGCCTGCACGCGGCGGATGTGGACAAGTTGATGACGCAGCTGCACGGCCTCGTGGATGCCGGCAATACCGTCGTTGTGGTCGAACACGACCTGCGCGTCGTCGCGGGCAGCGACTGGATGCTGGACGTCGGACCGGGCGCCGGCGAAGAGGGCGGCGCTATCGTCGCGGCCGGCACCCCGGAAGCCGTCAGCCGCGGCAACGCGGGCGTCACCGCCCCGTTCCTGCGGCGTTTTTTTGACTGAGGAAATATGGAGTTCACCTACCGTCCCGCGCGGGGCGAAGACGTTGCGGCCTGCATCGACATCCGGGGCAAGACCCGCGAGAACGCGTTTTCCGCAGCGGATCTCGCCGCGGTCGGCGTCACGCTCGAATCATGGACCGCGGCGGTCCAGGACGGCTCGCTGCCCGGCTACGTGGCCACGGTCGACGGCAAGGTCGCCGGGTACTGTTTCGGAGATACCGAAGCCGGCGAGATCGTCGTCCTGGCGCTGCTGCCCGACTTCGAGGGGCATGGCGCGGGCAAGACGCTGTTGAATCTGGTCGTGCGCGATCTGAAGGCGCTGGGCTTTCGGCGGCTGATCCTGGGATGCGCCAGCGATCCCGCCGTCCGTTCGTATGGCTTTTACCGGCACCTGGGCTGGACATCGACGGGCACGTTCGACGACCGGGGCGACGAGGTGCTTGAATTGCTTGCCTGAAACTTTTGCCTGAATGCCGGCCGCGCTATTGCTGCATTTCCTGGGCAAGTGTGGCCTGCATGCGTTCCATGCTCTCCTGACCGACTTCGATCAGGCCCCCGCTTGGTTGGTCGATATCCAGAATGAAGGTCAGCACCAACGCGATCAGGGCGGCGAACATGCCGGTGGAGATCGGCCGGCGCCGACCATACAGACCGGTGCCGTAGGCGATGTAGCCCATCGATCCGCCGGCCACGATAAAGAGCAGGTAATACACCGGCTCAGGCACGTGGTTCTCGAGCGCGACGCGGCGCTTTTCGTTGACCTGCGCCATCTCGTTGATGGCCTGGATGAACATGATGGTCGAGATGGACGGCGGATTCTCCGCCCGCTCCGCGACCGCCGTCCGGATCTGGCGTTCGATGCGGCGCGCGGTGGCGTTGGCGGCGGCAAAGCGAGGCGAATCCCGGTCCGCCAGGTGGTAGTCCAGTGATGCCGAGGTGTATTGGTGCAGCATCTTCGCCACGGTGGGCCGGTACTGCGCGGGAATGAGTTGCGAGCGCCAGTAGGCGTTGCCGATCGCGTTGGCCTCTTCCAGCACCAGGTTCTTGCGCGTTTCGAATCGTGTGACCGACATGGCGAACGTAAACCCCAGCAGCAGGGCCAGCAGGCCGAGCAGGGCGGTCTGCAGCGCGGTGATGTGCGTCTTGGCGGCCTCGTCGGCCGGCTTGCGCAGCCGGCGGCCAAGGCGATAGCCGACCTCGATGACGCCCAGGAAAATGATGAGCACGACGAAAAAGAGGATGACCTCGTCGACTTCCCGCAGCATGCCGTTTTCCCCCCGGATCGGATTTGCGGATCAGCGTATGCCGATTGCGCGGCGGCGGCAAGCGTGGCCGAACGCCGGGCCATCCTGTCAGCGAAACGCCAACATCTTGGAGTAAGGTGTCGCTTCTTAACCCCAAGACCCGCACGGAGCAGAACTTGAAATACCGCAAACTCGGCCGTACCGACCTGGATGTCAGCCTGATCGGGCTGGGCACCATGACCTGGGGCGAGCAGAACACCGAAGCCGACGCGCATCAGCAACTGGACTACGCGCTGGAGCGCGGCGTCAACCTGGTCGACGTGGCCGAGATGTATCCCGTGCCGCCCAAGCCCGAAACCCAGGGGCTGACCGAAACCTACATCGGCACGTGGCTGGCCAAGACCGGCCGCCGCCAGGACATCGTGCTGGCCAGCAAGGTGGCCGGCCCCGTGCGCGATGCCAAGCGCCCCGGCCACATCCGCGACGGCAAGACCTTCCTGGACCGCAAGAATCTGACCGCGGCCCTGGACGCCAGCCTGAAGCGCCTGCAGACGGATTATCTGGACCTGTATCAGCTGCATTGGCCCGATCGCACCACCGCGACGTTCGGCCAGCTCAACTACCCGTGGGTCGAAGACGAGCACACGGTGCCGATCGAAGAGACGCTGTCGGTGCTGCAGGACTTCGTGCGTGCCGGCAAGGTGCGCCACGTGGGCGTATCCAACGAAACCCCGTGGGGCGTCAGCCAATTCCTGCGCCATGCGCAGAATGCCGACCTGCCGCGCATCGCGTCGATCCAGAACGCGTACAGCCTGCTGAACCGCGTGTACGAGATCGGCCTGTCGGAATTCACGCACCACGAAGGCGTGGGCCTGCTGGCGTATTCGCCGCTGGCAATGGGCATGCTGTGCGGCAAGTACCTGGACGGCGCCAAGCCGGCCGGCGCCCGCCTGACGGTGTACACGCGCTTCACCCGCTACAGCAACCCCCAGGCCGAAGCCGCCACGCGCGAATATGTGGAACTGGCGCGCAAGCATGGCATCTCGCCGACGCATCTGGCGCTGGCTTGGGTGAATCAACGCCCGTTCGTCACCAGCAATCTGATCGGCGCAACGTCGCTGGAGCAGTTGAAGGAAAACATCGACAGTGTTGATGTGACGTTGTCGGCTGAGGTGCTGGACGCGATCAACCAGATTCACGTGCGGCACCCGAATCCGGCGCCTTGAGGCGTGCGGGGCGGGACGGGAAGCCGTTCATGCCCTGATGGAAAGCGGTTGATCTCCTTGGAGGTCAACAACCGAAAAGCTCACTTGCGAAAGCGGTGGGCTTTTTTTCATTTCCGAGGGGTAGTTCTGTAATGCAGTCGCTGGCACGCATGTTTCAAGCAGGGGGGATTCAAGTCGTGCGTCGCATCACGGGAGAAAAGTGAATCAGGCAATTTTCGCGTTTATCTGATTCAAGTCGGTTTCTGCGACGCTCAGACTTTGGCGCATCAGTAATTGCCTGGAGCAATGATGACAGCGCGCCCGATCATTCGTGTTGGTGACAAGACAACCCATGGCGGAACGGTGTTGGAGGGGTTTTCGTCCTACGACATCGACGGCAGGGCGGCAGCAGGGCTTGGTCACAAGGTGGACTGCCCAAAATGCAAGGGGGTATTTCCAATCATCGAGGGCGTGCCCAGCTTCGCGGTCGACGACAGCCTGGTCGCCATCGAGGGAATGAAGACCGCCTGCGGCGCTGCGCTGATCGCGAGCCAAGGGTTCGCTCGGGTGGACCCTGGGCCCGATGGGATTATTCGTGCGTTCAGCGATCCAAATCCCTCGGGAATTGGCTGTCCAGGGGGCGGCTCCTCGCCTGCTAAGTTTCCTCCGAATAGCCTGCGGAATATCACCTGCCATCACACTGACACAGCGGTCCCGCTGGCTGAATTCATTGTTCGGGAAATGAAGACCAACCCTTTTTCCATTGAGGGAAGGAAGATTTTCTCCGCGAACAGTGCGAATCCCCAAGCGCCCCATGCTGAATGGCAGAAGCGGCCGTGGTACTTACGGCTGGGCGAACCGCCAGACTTTGACGGAGCAGCAGCAGGACGAAAGGCGGCTGCATACGGTATGTGGGCGGAGAGGGTCGGTCCGGACCGGCCTTGGGACCACAAGCCGATCTTGACCCGCATGCTCGGCCAAAATCTGAACAAAGGTTGGCAGAAGTACGGCGACCACGACTATTACTTGGACATTTGGTCGAACATCCACTATGGCTACGTTGGCGTAGCACTGGGTTTTAGCGCTGTCGAACTGATAAATGGTGCGGGCCTGGCACAAGCCATGTTTGATGGCTGGACGAAGCAGACTCAACAGAATCACCCCGAAAATGGCCCCTGGCCCGCGAGCGCGGACGACCGGCCGGACCACATATCAATCATGCTGGGAATAGAGCTTGGTAATGAAGTTAAACCTCACGCGCTGACCGTGGCTACCTTGCTAGAAAAAATCAGCGCCGTGCCCGTTCCGTGGGGCACGTGCCGGGACAACGCAAAAAGGCTGCACAAGTGCGTCGGGAGTGGTCCGACATGAGCAGGCGCTTGATCAAGCGAATTGCAACTGCGTTGGTGGCGGCCCCGCTTTTGTGGATCTTGTTCCTATTTCATTGCCGGCCGGTTGTGGCGCTGCACTATTCACAAGAAGCTTCGGATTCGATCGGATTCTTCTTCATGGTGGACTACTCGACCATAAAGCGCGGGCTAGCCCCGGGGGAGACGGTAGTGATGCCTACTCCGATGTTTCCGCGGGCTGATATGCATTACCTGCTCTCGTTTCCGTTCGACAGTACAGACGCTTTGGAGATTAACCAGCCGTTCAGCCGGATCGATGTCTGCGTCGGCCCCGGAGCAACGATTCAGCGAACGGAGACCCGGCATGGTTTTCTTGCGCGGTTCACGCAGCCAAGTCAACCTTGCGAGCCCGCAGCACGCGAACCCACACGGCCGCGGTAGGGCGCGATGAATGAAAGCCAGATCATCACTGAGGCCGGGCTGCAGGGCAGTCTTTTATGCGTTGTGCGCTACCGTTCTGTTCGTGTATTTCTGCCGGCCGGTCGTGGCAATTCATTATTCAGCCGCCGCAAAGGAGCCAATCGGATATATCTACGACACCGACTTGTACCTTTCACGGGGCGCTCTTGATCCCGGCGAATCGAACGGTTATTTCGCAGATTGGCACCAGAGAAGCCCGACCACTGGACCGGAATCAGCGTCGTTAGGGAGAAGTGGGACGATGTAGAAATAAACGGACCGTTCAGCCGAGTGGATGTGTACGTGGGGCCGGATGCGAAAGTGCAACGAACCGAAATTCGATACGGCTTTTTTGCACGATTCACCACGCCGAAGGGTCATTGATCGACACCGCCGGGGTCCCCGGGGACGATGATCACAACTCCCACAATTTTCCGGGGTCGAAATCCGCCTGTTCCCCCTTCTTCGCATACCCCAGCGGATTCGCGATCACCCGGCAGCCGTCCTTCACGTAATCCTGCGCGCAGTGCAGATGCCCGTGAATCCACACGTCGGCCAGCGGCAGCAATCCATCCAGCGCGTTGCAAAACCCCGCCGTGCCCGGCGTGACGCCATAACGGGGATCAGCACTGCCCAATGTCGGCGCAAAGTGCGTGACCGCCACCGTCGTGCCGTCGAAGGGCACGCGCAGGGCGGCGTCCAGCCATTGTTGACAGGCCAGCCCCTGCTCGCGCATCTGTTCAGCCATGAAGGGAGCGCCATGGCGGCGCATCTCGGCCTTTTCCAGATAGAAGTCCGCCGCGCGGAAAGCCTTCGCTCGCTTCTTCAGCGCTTCACCCAGCGTGTCGTCCGGCGCCGCGAGCGCGTCGAAATCCGTCCACAGCGTCGTGCCCACGAAGCGCACCCCGCCGATGACGGTGGTCTCGCGTTCCAGCCACTGGATGCCCAGCGCGTTGCACAGGTCTTGCAGGCGCGCATGTGTCTCGTCGAAATCCACGTTGTCGTATTCGTGGTTGCCCGGCACGTAGAGGACGGGCGTCGGCCAGCCGTGGCGCGGCGAATAGTCGCCCAGGCCGAAGTCGTCCCGTTCCAGCCGCGAACCCTGACGGTACGAGCCGATGTCGCCGGCCAGCACGAGCAGGTCGGCGCCCGGCAACGGTTGTGCCACAAAGGTGGGATCGGTTTCAAGATGCAAGTCGGAAAGCAGTTGGATCTTCATGGGGGCTATCTTAGGCGACGGATAGCCGCGCTGCGCCTCGCCGGCATCCATGCGACACTTTCCCCCATGCGTTGACCACCCCAATCCCACCCCAAAAGGAGGAATTCCCATGCGTATCGTGTTTGCCGCCGCCGCGCTCCTGCTTGCAGCGGGGGCGCAGGCCCAAGTGCTCAAGTGTGACCAGGCGTCCACCCAGACCGACATGAACCTGTGCGCGGATCAGGCGTATCGCCAGTCCGACGCCGAGTTGAACGCTGCGTACAAGGAAGCGACGGAGCGCCTGAAGGACAGCAAGGACGCCTTGACGCAACTGCAGGCGGCGCAGAAAGCGTGGCTGTTCTTTCGCGATGCCGAATGCGCGTTTTCGTCGACAGGCGTGACGGGCGGCAGCGCCTATCCGATGGTGTTGAGCATGTGCCTGGATAAGCTCACGAAGGTCCGGACCAAGGAATTGCGCGCGTATCTGGCGTGCGAGGAAGGCGACACGAGCTGCCCGGTGCCGCGCAAGCCATGAGTGCTGCCGCGCAGAATGCCGGACATCAGGCCAGCCCGGACGTCAGCACTCCGAACACCAGCAACCCGGACATCGCCGACCCGGCCGCCGGCATCCCCGACACCGGCCTGATCATTGACGAGCATGGCAAGCCGCGTTGCTTCTGGCAGCCGTCCATGCCGGACTATCACGATCATGAATGGGGCCGGCCCGTCGTGGACGACCGGCGCCTGTTCGAGAAGATCTGTCTGGAAGGTTTTCAGGCCGGCATGGCGTGGATCACGATCCTGCGCAAGCGCGAGGCGTTTCGCGAGGCCTTTGACGATTTCGACATGGAACGGGTGGCACGTTATACCGAGCGCGACGTGGAGCGCCTGATGGGCAACGCGGACATCGTGCGCAACCGGGCCAAGATCGTGTCGGCCATCAACAATGCGCAGCGCGCGCGCGAACTGGCCGACGAGACCGGCTCGCTGGCCGGCTGGCTCTGGTCGCATGAACCGCCGCCGCAGGACCGACCGGCGGCGGTGGATCGGCATTATTGGGACAGCAATCCCACATCCAAGGCGTCGAAAGAACTCTCTCGCGCGCTGAAGCGGCGCGGCTGGACGTTTGTGGGCCCGACGACCATGCAGGCCTTCATGCAGGCCGTGGGCATGGTGAACGAGCACATGAGCGGTTGCGTCTGCCATGGGCAGATCGAGGCGGCGCGCGCGTACTTCTGGCGTCCGGGCTGAACCAATGCGCGGCAATGCAGGCGCTGGCGGTATCGCCGGCCTGCAAGTCCGCAAAGACGGGCTGCGTCAGAACCGTGTCAAACCACGCTGATGCGCAACTCGGCCAGCAACGCCGCCGCCTGCGTCTTGGAGATCGTCGCGCCGGCCAGCCGGGCGGCCGCCGTCAAGTCCAATCCGCCAAGGTCCGCTTCCCGCAGGTCCGCGCCTTCGAAGTGGACGTTTTTCAACGTGGCGTTGCGCAGGCTGCCGCCGTGAAACACCGTCTCGCGGAAGTCGCTTCCCGACAGGTCCGCGTCCGAGAAATCCAGCTGCAGCAGCTTGCACTTGCGAAACGACACGCCGCGCAGCAGCGCGCCGACCAGCAGGCATTCCTCGAGCGACCAGCCCAGGCACGCAATGCCATCGAAATCCGATCCGGTCAGCTTGCACGACCGGAACTTGGCGCTGGCCAGCCGCGCGCGGCGCCAATTGGCGTTGTTCAGGTCGCAGTTCTGAAAGAGGGCCTCGCTGGCGTCCGCCGACGCAAAGCTGGCCGACCCGCCGCGGCAGCGTAGCCATTGGCTGTCAGTCAGATCCGCGCCCTGGAACGAGGCGCCCGCAATCGCGCAGCCGCTGAACTGGAAGCCGCGCAGTTCCAGGCGCGAAAAGTCTGCGTCCTGGAAGTCGCAGTCCACGAACGACAGCGCCTTGCCTGCCGCCGTCTCGATGAGGGCCTGCATGGCCTTGCGGTCGATGTCCTGGCCCTCGATCGGCGCAGTAACGGGTTGCGTCATGCGGATCAGGCCGAGGCGTCGGACTGCAGACGGCCCAGGATGAACCCGTCGACGGCGCTCGTGCGGCCGCGCCACAGCGTCGGCTGGCCGGCGATGGGCGTGCCGTCGGCGGTGAAGAACAGGGCGTCCGCCAGGTGAATGTAGTTGGGCAGCGGATCGACGGGCTGGGGCAGGCGGAACACGTCGCCCAGTTCGGCCAGCGAGGCGTGCACGGTCTGGCGGGTGTCGGGGTCCAGCGATTCCAGCGAGCCCGAGAAGCTGGCCGCGAAGGTGTCGAAGTACTCGGCGCCCGAGACGATCGAGCCGGAGACCAGCATGCCGCCCATCTGCAACGTCACGCCAATGCTTTCGATCTGGCTGCCGTTGTTGACGAGGTTTACCAGGAACTGCAGGAAGGCGTCTGCGGCGGGCGTGGCGGCAGCGGGCTGGCTCGAAGGGGTGTCGATGCTCATGAGAAGGGTCTCTGGAAGATTTGCGAGAGGCACAAGATACTCGAAGGGCGCTAAAAATGGTCGGACCGCAATCCGGAGAGAAACGGGCGGTTCGGGCGGCTGACCCGGTTTTCCGGCAGCGCGGGCCGGGAGTATGTTGGCACCCTGACCGCCAATCCCTCCGGAGCATCCATGAGCAGCGTGAATTTCCTGGGTATCAATGCCGCCGCCGGCCAGTCCGCGCCGGCCGCCAAAAATGCCAACGCCAACGCCGGCGAAAGCTTCCGCGCGGCGTTTGCCGATGCCACCGAGCGCAATCGTTCTGCCATGGGCCAAGGCGTGTCCGGCGCCTCGCAGGCCGCGCCGTCGCAAGCCGAAAAGGAATTCCTGGACTACGCCGGCATGTCGCTCGAGGACAAGATGTTCTACGCGGCGCTGGCGAGCCTGGGCATTTCCAAGGAAGAATACGACGCCATGTCGGCCGCCGAACGCCTGGAAGTCGCCAAGAAGGTCGCCCTGGCGATGCAGCAATTGGCGAAGGCCGAGAACACGCAGGAAGTGCTCTGACGCGTTGACCGCCCGATGTGAAAAGGCCCGCTTGCGCGGGCCTTTTTCACCTTACCAGCCCCAGCAGGTGCCGGCTGCAGGCTTGCCGCAGGTGCGGTAGTTAACCGCGAACCACAGCTTGCCCGCGCCGCGCGGCGTGCCGTCGGACGTCTTGACGTCGTTGCGCGGCAGTTCTTCCAGCGTGTCGCGCGCCGTCTTGGTGGCCGAGCCGCTGGCGGCATTGGCTTCCAGGACGATGCGGCCCAGGCTGGCGGCGTCGCGGTCTTCGAACACGATGGCCGTGTCAGCCAACGCGCTCATCTTTACCGACGCATCGCGCACGGCGGCGGCGTAGCTGTCGTTGGCCCCGGTGGGCAGGATGTCCTTGTTCAGCGTACTGACCGCCAGGATTTCCGCGGGCGTTGCCGGCGCCTGCATCTTGTATTGGTCCAGGCCCTGCAGCTGCCCGGCCGCGGCCTGGCGGCGCAGCCAGTCGCCCCACAGGAATTCCGCGAATTCAGGCAGGTTGCCGTTGCTGTAGGCGATGTCGCGCGTGAAATACACCAGGGAGCGGTAGCGGTCTTCCTGCATGCCGCCGGGCTCCTGCGCACTAGCGAGGCCGACGCGCGTGGGCAGCTGGTCGACGGTGATCGGCTGGTTCTGGCCGTCACGCAACCATGCCCGGCGCTCGTCGACCAGACGCTGCCAGAAGGCCGCCGCGGTCGGGAGGTCGCTGTAGTTGGCGTCGACCTTCACCCACACGGGGAGCTTCGGGCCGCCATCAGAGATCTCGCGCAGGGACGAGAACGTGTGGTGGCCGTCGGTCAGGTACAGGTTGCCGTCCCAACCCACGATCACCGTCTTCAGGTTGGCCGTATTCGTGCCCGGCGCGTCCAGGCAGGTGAACGTTTCGGGCTGGTCCAGGCGCGCGGCACGGGCCTCGGCGATGCTCTGGAACTTCTGCGCGCGCTCGGCGCCGCCCACGTCCTCGCAATAGTCGTCGAACTTCTTGCCGACGGTGCGGTTCAGGTAATCCAGTTGCAGAACGGGGTCGGCTGCCCAGGTGGCGCGGTCGAAGTCGCCTTGCCAGCGGCCGAGCTTGTAATAGATCTGGTCGTAGCCGATCGCGGCCTGGGTCGGATGCAGTTCTTCGATGCGGACCTGGATGACGTCGCCCGCCTTCTTCTGCAGATAGGCCGTGTTGCGCGGAGGCGTTTGGGGTTCGGGTTCCGGTTCCGGTTGCGGCTGCGGCGTGGGCTGCGGCGCCGGGGTTTCAGCGACGGGCGGCTGGACGTCGTCATCGTCATCATCGCCGCCGCCATTGCAGGCAGCCAGGGCCAGCGGCAACAAAGCCAGGGCCAGGGCGCGCATCAGGCGCGACGGACGGAAAAGGGGAGAAAGCGCGGATTCGGTACGGGAGGGCATGGCAGTTCTTGGGGGCTGCGATCAGTAAGGGAGGCCGATCATGCCGGACGCGTGTTTCCTGCGCATTGCACGTCACCGAGAAACTGACCGAGCATAGGCCGCGCGCACGGCCGGGGGCAAGGAGATAATGGCAGCGCGTCCGGCACCGGACCGGGCGTCAAGCAGACACATACCAAGGAGGCTGCCGGCAATGGCTTACATCACATTCTGGCGCGTCTGCGTCGTACTGACGCTGAGCGCGATCGGCTTTGGCGCCGCCGCGGAAGACCGCGCCGATAGCGCGCGCGGCGCCCAACTGCTGGAGGCATCCGGCAAGGGCGATGCGGCGCGCGTGCGCCAATTGCTGGCAGAGGGCGCGCCGATCGAGGCGCGGGACGGGCAGGGCAATACGCCGCTGCTGCGCGCCACGCAAGGCAACCACGCGCAGGCCGCGGCGGCGCTGATCGACGCCGGCGCAAACGTGAACGCCCAGAACGGCATGCAGGACAGCGCATACCTGCTGGCGGGCGCGCAGGGCTATCGAGAGATATTGGAGCTGACGCTGTCGCATGGCGCCGACCTGAAAAGCACCAACCGCTATGGCGGCACGGCCCTGATTCCGGCGTGCGAGCGCGGTCACGTCGAGGTCGTGAAGCGGCTGCTGCAGGCGGGCGTGGATCCCAACCACGTCAACCGGCTGGGCTGGACGGGGCTGCTCGAGGCCATCATCCTGAGCGACGGCGGACCGCGCCATCAGGCCATCGTGGCGCTGCTGATAGAGGGGGGAGCGGACGTGAATCTGCCCGACAAGGACGGGCTTACGCCATTGCAGCACGCGCGTCAGCGCGGCCAGACGGAAATCGTGCAGATGCTGGAGCGCGCCCGGGCGCGGTAGCGACCCGGGCGGCAAGATGGGCCGGCGCCGCGGGGCGGCCGGCCCGGCACACGCTTAGAACTGGTGGCGGATGCCCACGCCGGCGGCGGTGCTCTTCAGACCGTCGATGAACGCGTAGTCCGTGCCGTACGAACCGTAGGCGTACAGGTTGGTGCGCTTGGACAGGTCGTAGGTGTAGCCCACGCTGTACACGTTCATGTTGGCATCGCCGCCCGTCAGCTTGTCGTTGGACGGAGCCACGTGCTGCCACGAGGTGAACAGGCTGCCCGAGGCGCCCACCGGGAACGTCGCGCCCAGCATGTAGGAATTGGCCTTGAAGCCGTCCACGAAGCGGTTGGTGCCGAACTCATCGCTGAACGGCGTGCCCGACGGCAGATCCTGGCCGACGAACCAGCCGTCGGTGGTGCGGCCGTAAGCGGCAGCCAGCTTGACCACTTCCAGGTCGTACGAAGCGCCGACGGCGTATTGGCGCGGCGTGGCGCCGTTGTCGACGGTGCTGCGGTTGGCGCCGTTCAGCTGGTCGTACGTCAGCGTCACGTTCAGGGGACCCTGCACATAGCGCAGGCCGGTGGTGATGCCGCGCGTGTTGTCGGCGGTCTGGAAGCCGGTCTGGTCCGAGGTGGTGTCGTCCACGCTGAACGAGTAGCCCACGGCGAATTCAAAGCCGTTCACCGACGGGGTGCGGTACATGACCATGTTGTCCCAGCGCATGGTGTTGGCCGCGCTGAAACCCAGGCCCAGGTTGGATTGGGTGTAGCTGGTGTAGAAGGGGTCGATGTCGGCCAGGTAGTTCGAACCGACCGTGGCCTGACGGCCGAATTCCAGCGAGCCCCAGGCGTCGTTGGCCAGACCGATGGTGGCTTGGCGGCCGAACAGGCGGCCGGATTGGCCGCGCTGGCCGTTGGCCGAATCAAAGCCGCTTTCCAGCTTGAAGACGGCGCGCAGGCCGTCGCCCAGATCTTCGGATCCGCGCAGGCCCCAGCGGGAGCCGGCCTGGATGCCGTTGATCATGCCGACTTTGGAACCACTGTAGCCATCGCCCTTGATCTTGTTGTAGCCGAGCCCGGTGTCGATGACACCGTAGAGGGTGACTGACGGTTCTGCCTGGGCAACGCCTGCGAAAGAGGCCAGCATTGCCGCGGCGAGCAGCGTCTTTTTCATCCGGAAAACTCCTGAGTTGCAGTTGAAGAAAAAGCAAAAGGAACACGACGCCAAGCATCGACCCGACGGTGTTCCTCGGCGCATAGTGTAGAACAATGCGTTAATTGTCGTTATCCACCGTCAATTCTTGCCAAAATTCGAACACTTTCTAGTGGGACGTTCGGGTGCTTTTTCTGGGACGAAGCCGAGCGAATTGACCTTGCGGCGTCATAGTGGCATCTTGCCCAAAACCTCAATCACGGAACCCGCTCCTTGGACTTTCCCCAACCGCTCGTCACCGTCGACGCTGTCCTTCTTACCCTGCGCGAATCCGGCCTGGAAGTCGCGTTGCATCAGCGCGACCGCGAGCCGCTTCAGGGCGCCATGGCGCTGCCGGGTGGCGTGGTGCACGCCAACGAAGACACGTCCACCGAAGACAGCATCCGGCGTGTATTGCGCGACAAGACCGGCTTCGAGCCGCGCTACCTGGAGCAATTGCAGGTGTTTTCCGGTCGGGATCGGGATCCCCGTGGATGGTCGATGTCGGTCGCCTATGTGGCGCTGGTGCCCGCCGCCGAACTGGAAGCCGCCACCCGCGCGGAATTCCGTTTTGTCAGTGTGGACGCCTTGCCGCCGCTGGCGTTCGACCATGCGGACATCATCACTGCCGCCGTGGACCGCCTTCGCAGCAAATCCACGTACTCCACGCTGCCGTTTTTCCTGCTCCCCGAGCGCTTCACGCTGACCCAACTGCAGCACACCTACGAGGCGATCCTGCAGACCCGGCTCGAGAAGTCGAACTTCCGCAGGAAGATGGAAGCGTGGGGGGCGCTGGAGGCAACCGACGACGTGGTCGGGGGCGCGCAGCGTCCGGCGCGTCTTTACCGGTTGAAGGATTTCACCTTTTTCGACCGTAGCGTCGGCTGATTCGACGGGACGAGCCTTTTGCAACGCAAAGATAGTTGCAAAACAACAATAAGTAGGCATATACTGGCCTCACTTAGTTTTGAAATGCCACTAAGGGGCCATCATGTTCACCATCACTGCGGTAATCGAAGGACAGCGCAAGACCGATACGCCAGCCGCGTTCCGGTTTCCCGGCGGCGAAATGCAGGTCACCATTCCCGCCGGCTTGCGTGAACAGGCCGACGCCGCCCGCGAATTCCGCATCCACGCCTTGCTGAAGTCGGCCGACGACGTCATGCAGTTGCTGCTGCTGACCGACGCGCTGCGCCGCCTGAACCCGGCCGCGCCCGTGCACCTGGACATGCCCTATGTGCCGTATGCGCGCCAGGACCGCGTCTGCAATCCGGGCGAGGCGCTGGGCGCCGCCGTGTTCTGCAAGCTCATCAATGACCAGCAGTACGCCACGGTCACCATCGTGGAACCGCACAGCGACGTCACGCCAGCGCTGTTGCAGCGGGTGCGGGTGATCGACGCCGCCGCCTTCCTGAAGAAAGCGCTGGCCGCCCCGGCCTTTGCCCAGGGCGTCACGCTGATGGCCCCGGACGCCGGCGCCCGCAAACGGGTGCAGTCGCTGGCCAAAACGCTGTGCGTGGCGGACGTGCGCTACGCGGAAAAGGTCCGCGACCCGCAGACCGGCCGCATCACGGAAACCCGCGTGCCCGACGATATCCCCGCCCAGCCGGTGCTGGTGGTCGACGACATCTGCGACGGCGGACGCACGTTTCTGGAACTGGCCGCCGCCCTGGCCGACAAGACCCGCCAGCCGCTCTATCTGTATGTGACGCACGGCATCTTCAGCAAGGGCTTGACCGAACTGAAGGCGCGATACGCCGGGATTTTCACCGCCTACGACTGGACCCGCACCGAAGAGGGCGCCGCGACCGCCGCCGGTGCGGTGCTGGTCAACTAAGCATGCAGATCAACCAAGAACACAGATCAACCAAGAAGGAACCCGCCATGAATGCCCCCGACACCCTGGCCCCCCAGCTCAAGAATGGCCTGAATCCCTTCCTGCAGGCGGACTTCTACAAGACCGGCCACCCGTTCCAGTACCCCAAGGGCACGAATAAAATCCTGGCCAACTTCACGCCGCGTTCGGCCCGCCTGGCGCCGGTGCTGTCGGAACTGTTCGACGAGAAGATCGTCTGGTTCGGCCTGCAGGGCTTCATCAAGGAAATCCTGATCGGCCTGTTCAACCGCGAGTTCTTCGGCAAGCCCGCCAGCACCGCCGTGCGCCAGTACCAGCGCCGTGTGGACAACGCGCTGGGCAAGGGCGCGGTCACGGTCGATCACCTGCAGGCGCTGCACGACCTGGGTTATCTGCCGCTGGAGATCCGCTCGGTGCCGGAAGGCGCGCGCGTCGACATCCGCGTGCCGCCGGTTACCTTCATCAACACCCAGCCGGAATTCGCCTGGCTGGTGACCTACATCGAAACCCTGTTCAGCTGCGAGTCCTGGAAGCCGTCCACGGTTGCCACCATCGCCTTCGAATACCGCAAGCTGCTGACGTACTTTGCGCAATTGACCGGCAGCCCGATGGCGTTCGTGGACTGGCAGGGCCACGACTTCTCGATGCGCGGCATGGCCGGCCTGTACGACGCGCGCAAGTGCGGCGCGGGTCACCTGCTGTCCTTTACCGGCACGGACACGATCCCGGCCATCGACTACCTGGAAGACCTCTACAACGCGGATTCGGACCGCGAACTGATCGGCGGCTCGGTGCCGGCGACGGAGCACTCCGTGATGTGCCTGGGCAGCAAGGAAGGCGAGATCGAGACCATCCGCCGCCTGGTCAAGCAGGTGTATCCGGCCGGCATCGTGTCGGTGGTGTCTGACACCTGGGACTTCTGGCAGGTGGTGACGGACTTCGCCGCGGCGCTCAAGTCCGAGATCATGAGCCGCCAGCCGGATGCGCTGGGCAACGCGAAGGTGGTGTTCCGTCCGGACTCCGGCGACCCCGTGAAGATCCTGACCGGCTATTTCTGCACCGACGTGCCGGACGTGCAGGACCGCGCCGCCCTGCAAGCGGCGCAGGCCGCCGGCTTTGAGGCCGTGCGGGATGCGGCCACGGGCACGTACTGGCTCCTGGGCGAAGACGCGAGCGCGCAGCAGACGCTGCGCGCGCCGGAGGTGAAGGGCGCCGTGCAATGCCTGTGGGACACGTTCGGCGGCGTTCAGACCGATCGCGGCTACAAGCTGCTGGATCCGCACGTGGGCCTGATCTACGGCGACTCCATCACGCTGACCCGGGCGCGCGACATCCTGGTGCGCCTGGAACGCAAGGGCTTTGCGTCGGGCAACGTCGTGCTCGGCATCGGGTCGTACACCTATCAGTACCTGACTCGCGACACCTTCGGCTGGGCGTTGAAGGCCACGTATGCCGAGGTCAACGGCGAACCGCAGGAACTGGTGAAGGACCCGGTCACCGATTCCGGCGTGAAGAAGTCCGCCAAGGGCTTGCTGCGTGTGGACAAGACGCCGGACGGCTATGTGCTGCACGACCAGCAGACCCCCGAGCAGGCGGCGGGTGGCGCGCTGGTGCCTGTGTTCCGCGACGGCGAACTGCTGGTCGAACAAAGCCTGGCCGAGATCCGGGCGCGGCTGCAGGGATCGTGGACCTGCCCCGAAGCGGGCAGCATCCGCTGGCCGGCCTGCTGATCCCGCCGGCATTCGCCAGTATTTGCCGGCAGATCAGACGATAACGGCGCCCTTGCGGGCGCCGTTTCTCATACGTGGCGGCGAATCAGTCCGGCCGGCGTGCGCGCTTTTCCTCGCGCACGAAGATCACCACGCCCACGATCACCATCAGCGCCAGCGCATACCAGGTGATGGCGTACGTCAGATGGTTGTTGGGGAAGTTGATCATCGTAAGTCCGCCAACCGGCTCCCGGAGGGCATCCTTGCCGGGGCTGGACGCGGCGTCGGCGTCGATGAAGTAGGGCGCTACGTCGGCAAGTCCGCGCGCCGCCGCGATGCCGGGCAGATCGCGCGAATACCAGAGGTTGGCGGCCGGATCGTTGTTGCGCAGAAAGCCGCTGGCCGGTTCGCCCATGCGCAGCAGGCCCGTGACCTGGCCCGGCGCCGGCGGCTGGGCGCTGTTGGCTGCGTCCTTGCGCCATGCCGGCAGCACGAAGCCCCGGTTCACCAGCACGATGCCGCCGTCCGCCAGCTGCAGCGGCGTCATGACCCAATAGCCGCTACCCAGTTCGGTAGCGGCCTGCACCAGCGTCTGCTTGTCGAAGTGGTAGGTGCCGGAGGCGGTGACGTGGCGGTATTCGGCGTTGTCCTGCGTCAGCTGCGCCCATTCATTCTTGCCGGGGGCGGGCGCTGCCGGCGCATGGGCGCGCTGATCCACCTGCGCGATCAGCGCGCGCTTCCAGGCCAGCCGGTGTACCTGCCAGGTTCCCAGGGCGCAAAGCCCGGCGAAGATGGCAACAGCCAGCAACCCCAGGATGACCAGGGTTGCCTTGCTGCGCGGATTACGGGAGGTGTCGCGTGAAGAAATGTCTTTGACTACAGCCATCAGGGCATCTTGCGCATGTCATGCGGTGACATGGGCATCATGTTGGAGTTCAAGTGGTACATGATCCAGATGGATCCGCTGAGCGTGATGACGACCAGCACGAGCGTGAATATTAACGCCAACATGTTCCACCCGCTTTCGGACTTGGTGTCCAGGTGCAGGAAATAGATGATGTGGACCACGATCTGCACGACGGCAAAGGCCAGGATCACCAGGCCGGTGACCCGCGAGCTGTCGATGACGCGGTCCATGACCAGCCAGAACGGAATCGCGGTCAGGATGGCGGCCAGCACGAAGCCGGTCATGTAGCTCTTGAAGGTGCCGTGGCCGGCGCCGTCGTCATCGTCATGGTGGCCATCGTGATGATCGTGGCCGCTATGGCCTCCGTGGCCGCCGTGGCCGGTGTCGGCCAGGTTATCCATGTGCGACGTCATGGCAGCACTCCCATCAGATACACGAACGTGAACACGCCCACCCAGATCAGGTCCAGGAAGTGCCAGAACATCGACAGGCACATCAGGCGGCGGCGGTTTTCAGGGATCAGGCCGTGCATGCGCACCTGCAGCATCAACGTCACCAGCCACACGATGCCGAACGTGACGTGCAGCCCGTGCGTGCCGACCAGCGTGAAGAACGCCGACAGGAAGGCGCTGCGCTGGGGACCCGCGCCCTGGTGGATCAGGTGCCAGAACTCGTAGATTTCCAGCGACAGAAAGCCCAGGCCCAGGATGCCGGTGACGGCAAGCCACAACTGCGTGGCGCCGATGCGGTTGCGCCGCATCTCCAGCATCGCGAACCCGTAGGTGATGGACGACAGCAGCAGCAGCGACGTGTTCACCGCCACCAGCGGCAAGTCGAACAGGTCCGCGCCGGATGGGCCGGCCGCGAAGCTTCGGCCCAGCACGCCGTAGACCGCGAACAGGCACGCAAAGATGAGGCAGTCGCTCATCAGGTAGACCCAGAACCCAAGCAGCGTGCCGTTCTTGGGGTGGTGTTCGCCAGGAACGTAAAAGACGGGTTCCTGGGAAGACGGCGCGGCGCCGCCGGGCATGGGGTGGGCGAGGGTATCAGACATGTTGCGCTAGCAGCCTTGTGCGGGCGTCTTCCGTGGCGACGACCTCAGCGGCCGGCACGTAGTAGTCGCGCTTGTAGTTGAAGGTATGGATGATCGACACGAGGATCAGCGCCGCAAACGACAGCACCACCAGCGGCCACATGTGCCAGATCAGCGCAAAACCCAGCACCACGCTGATCCCCGCCAGGACGATGCCCGCCCAGGTGTTCTTCGGCATGTGGATCGGAATGAAACCCTGTTGCGGACGCTGGTAGCCGTGCTGCTTCATCTGCCACCAGGCGTCCAGGTCGTGCACGCGCGGCGTGAACGCAAAGTTGTACACAGGCGGCGGCGACGAGGTGGACCATTCCAGCGTGCGGCCATCCCACGGATCGCCCGTGGTGTCGCGCAACTGATCGCGGCGGCGGTAGCTGACCACGAGCTGGATGATGAAGCTGGCGATGCCGCACGCGATCAGCAGCGCGCCGAAGGCCGCGATCTGGAACCAGATCTGCAGCGACATGTCTTCAAAGTGGTTCACGCGGCGCGTCACGCCCATCAGGCCCAGCACGTACAGCGGCATGAAGGCCACGTAGAAGCCCACCAGCCAGAACCAGAACGAGCACTTGCCCCAGAACGGATCCAGCTTGTAGCCGAATGCCTTGGGGAACCAGTATGTGATGCCGGCCATCAGCCCGAACAGCACGCCGCCGATGATCACGTTGTGAAAATGCGCGATCAGGAACAGGCTGTTGTGCAGCGCGAAGTCGGCGGGCGGAACCGCCAGCAGCACGCCCGTCATGCCGCCGATCACGAACGTCACCATGAATCCCAGCGTCCAGAGCATCGGGACTTCAAAGCGGATGCGCCCGCGGTACATCGTGAACAGCCAGTTGAAGATCTTGGCGCCTGTCGGGATCGAGATGATCATTGTCGTGATCCCGAAGAACGAGTTCACGCTGGCCCCGGACCCCATGGTGAAGAAGTGGTGCAGCCACACCAGGTACGACAGCACGGTGATCACGACTGTGGCGTACACCATGGACGCATAACCGAACAGGCGTTTGCGGCAGTATGTGGACACCACTTCGGAAAAGATGCCGAAGGCCGGCAGGATCAGGATGTAGACCTCGGGGTGGCCCCAGATCCAGATCAGGTTCACGTACATCATGGCGTTGCCGCCGAAGTCCGCCGTGAAGAAGTTGGTGCCCACGTAGCGGTCCATCGACAGCAGCGCCAGCACCGCCGTCAGCACCGGGAACGCCGCCACGATCAGCACGTTGGTGCACAGCGCGGTCCACGTGAAGATGGGCATGCGCATCATCTTCATGCCGGGCGCGCGCATCTTCACGATGGTGACCAGCAGGTTCACTCCCGATAGCAGTGTCCCCACGCCCGCTATCTGCAAGGCCCATATGTAGTAATCGACCCCCACGTCCGGACTGTGCAGGATGCCCGATAAGGGGGGATACGCCAGCCAGCCGGTGCGGGCGAATTCCCCCACGAACAGCGACATCATCACCAGGATCACGCCGCCCGCGGTCATCCAGAAGCTGAAATTGTTCAGGAACGGAAACGCGACGTCGCGCGCGCCGATCTGCAGCGGCACGATGAAATTCATCAGTCCCGTGACCAGCGGCATCGCCACGAAGAAGATCATGATGACGCCGTGCGCCGTGAAGATCTGGTCGTAGTGGTGCGGCGGCAGAAAGCCGGTGGAGTCGCCGAAGGCCACGGCCTGCTGGGAACGCATCATGATGGCGTCGGCAAAGCCGCGCAGCAGCATCACGATGCCAAGGATCACGTACATGATCCCGATCTTCTTGTGGTCGATGCTGGTGAACCATTCGCGCCACAGGTAGCCCCACTTCTTGTAGTAAGTGACGGAACCCAGCAGCACGATGCCGCCAGCCGCCACCACGAAGAAGGTGCCTAGCAGGATGGGGTCGTGAAAAGGAATGGCGTCCCAGGTAAGCCGGCCGAAGATCAGCTTGGTGAGGTCAGGTTGATCAGGCATCTCGATTCCAGCAAAAAAACCGCGTTTACATGGAGCACGTCGCGTGCCGAAAAACCTGCCGCGCTAGAGCACCAGTCCTTCAGAGGCCGTGCACATGGCGCCGACATACTTGCGCGGCGGCGTTTCCGTAAGGCCCAGCTTCTCGCGCACTTGCGGGTCCAGGGTGGTGAGGTTGTGCGCGCCCGGTATGCCGGCGCCGCCTTGCGCGTCGATGGCCATCGCATCACGCATGCACATGCGGTTGGGTTCGACGCAGCGGTTCACGATGGCGTCGAAAAGGCCGGGCGCAACGGTGGCGTAAAGCTGCACCGGGTTGCGCTCGCTGGGTTGTTCAAGCTTCAGGTACGCCGCGCGGTCCAGCGTGGCCTGCGATTTCTGGGCCTGCGCGACCCAGTCGTCAAAGCCCTTCTGGTCCAGGCCATGGAAGCGGAAGCGCATGCCCGAAAAGCCCGAGCCGCTGTAGTTGGCGGACAGGCCTTCGTATTCACCGGGATGGTTGATGACGGCGTGCAGCGTGGTCTGCATGCCAGGCATGGCGTAGATCTGACCGGCCAGCGCGGGCACGAAGAAAGAGTTCATGACCGACGACGACGTGATCTTGAACTGGATGGGGCGGTCCACCGGCGCGGCCATTTCGTTGACGGCGGCCACGCCTTGCTCGGGATAGAGGAACAGCCACTTCCAGTCCAGCGCGACCACTTCGACGACCATCGGCTTGGTGTTGGGCGGCACTTCGCGGCCTTCGGACAGGCGCGCCAGCGGCCGGTAGGGATCAAGCTGGTGCGTGCTGACCCACGTGAGCGCGCCAAGCGCGATGATGATGAGCAGCGGGGCCGCCCAGATCAAAAGCTCCAGCATCGTGGAGTGGTTCCAGTCGGGGTCGTAGGCGGCTTCCTTGTTGCTGGCGCGATAGCGCCATGCGAACAACAGCGTGAGGATGATGACCGGCACGATGATGATGAGCATCAAGCCGGTGGAGATGATGATCAAGTTGCGTTGTTGCACGGCCACGTCGCCCGATGGCGACAGCAGGACCGCATTGCACCCGGCGAGCAGCGGCAGGGCGGCAAACAGGATCAATCCGCGGAGCCTTGCGAAGGACGACATGGTCATACCCCGAAACGTAACCGTGCGAAGTAAACGAAACACTACGCTGGAAGCCGCGAAAAATCTAGGGTAAAAAGAGCAAAAGTATGCACGGGAACGCGTGCGGGGCAGTCATGGGCCAAAACGCTTGCGGCTTCCTGCATGATGCGCGTACCGTGGTGCTGGTGTGTTGCAAGATCGTAGACAAGGCGTATTCAGAACCTTCTTTTGCGAGCGAACCCATGTCGACCACCACGCAGTATCCTGGTCATCCCTCTCCCGGTTCCGGACCCGGGGCGATCAGCGGCGGCACCAGCCACGCCAAGGTGGCGCCCGGTGAAATCGCCGTGGGGGTGGTCGTTGGACGCGCCTCTGAATACTTCGATTTCTTCGTCTTCGGCATCGCGTGCGTGCTGGTTTTTCCGAAGGTGTTCTTTCCCTTCGAAGGCCAGCTGGAAGGCACGCTGTCAGCCTTCATCATCTTCTCCTTCGCCTTCATCATGCGTCCCATCGGCACCGCGCTGTCGATGGCGATCCAGCGCCGATGGGGCCGCGCAACCAAGCTGACCGTGGCCTTGTTCGTGCTGGGCACCGCGACCGTCGGCATGGCGTTTTTGCCCAGCTATGAATCGATCGGCGTGCATGCCATCACCTTGCTCGCGGTCTTCCGCTGCTTGCAGGGCCTGGCGTTTGGCGGCTCGTGGGACGGGCTGCCGTCGCTGCTGGCGCTGAACGCGCCGCCCAACCGGCGCGGCTGGTATTCGATGATGGGTCAGCTGGGCGCGCCTGTGGGATTTCTGGTGGCCAGTGCGTTGTTTCTCTATCTGCACATCACGCTGACGGAGGCGGACTTCATTGAATGGGGCTGGCGCTATCCGTTCTTCGTGGCGTTCGCCATCAACGTGGTGGCGCTGTTTGCGCGGCTGCGGCTGGTGGTGACCGAGGAATACACGCAGCTGCTCGAAGAAGGTGAACTCGAGCCCATCGGCATCCGCGAGATCATCAGCCAGCAAGGCTACAACCTCTTCATCGGCGCCTTCGCCGCGCTGGCCAGCTATGCGCTGTTTCACCTCGTCACGGTTTTTCCGCTGTCGTGGATCGCTGTCAGCGGCACGCAACAGATTTCGGATGTGCTGATCGTTCAGATCATCGGCGCGGTGATCGGCATCCTGGGTACGGTCGCTTCCGGGTGGCTGGCTGATCGCATCGGGCGGCGCACCACGTTGGGTTTGCTTGCCATGCTGATCGGCGTGTTTGCGGTGGTGTCGCCCTGGCTGCTGGGCGGCGGGCCGAAGGCGCAGGATGCATTCATCCTGATCGGCTTTGCGCTGCTGGGTCTGTCTTACGGGCAGGCGTCTGGTACGGTCACTGCCAACTTCACGCGGCGGTTCCGTTATACCGGTGCAGCCTTGACCTCTGATATGGCGTGGCTGGTCGGCGCGGCGTTCGCACCGGTGGTGGCGCTGGGGCTGTCGGCGCGATTCGGGCTGGTGGCAGTCAGCGTGTACCTGCTGTCCGGCGTGGCGTGCACGTTGATTGCGCTGCGCATCAACAAGGTGCTTGAAACGCGCGATTGAATACGGGGCAGTGGGTTGCTGCCCCGGTGTCTGACGTTCAGCCCACAAACCCCTCCAGCACGTTTGCGACGTTGATGCCCACGTCGGCGACCGCATAGCCGCCCTCCATCGTGAACACCGTCGGCAAGCCAAGGTCGGCCAGCATGCGGCCGACCTGCGGATAATCGGCGCTCTTCAATTTGAACTTGGATATCGGATCGCCTTCGTACGTGTCCACGCCAAGTGCAACGACCAGCGCGTCGGCCTTGAACGCACGCACCGCATCCAGGCCCTGCTGCAATGCCGCCGTCCATGCCGCAAAGTCGCTGCCGGCGGGCAGCGGCAGGTTCAGGTTGCAGCCCTGGCCCGCGCCTTCGCCACGTTCGTCGGCGTAACCCAGATAGAAGGGGTACTCGGTGATCGGATCACCATGGACCGACACGGTCAGCACGTCCCCGCGGTCGTAGAAGATGCTCTGCGTGCCGTTGCCATGGTGATAGTCCACATCCAGCACGGCGACGCGCTGTGCACCCGCGTCGCGCAGGGCCTGCGCGGCCAGCGCCGCATTGTTCAGAAAGCAGTAGCCGCCAAAGAAGTCCGCGCCGGCGTGATGGCCGGGCGGCCGGGTCAGCGCCATCGCCGCGCGCAGGCCCTGGCCTTGGGATACGGCGCGCGCGGCGTCGATCGCGCAGGCCGCGCCCGCAGTCGCCGCTTCCCACGTGCCCGCCGTCAGCGGACAGCCGCTGTCGAACGAGAACAGCCCGACGCGCGCCGCGAAATTGGTGGGTTCGACGTCGTGCCGAAATCCGCGCACGGGCCAGATCGACGGCAGCACGTCCAGCTCCGCGTTGGCCGGATCCAGCGCAACCCATTCGTTCCAGGCGCTTGCCAGAAAGTCCACGTAGCGCGGCGTGTGCACGCGCTTGATCAGATCCATGTCGGTCGCGGACGGCACGCGCAATTCACCGATGCCGCGCTGACGCAGCGCGTCCAGCACGTATTCCAGCCTGGCCGGCGTTTCGTGGCAGGGAACCAGCTTGCCGCGGAACATCTCCTGGCGGCCGCTGTGTTTGTCGTGAACGGGATTGTGGAAGATCAGCACGATGGAAAGTCCTGGAAGGGGTAGGGCAGGCGGATGCGCCGCTACAGTGGCCGGAAAATATACAGCTCCACGGCGGGCAGCTCGCGCAAAACGGAATAGACGTCGCGTAATTCGAAAAATGCAGGGTACGCGCCGCTTACGTCCGCGACGCCCTGGCGCTTGAGCGCGAGCATCGTGCGCGGCACATGGAAATACTGCGTCACGGCCATCGCGCTTGTGTAGCCGTGCTGGCGCATGTAGGCGCTGGCGTGGCGGGCCGTGGCCCAGGTGTCGACGCCGGCGCTGTCCACGACGATGCGGTCGGCGGGCACGCCGCGCGCCAGCAGGTAATCGCGCATGGCGGCGGCCTCGTCCGTGCCGGCCGGATCCACGCCGCCACTGACGAACAGGACGCGGCATGTCGATGCGGCGTAGCAGTCGTAGGCGCGGTCCAGCCGCGCGGCCAGGCGCGGCGAAGGCTTGCCGCTGGGCTCCACGGTGTTGCCCAGCACGACCGCCACGTCGGCGTTCCGCGCGCTAGCCGACAGGCCGGTCGCGGCCAGCACGACAGCCGCCAGCAGCACGAGCGCCGCCAGCATCAACACGGCGCGGGCCGCAAATCGGTAGATCGAAAACGTCATGTCGCGTGTGGGAAAGAAGACGAGGGCAGGAGCTTACGGCAAAAGACGTTGCTGCCGCATTTGTCGTAATGAGAATCATGATTGATAATGCGGCCCTTTCCGCCTACAACATTCCGCTGCTCTCCATGTCCCGTCCACCGCCCTCCGAAAAAGGCTGGCTCGCGCATTACCGCGAGCTGATCGGGACGTGGACGCGGCGCAGCACGAGCCGGCACGACGCGGAGGACGCCGCGCAGGATGTCGTGACCAACATGCTGCGCAATGGCGAAGCCGCCGTGCTGGACCCGAAGGCCTACCTGTATGGCGCCAGCCAGAACCGCCTGAATGGCGAGTTCCGCCGTCAGTCGCGGCGCGAGGTGCTGAGCCTGGACACGTTGACGGATGCCGAGCATCCCGTCGACGTGGATCCCGAATCCTCGATACGCGCGGCGCAGCTTGCCGATGCGCTAAAGTCGGCGCTGTCCGAGCTGCCCCTCAAATGCCAGCAGGTGTTCCTGTGGAACAAGCTCGAGGGCTACACCCAGGCCGAAATCGCCGAGAAACTCGGGTTGACGCAAAGCACGGTCGAAAAACACATGAAGCGCGCGCTGACCCATATCCATGACCGGTTGCAAGATCATGCCCCGCACTGATTCCCGCGCGGACGCCTCCCGCACGCCTGCGACGCCGCGCGATCAGGCGGCGCACTGGTTCGCGCGCGAGCGATTGGGCGCGCTGGACGAGGCCGAACGGCGCGCGTTCGACGCGTGGCTGGCGGCGGACCCGGAGCACGCACGCCAGTACCGCGCGATGCAGGCCTTGTGGCGCGTGGCGGATAGCCTGCCGAAAGACGAGATGCGCGAAATCCTGGCGCGATCCGATGAGGCCCCCGCACGACCGGGCCGCCGCAGGTTTGCCGTGGGGCTGTCGGCCGCCTGTGCCTTGACGCTTGCCGCCGGTGTGATCGCCCCGCGGCTGTGGTCGCCGGCGCCCGGTTTCACGCAATCGCTTGCGACCGCCCGGGGCGAGCGCAAGCGCGTGGCCTTGCCCGATGGCTCCCTGGTGGAACTGAACACCGACACGCAACTCCAGGTCGCGCTGTATGCGGACCGGCGCGAGGTCGAACTGCTGGCGGGTGAGGCCTTGTTCACGGTCAGCCCCGATGCGGCGCGGCCTTTCACGGTGAACGCGGGCGCGGCGCAGGTGCTGGTGACGGGCACGCGTTTCAACGTCCGCCGCGAGGGGGATGCCGTGGCGCTGGCGGTGGACGAGGGCAGTGTGGCGTTCTCAGCGGGCTCATGGTGGAACAGGACCACGCGCCACCTGACGGCGGGTTACGCTGCCCGCTACGCGCCCGGCACTCCCCTGGACGCGCCGCATCAGGAAAACGTGGCGGCGATCACGGCCTGGCAACGTGGCCGGCTGGTGTTCCGCGACACGCCGCTGGCGCAGGTGGTGGCGGAGTTGAACCGGTATCTGCGCATTCCGTTGCGGATCGACGACCGCAAGCTTGCCCAACTGCGCGTGGCCGGCACCCTGCCGATCGACGAGCCTGAATCGGTGCTGGACGTGCTGCCTCACATCGCTCCGGTGATCGTGCTGTATCCGGCGGGCGGCGGCGCGGTCTTGGCGCCGCGTTAGCGCTGCTCTCGGCCAGGTCTGCGCGGGAAGCCGCAGTGCGGCCGTTGTCAGCCAGAATCATTTTGTTTCAAATATTCTATCGAGAATCATTCCGGTTTTTTCCGGCCTGCGGCGTCTATTCGATGAAAGGGGCCGTACGCGTGAAGCCGATCGACCCTGGAAGCAACCTTTGGCCAAGGGTGTCGAGCGCTTAAAGCGCGGGCAGTTGTACCGGAATTTTCTACTGATGATGGACAAGCAAGTTAAGCAGCGTGCAGCGGCGCGCAAGGCCGCCAAACGCGGTGCGCACGGCGCCTGCGGCGCGCTGGCGATTTCCCTGGCGTTGGCGTGGGGCGCCATGCCCAACGATGCCGTAGCGCAGACCGCGCCGGTGCAGATCAGCATCACGGCGCAGCCCCTGGGCGATGCGCTGCTCCAATTGGGCGAGCAGGCGTCGCTGGTGATCTTCTATCTGCCCGAGACCGTGCGCGGCCGTACGGCGCCAGCGGTGTCGGGACAACTGACGCCGGACGAGGCGCTGCGCCGGTTGCTGGCGGGCACCGGCATCGCATTCCAGCGCGATGGACGCAATGTGTCGCTGTCCGCGCCGTCCGGCGGCTCCGCCCAGCTCGAGCCCGTGACGGTGCACGGCGTGGCGGTGGGAACGGCGGACAGCTACGTGGCGCTGTCCAGCCAGAGCGGCAAGCTGGGTGTGCCGCTGATCGAGACGCCGCGTTCGGTGTCGATCGTGACGCAGGAGCAGCTGAAGGTGCAGGCGCCGCGCAACCTGGAAAGCGCGCTGGCCTACACGCCCGGCGTGCAGACGGAGGTGTCGGGGTCGAGCGATGCGCGGATGACGGGCGCCGTCATTCGCGGTTTCAGCGACGGCAGCGCCTACTTCAAGGATGGCCTGAAGCAACTGTCGACCGGCACGTATGCGTCCTGGAACGACAACATCGAAGAGCTCGACAGCATTGAGGTGCTGAAGGGTCCGGCGTCGGTGCTGTTCGGCCAGGGGCGGCCGGGCGGTGTCATCAACGTGGTCTCCAAGCGGCCCTCCGCGGATCACGTCAACAGCGTCGGCGCCAGCTACGGCACGTACAACCGCCGCCAGCTCACGGCGGACCTGGGTGGCGCGTTCGACGCCGAAGGCAAGGTGCTGTATCGCCTGAACGTGCTGGGCCGCGACAGCGACGGCCGCACGGACGGTTCGCGCGACGACCGGTTCTCCGTGGCGCCGTCGATCCTTTGGAACATCACGAACCAGACCCGGGTGACCCTGCTGGGCACGTATTCCAAGGAGCGCGCGACGCCTAAGAGCTGGTGGCCCAATCTGTATACCTATCCGGAGATCGGTGACCTGCCGCTCAGCCGCACCGCCGGTGACCCGGATTTCGACCGCTTCGACCGCGACACGAAGTCCATCGGCTACGCCTTCGAGCACGACACGGACAACGGCTGGCGTCTGCGCCAGAACCTGCGCTATTCCGAGATCGACATCGACTACCGGCACATCTACGCGATGGACCTGCTGGACGACCGGCGCACGGTCACGCGCGGCAGCCTGGCTCAGCGCACCAACGGCAAGACGTTCGCTGTCGACAGCCGCGCCTCGCGCGACTTCAAGTGGGGCGACCTGCAGCACACCTTTGCGCTAGGCGTGGACTACCTGCGATACAAGGAAAACGATGCGCTGGGCTTTGGCTGGGATGTCCCCAACCTGGACATCTACTCGCCAGTGTATGGGCAGAACATCGACTATCCCGAGCTGGATCCGTCCCGCACCGATCTGAAGCAGACCGGCATTTACACGCTGAACCAGTTCAAGTGGAACAACTGGGTCGGCAACGTCAGCCTGCGGCGCGACTTCGTGCGCACCACCCAGACCAGCACGACGCAACCGCGCATCAGCGACTCGGCCACCACCGGCAGCGTGGGCCTGCTCTATCTCTTTGACAACGGCGTGGCGCCGTACGTCAGCTATTCGACGGCATTCGATCCGATCACGGGGAAGCAGTTCGATGGCTCGGCGTTCAAGCCGCGCGAGGGCAAGCAGTACGAAGTCGGCTTGAAGTACCAGCCGCCCGGCACCGATGCGCTGTTTACCGCGGCGGTTTTCGACATTCGCCAGACCAACGTGACGACGCAGGATCCGGACCATCCGCGCTTCAGCGTCCAGACGGGCGAGGTGCGTTCCACCGGCGTCGAACTGGAGGCCAAGTTTCCGCTTTCGCGTGAACTCAGCGTGATGGCCGGCTACACCTACATCGACCCGCGCACGACCAAGAGCAACCGGCTGCAGGACGTGGGCCGCCAGCTCACGCAGACCGCGCGTCAGACGGCAAGCCTGTGGCTGGACTACCGGCCGCAGCTGGTGCAGGGCCTGATGCTGGGCGGCGGCTTGCGCTATCGGGGCAAGGCGCCGCTGAACACTGCGGCTGATGGCACCACGCAATACAACCCGGCCTTCACGCTGGCCGACGTTGCCATCGCCTATGAGACGCCGCGCTACCGCATCGCGCTAAACGTCAACAACGTGTTCGACAAGCGCTACTACACCTACACGTTCCGCGGCATGGAGCGCGAGACGATGCTGAGCCTGAACTATTACTGGTAGCGGGCCAGGGGGCGGGCCGCCCCGCGCTTGCGGGTAAACGCGCAGTGCGCGTCGGCGGGTGGTCATCCTGGTTAGAATCGGGAAGATATCGTCCCGCGCCGTTGTGGCTGGTGCACCGTCCCCATGAACCTGCCGTTTCCCATCCGCCAAGAATGTCCTCCCGGCGCCTGTGTGTGCGACCGGGAGCAGTTGCTTGCCAATCCAACGACGGACATGCGGGTGCTGCGGCTGACGCGCGAGGAAGAGAAGCGTCTGGTGGCGCGGCTGGAAAACATCACCAGCCTGGACGACCTGCGTGCGATGCAGGGGCGCATTCAGGCGCAGCTTGGCATCGTCATCCACATCACGCCCAGCGAAAACGAGGTGCGGACCTCGCGCGGCATTTCGATCCAGCTTGAAGAACTGCCGGGTCTGTGCCGCAAGACGCGGGCGTCGCTGCCAGCCGCGATCCGTCGCGGTTTCGACAGCCGGCCCGAGATCGTCTATGCGCTGCTGAACGAGCGGGATCTGCTGAGCGGCACGTGATAGGAAAGCGTACGGGTCGTGGGACGGCAATCTCGCCGTAGCAACGCGGTCCGGCGTCAGCAAATGAACGCGATCAATGTTTGCGAGGCGTGGCGCAGGAAAGCAGCGGCACCACGTCCGTAGGCGCGCGCCCGGCATCGGGCCGCGTGACGTCACGCTTCTTTCCGGTGCGGGCGGGATAGATAAGGAGCACGGCGCTGCCGGGTTCCAGCTTGGGACTCTGCGCCGTGCCGTAGGCGACGGTCCAGCCGCGCAGGGCCAGCGGCGCCAGCGTGTACTGCAATGCCGAGCCGGGCGCCACGTGGGCGACCTTGCCTGCGTAGAGTTCCTGCTGCGGCGTGTCGACGCCGTTGACGGTCTGGTAGGTGGCAATGCTGACCAGCGCCGCCGATTCGCCGTGACGCGCCAGGACGGCGGTCTTGTACTTGCCGGGCGGTACGTCCTGCAGGTTGACGGTGACGGTGTTGCCGCCCTGGCCGGCGGCGTTCAGATGCACGCCCACGACGTCCGCGTGGGAAAGCGTCTTGTCCGTGGTGTTGCGCACCCGCACGCTGTATTGCCCCGAGGTCCCCGTCACCGTGCACACGTCGATGCCGTGGGGGGAGGCGGCCTGCGTTGGTGCGGCCTGCGTTGGTGCGGTTTGCGAAGGCGCCGCCTGCCCGGACGTCGCGGCGGCGCTGGCCAGCAGCGCCGCAAACGGCAGGATCAGACGGCGGGTAGATCGAGAGGGCACGGCACGCTCCGGTTGAGGGCAGCGTGCCGGGCGGCGCGTTGCCTGCCCCTTTTTACACCACTTGACGGCCCGGGGCCCTCTGCTGCTCGCGCTTGCCGGCCAGCCAGTGCAGGATCAGCGCAAGCACCAGCAGTCCCGCCATGATGAAGCCCCAGCAGATCCAGCCCAGCACGGTGATCAGCGTACCCAGGCTGCCGGCAAAAGGCAGGACCTGGTTCAGGCCTTGCGCGGCCCAGACCAGGCCCCCTTGCAGCGATGCCAGCCATGCCGGGTCAACCCACGGCGCCGCCCAGGCCGGCGCCACCCACTGCGAGGTGTCGATCGCGGTGCCCGGCACCTGCGCCGTGGCGATGGTGGCCAGCACCCAGTCGGTCAGTTGCAGGGTCAGCGCCACCAGCCCGGTCCAGAGCGCCGCCAGGACGGCAAAAACGAGCCAGATGATTTTCTTCATTTGTTCAGGTACTCCGATGACTCAAAAAGAACGGCCACGATACCGGGGATTCTATTTCTGAAAAACCAGAGTGGATGTGACAAACATTAAGATAAAACCGAAGTTTTCGCCTGCTCGAGGATCTGCCGGACGAGCGGATGATGCTGGCCGCGGCGGTTGCGGATGGCGTGGATTTCCTCGTGCACGTCGTCGCAGCGCGCCAGTGGCCGCAGGCCGCGCAGCAGCGCAACGTCGTCCCCGCCCAGCCGGCTGAGCGGAAAGACGCCCAGGCCACGCGCCGCGAACACGGACATGAGGGCGCTGTCCTCGAACTCGCCCACGACGTTCGGGTAGACGCCCTGTTCGGCAAACCAGCGATCCAGCGTCTGGCGCAACACCGAATGGCCCGTGGGCAGCAGCACGGGCAGGCGCTCCAGACAGCCCGGAAAATCCAGCGTGTCCGGCTTGCGCACCAGCTTGGCCGGGCCGTACCAGTCCACCGGAGACGACACGAGGCGGTCGCTGGTCAGCCGCAGGTTGGGATTGGCGGGGGCGCCTTGGCCGGCCAGCACGAGGTCCAGGTGATGCCGCGCCAGCTCGCCCAACAGTTCCTCGACTTCACCTTCATGGCAGGTCAGATGCAGATCGGGCGTGTGCAGCACGGGCCCCAGCAAGGCGTGTGCCGCCAGCTTGGAGATGCCGTCCGACAGGCCCACTGACAGGCGCACGACGGGCTTGGTGGCGGCGGCACGCACTTCCTGCGGCAACACCTGCCCGATCTGGAAGATTTCTTCGGCGCGGGTAAAGGCGGCTTCGCCGGCGTCGGTCAGCGTCACGCCGCGGCCGGCCGGCTTGAGCAGCTGATGGCCCAGGTTCTTTTCCAGTTCGCGGACCTGCGCGCTGATGGTCTGGATGGCCATGTCCAGGCGCTCTGCGGCGCGGGAAAACCCGCCCTCCTTGGCGACCATCCAGAAGTAGTACAGGTGGCGGTAGTTCAGCATGGGTGTTGGCTCAGTCAGTCGGATCACTTCGGTTTTTTCGAACCTTAACTCACTTTCAGGCTGATTTCTCCATCCCCGGCGGATCCGGATCATGGGCACCTTCGAATCTAGCGGGGCAATCATGGACACTTTGATCACCTTCTTCAATGCCGATTTTCTCGGCACGCCAACCTGGAGCTGGCTGCTCTTCATCAGCATCGTCGTCAGCCTGCTGGCCTTTGACCTGGGCGTGCTGCACAAGGAAGACCGCGAGATCGGCGTGCGTGAAAGCCTGCTGCTTTCCGCCGGCTACATCACCGCCGCCGTGCTGTTCGGTGGCTGGGTCTGGTGGAACATGGGCGCCGAAAGCGGCATGGCCTATTACACGGGCTTCATGATCGAGAAATCGCTGTCCATGGACAACGTGTTCGTGATCGCGCTGATCTTCAGTTTCTTTGCGATCCCGCGCCAGTACCAGCACCGTGTGCTGTTCTGGGGCATCCTGGGCGTGATCGTGCTGCGCGCCACGATGATCGGCCTGGGCGCCGCGCTGGTCAGCAACTTCGGCTGGCTGCTGTATCTGTTCGGCGCGTTCCTGGTGTTCACGGGCATCAAGATGTGGATGATCGCGGACCAGACGCCTGACATCGCGACCAACCCGATCCTGAAGTTCCTGAAGCGTCACATGCGTGTCACGGACGGCCTGCGCGGCAACGCGTTCATGGTGACCGAAACCGATCCGGCGACGTCCAAGAAGGTGCGTTATGCGACGCCGCTGCTGCTGGCCCTGGTGCTGATCGAGTTCGTCGACCTGGTGTTTGCCGTGGACTCGGTGCCCGCAATCTTCGCCATCACGACCGACCCGTTCATCGTGTACACCAGCAACATCTTCGCGATCCTGGGCCTGCGTGCGTTGTACTTTGCCCTGGCGGCGATGATCCACCGCTTCCATTACCTGAAGTACGCGTTGGCCCTGGTCCTGGTGTTCATCGGCACGAAGATCTTCCTGGTCGGCTTCATCGGCAAGGTGCCTCCCGCGATTTCGCTGGGCGTGACCTTCAGCCTGATCCTTGGCGGCGTGCTGTTCTCGCTGTGGAAAACCCGCACGGATGAGCTGAAGCCTCAGTAATCCGGCTTACCGCCCCACGAACCCGCCCGCCGGCAACGCTCGGCGGGCGGTTTTTTTTGTGGCAAGCCATATGCGCCGGATATGGCAGGCGGGTGTTTTGTGGATTTGTCATTGGAAAGGGCCAGGCGTAGAGTCGGCGGCTGACAAACCGCTATTTCCGACGCGCGCTACCGAGTCTCACCACCGGGTCTCACCATCCGGCCGCCAAACAAGGAACGATCATGAATACCTGGTCCGCCAAGCAGTATTCCGCTTTTGAAAACGAACGCACGCGTCCGGTGCGGGACCTGGTGGCGGCGCTGCCCAACCTGGTGGTCAAGCACGCCGTAGACCTGGGTTGCGGGCCGGGCAATTCCACCGAGGTGCTGGCCAGCCGCTATCCGGACGCGGAGATTTCAGGCATGGACAGTTCGCAGGACATGATTGACGCCGCGCGCAAGCGCATGCCTGCACTGTCGTTCGAACTGGCCGACATCGCCAGCTGGAATCCGCCGCAGGCGTACGACGTGATCCTGGCCAATGCCGCGCTGCAGTGGGTGCCCGACCACGCCACGCTGTATCCGGCGCTGGTGGCCAAGCTGGCGCCCGGCGGCAGCCTGGCGGTGCAGACGCCGGACAACCTGGAAGAGCCCGCGCACCGTCTTGCCCGGCAGGTGGCCGGTGAGGCGCCCTGGGCCGCCAAGACGGGCGGCGTGAAGCATCCGCCGCGGCACAGCGCGGCCTGGTACTACGAATTGCTCAAGCCGCATTGCGGCACGCTGGATGTGTGGCGCACGACGTATCACCATCCGCTGGCGGGCGCCGCGGCGGTGGTGGAATGGTTCAAGGGCACGGCCCTGCGGCCGTATCTGGACAAGCTGGATGCCGATGAGCAGGCCAGCTTTCTGGCGCGCTATCAGTCGCTGATCGAAGCGGCCTATCCCGCGCTGGCGGACGGCACCGTGCTGTTGCCGTTTCCGCGGCTGTTCATCGTGGCGAGCGCGAAGCAGGCGTAGGGCGGGCAATCCCGCGGCCACACCGAACCCGGTTCTCCGCGCGAGGCCAAGCCCTTGGCCGGGCATCATTGCACGGCCGTCTGCCCGTCGGTCTTGTCCGCAAAGTAACGCGCGGGCGTCTTGCCCAGCGTCTTCTTGAACATCGTGATGAAGGCGCTGACCGATTCGTACCCCAGGTCGTCCGCCGTGCGTTGCACCGACACGCCCGCCGACAGCCGCTGCAAGGCCAGGATGATGTGCAGTTGCTGGCGCCAGCGGCCGAAACTCATGCCGACCTCCTGCTGCACCAGCCGCGCCAGCGTGCGTTCGCTCATGGCGACGCGCTTGCCCCACTGCGCGACGGTGCTGCGGTCGGCGGGGTCCGCGTTCAGCGCGCCGGCGATTTCGCGCAGACGCGGGTGGTCGGAGATGGGAAGGTGCAGCTGCTCGGTGGGCATGTGCGACAGCTGGTCCAGCAGCACGTCGGCCAGCTTGCGGTTGGCGTCGGCCGCGGCCTCGGCGGGCGTCAGGTTGGCCAGGTGCACGACCAGCTCGCGCACCAGCGGGGTGATCGACAGCGTGCAGCAGGCCGTGGGCAAACGCGGCGTGTCGGCCGGCACGAACAGGAAGCACATGCGCCCATTGGCGGTGACACGATTGCTGTGGGGTTGGCCGCCGGGAATCCAGACCGCGCACTGCGGCGGGACCATCCACAGGCCCTGCGCCACCGAGCACGTGACCCCGCCGCGCAGCGCCAGAACAAGCTGGCCCATGTGATGCTGATGCGTGGGCGATTCGTTGTCCCGCTCGGCCGCATGCACGGGCATGGCGAAGGCCCATTGCGTGGAACTGTCGGGATCGAACGGAGCGGTGGGCGTATCGGGCGTGCGCATGGGCGTCGGCCGGGCAGAAGGGCGCGTTTTGACCGGATTGCAAGAGAGTTTGTCATTATCTCGAAATTCGGTAAAGCGGACGATGCGTAAGCTGGCGGGATCGAATAGGGCCTCGATGCCTGAAGAATTTCCAAGCTGACTCCATGCAAGCCTCCCGCCACCCGATGCCAAGCCACCGCACACCCGGCCACCCCGCACCCGGCCAACCTATGTCCAGCCACGCTTCATCCAGCCACCCCATACCCAGCCGTCCCGCGCTGCTGATCTTGGGCATCCTGTTCATCGCCATGGCCTTGCGCGCGCCGTTCACCGGCGTGCCGCCGCTTATCGGCCTGATCCGTGCCGAGTTGAATCTGTCGTCGGCGGCGGCGGGGATGCTCATCACGCTGCCGCTGCTGGCCTTCGCGGTGGTGTCGCTGTTTGCCGCGGGGCTGGCGCGCCGCTTTGGACTGGAACGCACGCTTTTCGCGGCGCTGCTGCTCATCGCCGGCGGAATCGGGATCCGCGTGCTGGGCGATGCCGTGGGACTCTACGCGGGCACGGCCATCATCGGCGCGGGCATCGCGCTGGGCAACGTGCTGCTGCCCAGTCTGCTCAAGCGCGATTTCCCGCAGCGCCTGGCGGGCCTGACGTCGGCCTATGTGCTGACGATGGGCCTTGCAGCCGGGCTGGCCTCGGCCGTCGCGATTCCCCTGGCCGAATTGCCGTTGGCCAACCTTCAACTGGGCGGCTGGCGGTTTTCCACGCTGTGCATGCTGGCGCTGCCGCTGCTCAGCCTCTTGCTCTGGCTGCCGCAACTGGCCAACCATACGCCGCCCGCCGCGACCACCGCGCACGCACCGCACGGCGTGCGTCTGTGGCGCTCGCCGCTGGCCTGGCAGGTCACGGCGTACCTGGGCATCAATTCGTTCGTGTTTTATGTCGCGGTGAGCTGGCTGCCCGCCATCCTGCACGACGCGGGCTTTTCGCCCGAGCGCGCGGGCTCGCTGCACGGCTTCATGCAGCTGGCGTCCGCAGCGCCCGCGCTCTTTCTGGCGCCGTTGCTGCGCCGCTTGAAGGACCAGCGCGCGGCGGCGTTCTGCGCGGCGGGCGCGTCGTTCGTGGCGTTCACGGGCCTGATCGCGGCGCCCGCATGGGGTGTGGTGTGGATCGCGTTTCTGGGATTGGGCACCGGCGCGGGCATCATCCTGGGCCTGGCGTTTGTCGGGCTGCGCGCCAGCCACGCGCAACAGGCGGCGGCCCTGTCTGGCATGGCGCAATGCGTGGGGTACTTGTTCGCCGCGACGGGCCCCACCCTGGTGGGAAGCGTGCACGACGCGCTGGGCGGCTGGGGCGTTGCGCTGGGCGTGTGTGCGGCGTTGTGCGCGCTGATGGCGCTGGCTGGGCTGTATGCCGGGCGCGCTATCCAGATTGGCCGGCCTGGCGCTTCCACAGCTGCACCAGCGTCGGCGGCGCATCCGCCTCGGGCACGTCAAAAGTGATCCGCGGCGCGTCTGCGCCTTCGAACTCCACTTCAACGTGGAAGTAGCGCTGATCGCCGCGCGCATCCGGCCCGCAGGACACGGCCTTGGGCGCGGCATGCAGCAGCGCCTCGCACACTTCCTGCCGCACGCCGGGCGGGCAGGCAGTCATGTCGATGTGACGCGGCTGCGCCAGGCCCGGCAGGTAGGCAAGACCACCCTCGCGCGTCAAGCGCACCAGTTGGGCGAGATCCAGCGAGGGCAGTTCGATCATGGCAGCACTCCCACGGCCTTCCAGGCGTCGTCGATGGCGCGGCGCACGGCCGCATCGTGCTTCTCGCCGGCGATCTGGATCGTCAGGCCCGCAAAGTCCTTGAAGCCGGCGTCGTGGCGCAGGCGCTTGTCGCACAGCGTGTCGTACCAGACCTGGCCCGCGCCTTGCCACGCATTGCCATTCAACGCCGTGGCGGCCAGATAGAACGCGCGGTTCGGAATGCCCGAATTGATGTGCACGCCGCCGTTGTCGCGCGGCGTGTCGACGTAGTCGCGCATGTGCGCGGGCTGCGGGTCCTTGCCCAGCACCGGATCGTCGTACGCGGTGCCCGGCTCGGCCATGGAGCGCAGTGCGCGCGCCCGCACCTTTTCCGTGAAGAGGCCCTGGCCCACCAGCCAATCCGCCTGGCGGGCGGTTTGCCCCAGCGAATACTGTTTGACCAGCGCGCCGAACACGTCGCACAGCGATTCGTTCAGTGCACCCGACTGGCCCTGATAGAGCAGGGCGGCCTCGGTGTCGATGACGCCGTGCGTGAGTTCGTGGCCGATGATGTCGACGGCGATGGTGAAGCGGTTGAAGATTTCGCCGTCGCCATCGCCGAACACCATCTGCGCGCCGTTCCAGAAGGCGTTTTCGTAGTCTTCGCCGTAATGCACCGTGCCGATCAGCGGCAGGCCGTGCGCGTCGATGGAGTGGCGCTTGTACACGTTCCAGAACAGCTTGTAGGTCGAACCCAGATGCGCGTAGGCCTCGTCGACCGCGGCGTCGCCGCTGGGCCGCGCGCCTTCGGCCCGCACCAGTTTGCCGGGCAGCGTGGTGCTGTTGCCCGCGTCATGCACGGCGCGGTCGGGCGTGCCGGCCGGCGCCACCTGGCGTGCCGGCGCCAGCGTTGCGCGCGGCGGCTGCTCGGCCATCTCGCGCAGGCTGCGTTGCTGCTGATCGATGATCATCGTCTTGACGGCGGGCATGCTGACGCGCGCATCGGTATGCTGCGCAAGCCGGTCCAGCATGTACGGCGGGACCACTCCGATCAATGGAGCGGACTCGGAAGGGCGGGGCATGGTCGGTCTCCGGCAAAGGCGCCGGAGGACACCCCGGCGCATGCCTGGTTAACGTAGCAGATGGGTGAACAGCGCGCCGTAACAGGATGCGGCGCGATGCGCAGCGGCAACGCACGCGCCTCGACAGCGCTGCGCCGATCCGGTAGCGTCTTGCGCTTTCCCGTTTTTCCGGACCCTTGCATGACCACGCCTGACTACCGCATCGTTTCCTTGTCGCTCACCGATACGCACGTGCTGTTGACGCTTGCCGACGGCCGCGAGGTCAAGGAGCCGATCCGCCGGCACATCCGCCTGCACGAGGCGACACCCGAGGCGCGCACGCATTGGCAACTGGTGGACGATGGGCATGGCGTCGTGTGGCCCGCGCTGGCCGCACCTGTGCCGGAAGGGATGCTGAACGTGCACGATCTGCTGTGGGATCTGCGCTACGAGCAAGCCATGGCGACGCTGCAAGCCGCGCAATGGAAGCTCGACCGGCTGTCGGAAACCGATCAGGAACTGGTGGCCTTGTGGCGCATGGAGGCCGACATCAACAATGGCGGCTTCATGCAGTTTCTGTGCAACTGGGGCGACCAGACCTGCCAACTGGCGTTGCAGGCGCTGCGCAAGATCGGCGCGGTGCACATGCTGGATGTGCTGTCGCGCATGCGCGGACTGATCGACCGTTTCGAGGCTTCGCCCGAAGTGGTGCAGCTCAACGACATCTACGGCGCGATGACCGAGCAGGAGCAGGAAGAAATGGAGTCGCTGGATCACGCATTCTGGGACTACCCGGACTCGATAGCGCGGCTGGGATTGCGCTGGTACGGCGCCTGAAACCGGCAGAATCACTGCAGCAGAAACGTTCAGAAACGTATCGCCACATTACGTCGATACACGCCTGCGGCGGGTCGGCCGCTGCGGGATAGAATCCCGTCCTTCTTTCCCGGGGGGGACGCTCGATGCGGTATTTCCTTATCTTGGTGGGGGCGGCGGTAGTCGCCTATCTGCTCGCGCGCGGCATCGCGGCGGTGCTCTCGGACCGTAAACGCAAAAGAACAGACAGGGATTGGAAGTGAAGATGAAGCCGACAGATATCCAGATGGTCAAGACGATCGGCGCGGTCAAGCCGCGCAACGTGAAATTCGCCATTGGAACCGCACTCATCTTCCTGCTGATCCTGTTCATCGCCTTCGGATCGTGGTTCCAGGTCGATCAGGGCGAACGCGGCGTGGTGCTGCGCAACGGCAAGCTCGTGCGCGTGGCCGAACCCGGACTGGATTTCAAGACGCCGTTCATCGACAACGTGATGACGGTGTCCGTGCGCGACCACACCTTCGTGTTCGAAAAGCTCGAGGCCTACAGCTACGACCAGCAGCCCGCAACGCTGCGCGTGTCGGTCACGTACCGCGTGCCGTCCGAGCACGTGGCCGAGCTCTACTCCGAGTACGGCACCATCGCCAACCTGCAGATGCGCGTGCTGGAACGCAAGACGCCGGACGCGGTGAAGAACGTGTTTGGCCAGTACACCGCCGTACGCGCCATCCAGGAACGCCAGAAGCTCGGCCTGGACGTGAACAACGCCGTGCTCAAGACGATGGAAGGCGCGCCGGTCCAGGTGGTGGGCGTGCAGATCGAAGAGGTGGGTTTTTCGCAGGCCTACGAGCATTCGATCGAACAGCGCATGCTGGCGCAGGTGCAGATCGAGACGACCCGCCAGCAGAAGGAAACGGCGATGATCACCGCCGAGATCCAGGTGGTGAAGGCCAAGGCCGAAGCCGATGCGCGCCGTCAGCAGTTCACCGCGGAAGCCGACGGCATCCGCATGCGCGGCGAGGCCGAAGCGGCGTCGATCCGCGCCAAGGCCGAGGCGCTGGCCGCCAACACCAATCTGGTGAGCCTGAACGCCGTTGAAAAGTGGGATGGCGTGCTGCCGTCCACGCAGGTGCCGGGCGCCGCGCTGCCCTTCATCGGCATCAAGTAGCGGCCGCGCTGGCAGGATGCGCCGGCAGGGCGGAGAGCTCCCGCCGCCGACGCGCGAAGTCCACGATGTGTTCGCCGGACATCGCCTTGCTGTAGTACCAGCCCTGCACGACGATCTCCGCGCTGGATGCCAGCGCGGACAACTGCCCCTCCGTTTCCACGCCCTCGACGATGATCTGCAGGTTCAGCGCTTCGCAGAATCGCAGCAGGCCGCTCATCACCAGCGCGCCCCGGTCGTGGCTTTGCGCCATCACGAAGCTGCGGTCGATCTTGACCGCGTCGATCTGAAACTGGTGCAGGTAGCTCAGCGCCGAATACCCCGTGCCGAAGTCGTCGATATAGACGCGTGCGCCGATGCCATGCAGGCGGTCAAAAGCCGTGTGCAGCGCGTCGGCGTCTTCGACCAGCGCGTCTTCCGTGAGCTCGACCGAGACCTGGCCCTGCGCCTGCGCCAGCACTTTGATCAACCGGTCCAGAAAGGCCGGCGCCGTCAACGTGCCGCTTGTGACGTTGATGGTCATGGGCATCGTGAAGCCCTGCGCCCGCCACGCCAGGCATTGCGGCACCGCCTGCCGCGCCACCCAGAGATCGACTTCGCGCATCAGGTCCGCGCGCGCCAGCCAGCGCAGGAATTCCAGCGGCGCCTGTTGCGTGCCTTCGGGGCCGGTGGCGCGCAGCAGGGCCTCGCAGCCGGTGCATAGGCCCGTGCGCATCGATACCTGCGGCTGGAACTCCAGATAGAAGTCGTATTCGCTGATGGCGCGGATGCGTGCGACCTCGGCCTGGCGGCGCGCGCGCGTGGCGTAGGTGGACGCGACCGGGTCATGGGCATACAGCAGGGATTCTTCCTGCAACTGCGGAAAGGTGGTGTCCAGCGACTTGAAGTACACCGTGGCATCGGCTTGGCGCTGCCGCTCCAGCGCGAGCAGAAAGGGCACGTAGATGCAGGCGCCCAGCGCGACCAGCGCGCATTGCAGCACGATTCCCGCCAGGCTTTCGCCCGCGCCCAGGTAGGCGTTGAACAGCACGGGCGATGTCAGCGGCAGCGCCACGGTGGCGGGGGCCAGCCAGCCCAGTTGCACGACCGCCACGGCAACCAGCACGTTGACCACGGGCGTCAGCACGAAGGGCAGCAGCAAACGGGGATTCAGGATGAGCGGCAGGCCGAACAGCAGGATCTCGTTGATATTCAGCAGCGACACCGGAATGCTGGCCACCGCCAGCACCCGCAGCGAATCGCTGCGCGAAAACAGGAGGATCGCCACCACCAGCGACAAGGTTGCGCCGGAGCCGCCAATGAAGACGAACGCGCCCAGCAGCGTGCCGTTCAGCGCATAGACGCCTTCGTATCCCGCGGCCACGCTGGTGGCGTTGAGCCGGGTCGCCTGGTCCAGCACGTCCATGATGGGCGCCATGGCCTGCGCGCCGTGGATGCCGAAGAACCAGAACAGGGAATTGAGCGCCCCGACCAGCGCGCCGGACGTGTAGGGGCTGTCCAGCGACGCAAGGCTCAGCGGAATGTCGACCTGTGCCACGGCGGGGATGCTCAACGCCGCCGACAGCGCCGCCATTACCAGGCCGGCCGTCAGCAATCCCGGCACGATCATGTTCAACGAGTCGCGGACGTTTTCGCCGATCAGTCCGTCCGGCGCCAGTTGGGTCCAGCGGCGCCGGTGCAGCCAGGCCATCGCCGGCACGGCCGCGATGGGCGTGACGATCGCGATGAACAAGGTGAGCGTGGCGGCTGCGCGGGGGTAGGGCGTCAGCAGGTTTTCGGCGATGGCGACAAAGCACAGGCACAGCAGCGCGGTGGGCAGGTGCGGAAGCCGGTGGCGGATCGACAGCATGTAGCCGATGGCCGTGCCGGCCAGCAGCGGGATGACGCCCGACAGCGCGCGGTGCAGACCCGCCAGCAGATCGGCAATGCTGTCGGGCAGGCCGAACAGGCGTGCGCAAACGGACAGCACCAGGAACAAGGCGGAGACCAGCAGGCAGGGCATGGCCCACAGCAGGCCTTCGCGGATGGCGCGCAGGGAGTTGGCGCTTGCCAGGGCGGCCAGCCGATCTCTTGGGTACTGCGGAAAGATCGATTTCGGCATGGCCGTCTTGTGGCGCGAGGGGCCCGGGCGATGCATGTCGCCGGGGGTAAAAATCCGTTGCCGCATGCTAGCGCCTGTGTTCGGGCTTTAGCAATGCAAAAACGTGCCGGCGGCCTAGGGATTCCCCTCTGTCAATAATTGGAAATTCAGTCTTTTTGATAGAGGACAAGCCGGTCCGGACGCTATACGATCGGTGGAATCCGCCTTGCAAGGACCGCGCGTCCTTGCACATAAGCTTCACCAGGAGGAGACCTGGATGCCTCAATTGGATTGGACGCCCGGCGACACCGTGCCGGATCGTCAGGGTTATTACGAGACGCGGCTCGATACCGGCGGCACCGCGATTTCGCTGTACAGCGTGTTGGGCTGGATGCCCTTGAAGACGCCGGGCAACCTGGTGAGCTGGCGCGCGCTGCCGCCCGCCGTCGAACGCCAGGAAGCCGAACGCCATATACAAGAGATACGCGCTGCACAGAGCCACGTGCCGATGGACTACTAGCGGCGACACGCCACCATACGGCGGGCGCGTGGGGCGGCGCCTTGCAAAGACGAAAACCGCATCTATAATTGCGAATCATTTTCATCTCGTCTTGCTCTCAGGCGGCGACGCCGGGCCGCACCGCCATGCCATCCTCCTCATTTGCCTCTCGTGCAGAGGTGCAGTCCGTTTATCAGGCCCATCACCAATGGCTGCGGGGCGTGTTGCAACGCAAGCTGGGCAATGCGTCGGACGCGGCCGACCTCGCGCACGATACGTTCGAGCGCCTGATCCGCGCCAATCTCCGCGAACCGCTCAATGAACCGCGCGCCTACCTGCGCACCATCGCCACCCGTTTGCTGATCGGCCGGGCGCGCCGCGCCGCGCTGGAAGCGGCCTACGCCGAGACGCTGGCGCTGCAGCCCGTGGCCGTCGAACCCTCGGTCGAGGCCCGCGCGCTGATCCTGGAGGCGCTGGCGGAAGTCTGCGAACTGCTCGACGCCTTGCCGATGACCAGCCGCCGGATCTTCCTGATGGCGCAGATCGACGGCCTGTCGTATGCCGAGATCGGCCAGCAGCTGGGACTGACGCCCAACGCCGTGCAGAAGTCGCTGGCGCGCGCGTTGGTGCACTGCTACACGGCCGTATACGGCTGACCCCAGAATTCATGGACAACGCCAAGCTGCTGCGGCCCCACGCGCCCGAGGCCGGCGCCATCGATCCCAAAGTGATCCGGCAGGCGGCGGACTGGTGGGCGCGTCTGCGTGAAGACGCCAGCCCCGCCGAACGCGATCGCTTCGAGCGCTGGCGGCGGGCGGAACCTTCCCACGAGCTGGCCTGGCAGCGGTTGGGCGCCTTGACGCGCGACGTCGCGGCGGGCGTGGCGCAGGCGGGGCCGTCGGTGGCATCGCGCACCTTGCTGCAGGCGCCGCTGATCCAGTCCCGCCGTACCGCATTGCGCCTGATGTTCGCGGCCGTTGGCGTCGGACTGGGCGCCTGGGCCGTGGGTGAGCGTGACGCGATCCGCCGGTTGTCGGCGGACCTGCGCACCGGCACCGGCGAACGCCGGTCAGTGACGCTGCCCGACGGCACGCAGGTGGAACTGAACGCCGGCACCGCGGTGGATCTGCGCTATACCGCAAGCCACCGCGAACTGGTGCTGCTGCAGGGCGAAATCCTGATCGCGACCGCGCCCGATGCGAACGGCCGGCCGTTCAGCGTGCGCACGCGCGGCGGCGTGGTGACGCCGGTGGGCACGCGCTTTCTGGTGCGCGATCTGGAGGCTGGCCGCATGCGGGTGGCGGTGCTGGAAGGCGCGGTTGACGTGCGCGGCCTGTCGACGGACGCAGGCCCGCGGCGCGTGCGGGCCGGCGAACAGGCCGAGTTCACGGCGGGCGGCAGCTTTGCGCCGGGGACGCTGGAACCCGGCGTGTCGGCCTGGCTTGACGGCATGCTGATCGCGGACGAAATGCCCTTGTCGGCGTTCCTGAACGAACTGGGCCGCTACCGTCCGGGCCTGCTGCATTGCACGGACGCGGCCGGCGGGCTGCGCGTGGTGGGGGCGTTCCCGCTGGCCGACACCGACAAGGTCCTGGCCATGCTTGAAGAAATCCTCCCGGTGCAGGTGCGCCGCTATACGCGTTACTGGGTGACGGTGAGCCACGTGTGAATCGCGTGGCCTTGTGATTCTCATCCTTCGGTGAGCCGCGTTTCCCTCATTGCCGGCTTTTTTGTAACAGCAACGGCGGATATCCCGATCTCGCGCTTCATGTCAGGAAAGCAGCCCGTGTCTCGTGGCTGCGCCGACCTTTCATGAGCCTGGGAACCCTTACATGTCACCTCGTCCTGTCCGCGCCGTAAGCGCCGCGGCGCTTGTCCGACTTCCCCTGCGCCGCACGGCGCTGAGCGCCGCGCTGCGGCGTTTCACGCCCCTTGCGGCGGCTGCCGTCCTGGCGCCGGTGGCGGTGCATGCCCAGGCTCAGGCGCCGCGCGCCATCGCTTTCAGCATTCCGGCCGGGCCGCTGAGCGCGGCGCTGGGCACGTTTGGCGTGCAGGCGGGCGTGATGGTGGCGTCCGATCCCGGCCTGACCGCCGGCGCCACGACGCGGGGATTGACGGGCACGTACGCCGTGGGTGCCGCGCTCGAGCGCCTGCTGGCCGGCACGGGCCTGCAAGCTGTGGCGCGCGCCGAGGGCGGCTATCGCCTGCGGCAGGCGCCGGCCGAGGCGGCCACGACGCTGGCGCCCGTGACGGTGACGGGCACCTACAACACCACGACAGACGGCACGGGTTCGTACACGTCGCCGGCGGTCACCATCGGCAGGACGCCGCAGGCGCTCAAAGACATTCCGCAATCCATCACCGTGCTGACGCGGCAGCGGATGGACGACCAGGACATGACCAGCCTGCCGGACGCCGTCAACAACACCGCCGGCATGGTGGGCGTGCAGGGCGTGGGCGCCGGCGTCGCGATCAATTCGCGCGGCTTTCCCGTGGACCTGCTGCAATACGACGGCGTGTCCCTGCTGCGCAACAGCTACAGCCTGGGCAACTGGGAGCAGGATTCGCTGGTGTTCTATGACCGCGTAGAGATCCTGCGCGGCGCGGCGGGCCTCTTGCAAGGCGCGGGCAGTCCCGGCGGTGCGATCAACCTGGTGCGCAAGCGGGGCGGCGCAGAGCCCTCGGTGGTGGTGACGGGCAAGGTGGGATCGTGGGATCACTACGGCCTGACGCTGGATGCGGGCGGTCCGCTCAATGAATCGGGCACGCTGCGCGGGCGCGTGGTGCTGGACGAAGACCGCAGCCATTCGTACATCGACTACGTGTGGGACAGGACGCGCAACCTGTACGCCGCGCTGGACTACGACATCACCGAGAACACGACAGTGGGACTGGGCGTCAGCAATCGGTACAGCAAGTCGCGGCCCATGTTCGTCGGCTATCCCCGTTATGACGATGGCGGCAGCATCGATCTGCCGCGCTCGACGTTCACCGGCTCGACCTGGAACCGCGCCACCAACGACCAGACCATCTTCAATGCGGACATCACACATCGCTTCAACTCGTCGTGGCGCTTCCGGCTGGCCGGCGTGGCGATGGACGAAGACAACACGACCGTGCACCAGCGCGTCACCGGACCCGTGCAGCGTGACGGCAGCGGCCTGGACTATGGCAATTTCGGCGTGGACTTCACGAGCCGCCAGCGCGGCATGGACATGTCGGTGGCCGGTGACTTCAACGCCTGGGGCATGGCACAAGAGGTGGTGATCGGCGCCAACTACTCCAAGCTCACGACGAATGACCGGTTCACCCGCTCGTGGGAAAGCGGCGGCAATATCTTCGATCTGGACCATCACCGTCCGTGGCAGGACATGGATTCCATCGTCGCCGCCAGCGGCTACGATTCGCGCAGCGCCTACGACATCCGGCAGAAGGGCATCTACGGCACGTGGCGCGTCAAGCCCACGCAATCGTTGGCGCTGATCGGCGGCGGCCGCGTCGGCTGGTTCGACTACCGCTACAGCGGCGGGGGCGACACCACGACGTCATCGACCTCGGGCGAGTTCATTCCGTACGCCGGCGTCGTGTATTCGCTATCCGACAACTGGTCGGTCTACGGCAGCTACACCACGGTGTTCGAACCGCAGACCGAGCGCACGGTGTCGGGCAGCCTGCTCAAGCCGATCGAGGGCAACAACTATGAAGTCGGCTTGAAGGGCGAACTGGCGGATGGCCGGGTCAATACCCTGCTTGCCTTGTACCGCTACGACCACAAGAATCGTGCGGTCAATGATTACGACGCCGGGTTTGGCTGCAACGGCTGGTACTGCTCGCGCGCCGCCGGCAAGGTCCGCAGCCAGGGCGTTGAAGCCGAGATTTCCGGCGAGGTGGTCAGGGGCCTGGAGCTGTATGCCGGCTATGCCTACAACACCACCAAGTTCCTGGAGGACCCGGACAACCAGGGCAAGGTCTTCAGCACCTGGACGCCCAAGCACATGCTGCGCCTGGGGGCCAACTACAAGCTGCCGGGCACGTGGAACCGCCTGAGCGTGGGCGCCGGCGTGAGCACGCAGACGTCGACGATCAGTTCGGACCGCGAATTCAAGCTGGCGGGATTCACGATCTGGAACGCGCGCGTGGGTTACCAGGCCACGCCGGAGCTGAGTTTCGGGCTGAACGTGAACAACGTGTTCGACAAGAAATACTACGTGCCGTCGTACAACACGCTGTCCAGCAACAACTACTACGGCGAGCCCCGCAATGTGATGCTGACCGTGCGCTACGCGCCCAAGCTCTAAGGACGTCCGCGGCGCCTCGTGTATAACGTCCGGGACGGCGCCACCCGTGCGCGCCGTGCAAGGAGCCGATTTTGCGCGAGTTCGTGGCGACGTTCCTGGATGCCGGCCTGCTGGTGCTGGCGGTGCTGGCCTTTGTGCTGCCGGCGCTGTCGGCGCTGGCTTTGCTGCTGCGCGCCCGCCCGCATCGATTTCCGCGTTTGAACACCCCCGGCTGGCGCCGCGCCGGCGTGGCGGTGCTGTGGCTGCCGTTCATCGTCATGGCGGTGTATGGCGGGGTTGCGTGGTGGGCGGCCAGTGTTTACGACCGCTACTATTTCTTCGGCCTGCTGATCTGTTTTGTGTACCTGCTGTTCGCCATGCTGCTGTCGGGAGCGGGGCTGTTCTGGATCCGCACGACCCGGCGCCTGCCGTCCGCTTGAGCACCCGCCCGGCCGCGTTTTTCAGCGCATCAGCGCATGCACCTGGCTTGCCAGATCTTCAAGGGTGAATGGCTTCAGCAACACGGGCGCACCCGTCGCCGGTGCGTTGTTCCCCTCGGCGGTTTCGCCGTAGCCCGTGATGAACAGCACTTTCATTTCCGGCCGCAATGTCTTGCCGGTCTCCGCCACCCGCCGCCCGTTCACGCCGCCCGGCAAGGCCAGGTCGCAGACCAATAGGTCGATCCGGGCCTGCGTGGTCAGGTGCTTGAGCGCGCTGGCGCCGTCCGTCGCTTCGATCACATCGAAGCCGATTTCCTTCAGCACTTCGGCGGTGATTTCGCGCACGGCCGGATCGTCCTCGGCCAGCAAAACCGTCCCGCCCTGCAAGACCCGCGACGGCGAGACCGATGCCGTGTCCGCGGCGACCTGGATGCGGGCCCCGCCATGGCGCGGAAAGTAGAGGTCGATATCCGTGCCCAGGTCCGGTTGCGAGCGCACCTGGATGTGACCGCCGGACTGACGGACAAAGTCGTGAACCAGCGCAAGTCCCAGGCCGGTGCCGCGCTCGGCCGGCTTGGTGGTGTAGAAGGGTTCGAACATGCGTCGCATCGTCTCGGGCGTCATGCCGCACCCCGTGTCGGACACGCGCAACCGCACGTGGTCGCCCGGTTCCAGATTGCGCTCGCGCGCGTCCTCGGCGCCCAGGGTCACGTTGGATGTCTCGATGCGCAGCGTGCCGCTCGCGTACAGGGCGTCGCGCGCATTCAGGCACAGATTCAGGAGCGCATTTTCCAGCTGGTGCGCGTCCACCCAGACCGGCCACAACCCGGCGGCGCAGTCCACGTCCAGCGTGATCGCCGCTCCGGCGCTGCGCGTGATCAGCGCCTCCATGTCGGCGATGACGTGGTTGATGTCCACCGCCGTGCGCTCAAGCGGGTGGCGGCGCGAAAAATTAAGCAGGCGGCGCGTCAGGATGGCCGCCTTGTCGGCGCCGCCTTTTGCCACCGCGATGTGACGGGCGAGGTCATCGGTCCGCCCCTGCGCAAGGCGCTGGGACAGAAAATCCAGACTGCCGGAGATTCCCGTCAGCAGATTGTTGAAGTCATGCGCGACGCCACCCGTCAACTGGCCGATGGCGTCCATCTTCTGGCTTTGGCGCAGGGCCTCTTCGGTCAGGCGCAGCGCGTCGGCCTGGGCCTTTTCGGCGCCGACCCGCGCGGTGGTTTCAATGACGGTGTCGATCATGCCGGCGACATTGCCGTTTTCATCGCGCACGGGGCTGTAGCAGAACGTGAAGTTGGCCATCTCGGCGCGGCCGTATCGGTGGACGACGAGTGGGTAATCCTCGATGAAGGTGGCCTCGCCGGCGTAGGCGCGTTCGGCGATCGGGCCGATCAGCGACCAGGCTTCGCGCCAGATCTCATCGAACGGGCAGCCCAGCGCGTCGGGCTTGGCGCCCAGGATGGGGACGAACGCGTCGTTGTAGATCGAGATGAGCTCGGGGCCCCAGACCAGGCAGGACGGAAACCGGGACGACAGCACCATGCTCGCGGCAATGCGCAACGAGGCGGGCCAGGAAGCGATGGGACCGAGCGGCGTGGCAGACCAGTCGTGGCGGCTGACTCGTGCGCCCATTTCCCCGCCGCTGGCAAGGAACAGAGGCTTGGACGGGTCGTTCTGCATGGCACTCGATAGGGTGGCGGGGTAGGTGACCGATTCTATCCCAGCACTCGGGCGCGCGTGCGCGGACAGGAGGCTCGTATAGAATAAGAACAATTCCTATTTGCACATATGCCGAGGTGCGCCTTGCCTGCGCCGCTATCCCCATCCGCCGACAACGTCACCCAGCTTTATCGCGAACACCACGGCTGGCTCTCGATGTGGCTGCGCAAGAAGCTGGGCAGTTCCTTCGACGCCGCGGACCTGGCGCACGACACCTTCGTGCGGCTGATGGCGGGCCGGCGCCGCGACGACACCGGCGCCGAGCCGCGCGCGCTGCTGACCCACATCGCCAAGGGCCTGGTGGCGGACCATTGGCGCCGCCGCGCGGTGGAAGACGCCTACCTGGCCGCCGTGGCGCACGTGCCCGAGGCCGAGGCCCCATCGCCCGAGGCGCGCGCCCTGATCCTGGAAACGCTGCACGCCATCGACGCCGCCCTGCGTTCGCTGCCCGCCCGCACGCGGGAAGTCTTTCTGCTGTCGCAGTTCGACGGCATGGCTTATGACGAGATCGCGCGCAAGCAGCGCGTGTCGCTGTCGACGGTCAAGCGCCATATGCAGGCCGCCTTTGCCGCGTGCCTGATCGCGTATCAGGCGGACGCGGCGTGAACGCGGTCATCGACCCCGCCATCCTCAACGAAGCGGCCGGCTGGCTGGTGCGTTTGCAGTCCGAGACACTCTCAGCGGCGGATCGCGCGGCGCTGGCGCGCTGGCGGGCGCGCAGCGCCGACCATGAAGCCGCCTGGCAACGCGCCGAGGCGATGCTGCGCGGGTTTGGCCAGGTGCCGCCGCGGATCGGCGGGCAAGCGCTGCGGCAGGCGGACCGCGCCGGACGCCGCCAGGCCGTGCGCGCGCTGGCGGGGCTGCTGGTGCTGGGTCCGGCGGCGTGGTTGGGCGTGCGCGAGCTGCCCTGGCGCGAATGGCGCGCGGACCTGCGCACGGCGACGGGCGAGCAGCGCCGCGTCGAACTGGCCGATGGCACGCAACTGGTGCTCAACACGGCCAGCGCCGTGGACATCGACTACACCCCGACGCAACGCGTGCTGTGGCTGCGCGCGGGCGAAATCCTGCTGACGACGGGGCACGACCCCGCGCCCGTGTCGCGCCCGTTCCTGGTGCAGACGACGCAGGGCGTGCTGCGGGCGCTGGGCACGCGCTTCATGGTCCGCGACGAAGGCGCCAGCGTGCGGGTGGCCGTTTACGAGGGCGCGGTCGAGGTCCGGCCGGCCGGGGCGGACGTCCACGGCGTCGTGCTGGCGGCGGGCCAGCAGACCGTCTTTTCGGCCGGTGGCGCTGAGGCGCCGGTCCCCGCCGACGCGTTGGCGGCGTCGTGGGCGGACGGCATGCTGGCCGCGCGCAACTGGCGGCTGGCCGATCTGGTGGACGAGCTGGGCCGCTACCGCCACGGTGTGCTGCGATGCGATCCGGCCGTGGCCGAGCTACGCGTGTCGGGGGCGTTCCCGTTGAACGACATCGAAGCCAGCCTGCGCCTCCTGCAAAAGACGCTGCCGGTTCGGGTGAGCCGCGTGACCCCGTGGTGGACGACGATTGCGCCCCGCGCCGCCGTTACAAATTAATCGCCAATCGGCTGACACTTTTTTCCGCTTCGTCCGGTGTACCGGGTGAACCGCCGCGACATGCGCGTCACCCCAACCCCACGAAGGATCGTTTCATGGTTTCCCGACTCTCCCGATCGCCCCGCCTGCCGCGCGGCATTGCCGTCCTGTCGCCCGCGGCGTCGCTGGTCCGGGCCGCCGGCCTGGGGCTGGCGCTGCTTGCGGCCTCGGGAATGCCGGCGGCCACGTTCGCGGCCGAGACAGCCAGCGCCGCGCCGCGCAAGTCCTATGCCATCGCGCCGGGACCGCTGGGCGACGTGCTGGCGCAGTTTGCCGCCAGTGCGGGCGTGCCGCTGTCGTTCGACCCGGCGTTGGTCGCGGGTCAGCACAGCGACGGTTTGCAGGGTGTCTACACGGTGCGAGAGGGGTTCGCCCGCCTGCTGTCCGGATCGGGCTACGCGCTGGCCGAACAGGGCGGCGGCGCCTATTCGCTGCGCAGGCTGCCGGTGGCCGCCGGCGAGACCACGGTGCTGCCCGCGGTCACCGTCGATGGAGCGGGCATCAGCCCCTCCGCGCTGCCGGCGGAATTTGCCGGCGGCCAGGTGGCGCGCGGCGCGCGGATGGGCCTGTTGGGCAACCGCGACGTGATGGACACGCCGTTCAATGTCACCAGCTACACGTCGGAACTGCTGGCGAACCGCCAGGCCGTGACGCTGGCCGACGCGCTGACCGTCGAGCCGTCCGTGCGCTTTACCGGCCAGATCGGCGGCGTGACCGATTCGTTCTACATCCGCGGCTTTCCCATCGGCGAAGGCAACTTGGGCGAAATCGCGTTTGACGGCGTCTATGGCGTCGCGCCCAACTACCACGTCTTCACCGACTACATCGAGCGCGTGGAAGTGCTGAAGGGGCCTGCCGCGCTGCTGTACGGCATGTCGCCCAACAGCGGGGTGGGCGGCGTCATCAACATGGTGCCCAAACGCTCGCTGCCCGAGGACCTGACCCGCGTGTCGGCCGACTACGTCGGCGACTCGCAGTTTGGCGCCCGGGTCGACCTGAGCCGCCGGTTCGGCGACGCGGGCGAGTGGGGCGTGCGGGTCAACGGCATGCAGCGGCAGGGCGATACGCCGCTGGACAACATGAAATCGCGCACGACCATCGGCGCGCTGTCGCTGGATTACCAGGGCGAACGGCTGCGCGCCTCGCTGGATCTGCTGACGCAGCACGAGAAGATCGACGCCCCGACGCGGCCGTTTCTGGTGGCGCCGGGCATTGCCGTGCCGCGCGCTGCAGACGGACGCCGCAACGCCACGCAGCCGTGGGGCTGGTGGAAGTCCGACGGCCAATCGGCGCTGCTGCGCGTGGAATACGACATCAGCGACCGCCTGACGGTGTTCGCGAACGCGGGCGGCTCGGACACCACCGTGTCGCGCCTGTCGGACCAGACGCCCACCATCGTGAACGAGGCCGGCGACACCGTCGTGACGCCCAACAACTTCCGCTTCCAGGTCAACCGCAGCACCTACAACGCCGGACTGCGCGCCAAGCTGGACACGGGGCCGGTGCGCCACGCCATCAGCTTCATGGGCAGCCTGTACAGCGACCGCAACCTGCAGGCCAGCGTGAACGGCACCCCGCTCACGTCCAACATCTACCACCCGATCACGCGTCCGGAGCAGCACATTCCCGCGCCGGCCAACGTGCCCAAGGTGTCGTCGTCGGATCTGTCCGGCCTGGCGTTGGCCGACACGCTCAGCATCCTGGACGAGCGCGCGCAATTGACGCTGGGCCTGCGCCACCAGCGCATCGAATCGCGCAACTTCAACGGCGCCACGGGTGTGCGGACCGTCAGCTACGACGAAAGCGCGACCACGCCGCTGGCCGGGCTGGTCATCAAGCCCTGGCACAACGTTTCGTTTTACGCCAACTACATCGAGGGCCTGAGCAAGGGCGACGTGGCGCCCGCCACGGCCACCAACGCGGGAGAGGTCTTCAAGCCGTACAAGGCCAAGCAGAAGGAAGTGGGCGTCAAGGTCGAGCTGGACAACGCGATGGTGACGCTGAGCGCCTTCGAGATCACCAAGCCCAGCGGGCAGCTCACGAATGGCGTGTATGCGGCCGATAGCGAGCAACGCAACCGCGGGCTGGAATTGAATGTGTCCGGCGAACCGATGCGCGGCGTGCGCCTGTTGGGCGGCGTGACCTTCCTGGATGGGGAGCTGACGCGCACCAACAGCGCGGCCACGCAGGGCAACCGGCCCGTGGGCGTGCCCACCGTCGCGGTCAACCTGGGCGCCGAGTGGGACACGCCGTGGGTGACGGGGCTGACCTTGACGGGCGGCATGGTCTACACCGGACGCGAATACATCAACCAGGCCAACACGCAGTCGGTGCCGTCGTGGACGACGTTCGACCTGGGCGCGCGATACGCGCTCAAGGTCCAAGGCCGGGACGTCACGCTGCGCGCCAACGTCGTCAACGTGTTCAACCGCGCCTATTGGTCCGGCGTGGCCTCGTACGGCACGATCTCACAAGGCGTGCCGCGCACCGTCATGCTGTCGGCATCGATGGACTTCTAAGCGCCGGCAAACACCATGCACACCGGGCTGCCGACGGACAGCGCGTAGCCGTCGTGCGCCAGCATGCCGCTGGCCGGATCGACACGAAACCGCTGCAGCGTGTCGCTGTCTTCGTTCAGCGCGAAGACAAACCGGCCGTCGGGCGACAGCGTGAAAAAACGCGGTGTCTTGCCGTGCGTGCGGGCATGCTGCACGGTGGTCAGTCGACCGGTGGATGCGTCCACGCGAAACACCGCAATGCTGTCGTCACCCCGATTCGACGCATACAGGTGCCGGCCATCGGCGTCCAGCGCAATGCCGGCGGCGCGGCTGTTGCCGGTATAGGTGTCGGGCAGGGTGGACAGCACCTGGAAGGGACGCAGCGCGCCTGCTTCCACGGCATAGGCCGTGACCGTGTTGTCCAACTCGTTGACGACGTACAGCCATTTCCCTGATGGATGAAAGACCGCATGGCGTGGGCCCGCGCCCTCGCGCGACGTCGCAACGCTGGCAGGCTGCGCGCCGATCCCATGCGCGTCGGCGGGATACAGGAACACCCGGTCCAGCCCCTTGTCCGGCACCGCTACATACTTGCCCGACGGGTCGAGCACGTTGAAATGCGGCTTGGAAAATGGCTGCTCCTTGCGGTGCGGCCCCGGTTCGCCGGCCAGCGGCACCGTCTGCGACACGGCTTGCAGCGCGCCGTCCGCCGCTACGGGCAGCACCGCCAGCGTGCCGGTCAGATGGTTGGACACCATCAGATAGCGGGCCGACGGCCCCAGCGCCAGATGGACGGGATTGCGGCCCTGGCAGTCCTGCGTATGCCAGGGCGTCAGCGTGCCGTCATGCGCATCGCGGCGCAGCGCGCTGACCTCGCTGCTGTCGCCGTGCACGGTGTACAGGATCGGCAGCGACGGATGCGGCAGCAGATACGACGGATTGTGCAGACCCCCCACGACCTGCTTGAGCGTCAGCGTTCCCGTCTCGGGCGCGTAGTCGAACACGCTGATGCCCTCGCCGCGGGCATTGCGTTCCCGGGTGGTCCGGGAACCGATATAGACATGCATGGCGCGAGCCTCATTTTGCCAGTTGAAAACGGCCGCGCCACGCGCGGCCCTACGAAGTCAGGATGCCGCTGATGCGGGCCAGGTTGTCGAGCGTGCTGCGCAGGTGGGCCGAAAGCGCCTCGGCCGCCTCGTCGTTGCGTTCGCGTTCCAGCAGGTCCAGGATGGCCAGGTGCTGGTCGCAATGCTGCTGGTAGCGGCTGCGGTCCTGCATCGAGCGGTAGGACAGCAGGCGGCGTACGCGATTGACGCGTTTGATCGTGTCGATGAAGAACGGATTGCCGGAGGCTTCCACCAGCGATTCATGAAAGCGCACGCCGCGATCGTGGAGCTGGTCTGCGGTGTCGGTGGCGATGCCGCCGTTCAGCAGGTGCATTTCCGCGGCGCGGCAGCGCGCCAGCACGGATTTTTCGATGCGAAAGCCGGGCTCGCGCAGCGCCGCCGGCTCCAGCGCCAGCCGCAGCCGGTAGGACTGCAGCAGGCTGTCGGGCGTCGTCATCATGGACGAGAATTCCCAGCCGTATCCGGGCCGGCGCTGCGCCCAGCCCTCTTGCGAAATGCGGCCCAGCAGCGCCTGCGTTTGCGCATTGGTCAGCGCGTAGCGCGTGCGCAGCTGCGCTTCGCTGCACTGCATCGGCAGTTCGCCGCGCAGCAGTTCGTCGGCAAGCGCAAAGTACGTCTGCGTGACGATGTCGTCGGCCGATGGGGGCGTGATGTCGGCGGGGGCTTCGCCCGCGACGTCGAAGTCGCGCAGCAGGAAGTACCCGCGGTTGGGCTTGCGCGCCACCACACCGTGCTGCTCCAAAATACCCAGCGCATCGTTGACCGGCGAGCGCGACAGCCGCAGGCGGTCGGCGATCTTCTGCGCGCGCAGGTGCGCGCCCTCCTGCAGACGGTCTTCCTTGATGAGGTCCAGGATCTTCGTGACGGTATTGGTTTGCGCGCTCATGGGTGGCGGACGGCCGATGAAATGGTGTCCGACAGGATAGCGGGAATGACGCCGCCCATCTGCAACAGCCGGATCTCAAGCCGGGTCTCGACGGCCGCGGTGGCGGTCAGCGGCTCGGAGCGGCCATCGGCGCGCAGGACGCGCACGGGAATGGCGGCGCGGGGCGCCAGCGCGGCGGCCTCGACGTCGATCTCGATCCGGTCGCCCGGCTGCAGCCGCAGCGTCGCGGGCGTAACCCCGTCGGGCAGGCGCAGCGGCAGGATGCCCATGCCGATCAGGTTGGACCGGTGGATGCGTTCGAAGCTGACCGCCAGCACCGCGCGGATGCCCAAGAGCCGCTGGCCCTTGGCCGCCCAGTCGCGCGACGAGCCTGTGCCGAAGCGCGCGCCCGCCACCAGCACGACGGGCTGCGACGCCTTCGCGTAATGCGCGGCGGCGTCCCAGATGGGTTCCAGCCGGCCGCTGGGTGCGTGCAGGGTGTGGCCGACGGGGGCGGAGGGACAGAGCAGGTTGGTCAGGCTCTTGCTGTAGAACGCGGCGCGCATCATGACTTCCCAGTTGCCGCGGCGCGATGCGAATACGTTCAGGTCGTTGCGGTCGTCGCCGCGTTCGACCAGGAAGTCCGCGATCAGGCTGTCGGGCGGGATGGCGCTGGCGGGCGACAGGTGGTCGGTCGTGACGTCGTCGCCCACGACGAGCAGTGGATGCGCGGTGTAGCGGCCCAGTTGACTGCCGGCCTCGGTGCTGGCAAAGGGCGGGCGGCGCAGCGCGGTGGACGCAGCGTCCCACGGAAACCGCGCCGACGCGGGCGATTGCAGGGCCTGCCAGGCCGGGTTCGCGCTGGCGATCTTGAACGCGGCGCGATAGTCGTCGGGACGCTGCCCTGCGGCCAGCGCGGCGTCGATCTCGGCTTCCGTCGGCCATAGCTCGGACAGGTGAACCGCGCGCCCGTCGGGCGTCACCTGGACCGGCTCGCGGCTCAGGTCTCTTTCCGCGTCGCCGGCCAGCGCAAAGGCGATGACCAGCGGCGGCGACATCAGAAAGCCCAGGTCCAGATCCGGATGGATCCGGCCCGTGAAATTGCGGTTGCCGGACAGCACCGCCACCGGGTGGATGGCGCCGTCGGCCAGCGCCTCCCGCACGACGGGCGGCAGCGGACCGGAGTTGCCGATGCAGGTGGTGCACCCGTAGCCGACGATGTCAAAGCCCACGGCGGCCAGGTCTTCCAGCAGACCGGCGCGCGCCAGGTACTCTGCGGCGGCGGGGGAGCCGGGGCCGAGTGACGTCTTGACCCAGTGCGGCGGCCGTAGCCCGGCCCCGCGGGCCTTGCGGGCCAGCAGCCCGGCGGCCGTCAACAGGCGCGGATCGGACGTGTTGGTGCAACTGGTGATCGCGGCAATGGCGATGGCGTGGCGGGGCAGGGCGGACGGCGCGCGCGGCGCGAAATCCAGCGCCGCAAGAATTTCGCGCGTCTGCCCGTAGGGATGCAGATCCTGCGGACGCTTGGGACCGGCCACGTGCATCTGCACGGCATCCAGCGCGATGTCGACCACACGGGTGTAGCGGGGCTCGGCATCGGGGTCCAGCGCGATGCCGGTGCAACGCGCGTAGGCCTCCACACGCGCGATCTGATCGTCGGCGCGGCCGGTCTGGCGCAGGTAGGCCAGCGTTTCGCCGTCGATGGGGAAGTAGCCGGTGGTCGCGCCGTATTCGGGCGCCATGTTGGCCACGACGCACCGGCTGCCGGCCGGCAGCGTGGCCACGCCCGGTCCGAAGAATTCGACGAACTCGCCGGAGACGTGGATGGCGCGCAGGCGCTGGGTGACGGTCAAGGCCAGGTCCGTGGCCGTGACGCCGGGTTGGAGCGCGCCGGTCAGCCGCACGCCGATCACGTCGGGAATGCGCAGCATCGTCGGCATGCCGAACATGACCGTCTGCGCTTCCAGGCCGCCCACGCCCCAACCTAGCACGCCGATGCCGTTGATCATCGGCGTGTGGCTGTCGGTGCCGATCATCATGTCGGGATAGAGGGCGGTGCCGTCGGGGCCTGGCTGCTGGCAGACCACCGTGGCCAGTTGCTCCAGGTTGATGGTGTGCATGATGCCGGTGCCCGGCGGGTGGATGCGCACGTTCGACAGGGCCTTGGAGGCCCAGCGCAGAAAGCGGTAGCGCTCGGCATTGCGCCGCAGTTCGAGGTCCAGGTTGGCTTGCGCGGCATCGCTGCGCGCATAGGCTTCGACGGCCAGCGAATGGTCCACCGACACGTCCACCGGCAGCATGGGGTTCAGGACCGCCGGGTCAACGCCGGCCTCGGCCAGCGCGTCGCGCATTGCGGCAATGTCGACCAGAGCGGGCGTGCTGGTGGTGTCGTGCATCAGCACGCGGCCCGGTTGAAAGGCGATTTCGGATTCGCTGGTGCCGTGCGCCAGCCAGCCGAACAGCGCGGCGACGGCGGCGTCGCGTTCGGCGCCCTGCATGTTGCGCAGCGCGTTCTCCAGCAACAGGCGCAGCACGACCGGCAGCCGGAAGTAGTCCGCGCCGTATTCAGCCGGCAGGTCCAGGCAGCTGTACGAGGCGCCATTCAGCGTGAAGTGTGCGCGACGGAGCGGGGCATTGGTGTTTTCCATAGCTGCCAGTTTTGCATATTGACTGCATAAAATGCAATTAAGGACAAACCCGGCCGCGCATTGACGCTATGGCCCCATAGGAGACAGACATGCCCCCCATCCGTACCCTGGCCGCCGCCGCGGCCCTGGCGCTCGCCGCCTCGACCCCTCTGCAGGCCGCCGACTTGCCAGCCAACCGCCCGATCACCCTGATCGTGCCCTTTGCCGCGGGCGGGGGCGTGGACGGTATGGGCCGGCTGCTGGCCGAGCGCCTGCGCAGCGAACTGCCTCAGGGCGTGGTCGTGGAGAACAAGCCGGGCGCCAGCGGCATGCTGGGCGCCACCGCAGTCGTGCGTTCCGCGCCGGACGGCGCCACGCTCTTGCTGGGATCGGCCGGCGAGACCGCCATCAACCCGCTCGTCTTCAAGAGCAAGATGCAGTACCAGCCGGAAAAGGACCTGGCGCCTGTCGCGCTGATTGCCCGCGTGCCGAACGTGCTGGTCGCCAATCCCAAGCTGCCGGTGGCCAACGTCGAGCACCTGGTGGCCTATGGCCGCGCCCATCCCGACAAGCTGACGTACGCGACCAGCGGTGTGGGCAACCCGCAGCACCTGAACGGCGAGCTGTTGCAGTCGCTGGCGGGCATCAAGATGGTCCACGTGCCGTACAAGGGCGCGGCGGCGCAACTGGTGGACGTGGCGGCCGGCAGCGTGGACCTGACCTTTGTCAGCCTGGCCGGCGCGTTGCCGTTCATCAAGAGCGGCAAGGTCAAACCGCTGGCGGTCACGTCCGCCAAGCGCGCGTCGTTCGCGCCGGACATCCCCGCGTTGGCCGAATACGCGCCGCTCAAGGACTATGCGTTGGAAAACTGGTTTGGCGTCTTCGTGCCGGCGAATACGCCACCGGAGGTGCAGCAGAAGCTGGCGGCCGCCATCGACCGCAGCCTGAAGGATGAGAAATTCGTGGCCAGCATCCGTGAACTGGGCGGCGAAGTGCAGCCGATGAGCCAAGACGAGTTCCGCGCGTTCATCAAGGCGCAGACGGCCGTGTTTGCCAAGGTCGTGACCGACGGCAACATCACGGCGGAAAACTGAAAGCGGGTTGTGCGGGTTGTGCGGGTTGTGCGGGCTGGCGGGGCGGCGGGGCGGCTGGTCGGGCGCCACGTGGGTCAGCCCGTGGGGCAGCGCGGGGGCGGCCGTTCGCGAAGACGTGCACAGCGCTGCTGCCCGTTACGGCGTGTCGTGCAGCATCAGGTCAAGGCCCACGCGTTCGCCGCTGCGCACCCGACTGACGGCCTGGCGCTCCGTGACGCGGTAGACGCCCTGCGAGCCCGATACGGGCCGGTGCGACGTCGCGATCACCACCCCATCGCCCAGGCCCAACGGCAGCACCATCGGGCGCGACTGCATGCGCGGGCGCTGCTCGGTCATGACAAGTTCGCCGCCCGTGAAATCCACGCCGGGCTCGGACAGCAGCACGATCAGCCGCAGCGGAAACACGCAGGCGCCGTCGGCATGCTGCAGCAGCGGCTGGTAGCCGGGTGCGTGCAGGCGCTGGATCGTGGAAAGGCTGCGCGATTGTCCTGAAAGGCGGTTCTGCTGGAGGTAGGCGGGCAGATCGTCCGGGTAGGAGACATCCATGTCCAGTGCGCTTGCCCACGCGCGCGCCACCGGCAGCAGGCGCGCGTAGAGATCGGTGCGCAGGCTGGCCAGCGGCGCCGGCAGGGGATCGGGCAGGCCTTGCAGCGCTGCCAGCGCGCGTGCTTCAGCCGGCGCATAGAGCGCGGGCAGCAGCGCCCAGCCCTGCGCGTCCAGGTCCTGCGCGATGCGTATCCAGTCGTATTCGCCGAGCGGGCGGGAGGCGGGCGTTGTCATGGTCCGGGGCGCGTCATGGAAGGGATCGTGGTCTTGGGCGTGGTCATGTTCATGTGCATCGTCTTGCGCGGGGCAATCGTCCTGGCGGCCAGGCGTTACCCGCCGCCGGTACGACGCCACAGCTTAGCCAGTCCGGCGCGCCCCGGCACTCCGCCGCTTGCTGTCCGCGGGGCCGCACCAGCCGGCGGTCAGTTGCCGTGCAGTATGCTTACCGGCTTCATCGACACTCCCCCCGCTGCCCGCAATGACTGATTTTCCCTTTGACGCCGTGCTGTTCGACTGCGACGGTGTCCTGGTCGATTCCGAACCCATCACCAGCCGCGTGCTGACCGAGATGCTCAATGAATTGGGCTGGGGCATCACGCACGCCGAGACAATGCAGATCTTTACCGGGAAGGCGGTCAAGGACGAACTGCCGCTGATCGAGGCGCGCACCGGCGCCACGATCGATCAGGCATGGTTCGACCAGTTCCGCCAGCGCCGCAACGACGCGCTGGACCGCGATCTCGTCGAGATCCCCGGGGCGCCCGACGCCGTGCGCGCCTTGCACGAAGCGCTGGATGGGCGCATCGCCGTGGCATCGGGCGCGGACCGACGCAAGGTCGAGCTGCAACTGGCCAAGGTGGGCATCGCCGACTGCTTCGACGGGCGCGTCTTCAGCGGCCACGAGATGCCGCGCAGCAAGCCGTTTCCGGACGTGTACCTGGCGGCCGCGCAGGCGCTGGGCGTGGACCCGAAGCGTTGCGCAATCGTCGAGGACACGGTCACCGGCGCAACAGCAGGCGTGGCCGCCGGCGCCACCGTATTCGGCTACAGCCCCGGCGAACTCGGCCACAGCGGCGCGCAGGCGCTGCGCAACGTGGGCGTGTCGCACGTGTTCACCGATATGCGCGAGTTGCCGGCGCTGCTGGCGGGCTGGCGGGCGCAAGCGGCCTGACGCGCTGGCGCGCGATTGCCGATCGATGTGCCGGCAGGCGGCGGGCGCCTGACGCGCATCCGCCGCGCCGGGCATCAACGCCCGTGCGTGGCGTACTGTTCGCCGCCATCCAGGTCGATCACGGTTCCGCTCAGATAACCCGCGCGCGGCGAGGCGCCGAAGACGATCATGTCTGCCACCTCGCCCGGTTCCATCAGCCGCCCGAACGGTAGATCCGACAGAGTTTCCTGCCAGCGCGATTCGTCGCCCCAGCGCGCCTGCGCGCGTTGCCGAGCCAGCGTCAGCACGCGATCGGTGCGCGTGCGCGACGGATTGACGCCGAACACCCGCACCCCGTGGCGCGGTGATTCGCCGCCCAGCGCCCGCGTGAATGCAATGAGGGAGGCGTTGGCCGCCGCGCCGCAGATGTAATCGGCGCGCGGCGCCGAGCCCGCCATGCCGATGATGTTGGCAATGACGCCCGACCCCGCGTCGCGCATCGCCGGATAGTAGTGGCGCGCCAGGCTGATGTAGCCGTGCACCTTCAACTCCCAGCCCGCGCGCCAGCGTTCGTCCTGAACCTGATCCAGCGCGCCGCCCGGCACGGCGCCGGCGTTGTTCACCAGGATGTCGACGGGCCCCGTTTCCTTGCACAGGCGCTCGGCCGCGCCGGGTTGCGCCAGATCCAGCGTCACCGCGCCGGCCTGCCGCCCCGTCTGCTCGCGGATTGCCGCCGTGGCGTCATGCAGCGCCGCATCGTCACGCGCAACCAATATTGGCTCGGCGCCTTCGCGCGCAAACGCGATGGCGCACGCCAGGCCGATGCCCTTGGAGGCGCCCGTGATGAGGACGCGTTTACCCGCCAGCTGCAAATCCATGTAGCGCTCCTGTCGATGCGCGCCGGTCGGCGCGGCCTTGCAGACGTTGTAAACCGGATGCGCGGCGCTGTGGGATCCAGGGCAGAAATTTTGAAGACGCGAAGGTGCGCCGCGTCCGCGCGCCGCCTGCTATGCTCGGTTTCTCCTCGGATCCAAGGACTCGTCGATGTCGCAAATCTGGCTGGAAATCTGGACTGCAGTGCGTACTGAATTTGCCGATATTCCCGATGTGGCGGAGGCAACACGCATTGTGCTGCGCTTAAGCATGGCCGTCCTGCTGGGCGGCCTGTTGGGTTACGAACGGGAACGCAGAGGCAAGGATGCCGGGCTGCGCACGCACATGCTGGTGGCGCTGGGCGCGGCCATCTTCGTGCTGGTGCCGTTGCAGGGCGGCATGGAAGTCGGAGACCTGAGCCGCGTGCTGCAAGGCGTGATCGCGGGCATCGGCTTTCTGGGGGCGGGCGCCATCATCAAGCTGGGCGCCGAGCGCGAAATCCATGGCCTCACCACATCGGCCAGCATCTGGATGACCGCCGCCATTGGCGTGGCCGCCGGCATGGGCCGCGAGGCCACCGCCGTGGTCAGCACCCTGATGGCGCTGTTTGTGCTGGCCGTGCTGCGGCGCGTCGAGGCGCGCATTTCCGCAAGCCAGGAAAAGCGCGTGATCTCGACGGATGACAAGGGATCGCCGTAGACACCGGAAGCGGATCCGCCCGTCGCAGTCTTGCCGGGCCGCCCGCTAATTGCCGCCCGATACCTCGATGAACGAGCCGCTGGTATAGCCGGCCTCGTCCGAAAACAGCCACATCACCGCCCCGGCCACTTCTTCCACGGTGCCGCCGCGCCGCAGCGGGATGACGCTTTTCAGCCGGTCGACGCGGCCCGGCTCGCCGCCGCTGGCGTGCATCTCGGTGTAGATCGTGCCGGGGCGCACGCCGTTCACGCGGATGCCTTCGGGAGCGACTTCCTTGGACAGCCCGATGGTCAGCGTGTCCATCGCGCCCTTGGACGCGGCGTAGTCCACGTATTCGTTGGGCGATCCCAGCCGCGCTGCGGCCGACGACATATTGACGATGGCGCCGCCCTGGCCGCCGTGGCGCGGCGACATCCGCCGCACGGCTTCGCGTGCGCACAGGAATGCGCCGACCACGTTGGTGGACAACACCCGGTGCAGCCGGGCGGCATCCATGTCCTCGACGCGCATCTGCTTTTCCAGGATGCCGGCGTTGTTGACCAGCGCGTGGATGCGACCCAGGCGCTCGTCCAGCGTGCGGAACATGCGCAGCACCTGGTCCTCCTGGGCGACATCCGCCTGAATCGCGACGGCCTTGCCGCCGTCTCGGGTGATCTCGTCCACGACCGCCTCTGCGGCATCGGCATTGGCGTGGTAATTGACGCCGACCGCGTACCCGCGGCGGGCGGCCAGCTTGGCGATGGCAGCCCCGATGCCGCGGCTGCCGCCGGTGACAAGCATGACTTTGGACATGGTTTCCTCCTGTGGTGGCATCACTGTTGGGCCACACGTTAGCAAACGCGGCCGATCAGATCCATACGTCGTTGGGCGCACGGCGCGGCCCGCCTTCGTCGCCGGTGTTCGCGACGCCGCGCGGCTCGATCAGCATGAGCTGCACTTCCTGCGGCGCACAGGGCTTGTGCTCCACGCCCTTGGGGATCACGGTCATTTCACCGGGACCCAGCGCGATCTCGCCGTCACGCAGCGCGATCCGCAGATGGCCCGCGATGACGATGAACGTCTCGTCCGTGTCGGCGTGCGAATGCCAGACAAAATCGCCTTTCAGCTTGACGAGCTTGAACTGGTAGTCGTTCATCTCGGCAATGACCTTGGGCATCCAGTGGTCGTGGATCAGGGCCAGCTTGGCGGCCAGATTGATGGAAGCAGGGAGGGACATGGCGGGCTCATGGGGATGGAAAGCCCCACGATACGGCGGCGCCGGGCGCGCCGTCTTGTACGATCGAGCAGCTTTTTCCGTTGCGCGCCGGGGCCGCGCGTCAGCCGTTCAGCATCCGCCGCCAGCGGTCGGGCGCCATGCCATAGGCCTGCACATGGCGGCGCGTAAGGTGACTTTGATCGGTGAAGCCTGCGTCGGCGGCAGCCTGCGCCAGCGGCGTGCCCACCGCGATCAGCCGGCGCGCCAGGTCCAGGCGCCGCAGCATCACGTAGCGGTATGGGCTGGTGCCGAACAGCGCGCGGAAATCGCGCGACAGGCTCCAGCGATCCGTGCCCGCCGCGCGCGCCAGGTCGTCCAGCAGAATCGGCTGGTCCAACGATGCATGGATGAACTGCCGGGCGCGTTCGGCCGCGGCGTAATCGGGCGCGCGCCGGCCGGTTCTGCGGCCCGCGGCGGCGCACAGCGCGTGCGCCAGTTCAAACAGCGCGTCGTCTTCCTGCAGCGGATCGATGTCCTGGCCCGTGGCCTGGAGCAGCGCGCCGCTGGCCGCGTACAGCCGCGGATCGGCGCTGATGCCGTCGCGGATGAACGGCAGCGGCCGGCCGCCCAGGATCTGCTGGATCAGCGCCGGCTCCACGTAGATCATCCGGTAATGAAAGCCCGCGTCGGTGCCGGCCTGGCCGTCATGCGCTTCGTCGGGATGCAGCACGATGGTGCCGCCCGGCAGGCTGTGCTGCATGCCGCGCCGGTAATGAAAACTTTGCACGCCGGCCAGGGTGCGGCCGATGGCGTAGGTGTCGTGGCGGTGCATGTCGTAGCCATGCCCGCCGAAGTACGCCTCGATGCGCTCCACGCGGCTGGACGGCGCGGCACGCCGGATCCAGTCCTTGCGGGTCGCATCGAAGGCCATGAGCAGACCCCGCGGCTACGCCGGCTGCTTCAGCTGGACCAGCACGAACTCGTTGCCGTACAGGTCGATGAAGTGGGCGTACGCGGCGGTCTCTTCCTGTACGGGCTCGCGCGTGAAGCGCACGCCCTTGGCCGAGAAGTGCGCGTGATCGCGCAGCACGTCGTCCGTGTAGAACACGCCGACGGGCTGGCCGCCCGTCTGGTCGCCCACGCGATCGCGCTGGGCCTGCGTCTGGGCCTGCAGCAGCCACATGCCCACCGAGGGCTGATCGTGCAGACGCAGATGCACATAGCGCTGCTGGCCGACAGGCATGTCGACAGACACCTCCATCCCGAGCTTGTCCCGGTAGAAGGCGATGGCGGTGTCGTAGTCGTTCACCAGCAGGACGAGACGGCCCAGCGTGTGCATATCAGGACTCTCTTCAAATGGATCGTGCGGCCATGCTAACCCACCAGGAAGTCTTTGACCTCAGTCGGCGGCGTCGGCCTCGCGCAGCAGGCGCACGCCGACCAGCGGATAGCGCGTTTCCTGCGTGTTCCAGTTGCGGTACGACGAGCGCGTGTACAGCGCCCACGTATGCCACGAGCCGCCGCGCCGCACGCGCACGTTGCCGGCTTCCGGACCCTGCGGATCATCAGTCGGGGAGTGGGCGTAGTAGTCCTCGCCGTACCAGTCCGCGACCCATTCCCATGCGTTGCCGTGCATGTCGTACAGGCCGAACGCATTGGGCGCGTAGCTGGCGACCGGGGCGGTGAAGGTGTTGCCGTCGTGGCGCGGCGAGGCAAAGGCCTGCCACTTCGGCCACAACGGGCTGGCGTCGGCATCGAAACCGTTGCCCACGTCAGGCATCGCGGCCGGGTCGTCGCCGTTCTGGTAGCGCGTGCGCGTGCCGGCCCGGCAGGCGTATTCCCATTCGGCTTCGGTGGGCAGGCGGTACACGCGGCCTTCCGTCCTGGTCAGCCATTGCGCCAGCGCCTGCGCGTCGTTCCAGCTGATGTTCACCACCGGGTGATCGTCGCCCTGCACAAATCCCGGGTTGCGCCAGGAATACCGTCGGTCGCGGCCTTCGAAGGCGTCGCCCGACGCGGACGTTTCCGGATCGTACGCGGCGTTGTAGCCGTAGCCGCCGGTGCCGTCGGCTTCGGACTCCGGCACGTAGCCGGACGCTTCGATGAAGCGCCGGAACTGGCCCACGGTGACTTCCGTGCGCTCCAGGTAGAACGGCCGCGTGATGCGAACGGCGTGCACCGGCGCTTCGTCAAAGAGCTGGGCGTAGCGGTCAGGCGGATAGTGCGGATAAGCGGCGGCCAGCGTGTCGGCCCCTTCGTCGCTGCCCATCTGGAATGTGCCCGCCGGGACACGCACGAAGGTCATACCCAGCGAATTTTCGACGATGTCGGGCGGCGTGGCCGCCTGGACGGACGCGCAGGTCAGGGTGCAGAGCAGGGCGAAGGCAGTGCGGGTACGCATGGCAGTCCGACGGGTTAGGCCTGAGGGGTGCGCAATAGTAGGTCCGCTGCGCGGCCGCCGCCAGACATGGTGAACCCTCATGTTGGACGGACGCGTCGCGGAAAGCCGGTCCGCCGGAGCGCCGGATCGCCGGAGCTTCGGACCGCCGGACCGCCGGACCGCCCGCTGGCGGACCCCAAAGGCTGCATCGTCGACTGCCGCCCGCTCAGTTTTCCGCCGCCCGCGCATCCAGCCATTGCCGCGGTGATGCGCCCAGCTTCTGGCTGAAGATGCGCGACAGGGCCGACGCGTTCGCGTAGCCCAGCTCGGCGGCGATCGTCTTGACGGCGATGCCTTCCCGCAAGCGCGACTGCGCCAGCGTCAGGCGCCAGTCGGCCAGGTAGTCCGCCGGCGGCTGGCCGACCACGTGCTTGAACGCGGCGGCAAAGGCGCCGCGCGACATGCCCGCACGGCCGGCCAGCGCTGCCAGCGTCCAGGCCGCGCCGGGCTGCTCGTGCATGGCGACCAGCGCGCGCGCCAGGCGCGGCTCGGCAAGACCCGTCATCAACCCGATCTGTATGCCGGCCTCGGCAGGATGGTCGATCAGCCAGCGCAACAGCTGGATCAACACCACCTCAAACAGGCGGTCCGCCAGCAGCCGCTGTCCGCATCGCACCTGTTCGGTTTCGGCGAACAGCAACGCCAGCGCCTGCGCCAGTCCGTCAACACGCGCCAGCGGCAGCGCGATCAGCGGCGGCAGCGCGCGCACCAGCGGATGGTGGTCGCCGCCTTCGAAGTGCAGCGTGGCGCAGGTGAAATCCGAGCCGTCCTCGGGCGGGTTGTGGAATTCATGGTGCACCGGGCGTGCGTAGAACAGCAGCGTCGGCTCGGCTACGCGCAGCCGGCGGGGCAGACCGCTGCCGGCCCGGTGCGCGACCTCCATGTCGCCGCGTCGCAGCACGTGCAGGAAGGCGCGCCCGGGTTCGGGCGCGAACCGGTTCAGACCGCACAGCGGGCCGGCATGGAACAGGTGCGCCCGCACGCGGAACCGGTCGAGCAGGGCGGACAGACGGTCGAGCGAGGGTGTCATGGCGTCTTGGACGAATAGATATGAATCGTGGACGTTAGGTGCCCAATATTACTCCCGGCCCGCCCATACTGGCGCAAAGGCAGCAGGAAACCAGCCGGCGCCTTTCCCTTAACGATTGAATCAACTCACTGAAAGGAAACATCATGTCCCGCGTTCAACTCATCGACTCCTCCGTTGCTCCCGCTGCCAGCAAGGCGCTGCTTGACCAGATCCACGGCGCGTTCGGCGCGACCCCCAACATGTTCCGCGCAGTCGCGAACTCGCCCGCCGCCCTGAAAAGCATGTGGGGTGCGTTCGGCGCCCTCGGCGGCGGCGTGCTGCCCCCGCAACTGACGGAAAAGATCGCCGTCGCCGTCGCCGACCGCAACCGCTGCGAATACTGCCTGGCCGCGCACACCGCGCTGGGCCGCAAGGCTGGCGCCACTGCCGAACAGATGGCTGCGGCCCAGGCCGGCCACGCCGACGATCCGCAGACGGCCGCGGCGCTGGATTTCGCGCTGAAGCTAGTGCGCCAGCACGGCCAGGTGGCCGACACCGACGTGGCGGCGGTGCGCGCGGCCGGCTTCAATGACGAGCAGATCGTCGAGATCCTGGCGCATGTGGCGTTGAACCTGTTCACCAACTACGTGAACGTGGCGTTCGACGTGCCGGTGGATTTCCCGCGTGTGCAGTTGCGCGCGGCGTGAGCGATCCGGGGCCAACCTGGGCAACCCAGGCGGCCTTCGCAACGCGCGGCCCGCGCTGTCCCCACGGCCCGGGCCACCGGGTTCCACAGGGGCGCCGGCAGCGGCCGCGCGCCCCTATCCCGCCTTGCGTATCGTGAAGTTGATGCGCTGGCTGCCCAGCCGCGGATGCGGCAGGTCCTTCAGCGGCATCACGCCGTGAAACCGCAGGCGGTCCACGCCTCCCCACACGACGACGTCACCGTGAAACAGCGGCACCCGCGCCGCGCGGTCCGCGCGGTCGTCTCCCCCGAACAGAAACATCGCCGGCATGCCCAGCGACACCGACACGATGGGCGCGTTGAAATCGCGTTCATTGCGGTCCTGGTGCAGCGACAGACGCGAGCCGGGTTCGTAGCGGTTGACCAGGCACGCATCGGGCGCAAAATCCGGAAAGCCGGCTTCCCGCGCCGCGTCCTGCGCCAACTGCGTGAAGGCCTGCGGCATCGCCGGCCAGGGCTGTCCGGACACGGGGTCGATGCGGCTGTAGCGATAGCCGCGGGCGTCCGTCGTCCACCCCAAGTCGCCGCAGTTGGTCAGCGCCACCGACATCGTGTACCCGCCGGGCGTCTCCATGTGCCGGAACGGCGCCTGCGCGGTCACGTCGTCCACGCCGGCCAGCAGCGCGTCAACGGTTGGCAGCGCAAAGCCGCGCAACACCACGGATTGCGGGCCGATGGTCACGCGGCCATGCTGGGCGGGATCGTCGCCGCCGAATAGGTCCAGGGTCATGTCACACCGCGTCGTGAAAAATGATGCCAAGCGTGTGGCGGCGCCCCGAACGCAGCTCGCTCACGCCGTGGCGCATGGCCACCTTGCGCCATCCGCGCACGCCGGGAACCGGGCGCTGGTTCACCGTGAAGATCAGCGCATCTCCTTGCTTCAGGGGCAGCACGTCGGCGCGCTGCTCTCGGCTGCCGGTTTCCGTCATGACGAATTCACCGCCCGTGAAGTCCACGTCCGGCGTGGACAACAGCACCGCCACCTGCAACGGAAACACGTGTTCGCCGTACAGGTCCTGGTGCAGGCAGTTGTAGTCGCCCGGCCCGTACTGCAGGATCAATGGCGTCGGCCGGCGCTGGCCGGCCCCGTGGCACCGCGCAAGAAAATCCGCGTGATCTGCGGGGTACTGCACGCCGATGCCCATCTGCCGGTTCCATCGGTTGGCGATGGGCGCCAGCTGGGTATAAAGCGCGCCGCGCAGGCGGGCAAGCAGGTCAGGCAAGGGATAGCGGAAATACTTGTACTCGCCACGCCCGAATCCGTGACGCGCCATCACGATACGGCTTCGGTAGCGATCATCGTGGTCGTAGGCGTCCGACAGCGCGATGCATTGCGCAGGCGTCAGCAAGGCGGGCAGGACAGCGTTGCCGTGCGCGTCGAGGTCGGCAACGGCGCGGTTCCAGTCCTGCTGCGCGAGCAGGGCGTCGGCGGGCGTGGTGGTCATGGTCGTTGAATGGAGAACTACTGCGGCAAATTTACGGCGGCAGATTCACTGCGGAAAATTCACTGCGGAAAATCGCTGCGTCCAGTCTACGCCTTGCGAAATAAACGGCCACTCCGCTTGTTGCGGATTGCGGTAGACCGGGTCGCGTTTGACTTCCACCCCTACAACAACGGCTCCAGCGGCAACAGCGACGCCACCCACACGGTCGCGCGTTGCAAGATGCTGGCGCCGGGCTCGCGGTCATGGCGCACCGTGTGACCGTCGCGATCGTCCAGCCAGTAGAGCTTGCCCATCTCATCCAGCATGACGCGGTAGGCGGTGCGGGGCAGTTCTTCCTCGAAGGCGTCTTCGATGCCACGCGCCAGCGCCGGGCTGTCGATCACGAATCCCAGCTCGGTGTTCAATCGCGCCGAGCGCGGATCGAAATTGAACGACCCGACGAAAACGCGCTCGCCATCCACCGCGAAGGTCTTGGCGTGCAGGCTGGAGCCCGAACTGCCGAAGGGACCCATGCTCTTGTTGCGCTCGACGCCTTGCACCGCGCGCTTCATTTCGTACAGCTCGACGCCGGCGGCCAGCAAGTCCTTGCGGCGCTTGGCGTAGCCTGAATGCACCACCGCCACGTCGGTGGCTTCCAGCGCGTTGGTCAGCACCCGGACCTTGACGCCATTGCGCGCCATCTTGGCAAACGCCTGCGTGCCGGCGGCGGTGGGCACGAAGTAAGGCGACACCAGCAGCAGTTCTTTTGCCGGTTCGCCCACGATCTCGTGCAGTTGGTGCGGCAGCATCGCCTCGGGCGGCGCGGTGCCCAGCGTCTTGCCCGGATCGTCGCTGACCATTTGGGTGCTCGCCCAGATCAGGGGCAGTTCGCCGCCAAGCAACTGCCGGATGAAGGGCAGGTCGCGCATCGCCTGCGCATAGGCTGCGGCCTCGGGCGACTGTTCGACCGCGGCCGCGTCCGCCTCCAGTTCTTCCAGTTCGTTGGACGCAGCCTTCCGGACGATGCCTTCCACCGGATAGGCGGAATCGCTGCGCCAGTAGCGGTCGAAGTCGCCCGACACGTCGCTGACGGCGGCGCCGATGGCCAGCACGTCCATGTCCCTGAACAGCACGCCGTCGGTGGCGCCAAAGTACTCGTCGCCGATGTTGCGGCCGCCCACGATGGTGGCCTGGTTGTCGGCGGTAAATGACTTGTTGTGCATCCGGCGGTTCAGCCGGTTGAAGTCCGTCAGGTAACCAAGCGGCTTGGGCCAGCGCAGCGTGAAAGGGTTGTAGAGCCGCACCTCGATGTTCGGATGCCCGTCCAGCGCGGACAGCGTCCGGTCCAGTCCCGACGTGCCGTTGTCGTCCAGCAGCAGGCGCACGCGAACGCCGCGGTCGGCGGCCTCGTGCAGCGCCTCGAACAGCATGATGCCCGTCATGTCGTCGTGCCAGATGTAGTACTGCACGTCCAGACTGCGTTCGGCCGCACGCGCCAGCATCATGCGCGCGGCAAAGGCGTCCAGGGGATCGGCGAGGGCGTGGATGCCGGACTTGCCGGGATGCGCGGCGGCCAGTGGGGCGATCGCCCGGCCCAGCGGCGTTGCGCCGGCTTCCTCATCGGTAAGTCCCTGCGACACGCTGCGCTTGTCCAGCGAGGGAAGGGAACAACCGGAAGTCAACGCGCAAAAGATGGTCATGTAGAGGTGTTTGCCCAAGTGCATGACCGCTATTGTGCCGAATCCGGCGCGGGTCGCTCGTAGTGTCCGGCGGGCGAACGGATTGCGCATCGGGGAAACCACGCGGTCGACATGTTTTCATATATGGAATAAATTCCCGGATATGGAACAACCACACACCGCCGCCGCCGCCGATGCCGGGCTGGACCTTCGTCTGGCCGCCCGGCTAAAAACACTGCGCCAGGACCGGGGCTGGTCGCTGGACGATCTGGCCGGCCGCGCCGGCATCAGCCGCGCCACGCTCTCCCGCCTTGAAAATGGCGAGGTCAGTCCCACCGCCAGCGTGCTGGGCAAGCTTTGCGCCGCCCATGGCATGACGATGTCGCGCCTCATGCTGATGGTCGAAGACGACTTTGCCGCCCATGTGCCCCAGGCCGCGCAGGCGGTGTGGGTGGATGACAGCGTGGGTTTCCGCCGCCGCTCGGTGTCGCCGCCGTCGCAGCGCCTGGCGGGCGAGGTGCTGGCCTGCGAACTGGCCGCCGACGCCCGCATTAGTTATGACCAATCGCCACGGCCCGGCCTTGAACACCATCTGCTGATGCTGGACGGCGAGCTGTCCGTCACGGCCGACGGCCACACGCATCGCCTGCTGCCGGGCGACTGCCTGCGCTACCAGCTATTCGGCGCCAGCGCCTTCGTCACCCCGCCGCACAGCGGCGCCCGCTACCTGCTTTTCATCGTCTGAGCCTGCCATGACCCCTGCAAACCTTGAATTGACGCTGCTGACGGCCGATGCCGCCGCGGCCGCCATCCCCGAGCTGGCCACCTTGCTGCACGCGTGCGTGCAGGGCGGGGCCAGCGTCAGCTTCGTGCTGCCGTACACGCATGACGACGCGCAGGGGTTCTGGCGCGGCAAGGTGCTGCCGGGCGTCGAAAGCGGGGCGGTGAAGTTGTGGGTGGCGCGCGTGGACGGGCGGGTTGCCGGATCCGTGCAACTGGACGTCGACACGCCGCCGAACCAGCCGCACCGCGCCGAGGTGCGCAAGCTGCTGGTGCATCCGGATTTCCGCCGCCAGGGCATCGCGCGCCGGCTGATGCACGAGGTCGAGGACATGGCGCGCCGCCTGCATCGCAGCCTGCTCACGCTGGACACGCGCACGGGCGATTCGGCCGAGCCGCTGTACGCGTCGCTGGGCTATCAGACGGTGGGGGTGATTCCGGGATTTGCACGAGATCCGCTCGACCCGGCGAAGGTGGACGGAACGACGATCATGTACAAGCCGCTATGACCGGCGTTCCGCGCGGGGCGATCAGGCCAGCGGCTTGATGCCCACGCTGTAGGGCGGCGCGTTGCCGCGCGCGGCGGCCTTGATCTTCAGCATGGACCCGCCGGGCGTGTACTCGAAGTCTTGATAGGGGACTTCGAACCATTGGTGAAAGCTGGTGCGCGAGAACTCGGGCACCCACACCTTTGCCCGTTTGGCGTCGCAGTGGAATTCCACCAGCGTGCGGTCGATGCCCAGTGGGCGGGTATTGCCGATGCGGTAGCTGACGCGCAGTTCGGCGCGTGCGACGCGGCCGGGCTGCCAGGTCAGGCCGATGGATTCCATGAAGTGTTCGATCGCTTCAATGCCGCGATGCATAGCTGACTCCGAAAGCAGCGGGGAAAGAAAGCCCCGCAATGACCCGCCGCGCGTGGCGGCGGCAAACAGACGGATTATCCGCCATATCGCATTGCCGTAGAAATAGGCAGGTTTCACGCAAGATCCAGCCTGTACGCCCGCGCACACGATTCTTACTATCCTGTCCAGGGCCGCGCCGGCCGTGGCTCTGCAGAGCGCGGCGGTATCGGCCGCGCAGCCAGGCATCTTGCCGGCGGCCGCAAGCAAGGGAAGGGAATCGTATGAATACCGAAAAAATCTGGTTGGTGACGGACGCGTCGGCCGGGCTGGGCGTCACGCTGGTCAAGATGCTGCTGGATCACGGGCACAAGGTCGCGGCCACGTCGGACGATGGCGATGCGTTGCTGGAAGCAGTGGGCGCCAAGCTGGAAGGCCGGTTCCTGCCCCTGACCGTCAACCTGGCCGACGAGCGCGCGGTGCGCCGCGCGGTGGACGCCACGGCGGCGGCCTTTGGCGGCATCGACGTCGTGGTGAATGGCGCCGGGCAGGGCGTGCAAGGCTCGCTCGAGCGGTTGTCGGATGCGCAGTTGCGCGGCACGTTCGATACCCACGTGTTTGGGGTGCTGAACGTCATCCGCGCCGTGATGCCGCGTCTGCGCGCGCAGCGCGGCGGGCATGTGTTCAATATCTCGTCGATTCTGGGTTTCGATGGCCGCGCGCCGGAATGGGGCGCCTACAGCGCCGCCAAGTTTGCCGTCAGCGGGCTGACCGAGTCCCTGGCCGCCGATGCCGCGCCGCTGGGCATCCGCGTGTCGCTGGTCTACCCGGGCGCGATGCGCGCGGGTGATGCGCAAGCATCCCCGGAGCTGGCCGCGCGCGGCGAGCAAGGGTGGGACCAGGGCGGCGATCCGGTCAAGGCGGCGCAGGCGCTGATCCAGGCCGCCGAGGCGCAATACGCGCCCCTGCACCTGTTCCTGGGCCGCGATTCCTTCGATCAGGCGCGCATCAAGATCCAGTCGGTGCAACAGGAGCTGGCGCGCTGGCGCGAGATGTCCGTGTCGATCGGTGCGGTTGACGGGAGACGGCTGGCCGCTTGAGGCGTACAGCGCGCCAGCGCATCAGGTGAGGAGCCCGCAGACCGTTTGAGGCGCGCAGCCGCTAGCCGCCCAGCAGCCCGCGCCCGGCCTGGTAGGCGCCCAGCAGCGCCAGGCTGACCATGAAGCACAGCTTGAACGTGCGCGCGGAAAGCCGACCGCGCAGCCGTTGCCCCAGCGCCATGCCGGCCAGTGCCGGCAGCAGCATCAGGAGCGACGCGCTGGCGGCGCCGGCCGTGTAGCCGCCGTTCAGCCACAGCCCCGCGGCCAGCGCCACGGTCGACACCGTGAAGGAAATCCCCATGGCCTGGATGAGCGCGTCCTTGTCCAATTTCAGGGCTTGCAGATAGGGCACGGCCGGGATGACGAAGACGCCGGTGGCGGCGGTGATCACCCCGGTCACCGCGCCGGCCGCGATGCCGATCCATTGTTCATGCCGGGGCTGCACCGTGGGCGGCGAGCCAAACAGTCCCCAGGCGGCATAAGCCACCAGCGCCAGCCCCAGGAAGATGCCGGCCCAGTCGCCCGAGGGCGGACCCAGCCACAGCGCGCCCGCCACCGTGCCCGCGCAGACGCCGGCCTGCATGCCGGCGATCCGGCGCAGGACCGCGCGCAGTGTGACCCACGGCAGCGCCTGCCACAGGTTGGTGATGAGCGACGGCACGATGAGCAGCGCGGCCGCCTGCGCCGGCGCCATCACCAGCGCCAGCAATGCCATCGAAATGGTGGGCAGGCCCAGCCCGACCACGCCCTTGACCACGCCGGCCAGGACGAAGACCGTCACGACAGCCGCGAGCAATACGGGATCGAAAAGATTCATGCGGGCTCGCAGTGCGCGGTCAGCGCGTCCTTGGGGCGGCCGAACAGGGCGAAGGCCACATCCTGCGACGGTCCTTCGTTCTGGCGGGCGGCGCGCAGCAGCCATGCGCGCCCCTCGCACAGGTCGGCGGGCAGCGACGGGCCGTACAACGCGGGAGCGCCGATCAGCACCATGCCCAGCATCCGTTGCGCGGGCGGGTGGTCCGCGCGCGCGGCGGCGCGCAGCCACGTCAGCATTGCGCCATGGTCGCCCTGCGTCTGCGCTTCCAATGCCAGTGCGTACTGCTGGGCGGGGGTGAGGGGGCCGCCAAGTCCGGCCTGCGCTTCGGCTGCGCCTGAGGCGTGCAGCGTCAATGCAACCAAGGCCAGCCCCGGCCAGCGCGCGGTCCGGGTGCACAACATTGCAATGTTCATGATTACCGCCTGTTTGGGTGGGTATGGACGCATTCTCACGCTCGCGCCCGACCGCGCCTATCGGGATCTGGCTTACCCAGACTATGGCTGCGCCTGAGGATAGCGTGCTACGCTTTTTTTCATGCGCTTTGACCTGACCGACCTACGCCTTTTCCTGAACGTGCACGAAACCGGCTCCATCACGGCGGGCGCGGGGCGGTCGCACATGACGCTGGCGTCGGCCAGCGAGCGCATCCGGGGCATGGAAGACGCGCTGGGCGTACCGCTGCTGGTGCGCGAGCCGCGCGGCGTGCAGGCGACGCCCGCGGGGCGCACCCTGGTTCATCATGCACGGCTGGTGCTGGGCCAGATCGACCGCATGCGCGGCGAGCTGGATCATTACGGCGCCGGGCTGAAAGGCCATGTGCGGGTGCTGTGCAACACCACGGCGCTCAGCGAATACCTGCCGCCCGTGCTGGGCGCGTTTCTCAAGGACCATCCGCATATCTCCGTCGACCTTGAAGAGCGCCTGAGCCACGAGATCGCCGACGCGCTGAGGACCGGCGCATGCGACATCGGGGTGCTGGCGGACTCGGCCGATCTGCACGGCCTGCGCACGCGCATCTTCCGCCATGACCCGCTGACGCTGATCGTGCCGCGCAGCCATCCGCTCGCGGCGCTGCAACAGGTGCTGCTGGAGGACGTGGCCGGGTACGAATTCGTCGGATTGGTGCAGGGCAGCGCGTTGCAGGAGCACATCGCGCATCACGCGCGCCGCAGCGGCAAGGCGCTGTCCTATCGCGTGCGGTTGCGCAGTTTCGATGCCGTCTGCCGGATGGTGGGGCAGGGGGTCGGCGTGGCGATCGTGCCGCGCGCGGCGGCGGTGCGCTATGGCCGCGCGGCGGGGGTATGCCGCGTGGCGCTGGCGGATCCGTGGGCGGCCCGCGATCTGGTGCTGTGCGTGCGTGATGATCTTCCCGCGTACGCGGCGGATCTGGTGGCCTATGCGTTGCGCGACGCACCGGCTGGCGATGCGGCCCAAGCGCCCGTGGACCCGGCCCCCGACGCCCCTGCGCGCGTCAGCGTGCAAAAAGCCGGCGCCCCGGCAGGTGGCCGCGGTCGAACCACGAACCCGACGCGACGGCGGCCAGGATGATCAGGCCGTAGATGCACATCGCCACGGCCGCGATCACGAAGAACACCGTCAGCGAACCGGTCATGTGCAGCGCGACGCCGCCTGCGCCGATGCCGATCAAAAGCCGCAGGAACCCCGCCATCAACGGCCACTTCAGCCTTCCGGCGCCTTGCGACGCGAAGTACAGCGAAAAGCCCAGCGCGAAAAACCCATACACCGGACCCACAATGCGCAGATAACCGGCGCCGGCCTCCAGCATGTGATCCTGCGCGCCGAACAGGCGCAGCCACGCGTCGGGGAAAAACGCCGCGGTCAGCCCGATCGCCTCCGCCAGCACGAACGCCATCGCCCCGCCCGTCAAGGCGATGCGCATGGCGCGCTCCGGTTGGCCCGCGCCGATGTTCGAGCCGACCATCGCCACCATGGGCGCTCCCAGCCCGAAAGCGATGGGCATCAACAGATATTCCAGCCGCACCGCCACGCCATAGCCCGCCACCGCTGCCTCGCCCGCGTAGGCGCCCACCAGCGCCGCGGTCAGCGCCACCAGCGCGTTGGTCATGAGCGGGTTGATGGTGGCCAGCGCGCCCACGCTGAGGATGTTGCGCATCAGCGTCGCATGCAGCCGGCTGGCGACCAGCCGCGCCGCGTTGCGTCCGCTGGCGCAATAGGCGCCCAGGATCAGCGTGCCCACGGCGTAGTAGATCACCAGCGCCCAGCCGCCGCCCGCCACGCCCAGGGCGGGGAAGGGGCCCCATCCGAAGATCAGGCATGGCGACAGGGGAATCAGCAGCAGCGCGCCGCCGCAGATGACCGCGCCCGGCACCAGCATGTTGCCGGTGCCGCGGATGGCGCTGGCAAAGGCGTTCATCAGCCACATCAGGACGATGCCGCCGAAGATTACATTGGAATACGCCAGCGCGGCGTCGAGCGCTTCGCCTTCGGCGCCCAGCGCGCGGTACAGCGCCGGACCGAAGGCCAGCAACAACACGCAGAAGGCCAGACCCAGCAAGGCGTTCAGCACGACCGCATGCAGCACGAGCTGATCGGCCTCCTGTTGCCGTCCGCCGCCCAGCGCGCGCGCGACCGCGGCGGAAATCCCGCCACCCATCGCGCCCTGCGACATGTTCTGCATCAGCATCAGCACCGGCACGACGAGCGCCACGCCGGCCAGCACCGGCGTGCCCAGCCGCGCCAGGAACCAGGTCTCGATCAGGCCGGTGGATGACTGCGCCAGCATCATGAGGATGTTGGGCCACGCCAGCCGCGCCAGCGTGGGCGCGATGGGACCATGCAGCATGGCTTGCAAGCGCGCATTGGCGGGGCGTGGGGGAGCGGTCGCTGGCATGGGGAAGGCCGGTGGACGTGATCGGCAAAATTTACGTGCATATGCCAATAACTGTCAATAACGGGCTGGACGTGAACTCGCGCGGGCGGTAGCGTTATGTCCTTGCCCGCCGATTTTCCTTCCTTGGCCGCCATGTCCGACGCCCCGCTCCTCGGCTCTGCCGTTCCCCCGGATCCGCTTGTCTGTAACGGCGCTGCGCTGCGCAAGGCGACGCGTCGCGTGTCCCAGCTCTATGACACAGTACTCGCGCCCTGCGGGCTGAAGGTGTCGCAGCATTCGATCCTGGTGCACATTGCCCGCGCGGGCTCGCCGTCGATGACCGACCTGGCCCGCGCGATGGTGCTGGACCGGTCCGCGCTGGCGCACAACCTCAAGCCCTTGCAGCGCGATGGGTACGTGCAGATGATGCGCGACCCGCTGGATGGCCGCAGCCGCCGGGTGGAGTTGACCGAGACCGGCCGCGCCAAGCTGGCGGAATCCCGCCGCTTGTGGAAGGACGCGCAGAACCGTTTCGAGGCCGCGTACGGCGCCGAGCGCGCCGCGGCATTGCGCCACGCGCTTGCCGACATCTTTTCCGACGACTTCGCGCAGGCCTTCAGCCGCGGCTAGATGCCGTCCCCCGTGCCGTTGCTGCGCGCGCCGCCGCGCCGGGTCATTGCCAGGACGGCGCCCAGCACGCAACTCATGCCGGCAATCTGCGCGCCGGTCACCGGCTCGTCCAGCAGGCCGGCCGACAGCATCACGGCGGAAACGGGCGCCAGTGCGGTAAAAAGCGCCGCCTCTGAGCCAGGCACGCGCGCTGCGCCCGCGTACCAGAGCAGAAAGCCGCCCACCGTGGGCACCAGCGCGTAATACGCCACGGCGGCGACCGCGCCTGGCGTGTAGTCCAACGCCCATGGCGCTTCGGTCAGGCTGGCCACTGCGGAAAACGCCAGGCCGAATGCCGTCATCAACGTCGACAGCGCCAGCGGCGCAACCGGCGTGCGCAGGCGCTTGTTCAACAGGATGAACAGCCCCTCGCAGGCCACCGCGCCCAGGATCAGCGCGTTGCCGGCGAGCGACCCGTCCATGCCCTGCGTGGGGGTTCGGCTGGTCATCAGCCACACGCCGAACGCCGCCATGCCGATGGCAGTCAGGGCCCGCCGGCCTGGGCGCTCGCCCAGCAGCAGCATGGCGATCGCGGCCGTGACGAGCGGCAGCGTCCCCAGAATGATGCCGCCGTCCACCGCCGAGGTCCGCTGCAACCCGGCGATCAACAAGGTCGTATATCCGACGCTGCCCGCCACCGCCTGCACCGTCAGCAGCAGCCAGTCCCGCCGGTGCAGCCGGGGCAGGCGCGCGCCGGTCGCCGCCATCAGCAGGGCGAAACAGGGCAACGCGATGGCAAAGCGCAGGGCGGTCGCGGTGAAGGGCGGCAACCCCGCGCCAATGATCTTGCTGGCGGTCACGGTGCTGCCGACCAGCACCATGGCCAGTGCCAAATAGAGATACCCGTGCCGCAGCCTGTTGATGGCCATCGCCTGAATTCCCGTTGGAAAAGGCGCAGCGTAGGGCGCAGGCGGGAGGCAGGTCTTGAACGAAATTGCAGGGAAGGCGGGTCAGGCGCCCGCGGCCAACGCATAGCGGTGCGGCGACACGCCATAGGCGCGCACGAAAAGCCGCGTCATGTGGCTCTGGTCCGCAAAACCGCCCAGCGCGGCCGCATCGGCCAGCGCCATGCCCTGCCGGATGAGCCGCCGCGCCAGCAGCAGGCGACGCTGCATCTGGTAGGCGTGCGGCGTCAGCCCCGTGGCGCGCGTGAAGGCGCGCAGCACCTGGTAGCGGCTCAGGTCGCTGGCGGTGGCCAGATCGGCGAGCGACAGCGCGGCGGCCGGGTCGTCGTCGATGCGCGCGATCGCATGGCGCAGGGAGGACGGTATCGCCTCGCGCGCAGGGGCGGTGGCCAGCGTGCCGCGCGGACCGCCAGCCTGCGCCAGCACGCGCAACAGCAGGCTGTCGCACGCCAACGGCGATCCGCCTGCGGTGATGTGCGCATAAAGCGCAAGGACGTCACGGGCCAGCGCTGGCTGGTGCCGCGCCGGGTGCTCGAATTCGTAGAGGGAGGCGCCCGACGGCCTGCCCGCATCGTGACGCCGAGGCACGCCCGCACCGGCCAGGTCTTCGGCGCAGGCGGCCACGACACCGGGATCCAGGTAGATCATCTGCCAGGCCCGCACACCGTCGCCGATGGGCGCGCCATCGTGGACCTCGCCCGGATTGACCGTGATGACGTAACCCGGCCCGGCCTCCACCTGACCCCGGCCGCTGTGCGACACCTGTGCGCCTTGGCGCATCACGCCGATGCCGAATTGTTCATGCGTGTGGCGCGCGAACGCGTGGCCGCTGCAGGCGGAGACGGCCTGCACGCCGGCGATGGCGCTGCGCTGCATGAGGAATTGGCCTGCGGGCATGAATGACGTGGCGGCGATGACGGTCGGGCCAGTATCGCCCGCAGATCTCGCGCCGATCAAGCGCCGCTATTGCAGGCCGGTCCAGCGCGCCACGGAGGGTTCGGCCGAGGCCCATTTCCATTGCCCGTCCCGGCGCTGGCAGATCGTGCTGGCGTAGGCAGGTGCGGCGCCTTCGACCTCGACCGTGAACAGCACCTCGCGGCAGTGCGCCAGCGGCGTATCGATGTCGCGCACCGCCTGGATGCTGCCGCGTTCGTTGCCCACCGCCAGGGCACGTTTGATCTGCCACTGCCGGACTTCACCGATGGGCAGCGCGCCAACCGTATTGGCCATGACGTTCTGCTGGTCGTTCTTCCATTCGCGCAACACGTACTTCACCGTGGCGTCCACCGCAGCCTGCACCGTCACGCCAATGGCAAAGCCGGCGACGGGATTGGCTGTGGCCGCGCCGCTCAGCGTGCCGACCACCGCGCCCGTGGCGGGACCGATGGAGGAACTCTGGCAGCCCGCGAGCGCCAGGCTGGCGGTCAGCGCCAGCATGCCAAACGCGCGCGTCACTGCAGCGAACCCCAGCGGGTGGTCGCCGGTTCGGCGCTGGCCCAGCGCCAGTTTTCGCCGTCGCGGCAGACGGTCGTGACGTAGAACTCGCGTTCGGGATCAATGCCGGGCTTCTCGGCAGGCGTGTCCACCGAGAACACCACTTCCTTGCATTGCAGATCTCCGCCGCCGATCAGCCGGCTGACGGTGACCTGGCCGCGCGCGTCGTCCTCGATCGGCAACTTGTGCTTGACGTTCCAGCTGGCGACCTTGCCCACCGCGAGCGCGCCGGCCGCCTTGGCGATGGCGTCCTGCTCTTCACCGCGTGTCTGGCGCTGCGCATAGGCCAGCGCGGCCTTCGCGCCGGCCTGCACGCCCAGACCGATGCCCGTGGCCACCGTGGCGTTGTCGGTCACCTTGTTGGCGATGGCCGTGCCGGCGATACCGGCCGCGGCGCCCGTGCCTTCTCCGAGCATCGAACTGCAGCCTGAAAGCGCGGTCAGCGCGGCGAGTCCCAGCAGGAAAAGCGCGCGGCCGCTCGCAAAGGTTGGCGAGATGGTGAACAAGCTGCGGGCCCTCCTGTGAAACTTGGCGGGCGCAAGTATAGGAGGGCGCGCAGCCGCGCGGCCGCGGCCTTTACATTTGTTGGCATTTTTGTGCGCGAGGCGCGGCGGTCAACCGGGGCGCGCCATCACGCCGCGGTCGACACGTCATGCTGCAGGGCGATGTGCCAGATCGAGCCGGGCGCGCCGCGCGCGCCATGTCCGCAGCACCAGCTTCTCGATCTCCACCACGCAAAAGAGCACCGCGGCGGCCACCAGCGTCAGGGTCCAGTACTCCGGCGGCAGCGGGACGGTGCCGAACACGCGGTTCATCGCGGGCAGGTAGATCAATGCGCATTGCAGCAGGCCCAGCAGGATCGTGACCAGCCACAGCGCCTTGTTGCGGAACATGCTGGGCGTGATCGGCCACCGGTCCTGCAGGCGGCAGTTGAACAGATAGGTCCATTGCGCCGTCACCAGCGTCTGCAGGATGACGGTGCGGATGAAGTCCGGATCGCGCCCGGCGGCAATCAGGCTCTTTTCGATGATGAAGGCGGAGGTGGTGAAGAGCAGCCCCACGAACGCGATGCGCCAGAGCGCGAAGCCGTCCAGGATCGATTTCGCGGGATCGCGCGGCCGGCGCTGCATCATGCCCGGTTCGGCCGGTTCAAACGCCAGACCGAAGGCCAGCGTGATGGAGGTCGCCATGTTCATCCATAGGATCTGCAGCGGCGTCAGCGGCGCCTGTGCGCCGGCCAGCAGCGCCACGATGACCAGCAGTCCCTGCGCCAGGTTGGTCGGCAGGATGAACAGGATCGTCTTCTTCAGGTTGTCGTAGACGCGGCGCCCCTCGCGCACGGCATAGGCGATCGAGGCGAAGTTGTCGTCCGCCAGCACCATGTCGGCGGCCTCTTTGGTGACCTCGGTGCCCTTGATGCCCATGGCCACGCCCACGTCCGCCTGCTTGAGCGCGGGCGCGTCGTTGACGCCATCGCCCGTCATGCCGACCACTTCGCCCATGCTTTGCAGCGCGCGCACCAGGCGCAGCTTGTGCTCGGGGCTGGTGCGCGCAAAGATGTCGTGGTCGCGCGCCAGCGCGGCAAGTTCATCGTCGCCGATCTGCTGCAACTGGGCGCCGGTCACCGCCTCGCGCACATGCGTCATGCCCAGCATGGCGCCGATCGCCAGCGCGGTTTCGGGGTGATCGCCCGTGATCATCTTCACGCGGATCCCTGCCTGGTTGCACTGCGCGATGGCTTCGATGGCTTCGGGACGGGGCGGGTCCATGATGCCGGCCACGCCCAGCAACACCAGCCCGTCCTGAAAGTCCGGATGATCCAGCACTGTGGCGTCCGCCGTGCCGGGCTTGTACGCGGCTGCCAATGTCCGCAGGCCCTGGTGCGCAAAGGCCTCCAGGCCGCGCTCCCAGTAGTCCAGCCGCAGCGGCTGCGGCCCGGCTTCGCCCTGTTCCTGCGCGCACAGCTTGAACAGCACGTCGGGCGCGCCGGTGACGTAGATGACGTTCTGACCATGGTCGTCGCAGCGGCGCGCCATGTACTTGTAGCTGGAATCGAACGGCACCTTGCCGTGCTTGGCCACGCCCTCCAGGCTCTGGCCGGCCTTGGTTGCCAGCACCATCATCGCGCCTTCCGTGGGACCGCCCACGATGCGCCACTGCCCATCGGCATCTTCATGGAGCTGGCTGTCGTTGCAGATGGCGGCCGCACGCACGAAGCGCGTCAGCGCGTCCTCGCGCTGCCAGTCCACCGGCGTCCCGTCGGATTCACGGGTGATCTCGCCGACGGGCCGGTAGTTGTCGCCCGACACGCGATACACGCCTTGCGCCAGCAGCACGTTCTTGGCGGTCATCTCGTTCATGGTCAGGGTGCCCGTCTTGTCCGAGCAGATGACCGTCATCGCGCCCAGCGTTTCGACGGTGGGCAGCTTGCGGATGATGGCGCGGTTGCGCGCCATGCGCTGCACGCCCAGCGACAGGATGATGGAGATGATGGCAGGCAGGCCTTCCGGCACGGAGGCGACCGCGATGCTGATCAGCGACATCAGCAGGTCGGACAGCGGCATGTCGAGCACGTAGCGGCCCAGCACGAAAAGCGCCACCACCATCACCAGCACCACCTGGAAGATGCGCTTGCCCAACAGCTCCATCTGCCGCAGCAGCGGCGTCTGCAGCGTCTGCACATCCGTCATCATGCGGTTGATGTGGCCGATCTCGGTGTCGCTGCCGGTGGCCACCACGATGCCGCGCGCATTGCCCGCGCTGACGTGGGTGCCCGAGAACCCCAGGTTCAGGCGGTCGCCCAGCGGCGCGTCACCCGGCAGGGGCGCATCGTGCTTTTCGACGACGGTGGATTCGCCGGTCAGCATCGATTCCTCGACGCGGAAGTTGTGCGTGTCAAAGAGCCGCACGTCCGCCGGGATCTTGTCGCCGGGTCGCAGGATCACGATGTCGCCCGGCACCAGATCGCGGGCGTCGATCTCTTCCTTCTGCCCGTCGCGCACCACGCGGGCATGGTTCGACAGCATGTTGCGGATGCCGTCCAGCGAACGTTCGGCGCGGCTTTCCTGCACGTAGCCAATGACGGCGTTGATGACCGCCACGGCCAGGATGACCCCGGTATCCAGCCAATGGCCCATCAGCGATGTCACCACTGCCGCACCCAGCAGGATGTAGATCAGCACGTCATTGAAGTGGCCCAGAAATCGCAGCCAGGCGCTGCGGCGGGCAGGCGGGGGCAGTGCGTTCAGGCCGTGTGTCTCCTGCCTGCGCCGGATCTGGTCCTGCGAAAGGCCGGCGGCGCTGGTCACCTGGATGCCCAGCGTCTCGTCGACAGAGAGCTGGTGCCAGGGGCGAGGAGCTTGCGGAACCTGCGTGTTCGCCTGCGTCATGACGTACGGCCTCCCGGAGGGACCGGCCACGTGACCGGGCCGGAAGTCGGGGGCCGCACAGGTCAGTCCGGCGTCCATGATACGACGGGCTGCCGGACCGGGGCGTCACATCGGCCGCGCGCCCTTCAGATAGACCTCGCGCAACGCCGCCGCAAACAGCGCCTCGACGTTGCGCCGCAATCCGTCGGACCGCGTGAACAGCGAGATCGGCGGAAGCGTCCAGTCAAATGAATACGGCACGATGGCCGCGCCCGCGATGCGAACCAGCTCGTCGGCGATGTCGGCCGGCAGGATCGTGACGGCGCGGTCGCTGGCCACGATCATCTCGCCGATCAGCTTGGATGAGTCGCTTTGCACGGACGGCGGCGGGGGCGCCAGGCCGGCGCGCAAGAAGATGTCGGCCACCTGCTCGCGGATCGGACTGCCTGGCGTGCCCAGGATCCAGTCCAGATCGGCCAACCGGTTCCATTCCAGGCGCGACCGCCCCAGCCGGGCGGCCAGCCGGCGGCTGGCGATCAGGCGGGGCTGCTGGTGGTACAGGACCTCGAAACCGATGTTGCTCAGGTCCACCGAGGGCGTGGCCCAGCCGACGACCACGTCCAGCGTGTGGTCGCGCAATTGGCGCAATAGCGCCGGCCCCTGACCCTCGTGGATGGTCGCGGTGAGCTGACGGCCCTGCGGCAGCGTGCGGCCGATGGCCGCCGACAGCATCTGGCCCGACACGAACGGAATGACGCCGATGTGCAGGTGGGCGGCGTGCCCGGCCGCCACGGTTTCCATTTCCTGCACCAGATGGCCCAGATCATGGACCAGCGCCCGGGCGCGCGCCAGCACCACGGCGCCCATGGGCGTAGGCGTCATGCCCCGCACCGAGCGGTCGAACAGCGGCACGCCGAACATGCTTTCCAGCTCGGCCAGGGCATTGGTCACGGCCGGCTGGCTGGTCGCCATGTGTTCGGCCACCCGGGTCAGCGACCCGTGCTGCTCGATCTGCAGCAGCAGCATCAGGTGGCGCATCTTCAGGCGCGAGGTCAATTTCCGGAAAACGGCATCCGGATCAAAGGCTGTCATAGACAAGACATTAGGAAAGCGTGATGGGACGATATTAAATCCGAATGAACGCCTTATGTCTTCCACCCTAGAATTTTGCAAATTCAAGACAGCGAGGCCACAGCCCATGAACAACCCGTCCGACCGCCAGGCAGCCCTGGACTATCACGAGTTCCCCACCCCGGGAAAAATCTCCGTCGTGGCGTCCAAGCCGCTCGTCAACCAGCGCGACCTGGCGTTGGCGTACTCGCCCGGCGTGGCGGCGGCTTGCGAGGAAATCGTGGCCGACCCGTCCAACGTGTACCGCTACACCGCGCGCGGCAACCTGGTGGGCGTGATCTCCAACGGCACCGCGGTGCTGGGCCTGGGCAACATCGGCGCGCTGGCCTCCAAGCCGGTCATGGAAGGCAAGGCGGTGCTGTTCAAGAAGTTCGCCGGCCTGGATGTCTTTGACATCGAAATCAATGAAACCGACCCCGACAAGCTGGTCGAGATCATCGCCGGCCTGGAAGCCACCTTCGGCGGCATCAACTTGGAAGACATCAAGGCCCCCGAGTGCTTCACCGTCGAGCGCAAGCTGCGCGAACGCATGAAGATTCCGGTCTTTCACGATGACCAGCACGGCACGGCCATTACCGTGTCGGCGGCCTTCATCAACGGCCTGAAGGTCGTGGGCAAGGACATCAAGCAGGTCAAGGTGGTCACGTCGGGCGCGGGCGCTGCGGCGCTGGCGTGCCTGGACCTGATGGTGGACCTGGGCCTGCCCCTGGAAAACATCTGGGTGACCGACATCGAGGGCGTGGTCTACGAAGGCCGCACCACGCTGATGGATCCGGACAAGGCGCGCTTTGCGCAAAAGACCGACGCCCGCAAGCTGGCCGAGGTGATCCAGGACGCCGACGTGTTCCTGGGCCTGTCGGCCGGCGGCGTGTTGAAGCCCGAAATGGTCGCCGCCATGGGTTCGCGTCCGCTGATCCTGGCGCTGGCCAACCCCACGCCGGAAATCCTTCCGGAAGTGGCGCACGGCGTGCGCGACGACGTGGTGATGGCCACGGGCCGTTCGGATTACCCGAACCAGGTCAACAACGTACTCTGCTTCCCGTACATCTTCCGCGGCGCGCTGGACGTGGGCGCCACGACTATCACGCGCGAAATGGAAATGGCCGCGGTGCATGCCATCGCCGACCTGGCCGAAGAAGAACAGAACGAAGTCGTGGCCGCCGCCTACGGCACCTACGACATCTCGTTCGGTCCCGAATACCTGATCCCGAAGCCCTTCGATCCGCGCCTCATCGTGCGCATCGCGCCGGCGGTGGCCAAGGCCGCGATGGAAGGGGGCGTGGCCACGCGTCCGCTGGCCGACCTGGAAGCCTACGAAGAACAGCTGCAGCAGTTCGTGTACCACTCGGGCGCGTTCATGAAGCCGCTGTTCTCGGCGGCCAAGCGCATCGTGCGCTCGGGCGGCAAGGCGCGCATTGTCTTCACCGAGGGCGAAGACGAACGCGTGCTGCGCGCGGTCCAGGTCATCGTCGACGAAGGCCTGGCCCGTCCGATCCTGGTGGGACGTCCCGCCGTGCTGCTGTCGCGCATCGAAAAATTCGGCCTGCGCCTGCGTCTGGGCGAAGACGTCGAAGTCACCAACCCCGAATACGACGAGCGCTTCCACCAATACTGGACGACGTACTGGGAGCTGATGAGCCGCCGGGGCATCACCAAGGAAATGGCGCGCGTGGAAATGCGCCGCCGTCTGACGCTGATCGGCGCAATGATGGTGCACCTGGGCGATGCCGACGGCATGGTCTGCGGCACGGTCGGCGCGTATCACGACCACCTGCGTTTCGTGGACGAGGTCATCGGCCGCCGTCCGGGTCACAACGTGTACGCCGCCATGAACATCCTGCTGCTCGACGAGCGCACGGTGGTGCTGGTGGACACGCACGTGAACGACGATCCCACCGCCGAGCAGATCGCTGAATTCACCATCATGGCCGCGCAAGAAATGGCGCGCATGAATCTGGCGCCCAAGGTTGCGCTGTTGTCGCGCAGCAACTTCGGTTCGGGCAGCTCGGCCTCGGGCGAGAAGATGCGCCGCGCCCTGGAACTGGTCCGCGAAGCGGCCCCGGACCTGGAAATCGACGGCGAAATGCACGGCGATTGCGCGCTGGACGAGGGCCTGCGCATGCGCATCCTGCCGTCGTCCACGCTCAAGGGCGAAGCCAACCTGCTGGTGTGCCCGAATGTGGACTCCGGCAACATCGCCTACAACCTGCTCAAGACGGCAGCGGGCGGCAACGTCGCGGTGGGCCCGTTCCTGCTGGGCGCCAATGCCCCCGTGCACATCCTGACCAACAGCTCCACCGTGCGTCGCATCATCAACATGACGGCCATGACGGTGCTCGACGCCAACCGCGTCGAAGGCGCCTGATCGCCATTGAGCCGCCGCGTGATTCGCGCGGCCAAGACAATGCGCGCCGCTCCTCACGGAGCCGGCGCGCATTTTTTTCTGCGGGTGAGCGGCCAGGCCTAGTTTGCGCTGGCCTTCCAGGTGCCGTCCGGTTGCTTGCAGAACCAGAACTGCCAGGTTTCCGTCGTGGTGGTCCGCGCGAAGTTGCCAACCAAAAAGCGGCAGACGCGGTCATTGCCGGTTTTGGTGGTCTGCTTGGGCGTCAATTGCACCGTGATCGGTGCGGCCTTCTTGCGCTGGTGCGTGCTTTTCCATTCGGTGCTCTGGCCGTCGGCCGAGCTGTTCAGCGCCTGCGCCACCGCCTCGTGAAACGAGGCGCGGTCTGCCGGCAATATCTGCGTGATGAGGGCGTCGTTGAGCATGACGGCCGGGGCGGCGACCGCCGCCGACGCCATGCCGGCGGACAGAAGCACTGCGGCAAGAACGCGGGGATATTTCAAGATGGGCTCCTGATGTGAACAGCCAATAAGGCGGTAAGCGAGTCTGCACCGTGAATCTGAGCCGATAGTACGCCAAAAAAAAGGGCCGCCCAACCGGGCGGCCAAGAGTCATCAAGGGGAGGGTAAATCGTCGCTTGGCCGGGATGCCCTATCCGATACGGGCCCCCGTTGCCGTATCAGTTCCCGTGATACACGCCGGCGAACGGCATGTCATTCGGTTCCACGTTCGACACCTGGCCGGCGGCTTTCGCGGCGGCCAGTTCGGCCTTCACGTCGGCGCGGGTCTTGCCGGTGTGCGGCGTGCCATACACACCTTGGAAAGGCGTGTTGTTCGGTTCGGCGTTGGTGTTGATGCCGGCGGCCTTGGCGGCGGCCTTCGCGGCAGCCAGTTCGGCCTGCACCTGAGCGCGGGTGGGGCCTTCGTACGGGGTGCCGTAGACGCCCTGGAAGGGCACATTGTTGGGTTCGATGTTGGGCGAGGCATAGGCGCCGGCGCTCAGTGCAGCCAGCGAGAACATCAAAGCGGTAGCAAGGGTCTTCATGGTAAACCTCCGATTTCTAGAGCCTGGGAGCGAATCCGGCGGCCTTTCCGTCGTGGTTCGTTGCTGTTTCCCGATGGCTTGAATCTTGCGCCGATCTAGAATGCGGATAAACCCGGATATCGGTAAAAGATAATTCCATCAATGGGAAGATGTGGCTTCAATTGCTATTGAGTCACCATTTTTGGAATGCCGAAGCGGGGCGGATCGACAGGACTGTGAATGGAAAAAATCGACCTCACCCGAGAAAAGGCCACGCTTCTCATCACGCTGTACGCCAAGGCGCGAGAAAGCCGGCTGCCCAATTCCGTGCTGCAGGACCATCACGCCGCCGATGCCGTTAGCCGCATCGACTACGATTTTTCCCGCCTGCGCATGCGCCGCGACGAAATGATCGGTCTGGCGATGCGCGCCCACACGCTGGATGGCTGGGCCCGCGAATTCATCGCCGCGCACGGCGATGCCACCGTGCTGCATCTGGGCTGCGGGCTGGATACGCGCGTGCAGCGGGTGAATCCGCCACCGGGCATAAGTTGGTACGAGGTCGACTATCCCGAGGTCATCGAACTGCGGCGCAAGCTGTATCCGCCGCGGCCGGGCTGCACGCTGGTGGGCACGCCCGTCACGGACCTGGACTGGCTGGCGCAGATCCCGGCCGGCAAGCCAACGCTGGTCGTGGCCGAAGGACTTTTTCTTTATCTGCCCGAGGACGCGCTGTTGACCTTGCTGCGCGCGGTGACGGCGCGGTTTCCGTCCGGCGAGGTCGTCTTTGACGCCTACAACCGCCTGGGCTTGAGCTGGGTGGCGCACAACCGCATGATCCAATCGACAGGCGCGGTCACGCGTTGGAGTCTGAGGCGCCCGCAGGATCTGGAGGCGCAGGTGCCCGCCTTGCGGCTGCGCACCGTGCGCGGCGGGTACGAAACCGACGACCCCGCGCAGCGGGCACGATATTCGCTGCCGGCGCAGGCGGCGTTATGGCTGATGCGCCGGGTCGAGCCCTTGGGTAGTATGACCAGGCTGCTGCGCTATCACTATTAGCGATCAGTAGTGCGGCGGCAGTTCGTCGCGCAGGCTGCGGAAGGGGGCTGCCCCCTCAGGCGCCTGCTGGCGCAGGTCGGCGACCTCGCGCATGAGCCGGTCGATCTGCTGTTGTTGGCGGACGATGATCTGGTTCAACTGCTCCAGAAGATCATCCGAGAAGCTGGCTTTGACCTCCAGGTCCATCAGCCGGCGTTCGATGTCTTGCGTATTTTCCATGGCGGGTATTAGAACCCATTCCCGCCCGATCACAGGAGAGAAGTTTGGTACAGCGGCAATGGCGGGACAGCGGCACGTGGTGGTGGACGGCAAGCACGATACTGGCGCTTGCACCGGCTGCGACCGCGCTGGCGCAAGCCCAGACGCTGGCCCCGGTGGTGGTGACCGGCACCCGGCTCGGCACCGCGGTGCTGGACACGCCGGCCTCCGTCGATGTCGTGCAGGGCAGCGCCATGCGCTGGCAGCAGCCCGGCATCAACCTGTCTGAAGGGCTGGCCGGCGTGCCCGGCCTGCAGATCCAGAACCGCCAGAACTACGCGCAGGATCTGCAGATTTCCAGCCGCGGCTTCGGTGCGCGGTCCACGTTCGGTGTGCGCGGCGTGCGGCTGTATGTCGACGGCATTCCCGCCACGATGCCCGATGGCCAGGGGCAGACCTCCAATATCGACATCGGCTCCATCGACCGCGTCGAGGTGCTGCGCGGGCCGTTCTCGGCGCTGTACGGCAATTCCTCCGGGGGCGTCATCCAGGTGTTCACGCAGGACGGCGCCAATCCGCCCGAGATCACCGCCAGCGGCTGGGGCGGCAGCTACGGCACATGGCGCTACGGCGCGCAGGCCAGCGGCGTCACGGGCACGGGCGCGGGTCAGCTGGATTACGTGCTGGACCTGTCGCGTTTCACCACCGACGGCTATCGCGACCACAGCGCCGCGCGCAAGAATCTGGGCAACGCCAAGCTGGGCCTGCAACTGAACGACGACAGCCGCCTGACCCTTGTCGTCAATAGCGTCGACCTGAAGGCGCAGGATCCGCTGGGCCTGACCTACCAGCAGTTCCAGGACGACCCGCGCAGCGCGCCGGTGGCCGAGCAGTACAACACCCGCAAGACGGTCAAGCAGACGCAGGGCGGGCTGGTCTTCGACCACCAGATCGACGGCCGCAACGCGCTGCGCGTGATGGTGTATTACGGCCAGCGCGATACCACGCAATATCAGTCGATCCCGCCCGCCGTGCAGACTCCGCCCACGCAAGCCGGCGGCGTCATTGATCTGAAGCGCCAATACGGCGGCGCGGACGTGCGCTGGACCTCGGAACTGACGCTGGCGGGCCGCGCGCTGACCGTGATCGGCGGCTTCTCGTACGACACCATGCAGGAAGACCGCAAGGGCTACGAGAACTTCGTCGGTTCGGGGGCAAGCCGGCAGTTGGGCGTGAAAGGCGCGTTGCGCCGCGATGAAACCAATCGCGTCTACAACGCCGACCCCTATGCGCAGGCCTCCTGGAATTTCGCCGACCGTTGGACGCTGGACGCAGGCCTGCGCTACAGCACGGTCCGCTTCGACTCCGACGACCACTACATCACGGTCGGCAATACCGACGACAGCGGCGGCGCGCGCTACCGCAAGGCCTTGCCCGTGGCCGCGCTGCGCTACGCCGTCAACGACGACGTCAGCGTCTACACCTCGTACGGCCGGGGTTTTGAGACGCCCACCCTGAACGAGATCTCGTACCGGCCCGGCGGCGACCCGGGGCTGAACTTCGGCTTGATGCCGTCGGTCAGCACCAACGTCGAAGCCGGCGTCAAGGCGCGCATGGCCGGCGGCCTGCTGACGGCCGCGGTGTTCAGCACCCGCACGGACGACGAGATCGTGTCTGCGGGCAGCCTGGGCGGGCGCACCAGCTACCAGAACGCCGGCCGCACGCGCCGCGATGGCCTGGAACTGAGCTGGTCCGGGGAATTTGCGCGCCATTGGCGCACGCAGCTCGCGTACACGATGCTCAACGCACGCTACGCCGACGACGGCAGCGGCGATATCCGCGCGGGCAACAAGATCCCCGGCATCGCGCGCCAGGCGGCGTATGCCTCGCTGGCCTGGGCGCCGCCCGAAGGCTGGCAGGCCGGAGTGGAAGGGCGCTACCTGAGCAAGATCTACGTCAACGATGCCAACAATGGCGACGCGCCCGCCTATTTTGTCGCGGCCGCCAGCGTCGGCTACATCAAGCGCGCCGGCCCGTGGGAGCTGAACGCCTACGCCCGCGTCGACAACCTGTTTGACCGCGACTACGCAGGCTCGGTCATCGTCAACGAAGGCAACGGGCGCTATTACGAACCGGCGCCCGGACGGAATGCGGGCGTGGGCGTGGGGGCGACTTACCGGTTCTGACGCGCGAGGTGCGGCGGGCTGTCGTGGGCCCGCCCGCGCCTTACGCCGCGGCGGGATAGCAGAACGCGCTGTCCTCGCAATCGCTGCATCCCGGCGCGGCCGCGGCGGGCAGGTCGGCGTGTTCGCACGCCGAATGCGCCAGGAATTTCTTCCAGCGCAGATTGTTCACGTTACGGCTCACCAGGCCCGGATAGTGGCGCGCAAGCAGCACGGTGACGTCTTCGCGTCCCGACAGACCCAGATCGCGCCACAGGTGGTCGGGCCGCAGGCAGGCGTGCGCCAGGACGCTGCTGACCCATGGGGTGGTGTCGGGACCGGGCGCGCGGTAGGCGTCGAGCAGGACGCGCATCAACAGCGTGAAACCGGGCTGCGGATCGCTCACGCCGATCCCGACGTAGGCGGCATATTGCTCGCGCAGCGGGGACAGGGATGTGTCGAAGCCGGTCAGCGCGCCCGGGAACAGGTAGTCCAGCAGGTCGTGAAATTCGGCGGGCGACAGACCACTGCGCGCCAGATCCTGGTGGGCAATGCTGGTGCCGATGACGGCGGCGAAAAAGCCGGCGTCGGGATGAACGGGCGGTGCATATCGCAGCAAGGCATGCGCAAACCGCTGGGCCCGATCGGTGATGCTGGTGTCGGGAAGAGAGGGCGGCACAGGCACGGCGTCCATCATGATTCTTAATGCGGTAACGGTTTTATTAAGCTGTTAACTAAACAGTGTAGGGGCGAATATATAACGAAAAATCGGCGCGCTTCTGCCATATGCGGGTGAATCCCCGTTGGGACATACCCGAGGGTAATTAGCGGGGACAGGTATGATCGGCGTCCTATCCATTGCATAACACCCCAAACATGCCGCGCCGTTTCCGTCCCGCTGTCACCCGTCTGTTTGGCGCTGTCGCGCTGGCGCTGGCCGGCATGGCCGCATCGCCGCCGCCCGCCTTGGCCTTCGACGTCGGCGCTGTCATTGATTCGATCCGGCTTTCCCGTTATCCGCTGCGCGAGCCCGAGCGCCGGGTGTGGGGCACCGAGAACGTCAAGGACGCCGTCCTTGTTGGTCAGATGGAAAACCGGCTGTACCTGTACCGGTACGTGCGCGAGGGGGCCAAGACCTTCAAGCTGGATTTCCGCTCGCAGCCGCTGGTGATCGATCCCGAAGGCTGGAAGGCGTCGCGCGAGGACAACGTGGCGGTCCGGTCCCCGCGCGCAGGCGAAGCCTTCTACTGGGTCGGCTATGCCGATCGCGGCGCCGGCGCCGTCAAGGCCACGGGTTTTCTGGTGGACGACAAAGGTGAGGCCGCGTCGGTCAACGCCGACTCGCAGCTAGCGGTGGTCACCAGCAGCCGGCCGTGGGACGAGGCGCGCCGCGCGCAGGCCCTGGCAACATTGCACGCGGCGCTGCGCGACTATCCCACGCGGCTGGACCCATTTCCCGCGCAGGTGCGCTTCGAACACCAGACGGCGCCGGACGTGACGGCCACGTTCCGCACGTTGCACCAGGTGGCGCGCGCCATTCCGCGTGCCAAGACCGCCGAGTTCAACCGTGCGCTGGCCGACCTGCGCCGCTTCGTCATGGCGCAGGATTATCGCGAGATCGATCCGGACGGCAAGGACGCCGAGATGCTGACTGCCTTGAACGACTACGGCTTCTGGCTGGCCGAGTCGGGCGACACGGCGCAGGCGGAACGCATCCTGACCGACGTGCTGCGGCGCGATCCGTCGCGCACCGCCGCCTACCTGAACCGCGCCGACGCCCGCTGGAAACAGCGCGAGAAATCGCGCGAGGAGCGGGCCTATTACGAAGCGCTGGCGCGCGAGGACTACCGGCTGTATTGCGCAAAGCGCCTTGCCGCCAAGGAAGCCATTCCGGCCAACATCGCGTCCCGCATCGGCGCGGCGCTGGAGGCCTCGGCACTGGATGCGCAGGTCTGCCGTCCGCGCCTGGCGATCTTCCAGGCGATCCAGGCGAACGATCTGGACGCGGTGCGCGCTCAGCTTGCAGGCGGACAGGATCCGAACGGCGTGAACGAATACGGCAGGTCCGCTCTGTCCGTGGCCGTGTCGCGCAAGCAGCTTGAGACGGTGCGCGTGCTACTGGACGCGGGCGCCAAGGCGGATGGTCCCGACAACGGGTTCTCGCTGGTCGCCAGCGCGTTGCCGGACGCCAAGGACACGCGTCCGGCCGCAGAGCGCTACGCGCTGGCCGACATGTTGATCGCCGCGGGTGCACCGGTGGATGCGCTGGACTCGAACGGCACGCCGCTGCTGATGCGCCGGATTTCGTACTACAGCGACAGCAAGGAAAACCTGATCTATCTGCTGGAGAAGGGCGCCAATCCGAACGCGCGCGAAAAGAACGGGCGCTCGCTGCTGCATGCCGCGCTGCAAACGCCGAAGAATTTCTGGTTTGCCGAGAAACTGCTCGCGCGGGGGGCGGACATCAATGCCGCCTACACCCGCATGTATTACGGCAACAGCCCCATGTGGGAAACGCCCCTGCTCGAGGCCCTGCGGGAATCGCCGAGCGGCGACCTGACCCCGTCGGCGGCCTATGCCGTGCCCGAGCGCGTGAAATACGTGCTGGCCCACGGCGCCGATCCCGCGGTGGGCGGCTACGGCGCCTCCAAGGACGCGCCCGACCGTAACGGGATGAATGAAGGCCTGTCGCTGGCGGTCCGCTACCTGCAGCCTGGCCTCATCGATCAGCTGGTGCAGGCTGCTCGCCCGCCGCAAGCGCCGCTTTCGACGGAGCCGTTGTCCAGTCTGCTGTCGATGTGGAATCAGGTGGCGCAACGCGCGGCGGCTGACGGCAACAGCGCGGCGTGGGACGGCCAGCGCGCGCGGCTGCGCGCTATCGCGGACCGGCTGGTGGCCGCAGGCGTGCCGCTGGCGGCGCCGGCCGACACGGCGGGACCGCTGCGCAACCGGATCGCGCCGCTCAGCCTGCCGTGGCTGCCCGACGATTTGTACGAGGCTTGGCTGAAGGCGGGTGCGGACCCGACCGACCGGAGCGATTCCGACATGCGGCTCGAGGGCGTCGCGGCGGCGGACGCGCTGCCGCTGGTGACCATGCTGAACCTGGGCATGGACAACAAGGTTCAGTTGCTGCTCGAACACGGCGGCGCGCCAAAGACGCCGGCCCGTTGCGGCATGGCGGTGGCGGACGTGCTGGCCTGGCAGCTTGGCAACAACGGCCCGGTCAGCCCGATGGGCGGACGTGCGGTCAAGCAGGTGCTCGATGCAGCCGCTGGTCCCGCTGGGTGCGACCTGAACCAAACTTCGCGCGTGCAGCCGTTCGAGGGCGTGACGGCAATTGAGCTGGCACGGCGCGCCGAGGTGGACCTGGCGCCGCCGGCTCCGCCGCGCTGAGCCGGCGCGCGCTGCGCGGCGGCAGCGGCCAGCTGGCTGCCCGCGACGCCCCAGCGCCTTCCGCGCGATCTCCCCTCAAAAAAAACAGGCGCCCGAAGGCGCCTGTTTTTGCATGCCTTAACGGCAAGCGGTCATTACATGGCGTGGCCCATGTTGACGTTCATGTTGTACAGCACCCAGGCCGAACCACCGACGATGATGAAGATGATCAGCACGGTGAAGACAAACGTGGCCAGGTTGTCGCGGGACGATTTCGATGCGCCCATGTGCAGGAAGTACACCAGCTGAACCAGCAGCTGGAGAATGCACAGCGCCACCACGCCGATGATCGTGGCGGTGTGGGACAGCGCGCCGTGCATCACCAGGCCGAACGAGCCGAAGGTGAGCAGCAGCGAGAGCACGAAACCGATGATGTAGGACTTCAGGCTGCCGTGATCGGCGGCGTGATCGTCGTGGCCGTGCGCGGCCGCAGCGGAGTGCGACATCAGAGGGCTCCCAGAAGGTAGACAAAGGTGAAGACGCAGATCCAGACGATGTCCAGGAAGTGCCAGAACAGGCTCAGGCACGCCAGACGACGCTTGTTGATCGAGTCCAGGCCATGACGGCGGATCATGTCGAGCATGACGATGATCCAGATCAGGCCAAAGGTCACGTGCAGGCCGTGCGTACCGATCAGCGTGAAGAACGCGGACAGGTAGGCGCTGCGGCCCGGACCGGCGCCGATGCTGATCAGGTGATGGAATTCATAGATTTCCATCGCGATGAAGCCCGCGCCGAACAGGAACGTGACCATCAACCAGCCCATGGCACGGCTCTTGTTGTTGGCGTGCACGTTCAGGTTGGCCATGCCGAAGGTGAAGCTGGACACCAGGAGCAACAGCGTTTCGACCAGGACGAAGTTCAGGTCGAACAGTTCCTTGCCGGACGGACCGCCCGCGGTGGCGTTGGACAACACCGCGAACGTGGCAAACAGCACCGAAAAGATCAGCAAGTCGCTCATCAGATAGACCCAGAAACCGAAAACGGTCTTGGATCCATCGTCGTGATGCGCGTGATCGTCGTGACCCGCGTGGGGGTGAGTGGCTACGGCTTGAATCATGGCTCAGGCGGCCTTCTGCATTTTGTCAAAGTGAGCGTTTTCGATGCGTTCGACTTCCGCGGCCGGGACCCAGTAGTCGACGTCGCGGTCATAGGCGCGAACGATGAACGAACCGATCATGCCCACGAGGCCGGCGATCGACAGCCACCAGATGTGCCAGATCAGCGCAAAGCACATGACCAGGCCAAAGGCGCCAATCCAGACACCAGCGGCGGTGTTCTTCGGCATGTGGATGTCTTCGTACTTGGCCGGGCGCTTGTACGCCTTGCCGCTCTGCTTGTCTTCCCAGAACTGGTCCAGTTCATCAACGTGAGGAACGTGGGCGAAGTTGTAGAAGGGCGCGGGCGACGAGATCGACCATTCCAGCGTGCGGCCATCCCACGGATCGCCGGTGACGTCCTGGTTCTGCTTGCGCTGACGCACGGAGACGAACACTTGCTGCAGCAGGAAGAAGATGCCCAGCATGATCAGCGCGGCGCCAGCCAGCGCGACCAGCAGGTACGGCTGCCATTCGGGGTTGTCGTAATGGTTCAGGCGACGCGTCATGCCCTTGAAGCCCAGGACGTACAGGGGCATGAAGGCCAGGAAGAAGCCGACGAACCAGCAGTAGAACGAGTAGCGGCCCAGACGCTCGTTCAGCGTGAAGCCGAACGCCTTCGGGAACCAGTAGACCATGCCGGCGATGCAGCCGAACACCACGCCACCGATGATGGTGTTGTGGAAGTGCGCGATCAGGAACAGGCTGTTGTGCAGGATGAACGACACGCCGGGGATGGCCAGCATCACGCCGGTCATGCCGCCGATGACGAACACGATCATGAAGCCCAGCGTCCACAGCACCGGCGTCGTGATGCGCAGGCGGCCGCGGTAGATGGTGAACAGCCAGTTGAAGATCTTGGCCCCGGTCGGGATCGAGATGATCATTGTCGCTATGCCGAAGAAGGCATTGACGTTGGCCCCCGCACCCATGGTGAAGAAGTGGTGCAGCCAGACCAGGAACGACAGCACGCCGATGGCGGCCGTGGCGTAAACCATGGACTTGTAGCCGAACAGGGTCTTGCGGGCGAACGTGGCAACGATTTCCGAATACACGCCGAAGGCCGGCAGCACCAGGATGTAGACCTCGGGGTGGCCCCAGATCCAGATCAGGTTCACGTACATCATGACGTTGCCGCCACCGTCGTTCGTGAAGAAGTGCGTGCCCAGGTAGCGGTCCATCGTCAGCAGCGCCAGGGTCGCGGCCAGCACGGGGAAGGCGGCGACGATCAGGACGTTGGTGACCAGCGAGGTCCACGTGAAGATCGGCATCTTCATCAGGGTCATGCCAGGCGCACGCATGCGCAGGATGGTGACGATGAAGTTGATGCCGCTAAGTGTTGTCCCCAGCCCTGATATCTGCAGTGCCCAGAGGTAGTAATCCACCCCCACGCTTGGACTGTAGTCCAGCCCGGACAACGGCGGATACGCGAGCCAGCCGGTCGCGGCGAATTCGCCCACGAACAGCGACAGCATCATCAGCACGACACCGGCGGCGAACAGCCAGAAGCTCAGCGAGTTCAGGAACGGGTACGCCACGTCGCGGGCGCCGATCTGCAGCGGCACGACGATGTTCATCAGCCCGGTGATGAAGGGCATCGCCATGAAGAAAATCATGATGACGCCGTGGGCGGTGAAGATCTGGTCGTAGTGGTGCGGCGGCAGGAAGCCGGCCGAGTCCGCGGACGCGACGGCAAGCTGCGTGCGCATCATGATGGCGTCGGCAAAGCCGCGCAGCAGCATGATCAGCGCAACGATGATGTACATCACGCCGATGCGCTTGTGGTCGACGGTGGTGAGCCACTCCGTCCAGAGGTACTTCCACTTCTTGAAGTAGGTGATGGCGCCGAAGACCGCTAGGCCTCCCAGGCACACGGCGGCCAGCGTAACCATGACGATGGGGTCATGGTACGGAATGGCCTCGAGGGTAAGTTTCCCGAGCATTGTTAGTTGATTCCTGCGATCAGATTATTCGACGTGGAGGTGCACGTGGCGGAGTCCACGCCGGCCATCTTGGTCATCGTGCTGCCCAGAATGAAATCAAACATGGCGGGCGGCGCCGACGAATACTTCACGACCGGGTTGCGCTCGCTGCGCTTGGTCAGTTCCGCATAGACCTCGGGGGTCAGCGCGGTGGGAGCAGCCTTCGCTTCCTTGATCCAGTTGTCGAACCCTTCCTGCGACATGGCGTGCGCCTTGAAGCGCATGCCCGAGAAACCGCCGCCGCTGTAGTTGGCCGAAATGCCGGCGTAGGTGCCGATTTCGCGCGCGTTCAGGTGCAGCTTGGTCTCCATGCCGGCCATCGAATAGATCTGGCTGCCGAGCTGGGGAATGAAGAACGAGTTCATGACCGAAGCCGACGTGATCCGGAAGTTGACCGGAACGTCCACGGGGAACGCGATCTCGTTGACCGTGGCGATGTCGTACTCGGGGTAGATGAAGAGCCACTTCCAATCCAGTGAAACCACCTCGATGGTCACCGGCTTGTGTTCGGACACGAGCGGCTTGTAGGGATCCAGCGCGTGCGTGGAGCGCCAGGTGATCACGGCAAGAATCGCCACGATGATACAAGGGACGGTCCAGACGACGGCTTCGATTGCCGTGGAGTGGGCCCACTTGGGCTGGTAGTCAGCTTTGGTGTTGGAAGCGCGGTACTTCCAGGCAAACGCCACGATCATGATGAGGACCGGGATCACGACGATGAGCATGAGCCCGGTCGCCGTCAGCAGCAACGTCTTTTCCTGGATGCCGATATCTCCCTTGGGGGAGAGGATTTCCATGTTGCAGCCGCCAAGCAGCATGACCGCGCCGACGCCAAATATGCGCGTAAGGGTCGCAAGGAGGGGGTGTTTCACGTACAGCCTTGGATGGAAGGTGGGAAATGCTGCAAAGCAGCAGACTGGAATGCTGCTAGGCAGCAACGTCCATCCTATCGGTTTGATCTGGGTCAAGCCTGCGACGAAAGGTCGCATTGCCTGGGAGAAATCCGGCCCAATGGCGGCGGATTCAGGGTTTTCCTAGGGGAGCAGAAGCCCCGAGGGGAGGGAGGGGGTGCGACGATATGTCGCAGGTGCACATGGGGGTGTTGTAAAGATGTGTCGCCCCGCACAACTCATTCCGGAAGCACCTCGCGTTCCGGCCCCGGTTTTTTCGCCAGCTTGCGTTGCAGCGAGCGCCGGTGCATGCCCAGGAGGCGCGCCGCGGCGGAAACATTGCCGCCGGTCTCGTGCAGAGCCTGGTGAATGTGCTCCCATTCTAGGCGGTGCAACGGCGTCATGGTCGTTTCGATCGTAACTGTTTCTGGCTTCACCAGACCCAGCGTGCGCAGGATCATGGGCGCCGTGGCCGGCTTGGGCAGATAGTCGTCGGCGCCGCGCTTGATGGCTTCCACGGCGGTGGCCACGCTGGCGTAGCCGGTGACCAGCAGGATGCGCATGTCTTCGCGCAGCGCGCGCAGCGGGCGGATCAGGGTCAGGCCGGAGTCTTCGCCCAGGCGCAGGTCGACCAGGGCAAAGGCTGGACGGATTTCCTCGGCCACGCGCAGGGCCTCGGCGATGCCGGTGGCGGTTCGGGTTTCCAGGCCGCGGCGCGACAGGCTGCGCTGCAGGGTGCGCACGTAGAGTTCGTCGTCGTCGATCAGCAGGCCAAGATCGTTTGCATTCATCACATTCAGGTCCCGGGGTTGCCGAGAGGCAAATAAAAGCGGATGCGGGTGCCGCCGCCTTCGGCCGCGGTCATGGTCATTTCGCCGCCCATCTGTTCCACGGTGGCGTGCGACAGGGCCAGGCCCACGCCCAGTCCTCCCGGCTTGCCGCTGTTGAACAGGCTGGTCGCCGGCAGCACGGCATGATCGGGATCGAAACCCCGGCCGTAGTCCCGGACTTCGCCGCGCAGGGCGCCGTAACCGTATTCCAGATGCAGGTCCACGCGGGGCGCGTCGGCGGATTCCCCCGCGTCCGCGGCGTTGTTCAGCAACGCCTGCAGCAAGTGGGCGATGGCGGGATCGACGCGCAGGCTGGTGGGCAGCGTGCCCGAGCGTTGCAGGTCGATGGTCGGCCGGATCAGACGCCACTGCCCCACGACGCGAACCAGATCCACGGCGGTTGGGACCGCCAGATTGCGGATGCGTTCCCGGCACAGGGCCAGAAGCTGGCTCAGGGTGGTGACGTCTTCCCGCAGGTCTTCGTCGTCCTGGACCTCGGCGGCGATCTCGTCGGTCAGGAGCGTCATCGTGGCGAGCGGCGTGTTCAGCTCGTGCGCCATCGCGGCGGCGTGGGTGGCCAGGGCGACGATGCCTTCGTTGCGCGTGAAGCGTTCTCGCAGGCGGGCCAGTTCGCGCTCGCGGGCGCGCATGTCGGCGGCCAGGCGGGTCGAGAACACCAGCACCACCACGACCGAAATCAGGAAATTGGCGCCCAGCCCCCACAACAGCAGGGTGTGGGGGTCGACGTCGCCGCGCAGGGGCTGGCCGAAGATGGCCGCGGCGCCGTAGCCCAGCACGCCAGCCAGCGCCGCGGCCAGCGCCCAATTGCGAGGCAGCGCCAGCGCGGCCAGGGCGGTCAGGATCAGGAACATCGTGCCGAACGGGTTGCTGATGCCGCCGCTCCAGCCCACCATCCAGGCCAGCACCGCCATGTCGATGAACAGGTGGCCGAAGGCGGTGGCGTGGGAGAGGTCGCGCGGATGGCGCAGGCGCAGGCTGGCGTAGACGTTGAAGCCGATCAGCATGCCCACGCCCAGCCACAGCGGTTCCAGCGGCAGATCCAGGCCCAGCACGCTGCTGGCGACGAGGACGGTGGCGGCCTGGCCCGCGATGGCGAGCCAGCGCAGGCTGCAGAGGGTACGCAGGAAGGAAAAGGCGGAACTACCGGGCATATCCAGATACAGAGGGCCGGCCAGCCTGCCGGCAGTTACGGGCGCCCGGCTGCGCGGAACGCTGGCATCCGGAGCGCGGCGGCGGTGGCCGGCTGCTGCCCGGGCCGGAAGGCGCGGGATTCGGACGTGCAGGCATTGTATGGTGAATCGGAGGGCGGCGCTGTCGCGGCGGCGGGGCGATGTGTCCCTGATATGTGGCCGCCGATAGGTGAACATTCGAGCATGGAGCGCCGGCGATAGGCATTCAAATGGCGAGATCGCGGTGCGACCCCGCCACGCGGCAGGCGCGCGATGAACGCCTGCCGCCCGTCATCAGTGGCCGTGACCGGCCGCTGGCGCGGCGGTCGCATTCAGCGGCCGGGCCACTGCGTCGATCGGCACGCGCCGTTGCTGACGGGCCGCGTCTTCCACGATCAGCGTCAGCGCGACGTGATCGCCCGGCACGATCTGCTTGGCCAGGTCGATGAGCATGACGTGGTAGCCGCCGGGTTTCAGGTCCACCGCCTGGCCGGCGGGCAGGTCGATGCCGGGCACCTGGCGCATCTTCATGACGTTGTCCTGCATCGCCATCTCGTGCACTTCCACGTGCTTGGCCGCCTGCGATTCCACGCCGACCAGCCGGCCGGCTTCCTTGGAAGTCAGTTGCATGAACACGCCGGTCGCGTGCTGGTTGGGCACGGTCGCGCGCACCCAGGCGTCTTGCACGGACAGGCCGGCGTCCTGCGCCAGCGCAACATGGCTGAATCCGGCCAGGGCCATCGCGAAGACGGCGGCCAGCGGTTTGATCGAAAGCTTCTTCATGAGGGTTTCCTTTATTGGGTCAGAGCACGGTGCGCAGGTCTTGCGCGCATTCCTGCGCGCTCTGCTGATGGCGCAGCGCCACGCGCAGCTTGCCTTCGGGGTCGATGAGGTACGTCAGCGCGGTGTGGTCCATGGTGTAGGACGAGCCGGTCGGGACCTTCTGGTAGAACACCTTGAAGGCCTGGGCGGCGGCGCGGGTCTGTTCCGCCGTGCCGCGCAGACCGACGAAGCCGGGATCGAAGGCCTGGGTGTAGGCGCGCAGGATCTCAGGCGTGTCGCGCTCGGGATCCACGGTAATGAAGAGAACGCGCAGCTTGTCGGCATCCTTGCCCAGCAGCGTTTTGATCTCGACGGCGCGGGTCAGCGCCGTCGGGCAGATGTCCGGGCATTGGGTGAAGCCGAAGAACAACATGACCGGATGCCCGCGGTAGTCGGCCAGGGTGCGGGTTTTGCCATCGGTGTCCTGCAACTGGAAATCGCCGGTGGTCATGCCGGACAGGTCCATGCCGTGCAGCGGCGGGGCGTCGGGACCGCAGCCCGCCAGCGGCAGCAGCGCCAGTGTCGACAGCAGCAGACGGCGACGCGGGTCGGGCGCGCCCGGCGTGGGGGCGGCGCGCGTCACGCCGGCGGGCGTGCGCGAAAAAAGGGAGTTCATTGAAACCTCTGGATTGACGAGTCGGCCACGCGGTCGGGCCGCACGGCAAGTGCCGTCCGCAGCGCCTTACTAATTAGTAAGGGGCGTGGACGATCCTGGACGAAGTCATGCCAGCGGCGGCGGCGCGCGCGAACCCAGCGGCGGACCGTGGGCGGGCTGCGCGGGCAGGGCGCGATGCGCAGGAGGGAAGACAGGATGTCCGGCGGCCGTCAGCAGCAGCGGCGTCATGGCCGGCGCCGTGGCGGGCGTGACGTGGACAAGCAGGCCGAAGGGACATTGCGCGCCGGTGTTGGCGTTGTCGTGCGGGGCCTTGCCGCCGTCATCGGCCGGCAGCGCCACGCTGAATGACGACACGTTGCCCGCCGCCGAGCAGAATGTGACCTCGAGCCGGCCATCGTGCAGCGCGCGGGCGTCCGGCATGTAGCCAGCGGGAACCAGCGCCCGCAGCGCCAATGCCAGGATCGCCAGCCAAAGCACGGCGTCGGCGCGCAGGGCGCGCAGCGTGCACAGGAGGCGGGTCGACGAAGGCATGCAGGCATTCTATGCCAAGCGTTCCCGATTTCTTGGTACCCTTGAACGCACTTCTTTCCGACACGCGACCCCGTGCCCCAGGTTTCAGAGCTTTCCTTGTCCGTTTCGACTTTGTCCGCCGCCAGTTTGTCCAATGCCGACCCGTCCGCCGGGCCGGGACGCGCGGGCTCATATTCCCGTCTATGGCTGGGCGCGCTGATGGCGGCGCTGCTGGTGTTGCTGACCGCCTGCGGCACGACCAAGGTCCAGCCGGGCTATTACCGGGTCCAGTCGGGCGACACGCTGTACCAGATTGCGCGCAAGGAAGGCACGACCGTCAGCAACCTGGTCCGGTGGAACAAGCTGTCGAACTCCAATTCGATCGAAGTCGGCCAGGTCCTGCGGGTCGAGCCGCCCGCCGGGCAGGCGCGCACCTCGCCGCCCAGCAAGGCCAGCACCAAACCCAAACCCGCGCCGCGCGCCACCGCGTCATCCGGCAAGCGGCGCACGGCGCCGCCGGGCGCGATCTCGCTGGTCTGGCCCGCGCAGGGCAAGGTCACGCGCGGCTACGACGGTTCCCATTCAAACGGCATCGTCATCAGCAATTCCGCCGGCACGCCCGTCGTGTCCGCCGCGCCCGGCACGGTGGCGTATTCGGGCAGCGGCTTGCGCGGCTACGGGCATCTGGTCATCGTCAAGCACAACGCCAGCTTCCTCAGCATCTACGCGCACAACAGCAAGCTGCTGGTCAAGGAAGGGCAACGCGTGTCGCAGGGCCAGAAGATCGCCGAGATGGGCAACAGCGACAGCAAGCAGGTCGGGCTGTATTTCGAACTGCGCTACGACGGTCAGGCGGTCGACCCGGCGGGATCCCTGCCGCCGAAGTAGCAGACGGCGGCTTTGCGCCAAGTAAAACAGTCTCCAACTTGCGGCAGGTGTCTGACACCATGGTGCAGCGTCTCAGAGGGTGTCAGACACCGAGTTCTTTCATCGGGTGTCAGACACCCGGATCTACGGCGCTTCCTGCGTCAGCGTCGATACAAACGCCGCCGTGCGTGAATCACTCGGATTCGTGAACACCGACCGCGAATCCCCGGCCTCCACCACCACGCCATCCAGCAGAAACACCACTTCCCGCGACACGCTGGCCGCCAGCCGCAGATCATGCGTGGCCATCAGCATCGTCATGCCTTCCGCGGCCAACTGACGCAGCACATCCACCACTTCCGCCGCCAATCCCGGATCCAGCGCCGAGGTCGGCTCGTCGCACAGCAAAACCCGCGGCGCCGGCGCCAGCGCGCGGGCGATCGCCACGCGCTGCTGCTGGCCGCCGGACAGATTCGCCGGCCAGGCTTCCGCCTTCTCCAGCATCCCCACCTTGCGCAGCAATTCCTCCGCCCGCGCGCGTGCACGGTCGGCGGGCCACTTCTGTACCGTCACCAACCCTTCCATCACATTGCCGATCACGGTCTGATGCGGAAAAAGCTGAAAGTTCTGGAACACCATGCCGGTCTGCTTGCGCACCGCCTGGACCTGTTCGCGCGCCAGCTTGCGGCCGGGTTCAAAGTCGACCGTTTCCGGACCGATCTCCAGCCGCCCGCGATCCGGCATTTCCAGCAGGTTCACGCAGCGCAGCAGCGTGCTCTTGCCGCTGCCCGACGGGCCGATCAAAGCCGTGACGCTGCCTTCGTCGATCTGGACATCCACCTGCTTGAGCACGGGATTGCCGCCGAAGGACTTTTCGATTTTTTCAAGGCGGATCATCGGGTCTTCTCGCTAAACATCGCATGCTGGCCGAAGCGCCGTTCCAGCCGCACTTGCGCGGCGGACAGGACCGAACTGAACGCCAGATAGATCAGCGCCGCTTCCGTATAGAGAATCAGCGGCTCATACGTGACGGCTGCGATGCGCTGCGCGGCCTGGAAGATTTCCGGCACCGTCAGCACCGCCGCGAGCGACGTGTCCTTGACCAGCGCGATGAACGAATTGGACAGCGGCGGCACGGCCACGCGGGCCGCCTGGGGCAGGATCGTGCGGCGCAAGGCCTGGCCGCGCGTCATGCTGAGCGAATAGGCTGCTTCCCACTGACCCTTGGTAATCGATTCGATCGCGCCGCGGATCACTTCGGAGTTGTACGCGCCGACGTTCAGCGTGAAGCCGATCAGCGCCGCGGGCAACGGGTCCAGCACGATGCCCACGCTGGGCAGGCCATAGAAGATCACGAACAGCTGCACCAGCAGCGGCGTGCCGCGGATGAGCCAGACGTAGAAGCGCACCACCGCCACCAGCGGCGCGGGCCCGAACAGCCGGATCAGCGCCACCACGAACGCCAGCGCCAGCCCCAGCGCAAACGACATCAACGTCAGCGGAACCGTGAAGACCAGCCCCGCGTGCAGCAGCGGCCAGAACGAGTCCGCCATCAGCTGCACCCAGGCCGGCACCGACCATTCGCCTATTTTTGCCAGCAGCCAGTCGGGCAGGACGGCGTGCAGCCAGGGGGGCAGCGTCATGGGCGCTCCAGTGGTTTATTGCGCGGACAGGTCCGTGCCGAAGTATTTGACCGAGATGGTCTTGTACGTGCCGTCAGCCTTGATGTCGGCCAGCGCCTTGTTGATGGCGGCCTGCAGCTCGGGGTTGTTCTTGCGGATCAGGACGCCCGAATTGCTGAACTCCGCCGTCTTGTCGGTGGCCGCAATCTTCACGCGGGCGTTGGGCTTCTGCTTCTTGAAGTCCAGGAACGACAGGTTGTCATTGACGGTGGCTTCGACGCGGCCCGAGGTCAGGAGGTCGATGGCTTCATTGAAGCCCTGCACGGCGACCACTTCCGCGCCGTGGTTCTGCGCCAGCTTGCCGAAGTTGCTGGTCAGCGTGTTGGCGGACTTCTTGCCCTTCAGGTCTGCAAAGGATTTGATGCTGGTGTTGTCGTCGCGCACGATCAGCACGGCGGCGGACGAGATGTAGGGATCGGAGAAGTCGTACTTGGCGCGGCGCGCATCCGTGATGCCCACCTGGTTGATGACGGCGTCGTAGCGCTTGGCGTCCAGCCCGGCGATCAGGCCGTCCCACTTGCCTTCGACGAATTGCGCCTTCACGCCCAGGCGCTCGGCGATGGCGCGGCCAATGTCCACGTCAAAGCCGGTAAGCTTGCCCGATGCGTCGTGGAAGGTGAAAGGCGCGTAGGTGCCTTCGGTGCCGATCTTGAAGACGCCCGCGGATTTGATCTGGTCCAGTTCGGACTGGGCATGGGCGGCGGACAGGGCGGCGACCTGCACGAGGCCGGCGATGAACAGCGTACGGAAGAGTTTCATGGCAATGCTCCACGGATGATCACTGTGGAGAGCATGTGGGCCTGCAATGCCCTCCGGCGTAGCGGCACTCTAACAACCGGCCTATTTTTCCACAAAGCATATGGAATAGTAAAAATATAGCTACAAGTCATATAGCTTTACCGAACGCCCGGGGCACGAACGCCCGGGGCACGAACGCCCGGGGCACGAAAGCCCGGGGCAGTCGGTCCGGGACCTTCTGGCTTTACGTTGACGGAGACGGGTGTGGAACAGCAATGGAACAGGCGTGCGTTCATGGTGGCGGCAGCGGGCGCTGCCGCGGCGGGGGCGATGCCCACGCAGGCCGCTGGCGGCGCGGCGCCCATGCCGGGCGGCGGCAGCATCACCGATGTGGCGGGCTTGCGGGTGGGGCATTACACCGAGACGCGCCGGCCCACCGGTTGCACGGTCATCATTGCCGAGGCCGGCGCGACGGGCGGGGTGGATGTGCGCGGCGCGGCGCCCGGTACGCGCGAGACCGACCTGCTCAACCCCATCAACATGGTCGACAAGGTGCACGCGGTGGTGTTGACGGGCGGCAGCGCGTTCGGCCTGGACGCGGCGTCGGGCGTGATGCGCTATCTGGAAGAAAAGAAGATCGGCTTTGACGTAGGCGTGGCCTTCGTGCCCATCGTTCCAAGCGCGGTGTTGTTCGACCTGGGCGTGGGCGACGCGTCGGTACGGCCCGATGCCGCCGCCGGTTACCAGGCCTGCCGGTCGGCGACAGCCGACGCGCCGCAGGAAGGCAACGTGGGCGCGGGCGCGGGGGCGACGGTGGGCAAGCTGTATGGCCCCAAGCGCGCCATGAAGGGCGGCATCGGCAGCGCGTCGCTGACGGTGGCGGGCGTGACGGTGGGCGCCATCGTTGCGGTCAATGCCGTGGGCGATGTGCTGGACCCGGCCACCGGGCGCATCCTGGCCGGCGCGCGCACCGAAGACGGCAAGATGCTGTTCGACACGCGCGCGGCCATCCTGGCGGGCGACCTGCCCAAGTCGATGCGCGCGGGCGCGGCCACCACCATCGGCGCCGTGGCCACCGATGCGCGGATCACCAAGGCCGAAGCCCAAAAGATCGCCGGCATGGCGCACGACGGCCTGGCGCGCACGATCAACCCCATCCACACCATGCTCGACGGCGACACGATCTTCGCGCTGGGCACGGGCGCGTCGGGCAAATCCGCCAACGTGATGCTGCTGGGTGTCATGGCCGCCGAGGTCATGGCGATCGCGGTGCAGCGCGCGATCCTGGCCGCGCGCGCCATTGACGGCTATCCGGCCGCGGTGGATTTCGTGGGGTGATACCGCTGTCCCGCGCCTGTCACACAAGCCCGCCATGATGACAGGCGCCGGCACGACGCCGGGGCGGGGGCGCACATGCAGGAAGGCGAACGACTCAATGGCGTGACGCATCTGGCCGGGCTGGCGCTGGCGGTGCTGGCTTCCGGCGCCTTGATCACGCGCGCGGCCGAGCTGCGCGTGGACACGCGGCAGATCGTCAGTTGCGCGGTGTTCGCGGCGTCGATGATCGCGGTGTATGCATCGTCTTCGCTGTTCCACTGCACGCAAGGGCGCCGCAAGGCGATGTGGGCCAAGGCGGACCACTGCGCGATCTATCTGCTGATAGCCGGTACGTACACGCCGCTGGCGTACGGCCCCGTGGATCATCGGTGGGGCGCCGCGATGGGGGTGGCGATCTGGCTGCTGGCCTTCGTGGGTATCAGCCGCGAACTCTGGTGGGCGCGCAACGCGCCGCCGGCCTTGCCGCTCTATTTGCTTATGGGATGGCTGGGTGTGGCCTTTGCCGCGCCGATCGCCGGCGCGCTATCGACGGCGGGGCTGACGTGGCTGTTGGCGGGCGCCGCCATCTACACGATCGGGACGCTGTTCTATGCCAACGACAAACGCTGGCGCCATGCGCACGGCATCTGGCATCTGTTCGTCATGGGCGGCACGGCCTGCCATTTCGTGACGGTCTTCGGCTTTCTGGAGCACGCGCCAACCTAGCGCGCCTTGCTTCACGCCGACGGCGAGGTCACCTCAGCGCCAGGCCGCCAGCGGCAGCATGCCTTCGCGGTCCTTCACTTTGCGCATGACGATATGCGAACAGAGATCGCGCACGCCCGGGATCTTGCTGAGCTTGTCCTCGACAAAATTCGAAAATGCCGACAGGTTGCGCGTACGCACGGTGAGGATGTAGTTGGACGCGCCAGTGACGATGGCCGCCTCGGTGATCTCGTCGTGCAGCGCGATGCCCGCCAGAAACTCCTCGTGCCATCCCGCGCGCGACTGGTCCAGCGACACATGCACGATGGCCTCCAGCTCGAAGCCCAGCTTCTCGGCGTCCAGCAGCGCGCGGTAGCCGCGGATGAGCCCGGCTTCTTCCAGCGCGCGCACACGGCGCAGGCAGGCGGAGGGCGACAGCGCCACCTGTTCCGCCAGGTCCTGATTGCTGAGGTGGCCGTCTTCCTGCAGGCGGGCCAGAATGCGCTGGTCTATGACGTCAATCTGCATGGCGCAATCCAGTTCGAAAAAATGATGATGAATGCAATTTAATGCGGAAAACGCGGGTAAGTCACGACGGGATTTGCAATTTTTCGGACTGACTGCGCTGATAGCATGTATCCGGAAATTTGCTGAAGGAACGGAACATGAACACTCGTGAAGCCTGCGTCAACGCCGACCGCCAGGATCCCCTGGCCCACGTGAAAGAACAATTCGACCTGCCGCCCGGCGTGCTCTACCTGGACGGCAATTCGCTGGGCGTGCTGCCCAAGACCGCCGCGGCCCGCGCCGCGCAGGTCATCACCGAAGAATGGGGCACGGGCCTGATCCGCAGCTGGAACACCGCGGGCTGGTTCGATCTGCCTGCGCGCCTGGGCGACAAGCTGGGCCGCCTGCTGGGCGCGCGCGAGGGCGAGCTGGTCGTCACCGACACCACGTCGCTCAACATCTTCAAGGCGCTGGCCGCCGCGCTGCGGATCCAGCAGCACAAGCACCCCGCGCGCCGCGTCATCCTGTCCGAGCGCGACAACTTCCCCACCGATCTCTACATGATCCAGGGCATGATCGACCTGCTGCAGCAGGGCTACGAAATGCGCCTGATCGACGACGACCTGCCGCTGGACAAGGCGCTGGACGACTCCGTTGCCGTCATGCTGCTGTCCCACGTCAATTACCGCAGCGGCCAGATGCACGACATGGCCGCCGTCACGGCGCAGGCGCACGAACACGGCGCGCTGGCCATCTGGGATCTGGCGCACGCCGCGGGCGCGGTGCCCGTCGACCTGAATGGCGCCAATGCCGACTTCGCCGTGGGCTGCACCTACAAGTATCTGAACGGCGGCCCCGGTTCGCCCGCGTTCATCTGGGTCGCCCCGCGTCACACCAAGGATTTCTGGCAGCCGCTGTCCGGCTGGTGGGGCCACAGCCGCCCGTTCGACATGGCCGTGGCCTACGAGCCCGCGGGCGGCATCCGCCGCTACCTGTGCGGCACGCAGCCCATCGTGTCGCTGTCGATGGTCGAATGCGGTCTCGATGTCGCGCATGCCGCCGGCATGGACGAAGTGCGCAAGAAGTCGCTGGCGCTGAGCGACCTGTTCATCCAGCTGGTGGAATCGCGTTGCGCCGGGCATCCGCTGACGCTGGTGACGCCGCGCACGCACGCCGACCGCGGCAGCCATGTCAGCTTCCGTCATCCCAACGGCTTCGAGGTCATGCAGGCGCTGATCGCGCGCGGCGTGATCGGCGATTACCGCGAGCCCGAAGTCCTGCGTTTCGGCCTGACGCCGCTGTATTTCGGCTACGCCGATGTCTGGGACGCGGTCGACATCCTGAAGGACGTGCTGGATACCCGCGCGTGGGACAAGCCCGAATTCAAGCAGCGTTCCGCCGTGACCTGATTCCGGTATCGGGCCTCGTCGCGCCGGCCTCGCGGGCCGTACATCACACAAAAATGCGCAGTACAGGAGGAGACAATGCAACAACAGAAAGGGTTCGGCCAGATTGCCGAACGCGAACAGGGGCTCAAGCGCCGGCTGACGTCCGGCCAGATGAGCATGATCGCCATCGGCGGGGCCATCGGCACGGGCCTGTTCCTGGGCAGTAAATTCGCCATCGGTTTCGCCGGGCCCAGCGTGCTCATCAGCTATGCCATCGGCGGCGTGATCACGCTGCTGCTCATGGCCTGCCTGGCCGAAATGACGGTCGCCCATTCCACGTCCGGCTCGTTCGGCGCCTATGCCGAACACTACATCGGCCCGCTCGCGGGCTTTCTGGTGCGCTATGCGTATTGGTCCTGCGTGGTGCTGGCCGTGGGCACGGAAGTTACGGCGGTGGCCAAATACATGGCTTTCTGGTTTCCCGGCGTGCCCGGATGGCTATGGGTGTGCATTTTTTCCGCAGCGCTCATCCTCATCAACGCCCTGAGCGTCAAGGCCTTCGGCACGATCGAATACTGGTTCTCGACCATCAAGATCAGCGCCATCATCGGCTTCATCATCCTGGGCGCCTTCGTGGTCTGGGGCAACCCGCAGTACGGCACCGCGAACTACACCGCGCATGGCGGGTTCTTTCCGAACGGCGTGTGGGGCATGTGGATCGCGGTCGTGATCTCGATCTTCAGTTACCTGAGCGTCGAGATGATCGCCGTGGCAGCCGGTGAAGCCGAGGATCCGGAACGCGCGGTCAAGCAGGCGTTTCGCGCCACCATTGTCCGGCTTGTCGTGTTCTACCTGCTGACACTGGCGCTCATCCTGGCCATCGTGCCGTGGGATGATGCCGGCAAGGGCGGCAGCCCCTTCGTGCAGGTGATGGAGGTGCTTGATATTCCGGGCGCGGCAGGTGTCATCAACTTCATTGTGCTGGTGGCCGCGCTGTCGGCCATGAACAGCCAGCTCTACATCACCACGCGCATGATGTTCAGCCTGTCGCGCGCGGGCCATGCGCCGTCGGCGTTGGGCCGGCTGTCCAGCAACGGCACGCCGCTGAACGCGCTGTTGCTGTCGACCAGCGGCATCGCCATCGCCACAGTGCTGAACGTGCTGTACCCCGAAACGGCCTTCACGCTGATGATGGCCATCTCGATGTTCGGCGCGCTCTTTACCTGGATGATGATCTTCGTCACGCACTATTTCTTCCGCCGCCGCTGGGTGCGCGAAGGCGGCGCAAAGCTGTCGTTCCGCATGCCGGGCTTTCCGGTGCTGACGCTGCTGGGCGCGGGAGCGATGCTGGCGATTCTGGTGACCACGTACTTCACCAGCGTCTTCAAGCTGACGCTGGTGTTTGGCGTGCCGTTCCTGGTGCTGCTCGCCGCGGCGTACTACCTGCTGTTCAAGAAGCGCGGCGAAGCGGTCGCCATGAATACGCGGCAGCGTGCGTGATGGGTCGTCAACGGCCGCGCTTTTTGGCGCGGCCGTTTGTCATCAGACGGCCGCGACGGCGCGCTCGGTGCGGGGCGCGGCTGGCGCCGGCGCGGGGGCCGGGGCGAACACGCGCAGTCGATGGCCGTCGGGGTCGAGCGCCACAAAGGTGCGGCCGAAATCCATGTCGGTCGGCGCCTGCAGGATGGGCAGGCCGCGCAGGCTCCAGTCCACGTGACGCTGGTTGACCGCATCGGCATCGGCCACGGTGAACGCCAGTTCGGACGCTCCGCCGCGTCCGGCGGCTGCCGGCGCCACCGTGTAGCGCGACCACAAGCCCAGCATCAGCCCCGAGTCCAGCGCAAACAGCGCAAACGTGGGCGACGATTCGATGGGCGGGCGTTGCAGCAGCGCGCTGTAGAACGCGGCGCTGGCCTGCGGCTTTTCCACATACAGAATGACGAAATTGGTGTCTGACATGATGCGCTCCGGGGGGTGGATGCGCTCATGATAGGCAGGGGTACTGTCAGTTTTTGGCAGTAGTGAACATCAGTCCTTGCGCGCCTCGTGATCCAGCGCGCGCCACGCCTTGAGCAGGATGTGCCGCCGTTTGGGATACCTGGCGCCGATGGCCAGCGTGGCGATGCGGTCGGTGCGGAAATGCCGGAAGTCGCCCCGCAATTCACACCAGGCCATCACCAGCCGCACGCTGTCGAAAAAGCCCAGCGCGAACGGCCAGATGATCCGGCTGGAATCGGCTCCCTTGTCGTCGCGATAGGTGATTTCCAGTTTCTGTTCGCCGCGGATGGCCTGGCGGATCAGCGCCACGTCGACACGGTCCGTGACGGCTACGGCGCTGGGCGCAACCAGCAGCGGAATGGCGTCAAGCTCGTCGCGCAGTTCCTGCGGCAGCACCGCACCGATCTTGGCCAGCGCATTGCGCGCGGCCAGCCCCAGGCGTTCGTCCGAGCGGCGGGCCACCCAGCGCGTGCCCAGCACCAGCGCCTCGATTTCTTCGGTGCTGAACATCAGCGGCGGCAGCATGAAGCCGGGCCGCAGCACATAGCCCACGCCCGGTTCTCCCTCGATTTCCGCGCCCTGGCATTGCAGCGTGGCGATGTCGCGATACAGCGTGCGCAGGCTGATGCCCATCTCGGCCGCAAGCCGATGGCCGCTGACGGGCAGGCGGTGGCGGCGCAGGGTCTGGAGCAGCTCCAGGAGGCGTTCGGTGCGGGACATGGGGGCGGGGGAAGGGCAGACGGCGCAATACTGCCATGGATTGGCAGCAGGCGGCGATAGTCCGGCCCGCGATTTCAGCCCCGGATCCTCGCTCCTACTTGGCGACCGGCTTGCCCGACGCCACGTCCAGCACCGACCCGTCTTCCAGGCTGACGCGGTAGATTTCGCGCACGACATTGCCTGCAAAGCCGATCTCAACAATGGACACGTCCTTGAAGGTCGTCTCAATCCCATCGGGCAGCACGGCGTTGAACTTGTCGGATTCCGCCTTCATGGCGTCCTGCAGCCGCGCGTCGTACGGCGTCATGCTGTAGACCAGCGTGGTGTGCGGGTTGTGCGCGCGCACTTCCTTGCCGTCCTGCATGACGTTCACGCCGCTCACGCCCAGCGTCTTGACCAGTTCCTTGCCGGCATCGCCCATCTTGGCGTAGACCGGGCCGGTCACGCGCGGCAGCGGGCCGTCGCGCAGCGGGGCGAGGGCGGCGGTGGCCACGGTGTTGTAGCGCATCATGTCCTCGAAGCCCTGGCCGCTCTTGACCACACCCAGGTCCAGCCACCACGGATGGCCCGCGCCCTTGGCGGCCTCGGTCGGATAGAAGGTCTTGAGCGTGACGCGCAGCGGCGCCGGCGGCTTGGGCAACGCTTTCAGCATGCGCGCGGGCGTCTGCGGATCGGCGTTGTGGATGTGGACAACGGTGACGTGCGGCAGGTTGGGCGTGTCGGCTTCGGTCTTCAGGCCGAGTTTGATCAGATCTTCCTTGAGGACGCCGGTGACTTTGGCGTCGAGCACGGCGTTCACCTCAGCCGGCAAGCGGTAGACCACGCCGTAGGTGGCCTTGTGCGCGCGGAACTCGGGCTGGCCGATGGCGCTGTTGTCGATAGCGGCAGCCTGGGCGGCGCCGGCGGTGGCGAACAGGCCGAATATGGCCAGATGCAATGCACGTTTGATCATGGGATTTCCCTGTTGTCGTGGACGTGACCCGCGAGAGTCATCCGCAGTGTGGCCAGCGCGGATGTACGCCGTATTGCACCAAGGCCAAGATTTCCGATACCAACCGGCGCTTATCCGATTGGTCCTGGCGGCCGCCAGTCATTCGCTAGCCCAGGAACATGACCGCCACGATGGCGATGCCGAGCAGCAGGTTCACACCGACCCAGCGCCGGATGCCGGCCATCGCCTGGCCGCCCCTGGGCCAGTCGGACGCCGCCACGGCAGCGGCCAGGCGCTTGAACAGCGCAAACCGGATGTGGCCGAAGATCGCCATCATGACGATGCCGCCGCTGGCCATCAGCGTCCAGTTGCGGGGCATGAAGAACGAGCCGCCCGTCTGCGCGGCCTGGCTGGCCGACGAGCCGATCATCCAGGCGCCGGTCACGAGAATCAGCACGATGGCCGCCAGCACGGCATTGAGAAAGGGGCCCAGCACCGAGGCCAAGAGCGGCAACCGCACGGGCGGATCCAGTTTCGCGGCCGCCGGCCGCAGAAAACAGTGGGCGAACAGCATGCCGCCCACCCAGAGGATCACGGCCATGACGTGGAGAAATTGCAGGACGGCGTAGAGCATGGGATCAGCCTGTGGAAAGCGCCGCCGCGGGAGGCGGCGGACGTCGTACGGATGATATCTCCGCAAACCCGACGCGCGGACTTGACCAAGATCATGGTTTTGCATTTAGAATGAGAACGATTGTTATTTGTAGTTATGAATTTAGTAGTTAGTGAGTCAGGGAGCCGTCCGTGCCGAATTCCGTGCTCGCCTCGGGCGACGCCGTCAACATGCTGTACCGCACCCATCACGGATGGCTGCATGGCTGGCTGCGCGCCAAGCTGGGCAACAGCTTCGATGCCGCCGATCTTGCGCAGGACACCTTCGTGCGCGTGCTGCGGCACCGGCACGAACTGGACGCGCTGCGCGAGCCGCGCGCGTACCTGACCACCATCGCCAAGCGCCTGCTGCTGAACCACCATCGCCGCCGATCGGTCGAGCAGGCCTACATGGAAGCGTTGGCGTTGATGCCCGAGGCGCTTGCTCCTTCCCCCGAACAGCGCTTCATCATCCTGGAGACGCTGCAGGAAATTGAAGAAATGCTGGCCGGCCTGTCGCTGCCCGCCCGCCAGGCGTTCCTGATGGCGCAACTGGAAGGCCTGAGCCATGGCGAAATCGCAGACAAGCTCAACGTGTCGCTGCGCACCGTGCACCGCTACATCACCAAGGGATACGAGCAATGCATCATGGCGGTGATGTGAGCGCGCCAGCGGAACCGGCAGCCGAGCTGCCCGCCGTCGAGCGCAACGTCGCACGCGAGGCTGCGCGGTGGCTGATGCGGCTGAGCTCAGGCCGGGCTACCGACGCGGACGTCCATGCCTGCGACCAATGGCGCGCCAGCAAGGCCGAGCACGAACATGCCTGGCAGCGGGCGCAGCGCGTGAATGCGCGCTTCGGCCTCATTCCGTCGGCGCTGGGCATGGCAACGCTGAATCGACCGGACCTCAAGAGCCGCCGCGCCGCGCTCAAGACGCTGGTTGCCCTGATTGTGGCCGCGCCGGTCGGCTGGGCTGCCTGGCGGGCCGATCCCCTGGACTGGAGCGCCGACTACCGGAGCGCCGCCGGCGAGCGGCGCGACGTGATCCTGGCCGACGGCTCGACGCTGCACCTGAATACCTCCAGCGCCGTCGACGTGTTGTTCGACGACGCGACGCGCCTCTTGCGCCTGCGCGCCGGCGAGATCGCCGTCCATGCGGTGGCGGACCCCGCCAGCCATCCGCGTCCCTTCATCGTGCGTACGCGGCTGGGCGATATCGAGGCGCATGCCTCGCGCTTCTGTGTGCGCGAGGAGAGCGGGCGTTGCCAGCTCAGCGTGCAGGAAGGGCGCGTGCGCGTCAGCAGCGCCGGACAGCCGGGGCGCTACGTGGACGTGGCGGCCGGCGAGCAGAGCAGCCTGTCGCCCGATGGCGCCGGCCCCGCGACGCCCGCCGATCCGCATGCCAGCGACTGGCTGCGCGGCGTGCTGTACGCCAGCGCGCTGCGGCTGGACACCTTCGCGGCCGAGCTTGGCCGCTACCGGCAGGGCATCCTGCGCTGCGCGCCGGAGATCGCGCACCTGCGCATCTCCGGCGCCTTCCAATTGCACGACACCGACGCGGTGCTGGCGGCGCTGCCCGCCACCTTGCCCGTGCAGGTGCGCTACAGCACGCCGTATTGGGTAACGATCGTGCCTCGCGACACCTCGGCGTGAGGCGCGGGGTCGGCATGGCGGATCACGTTCACGGCGTTGCCGCGTCTTTTTCCGGCGCGCTGAAAATATTTTTGAAAATGCTGTCCGGTTTTGATTTCACGCGGGTCATGGTCTGTATAGGCACACGGATGCCGATACCTGTTGGATCGAAAGGACGACCATGGCTTACTACCCCGCCGGCCGCGCAAGCGGCTCCCGGGCAGCCCGAGGCGCGCAATGCCGGCTGACCCGTCTTACCGCTGCCGTGCATGCGGCGCTGGCCCTGACCGCTGCATCCGCCGCGATGCTGCCGGCCTCTGCCGCGCAGGCGCAAGGCGCCGCGGTGACGCAGGCCGGGGCGCGCGGCTACAGCATTCCGGCGGGATCGCTGGCGGACGCGCTGCCGCGTTTCGCGGACAGCGCCGGCGTGACGGTGCTGTTCGATGCGGCGCTGGTGGGCCAGCGCCGCACCGCCGGACTGCAGGGGGCGTACTCCGTGCATGAAGGGTTCGCGCGTCTTCTGGCGGGCAGCGGGCTGGGCGTGCAGGAACGCAGCGCGGGCGTCTTCGTGCTGCAGGCGTTGCCGCAGGGCAGCGTGACGCAGCTTGCGCCGGTGCAGATCGACGGCGAAGCGGCCGTCGTCACGCCGGCCTGGGAAACCAGCACCGATCGCCGCCGCCTGGACGATCTGCAGATCCGCAACTGGACCGACCTGAGCCGGCGCGCCGAACCGGGCGTGAACTTCAATCGCACGACCAACAGCATCAACATCCGCGGCCTGGATCAGGACCGTGTGCTGACGCGGGTGGACGGCATCCGCCTGCCGTGGCTGGACGACGGCGCGCGCGGCGTGAAGGGCGGCCTGGAAGCGGTGGATTTCAACAGCCTGTCGCGCCTGGACATCGTGCGCGGGGCGGACGCCACCGGCGGCGGCTCGGGCGCGATTTCGGGCATTGCCGACCTGCACACCCTGAATCCGGCCGACCTGCTGGGCGGCGGCAAGACCTTTGGCGCGCTGGCCAAGACCGATTACGACTCCGCCGACAACAGCTGGGGCGCCAACGCGGCGCTGGCCGGCCAGATCCACAGCAACACGTTCTGGCTGGTGCAGGCCGGCGTGCGCAACGGCCACGAACTGGACAACCGCGGCGACGTCGGCGGCTACGGCGCCAGCCGCAGCAAGCCCAGCCCCGAAGACTACGACCAGCGCAGCTTCCTCATGAAGCTGCAGCAGCGCGTGGACGGCGCGCATCTGTTCGGCCTGACGGGCGAATACTTCAAGCGCAATGCCGACATCGACAACAAGTGGGAGCAAGGCCCCGGCACCAGCTACCTCATCGGCGAAAACAGCACCCGCAAGGAAACCGAGCGCGAGCGCGTGTCGTTCGACTACACGTACACGGCGCCGGATTCGGGCGGCCTGGTCGACACCGCACACGCCGTTGTGTATTGGCAGCGCGTGCGACTGGACAACTCGCTGGACGGCATCCGCGGCGTCGATGCGCGCGCGTTCATCATTCCGGGCGATCCATTCCGCTACGGCTTTCCCAACGGCCCCTACGGCCGCAGCAATTCGATCCAGCAGACGCTCTTTGGCGCCAGCACGGAATTCACCAAGCGCATCGCGGGCGCGTCGGTGTCGCAGCTGTGGTCGTTCGGCGGCGAGTGGTACGGCAACAAGACCGAGCAAAATTCCAGCGGCTACGACAACTGCCCGGTGATCCGACCCGGCACGCCCGCGCCGTTCGGCCCGCGCGCGTGCGACATGCTGCACACCAACCAGGCCGACGTCCCGCAATCCAAGGGTGACCAATGGGCGCTGTGGGTGCAGGACGAGTTCAGCTTCGCGGATGGCAGATACACGCTGGCGCCGGCATTGCGCTATGACCACTACGAGCAACGGCCGCAATCCACCGCCGGCTACGAAAGCAATCCCAACGCGGCCGCGCTGCCGCCCAGCAACAGCGGCAGCCGCTTCTCGCCCAAGCTGCTGGGCACGTGGCGGGCGGCCGAACAGCTCAGCCTCTATGCGCAGTACGCTTACGGCTTCAAGGCGCCCAGCGCCACGCAGCTCTACACCAACTACGGCGGCCCTGGCACCTATCTGCGCGTGGGCAATCCGTACCTGAAACCCGAAACCAGCAAGGGCTGGGAACTGGGCGCCAAGCTCGGTTCCGACGATCTCGGCGGTGCGGTATCGTTCTTTGATAATCGTTATCAGAACTTTATCGATGGCGATGTGCCGCTGAATCCCAATTCGCCGCAGTGGCAGCCGGGTTGGGCGGGGCAGTATCCGCTGGGCGTGACCGGCAACGTCAACCGCGCCAAGGTCCGCATCTACGGCGCCGAGGCCAGCGCGCACTGGAAGTTTGCGCCGGGTTGGCGCACGTGGGGCTCGCTGGCTTGGGCGGTGGGCAAGGACGAGGGCACGGGGCAGTACCTGAACTCCGTCGCGCCCCTCAAGGCGATACTGGGCGTCGGGTATGGCCGCGACGTGTGGGGCGTGGACGCCATGCTCACCACAGCCATGCAGCGCAACAAGGTCGAGTATCCCGATGCGTCGCCCGACGCGCCCAATCCCGACTTCAAGGCGCCGGGCTATGGCGTGGTGGACCTGATGGGCTACTGGCGTCCGGCTGCGGTGAAGGGCTTGCAGGTGCAGGCTGGCGTGTTCAACCTGTTCGACAAGAAGTACTGGGAGGCCATCAACGTGCCGACCGCGGGCGCCACCGCGATCCCGCGTGCGGTGGATTGGTACACGGAACCGGGACGCAGCGTGCGCGTCTCACTGACTTATCAATATTGAGTTCGGTCCGCCGCCATTCGGCGCTGACCGGACCGGCGGCGGTTTTCTGCAGTGTTTTTTTGCACCGGCCGGAGGGCCTACGATGACGAATAATGATTTCTCGACCCGCGCTGAAGAACTGCGTGCCCGCAATGAGGCGCTGGCGGCGTCGCAACCCGGGCTGCGCGCCCGCAATCTGGCTCAAGCGTTGGGCGTGTCCGAGGCCGAGTGGGTGGCCGCCGGCTGTGGCGGCGTGAAGGCAACGGCGCTGCATGGCAAGCCGCAGGAGATCTTCCGCGAATTGGGCACGCTGGGCGAAGTGATGGCGCTGACGCGCAACGACTGGTGTGTGCACGAGCGTCACGGCATGTATGAGGACATCCAGGCCGACGGTCCGGTAGGTCTGGTGCTGGGACCGGACATCGACCTGCGCGTGTTCTTCACTGCATGGAAGTCGGCCTGGGCAGTCGAGCAGGACGGCCGTCAGAGCCTGCAGTTCTTCGACGGCGCGGGCGTGGCGGTGCACAAGGTCTACCGCACCGACGGCACGGACGCTGCCGCGTGGGATGCATTGGTCGCGCGCTTCGCGGGCGAGTCGCAATGGCCCGTGGCCCAAGCCTACGCGCCGTCCGCCGACGCCGAGCAGGTCGAGGACGCGTCCGCCTGGCGCGAAGCGTGGCTGGGCATGAAGGACACGCACGAATTTTTCCCGCTGCTGCGCAAGTTCAAAGTGTCGCGCCTGGCGGCCCTGACGGCGGCCGGCGAAGACCTGGCGCAGCCGGTGCCTGCCGACGCCGTGGAGCGCATGCTGCAATCGGCGGCCGAATCGGGCCTGCGCATCATGTGCTTCGTGGGCAACCGCGGCATGATCCAGATCCACTCCGGTCCGGTGCAGTCGCTGCGCCGCACGGGCCCGTGGTTCAACGTGCTGGATCCCAAGTTCAACCTGCACCTGGACACCACGGCCATCGCGTCGGCCTGGGTGGTCAACAAGCCGACGACCGACGGCTGGGTCACTTCGCTGGAGGTGTACGCCAGCACGGGCGACCTGATCGTGCAGTTCTTCGGTGAACGCAAACCCGGTCAGCGGGAAATCCCGCAATGGCGCGACCTGATGGTCAGCCTGTGCAGCGCGCCGCTGGCCGCTTGAGCGCATAAGGAAACGAGAGCGATGAAGAAATGGTTGGCAGTGGCGACCTGGTTGTTGGCGGCAGGCGCGCAGGCGGCGCCGCCCGAACGGGTGGTGACCTTGGGCGGCACCGTGACCGAGATCGTGTATCAGCTCGGGCAGGGCGGCAAGCTGGTGGGAGACGATCTCTCCAGCCTGTACCCGGAGGCCGCGACCAAGCTGCCGCGCGTCGGCTATTACCGTGCGGTGCCGGTGGAAGGCGTGCTGGCGCTCAAGCCGGATCTGGTGCTGGCGTCCGAGCAGGCCGGTCCGCCCGACGCGCTCAAGCGCCTGGGCGACGTCGGCGTGCGCATCGTCACCGTGCCGGACACCCCGTCGGTGGATTCGCTGAAAGCGCGCATCCGCAACATCGCCGAGGCGCTGGACGTGGCCCCGGCGGGTGAAGCGCTGGTGACCGAGATCACCCGCGACCTGAAGGCGGTCGAGGCGATTCCGATCACTGGCGCGCGCGCCATCCTGGTGATGAACCGCACCGGCACGCTGCAAGGCGCGGGCGGCGGCACGGCGGCCAACGAAGTCATGACGATGGCGGGGTTGGCCAATGTGCTGAAGGACCAGCAGGGCTACAAGCCGCTCTCGGCCGAAGCGGTCAGCGCGCTCGCGCCCGACGTCATCGTCGTGACGCGAACTTCGCTGGAAGCTTCCGGCGGCGTGGACAAGCTGCTGGCGCTGCCGGGCCTGGCCTCCACGCCGGCCGCCGCGCGCAAGCGCGTCATCGTCATGGACGACCTGCTCCTCTTGGGCATGGGCCCGCGCCTGCCTTTGGCGCTGACCGAACTCAAGCGGGAGGCGGCCGGTGTCATGGGGCGCTAGCGCAAAGCGCGTCTCCGCGCCGCTGGCGCTGGCAGTGCTGGGCGCCGTGCTGGCGCTGGTGGCGCTGGCCGCCAGCAGCAGCGGCGCGGTCCAGATTCCGTTGCGCGACATGCCCACGCTGCTGTTTGGCGACCCCGCGCCGGGCGATGCGCTGTGGCGCAACGTCCTGATCGACATCCGGCTGCCCCGGGTGCTGTTTGCGATGGTGGCGGGCGCCGCGCTGGCCATATCCGGTGCGGCGATGCAGGCGCTGTTTCGCAATCCGCTGGCCGAGCCTGGCCTTATCGGCATTTCGGCGGGCGGCTCGCTGGGCGCGGTGGCCGCCATCGTGCTGACCTCGGGCGGCTTCTGGGTGCTGGCGCCGGCCGCGTTCGCCGGCAGCCTGCTTGCCACCTTCTGCGCATACGCGCTGGGCCGGCGCGTGCCCGGCATGGCGGGACTGCTGCTCGCGGGCATCGCCATCAACGCGGTGGCGGGCGCCATGATTGGGCTGTTCACGTTCGTGGCCAATGACGCGCAGTTGCGCGACCTCACGTTCTGGACCATGGGCAGCCTGGCCGGCGCCAAGTGGACGTTGCTGGCGTTCCTCGGCCCGTGGGTGCTGCTGATGTCCTGGTGGCTGATGCGCCAGTGGCGCGTCATGAACGCCTTGCTGTTGGGCGAGCGCGAAGCGCAGCACCTGGGTTACGCGCTCAAGCGCGTGCGCGCGCAGCTGGTGCTGGCGTGCGCGCTGATCGTTGGGCCGCTGGTTGCCGCGACGGGCGGCATCGGCTTTGTCGGCCTGGTGGTGCCGCATCTGGTGCGCATGACGCTGGGCGCGAATCACCGCTGGCTGCTGCCGGCCTGCGTGCTGGGCGGGGCGCTGGCGCTGACGCTGGCCGACTGGCTGTCGCGTGTCGCCGTCGTGCCGGCGGAGCTGCCGATCGGGCTGGTGACCAGCCTGGTGGGCGGACCCTTTTTCTTGTGGCTGCTGGCGCGCGGCCGGAGGCACGGTTGATGCTTGCAGCCGACGATCTCGTATTGACGCGGGGCGGCAACCGCATTCTGGACAAGGTGTCGTTGGCGGTGCGGCCCGGCGAAGTGGTCGGCCTTTTGGGCGCGAACGGCGCGGGCAAGTCGACGCTGCTGGGCGCAATGTCCGCCGAATTGGCGCCGGAAGCTGGCTCGGTCCGCCTGGGCGATGCCGACGTGCAGCAATTGGCGCATCGCCAACAGGCCCGCCTGCGCGCCGTGCTGCCGCAAAAGCCCGGGTTGAGCTTCGACCTGGACGTGCGTGACGTGGTGGCAATGGGGGCGTACCCGTTTCCCGAACTGTCGCCCGCGCAGGTGGACACGCTGGTGGATCAGGCGCTGGGCTGGGCCGACGTGTCGCATCTGAATGCGCGCCGCTATCCCGAGCTGTCCGGGGGCGAGCAGCAGCGGGTGCAGTTTGCGCGCGTGCTGGTGCAGTGCAAGGCGGCCCGGGCGCAGGGTGAGCCGCGCTATCTGCTGCTGGACGAACCCACCGCCAGTCTGGACCCCAAGCACCAGGGCGACCTCTTGCGCGTCGCGGCGGGCCTGGCCCACGACGGCGATACCGGCGTACTGGTGATCCTGCACGACATGAACCTGGCGGCGCGCTGGTGCGACCGCTTGCTCCTGCTGTGCGGCGGCCGGGCCATCGCGTCGGGCACGCCGGCCGAGGTGCTGACGCCGAAGAACCTGTTCCTGGCCTACGGCATCGACGCCCATGTCATGCCGCATCCCTTGCAGCCCGAGCGCCTGCTGGTGGTCACGACATGACGGCGTGACGCCGGACGCGGGGCCGGTAAAATGGCGGGCATTACACTTTCCCGCCAATTTTCACAGGACCCCGTGTCATGCCTACTTTTGACGTCGTCTCCGAAGTCGACAAACACGAACTGACCAACGCCGTCGACCAAGCCAACCGCGAACTGTCCACGCGCTTCGACTTCAAGGGCACCGAAGCCAAGTTCGAACTCGAGGGCTATGTCGTGACCCAGGTCGCTTCCAGCGCGTTCCAGCTCAAGCAGATGCTGGACATCCTGCGCGGCCGCCTGTCTGCCCGCGGCATCGACGTGCGCTGCCTGGACGTGGCCGACCCGCTCGAAAACCTGGGCGGCGCCCGCCAGAAGGTCACCATCAAGCAGGGCATCGAACAGCCCGTCGCCAAGAAGCTCATCGCCGCCATCAAGAACGCCAAGCTCAAGGTCGAATCGCAGATCAATGGCGACAAGCTGCGCATCTCGGGCAAGAAGCGCGACGACCTGCAGACCGCCATTGCATTGCTGAAAAAGACCGACGTCGAGCTGCCGCTGCAGTTCGAAAACTTCCGCGACTAAGCCGCGCGGGCCGCACCGATGGGGCATTCCAGCGAACTGCTCCTTGTCGTTGAGCTTGCGCGCGCGGGCGGCATGTCGGCCGCGGCGCGCGAGCTTGATGTCACCCCTGCCGCAGTCAGCAAGCGGCTGGCGCAGATCGAGGCGCGGCTGGGCGTGCGGCTCTTCAACCGCAGCACGCGGCGCCTCAGTCTTACCGCCGAGGGCGAGGTGTATCTGGAAAACGCCCGCCGCATCCTGGGCGAGATCGACGACCTGGACGCGCTCATCGCCAGCCGTCAGGCCGCCCCGCGCGGCCTGCTCAAGGTCAATGCGCCGCTGGGTTTCGGGCGCAGCTATATCGCGCCGGCCATCGCGGAATTCGCGCAGCAGTATCCCGAAGTCTCGCTGCAATTGCAGTTGACCGACCGGCCGGCCGACTTCGTGCGCGAGGCCTTTGACGTTGCGGTGCGCTTTGGCGATCTACCCGACACGAGTCTCATCGCGCGCAAGATCGCGCCCAACCGGCGCCTCGTGTGCGCGTCGCCCGGTTACCTGAAAAAACACGGCACGCCGACCACGCCGCATGATCTGGCGCGGCACCAGTGCATCGTGCTGCGCCAGAACGACGCTGCCTATGGGCTGTGGCGTTTCACGAAAGGCCGGCGCAGCGAAACCGTGAAGGTGCGCGGCAACCTCAGCAGCAACGATGGCGAGGTCACGCTGACCTGGGGCCTGGCCGGCCTGGGCATCCTGCAACGCGCGGAATGGGACCTGGCGCGCTACCTGCGCAGCGGCCGGCTGGTGCAGGTGCTAGAGGACTATGCGCTGCCGCAGGCGGATATCTACGCCGTTTTCCCGGAAAGGCACCACCTGTCCGCCAAGGTGCGGGTGTTCGTGGATTTCCTGGTGGCGTATTTCGGCGAAGGGTCGGAGGGGCGGTGGTGAAGCGCTGTTCTTTTGTGCTAGATCCCGTTGCGCGTGCTTTCTTCAACCTCGATCACGCTGTCCACAGGTGCTGCGCCGCGTAGGCGCGCCACGGCCGCCAGGCCTCAGATCGCGCCAGCAGTTGCGCGGGTGTGTAGGCCCGCGATTCCAGCTTTTCCAGCGCGCGGATCAAGCCGATATCCGCATGCGGAAACGCATCCGGCTCACGCAGTTGCCGCAGCGCGATGTATTGCGCCGTCCATTCCCCCACGCCGCGTATCGTGCGCAACCGCCGCACGGCGTCTTCCAGGTCGACGGCGGCGTCAAAGAGATGCGGGTCCGCGACCGCTGCCGCGGCCACCGCGGACAGCGTCGCCGCCCGGCTGCGCGGCATGCCCAGCGAGGCCAGTTCGGCGGCGGCCACCACGTCCGGCTCGGGAAACACGTGCGTCAGCGCGCCGTCCGGCTGCGCTAGCGGCTTGCCATGCGCCGCCACCAGCTTGCCCGCCAGCCGGATGGCGGCGGCCACGGTGATCTGTTGTCCCAGCACTGCCCGCATGGCCAGTTCAAAACCGTCCCACGCGCCCGGCACGCGCAGCCCCGGCCGCGCCTGCATCAGCGCCGTCATGACTGGATCGGCGGCAAACTGCGCAGCGATTGCCGCCGGGTCGCTGGCCAGGTCGAACACGCGGCGCAGACGCGCGATGATGGCCGGCAGTGACGGCAGATGAGGAAAGCGCACCGCCACCTGCAGCGCGTCGCCCGCGCCCGGCCGCACCGTGACCGTGCCTTGCGCACCATCCAGGCTGACGGTGCGCGCATAGGTGTCGCCCGTCACGGACTCGACGCCGGGAATGGCGCGCAGCCGCAGGAACGCCAGCATGGCGTCCCAGTCGTAGGGCGGGCGGTAGCGCAGCAGCAGCTTGATTTCCCCATCCTGGCCCGCCGGCACCTCCGGCTTGCCTGAACGCCGCAGTTCGCCGGGCGCCCGGCCGAACAGGTCGAGGAACACCTCGTTGAAACGGCGGATGCTGCCGAATCCCGACGCGAAGGCGATCTCGGCCATGGGCAACTGCGTTTCATGGATGAGCTGCTTGGCCAGCAGCACGCGGCGCGTCTGCGCGAATGCGACGGGCGAGGCGCCCAGGTGCTGGCGGAACTGGCGCCGCAACTGCCGCTCGCCCACGCCCAGACGCTGCGCCAGCGCGTCGACGCCGGCCTCGTCCAGCGCGCCCAGCTCGATACGCTGCAATGCGCGCGCCACGGTGGGCGGCAACTCGTGGCCGGGGCCGACTTCGGGCGCCGTTTCCGGGCGGCAGCGCAGGCAAGGGTGGAACCCGGCCTCCTGCGCGGCTGCGGCCGTCGAAAAGAACGTGACGTTTTTCGACAGGGGCGTGCGCGCCGGACAGACCGGGCGGCAATAGATGCGCGTGGTCTTGACGGCCGTGAAGAAGCGGCCGTCGTAGCGGGCGTCGCGCACCTGGATGGCGCTGTAGCAGGCATCGTGGTTCAGGTTCATGAAGCGATGCTAACGCCGCCGGGCGGGCAAGATCTAGCGGATTTCGGACAGGGTTGTGAATGTCACACTGCTGTCCGAAAACCGCCAGCACCCGGTCTGGCGGCGGGTCTATATTGGCGGCTTGCCTACCTATCCGGAGCGACATCATGCCGGTACACACCTTTCTGGTGGAACGGGTTCCCACCCCCATTGGCCGGATGCTCGTGCTGACCGATGCCCAAGCCCACCTGCGCGCCGTGGACTGGGAAGACTACGAATCCCGCATGCACCTGCTGTTGCAGCGCCAGTACGGCCGGGGCGCGGTGCAACTGCAGGACGCCGCGCAGCCTTCGCAGGCAAGCCGCGCGCTGCAAGCGTATTTCGATGGCGACGTGGACGTCATCTCGGATCTTCCGGTCGCCTTGGGCGGCACGCGCTTCCAGCAGCAGGTCTGGCACGCGCTGCGCGGCATCGAAGGCGGCAGCACCATCAGCTACGGCACGCTGGCGACGCGAATCGCCCGTCCCACGGCCGTGCGCGCGGTCGGGCTGGCCAACGGCGCCAATCCCGTGGGCATCGTCATTCCGTGCCATCGCGTGATCGGCGCCAACGCCACGCTGACGGGCTACGGCGGCGGCCTGCACCGCAAGCGCTGGCTGCTGACGCACGAGGCGGCCTGGCGCAGCGCGCAGCCGCAGCGCCGTACCGAGGCGGCACTTTCAACTTCAAGTTGAAAATGTTGTGAATTTCGGCGCGTTCACCACGCGCCGCGCTCGGTACAGTGCCAGCAGACTCATCCGCACGGAGCGCTGGCACCATGAAGACCTATCGCATTGCAACCATCCCCGGCGACGGCATCGGCAAGGAAGTGATTCCCGCCGGCCAGCGCGTCATGCAGGAACTCGCCGCCCAGGGCGGTCTGCGGTTCGAATTTGAAGACTTCGACTGGGGCGGCGACTACTACCGCAAGCATGGCGTCATGATGCCCGCCGACGGGCTGGATGCGCTGCGCGACAAGGACGCGATCCTGTTCGGCTCGGCCGGCGACCCCGACATCGCCGACCACATCACCTTGTGGGGCCTGCGCCTGAAGATCTGCCAGGGGTTCGACCAATACGCCAACGTGCGCCCCACGCGCATCCTGCCGGGGATCGACGCACCGCTCAAGCGATGCACGCCCGAGCAACTTAACTGGGTGATCGTGCGCGAGAACTCCGAAGGCGAGTACTCGGGCGTTGGCGGCCGCGTGCATCAAGGCCATCCCATCGAAGCCGCGACCGACGTGTCGATCATGACGCGCGCCGGGGTCGAGCGCATTCTGCGCTTCGCGTTCAAGCTGGCGCAATCGCGGCCGCGCAAGCTGCTGACCGTTGTCACCAAGTCCAATGCCCAGCGCCATGCCATGGTGATGTGGGACGAGATCGCCGTGCAGGTCAGCCGCGAATTTCCCGACGTGACCTGGGACAAGGAACTGGTCGACGCCGCCACCGCCCGCATGGTCAACCGGCCCGCGACCCTGGACACCATCGTCGCCACCAACCTGCACGCCGACATCCTGAGCGACCTGGCGGCCGCCCTGGCCGGCAGCCTGGGCATTGCGCCCACCGGCAACATCGACCCCGAACGCCGCTACCCGTCCATGTTCGAACCCATCCACGGCTCGGCCTTCGACATCATGGGCAAGGGACTCGCCAATCCGGTCGGGACGTTCTGGTCGGTGGTGATGCTGCTGGAACACCTGGGCGAAACCGACGCGGCGGCGCGGCTGATGCAGGCCATTGAAAGCGTCACCGCCGATCCCGCGCTGCACACCGGCGACCTGGGCGGCCACGCCACGACCGAGCAGGTGACCAAGGCGGTCTGCGCAAAGCTGGCGGAATCGGCGCAAGCCAAGGCGGCATAGACGGCTTCCGGATGTAGGACGGATTCCGGTGTCAGACACCCTTCTTGATGTAGGACTGATTCCGGTGTCAGACACCTGAATCTGTCTTACGGCTTCAGGAAATCCGGTCAGGTAAGAGGACATCAGATCCGACCCCTGCGCCCGGCAACACAACAACAAGCGAAGTTCATTCGTAGTCAGGAGACAAATCATGCATAAGAAAGCGATGACCGCGCGCGCTCTGGCGTTCGCCTGCCTGATCGGCGTTTCATTCGCGGGCGGCGCGCAGGCGCAGTCCTACCCGGCGCGTCCCGTGAGCCTGATCGTGCCGTTCCCGGCGGGCGGCACGACGGACGTGCTGGCGCGCGCGTTGGGGCAGGAGCTGGCCAAGAGCCTCGGCCAGCCGGTGGTGGTCGAGAACAAGCCGGGCGCAGGGTCGACGCTGGGCGCGGACTACGTCGCCAAGGCGGCGCCGGACGGCTACACGTTGCTGATGGGCGCGGTGCATCACACCATCGCCACCAGTGTCTACAAAAGCCTGCATTACGACTTCCAGAAGGACTTCGCGCCGGTCACCACGGTGGCGCTTGTGCCCAACGTGCTGGTCGTCAATCCCAAGCTGCCCGCCAAGGACGTGGCGTCGCTGTTGAAACTGGCGCAGGCGTCGCCCGGCAAGCTGACCTATGGTTCCAACGGCATGGGCACGGGCCAGCATCTGATCGGCGCACAGTTCGAGCGCGCGGGCCATGTGCAGTTGCTGCATGTGCCGTACAAGGGCAGTGGTCCGCTGACGACCGATCTGCTGGGCGGCCAGATCGACATGTCGTTCGACACGATCACGCCGGTGCTGGCGCACATTCAGAGCGGCAAGCTGCGTGCGCTGGCCGTTACCACCAACCAGCGTTCGGCCGCGCTGCCGGACGTACCGACCATGGAAGAGGCCGGTCTGAAGCCCTTCAACATGGGTACGTGGTTCGGCGTGCTGGCGCCAGCGGCGGCGCCCAAGGAGGTGGTCGACCGGCTGAATGCCGAGATGGTGAAGATCATCCGTTCGCCGGACTTCACGCGCCGCATGGCGGAAATCGGCGCGGTGCCGATCGGCGACACGCCCGCGGAGATGAAGGCGCGCATCGGCGCGGACACCGCGAATTACGCGAAGCTGGTCAAGGAAGCGAAAGTTGCAGTGAATTGAGGGGCAGGGCGGGAGCGGCCATTGCGGCCGCTGCCGCGCCGGCCGTCGTGACCCCCGTCATGCGCGGATCCATCCACGCGAAATCGGCAGGGCCAGCACCTTGCGATACAGCCCCTGTACCGCCGCCGTCACCGGCACGCCCGCGCGGCGCCACATGGGAATCGTGACCGCCGCGGCCATGGGCGCCAGCAGCAATCCGCCCAGGATATCCAGCGGGAAATGCACGCCCAGGTACACGCGCGACGTCCCCACGAGCAACGCGCCCGCCAATGCCAGCCAGCCCCATCCCGTCCAACGGCGATCCAGGATCAGCGCGAAGGCGAAGGCCGCGATGATGATCGTGTGATTGCTGGGAAACGACGAGGTCGCCTTGTGCGCGAAGAAGGCGTGCCCCAGGCCGATCACGAAGGGCCGCGGATGCGGCCACAGCACGCCGCATAAATAGCTGGCGGCCAACGCCACGGCGACGCTGGCCAGCGCCTTGAGCATCAGGCTGCGCTGGGCTTCCTTGCCCCACAGCCACACGGCGGCCATGACGCCCGGCACCAGCAGGATGAGCTTGTTCGCCACCAGCATGGCCGCATGGATCCGCCACGCGGGCGTGGCGGGGTCGGCGTTGATCAGAAGAAAAAGGGACTGGTTGAAGCTTTCCGGGAAATCCATGACACGTCATCGCGGCGTAATAAATCGGTTGCCGCGATGGTAATGACCGTACCCGTCAGTTCCCTTACAACGCGCTTCGATACGGCCGCTTTTACTTCTGGATGCGATTGCCCTGCGCATCGACAACCGGCTCGCCGCTTTCCTTCGAGAAGGCCCCCTTCTGCGGCGACGGAAGAATGTCCAGCACCAGTTCGCACGGCCGGCACAGCTTCGCGCCCAGCGGCGTCGACACAAAGGGACGGTTCAGCAGGATCGGGTGGTGCTCGATCGCGTCCAGCAACGCGTCATCCGACAGCGACGTGTCGTCCAGACCCAGTTCCGCGTAGGGCGTGCCCTTTTCGCGCAGGGCATCACGCACGCTGACGCCAGCCTTCTTGAACAGCGCTTTCAGCGTGTCGCGCGAGGGCGGCGTTTCCAGGTACAGGACGACCTGCGGCTCGATGCCGGCGTTGCGGATCAGGCCCAGCGTGTTGCGCGAGGTGCCGCACTTGGGGTTGTGATAGATGATGACGTCGGACATGAGGGCTCCTCCTTCGGGTGATGCGCTGTGAATCTGCACAATGCAACTGCGCCATGCCATTGAGCAAGGCAAGACCCGGAGCATAGTCCATCTACCGCGCCGCAGTCCGGCGCCGCGCCGCCGTCACACCGACAGATGCCGCCGCACGTCCTCGCCGTCGATGGCATCGCGCCCGCCGCTTGCCACCACCTCGCCGCGCGACAGCACGACAAACTGGTCCGCCAGTTCGCGCGCAAAATCAAAATACTGTTCGCACAGCAGGATCGCGATGTCGCCGCGCTGGCGCAGCATGTGGATCACCCGCGCGATGTCCTTGATGATGGACGGCTGGATGCCTTCGGTGGGCTCGTCGAGGATGATGAGCTTGGGCTCGGCCACCAGCGCCCGCGCGATGGCCAACTGCTGCTGTTGCCCGCCAGACAGATCGCCGCCGCGCCGCGCCAGCATGCTTTTCAGCACCGGGAACAGTTCAAAGACTTCCTCCTTGATGCGGCGGGCGCGGGCCGCGGGTTTGGTCGCCATGCCCATCAGGATGTTTTCTTCGACCGTCAGCCGCGCGAAGATGTCGCGGCCCTGGGGCACATAAGCCATGCCGCGCGCGGCGCGCTGGTGCGGCGCCAGGCGCGTGATGTCGGCTCCGTCGAAGGCGATGCCGCCGCGCGCCACGGGCAGTACGCCCATGACGCACTTGAGCAGCGTCGTCTTGCCCACGCCATTGCGGCCCAGGAGCGCCAGGCATTCGCCTTGCCGCACCGACAGCGACACGCCGCGCAGGGTATGGCTGCCGCCGTAGTATTGGTCGATCGTGCTTACGTCCAGCATGTTCAGCGCCCCAAGTAGACTTCGATCACGCGCGGGTCGGCCTGCACACGGCTCATCGGGCCTTCGGCCAGCACCGAGCCTTCGTGCAGCACCGTCACCTTGCCATCGCCCGCGATCTGGTTCACAAAGTCCATGTCGTGTTCCACCACCATCAGGGAATGCCGGCCGCGCAGTTCGTTCAAGAGTTCGCCGGTGCGTTCGGTCTCGGCGTCGGTCATGCCGGCCACGGGTTCGTCCAGCAGCAGCAACTGCGGCTCCTGCATCAGCAGCATGCCGATCTCCAGCCACTGCTTCTGGCCGTGCGACAAGAGGCCCGCGGGCCGCCATACCTCGGGCCGCAGCCGGATCAGGTCCAGCGTCTCGCCGATCCGGTCGGCCTGTTCGCTGGAAAGCCGCGAGAACAGGGTGGGGCGCACGCGCTTGTCCGTCTTCTTCGCCAGCTCCAGGTTCTCGAACACGGTGTGCTGTTCGAACACCGTGGGGCGCTGGAACTTGCGGCCGATGCCCGCGTGCGCGATCTGCGCCTCGCTCAGCGTCGTCAGGTCGATGCTCTGGCCGAAGTACGCCGTGCCCGACGTGGGCCGCGTCTTGCCGGTGATGACATCCATCATCGTGGTCTTGCCGGCGCCGTTGGGGCCGATGATGCAGCGCAGTTCGCCCACGCCGATATCCAGCGTCAGGTCGTTCAGCGCCTTGAAGCCGTCGAAGCTGACCGTGATGCCTTCCAGGTACAGGATGGCGCCGTGGCTGGTGTCCAGGCCCTTGGGGCTGACCCGGCCATAGCCGGCGTCGCCGCTCGGGCCGCCGTCCAGCGTGGCCGATTCGGTGTGCGTGGTGGTCATGCCTTTTTCTCCTGGACGCGGGCCGCGATGCGGCGGGCAAGACCGACGATGCCGGTGGGCAGGAACAGGGTCACCAGCACGAAGATGAGGCCCAGCGCGTACAGCCAGTATTCCGGCAGCACGCTGGTGAACCAGGTCTTCAGGCCGTTGACGGCGCCCGCGCCGATGATGGGACCGATCAGCGTGCCGCGCCCGCCCGTCGCCACCCAGATGACCATCTCGATGGAGTTCTCGGTGGACATTTCACCGGGATTGATGATGCCGACCTGCGGCACGTACAGCGCCCCGGCGATGCCGCACAGCACGGCCGACAGCGTCCACACGAACAGCTTGAAGCCCAGCGGGTCGTAGCCGATGAAGCGCACGCGGCTTTCGGCATCGCGCACGGCGGTCAGCACGCGTCCCAGCTTGCTCTGCGTGACCATGCGCGCAAGAATCAGCGCGCCGGCCAGCGCCGCCAGCGTCACCCAGTACAACGTGGCGCGCGTGCCCGGCGCGGTGATGTCAAAGCCCAGAATGCGCTTGAAATCGGTAAAGCCGTTGTTGCCGCCAAACCCCGTGTCATTGCGAAAGAACAGGAGCATCGCGGCAAAGGTCAGCGCCTGCGTGATGATCGAGAAGTACACGCCCTTGATGCGCGAGCGGAAGGCAAAGTAGCCGAAGACGAAGGCCAGCACGCCGGGCACCAGCACCACCAGCAGCATCGCGTACCAGAAGTGTTCCGTGAACGACCAGTACCAGGGGTAGGTCTTCCAGTCCAAAAACACCATGAAGTCGGGCAGGTCGCTCTGGTAGACGCCGTCGCGGCCGATGGCGCGCATTAGGTACATGCCGTGCGCGTAGCCGCCCAGCGCAAAGAACAGGCCATGGCCCAGCGACAGGATGCCCGCATAGCCCCACACCAGGTCCAGCGCCAGCGCCGCCATGGCGTAGCACATGAACTTGCCCATCAAGGCCACGGCGTAGGCCGACACATGCAGTGCATGGCCGGGCGGAAACACCAGATTCATCAGCGGCAACAGCGCCAGCAGGACGACGCCCGCGGCCAGCGCCGCCCACACGCGGCCCGAGAAGATCGGGCGGCGCGCCAGCAGGTTAAGGTCGGTCAGCGCGGTCTGTTTCATTCGACGCTCCGGCCCTTGGGGGCGAACAGGCCTTGCGGCCGCTTTTGGACGAACAGCACGATGAGCACCAGGATGGTGATCTTGGCCATGACAGCTCCCGCGTAAGGCTCCAGGAATTTATTCACGCCGCCCAGGCCGAGCGCGGCGATGACGGTGCCGGCAAGCTGGCCCACGCCGCCCAGCACCACGACCATGAACGAGTCGACGATGTAGCCGCGGCCCAGGTCCGGCCCCACGTTGCCCAGCTGCGAGAGCGCCACGCCGGCCAGCCCCGCGATGCCGGAGCCCAGGCCGAAGGCCAGCATGTCGACGCGGCCGGTGGGCACGCCCACGCAGTCCGCCATGCGCCGGTTCTGCGTGATGGCGCGCACGAAGAGGCCAAGCCGCGTGTGGTTCAGCAACGCCCACACCAGGAAGACGACAAAGAAGGCAAAGCCGATGATGACGAGCCGGTTGTAGGTGAGCACCAGCCCGCCCAACACGGTCACGCCGCCCGACATCCAGCTGGGGTTGCCGACCTCCACGTTCTGCGCGCCGAAGAGCGACCGCACGCCCTGCATCAGCATCAGGCTGATGCCCCAGGTGGCCAGCAGCGTTTCAAGCGGACGGCCATACAGCCAGCGGATCACGGTGCGTTCCAGCGCCATGCCCACCAGCGCCGTCACCACGAAGGCAAGCGGCAACGCGGCCACGACATACCAGTCCAGCCAGCCCGGCAGCCAGGCGCGAAACACCGTCTGCACCACGTACGTCACATACGCGCCGATCATCAGCAGTTCGCCGTGCGCCATGTTGATGACGCCCATCAGGCCGAAGGTGATGGCCAGGCCCAGCGCGGCCAGCAGCAGCACGCTGCCCAGGCTCACGCCGTAAAAGAGATTGCCGGCCCATTCGATCGTGGCCAGGTGCCGGTCGATCTGCTTGAGCGCATTGGCCGCCGCCTCGCGGACGCCGGCGTCGGGTTCGGTGTACGTCCCGTCGCGCTCCTGCGTCAGGGCCGCCAGCGTGGGCCGGAAGGCCGCATTCTTCGTGTCGCCCAACACCTGCACCGCGTGGCGGCGCTTGGCGGGGTCTTCGCTTTTCAGTTCCAGATTGGCTTGCGCGATCAGCAGTGCGCCGCGCACGGCCTCGCTCTTCTCCGCAGCCAGCGCCTTTTCCAGCATCGGCAGGCGCGCCGGGTCGCCGGTCTGCTGCAGCCGCCGGGCCGCGTCAAGACGCTCGTTGGCGTTGTCGGAGAACAGGCGGGATCCCGCCAGCGCGGCCTCGATGGCGCGGCGCAGGCGGTTGTTGATGGAAATCGTGCCCGCGTCCGCGGGCAGGTCCACGGCAGCGCTCGTGGAAGGGTCAGTGGCGCGCGACCCGCCGGCGCCGATCAGCACGCGGCCGTCGGCAGTGGCGTAGAGCTGGTCGCTGCCCAGCGCCTGCAGCACCGCGGCCGCAGCGGGATCGGGCAGTTGGCCCAGCGCGGCAATCGCCTGCAGCCTGGCGTCGGTGTCGTCGCCGGCCAGCGGCGCAAGCAGGGCCTGGTCCACGCCGGCGGCGGCCGCGGGCGCGGCCAGCGCCGGCACGGCGATCAGCCATGCCAGGAGGAAACGACGCAAGAAGTGTGCGATTGCCGCGATGCGCATGGCTACCTTTTCCTTGGGGTTGAGACTACAGGCCTTGCTTGCCTTCGTTGCCCGGGATGTACGGGCTCCACGGCTGGGCGCGGATCGGACCCTTGCTCTTCCACACCACGCTGAACTGGCCGTCCGCCTTGATCTCGCCGATGTAGACGGGCTTGTGCAGGTGGTGGTTGGTCTTGTCCATTTCGATCGTGTAGCCGTCCGGCGCGTTGAACTTCTGCCCACCCATCGCTGCGATGACCTTGTCGACGTCGGTGGTCTTGGCCTGTTCAACCGCCTGCTTCCACATGTGGATGCCGATGTAGGTGGCTTCCATCGGATCGTTCGTCACGACGGTGTTGGCGTTGGGCAGATTCTTGGCCTTGGCGTAGGCCTTCCACTTCGCGATGAATGCGTCGTTGACGGGGTTTTTGACGGACTGGAAGTAGTTCCACGCAGCCAGGTGGCCGACCAGCGGCTTGGTGTCGACGCCGCGCAGTTCCTCTTCGCCCACGCTGAACGCCACGACCGGCACGTCGGTGGCCTTCAGGCCGGCGTTGCCCAGTTCCTTGTAGAAGGGCACGTTCGAGTCGCCATTGATGGTCGAGATCACGGCCGTCTTGCCGCCCGTGGCGAACTTCTTGATGTTCGCGACGATGGTCTGGTAGTCGGAGTGACCGAACGGGGTGTAGACCTCGTCGATGTCGCTGTCCTTCACGCCCTTGGAATGCAGGAAGGCGCGCAGGATCTTGTTGGTGGTGCGGGGATAGACGTAGTCGGTGCCCAGCAGCACGAAGCGCTTGGCGCCGCCGCCGTCTTCGCTCATCAGGTATTCGACGGCGGGAATGGCCTGCTGGTTGGGCGCGGCGCCCGTGTAGAACACGTTCTTCTCCAGCTCTTCGCCTTCGTACTGCACGGGGTAGAACAGCAGACCGTTCAGTTCCTTGAACACCGGCAGCACCGACTTGCGCGACACCGAGGTCCAGCAGCCGAAGACCACCGCCACCTTGTCCTGCGCGAGCAGCTGGCGCGACTTCTCGGCAAACAGCGGCCAGTTCGAGGCGGGGTCCACCACCACGGCTTCCAGCTTCTTGCCCATCACGCCGCCGTTGGCGTTGATCTCGTCGATGGTCATCAGGGCCACGTCCTTGAGCGACGTTTCCGAGATGGCCATGGTGCCCGACAGCGAATGCAGGATGCCGACCTTGATGGTGTCCTCGGCGGCATGGACCTGCGGCATCCATCCTGTCATGGCCAACAGGCTCACGGCGGTCAGTTGCTTAAGGGCTAGTCTGCGTTTCATGGTGACTCCTGGATGGAAGGTGCCGGCCTGGCCGGCGAGAGAACGTTCTGAAAATGCAGTCGCACAGAGACTCAAAAGCAAAACGCGTGCCAAGTTTTGGCAGGCATGCGGCTGCTGTATGAAGCGGGCGGGTTTACGCGAAGGCGCGTGGCGATGGCGGCGCCGCGCGACGGGGATCAGAACGGTGCCGTCTGCACAGAATCGGTGCGTGTTGCGCGCGATGACGGTGCGGCGTGCATGCCGATGCGATGGCCTGCGAAAGCGCCAGGCGCGCGGTCTTGCCGCGCTTCAGAGGGAAAGCGGCGTGCGCGGCCAACATGGCACGCACTTTGCTTGGGAATCCGTACTTGTATACAAGAAAGGATTCCAGCATGAATGCCGCAGCAACGCAGAAGCACCCCGCCGGTTGGACGATCGCGCAATGGCAGGCCGCCTACCGCGACGGTGCGCAGCCTGAAGGCTTGTTGGCCGGCCATGTGGCCGCGCCGGATGACGTCGAAGACAATGCCTGGATCCGGCGCGTGGACCGCGCGCAGCTCGACGAACAGCTCGACGGCCTGCGTCTCTTGCTGGCCGCGGCGGGCGGCGACATCTCGCGCCTGCCGCTGTATGGCGTTCCCTTCGCGATCAAGGACAACATCGATGCGGCCGGCTGGCCCACGACCGCGGCGTGTCCCGAGTTCGCCTATACACCGCAGGAAGACGCCACCGTCGTGCGCCGTCTGCGCGCGGCCGGCGCCATCCTCATCGGCAAGACGAATCTGGACCAGTTCGCGACCGGCCTGGTGGGCACGCGATCGCCGCATGGCGCCGTGGCCAACACGTTCGATCCCGCCTACGTCAGCGGCGGTTCCAGCTCCGGTTCGGCATCGGTGGTCGCGCGCGGCATCGCGGCGTTTTCGCTGGGCACCGATACCGCGGGCTCCGGGCGTGTGCCGGCCGGCTTCAACAATATCGTCGGGCTCAAGCCGACCAAGGGTTGGCTCAGCACCGCAGGCGTAGTGCCGGCGTGCCGCACGCTGGACTGCGTATCGATCTTTGCGCTGACGGTGGACGACGCCGACAAGGTGGCGCAAGTGGCCGGCGGGTACGACGATGCCGATCCGTATTCGCGCCCCATGCCGGTTGGCGCGTCGCTGCCGTGGCCGAAGGCGCCTCGGTTGGCGGTGCCCGCATCGCTGGAATTCTTTGGCGACACGCAGGCCGCCGCCGTGTTCGACGACGCGGTGCGTGCACTGCGTGCCGAGGGCGCCCAGGTCGAGACCATCGACTTCGCGCCGTTCAGCGAACTGGCCGCGCTGCTGTATCAAGGGCCATGGGTCGCCGAACGCTTTGCGGCCGTGGAATCGTTGTGGAAAGAGAACCCCGGCGCCATCAATCCGGTGGTGCGCGGCATTGTCGAACAGGCCGCGAACTACACCGCGCTGGACGCGTTCAAGGCCGAGTACCGGCGCGCCGAGCTCACCCGCCAGATCCATCGCGCGCTGGAAGGCTTTGACGCGCTGGTCGTGCCGACCTCGCCGTCCATCTACACCATCGCCCAGCTTGAAGCGGACCCCGTCACGCTCAATTCCCGCCTGGGTGTCTACACCAACTTCGCCAATCTGGCCGATCTGTCCGCGCTGGCCGTGCCGGCCGGCATGCGCGCCGATGGGCTGCCGTCCGGCATCACGCTGATCGGACTGGCGTGGCAGGACCGCGCGCTGGCGCAGTTCGGCAGGCAATGGCAGGCGCGGCGCGGGCTGCCGCTGGGCGCAACCGGGATGCCGCTGCCCACGCTGGCGGCGGATGGCGCACCGTCCGCGGACACCGTGCGCGTCGCCGTCGTGGGCGCGCATCTGACCGGCATGCCGCTCAACCACCAACTGACGTCGCGCCACGCGGTGTTTGTCGAGAAGACGGCGACGGCGGGCGACTACCGCCTCTTCGCCCTGGCCAACACCACACCGCCCAAGCCCGGGCTGGTGAAGATGGACAGCGGCGCCGCCATCGAGGTCGAGCTGTGGGACGTGCCGGTGACGGCCTTCGGCGCGTTTGTGGCCGAGATTCCCGCGCCGCTGGGCATCGGCACGCTGGAGCTGGCCGACGGCCGGCTGGTCAAGGGCTTCATCTGCGAACCGCGCGGCCTGGAGGGCGCGCGCGACATCACCGCGTTCGGCGGCTGGCGGGCCTATCTGGCCAGCCTGAATGCCGCCACCTGCTGACTACCCGCTACCCACTCCATAACCCCGCCCTCACCTCAGGGAGTCGCACCGTGTTCGATACTGTTCTGATTGCAAACCGCGGCGAAATCGCCGTCCGCGCCATCCGCACCCTCAAGCGGCTGGGCATCCGCAGCGTGGCCGTCTATTCCGACCCGGACCGCAACGCCGCGCACGTGCGCGAGGCCGATGTGGCCGTGGCGCTGGGCGGCGAGAAGGCGGCCGACAGCTACCTGCGCATGGACCTGCTGCTGGCCGCCGCACGCGAACAGGGTGCGCAGGCGATCTATCCCGGCTACGGCTTTCTGTCGGAAAGCGCTGAATTCGCGGACGCCTGCGAGGCCGCGGGCATCGCCTTCGTCGGCCCCACGCCGCTGCAGATACGCGAGTTCGGGCTGAAGCACCGCTCGCGCGAGCTGGCTGCGGAAGCTGGCGTGCCGATGACGCCGGGCACCGGGCTCCTGTCCAGCCTGGGTGAGGCGCTGTCGCAGGCCGAGCGCATCGGCTATCCCGTCATGCTCAAGAGCACGGCGGGCGGCGGCGGCATTGGGCTCTCGCGCTGCGAGAACGAGGCGGAACTGACCGTGGCGTTCGACAGCGTGCAGCGCATGGGCGAGCACTTCTTTCGCGATGGCGGCGCGTTCATCGAGCGGTATGTGGACAACGCGCGGCACGTCGAGGTTCAGATCTTTGGCGACGGTGCGGGCCGCGTGCTGGCGCTGGGCGAACGCGACTGCTCGGTGCAGCGCCGCAACCAGAAGGTCATCGAAGAAACCCCCGCGCCGTTGCTGCCGGCCGCCACGCGCGCCGCGCTGCTGGATGCCGCCGTCAAGCTGGGCGAATCGGTGAACTACCGCTCTGCCGGCACGGTGGAGTTCATCTACGATCCGGGGCGCGACGCCTTCTATTTTCTGGAGGTCAACACGCGCCTGCAGGTCGAGCATCCGGTGACCGAGGCCGTCACCGGCTTGGACCTGGTGGAGTGCATGTTGCGCGTGGCAGCAGGCGAGCCGCTGGATTTCGCAGCCATGTCGCGCGCGCCGCAAGGCGCGTCCATTGAAGTGCGCCTGTATGCGGAGGATCCGCTGCGCCAGTTCCAGCCGTCGCCAGGCGTGTTGACCGAGGTCTCGTTCCCGGAAGGCGTGCGCGTCGATGGCTGGGTCGAAACCGGCACGGACGTGCCCGCGTTCTATGACCCGATGCTGGCCAAGCTGATCGTGCATGCGGACACGCGCGAGGCCGCGCTGGACAAGCTGGCCGACGCGCTGGCGCGCACGCGCCTGCACGGCATTGCGACCAACCTGGATTACCTGCGCCAGATCGTGGCCGATGCGCGCTTTCGCGCTGGGCAGCTGTCCACGCGCTTTCTGGAAAGCTTTGCGTATCGCCCGTCGGCGATCGAGGTCGTGGAAGCCGGGACCTACACCAGCGTGCAGGACTATCCCGGCCGCGCGGGCTACTGGGACATCGGTGTGCCGCCGTCCGGTCCCATGGACGACTACGCGTTTCGCGTCGCGAATCGCATCGTCGGCAACGCGCCGGACGCGGCCGGCATCGAGACCACGTTGGTCGGACCCACGCTGCGCTTTCACGGCGACGCCGTCGTGGCGTTGACCGGCGCCTCGTGCGCCGCCACGCTGGACGGGGAACCCGTGCCGATGTGGCAGCCGATCTTCGTGACGTCGGGGCAGGTGCTGGCCACCGGCCGTGCGCTGTCCGGCTGCCGCAGCTACCTGGCGGTGCGCAACGGTCTGGACGTGCCGCTGTATCTGGGCAGCCGCTCCACGTTTGCGCTGGGGCAGTTCGGCGGCCATGCCGGCCGCACGCTGCGCGTGGGCGACATGCTGCCCGTGATCCGCCCCGAGCTGGCGGGCGCCACGGCCGCGCCGCCCGAGACGCTGCCGCACGCCGCGCCCGCGGCGCTGATCCCCGAATACGGCAGCACCTGGGAGATCGGCGTGCTGTACGGCCCGCACGGCGCGCCGGACTTTTTTCAGCCGGAAGCCATCGACGCGTTCTTCGCGGCCGACTGGGAGGTGCACTACAACTCCAACCGCCTGGGCGTGCGGCTGATCGGGCCCAAGCCGACGTGGGCGCGTGAGAACGGCGGCGAGGCGGGCCTGCACCCGTCCAACATCCACGATTGCGAGTATGCGATCGGCAGCATCAACTTCACGGGCGACAGCCCCGTGATCCTGACGCGCGACGGCCCCAGCCTGGGCGGCTTCGTGTGCCCGGTCACCATTGCCCGCGCCGAACTGTGGAAGGTGGGGCAGGTCAAGCCCGGCGACCGCATCCGCTTCGTGCGCATCGACTACCCGCAGGCCGTGGCGCTGGAAGCTGCGCAGGACCGCCGCATTGCCGATCTGGCGCCGGCGGTTCCCGCTGCGACGGAGCCGACGCCTGTGCCCGCGACCGTCTCCGAGACGATCGTGGCCGCGCTGCCCGCTGAAGGATCGCGTCCCTCGGTGTCGTACCGGCAGGCGGGCGACGGCTACCTGCTGCTGGAATACGGCGACAACGTGCTGGACCTGGCGCTGCGCATGCGCATCCACCTGTTGATGGAAGCATTGAACGCGAACCCGGTGGCTGGCGTGCTGGAGCTGTCGCCGGGCGTGCGCTCGCTGCAGATCCGCTACGACAGCCGCGTAATCCTGCAGGGCGCGCTCATCGCCAGGCTGCTGAAGATCGAGGAAGGGCTGGCCGACGTCGCGACGCTGAAGGTGCCGACGCGCGTCGTGTACCTGCCCATGGCCTTCGAAGACAGCGCCACGCTGGGCGCGGTGCAGCGTTATCAGGAAACCGTGCGCGCCAGCGCGCCCTGGCTGCCGAACAACGTGGACTTCATCCAGCGCATCAATGGCCTGGATTCACGCGACGAGGTGAGTCGCATCGTGTTCGAGGCCAGCTATCTCATCATGGGCCTGGGCGACGTCTATCTGGGCGCGCCGTGCGCGGTGCCGATCGATCCGCGCCACCGTCTGCTGACGTCCAAGTACAACCCGGCGCGCACCTTCACCGCCGAGGGCACGGTGGGCATCGGCGGCGTCTACATGTGCATCTACGGCATGGATTCGCCCGGCGGCTATCAACTGGTGGGACGCACGCTGCCCATCTGGAACAAGTTCCTGAAGAATCCCGTGTTCCAGGACGGCAAGCCCTGGCTGCTGCGTTTCTTCGATCAGGTGCGGTTCTATCCGGTCACCGAAGCCGAACTGGACGTGCTGCGCGAAGACTTCCGCGAAGGCCGCGCGACGGTCCGCATCGAAGAAGAGATGTTCGACTTCGCGGCGCATCAGCGTTTTGTGGCCGAGCAGGCGGACAGCATTGCCGCGTTCCAGGCGCGCCAGAAGACGGCCTTCGATGCCGAGGTGGCGCTGTGGAAGAACGAGGATGTGGCTGCCGAACCGCCCGCCGCGCAGCCCGAGGCCGAGACCGTGCTGCGCGAGGGCGAACGCCTGGTCAGCGCGGACATGTGCGGCAACATCTGGAAGATCCCGGTCCAGGTGGGGCAGAGCGTGTCGGCCGGCGACACGCTGGTGGTGGTCGAGGCCATGAAGATGGAACTGTCCGTCATCGCGCCCGCGTCCGGCACGGTGTCCGCCATCCGGTGCGTGCCCGGCAAGCCCGTCAACGCGGGCGATCCGCTCGTCGTGATCACCGAAGACGCCACGTGCGTCGTGACCGGATGATGCGGCTGGAAGCCGTCCAGGCCGGTCCGGCCATCCGCCAGTCGCCGGCGCTGGCGGGTTCGCTGGCCGATCAGGTCTACCAGCGCATCAAGGACGACCTGTTCGGCTTCCGGATGCTGCCCGGCGAACGCTTCACGGAGGCCGATCTGGTGGCGCGGCTTGGCGTGAGCCGCACGCCGGTGCGGCTGGGCCTGGCGCGGCTGGAACGCGAAGGCTTCGTGCTGGCGCGGCCGCGCAGCGGCTGGCAGGTGCGGCCCTTTGATTTCGAGCGCTTCGAGGCGCTGTACGACGTGCGCGTGGTGCTGGAGCTGGCGGCGGTGGATAAGCTGTGCGCGCGGCAGGACATGGATCGGGCCGGGATGCTGGGCGCGCTGACCGACGTGTGGCTGGTGCCGCCGCCGCAGCGCATCCAGGACGGCCGGCTGGTGGGGCAGCTTGACGAGGCGTTTCATTGCGCGCTGGTCGCCGCGGCTGGCAACCCCGAGATGGCGCAGATCCACCGCGACGTGACGGAAAAGATCCGCATCGTGCGGCGGCTGGATTTCACGAAGGACTTCCGGGTGGATGCCACGTACGACGAACACGCGGCCATCCTGCGTGCGGTGCTGGCGCGCCGCATCGATGAGGCCGCGCGCTTGCTGCGATCCCATATCGACATGAGCAAGGCCGAGGTGCGCAAGATCACGCTGCACATGCTGCACGAGGCGCGTGCCAGCGCCGGTTGACAGGTCGAGGGCAGTTGGCGGGTTTCGGTTCCGAGCCGCTGTCTTCAGCCCTGAAGCTGCCGGTAGACTTCCTGCGACACGCGCTGCAACTCATCGCGGCTGACCGCGCCGGACAGCGCGTAGCCGAACTCGCCTTCGACCCAATAGAACACGCGGACGGGCCCTTCCTGCGTGAACTGGAAGGCGGTCTGCCCGCCTGCCGCTTCCCGCGTGACGTACAGCGTGAGGCGCTGACCATCGGCAGCGCCGTACATGAACTGCGCGACGGGGCCCGCGCCGCCGGGCAGGAGGCGTCCGCCGATCAGTTCGTAACCCGTTTTCGACAGCGACGGTGCGCGCATCGGCGCGCCCATGCGTTTGGTCAGCCAGGTCACCAGCGCCTTCTCGTTCTCGCCGCTGACTTCAACGGGCCGGCCCATGTCGGGCGCAAACACGGCGTGGGCGATGGCGGCGCGCTGGGCGTAGCCGCCCGCCGCGCGCTCGGGACTGGCGGTGGCCAGCGCGGCTTGCAGATGACGCGCGTCGACGGCGCCGCGCGCGAACCACGCCAGGCTGGCGCTGACCGCGGCAATCGCCACGCTGGCCGCCATCGCGCGCCACGGCCACGTCCGTGCCGGGGCGCGCAGCGGCAGGCGCAGCGGCAGCGGTTCGTCCAGCACGGGGTCCAGCAAGGCATGCAGCGCGCGCCGTTGCGCCTGCCAGTCGTCCACGCGCGTCTGGTCCTGCGGATGCGCGGCCAGAAAGGCGGCCACCTCGGCATGACGCGCGGCGGAGAGTTGGCCGTCCGCGTAGCCATGCAGATCGGCTTCGGTGATCGGCGTGCCCGCGGCGGGAACCGGGTGGAGGCGTTTGTCGTTCATGGCATTTCACGCGGGGTGGGAACGGGCCGCAGGCGCGGCGCGGCATCGCGGCCGCGCATCAGTGCGCCGAGCTTCTCGCGGGCGCGCGACAGGCGCGACATGACGGTGCCGATGGGCACCGACAGGATGCGTGCGGTCTCCTGATAGGAAAGGTCTTCGACCGCAATCAGCAGCAGGACCTCGCGCTGCTCGGCCGGCAGGGCCTGCAGGCAGCGGTCCAGGTCGCGCACTTCAAGCTGATCGGTCTGGGTGGCGCGCACCGGCGCGTCGGGCAGGTTGCCCGGCGCCGTCTGGTCGGTACGCCGGCTGGCGGCGCGCACACCGTCGATGAAATGGTTGTGCATGATGCCGAATATCCAGGCGCGCAGTTCGCCGCGCCGCTGCCAGCGGGAATAGCGGCTCCATGCGCGCTCCAGGGTGTCTTGCACCAGGTCGTCGGCCCGGTCGGGGTCGCCCGTCAGCCCGCGCGCGTAACGCCGCAGGCTGGGGATGCAGGCCAGGATCTGGGCTTCGTCTTCGGCGCGCATGGTCTGATCGGGCAGCAGTCCGGATCAGGGTTTGACGACGTGCCAGATTTCCTTGAAGTTGTCGCCGGTCTTGTCACCCGGCTTGGTGTCCTTGGCGAACAGGTACAGCGGCTTGTTCTTGTAGGCCCATTGCTTGCTGCCGTCGGGGCGGGTGATGACCGTCAGGTCGCCCATCGGCTTGGCGTCGCCGGTGGCCATGGCGGGCGGCCAGGCCTTGGCGCACTGGTCAACGCAGGCGCTCTTGCCCGCGGTGTCCTTGTCGAAGGTGTACAGCGTCATGCCGGCGCTATCGACCAGAATGCCGTTCTGGGTCTTGACGGCCTGGGCGTGGGCGCCGGCCGAGAACAGGGCGGCGCAGGCAAGAGCCAGGGCCGCGGCGGTGTGTTTGCGCATGGTGTGCCTCGTAGAGGGAAAGGATTGGGGGACTGCCCTCTACGGACGCCGGCCGGGGCCGCTTTATTCCAGCGGTCCGGAAAAAAGCTGCCGCGAAGGGTTCAAGCGCCCGGCCGGACCGCGCCGGGGTCATACCGCATTTCATGCTCCAGCTCGGTCTCCTCCACGGAAGTGAACCCCAGCGCCTCGTACAGCCGCCGGGCGGGATTGCCTTTCAGGACGCTCAGGGTGACTGGCGCGCCTTCCTTGTCCGCCCGGTCCAGCACCTTGGCGAGCAGCCGGCGGCCCAGCCCCTGACCCTGGAAGTCGGGATCGATCTGGATCTGCACGATGCGCCAGCCCGCTGGATCGCGGTAATGCTTGAACAGGCCGGCAGGACGGCCGGCCAGCCAGACGATCTGGGCGTCGTCAAAGTGGTAGTGGATGCGCGCCAGGTGCTCGGCATCGTCCACCGGAATGCCGGCGCGCTCCAGATACGCCGTCATCGTGCGCTTGCGCAGGGACAGCAGGAACGGCACGTCTTCTTCGGTGGCGGGCTGCAACGCCAGATCGGGGGTGAGGCTCATGTTGCGGTGCGAAGGGAAGGGGGGGAACGCGGGCGCCGCCGGATGGCGGGCGGGTTGCCTGACGTTATAGATCGGTTGCGCGGTGGGCGCCAGTGCCTAACCCTTCAACATCCCCAACGGCTCCGGCCCGAAATGCCGCAGATTCGGGAACACCGTCCGCAGATCGTCCCGGCCGGCGCCGAACCACGCGCCCAGGTCGGCGCCCAACTGATCCACCGACGTAGTGGGCAGCAGCCGGCCGTTGTCGACGAATCCAGGCCCATTCAGCGCGATTTCCGGGTGGGCGCCGTAGCAGCGGCCGCCGTTGACCGCGCCGCCCAGCACGAAGTGATGCGAGCCCCAACCGTGATCCGAGCCGTTGCCGTTGGAACCCAGCGTGCGGCCGAACTCGGAGGCCGTGAAGGTGGTGACCTGATCGGCTACGCCCATCTCTGCCAGCGCGCTCTGGAACACCGCCAGCGCCTGGCCCATCTCCTTCAGCAGTGCCGGATGCGTGTCGTTCAGCCCCGTGTGGTTGTCATAGCCGTTCTGCGACACAAAAAACACCTGACGCCGCGCGCCCAGCGTGTCGCGGGCGGCGATGATGCGCGCCACGATCCGCAGCTGTTGGGCGAGCGGCGTGGAAAAATCCCCCGGCACGGCGACGTCCGCCAAGGCGGCCCGCAGGCGCGTGTCGGCCGAGATGGATTGCGCGGCGATGCGCGACATCTCGCGTTCCATCAGGTGTTCGCGCGGCTCGGTGATCAGGTCTCGCAGCAGCGCGGTGCAGGCGCTGGAACCGTACATGTCGCGATGCAGCAGGTCGATCTGTGTCGAGCCGTTGATGCCCACGCGATAACCGGCCACCTTGCGCCCGGCCAGCAGCACCGTGCTGCCGCCCGCCGTGATGCCGGTGAAGGTGCGCTGCGCGTTGGCGCCCGCGAACAGATCCGTCAGGCGGCCGGCCCAACCCGACGATGCGCCCTCCGGCGCCAATGCCTGCCAGACCGATTGCTGGTCATTGTGCGAGAACAGCTTGGGCGGCAGCGGCACGCGCGCCCCGATGTATTCGGCCTTGGTCGTGGGCACGATCAGCGGTCCCACGTTGAGCAGCGCCGCCATGTCGCCGCGCTCGTACAGCGGGGCCAGCGGCGCCAGCGCGGGGGCCAGCGCAAACTGCATGCCGCCCTGCGTGTCGGCCTTGCCGCGCAGCAGGGTGGCGCGCAGCGCGTCGCGGGGCAGCGCGATGTCGCTGCGGGCCGTGGAATACGCGCGGTACGACGACGGATCGTACGGGACCAGCGTGTTGTAGGGATCGTTGCCGCCGTACAGGAAGACGCACACCAGCGCCTTGTACGAGGGCGGGGCGGATTGCGCGGCAGCGGCGCCGATGGCGGCCAGGTTCAGCGCCAGCGGGGCGGCCGCGCGGGTCGCGCCCAGCGCAAAGGCGCGCAGCAGGAAGGCACGGCGGTCGAGGTCGCGACGGTCTGTCATTTCTGCACCAGGTATTCGGGCGTGGCGGCCACCAGCATGATCGCGGCGCGAACCCGGTCGCGCGGGCGGTCCGGCGGCAGCGTGGCCACGGCCTTGGCGATGGATGCCGCCGTGCGTGCGCTGAAGGCGTCGCCCGCCAGTAGCAGTACGACGCGCGCCACGAGTGCTTCAGGATCCTTGGCCAGCGCGATCTCGGGCGTATAGCTCGTCTGCAGATCCTCCCAGCCGCGATCCGCGTAGATCGCCAGGAAGTTCAGGTAACCCGCGATGCTGGTCTCGTCCGTGATCTGCAGTTCCGGGGCGACCAGATGGCGGCGGGCCAGTTCGGTGACCGGCGGCACGTAGCGGGGCCGGAAGAAGTTGAACACCGTGGCCGACCGCATGGGGCTTTGCGCCAACCTGATCGTGTTGTCCGTGGTGTCCGGCATGGCCCATTCGCCGTTGGTGGACGTGGCCCCAAATGCGCGGGCCCAGCCCGAAAAACGCAGGATGGGCTCGCGCACCTTGCCCCAATGGGGCGAAGACAGGTCCGGCTGGCGCGCCTCGGGGTCCAGCAGGATGGCGCGCACCACGGCCTTCAAATTGCCGCGCTGGCCCGTGCCGTCGTCGTTGAACACGGCCGACACGCGGCCGACATACGCGGGACTGGGATTGCTGGTCACCATGCGCTGGATGAGCTGCATGCCGATGAAAGGCCCGACGTTGGGATGGGCGCTGATGACCTCCATGGCGCGCTTGAGCGACAGATGGCCGTCGGTGCCGGGCGGGATGACCGCGCCCAGGAAGCGCTTTTCCGACATCGAGTGCAACGCGTTGTTCAGCGCCATGGGACGGCGATGAAACTCCACGTTCGTCTCCGGCCCGTTGATGTCCCAGCCCGTGAAGACCTTGGCCAGCCCCTGCACGTCCGCATTGGTGTAGGTTTCGACGGGCGCGCCGTTCACCATCTTCACCGTGCCGTCCTGGTTCAGCACCAGCAGGCCGATGCTGAACAGCTGCATCACCTCGCGCGCATAGTTTTCGTCGGGGTGGCGGCCGGTCTTGGGATCTTCCTTGCGGTTGCCGCGATAGGTCAGCATGCAGCCCATCGACAGGTTCTGCGTCACGGCGGTCAGCAGGTCCTGGTAGTTGCCCAGCGCGTGCTTGGCCAAGAGGTCCATGAAGCCCGCCGCGCCAAAAAGCGGCCACGACGCCGTGATGGACGAAACGCCGACGACGAAGATCTCCGACAGTGAAAACGCAACCCGCGTGCGCACCTGATCGGGCGCACTGATGAACTTGCGCCACAACGTCGATTCCAGCGGCGCGTTGATGCCGTTGCCCTTGAAGGCCTCGGTATTCCGGTTCTTTTGTAGCAGCCAGTCGAAGTGCGTCTGCGACGGCGGCATCGCCAGCTGCGCGTCCAGCCACGCCGCGTAGCCGCCGCGCACGACGGCGTCTATGTCGGCCGGCGTGGGGCCGAACGTCGCCTGCGCCAGAAAGCGCGAAGCCTGGCCGGGGGTAGGGGATGCGGACTGCTGCGCAGCCGCTGACGGCGTAGCGGTCATGCGCCGGGCACCTCATCGAATGCAAAAACTTACGGTACTAAAAGCCCGGCGGGGCGTTCAATACCGTCATTCGGACGAGGGACTACACCAAACGCATGAGATCAGGCGGATATGACGCGTCGCGCGCGCGTCATACCGCGCGCGTCACACGGAGCGCGTGATGCCGCCGTCGATGCGGATGTTCTGGCCGGTGATGTAGGACGACGCATCGGAGGCCAGGAACGCGATCAGGTCCGCCACTTCCTGCGCCGTGCCGTAGCGGCCCATCGGAATGCGCACGCGGCGGTCTTCCTTTTCGGGCAGGCTGTCGATGAAGCCGGGCAGCACGTTGTTCATGCGCACATTGTGCTGCGCGTATTCGTCGGTGAACACTTTGGTGAAGGCGGCCAGGCCGGCGCGGAACACGCCCGACGTCGGAAACAGCGCTTCCGGCTCGAAGGTGGCGTAGGTGGAAATGTTGACGATGGCGCCGGACTGCTGCTGCTTCATCACCGGCGCGACCAGGCGCGTGATGCGCACGACGTTCAGCAGGTAGAACTCCATGCCCAGGTGCCAATCGTCGTCGCTGATTTCCAGCAGCGGGCCCTTGGGACCGTGGCCGGCGCTGTTGACCACCGCATCGACGCGGCCCCACTTCTGCAGGGTGGCTTCAACCAGGCGGGACAGGTCTTCGGTCGAGCGGTTTGAGCCGGTGACGCCCAGGCCGCCCAGTTCCTGCGCCAGCGCCGCGCCCTTGCCGGACGAGGACAGGATGGCCACGCGGTAGCCGTCCGCCGCCAGCTTGCGCGCCGCCGCCGCACCCATGCCGCTGCCGGCCGCCGTGAGGATCGCCACTTTTTCCGTGCTCATGCTCGCTCCAGTCTGGAATTCGGGAGCGGCCATTGTAGGGGCGGGTGGGCGTGCGGCCCAAGACGCCGGACGCGGACGGCTACGGCTTGGACCCCACGCGCCAGATCACGTTGCCCACGTCGTCCGCCACCAGCAGGCTGCCCTGCGCGTCGATGGCCACGCCCACCGGACGGCCCTGCGCCTGGCCGGCGTCATTGAGAAATCCGGTCAGCACGTCCAGGGCCGGACCGGCGGGCTGGTTCTGGTCGAAGGGCACGAAGATCACCTTGTAGCCGCTGCGCGGATCGCGGTTCCAAGACCCGTGCTGGCCGACGAACATGCCGTGGACGAAGGGCGCCGGCAGCTTGGCGCCGCCCGACCACGCGAGGCCCAACGAGGCGGTGTGCGGGCCCAGCGCGTAATCGGGCACGATGGCCTGCGCCACGAGATCCGGCCGCGGCGGCGTCACACGCGTATCGACGTGCTGGCCGAAATAACTGTACGGCCAGCCATAGAAGCCGCCGTCGCGCACAGAGGTCATGTAGTCGGGTACAAGGTCGCTGCCCAGTTCATCGCGCTCGTTGACCGCCGTCCACAGCGTCTTGCCGTCCGGCCCCCACGCCATGCCGACCGGATTGCGCAACCCCGTTGCAAAGAGGCGCTTCTGGCCGCTGGCCACGTCCAGCTCCCAGATGGCGGCGCGGCCCTCCTCGATGTCCATGCCGTTTTCGCCCACGTTGCTGTTCGAGCCGACGGACACGTACAGCCGCGACCCGTCCGGGCTGGCGATGAGGTTCTTGGTCCAGTGATGGTTCAGGCCCGCAGGCAGGTCGGTGACCTTCTCGGCGGGGGCGGTGATGTGCGTCTGCCCCGGCGTAAAGGGAAAGCGCACGACTGCATCCGCATTCGCGACATAAAGATGGTTGCCAACGAGCGCCATGCCGAACGGTGAATTCAGGTCTTGCAGCAAGACGGTCCGCGTTTCGGCGACGCCGTCGTGGTCGGCATCGCGCAGCAACGTGATGCGGTTTGCGCTGACGGTCTTGGCGCCGGCCCGCTTCATCACCAACCCCGTGGCCCACGCCTTGATGCCGCCCGGCGCGTCCTCGGGCTTAGGCGGCGCGTTGGTCTCGGCGACCAGCACATCGCCGTTGGGCAGCACGTACAGCCAGCGCGGATGGTCCAGTCCGCTGGCGTAGGCGGTGACGGCAAGGCCGGCGGCGGGCGTCGGCTGCGCGCCGTCCTGCCAGCCCACGGCCTTGGCCGTGTTCACCGTGGGAATGAGCGTGGTGTTGGGCGGCGGCAGTTGGGGATCAGGACCCATGCCCGCTTCGACGGGCAACTTGGCAACCTCGCCGCAGGCGCTGAGCAGCGTCAACGCCAGGACGGCCGCGGGCAGGATGCGCAGGGCAGGCATGACGCGCGCCTACTTCACCAGGGTGACCGGCACGTGCGCCAACTGCACGACCTGATTGGCGACCGACCCGATCAGGATGTTGGTCAGCTTGCCATTGCCGCGCGTGCCCATGACGATGCGCGCGCAGCCATGGTCCTGTGCATAACCCGCGATTTCCGCCGGCGCGTTGCCAAAGACCACATGACTGACGTAGTCCACGCCGGCCGAATCCAGCTGCTTGCGCGCCTCTTCTGACGCTTCGCGGCCTTCGCGGGCGTAGAAGTCATTGATCATGTCCTGCGTGATCAGGCGCGACACCCCGGCGCGTTCGCGTGGCGGGGTCTGGATGTTGATGAGATGGATGCGCGCCGATTTGGCGCCCTGCGCGAGGCGGCGGGCATACACGACGGCGCGGTCGGCGTTTTCTGAGCCGTCGACGGGAACAAGGATATTCAGCATCGCAGCTCCTTACTTGACCAGCGTGACCGGCAGTTCGGTCAGGGACAGCACGCCCGTGGCGACCGACCCCATGAAAAGCGCCGACACGGACCCCAGCCCCCGTGTCCCCATGAAGATCTCGTTTGCGCCGGTTTCCTCGGCCACGCGCACGATCGTCTCGGCGGCCGCGCCGCCCTGGATGTGGGTCTCGAACGGCACGCCGGCCTGCGTCAGCAGTGCGCGGGCGGACTCAACCGCGGCCTCGCCTTCTTCCCGGTGATAGGCGTCGATCTCTTCCTGCGACAGGCCGCTGCCGAACGCGCCGGCCTTCAAGGGAATCTGGACTGTCAGCAGGTCCACGCGTTCGACGGGATCGTAGCGGCGCGCGTCGAGCAGCGCCTTGACCGCGTTCAGCGCGGGTTCCGAACCATCGACGGGAATCAGGATGCGTTTCATGAGCGTCTCCTTGCGAACCGTAGGGGGGCGTGCGTTCCACTGTATCCCACATTCGCCCCGCCGGCGGTGCCCCGGCGATGCGTCGGATCAAGGGGGGGGCGTTCCCCGCCACGCGTCGGGCACCGTCTCCGCCGTCATTGCGGTGCCCAGCAGCAGGCTGGCCCGCTGCGCCAGCGCGGGCGCTTCGCCGGTGGTCTGCAAGCGCAGTCCGCCCGGACCCCGTTCCCTCAGCAGGCCGCGTTCCTGCAGTTGGTGGCGCAGCCAGCGCGCCACCGGCGCGCCCGTTTCCAGCAGTGGCACGCCAGGGCCGGCGGCGTCCTGGATCACGTCGCGCAGAAAGGGAAAGTGCGTGCAGCCCAGCACCAGCACGTCGGCGCCGGCCTCGCGCAATTCGGCCACCGGTGCGCGCACGGCCTCAGCGGCCTCGGGGCCCGACAGCACGCCTTGCTCGACCAGCCGGACCCACTGCGGGCAAGGGCGCAGCAGGATGCGCACTTCGGGCGCCTCGCGCTGCACGAGCGCGGCGAACTTGGGGCTGGCCAGCGTCCCCGTCGTGGCAAAGACGCCGACCACACCCGTGTGCGTCAGGTGCGCCGCGGGTTTGATGGCGGGTTCGACGCCGATGATGATGAGCTCGGGATGACGCTTGCGCAGCAACGCGATCGCCGCGGCGGTGGCGGTGTTGCAGGCCACCACCATGGCGCGGGCGCCCTGCGACACGAAATAGTCGGCGATGGCGCAGGCGCGGCGCTCGACGAACGCCTGGGTCTTTTCCCCGTAGGGCACATGCGCGGAGTCGGCGACGTAGAGCAGGGACTCGTTGGGCAGCGCGTCGCGGATCGCGCGCAGGACGCTCAGCCCGCCGACGCCAGAGTCGTACACGCCGATGGGGGATTCGGAAAGCATGGAAAGACGTTGGTCTATGCAGGATGCGGTGGCGGCAAGTGTAGCGCCGGGGCCTACTGGCGTTCTGCCGGCGGGGTTCAGCGGCGGGTTTACTGGCGGGTCTATTGGCGGGACTACTGGCGGGACTACTGGCGGGTCTACTGGCGGGTCTATTGGCGGGTTTATTGGCTTTCCGCCGCCGGCGATGCGTCCCGCTGCCGCCGCGCCTCGTCGATCAGCTTGCGCGCGGCGCCCGACAGCGGCGCATCGCGCCAGATCAGGTTCAGCGGCGCGCGCAGGGCTTTCGGGTGCGTCACGCTGACGTACACCACGCCTTCGATGTTCACGCGGCGCAGCGACGCCGGCACCAGCGACACGCCCAGCCCCGCGGCAACAAAACTCAGCGTGGACAGCATGCGCGGCGCTTCCTGCGTGACGCGCGGGCTGAAGCCTTCGGCGCTGCAGGCGGCAATGATCGCGTCGTACAAACCCGGGCCGCTGTGACGCCGGTACAGGATCAGCGATTCGTCCGCCAGTTCCGACAGCGCGATGCGCTTGCGCGTGCGCCCCTTGACGGCGGGATGGTCGGCCGGAAAGGCCGCCAGCATGGCCTCTTCAAGCACGGTTTCCATCTGCACGCCCGGGTCCGCGTGCGCGCCGCGGATGAAGGCGACATCGATGCGTCCTTCGGCCACGGCCTCGCGCAGTTCCCCGGTGCTGCTTTCTTCCAGCACCAGATGCACGTGCGGCGCGCTTTCGCGGAAACGGCGGATGACCGACGGCACGAACGGATGAAATGCCGCCGACCCCGTGAACCCCACCGTCAAGCGGCCCGCCTCGCCCTGCGACACCCGCCGCACACCGTCCACGGCCTGGTCCACCATCGCGATGATGTTGCGCGCGTCGTCCAGCAGCGCGCGGCCGCTTTCCGTGAGTTCCATGCCGCGCGGCAGGCGGTGGAACAGGGTCACGCCCAGCTCGGCCTCCAGCACCCGGATCTGCTGGCTGAGTGGGGGCTGACGAATGCCCAGCCGGGCGGCGGCCTTGGTCAGGTGGGACTCCTCGGCGACCGCCAGGAAATAACGCAGGAGCCGTAAATCTACGCTTGCCATATGTGTTCGATATGAGTTTTGAACTTGTCATATATTAGACATTATTCAAGGCGAAGCGTACGCTGCAAGTTCGTTATCCACCTCTGGCGCGGCCCCCCGCCAGTTCCCATCGCAGGCCTTACGCCGGCCACCAAAAAGATGAACGCAGCACTTCCCCTTGACGAGGCCGGCGTACGGCCTCCCCCTACTTGCGGCCAGTTGTTCTACGGATTCCTCGTGCTGGGCCTGACCGCCTTTGGCGGCGCGTTGCCCCTGGCCCGGCGCATGGTCGTCGAAAAGCACCGCTGGCTGACCGGCGCGGAATTCACCGAACTGCTGGGCCTGTGCCAATTCCTGCCGGGCGGCAACATCATCAACCTGTCCGTCGCCCTGGGCATGAAATTCCGCGGTCCGCGCGGCGCCTTTGCCGCGCTGATGGGCCTGATCCTGGCGCCGTCCATCATCGTCATCATGCTTGGCATGGTCTACGACCGGTTCCAGAACGATCCCGACATCCAGCACCTGTTCGCCGGCCTGGCCGCCGCCGCAGCCGGGTTGCTGATCTCGATGGCGGTGAAGATCGGCATGCCGGTCATCAAGCGCCGCGACTGGCTGGCGGGCGTGGTCGCCACCGCCTGTTTCATTGCGATTGCCGTGTTGCGCATTCCGTTGCTGCCCACCATGGCGGTCCTGACGCCGCTCAGCATTCTGATGGTCTGGAGGCAACGTCGATGATTCACACACTGATCGCGCTCGTCCTGATCTTTACCCAGCTGTCCGTGCTGGCCTTCGGCGGCGGCAACACCATCCTGCCCGAGATGCAGCGCCAGGTCGTGGAGGTGCACGGCTGGATGACCGCCGCCGACTTTTCCGCGCTCTTCGCGCTGGGCCAGGCCGCGCCGGGGCCCAATCTGATGGTCGTCACGCTGGTCGGCTGGCACGTCGCGGGGTTGCCGGGCGTGCTTGCCACCACCATCGCCAAATTCGGTCCGTCGTCGATCATCACCGTCATCGCGCTGGGGCTGTGGGAAAAATTCAAGGACCGCCCTTGGCGCGGGGTCATTCAGGCGGGCATCTTCCCGATGACCGTGGGCCTGGTCGCGGCCAGCGCCTCGCTCATCACCGAGGCGTCTGTCCATACGTGGTTGCTGGGCGCCATCGCCGCCATCGTGGCGATCCTGGGCAGCGTCACGCGGATTCACCCGCTGTGGCTGCTTTTCGCGGGCGCGCTGGCCGGTTTGCTTGGTATCAGTTAGCGTAGGGGACTCTTGCGAGCCCAGCGCGCGATACGCGCCACGGGTGCGCACTGCGGACAGGAGCCCGCCATGCAGCCGCTCACAGACGAAAACGCTTCAGACGAAAACGCTTCAGACGAAAACGCTTTAGATGAAAGCGCCCGGGGCCGCAGCACCCGGGATGACCGCGCCGAGCAAGACACGCCCCGCGATGCCGGCGCCGGCGCGGCGTCGAATGCCGAGCCGCTGCCGTTCTTCGACGCCCATCGCCGGCTGATGCTGTGCGCCGGCCTGCTGCTCGTCGTCGCGGGCGGGTTATACGCCGCCGGCCTGACGCCCAGCCTCGCCCTCCTGCTGGGCTTTGACGCCGGGGCGCTGGTCTTCCTGATCCTGACCGTGCGCGTGTTCGGCCGCACCAGCGCCGCTTCCATGCGCCTGCACGCCCGCCAGCACGATGTGGGCCGTACTGGCGTCCTGTGGAGCAGCGTCGCGCTGTCCTGCATGGTGCTCGTTGCGCTGTGGGTCGAACTGCATGCGCAAAGCAGCGTCGGCGCCCTGGTGGACACGCTGGCCGCCGCTGTGACCATCGTGCTGTCGTGGCTTTACATGAACATGATCTTCGCGCTGCACTATGCCCACGGGTACTACGGCCATAAGAACGCCATGCACAAGGGTCTGGACTTTCCTGGCACGGACGACCCCGACTACTGGGACTTCGCGTATTTCTCGCTGGTGCTGGGCATGACGTTCCAGGTGTCGGACGTGCAGATCGTCAACCGGCGGCTGCGGCGGATGGCGATGACGCATGGCGTCATCGCGTTCTTCTTCAACGTGTTCATCATCGCGATCAGCGTGAACGTGGCGGCGGGGCGGGCGTAGGGGAATTCCGGCGGCGCCCCTCGCGCGGCCTCAGACCGGGATCGGATTGTCGACCAGGCTCTGATTGAACGCATTCACGAACCCATGCTCGTTCGAGCCGGGGTTGTCCCGCAGGTCACGAATGGCGTCGACCAGCACCTCGGGCGCGTCGGTCGCCAGCTTCTGCATTGTCTCGGCGATGAACGCATCCAGCGGCATGGCGCGCGGATCGCCGCTTTTCTTGATGAGGTCCGTGTCGACCCACGGCGGCGCGATTTCCTGGACCGTCACGTTGGTGTCGCGCAGCATGAACCGCTGCGACAACGCGTACGAATGCAGTGCGGCCTTGGATGCGGAATAGACGGCGTTCGAGGCGATCGGGACATAGGCAAGCATCGACGTGTTGTGGATGATCGTCGCGCGAGGCTGCGCCTTCAAATGGCCGATCAAGGCGGACGTGAGGCGGATCGGACCCAGCAGGTTCGTTTCCAGGATCTGCTGCGACACGGCGTCGTCGATCGTGGCCGACGGGTCATCGAACGGCATGATGCCCGCGTTGTTGATCAGCACGTTCAGCGACGGGTACTTGGCGATCAGGGTCTTGGCGACGCGGTCGATGTCCTGAGCGTCCGAGATGTCGAGCTGGATGCCTTCGATGCCCGGATGCGCCGCTGCGATCTCGTCCAGCAGCGCCTGCCGGCGGCCGGCGATGATGACCTTGTTGCCCAGGTCGTGGAAAGCGACGGCCAGCGCGCGGCCGATGCCGGAAGTGCCGCCTGTGATGAAGATGGTGTTTTGGGTCAGTTGCATGTCGGTGCCTCGGTCGGTTGTGAGCGTCTGGGTTCGTTTCAGATCGCGGTGTGGTTACTATGAGGCAGATTGAGTTTGTCTCAAATGTCAATAAAGCGTCGTTTTAGGACACGCTAATTTTTTGTGTACCTCCCCGTCCGTCGTGCTGATGGGATAAATACTGCGCATGGAGGCCACATCACGGCCCCCGAGCAATTCATCGGTTGACGAGTACTCGCGGCTCAAATAGCCTTAAAGCGTCATTTCCAGACAAAGGTTTAAACATGCGCCAGATCGGCCTCATTCTCGAAGACGGTTTTCAGGTGATGGGCCTGGCAGCGCTGGCGGCGTTTGAATTCGCCAACATCGCCCTGGACCGCGACGGCTACCGCGTCACCATCCTGTCGGAAGGCGGCGGCCTCATCCGGTCCACCATGAACGCCGGCATCGAGACGGTTGCTCTCGGCGTGATGCCTGACACCCTGATCGTGGCGGGCGAACTGATGCCAGGGCCGATCTCGCCCGGCCTGGCCCGCTACGTGGCGCGCGCCGCCACCGAAGCGCGCCGTGTCGCGGGCGTCTGCACGGGCGCGTTCGTCCTCGCGCAGGCCGGCCTGTTGAACGGCCGCACCGCCACCACCCACTGGGCACATGCGCGCAGCTTGCAGGAACGCTTTCCCGAAGTGCGCGTCGACCCTGACCGCATCTTCGTGCGCGACGGCAACATCTGGACGTCGGCTGGCATGTCGGCCGCCATTGACCTGGCGCTTGCCTTGATCGAAGACGACCACGGTGCGGCGCTGGCCCGCGACGTCGCGCGCCGGCTGGTGGTCTATCACCGGCGGCCGGGCGGCCAGTCGCAGTTCTCTGCCTTGCTCGAACTGGAACCGCGCTCCGACCGCGTGCAACGGGCGCTGGTCTATGCCAAGGAGCATCTGCGCAACGCGTTGACAGTGGAGGAACTGGCCGAGGCGGCCAGCTTGTCGCCACGCCAGTTCAGCCGGGTGTTCCGTGACGAGACCGGGCATTCCCCCGCCAAGGTGGTGGAGCTGCTGCGGCTGGAAGCGGCGCGCGGGATGCTGGAAGAAGGGCGGCATTCCCTGGATGTCGTGGCGCGCGATACCGGCTTCGCGGACCGCAATCGCATGCGGCGGGCGTTCCTGCGCGCGTATGGCCAGCCCCCGAGCGAGGTGAGGCGCGGGGTGCAACCTGCCAGCGCATGACGCATCATGCAGACCTGAAACTGACAGCGCGTTGAACGCCGCGCCGCTGTAGCGCATTGTCGCTGACGCCCGGATCGTTGTGATCTAAGATGCGCCATCCGAACGCTGGCGCATGCCTGGCGCGCGGCTCCGGCATATCCGGCGAACCGAGGCAAAGGCCTCGCGCCGATTCCAGGCCGACACCGATCGACATCCACGCTTTCCACGTCTGCCTTGCACTCTCCATCGCCCGCAACGCGCCCTCTCGATTGGCTGAACTTCTTCGTGGCCGATGTGCGGGACGGGCTTGGCCCCTATCTCGCCATCTATCTGCTTGCCGTCCATCATTGGCGCCCTGACAGCATCGGGCTCGTCATGACGATATCCGGGCTGGCGGCGCTGGCAGCCCAGACACCGGCCGGCGCGCTGGTGGACCGCGCCTCCAACAAGCGCGCGTTGCTGATTGCCGCCGCCGTGCTCGTGACGGTGGCGTGCATGGCGGTCCTGGCCAGCCCGAACTTTGTCTGGGTCACGCTGACGCAGGCGGTGGCAGGCATCGCGTCATCGGTGTTCGCGCCCGCGATTGCGGGCATCACCCTGGGACTGACCACCGCGCACGCCTTCACGGAACGCATCGCGCGCAACGAGTCGTTCAACCACGCGGGCAACGGTTTCGCGGCGCTGCTCGCGGGCGGGCTGGCGTATGTGTGGGGGCCGGTCGCGGTGTTCTACCTGATGGCGGCGATGGCGCTGGCCAGCCTGGCCGCCACGATGCGTCTTCCCGCGCATATCGATCTGGACAAGGCGCGCGGGTTGGAGCCCGGCCACGATGCCGCCGCGCATGCGCAGCCCGTGCCGCTGCGCCAGTTGCTGTCCAACCGGCCGCTCGTGCTGCTGGCGCTGAGCTGCGCGCTGTTCCACCTGGCCAACGCGGCCATGCTGCCGCTGGTCGGGCAGAAGCTTGCCCTGGCGAACCCGGCGCTCGCCACGCCGCTCACGGCCGTCTGCATCGTCGCCGCGCAGTTCGTCATGATTCCCGCCGCCATGGCCGTGGGGCGCTATGCGGACCAGTGGGGGCGCAAACCGCTGCTGCTGTTCGGTTTCCTCATCCTGCCGCTGCGCGGCGTGCTCTACACGTTTTCGGATGACACGGCGTGGCTGGTGGGCGTGCAGTTGCTCGACGGCATCGGCGCGGGCATCTTCGGCGCTGTCCTGCCCCTGATGGTGCTGGACCTGACCCAGGGCAGCGGCCGGTTCAACGCCAGCCTGGGCGCCGTCACCACGGTGTTCGGTATCGGCGCGGCGCTCAGCAACGGGCTCGCCGGCCTGATCGTGCAGCACGCGGGTTACAGTGCAGCGTTTCTGGCGCTGGCAGGCATTGCCGGCCTGGCTTGCATGACCTTGCTGGTGTTGCCGGAAACGCGCGTGGCCGCCCCGGCGACCGCCGCATCGGCTTCCAATTCCCTTCCTTGATCCTCTTCTGAAAGCATGTCGCTATCCAACGCCGTGATCTGGTTGATTGCCGCCGCGACCACCATGGCCATTCTTTTTCGTCCGTGGCGGCTCCCCGAGTACGTTTGGGCCACCGCCGGCGCGGTCGCGCTGGTGGCGCTGGGCTTGCTGCCGGCCGCCAAGGCGGGCAGCGCCATTCTGGAAGGCACCGACGTCTACCTGTTCCTGATCGGCATGATGCTGGTGGCAGAAGTCGCCCGGCAGGCAGGCTTGTTCGACTGGGTGGCGGTGGCGGCTGCCGATCACGCGGCCGGGTCCGCCCGGCGGCTCTTCGATCTGGTGTTTCTGGTGGGCACGGTGGTCACCGTGCTGCTGTCCAACGATGCCACCGCGGTCGTGCTGACGCCCGCGGTCTATGCTGTGGCGCGGGTGGTCGGCGCGCCGCCGTTGCCGTACCTGTACGTCTGCGCCTTCATCGCCAACGCGGCCAGCTTCGTCCTGCCGATCTCGAATCCGGCCAATCTGGTCGTGTTCGGCGACCGCATGCCCGCGCTGGGGCCATGGCTGGCGCACTTTGCGCTGCCCTCCGTCTTGGCCATCGGCTCCACGTACGTGACGCTTCGGCTGGTGTTTCGCGATGATCTGCGGCAGCCGTTGAAAGCTTCGCCGCCGTTGCCGCCCATGACATGGCCGCTGCGTATGGCCGCGCTGGGCGTGGCCCTCACGGCGGGGACGCTGCTGATCACGTCGGCGCTCGGCCATCGCCTGGGCTTGCCGACGCTGATTGCCGGCTGCGTGTCGGCGGCGCTGGTGCTGGCGGTAACGCGGTCGGGGCCGCTGCGGCTCATCAAGGGTGTCGCGTGGGGCGTGCTGCCCCTGGTGGCCGGGCTGTTCGTATTGGTCGAAGGCATGGCCGCCAGCGGCGTGCTGCAGGATCTGGCGGACCTGATGCGCGGCCTGTCCGCGGACGCCGCGCTTTGGGCTGGCGGCGTGGGCGCCGCGCTGTCGGGCAACGTCATCAACAATCTGCCTGCGGGGTTGATGGCGGGCACGCTGGCGCGCATGGCCGACCTGTCCAGCACGGCTAATGCTGCGTTGCTGATCGGTATCGACCTGGGTCCCAATCTGTCGGTCAGCGGCTCGCTCGCCACCTTGCTGTGGCTGCTGGCCGTCCGCCGCGAAGGCATGCACATCAGCGCGCTGAGCTTTCTGCGGCTGGGCGTCTTGGTGATGCCGCCTGCGCTGATTCTGGCGTTGGGCGCGCTGCACGTCTTCAGTTGACGCCGCACGTTTTGAATTGACGCTGCACTTATTGAATTGACGCGGCGCGCGGCGCAGGCCTGGCGATGGCCAGCGCGCCGCGCGCCTTTCCGGTCCCGCGTCAGAACGTGCCGCGGACCGTCAGCGTCGCGTTGCGCGGATCGCCATAGAAGCTGCCCCAGCCCGGCGCGCCGATGGTCTGGTAGTAGGTCTTGTCGAAGATGTTGTTCACGTTCAACGCCGCCGACCAGTTCTTGTTGATCTGGTACGCGACGCGCGCATTCCACACCGCGTAAGACCCCTGCGAGACCCGCACCGAGCGCGTTTCCGTGTAGCTGCCCGTCTGGTAGTTCACGCCGCCGCCCAGCGACCATGCCGACAGTTCACCCGGCAGCCGGTAGTCGGACCACAGACGCAGGATGTGCTTGGGCGTAACGGTGCGCGCGAAGTTGGTGTTGGTGACCGAGGTGTCGTCCAGGAACTTCAGCGTGTTGAACGTGTAGCCCGCAAACAGTTGCCAGCCAGGTGCCACTTCGCCGCTGATCTCGGCGTCCAGACCCTGGCTGCGCACCTTGCCGCTCGACAGGTAGCAGATGTCGCCCGTCGAGCACACGCTGGTCAGATCCTCTTGCGCGCGGTTCTTCTGATCGACGCGGAAGAGCGCGATGGACGTGTTCAGGCGCCCATCCATCAGCTCGCCCTTCAGGCCGATTTCGTAGTTCTTGCCCACGATGGGGTCCAGCACCTTGCCCGATGCGTCCACCGCATTCTGCGGTTCGAAGATCTGCGCGTAGCTGACATAACCGGACCACTGCGGATTGAACGCGTAGATCAGGCCGCCATAGGGCGTGACGACGCCGTTGTCCTTGTAGGGATCGACGTACTGCTCGCCGCTGTCGCGGTAGCGGCTGGTGTTCTCGTACCAGCTCACGCGCGCGCCGGCCACCAGCGTCAGCGGGTCGGCCAGGCTGAAGCGGCCGACGCCGTACACGCCGGTCTGCTTCATCTTCACGATGGTCGCGGCGCTGCGGTAGGCGTTCTCGCGCATCCAGTCGTCGGTGGGTTCCGGCACATGGTGATCCGGGTTCCACACGTTCACGGCGCGGTTCAGGCGGTTCAGCGCGAAATCGTTCTTGCTGGTCAGTTCGTTGATGCTGGCGCCGAAGGTCACCGAGTGCTTGCGGCCCAGCGCCTCGAAGGCGCCGTCCACATCCAGGTTCAACGCCTTGTTGTGCGTGGACATGTCGAACAGGCCTGCGTACAGCATGGGCCCCAGGCCGGTCACGGGATTCACGGCGCCTTCCGTGAACGCGTACTTCGAATCGTTGGATTCCTGGGTGGACGTGCCGGTCAGCTTGAGCGACCAGTCCTTGTTGAAGCGATGCGCCAGCTCGGCAAAGACGGTGGTCTGCTTGCCGTTCCAGCGGTTCCAGTCCTGGCCAAGCGAGGTTGACCGCTTCAAACCGATGTCGTCGCCGTTGCTGTAATGCGGCAGGCCGTGGAAGAAGGGCGTGGAGCGCAGTTCCTCGTAGCTGACGCCGCCGGTCAGGGTGGTGTCCGGCGTGAAGTCATAGCTCAGCACGCCGTACAGCACGCCGGTGCGGCTTTTCGCGCTGTCGTAGAAGTATTCGCGGTCGTTGTAGCTGGCCACGCCGCGGGCGCGCAGCGTGCCGGCTTCGTTGAGCGGCGCGCTGGCGTCGATGTCGGCGCGATAGTTGTTCCACGAGCCGCCGCTGGCCAGCATCTGCACCTGGGTTTCAGCAAGCGGGCGCTTGCGCACCAGGTTGACGGCCGCGCTGGGCGAGCCGGCGCCTTGCAGCAGCCCGGTGGCGCCGCGGATGATCTCCACGCGGTCCAGCGTCACGGTTTCGGTGGTGAAGCTGTCGGCCTGGGGATAGTAGAAGGCGCGGTTCACGCCGTCGAACTGGTAGCTGTCCACGCGAAAGCCGCGCGAATACACGTAGCTGCCGCCCATCGGGCTCTTGTAGAGCGTCATGCCGGTGCTGTTGGCCAGCACCTCGTCAAGCGTGTTGGCGTTCTGGTCGTCCATGCGCTGGCGGGTCACAACGGTGACCGACTGGGGAATTTCCTTCAGCGTCTGGCGGCCCTTGCCGATGGTGACGACACGGCTGGTGTAGCTGCCGGTGCCTTCGGTGACGGGATCGTTGGTCATGCCGGTCACCGTCACCGGCGCCAGCGTGGACACGCCCGGCGTGTCCTGCGGGATGCGCCGCAGGTGATAACCCTCGCCGTTGGCGTTGGGGACCGCCTGCAGGCCGGTGCCGGCCAGCAACCGGGACAGGCCCTGTTCCGCCGTGTACCGGCCCGACAAGCCTTGCGTCTGCACGCCGCGCGTCAGGGCGGGCGAAGCGGCCACCGTGATCTTGGCGGCCACGCCGAACTGGCCCAGCGCGACATCCAGCGTGGTGGGTGCGATGGCAAAGGCGACTTCGCCGGACGACGCGGCCTGCGCCCACGACGCGGCGGGGACGGCGAATGTGGCGGCCGCCGTCAGGGCAAGGTGGACGGCTAGGCGCAAGCGCATGCGCGGGGACGATGACAAGGCGATGGGAGAAGGGGAATGGCGTCGTGCCATGGCTGGGGGTTCCTGATTCGTCGATTGAAAAGCGCGGCCCGCGGGCGCCTCGGGGCCTTCTCTTGGTCTAACGAACCAGAAATGAAAATCTGCGGCGTTGTTACAAAATAGTCGGGATGCGCCGTGGGTGGGCGGCGAAATCGGGCGGGAAATCGGGCGACGAATCGGCGCGAATCAGCGCCTTCATGCCCGGCCCACGCTGACCCAGTAGCGCGTGCGATAGCGCAGCCTCAGGTCCAATACGCCGGCAAGCACCTCGAGCGCCTTGTCGGTGTCGTCGATCCGGAACGCGCCGGTGACTTCGCGGTGCGCCACGTCGGCGTCGCAGCGCACGATGCCGGTGCGATAGCGGCCCAGCTCGGCCACAAACCGGTCCAGCCGCATGCGGTTCGCGACCAGCATGCCGCCGGTCCAGGCCGGCGCCGCTTCGTTCACCGCGGTCACGGGCGACAGGCTGCGGCGGTCGAACTCGGCCTGCTCGCCCGCATGCACGACCCGGCGCGCCTGCGCTTGCGCGTCCAGCTCCACCTGCACGGCGCCTTCGAATACCGCGACGTGCGTGGCGCCCCGGCTGTCGTCCATCTGGCGCACGGAAAAGCGCGTGCCCAGCGGCGTCAGCAGGCCGTTTGGCGTTCTTACGCCGAAAGGCCGGCCTGCGTCGTCGGTGCCTGTAGCGATCAGGATCTCGCCGCTGCGCAGTTCGATGCGGCGCTGGTGCGCGTCATAGCGCATCGCCACGGCCGAATCGGTGTTCAGGGTCAGCACGGTGCCGTCGGGCAGGTGCACGACGCGCTGCTCGCCCGTCGCGGTGCGATAGACCGTGCTGCCGTCCCACAACCCTTCGCGCGCGCCCATCCAGCCCAGCGCGCCCAGGCCGACGCCGGCCGCCATCCATTTGAGGGCGCCGCGGCGCGAGCGTTGGTCGCAATAGCGCAGGATGGTCTGCCCCGCGGCGGCGGTCGACACGTTGCCGGTGGTGGCAGCCTTCAGATCCTGGCTGATGCCCTGCAGGCGCTGCCAGGCCAGTTCGTGGCGCGCGTCTGCTTCGCGCCATTGCGTACAGGCGGCCTGCGTGGCGGCGTCCGGGGCGTCGCCGGCGCGCATCATCCACTGCGCCGCCTGCCGGATGATGTCGGGATGCACCCGCTCGGTGTGCGCGGCGCTCATGCGTACAGCACCGTGTAGCAGTGTTCCCACGCCTTGATCATGTCGCGCTGCACGGCCGCCACCGAAATGCCCAGCTCGCGCGCCACGTCCAGATAGGGCAGGCCTTCGACCTGCGCCAGCACGAAAACCCGGCGCACCCGCGCCGGCAACTGCTCCATCATGCGGCACACGGCATCCAGCGCCTCGACCACCAACGCATGCGTCTCGGGACTGGGCGCCACGTCTTCGCTGCGCGCGGCGAGCGTCTCAAGATAGGCTTGTTCGATCGCCCGGCGGCGCGATTGGTCGATCAGCAGACGCTTGGCAACCGTGGTCAAAAAGCCGCGCGGCTCGGCAAACGCGGCGCGAGACTCGCTGCGCATGACGCGTTCGAACGTGTCGTGCGCCAGATCGGCGGCGTTGTCGGCATTGCCGGCAAGCCGGCGGCGCAGCATCTGCACAAGCCAGCCATGGTGCTCGCGGTACAGGCTGACGAATTCGGCGGAGGACGCAAAAGGGGCGGGCGGCACGGGTCTGCTGGTCAGATGCTAATGGGAATGATTGCTAATTGTAGCCAATCAGCGGCGCGTGGCTATTTCTTTTCACGCCCGCCCATTCCCGCTGCGCCCAAGCCGAGGTCGCGGCCTTCCGCTACCTGGGGTTGAAAGGGGCTCCCGCCAGGCGTCGAAAGCCCCGCACCCTCAAGCCCTTCAGGCGTCGGCTGCGCCCAATCTCCACAGCGACGTCATTTCCTTCGACCGCGCCGCGAACAACGGATCCGACGCGTCCCGCGCCTTGCCGTGCACCGGCCGCGTATCCAGCTTGTCGATCACGCGCAGCCCGGCGGTTTCGATCATCTCCAGCAACTGCTCGCGCGTGCGCAACCCCAGGTGCTCGGCCAGGTCCGACAGAATCAACCAGCCTTCGCCGTTCGGCGTCAGATGGTCTTTCAATCCATTCAGAAACCCGCGCAGCATGCGGCTGTCCGGGTCGTACACGGCATGTTCCAGCGGCGAGCTGGGCCGCGCGGGCAGCCACGGCGGGTTGCAGACGATCAGCGACACGCGGCCTTCGGGGAACAGGTCGGTCTGTTCGACCTCGACCTGTCCCGACAGGCCCAGACGTTCCAGGTTCTCGTGCGCGCAGGCGATGGCGCGGGCATCCGTGTCAGTGGCGATGACGCGCTTGCCGCCACGGCGGGCAATCACTGCGGCCAGAACACCGGTGCCCGTGCCGATATCAAACGCCACGCTGCCGCGCGGCATGGGGGTGTTGGCGACCAGGTCCACATATTCGCCGCGCACGGGCGAGAACACGCCGTAGTGCGGGTGGATGCGGTTGTTCAGCGCGGGAATCTCCACGCCCTTCCTGCGCCATTCATAGGCGCCGATCAGGCCCAGCAGCTCGCGCAGCGACGCCACGAATGGCGTATCGCCCGGCACGTGCGCGGCTTCGCAGGCCGGATGCGCGTCGGGCGCGCGGCGCAGGGGGATGGTGTGGCCGGCATCGAAGGGAATCAGCAGCATGCCCAGGATGCGGGCGCGCTGCGACTGGACCTGCCGATGCTGGTTGAAGGCTTCGAGCTGGGTTTCGACCGGCTTGCGCGGGCGCTTGTCGACGCGGCGCGTGATGGCCTGCAACAGCTGGCGCGCGTTCTGGAAGTCGCCGCGCCACAGCAGGCCGACGCCTTCGCAGGCGTGGCGGTAGGCCATGTCGGCGGTCAGCGTGTCGTCGGCGACGATGACGCGCTTGGGCGGCGTGGCGCCGGTTTCCGAGTGCCAGCGGGCCGAGCGGGCGACGCCGTTTTCTTCCCAATGCAGTTCAGGCGCGTTCAAGAGGTCGCTCCGGTGGGGAAAAGGGGGAAGGGCAGGATCATGGGAAATGGCACATAAAAGATAAGGGCGCGGGCTGCCAATGTAGCAGCTTCGCGCCCTGGAACTGCCGCGCGGCGCATGCGGCGCCGCGGCAGGATGGGGTCAGTGGAACAGGACGACGGCCTTTTGCAGCGTGATCCAGATGCCCCAGGCCAGCGGGATGCCGACGCACGCCCATGCAAAGGCGATCAGCGCGGGCGGGGTGCGGAAGTTGGACTTGCCCACGCCGTGGGTTTCAGAGGCGACGGCGCGCTCGTGCGCCAGCGCCTTTTCCTTGGCCAGTTCCTCGTCGGTCATGAAGTACTTGGCGTTGACCGGGCGGATGGCCAGGTTGCACAAAAAGCCCACGACCAGCATGCCGGCCAGGATGTACATGGTGATGTCATACACCTGGGCGCGCGGCACGCCGATGGACAACTGGTACTCGCGGATGTAGTTGACGAGAACCGGGCCGAAGATGCCCGCCGCCGACCACGCGGTCAGCAGCCGGCCATGGATGGCGCCCACCATCTGGGTGCCGAACAGGTCGGCCAGGTAGGCCGGCACCGTGGCAAAGCCGCCGCCGTACATCGACAGGATGACGCAGAACGCCGCCACGAAGAGCGCCAGGGCGCCGATGTGCGCGGTCCAGGGGATGGCGGCGTACAAAAAGAAGCCCAGCACGAAGAAGACGAAGTACGTCATCTTGCGGCCCAGCTTGTCCGACAGGCTGGCCCAGAAGAAGCGGCCGCCGATGTTGAAGAGGCTGAGCAGGCCCGTGAAACCGGCGGCAATGGCGGCGATGGCCGCGAGCTGGTCCTTGTCGAGCTGGCCAAACCCCAGTTCAGGCTTGTCGATGAGCCCGCCGCCGAACACTTCTTGCAGCAGCGGCGACGCCATCCCCAGAATGCCGATGCCCGCGGTGACGTTCAGGCACAGCGCCCACCAGACCAGCCAGAACTGCGGCACGCCCCACACGCGCTTCACGTGGACGTGACGCTGCGTGATCATCACGTTATTGACCTGCTTGGCGGGCGGCGTCCAGCCGGCGGGTTTCCAGCCGGTGGGCGGCACGCGGTAGCCCAGGGCGCCCGACATCATGAAGATGAAGTACACCAGCGCCATGGTCAGAAAGGTCTGCCAGACGCCCGGCGAGGTCGGCGTGGCGAAGTGACGCATCAGCAGGTCGGCCAGCGGCGCGCCGATCATGGCGCCGCCGCCAAAGCCCATGATGGCCATGCCGGTCGCCATGCCGCGGCGGTCCGGGAACCACTTGATCAGCGTGCTCACCGGCGAGATATACCCCAGCCCCAGCCCGATGCCCCCGATCACGCCCGACCCCAGCCACAGCATCCACATCTGGTGCAGGTAGATGCCGATGGCCGAAATGACCAGGCCGCCGCACCAGCACAGCGCCGACACGACGCCTGCCTTGCGCGGGCCCGCACGTTCCAGCCAGCCGCCCCACAGCGCGGCCGAACATCCCAGCAGCACGAAGAACAGGGTGTACATCCACCCCATCGTCGAGATTTTCCAGTCACAGCTCGTGGTGAAGAGCTCGGCCACGAGGCTCATGTCCGGCGGGCAGGCCAGCGGCTTCGCGCCGCCCACCACCTTGGACAACGGCAGCCAGAACACGGAAAAGCCGTAGGCCATGCCGATGCACAGGTGGATGGCCAGGGCGGCCGGCGGCACCAGCCAGCGCGAGAAGCCCGGCCCCGCGATGGTGCGTTCTTTGTCGAAAAAACCCGGCCTTGAGCCGGGCAGGTCCAGGGTGGCGCTACTTTCCATGATGTCTCCTCAGGGGTGCGGCTTTATAGCGTGCGTAGCCCGGAAAAGCCCGGTGACGCCGCCTCTTTTATGGATCTGTTGCTGTCCTGCCACTTCGGGGCGGGCCGTCATGCGGCGGCCCGGGTGCGCTATGCGACGCGCGCAAGCGGGGTGAGACGCTCGCGATGCTGGGTGACCGCCTGCAGCACCAGCGGATGCAGCTGTTCTTCGCCGGCATCGCCGTCGGGGCTGCGCGCCAGGAAGTCCAGCAACTCGTTGCGCATGCGCGGTTCCCAGAATTTCTGGATGTGATTGGTGACGCCTTCCAGCGCCTCGGGCCGGTCCGGCATGGCGTCGAAGAACTGGCCGATGCGGTTGGCCATGCGGATCAGGTTGACGATTTCCATGCTGTCTGGCGTCCGGTTCAGGTAAGGATGCGTTCAGGGTGGGTGTAGATGGCGGCGTCGCCATCGCGCGTGAAGCCCAAGAGCGTCACGTTGGCGTCGGTGGCCAGGCGGATGGCCAGGGCGGTGGGGGCGGAGACCGAGGCCAGCACGGCGACGCCGGCGGATGCCGTCTTTTGCACCATCTCGAAGCTGGCCCGGCTGGACACCACGACGATGCCGTCGCTGCCATTGACCGCCTGGCGCGCCAACGCACCGGCCAGCTTGTCCAGCGCGTTGTGGCGGCCCACGTCTTCGCGTACAAGAGCGACGGCGCCATCGGCGCCCGCCCAGCCCGCCGCGTGCGTGGCGCCGGTGATGTCGTGCAGCGTCTGGCGCGCGCGCATGTCGCGCATGGCGGCCAGCACGGCCTCGATGCGCACGGGTGCGCCGTTGGTCACCGGGGCCACCGGCCGCAGCACTTCGGGCAGGGTTTCGACGCCGCACAGGCCGCAGCCGGTGCGTCCGGCCATGGCGCGGCGCCGCGTCTTCAGCTGCATTTCACAGGCGGACGAGATTTCCAGCTGCACCACGATGCCGCCGCATTGCGGCAGCAGATCGATGCCGCGCACGTCGCTGACGCTGCCGATGATGCCTTCGGACAACGAGAACCCCACGGCAAAGTCTTCCAGGTCCGCCGGCGTGGCCAGCATGGTGGCGTGGCTGATGCCGTTGTATTCCAGCGCCACCGGCGTTTCCTCGGCGACGAAGTCAGTCTCGGCGTCGGGGGCGATGGCCCCCGATCGCACGCGGATGACCTGGGTCGGCGTGCAGTCGGGGCGGGCGGTGGTCGGCGTAGGCATGGGATCCCTGGCGTGCTGGCTGTCGGTTACTTCCCGGTCAGCGCCGCCTCGGACTCGCGCGAGCGTTCGCGCAGGAGCTTTTGCTGGATATCCGCAAATCGCGACCATTGCCGCTGCCATTCCGACGGCTGCGACACGCGCGTCACCTGCACGGCCGTGACCTTGTACTCGGGGCAGTTGGTCGCCCAGTCGGAGCTGTCGGTGGTGACGACGTTGGCGCCGGACTCGGGAAAGTGGAACGTGGTGTATACCACGCCCGGCTGCACGCGGTCGGTCAGCGTGGCGCGCAGCACGGTTTCACCCGCGCGGCTCTGGATGCCGACCCAGTCGCCCTCGGCCACGCCCCGGTCCTCGGCGTCCTGCGGATGGATTTCCAGCACGTCCTCGCCGTGCCACATGACATTGGGCGTGCGGCGCGTCTGCGCGCCCACGTTGTATTGCGACAGGATGCGGCCGGTGGTCAACAGCAGCGGGAAGCGGCGCGTGCTGCGTTCATCGGTGGGCACGTACTTGGTGATCATGAAGCGGCCCTTGCCGCGCACGAACTGGTCGATGTGCATGATCGGCGTGCCGTCCGGCGCGTCGTCGTTGCACGGCCATTGCAGGCTGCCCAGCTTGTCGAGCTTGTCGTACGTGACGCCGGCGAACGTGGGCGTCAGCCGCGCGATCTCTTCCATGATCTCGCGCGGGTGCTTGTAGTTCATGGGGTAACCCAGCGCGTTGGACAGCGCCACGGTCACTTCCCAGTCGGACTTGCCGTTCTTGGGTTCCATCACCTTGCGCACCCGGGAAATGCGGCGCTCGGCATTGGTGAAAGTGCCGTCCTTTTCCAGGAACGAGGAACCCGGCAGGAAGACGTGCGCGTACTTCGCGGTCTCGTTCAGGAACAGGTCCTGCACGACGATGCATTCCATCGCCGCCAGCGACGCCGCCACGTGCTGCGTATTGGGATCGGACTGCACGATGTCCTCGCCCTGGCAGTACAGACCCTTGAACGACCCGCCCAGCGCGGCTTCGAACATGTTGGGGATGCGCAGGCCGGGCTCGGGCTGCAGCGTGACGCCCCAGTCTTTTTCGAATTGCGCGCGCACGGTGTTGTCGGAGATGTGGCGGTAGCCGGGCAGTTCGTGCGGGAACGAGCCCATGTCGCACGAGCCCTGCACGTTGTTCTGGCCGCGCAGCGGATTGACCCCCACACCTTCGCGCCCGATGTTGCCGGTGGCCATCGCCAGGTTGGCGATCGCCATGACGGTGGTCGAACCCTGGCTGTGCTCCGTGACGCCCAGGCCGTAATAGATGGAGCCGTTGCCGCCCGTGGCAAACAGGCGCGCCGCGCCGCGCACCGCCTGCGCCGGCACGCCGGTGATTTCTTCCATGGCTTCCGGCGAGTTCTCGGGCAGCGAGACGAAATCGCGCCATTCCCGGAATGCCTTTTCCTCGCAGCGCTCGGCGACAAAGTCTTCGGCGATCAGGCCTTCGGTGGCGATGACGTGCGCCAGCGAGGACAGCAGCGCGGTGTTGGTGCCGGGCCGCACCTGCAGGTGGAAGTCGGCCTTGATGTGCGGCGAGCTGACGAGCTCGATGCGGCGCGGATCGATGACGATGAGCCGCGCGCCTTCGCGCAGCCGCCGCTTCAGGCGCGAGGCGAACACCGGGTGCCCGCTGCTGGGGTTGGCGCCCATGACGATGACCACGTCGGTATGCATGACGGAGTCAAAGGTCTGCGTGCCCGCCGATTCGCCCAGCGTCTGCTTCAGGCCGTAGCCGGTGGGCGAATGGCAAACGCGCGCGCAGGTGTCGACGTTGTTCGTGCCGAAAGCGGCGCGCACCAGCTTTTGCACCAGCCACGTTTCTTCGTTGGTGCAGCGCGAGGAAGTGATGCCGCCCACCGCGTCCCGCCCGTACTGGCTTTGGATGCGGCGGAATTCCGAGGCCGCGTAGTTGATGGCTTCGTCCCAGGACACTTCCTTCCAGGAATCCGTGATGTGCTTGCGGATCATGGGCTTGAGCACGCGTTCCTTGTGCGTGGCGTAGCCCCAGGCAAATCGCCCCTTCACGCAGGAATGGCCGCGGTTGGCCTGCCCGTCCTTCCAGGGGACCATGCGCACGACTTCCTGGCCCTTCATTTCGGCCTTGAAGCCGCAGCCCACGCCGCAGTAGGCGCAGGTGGTGACGACCGAGTGCTCGGCCTGGCCCATCATGATGACGGTCTTTTCCTGCAGGGTGGACGTGGGGCAGGCCTGGACGCAGGCGCCGCAGGACACGCATTCGCTATCGAGGAAGGGCTGGTCCTGCCCGGCCGACACATGCGAATCAAACCCCTTGCCGGAGATCGTCAGCGCGAACGTGCCCTGGGTTTCTTCGCAGGCGCGCACGCAGCGGTTGCAGACGATGCACTTGGACGCGTCGAAGGTGAAGTACGGGTTGGACTCGTCTTTTTCGGCCTTCAGGTGGTTGGCGCCCTCGTAGCCGTAGCGCACGTTGCGCAGGCCCACCACGCCCGCCATGTCCTGCAGTTCGCAGTCGCCGTTGGCCGGACAGGTCAGGCAGTCGAGCGGATGGTCCGAAATGTACAGTTCCATCACGCCGCGCCGCAGGTCGTGCAGCTTGGGGGTTTCGGTGAAGACCACCATGCCGTTCTCGGCGGGCGTCGTACAGGACGCCGGATAGCCGCGGCGGCCTTCGATCTGCACCAGGCACAGGCGGCAGGAGCCGAAGGGTTCCAGGCTGTCGGTGGCGCAGAGCTTGGGAATGTTGATGCCCGCATCCGCGGCCGCGCGCATCAGCGACGTGCCTTCGGGGACGGTGATCTCCTGGCCGTCGATGGTCAGGGTGACGGTCTTTTCGGACACGCGCGCCGGCGTGCCCATGTCGCGATCGCGCTTGATGACGGTTTCTAGCATGGCGGTCTCGGGTTCAGGCCGCGTGGGCGGCAGACTGGGAGGACTCGATGCCGAAGTCCTGCGGAAAATGGTTCAGCGCGGACAGCACCGGGTAGGGCGCCATGCCCCCCAGCGCGCACAGCGAACCGCCAAGCATCGTGTCGCACAGGTCGCGCAGCAGATGCACCTGCTGCTCGCGCTGGTCGCGGCTCTGGCCGCCAGCGGCGATCTTGTCGATGGTTTCCATGCCGCGCGTCGAACCGATGCGACAGGGCGTGCACTTGCCACAGGACTCGATGGCGCAGAACTCCATGGCGTAGCGCGCCATGCGCGCCATGTCCACGGTGTCGTCAAACGCCACCAGACCGCCGTGGCCGATCATGGCCGAGATCTGGATATAGGCTTCGTAATCCAGCGGCACGTCCCATTGCGATTCGGGCAGATAGGCGCCCAGCGGACCGCCAACCTGCACCGCCCGCAGCGGCCTGCCGGACGCGCTGCCGCCGCCGAACTCATACAGCAGATCGCGCAGGCTGAGGCCAAAGGCCTTTTCCACCAGCCCGCCTTGCTTGAGGTTGCCGGCCAACTGGAATGGCAGCGTGCCATGCGAACGGCCCACGCCGTAGTCGCGGTAGTACGCCGCGCCTTTGGCCAGGATGATCGGCACGGTGGCCAGCGAAATCACGTTGTTGATGACGGTGGGCTTGCCGAACAGACCGGAAATGGCCGGCAGCGGCGGTTTGGCTCGCACCACGCCGCGCTTGCCTTCCAGGCTTTCCAGCAGCGAGGTTTCTTCGCCGCAGATGTAGGCGCCGGCGCCCTTGCGCACTTCCAGGTCGAAGCGGCGGCCGCTGCCATGCACGTCGTTGCCCAGCCAGCCGACGCTGCGGGCGCGTTCGATGGCGGCTTCGAGCGTGGCGATGGCGTGCGGGTATTCAGACCGGACGTAGATGTAGCCGTAGGTCGCGCCGACCGCCAGTCCGGCGATGGTCATGCCTTCGATCAGGACGTACGGATCGCCTTCCATCAGCAGGCGGTCGGCAAACGTGCCCGAGTCGCCTTCGTCGGCATTGCAGACGATGTACTTGGTGTCGCCGGGCGTGCCCGCCACGGTCTTCCATTTGATGCCGGTGGGGAACGCTGCGCCGCCGCGGCCGCGCAGACCGGATTCGACCATTTCGTCGACGATCTGAGCGGGCGCCATGGCCAGCGCGCGTTTCAGGCCTTGCAGCCCGCCATGCGCGGCGTAGTCCTGCAACGACAGCGGATCGATCACGCCGACGCGGGCGAACGTCAGGCGCTCTTGATGCTTGAGGTAAGGAATTTCCTCGGTCAATCCCAGGCGCAGCGCGTGGTCGCCGCCCGTGAGCCAGCCGGCGTCGAACAGCGACGCCACGTCTTCCGGCTGCACCGGACCGTAGGCGACGCGGCCTTGCGGCGTGGCGATTTCGACTAGAGGTTCCAGCCACAGCAGGCCGCGCGAGCCGTTGCGCACCACCTGCACGGACAGGCCGCGCTGGTCGGCCATGCGTTCGATGTCGCGGGCCACGGTGTCGGCGTCCATGGCCAGCGCCGCGGCGTCGCGCGGCACGTAGATGACGACGGGGGCGCTCATGGCGTGTCCTCCAGCGTGCGGGCCAGCAGGCGGTCAAGCTTGGCTTCGGTGACGCGGGCGTGGGGCTGGCCGTCGATCATGACGGCGGGCGACTGCGCGCACAGGCCCAGGCAATACACAGGCTCCAGCGTGAAGTTGCCGTCCGGCGTGCTGCCGTGGAAGTCACAGCCCAGCGCGGTGCGCGCATGGGCGGCCAGGCGTTCGCCGCCCATGGACTGACAGGCTTCGGCGCGGCAGACCTCGAGCGTGTGGCGCGCGGCCGGCTCGGTGCGGAAATGGGGATAGAACGTGATGACGCCGTGGACTTCGGCGCGGGAGAGGTTCAGGGCCTCGGCGATGGTTTGCACCGCCTCGGCCGGAATACAGCCCAGTTCGTGCTGGACCGCGTGCAGCACCGGGAGCAGCGGGCCGGGCTGGTCTTGCAGCCGGGCAAGGATGCGGGCCGTGGCCGCGATGGCCGGGGTGGTGGATGCCTGGGCGGCGTCCAGGGCCAGCTTGCCGCCCCGGGCCCCACCGCTGGATGCCAGATCGGATTTTGCCTCGCGCAGGTGCACGTCGGTCTCCTCCTGTGTTGCGTGACCCCGTCAACGGGGGCTTATGTGGCGGTCGGATGAGGGCAAATTAATATGTTTAAAAAAACATATAAAACACGCATCCGCCGCGTTATTTGTGTACTCTAACGAGGTACTTGAACGCCTTCAATAAGAAATAAATGACATATAAGTTCCGAATCGGCCTGCGGCCGCAATGGACATTGGGCGGAGACGACGAGGCGACCCCCGTGCCGTTGCAGGACATGCTTGCGCTGCTGGCGGCCATCGACGCCACCGGCAACATCGCCGGCGCCTGTCGCGCGTGCGGGCTGTCGTACCGGCACGCCTGGGGCGTGTTGCGGCGCTTCGAGACGCTCTTTGGCACGCAACTTCTCATCACCAATCGCCGCCAGGGCACGCAGTTGTCGCCGTTTGCGGAGCGCCTGCTGTGGGCGAACCGGCGGATCGAGGCGCGGCTGATGCCCACGCTGGACAGCATGGCGTCCGAACTGCAAGAGGAACTTGAACGCCTGCTGCCCGAAAGCGGTCCTCACCTGCGCCTGCATGCCAGCCACGGCTTTGCGGTGGAATCGCTGATGCAGCACATGAGCGGCCGCACACCCGGGCTGGAATTGCGCTATCGCACTGCGATCGAGGCGCTGGCGTCGCTGGAACGGCACGAGTGCGATCTTGCGGGTTTCCAGGTGCCGCTGGGCGATTTCGAATCCCCCATCATGGAACGCTACGCGCAGTGGCTGCATGCGGACGACTACATGCTGATCCATCTGGCCGTGCGCAACACGGGGCTGTTCGTCACCGCCGGCAATCCCAAGCAGATACGCGGCATGGCGGACCTGGCGCGCCGTGACGTGCGCTTCGTGAACCGGCAGATCGGTTCCAGCACGCGCTACCTGGTCGGCCTGATGCTGCAGCGCGCCGGCGTATCGATCGGCGAAGTGCAGGGCTACGAGACCAACGAATTCACCCACATGGCGATCGCCGCGCACATTGCCAGCGGCATGGCCGACACCGGGGTCGGCGTGGAGACGGCGGCCTGCCGCTTCGGACTGGACTTCATCCCCTTGGTGCGCGAGCGGTATTTCTTCGCCATCCGCAAGGCGTCGTTGGACACGCCGGCCATGCAGGATCTGCTGTCCATCATGCGCGGGCCGGACTATGTCGGTTACGTGGGCCAGCTCATCGGCTACGACGCCCGCGATACCGGCCGGCTGCAGACCCTGGACGAGGCGTTCCCCCGTGAACGCGCACCGCGATCCGCCGGGATATGATGTGCCAATGAGCAAAGTGATTTTCCTTGCCGATCACCGCGGCGCGCCGCTTTCCGTGCCGCCCGGGGAACTGCCGCCGCCCGGACAGCCCGCGCTGGACCAGCGCGCGCGTCCGCTGCGCGACCTGCGCATTTCCGTCACCGACCGCTGCAACTTCCGGTGCACGTACTGCATGCCGCGCGAAGTCTTCGACAGCAGCTACAGCTTCATGCCGCATTCGGCGCTGCTGTCCTTCGAAGAAATCAGCCGGCTGGCCGGCATCTTCACGCAGTTGGGCGTTGAAAAGATCCGCCTGACCGGCGGCGAGCCGCTGCTGCGCAAGCACATCGAAAACCTGGTCGGCATGCTGGCCGACCTGCGCACGCCGCAGGGCCGGCCGCTGGACCTGACGCTCACCACCAACGGCAGCGTCCTCGCGCGCAAGGCCGCCGCGCTGAAAAGCGCCGGGCTCACCCGCGTGACGGTCAGCCTGGATGCGCTGGATGCGGCCATGTTCCAGGGCATGAGCGACAGCGGCTTCACGCCGGACGACGTGCTGCGCGGCATCGATGCCGCGGCAGAGGCGGGCCTCGCGCCCGTCAAGGTCAATATGGTGGTGCGCAAGGGGCTGAACGACGGGCAGATCCTGCCGATGGCCGAGCGCTTCCGCCACAGCGGCCACATCCTGCGCTTCATCGAATACATGGACGTGGGCAACAGCAACGGCTGGAACCTCGACGAAGTGGTGCCGTCGCGCGAGGTCCTGGACCGCATCGGCGCGGTCTATCCGCTGGAACCCGTGGAATCCGTCGAAATGGGCCGCGTGGCCGAACGCTGGCGCTACGTGGATGGTGGCGGCGAGGTCGGCGTCATCTCCAGCGTCACGCACGCCTTCTGCGGCGGCTGTACGCGGGCCCGCCTGTCACCCGAAGGCAAGCTCTACATGTGCCTCTTCGCCCATGAAGGCCACGATCTGCGCGCCCCGTTACGCGACGGCGCGACGGACGAGGAAATGGCGCGCATCCTGGCGGGCATCTGGTCCGCGCGCGGCGACAACTATTCCGAACTGCGCGGCCAGAACATGGCTGACCCGTCGCGCAAGATCGAGATGAGCTACATCGGTGGCTGAATCCTCAATGGCGCGTGACGACGTGGCCGGATTGATCCTGGCCGGCGGCCAGGGCTCCCGCATGAACGGGCAGGACAAGGGACTGGTCATCTTGCGCGGCGAACCGATGGCGGCTCACGTGGCGCGTTGTCTGGCGCCGCAGGTCGGACGCTTGATCATCAGCGCAAACCGGCATGCCGCGGTGTATGCGCAATACGGCGAAGTGGTGGCGGACGATGCGTCTGAACTGGGCGACTGGCAAGGGCCGTTGATGGGTATTGCGGCGGCACTGTCGGCGGTTTCTCTGCAAGATACCGCCGCGCCGCAGTGGCTGGTCGTCACGCCGTGCGACACCCCTTTCGTGCCCGCCGGTCTGGCACAGCGCCTGATCGGCGCGGCACTCGCCGCAGATGCGTCAATGGCCTATGCCGTCGCCCACGGCCAGCGGCATTCCGCCTGCATGGCGCTTCGCACGGCGCTGCTACCTGAATTGCTGGCCTACCTGCGCGGTGGTGACCGCAAGGTCGGGTTGTGGCAGGCGAGGGCGGGCGCGGTCGAAGCGAATTTCGACGACGCGCCGCCGCATGCCTTCATGAACGTCAACACGCCAGAAGATCTGGCGCTGGCGGAACGCTACGCCAGCCAGTGACGCAGGTCGTAGTACGAGACCGTGTCCCTGTCCTGCACCAGCACATCCGCCGGCAGGCGCGCCAAGCCAGTGGACCACGGCAATGAGCTGATCACGCCCGACCCCTGATGGCCGTAAGGCACGAGCTCGCTGCCGCCTTCGTCCGCCACGCGGCACTGCACGCGCAGGAATTCCTCGCGGCCATCCTGGCGCGGCTGCGCGGTGCGCAGCGGCAGTTGGCTGACCGGCGGGAAGATTTCTTCGCGGCCCTGCATGCGGCGCATCAGCGGCGTCACCAGCGTGGCAAAGACGGCATAGGCCGACACCGGATTGCCCGGCAGGCTGACCACGGGCTTGCCGTCGATCTGCGCCAGCGCCACCGGCTTGCCGGGCTTCATGCGCACCTTCCACAGCGACAGCTCGCCGCCCAGCGCGGCCAGCGCCGGCTTGACCAGATCGCGCTCGCCGACCGACACGCCGCCGACGCTCAGCACCAGATCGCAATCGGCCAGCAGCGTCTTGAAGGCGGCCAGCAGGTCGGCCTCGGTATCGCGGGCATGCAGCACGTGGACGGGCAGGGCGCTCATGCCGCGCACCATCGCCGCCAGCATCGGGCCATTGGAGTTGTAGATCTGTTCCGTGGCGCGCGGCTGCCCCGGCAGGACCAGTTCGTCGCCGGTAGTCAGGATGCCGACGCGAAGCTGACCGTAAACGGGCACGGTGGCCATGCCTTGCGAGGCCAGCAGAGCAACGTGCGCGGCCTGCAGCAGCGTACCCGCCGGCAGCAGCGCGGCGCCTGCCATCGTGTCTTCGCCGCGGCGGCGGATGTGCTGGCCCGGGCGCGGCTCGCGCGAAATCTGCACATGGTTGTCGGCTTCGGTCGTGTCTTCCTGCATGACGACCACATCGGCGCCCGCCGGAATCACGCTGCCGGTGAACAGGCGAATGGCTTGGCCGGGCTTGAGCGGCTCGGGCACGTCGCCGGCGTAGCAGCGCTGCTGGATCGGCAGTCGCGCTTCCGGACTCCAGTCGGCCAGGCGCAGCGCGTAGCCGTCCATGGCGCTGTTGTCGGCCGGCGGAATGTCCACCGTGGCGTCAAGATGGGTGGCGAGCACCCGGCCGCTGGCATTCGCCAGGTCGACGTGCTCGGTGCGTTGGAGGGGGGCGGCGGCGTTGGCCAGCAGGGTCTGAGCTTGATCGAAATCCAGCATGGGTGTCAGGCTTCTTCTTCGTGATTCTTGAATTGCGAGGCGAAATTGCAGGGGCGGTGGCCACTGTCGAGCTGCTCGCGAAGGATCTTTGTCCAGGCGGTCTCGCAGGCGTTGTTCGAGCCGGGCAGGCAGAAGATCAGCGTCTGATTGGCCGACCCCGCGAACGCGCGCGACTGGATCGTGGAGCTGCCGATCTCGGTGTAGGAGATCTGGCGGAAGAGTCCGCCAAAACCCGGAATCTCGCGGTCCAGCAGCGGCAGGATGGCCTGCGGCGTGTGATCGCGATGCGAGAAGCCCGTGCCGCCGGTGGTCAGGATGACCTGCACTTCCGGGTCGGCGATCCAGTCGCTGATTACGCGGCGGATCTGGTAGATGTCGTCGCGCACGATGTCGCGCCGCACGCACTGATGACCGGCCTGCGCCAGGCTGTTCGCCAGCAGGTTGCCGGACGTGTCATCGCCCGCGCTGCGGGTGTCGCTGATCGTCAGTACGCCGCAGCCCAACGGGACCGGGATGGCTTCGCTCATGGATTCTCCTTTTTGTCGGCAGTGTCTTCGTCCCAGGCGTCCGTGCGGTCCTGGTCGGATTGGCGCTGTTCCACCCAGAAGCTGTCGCCGCCCGCCAGGGTTTCGCGCTTCCAGAAGGGCGCGCGCGTCTTGAGCGCGTCGATGATGTATTCGCAGCCGCGGAAGGCGTCGCCGCGATGGGCGCTGGCCGCCGCCACATACACGATCTGCGCGTTGCGGTGCAGCGCGCCGACGCGGTGGACGATGACCGTGCCGGCCAGATTCCAGCGCGCGCGGGCGGTGGCGGCAATATCTTCGAGCTCGCGCTCGCACATGCCCGGATAGTGTTCAAGAAACAGCGTGTCGGTGGGCGTGTCCGGCGCATAGTCGCGCACGTAGCCCACGAATGTGACGATGCCGCCCACGCCGGGGCCGGCGGATTCCCGCAGCGCGGCGGTGAGCGCCGCGCTGTCAAAGTCGGCTTCCTGGACGCGGATCATGGCGTCAGCCTCCGGTGACCGGTTCAAACACCGCGACTTCGTCGCCGGCGCGGATAGCGGCGGTGGGCTTGGCGTGCGTCTGGTTGATGGCCAGCTTCAGGCGCGTGGCCGGTTCCAGCTGGGGATAGCGTTCGCCCAGCTCGGCCAGCAATTGCGCGCCGGTGGATTCGCCCTGCACGGGCCAGGTTTCGGTGCGCTTGCCGACCAGTTCGGCCACGCGCGCGAAGTACAGCAGATTAATCGTTGCGCCATTCACCGCTTTTACCTCCCGCCTTGTACTTAAGGCGAACTTGTTCGATCACGATGCCTTTGTCGGCCGCCTTGCACATGTCGTAGATGGTCAGCGCGGCCACGCTGCACGCCATCATGGCTTCCATCTCGACGCCCGTCTTGTAGCTGGTGCGGCAGGTGGACAGGATGTCGATGCGATGCTCGGCGTCGTTCAGGGCGAATTCCACGCCGACGAACGACAGCGGCAGGCTGTGGCACAGAGGGATCATGTCGGCGCAGCGTTTGGCGGCCAGGATGGCGGCCACGCGCGCCGTGTTCAGGACCTCTCCCTTGCCTTGGCCCGGCTGGGTCAGCAGGCCATAGGCCACGGCGTTCATGCGGATGCTGGCGGCGGCGACCGCCACGCGCTCGGTGTCCGTCTTGGCGATGACGTCGACCATGCGGACCTGGCCGGCTTCGTCCAGGTGACTCAAGGTGGGGGTGGTCTCGGACATGGAAATCGGGATCAAGAATTGTTAATGAATGAAAAGAGCGGGGCCGGGCAAGCCGGCCGGGTCCGCTGTTCCGCCTATGATAGACGAGCAGTAAAGGGGGCGCGATAATCGCGCCTGCAGTCAGTGGAAGGTTGGATCGCCTTCAATATGTATCAGGAGACTTTCAATGCCCGTGCGGATGCCCAAGCTACGGTTCACCCGACGCGCCGGCAAGATTCTCCTGGGTATTGTGGCGTTCGTGCTGATTCTGTTTGGCGTTGCGGCCTGGCAAGTGCCAAAGGTGCTGCACGGCGTCCTGACTGACGATGTCTCGAAGATGATCGGCCGCGACGTTTCCGTCGGCAGGATCACCTTCAATCCCTTCACGCTGACCGTCCGCGCGCAAGACCTGGCCGTGGCGCAGCCCGGCGCGCAGACGCCGTTGCTGACCTTGGCCGAACTGGATGCCAGCGCATCGTGGACATCGCTGTTCTGGTTTGCACCGGTGGTCGATCGTCTGACGCTGCGGCAGCCTACCATCGCCATCGTCCGCGAAGACGTCCTGCGCTTCAATTTCTCTGACATAGAACAACGCGTCGCCGAATTGGCCGCCGCCAAGCCTGACGAGCCGCCCAAGCCGGACGAAGGCCTGCCGCGTTTTTCGCTGAACAACATGGTGATCGAGAACGGCACGATCACGCTGGACGACAAGGTCACCGGCCGCAAACAGGTTGTCGACGAGTTCGCCATCGGCATCCCGTTCATCTCGACCTTCGGCTATGCCACCGACATCGACGTGCAGCCGCGCCTGCACCTGCGCATCAACGGCAGTCCGTTCGACCTGACCGGCGTGGCGCGTCCGTTCGACGTGGTGCCTTCATCCACCTTGCGCGTGGCCTTTGACGGCCTGCAACTGGAAAAGTGGGCGGACGTCTGGCCCATGCCGCTGCCGTTCAAGGTCGAGAGCGCACTGCTGGATTCGAACCTGCAGGTCGTTTTCGAACAACCCAAGGACGCGCCGCCCAAGATCCGCGTCGTCGGCGATCTGGGCTTGCGCCGTCTGGACGTGCGCGATCCGTCCGGCGGCAGTCTGGCCGCGTGGAGTGCGTTGACCGTCAGCCGGCTGGAACTGGAGCCGATCGCGCGGCAGGTGTATATCGGCGAGGTCGGGCTGTGGGCGCCGCAGATCCATGTGCGGCGTCATGCGAATGAGCACTTGAACTGGCAGGATGTTGTCGCCGGACTGAAGGCGCTGGGCGGGGTGGAGCCGACCGCCACGCCTGTCCGCGATGAAATGCGCAAGGCCAGCGGGCTGAAGCCGCTGGCTGCGGGCGGGGCGCCTGCATCGGCGGGGACACCTGCCGCGGCAGGTGCGCAGGCGCCGGGTACGCAATCGCCTTCGACCTCGGCCCCCGTCGCCAAGGCAGACGCCGGGACGGGGTCAACGGCGCAAGCGCCCACCGGACCAGCGTCAGGCGCGCCACGCCCCGCTGACCCGGCCGGCACTGCCCCGACGGCGGCTGGCACTGCCCCGACGGCGGCTGGCACTGCCCCGACGGCGGCTGGCACTGCCCCGACGGCTGGCGCTGCCCCGGCCGCCGACACTGCCGCCGCTAGCGCGCCCACCCCCGCACCCGCCGAATGGCAAGTCACGCTCGACGCCTTCAACCTCCACGAAGGCGAGGTCTACGTCACCGACGCGGTCAGCAAGCTCGACTACGTGATGACCGGCTTGGCCGCCACTGTTGAAGGCGTCGAACTGCCGCAGCAGCCGGACCGGCCCATCAACCTGTGGCTGACCATGGACAACAGCACCGATGGCGGCTGGCTGCGCGCCAAAGGGCCGCTCGTCATCAAACCGCTGTCGCTCGACATGAACGTGCGCCTGGGCAACGTGGCGCTCGCGCCGTTGGCGCCCGCCGTGCGTAGCGCTGCGCCGATCAGCCTGCTTGACGGCCGACTGGGCGCCACCGCGCAGGTCCACGTGCGCGAAAAAGGCGGCGCGATCGACGCATCCGCCACGGCCGTGCAAGCCGACCTGACACAGTTCAAGGCCCGTGACGAATCGCTCAAGCCCGCGCTCGACATCGCAATGCAGTCCTTGCGCATCACCGCCGACCGCCTCGCCATGGGCCCCGGCCAAAGCAACTTCACCCTGGCCGCTGCCGGCGTCCAGGGCGACGGCAAGCTGGACCTCAAAGGCGTCTTCACCCCGCAGCCGCTTACCCTCAAGACCGCCGTCGACCTCTCCGGCCTGAACGTCGCCAGCTTCGCGCCGTACTTCGCCTCCAGCCTGAACGCCACCGTCCGCGCCGTCACGCTGGGCGCCAAGGGCAACGCCGAATTCATCGCCGCCGCCGGCAACGCCCCGATGAAGGCCGCCTGGAAGGGCGCCGTCGACGTCACCGACCTGGATCTGCAAGACCGCGTCAACAAGGACGACTTCCTGAACTGGAAGCGCCTGGGCTTCGCCGGCATGGACATCTCCGTGGCGGGCGACAAGATCGGCGCCAAACTGGGCGACATCGCGCTCGAAGACTTCTACGGCCGCATCCTGCTCAATGCGCAAGGCCGGCTCAACGTCATGGACCTGGTGGCCGCGCCCGGCCAGGCCGGCGGCTCCATCACGCAGGACACGCAGACCCCAGGCCGCAGCGCCGATACGCCCGCCGCGCCGCCTGCACCCGCAGCGCCTGCGCCGTCCGCCAAGGGCAGCCGGGCAAGCGCCATGCCGGACATCTCGGTCAACAGCGTTACGCTGACTCGCGGACGCATGACCTTCACCGACCGCTTCGTCAAGCCCAACTACGTCGCTGAACTGTCCAGCATCGAAGGCGGCATCACCGCCGTCTCTTCCACCAACCCGCAGCCTGCCAAGGTCAAGGTCACGGGACGGGTCTACACCACCGCGCCGCTCTCCATCAGCGGCGTCGTGCAGCCCTTCGCCCAATACCTGACCCTGGACCTCAAGGCGTCCGCCAAGGGCGTCGACCTGCCACGCTTCAACACCTATTCGGCCAAGTACGTCGGCTACCCCATCAAGCGCGGCAAGCTCTCGGTAGACCTGGAATACAAGATCAAGAACCGCGCCTTGCAGGCCACCAACCACGTCGTGCTCAACCAGCTCACCTTCGGCGACAAGACCAACAGCCCCGACGCCACCAAGCTACCCGTGCTGCTGGCCGTCGCGCTGCTCAAGGACTCGCGCGGCAACATCGACATCAACCTGCCTATCTCCGGCTCGCTCGACGACCCCGAGTTCTCGGTCGGCGGCATCGTCGTGCGCGTGCTGATGAACCTGGTCGTCAAAGCCGTGACCTCGCCCTTCAGCCTGCTCGCGTCCGCGTTCGGCGGCGGCGAAGAACTGTCCTACGTCGAATTCGCGCCCGGCAGCGCCGTTCTCACCAAAGACACGATCCAGCGCATCGATACCCTTACCAAGGCGCTCACCGACCGCCCGGCCCTCAAGATGGACATCAGCGGCCGCGCCGACCCCAAGACCGACTCGGAAGGCCTGCGCCAGGCCTGGGTCGACGCCCAGATCCGCGCCGCCAAGGCCGCCGACGTCGCCCCGCGCGGCAAGAAGCCCGATCCCAAGGGTGTCACGGTCTCCAGCGCCGAACGTGCCAAGTACCTCGAAGACGTCTACGATGACGCAGACCTCAAGGACAAACCGCGCAATTTCATCGGCATGGCCAAGTCCGTTCCGGCCGCGCAGATGGAAGCAATGCTGCGCGCGGCGGCCCCGGTCGGCGAGGATCAACTGCGCCAACTGGCCGATGCCCGGGCGCAGGCGGTATATGAGAAGTTGCAAGCCCAGGAAGGACTCGCGGACCGCGTGTTCATCGTTGCGCCGCAGCTGGACGCCGATGGCATCAAGGACGAGGGGCAACCCTCACGCGTGGACTTCTCCCTGAAGTGAACTCGGCAGGCCCGGGCAGGGACGCGAGGCGCGTCCCTCCGTGCCCGTCTTTTACCAGGAGATTTTTCGATGAAAGACCAGGACGACGCGCACTTCGACAGCCTGCTCCCGCCCTTGCGGCTGGACCGGCGAGGCTTCCTTGCCACCACCGCGGCGGCAGGTTTCTCGCTGGCGGCAGGCCCCGTGGTGGCGCAAACCGCCATCACCACGGACGCCAAGGGCCTCGTGGCCGGCAAGATCGAAATCCCGACCTCCGACGGCAAGATCCCCGCGTTCCGCGCCGCGCCGGATGGCAAGAAGAACCTGCCCACGATCATCGTCGTCCAGGAAATCTTCGGCGTGCACGAATACATCCAGGACGTCTGCAGGCGCCTCGCTCACCAGGGCTACCTCGCCATCGCGCCGGAACTCTATGCGCGCCAGGGCGACCCGTCCAAGTACACCGAAATCCCCAAACTGCAGGCCGAAATCGTCAGCAAGGTCCCCGACAAACAGGTCATCGCCGACCTGGACGCCACCGCTGCCTGGGCCGCCGCCAACGGCGGCAACCCCGACCGTCTGGGCATCCTGGGCTTCTGCTGGGGCGGCCGCCAGGTCTGGCTCTACGCAGCCCACAACCCCAAACTCAAGGCCGGCGCCGCCTGGTACGGCCAGTTGGCGGGTGACCCCACCGAACTGAAACCCAAGTCGGCCCTGGCCATCGTCAACGACCTGAAGGCCCCGGTGCTTGGCGCCTACGGCGGCAAGGACGCCGGCATCTCCCAAGCCGACGTCGACCGCATGCGCGTCGAACTCGCCAAGGGCTCCGCGGCCGCCAAGGCGTCTCGCATCGACATCTATCCCGAAGCCGGTCATGCGTTCCACGCCGACTATCGTCCTTCGTATCGCAAGGCGGAAGCGGAACAGGCGTGGACGCGGATGCTGGATTGGTTCAAGCAGAACGGGTTGTAAGGGACAACTTTCCCGAAGGCTCAGCTATCGGGCCAACTTTGACCTGCTCGGGTCAAGGTTGGCCCGATTTTCTTTGTTTGTTTTCAAGTGCTTGAGAAATGTCGGGCCATTATTGGCCCGAAAAGCCAGTGGAAAGAACACTTTTAGGAATTCGGGCAATTCAATATTGGAGGGCTTTGCGGAAAGGCTTGGCTAAGCGGTTGATAAGAAAGAACAACGCGATCGACACGACCAAGTTGGCACAGACTTTGCATTGGGGACATGGTCATCGCCGGAATCAGCCATGCCCATTCAATCCGATCTGCGCTTCACATTCACCATTGGCGACAAGTCCTTTGAGGTCGTCGAATTCACGCTACAAGAAGGCCTGTCCCAGACCTTCCTGCTGGAAATGGAACTGGCCAGCTCAAATCCCGCCATCGACTTCGGTGAGGTGCTGGACCGCGCCGCGTTGCTCACGATCTGGCACGGCGACACGGCGGTGCGCTACGTGTACGGCGCGGTCTCGTCGTTCGTCCAAGGCGACACGGGGTTTCGCAGGTCACGCTACTCCGCCATCGTCGAGCCGCGTCTGGCGCGCCTTTCGCTCAGTTCCGATTGGCGCATCTTTCAGTCCCAAACCGTCCCGCAGATCGCTGAGGCGGTGCTCAAGGCGCATGGGCTGACTCAAGACTACGAGCAGCGCAGCACCACCGAGCATCAGGCCCGTGAGTACTGCGTGCAAGCCGGCGAAACGGACTATCACTTCATCGAGCGCATCATGCGCGAGGAAGGCTTCTTCTATTCCTTCCGTCATAGCGCTGAGGGCCATCAGCTTGTCCACAGCGATCGCCTGTTCATTCATGGACGCGTGGGCGATGAGCCGGTTCTGTACAACCCCGTCCCCGGCGGCGACCAGCCGCAACCCGCGCTGCGACGTTTCGCATACACCGAAAACGTACGCACCGCGCGGCAGACCCAGCGCGACTACACCTTCCACCATCCCCGGTACACGCACCAGCACAGTCGCGATGGGCGGGGTTTGGACCACCAGGGCCGCCGCTACGAACGCTATGACTATCCCGCACGCGCCAAATTCGACGAGGCCGGTAAGCCCTTCGCCGAGAACCGCCTGCGCGGGCATCGCCGCGATGCCCGCATTGCCGTGGTCCATGGCGATGACCCGCGACTGCAGCCGGGTATCTCCTTCACGCTCGCCGGCCACCCGTGGGAAGACATGAACCGCGGCTGGCGCCCCGTGCGCATTGTCCACCGCGGAATCCAACACACGAGTCAGGCCGAGGAAAGTGCACAAGCCCAGTTGGGAACGCACTATCGCTACGAGGCCGAGCTGGTCCCGGATGACGTCGAGTGGCGCGCGGAACCGCTGCCCAGACCATGCATCGACGGCCCGCAGAACGCCATGGTGGTCGGGCCGCCCAATGAAGAAATCTACACCGATGAGTATGGAAGGGTGAAGGTCCAGTTCCCCTGGGACCGTCTCGGCAAGGAGGACGAACACAGCTCCTGCTGGATCCGAGTCTCGCAGAACATCGCCGGCGCGACGTGGGGCCACATGGCCATCCCGCGCATCGGCCAGGAGGTCATGGTCTCTTACTTCGATGGAGATCCGGACCAGCCTGTCATCACCGGCCGCGCGTACAACCGCCTGCAATTGCCGCCCTACGAACTGCCGCGCCACAAGACGCGGATGACCATCAAAAGCAAGACCCACAAGGGCGAGGGGTACAACGAACTGCGCTTCGAAGACGAGAAAGACCAAGAAGAAATCTACGTCCACGCGCAGAAGGATCAGAACATCCACGTCAATCACGACGAAACCACGTTCGTCGGCCATGACCGCAGCGAGCAGGTTGAGCACGATGAAACCATCAGCATCGGCCACGACCGCAAGGAGACCGTGGGCAATGACGAACATGTGAACATCGGCCAGGACCGGCGGCACGACATCGGGCGAGATGACTTTATAACGGTGGGTCGTAACCACACCATCTACACCGCCAAGGACCGCACTGAAGAAGTGGGCAACAACCGCCGCGACAAAACCACGGCGAATCATTGGGTGAACATCGGCGGAAACCACGAACAGACGGTTGAAGGGCACGCCGAGTTACAGGCCGGACATGCGATTCGTCATCGCACCAAAGTCTACGAGATCCAGGCAGGGGAGAGCCTCTCTCTCAAAGGACCGGGAGGATCCATTCGAATCGACGGTTCGGGCATCACGCTCGATGGAATCAAGATTCAGATGAAGGGGCCGATGCGCCAACAGAGCGGCGGCGCGAGCCCGATTCCGGCTCCGGTGGGCGTTCCCGCGCCGGGCCTGCCTTTCGACGTGCTGTGCATGAAGCGCAGCGATGGCAGTTGCCCGCGGTTGGACTGCCCGTGTGGCAATTTCCAGGGAGGCTGACATGTTGATGGCCCTGGACCAGGTGACGCAAGCCGAACTGAATCCACCTTCGCTGGCCACCTTTCTGCTGCTCGAAACAGAAATTCTTGACGAGTGGCTGATGCGCCAGCCGGACTCGCCGGAGCGCTCCACCATTAGTGACTTCGTACGCAAAGTCGACTATGCCACTTCCCTGCGTTGGGTCTGGAGCGACACCGAGTACGACAGCCACCACACGAATGGGCCGATCCTGGTGCAGTACCAATCGGATTCTCGTCTGCTAGAGCATTTTATGGACCCCTGGGCTTCCACGGGTGGAGCGGTATTCCTGGCCTCGTCCCGTCCGATCGACGAGGTAGTAGCCCAACTGCGCGCGGTCCTGTTCGTGCTGATGCCCAATGGCAACAAGGCACGGTTCCGGCTTCAGGAGACAACCGCCCTCGCGAGCGTGTTGCGAGCGCTTGAACCCTACAGAGCCGGGGCGCTGCTGGGTCCGATTCAAGAGCTGATCTGGCGGGAGAACCTCGGACCGGAACATCAGTGGTGGTGCTATCGCCAACCAGATGGCCCGTGCCCGGTACAAGGCGGCTTCCAATTCAATCACTCAGAAATGACCGCCATCGATGCGGGGCTGACTGACCAGCACCTTCGCAGGCACATCGCGATCACCCGGCGAGCACCCCACAGTTTTCGCGACGACCCGCGCCAGCAGACCGGCGTGTGGATGGAGCACCTCAAAAGCTGGGGATTCAAAGAGTTCTCACATCTGGACGCCGCCTTGGACGCCTTCCGTCATCCCGCTTACCGACGGTGCGCGGCGACGGTCGTTGCGCTGTTGCAGGACACGGCGTTGACACCGGGCGCCCGCGCCGCACAGGCAATGAATCACCTGATGACCGAAGGACACTGATCATGGCAGCAAGCATTGGCTACTGCAGCACCAACGAAAGCTGCAAGGTCCGAATCCCCTTGTTTCCACTGCGCTATTCCGCGCATCCACGGCCCAAGGGTGGCGCCGACTATGCCTATGACGCGGCGTCGCTGGAGACTGGCTTTCAGAAGCTGGACCACGCGCAGTATGGATTGCGTTGCGTGGGCGCGGGATTCGTCTATCTGTTCGATGAGACCGAGGGTACGGTGTTCGTGTGGCGGGTCAACGAAGAGAACGGTCAATTCGTCGAGCTTCTGTCCAGGAATCGCTCACTGGAAGCGGCGCTCGGGGGCTATAAACCGGGACGCTCCCTGTCCCACATCTGGGCGAATGAGCGTTCGGTAGTCCACATTCTATTGACGGACACGCTCCTGACCGAACGAAAAATCCGCGAAATCGAATCGAACCAGGACGGCATCCGGGCAAAGCTGGCAACGACCATTGACATGAAGGCTTGGGCGGACAGCGCGCCATCCAGAAACACCTTTGCAGCAAGCCGGCTAGGCGAACTGGTGGAGGAGTTCAAGGGCACCGATCTCAGCTTTTCGCCCTGGCGCATCAAACAGTCGGCACCTTCCGCTCAGCCATTGATCACGGGCATGATAGCGGTAGCCCCTGCCAGGCAGATCGCGGTCGTCATGCACGACAACATTGCGCTTGTGCAGGATCTGGGCGGCATATTCCACGTATCTCGCTCGGAGATGGAGGCACACAACTCGGCGCCTGATGCTTCAAGCAAGGGCGACGATATCCAGCGCTATCGCAAGACTATCATCGCTCGGTTGATCGGACGGATCTACGAGGCAGCCTATGCCAACAGCAAGGGAATAAATCTGCAGGATAAGGCGGGTCAGGAGAAGCTCGACAAGGCCCTCAAGCGCGATATCGACGAGTACGAGTACAAGCGCAAATGGTTGGAAGACAACCTTGCAGTTCAGGAGCGCGAACCGGCGAGGTATCGGCCGTCTTCGTATCCCAGCGCCAAGGCCCAGCTGGATGCCATGCCCAAAGACCCAGTAGGCCAACGGGCGGCAGTTCTAGCGCTCAATGCCGAGCGCTATTCCAGGCATGTGAAGGAAGACGAGCGGGTCGCCTACTTGAAGAATTTCGAGCGCGAGCTGGAACAGCGGCACATTGCCGTGCTGGACCACAAGAATGACCGTTGCGCCTGGTTGAAAAGCTACCGGCAGAGTGCGAAACCTGCGGACTTTGGCGCAACCTTTCTGCGCTACGACCTTACCGACCCAGTGGCTTCAACGAGCCATGCCACGGCCTTCAGCCATTGCGTCGAAGGCATGATCTGGGGCACAGCAACGACGCCCGCCGGCAAGAAGGACCACGAAAGAGCGCTGTTCGGAGAATGGTGGGCGTTGCCATGGAAGCAAAACCCGATCCTGGAGAACCTGGGGCATGACAAAGGCTTCGGGGACATGCTTGTGGAAAACAAGGCTGACGTGCTCGTAGACACGGCAGCCGGCAAGGTGTTTGCCGGTCTCGTGAGATTCGTGGCTGTTCAATACCTTATGGAGCAGGTCGGGGTCTATACCTTGACCCGTGCCCCGAATTGGCGCGGCGCGGTCCGAAATAGTGTGGATGCCCTTATTCATCGGTTGGCAGGCACAGGCAGTGAGGCTGACGCCGCGCATTTGCGTGGCCTGCTCGAAGAACGCTACGGGGATCGCATCGTTGGACGCAGGCTGACGCTGGAAGAGGGCTACGCGCGGCTCCAACAAGCATCGGGTGTTCGAGGGCTGACTGCTGAAGGGTCGATTGCCCAACGCGCCGGGAATGAAATTGTCCTATTGGAATGGGAGGGTTTGACGCCGCTTACGCGATATGCGAATCCCTTTTTGCAGGTGTTTGAAGGGGGGGCTGCAAGTGGCGTCGCGGTTCTGAGTATGTGGAATTTACTTAAAGCCGCGGAAGATTATCGGTTGGGGGTGAACTCGAACGACCTGGCAACACAATCCAACCTATATGCGGCGGTCGTCGGAACGGGGAGCGCTATAAACGGTGCGTTAACATCGACACGTCCCGTAATACCAAGACTTTTAAATTCAGTCACGGTTGCAGGGCGGCTGCTTAATCGAATGGCTAGCATTTTTGCTGTTCGCCTTTTCGGTTATGCGGGGGCCTTTTTCGATGCTGCCACTCACTGGTTAAAAGCATGGGGGCAGTGGCGGATTGGAAATAGCTCCGCGGCAACCTATTACGCATTTGCAGGCATTGGCATCGCACTCGGTGGGGTCGCCTTGACGAACGCCGGTGCAGGAATAATTTCTACCGGAATTGGTTTGGCAGGGGCTTCAGCCGGATTTCCTGTTTTTGGCTGGATTGTTGCGGGAGTGATTTTCCTGGGGCTCGGTCTTTGGTGGTTATTTCGAGCCGACGATTCCCGGTATTCGGAACTGGAATTCTGGTTCAATAACGGAACTTTTGGAAAGCACATTTCCATGGGGCGCGAAAACGTGATTTATCCGACGCTTGAGGCGGAAAACAAGGCATACGTCGAAATAAACTATGCACCCAGAAAAATAGAATCCGAGTGGAAAGTGATTGGGCTTGATAGGTTGGTTGTTCAGGTGGCATATCCCTTAAAGGGCGACATTCACCGTCTTCAAATTCACAATCAAACGTCGTCAGGGTCTGTTGACGCTTTGAACGACCTCACATCGAAAATTAGCTTGAGCGAAGATGCTCCTGAGGAATTGATTGCTGGCGGGTCCCTTCGTACTTACGTCATTGCTGGCTTAAGCAGCAAGGTTGCGTTTGACCTACGGTTGACGGCCGCATACACGCCGGAGGGATATAGTGAGCCTCTCACTGCAAAATATTCCTTCACGCAGAAGGATGCTCCTTGGTATTACTGATCGATTTCAATATGACGACGCGACATTCTGACGGCGATAGGAAATTGGGCCATGGATTTGAGGGGTGTGTGGCAATGGAGTATTCCAATGAGATTTGATAGACCATCGCATGTGGTGCCGGCGGTGGAAAAGAGTTGGGTGTACAGCCGCGTGGATGCTTTGAGAATTGGTGACCCGCCTCTCGGTGTAGCCCCTGCAGTGGATAACAATTTGATTCGGATGACAGAAGATTGTTTATTCATGCGAACGGCGTCCGGGTCGTTGTATGGTGGCCGCTATAGCATGACTTGGTGGGCAACTGTTGTTGGAGTATTTGCATGGTTTTTCTTCTCCGTGACTCTCCTAGCGTCGTATAAATACTCGGCGGATAGCAAGGAAATTGCTGATGGGTATGGTAGTTACTATGGGGAGTTTTGGTTTTACCCGATCGGAATGGCTGCGGCGCTCTGGGTCAGCTGTTTTTGGATGTACATCCCGTGGCGTCGTCAATTGCCGATCATATTTAATCGAAGGACCAGAAAGGTCTCCTGCTTTGTAGACAGTAGGGTTATCAGCGAAGACTGGGATTCGATCAATGCCTACATCAAAGATGTAACTACCATAGCAGTTGGTGGCGCTCCCGTGAATGAAGGAATTCTGTCCCTCGTGTTTCAGCGGTGGGGGAACGATGGAAAGCAATTGCGTGTCGTGATATACGGCACTCGAGACGCGCCGGCGGCCATGGTCAATCGGGGTATCTATGGCGCCGCGATGGTCTGGGAGTATATCCGCCTTTATATGCGAGAAGGCGCAGATGCGGTCCCTCCGACTACTTCCATTGCAGAGTATCGCTTGTCGCGCCCCCTTGACGCCTTCCGGCATTTCAACCCACTGAAGATGCTGCGCGTGAAGCTCTGGTGGTATCCGATTGCTGTGCCTTTTTTTCTCTTCGTCGCATTGCCGCTGGCACCCATAGCGATCATCGGAGACCTGTTCTACTACACACTTGATCGCGTTCTGCCACGCCGTAAGTGGCCGCAGGGGTTAATCGAGGCATGCGATAACGTTTGGGACGGGCGGGGAGACTGATGAAAAATGCAGCCGTCCCGAGAAAATAATGCAGCCACCTTTATGGCCGCCTAAATATGAAACGGCATACAGTTCCGAAAGAAGAGCGCAGCGTTTTCTTCACGCGTGTTGACGCCTTGCGTCCATCTGGTCCGCCGTTGGCGGTTTCCGCTGCGGCAGACAACAACATGATGAGGCTCTCCGAGAACTGCCTGTTCATGCGTACAGCGTTTGGCAGCAGGTTCGGAGGGCGGTACGGAATCAGTTGGTGGGCGACGGTGGCGGTTCTTTTTTTATTTGTTCTGTTTTCAGTCGGAACTTATGTCGCCTATGTTCACCAGCGCCAGTACGAGGGGTATGGCGGCGGCGTGTCGGCCTTCTTTATGGAAAACTGGGATGTGTTTATTGGAGCGCCTGTCGCATTCGCATTTGCGTGCATCTGGTTGTACATACCTTGGCGGACGCAGCTTCCAATCATCTTCAATCGCCGAACCCGCAAGGTCAGTTGCTTCGTTCAGGGGACGTGGGTCAGTCAACATTGGGACGGGCTGGAGGCTTACATCAAGGACGTGACTACCTTTGCGGCGGGAGGGGCTCCAATCAACGAAGGGGTGTTGACGCTAGCCTTCCCTTATCCGATACAACATAGCCAGCGTATCAATCAAAAACTCCGCGTCGGCATAACCGGCACACAGGACGACGCTCAAGCAATCATCAACCGCGGCATCTATGGGGCGGCGCAGATTTGGGAGTTCATCCGCCTTTTCATGCGGGAGGGGCCTTCCGCAGTGCCTTTAAGCAGCGCGCGAACCCCGTATTCCATTTCCCACTCCACTGAGGCAGTGCGTCATTTCAGTCCGTTGAAGGTGCTAAAGGTCAAGCATGCGGCTTGGTTGCTGTTCGCAGTTCCGTTCTTCATCTTCATCGCGTTGCCGGTGGCGCCGATGCTTATGTTGGGTGACATTTCATACATGTGGCTCGACCGCATGTTGCCACGCCGGCAGTGGCCGCAGGAACTCATCGACGCCTGCGATGGCGAATGGGATGGACGGGAATAAGAGTGGCCGCAGGGGCTGATCGAGGCATGCGATAACGTTTGGGACGGGCGGGGAGACTAAGGCTTGCCCAGTCTCGTTCTGGACACCGTCTCCGCTGCCTACCGAGCCTTCTCCCCCGGCAGCCCATCACTAACCTCAGCCAGCGCCCGCTTCATGTCCTCGTACTTCATCACCCGCTCGCTCTGAAACCCGCCCAGCACCCCACGGCACCCATCCACACCAGACCGCTTCATCTCCTCCATCATCGTCGTACCATCGGCCAGCCCCTTTGCAAACGCAGCATCGAAGCCGCCCGTCGGGAATCCATATTCCTCGGCATACCGCGTCAGATTCTTCCGAGCCGTCTCCTGATGCTGCGCCAGGTCAGGCTCTGAAGCCCCGCAAGCACGCGCCGCGCCATTGGACGCGCCAGCGGCGATAACGAAAGAGTCGTATTGGGCCTGCTCAGCCGCATCGGGAGCCGCCCACGCCGGGGCAGCAGCGGCCAGCGTCAATGCCAGCCCGGTCAGGAATTTGCGCATCGAAAGTCTCCCGGTGAAGCCCTCCGCAGCGGTCAGCCTCTCGCGGCTGCGGCGGGCGTTGTCTACCACGGCATTATGGCAACCGCCCGTTTCCTCCCCATGTGCTCGCCGTGTGGAGTCGTTTCGAACTGTTCATCTTCTTTTCGCCCTCCGCCAAAGGCAGCAAGCCGGCCGCGCTCGAACTATGATGGGGGCTGTGAGGCAGTCCTGCCTCAATGCATTGCCCCCTTTCATTTTGGAGATCTACATGACGATCAAAGTCGGCGACCGCGTGCCCGATGGCACGTTGACCGAATTCATCGAAACCGAAACCGCCGGCTGCTCGCTCGGTCCCAACGCGTTCCAGGTCGCCGACCTGACCCGCGGCAAGACGATTGCGCTGTTTGCCGTGCCGGGCGCCTTCACGCCCACCTGCTCGGCCAAGCATCTGCCCGGCTATGTCGAACAGGCCGCTGCCCTCAAGGCCAAGGGCATCGACGAAATCTGGTGCGTGTCCGTCAACGACGCCTTCGTCATGGGCGCCTGGGGACGCGAACAGAAGACCGACGGCAAAGTCCGCATGCTGGCCGACGGCTCCGCGCTGTGGACCAAGGAACTCGGCCTGGAACTGGACCTCGTCCAGCGCGGCATGGGCGTGCGCTCGCAGCGCTACTCCGCCCTGATCGTCGACGGCGTTGTGAAGCAACTGAACGTGGAAGCGCCTGGCAAGTTTGAAGTCAGCGACGCGGCCACCATGCTCTCGCAAGCCTGATCCCCGCAGGTTCCTGTTTTACCCCCAGTGTTGCGGGCCGCCCAGGCGGCCCGCGGCGCTGAAAGCCAGCAGCGGTTGTCGACGCCATGCTCTCCACGATCTCATCGTTTTCGTCGCTTTATTTTGCGACCTTGCTGATGCTTATCGGCACAGGTCTCTTCAACACCTACATGGGCCTGCGGCTGACCGCGCAGTCCGTCAGCGAAGTGTGGATCGGCACCTTGATCGCCGGTTACTACCTCGGGCTCGTTTGCGGCGCGCGGCTTGGGCACAAGCTCATCATCCGCGTTGGCCACATCCGCGCGTTCGTCGCCTGCGCGGCCATCGCCACCAGCATGATCCTGGCGCAGACGCTGGTCGAATTCATGCCCCTGTGGCTGGTGTTCCGTATCGTCTCCGGCATCGTCATGGTGACCGAGTTCATGGTCATCGAGAGCTGGCTCAACGAACAGACCGAAAACCACCAGCGCGGCCGCGTTTTCTCTGTCTACATGGTCGTCTCCGGCCTGGGCACCGTGCTGGGCCAACTGGCGCTCACCGCCTACGCCACGCTGGACCTGCGCCCGCTTACCCTCGTCGCGATGTGCCTCGTGCTGTGCCTGGTGCCGCTTGCCGTCACAGCCCGGTCCCACCCGCCCACGCCGCTGCCCGCGCCGCTGGACGTAAAGTTCTTCATGCGGCGCGTGCCGCTGTCCATGACCGTGCTCTTCGTAGCGGGCAATCTGTCCGGCGCGTTCTACGGCCTGGCCGCGGTGTATGGCGCCAAGAATGGCCTGTCCACATCGCAGGCCGCCATCTTCGTCGCGGCCGCCGTGACGGCGGGTCTGTTGTCGCAGTGGCCGATGGGCTGGCTGTCCGACCGCATCAACCGCGCCGGCCTCATCCGCTTCAACGCGTTGTTGCTGGTCCTGCTGCCTGCCGTCATGTGGGGCTGGATCGCGTTGCCGTTCTGGGCGCTGGTCGCCATGTCCTGCGTCTTCGGCATCCTGCAGTTCACGCTGTACCCGTTGGGCGCGGCCTTTGCCAATGATCACGTTGAATCGGAAAGACGAGTCAGTCTGTCGGCGGTGTTGCTGATGACCTATGGCCTGGGCGCCTGTGTGGGGCCGATGATCGCGGGCTTCATGATGTCGCTGGGCGGACCCGCCATGTATTACGTGTTCATCTCGGCGTGCGCCGTGATTCTGGTCTGGCAGGTGCGGCCCACGCGCGTCACCGGCGCACACCAGGTCGACGAGGCGCCGACGCATTTCGTACCGATGCCGGACACGCTGCAAAGTTCGCCCGCGGCGGCGGTGCTGGATCCGCGGGTGGATCCCGAGAACGACATCGCCATGGAAATGGTGCAGCCGGATCCGTCCGCGGCGCCGGCGCCGCCGGAGCCGGTGGCCGAGGGCGCATCGGTGGATTCCGCGGCGGGGCAGGGCGGAATGGACGAGACGGCGGATACGGCTGCGGGAGCGGGAGGCGGATCCGACACGATGCCGGATTCGATGTCGGACCAGACACCAGACCGTGTATCGGGCTCCGCATCGACTGCCGCATTGGACGCTGCATCGACCGCAGCATCAACCGCCACATCGACCGCCACATCGGACTCCACATCAGACGCCGCATCAGACGCGCACCCCGAACGCCAGCGCCGCACCGGCACCTGAAGCGCCCCTACCAGGGCGTCATCAGCAAAATGGCGGACAACGCCAGCGCAATGCCCAGCACGTTCACACGCGTGAGCGGTTCACGGAACGCCAGGGCGCCCACCAGGGTGCCCAGCGTGATCACTCCCATATTCATCGACGCGAACACCAGCGCGGGGTGCTCGGGCAGCGACTGGTGCGCGCGCACGTAGGTCAGGATGTTGCCGAAGTTGGCCAGCCCCAGCGCCACCCCCGCGGCCAGATGCCGCGCCTGCCAGCGCACGCGGCGCCACAACAGATACGCAAGCATCAGCGCGCCCGCCATCAGGAACGTCAGCAACAGGCTGCCCGCAAATGCGGTCCCCGTGCGGGCAACCTGCTTGAACAGGATGTCGATCACGCCATAGCCCGCCCAGACAACCAGCGGCCAGAGCCACATCGCGCGCCGGTCCTCGGCCGCCGTGGCTTCGGATAAACGAATGCGCGGCGGTTGGCGCAGCAGGCAGAAGAGGGCGGCGAAGGCCAGCGCGATGGCCGCCAATTTGCGTCCCGTGACCGGTTCGCCGAACAGCGCGAACGCGGCCAGCAGCGGAATGAACAGCGACAGGCGCTGCGCGGCGTCGCTGCGCACGATGCCGGCATGCCGCAACGCGGCCGCCATCGCCAAAAAGACGCTCGGCAGCAGCACGCCCAGCGCGGCCAGCACCAGCCAGGGCGTTTGCGGCGCCAGCAGGCGCGCCGGATCGGGGCGCAGCACCAGCCAGCAGAGCAGGGCGGCCACGGCGTAGTTCATCGCGATCGCCTGGCGCACGTCGATCTGCCAACGTCGCGCCAGCTTGAGCATCACGGCGACCGTGACGCTGCAGGCCACGCTGGCCGTCAAATACAGAAGACCGGGCGTCAACGGCATGCCGCCTCCTCATGGCGGTCGTGCGCGGCGGCGTCGACCCGCATGCCCAATCGGTCGAGCAGGCGCTGGTCGGCCGCCATCTGCGGATTGGCGGTGGTCAGCAGCGCGTCGCCGTAGAACATGGAATTGGCGCCCGCCAGAAAGCACAGCGCCTGCATCGCATCGTCCATCGTCTCGCGCCCGGCCGACAGCCGCACGGCGGCGCGCGGCATTGCAATGCGCGCCACGGCGATAGTGCGCACAAACTCGAAGGGATCGAGGGCTTCGACATCGGACAACGGCGTGCCTTCCACCTGCACCAGGTTGTTGATCGGCACGGACTCGGGATAAGGCTCCATGCTGGCAAGCTGGGCGATCAGGCCGGCGCGTTCGCGGCGCGATTCGCCCATGCCCACGATGCCGCCGCAACACACGCTGATGCCGGCGTCGCGCACGCGGTCCAGCGTGTCCAGGCGGTCCTGGTACGTGCGTGTGGAGATGATCTTGCCGTAGAACTCCGGCGAGGTATCCAGGTTGTGGTTGTAGTAGTCCAGGCCCGCGTTCTTCAATTGCTCGGCCTGGCCGTCCCGCAACATGCCCAGCGTCACGCAGGTCTCCAGGCCCAGCGCCTTGACCGCGCTGACCATTTCGGCCACGGCGTCCAGGTGATGCGGCTTGGGACTGCGCCACGCGGCGCCCATGCAGAAGCGCTGCGCGCCGCCAGCCTGCGCCGCGCGGGCCGCGGCGACCACGTCTTCCAGCGGCATCAGCTTGTCGGCGTCCACGCCGGTGTTGTAGTGCGACGACTGCGGACAATACGCGCAGTCTTCGGGACAGCCGCCAGTCTTGATCGACAGCAGGCTCGACAACTGGATGACGTTCGGATCGAAATGGGCGCGATGCGTTTGCTGCGCCCGGTGCATCAAGTCCATGAACGGCAGCTCGTAGAGCGCCATGATGGCGTCGGCGCTCCAGGCCGAGGCCGGCAGGCGCTTGGGCGATGTCGGGACGGGAATGTACGCAGTCTGCATGGTCGGTGGCTCCTTCGTTCGTGCCGGGGATCTCGCCGCTGGCCTGATGGCCTGGGCTGGATCGGCGGATCGTAAGAAGGGGCGGCGTATTTGCGCAATGCGTTCGATATCGCCGGATTTAGCGGACGGTTGGGAACCGATTCAAAGAAAATGGCCGCTTTTGAGCGGCCAGTCGTCCTAACGCGGCGGCATCTTCGGCGACGCGAAGATACAGGATATTTTGATTCAAATTGTAAAACCGGAGCAAGCCAGTCAGGACTTGCCTTGCTTGTCCCGGTTGCGCGCGCTTTCGTGACCGGTGATGCCGCGGTCACGAGCCCAGACGATGGCGGCGCTGCGTCGGTGCACGCCGATCTTGCTGTAGATCGTGGCCACGTGATTGCGCACGGTGTTGCGCGACAGCTTGAGCGCCTTGGCAATGCCGTCGTCATCGTGACCCTGGCAGAGCAGGCCCAGCACCTCGCGCTCGCGCGACGTAAGCTGCGCCAGTTCTGCCACGTCGCGCGTCGCGGGAGCGGGTTGGCGCAGTTGCGCCAGTTTTTCGATGATGCCGCGGCTGAACCACGAGGTGTCCTGCATGACCGCCTCGATGGCCGTCAGCAGTTCGGTCTCTGACCGCTTGCGCTCGGTGATGTCCTGGATCACGATCAACACGCGGCGCAGCCCGCCGATCATGACGGGCTCGGCGGACACCAGGCAGTCGAGCTCGCCGCCGTCGCGCGCAATCATCACGGCTTCGCGGTTGCGCACGCTTTCGCCACGCTTCAGGGCGGCCAGCATGCCTTCGTACGGCCGCAATCCCAGTTCGACGAGGTCCTGCTCTGCCTTCTCGTCCAACGTCAGACCCGTGGCGGCGGCAAAGGCGTCATTGAGGTTCAGCACGTTCAAGGTGACGCCGTCGCAGACGGCCATCGGCACCGGGGCAAGCTGGAAGGCTTTGGAGAAGCGCTCTTCGCTTTCGCGCAGGGCCTCTTCGGTGCGCTTGCGGCCCTCCAGGTCGATGAACGTGAAAAGCATGCAGGGCTCGTCGTGCATGTCGATGGGCTGGCCTGCCACCACCACGAACTTGGAGGTGCCATCGGGCAGCTTCAGCACGCCCTCGCGCTGCGGAATGGTCTCGCCTTCATTGAGCCGAGCCACAGCCGTTTCTTTGTCGTCGCTCCCGTCCAGCACATCGATTTCATAGGCCGACTTGCCCAGCACCGCGTCGCGCGAGTAGCCGGTCATTTCCAGGAACCCCTGGTTCACCTTGACGTAGCGCAGGTCCGACAGCCGGCAGATCAACGCGGGAGCCGGATTGGCCGAGAAGGCGCGTTCAAAGCGTTCCTCGGCGTTGATCTGCGCGGTCTGGTCGTGCAGGATCAGGACGCGATAGGGCATGGGGCCGCCATCGTCCAGATTGAGGCCGCGCGCAAGCAGGTTGCGCGTGAATTCGTCGTCGTCTTTACGGGTCAGATCGAGCAGCAGGTCTTCGAATTCTTCGCCCGCCGCCAGCCGGTCCAAGGGATACTGTCGCGCCGGCACGCGATGATGGTTGCGATAGGTGAGCGTATATCGCTTGCGAAAGCCCGCGGGCGTGCCGCCCAGGTCTTCCATTGATTCGGCGCCGTGCAGCGCAAGTGCGCTGGCGTTGGCCCAGGCTATCGAGCCATCGGCCTCAAGCAGGATGATGCCTTCGTTGAGGCCCGCGATGATGCTCTGCAGGTGTTGGCGATGTGCTTGGGGTGCGGCGTCGTTGGGGGTCACGTAGGCCTCTTTTTTCTTCGCATGGCGTGTACGCGCAAGCATGAAGCCGCGCGCCGGTGCTGTCCAGAGGTCAAAAGGGAGGAGTCTCGCGGAAGGGGTACAACGAGAGGGGATTGCACCGCGCGAATGGCGGCGCCGGACAGCCCATGCAAAAGCATATGCGAAAGCAAAATCAAAATTGCAGAAATCAAAAGCACAAAAGCAAAAAGCTCCGGAATCCGGAGCTTAAGATGTGTGAACTTTAAATGCGTGCTGCGAGCAGCGTTCGGTAAGCGCAAAGTGCTTGGCGGAGCGGACGGGGCTCGAACCCGCGACCCCCGGCGTGACAGGCCGGTATTCTAACCAACTGAACTACCGCTCCGCAGCGGCTTACTGATGACTTCAACTTCTTTAGTGCAACTTCTTTACTGCGGCTGTGGTGTCAAGACAGCTTGTACTGCATGCCAGATGAAGCTGGCGTCCCCTAGGGGATTCGAACCCCTGTACTCACCGTGAAAGGGTGATGTCCTAGGCCTCTAGACGAAGGGGACCTGGAACCAATAAGTTTACTACTGTACTGCGTTACTACTGTACTGCGTTACTACTGAACTGCGTTACTGCTGAACTGCACTGGTGGAGGTAAGCGGGATCGAACCGCTGACCTCTTGCATGCCATGCAAGCGCTCTCCCAGCTGAGCTATACCCCCAGGGCGTCCTGCTGTTCCAAACTTCAAACAACAAGGTCTCACACTTATAAAACAAAAAAGCCCCGAAAACGGAGCTCTTGAAAGACTCTGAGCGAGAGAGCTTTTGGCGGAGCGGACGGGACTCGAACCCGCGACCCCCGGCGTGACAGGCCGGTATTCTAACCAACTGAACTACCGCTCCGCAGCGGCTTAACTCAACTACATAATCACTTCAACTGCATCACTAATACTGCATGCCAGTAGACTGGCGTCCCCTAGGGGATTCGAACCCCTGTACTCACCGTGAAAGGGTGATGTCCTAGGCCTCTAGACGAAGGGGACTTGGACTTGCTGTACTGCTCTTCGCTTTGGACTGGTGGAGGTAAGCGGGATCGAACCGCTGACCTCTTGCATGCCATGCAAGCGCTCTCCCAGCTGAGCTATACCCCCGTTTCTCTAATCAATTCCTTCAACGTTTTCGCTTGAAACGCGCCGGTTAGAGCGCGTTTTTTGCTGTTTCGTTGCCGGTTTTGTTTAGTGCCGTTGGCGAAGAAACGAGATTATGCACGAACTAAATTGGGCGTGCAAGTCGCTTCATGGCAAAAAGCAAAAAAGTTGCGAAAAAAGAGGGTTGGATGGGCATTCTGAGGGCGGATTTAGCGCTGTATAGGTTGCCGAGCGAGCCTTCGATTGATGCGGAAATCAATGAAATCAAAGACTTGTGCTGGTGCTATCGTGGATGGGAAAAATTTTTTCGGCGTGTGGGATTTTCCACGCGAGGGCAGCGCGGAAAGTTGACGCGGATCGGCAAGGAAATCGACACATGAGCACTTATCCATGAGCAGCACAGGCTTTCCCACCGTCGCTCTGGGGCGCACGGACATGAACATCACGCGCATCGGCCTGGGCGCTTGGGCCATGGGCGGCAACGGGTGGGCGGTGGGCTGGGGGCCGCAGGACGACGCCGAATCCATCAAGGCGATCCGGCACGCGATCGACCGCGGCATCAACTGGATCGACACCGCCGCGGTTTACGGCCTGGGCCATTCCGAGGACATCGTGCGGCAGGCGTTAGGCCAGATGCCCGCGAGCGAACGTCCGTATGTGTTCACCAAATGCGGCCTGACCTGGTCGCCCGAGCAGCCACAGGCGATGCCCCGGCGCACCGGCGCGCCGTCCAGCATTCGCCGAGAGCTTGAAGGGTCGTTGCGGCGGTTAGGCGTCGAGCGCATCGACCTCTATCAGATGCACTGGCCTGCGGGAGACGGCACGCCGCTGGAGGCGTACTGGCAGGAATTGCTGGATCTGAAGCAGGCCGGGAAAGTCCGCGCGGTGGGATTGTCGAACCACAACCTTGCCCAGTTGCAGGCGGCGGAACACCTGGGGCATGTAGACACCCTGCAGCCGCCGTTCTCGGCGATCCAGCGCGCCGCGGCTATCGACCTCATTCCCTGGTGCGCGGTAAATGGCACGGGCGTGATCGTCTATAGCCCCATGAATTCGGGTTTGCTGACCGGCAAGTTCAGCGCCGAGCGTGCACGGGCCTTGCCGCCGGACGATTGGCGGGCGCGGCACGCGGATTTCCGGTCGCCCGAGCTGGAGCGCAACCTGGCGCTGGCCGATGCCTTCAAGCCCATTGCGGAGCGGCACGGCGCCACCGTGGCCGCCGCCGCAGCGGCATGGACGCTGGCGTGGCCGGGTGTGACGGGCGCTATTTTGGGGGCGCGCAGCGCATCGCAGGTGGACGGACTGATTGGCGCGGCCGAGCTGGAGCTGGATGCCGACGACATGCAGGCGATTGCAGACGCGATTGAAGTCACGGGAGCGGGGAACGGCCCGCTGCGCCCGCCCGACGAAACAGGCTCGCTGCCCGCGAACCTGTTTGCCTGAAGGAAGTCAGCCGCGCCGGGAAATCAGTCGCGCGGGGACGTCGGGGCTGCGTGGAATCAGCCGAGAAGTGGAATCAGCCGCGGCGCGGGCGGCGGGCGCTGCCCACGGCCGCGATCAGCGCCAGACCGATCAGCGCCAGCGCGGTCTTGTCCCCAAAACGCGCGTAGGGCGTGAGCCCCGTCATGCCCTGCACCGATACCGGCAGCACACCCGCCTGCAACGGCGTGAGTTGGGCGGCAACCTGGCCCTTTGCGTCGATGGCGGCGGTGATGCCGGTGTTGGTGGCGGTCAGCATCGGGCGCGCGGTCTCGATGGTGCGCAGCCGGCCGATCTGCAGATGCTGCCGCAGCGCCCAGCTATCGCCGAACCAGCCCAGGTTGCTGACGTTGACCAGGATGGTCGCGCCGGGCTCGCCGTTGGGGCCGGGCTGCAACGCGGGCAGCAGGTCGGGACCGAAGAGGTCTTCGTAGCAGATGTTGAACGCGATGTGCTGGCCGCCGACGGCAAACGGGGTCTGGCGTTCGCCGCCGCGATCGAAGTCGCCCAGCGGGATGTTCAGCATTTCGACAAACCAGTGAAAGCCGGGCGGCACGTATTCGCCCCACGGCACCAGGTGGCGCTTGTCGTAGCGCATGGCGGTGTTGCCGCGCACCAGCTGTTCAACGGGCGTGGCGCCGTCAAAACCGATGACACTGTTGGTATAGCGCTCGCGGCCGTTGACGCGGTCATGCAGCGGCACGCCCATCGCGATGACGGTGTTGCGTTGGCCGGCCAGGTCGCGCCAGACTTCCCAGACCCGCGGATCGAGCTGGTCCTGGAAGATGGGCACCACGGTTTCCGGCAGGATCACCAATTGCGGCGCGGGTACGTCGGGCGCCGCGGGCAGGGCCGTCAGCTCCAGATGGCGCCGCAGGCTTTGCTCGAGGAGCGCAGGATCGAATTTCTGGGATTGTCCGATGTTGCCCTGCACGAGCCGCACGTTGAGCGGGTCGCCAACCGGCGACGACCAGTCGATGCGGGACAGCGGCCAGCCCGCCGCAGCAAGCGCCACCGCGACGCCAGCGGCCAGCGCGTGGCGCGGACCCATGCCGGCCGTGCGGGAAGGCTGCCATAGGCTTGCGGCCGCCGCCGCGACGAATGCGGCCAGGAATGCCATGCCGTGCACGCCGAGCAGCGGCGCCCAGCCTGCAATGGGGCTGTCGACCTGCGCATAGCCGATGTTCAGCCACGGAAAGCCGGTGAGCAGCACCGAACGCAGCCATTCGAACGCGCCCCACATCGCAGCCCAGGCCAGCGTGGCGGCCAGGATGCGGGACGGGGCGGAATCGGCGGACAGCGGCGCGTAGCGGCGCGCCAGCGCATTGGCGGTCGCGGGAAACAGGGCCAGGAATGCCGACAGCGCCAGCACGGCCGCGACAGCCAGCGGTGCGGCCAGATCGCCGTAGCGGTGCAGGCTGATGAAGATCCAGTACAACCCGAGCGCGTAGCTGGCAAAGTTGAACAGCCAGCCGCGTAGCCACGCCTGACGCGCCGACGGCGCATACAGCGTGACGCGCGCCAGCACGGCCAGCGCGGCGATCTGGGTGAACGCCAGCGCCCATCCGGGCAGCGGGCCGGGGGCAAAGGTCAGGGCGTGGACGGCGCCCGCCAGCACGAGGCCGGCGGCGCCACGCAGGAGTCGGCCGCGCGGGGTGCTGGTCATGCGTCGGTGGCGGGTGCTTCGGTCTGGGGTGTGGCCAGGCGCTTGACGCGCAGCCAGATGGCCCGGCGGGCGTCGCCGCGCGCCACTTCAAGGCGCAGGCCGTCGAAATCGGCGTGGTCGCCGCGGCGCGGAATACGGCCCAATTGGCCGCCCATCCAGCCGCCCACGCTGTCGTACTCGTCGTCGGGCAGTTGGCAGCCGAACACTTCGTTGAAGTGCGAGATGTCGGTGGCCGCGAGCACGCGCCACTGGTTCTCGCCTTCGGGGAAGATGGAATCTTCTTCGGTCTCGTCGAACTCGTCTTCGATGTCGCCGACGATCTGTTCCAGCACGTCTTCCATCGTCACCAGGCCCGAAATGCCGCCATGCTCGTCAATGACGATGGCCTGGTGGTTGCGGCTGGCGCGGAACTCGTGCAGCAGCACGTTCAGGCGTTTGGATTCGGGAATGAAGACGGCGGGGCGGACCAGCGTGCGCATTTCGATGTTGGGCTCGAGCATGCAGCGCAGCAGATCCTTGGCCAGCAGGATGCCGATGATGTTGTCGCGATCGCCCTCGTAGACGGGGAACCGCGAATGCGCGGTTTCGATCACCGAAGCCACCAGGTACGGGATGGGCTGCGTGACATCGAGCAGATCCATGCGCGAGCGCGGGACCATGATGTCGCCGACAGTGCCCTCGGACACGGCGAGCGCGCCCTTGATCATCTTGTACGACTCCGCGTCGAGCAACTGGCGTTCGTGCGCGGCTTCGAGGACGGCCTTGATGCCTTCGCGGTCCTCGGGCTCTTTGCGCACAAGGGAAAGCAGGCGGTCTAGGAGGGATTTGGTGGCGGGTTTGGTAGAGCGAGCAGGCGTCGCTTCGGGAGCAGGGTAAGGGTCAGACATCGTCCGGGAGGACAAGTTAGGGAGGAGCCAGCATAACCGATACTGGCCCATCGTTTGTAACGCCGGCCCGGAAAATGGCTGCAATGGACGCGATCTGCGCCTTGCTGCACGCCATTTGCCGGCATTTTCTCAGGGTTGTCCCGAGGCTACCGGCACGCGGGCGGCGGCGGTCAGTCTGCCACGTACGGATCGGCAATGCCCATCTGCGCAAGCGTCGCGGTTTCCAGGGCTTCCATGCGCTTGGCTTCGCGCGCCTTGATGTGGTCGTAGCCCAGCGAATGCAGCACGCCGTGGATGGTGAGGTGCGCGGCGTGGTCCAAAAGCGTCTTGCGCTGCTCGCGGGCCTCGCGCACCAGCACGGGCACGCACATGACGATGTCGCCGCGCGCCACGCCCACGGGATCCACGCCGTACTCGAAGGTCAGCACGTTGGTGGCGTAGTCGCGGCCGCGGAAGTCGCGGTTCAGGCGGCGGCCCTCGGCCGCGCCGACCAGCCGCAGGCTCAGTTCAGCGGCCGAAAACTCCACCAGACCGTCTTCAAAGGCGGCGCCCAGCGCGCGCTCTGCCCAGCGGCGCAGGCGCCAGCGGGGCAGGCGGGCCTCTTCGACGCCGTACTGCACGGACAGGGACAGCTCAGGCTTCATCTTCGGCGGCGCGGTCGTAAGCGTCGACAATGCGGGCGACCAGGGGGTGTCGCACGACATCGCGGCTGGTGAACTTGGTGGTGGCGATGCCCTGCACGTCGTGCAGCACCTTGACCGCATGCGCCAGCCCGCTTTCCTGGCCGCGCGGCAGGTCGACCTGCGACGGGTCGCCGGTGATCACCGCCTTGCTGCCGAAGCCGATCCGCGTCAGGAACATCTTCATCTGCTCGGGCGTGGTGTTCTGCGCCTCGTCGAGGATGACAAAGGCGTGGTTCAGCGTGCGGCCGCGCATGTAGGCCAGCGGGGCGATCTCGATGGTCTGCTTCTCGAACAGGCGCTGGACCTTTTCGAAGCCCATCAGGTCGTACAGCGCGTCATACAGCGGGCGCAGGTACGGGTCGACCTTTTGCGCCAGGTCGCCAGGCAGAAAGCCCAGGCGTTCGCCGGCTTCGACGGCGGGGCGGGTCAGCACCAGGCGTTGCACCGTGTCGCGTTCCATGGCGTCGATGGCGCAGGCCACGGCCAGCCAGGTCTTGCCCGTGCCGGCAGGACCGACGCCGAACGTGATGTCGTGCTTGAGGATGTTGTTCAGGTAGTCGCGCTGGCGCGGCGTGCGCGGGCGCAGGTCGCTGCGCTTGGTGCGCAGCGCGATGCCGTCGCTTTCGTCGTCCAGGGCGGGCAGGGCGTCCAGTTCCCGGGCCTGCTCTTCCTTGAGCTTGTCTTCCTGGCGGCCCACCCCGATCTCGACCAATCCAAGCTGGATGTCATCGATGGACAGGGCGCGGTGCACGGCCTGTTCGTGGAAGCGGCGCAGGATGCGGCCCGCCAGTTCGGCCCGCTCGCCTTCGATGGTGACGCGGCTGCCGCGGCGCGACAGCTTGACGGTCATGCCGTCGGCCAGTTGCCGCAGGTTTTCGTCCAGGGGGCCGCAGAGATTGGCCAGGTGGGTGTTGTCGCCGTCCAGGTTGACGATGACGGGCATGCTGCGACGCGCGCGGGGGCGGGGTGTGGTCATTCAGCCTCTTGCGAAGTGCGGTCCACGTCGGCCACGCGGGCACGCAGCGAATTCGTGTGCGCCTCGGTGATGACGACGTCGACCATTTGTCCGATGAGCCGCGCGGGCGCGGGGAAATTGACGATGCGGTTGTTCTCGGTGCGGCCCATGAGTTCGTTCGGGTCGCGGCGCGAGGGGCCTTCGACCAGCAGGCGCTGACGCGTGCCCACCATGTTGCGGGCGATCGTTGCCGCCTGGTCGTTGATGAGCGCCTGCAGGCGCTGCAGACGGCGCAGCTTCACGTCCTGCGGGGTGTCGTCGGTGAGGTCCGCGGCGGGCGTGCCCGGGCGGCGCGAGTACACGAACGAGAACGAGGTGTCGAAGCCGACGTCCTCGATCAGCTTGAGCGTCTTTTCGAAGTCTTCCTCGGTCTCGCCGGGAAAGCCCACGATGAAGTCCGAGGACAGCGTCAGATTCGGGCGCGCGGCGCGCAGGCGGCGCACGACCGACTTGAATTCCAGGGTGGTGTAGCCGCGCTTCATGCCGGCCAGCACGCGGTCGCTGCCGGCTTGCACGGGCAGGTGCAGGAACGACACCAGCTTGGGCAGGCGGGCGTAGGCGTCCACCATGCGCTGGGTCATTTCCTTGGGGTGCGAGGTCGTGTAGCGGATGCGCTCGATGCCGGGGATTTCATGCACGTATTCCAGCAGCATCGCAAAGTCGGCGATCTCGTCGGAGTCCGTCATGCGGCCGCGGTAGGCGTTCACGTTCTGGCCCAGCAGCGTCACTTCCTTGACGCCCTGGTCCGCCAGGTCGGCCACTTCGATCAGGACGTCGTCGAACGGACGCGAGACCTCTTCGCCGCGCGTGTAGGGCACGACGCAGAAGCTGCAGTATTTGCTACAGCCTTCCATGATCGAGACAAATGCCGTGGCCCCTTCGACGCGCGGCGGCGGCATGTTGTCGAACTTTTCGATCTCGGGAAAGCTGATGTCGACCTGCGAACGGCCTTCGTCGCGGCGGCGCTTGATGAGGTCCGGCAGGCGGTGCAGGGTCTGCGGTCCGAACACCACGTCGACATACGGCGCGCGTTTGACGATGGCCTCGCCTTCCTGGCTGGCGACACAGCCGCCCACGCCGATGACGAGGTTAGGATTGGTCTTCTTCAGGTGCTGCACGCGGCCCAGATCCGAAAACACCTTTTCCTGCGCCTTTTCGCGCACGGAACAGGTGTTGAACAGGATGACGTCCGCCTCTTCCGGGTTGTCGGTCAGTTCGAGCCCGCCCTGGTCCTCGCGCAGCACGTCGGCCATCTTGTCCGAGTCGTACTCGTTCATCTGGCAGCCGAAGGTGCGGATGTACAGCTTGCGGGGAGAGCCGGCGCCGGGAGTGGTCGTAGGCAGGGCGGCGGAGACGCCGTCGCGGGGGTTGCCCGCGCGCTTGAGAGAGGTTTCTTGCATGATGGTCGCCGTGACGGGTGTAGATCCCGGGGGCTGGAAAGGGGGAAAGGGCGGATTTTAACCCTTGCCCAAGAATTGTTTCTTGGACGCGCGCGCGTTGGCCGTTACGATAGCGGTCCGCGCGCCCGCAGGCGCCGGTAAAATCCCTTTTTTCTCCCGAGCGGCACCGATGAATTCCAATCGCCTTACGCCTCCGGCAGCCGCTCCGTCCCTCGCTGGCGGGACCGGTTCCGCAGTCCAGGACGAATACCGTAATCCGTACCCCGCGTCCGTGTGGGCGCTGCTGGCGGGCGCGCTGGCGCTGGCCGCCGCGGCGTGCGCGCTGTGGGTCGACCTGCCGCTGGCCATCTGGATCCAGAAATCGGTGTCGGAAGGCGTCGACCAGTCCTTTGAATGGGTGGGCGAGCTGGGCGAAAGCGGCCATTACATCGTCATGGCGCTGGCGTTCTACGTGACCGGCCTGGTGGGCCTGGCGCGCGGATGGCGCAATCCGCTGCGTGTCAGCTATGCCGCCATGGCGCGCGGCAGCTTGCTGATGCTGTCGACCATGGCGGTCGGCGGGCTGGTGGTGCTGGTGCTAAAACGCACCGTGGCCCGGGCGCGGCCCGAGTTGTTCTTCGAGCAAGGCATTTACGGGCTGGGCGAATCGTTTTCGCGCGCCCAGCAGTTCAATTCGTTTCCGTCCAGCCACACTTACGCGGCCTTCTCCGTGGCGGTGGTGTTGGGCATTCTGGCGCCGCGTTGGCGCTGGGTGTTCCTGCTGCTGGCGGCGCTGGTGGCGATCAGCCGGCTGGTGAACCTGGATCACTACCTGTCGGACGTGATGACGGCTGCCGGCATCGCCGTGCTGGTCGGGCACTATCTGGCGCCCCGCGTGCTGTGCAGCAAGTATCAATGGCCGCTGCGCGCGCCGTGGCGCTGGTGGAAGAAAGGCTAAGGCAGCACCTGGACGCCAGAGAAGACCGCGGGAGGCAGATCACCCCGCGGTTTATTTTCGGTCGTTGAAAGGCGTCGTCGCGAGGCATGGCGTGCAGGGACGGATACTCCATGGCGGCAGGCTATGGATGCAACCAAGGCGTCCGGCTTCGGAAGCACCCAACGCGCGTCAGGTCACGGCTACACCGCAGGCGTCACGTCAGCAGCTTGATTCCGGACGGCGTTTCGATCTGCGCGCGCAGGCGGGGCGGGCCATCGGCCTGCTCGACGTCGATCAGGCTATCCGCACCCATCCAGGCGAGCCCCTGGCGCAGCAGCGAGGCGCGGGGGTGGCAGCCGGTCAGACGCAGCAGCCGCAGCGGCTGGCGCGGCAGCGTCGCGCCCGGCGTGTTTTCCACGTCCCATTGGATCAGCGTCGGCAGCAGGCCTTCGCCGGCCTCGTAACCGGCTTCGCGCCACGCCGGCAGGCTGCCGTCGTCCGGCACGGTCAGGCGCCAGCGCAGGTCGCCGCGCGTCATGGCGATGGCGGGCGGCAGCCGGTCGGGGTGTTCGGCCTGCATGCGCGTCAGGTCCAGCGGCGCCTCCACGCGCGCGGCCCAATGGGCCAGGAATGGCCCTTGTTCGATGCGTGCGCGCACGTCGCCCTGGTCCAGCCCGAACCAGCGGGGGCGATCAGGCGCCGGCGCGTCGGGATCGATGGCAATGACTTCCAGGTACACGCCGTCCGCCATGCCCAGCACCCGGTTATGAGTGCCCATGCGCGGATGCCCCCCGCCGCCCTGCGGCGCGATGCCGAGCAGGCCGGCAACATATTCGGTGCCGCTGGCGAGGTCCGCGGCGGCGATGACGAGGTGGTCGATGGAGAGTTTCATGAGGGGCATGGTAACGAATCCGTGGATTGCCGTGCCCGAATACTTTCAAGGGATCCGCTCAGAGGCACTGCCCGAACGTCAAAAGAAAAACCCGTCGCAAGCGACGGGTTTTGCATGTCAGCAGGCCGGCAATCAGGCGACTTCGCCTTCCTCGCCTTCCTTCTTGACCGGCTTGACCAGGTCTTCGCGCTTGACGCCCATCCACATGGCCAGCGCGGCGGCGACGAACACCGACGAGTAGATGCCGAACCAGATGCCGATGGTCAGGGCCATGGCGAAGTAGTGCAGGGTGGGGCCGCCGAAGAACAGCATCGCCAGCACCATCATCTGGGTCGAACCGTGGGTGATGATGGTCCGCGAGATGGTCTGGGTGATGGCGCTGTTGATGACTTCGTGCACGTCCGCCTTGCGGTACTTGCGGAAGTTTTCACGGATCCGGTCCATGATGACCACGGATTCGTTCACGGAGTAACCCAGCACGGCCAGCACGCCTGCCAGCACCGCCAGCGAGAACTCCCACTGGAAGAACGCAAAGAAGCCCAGGATGATGACCACGTCGTGCAGGTTGGCGATGACGCCGGCGACCGCGAACTTCCATTCGAAGCGGAAGCCGAGATAGATCATGATGCCGATCACGACGACCAGCAGGGCCATCAGGCCGTTGTGCAGCAGTTCTTGCCCGACCTGCGGACCCACGAACTCGACGCGGCGCAGTTCCACGCCCGAGTCGGCGGCCTTCAGTGCGGCCATGACGGTCTCGCTCTGCGTGGCGGACGTCTGGCCTTCCTGCAGGGGCAGGCGGATCATGACGTCGTGCGAGGTGCCGAAGTTCTGGACCTGGAAGTCGGTGTAGCCCAGCTTGGATACCACGCCGCGCACGTTTTCAAGCTGCGCCGTCTGGGCGTAGTTGACTTCCATGACCGTGCCGCCGGTGAACTCGATCGACAGGTGAAAGCCGCGCGTGACGATGAAGAAGACCGCCAGCAGGAAGGTGACGAGACTGATGATGTTCAGCACCAGCGCATGGCGCATGAACGGGATGGTGCGGTGAATCCGGAAAAATTCCATTTTTCGCCTTCGGTTCTTTTCTGTGGCGGACGGCCCGGGCCGTCCGCCCTATTTTCAGTTTGCCTTCGGCTTCCAGACTTCGCCGATGGAGATCGAGGTGAGCTTCTTTTTGCGGCCGTAGTACAGGTTGGCCAGCGCGCGCACGCCCACGACAGACGAGAACATCGAGGTCAGGATGCCCAGGCAGTGAACCACCGCGAAGCCCCGGATCGGGCCCGAACCGAACGCCAGCAGCGCCAGGCCCACGATCAGCGTGGTGAGGTTCGAGTCAAGAATGGTGCCCCACGCGCGTTCGAAGCCGTGATGGATGGCCTGCTGGGGTGTGGCCCCCGCGCGCAGCTCTTCCCGTATGCGCTCGTTGATCAGCACGTTCGAGTCAATGGCCATGCCCAGCGTCAGCGCGATAGCCGCGATACCCGGCAGCGTCAGCGTCGCCTGCAGCATGGACAGCAAGGCCAGCAGCAGCAGCACGTTGAAGGTCAGACCGATCGTGGAGAACACGCCGAACAGGTGGTAGTAGATGATGATGAACGCGGCGATGGCCAGGAACCCGTACAGCGTCGAGTAGAAGCCCTTCGAGATGTTGTCGGCGCCCAGGCTCGGGCCGATGGTGCGTTCCTCGATGATGGACATCGGAGCGGCCAGCGCGCCGGCGCGCAGCAGCAGTGCGGTGTCGGCGGCTTCTTCGGACGACATGCTGCCCGAGATCTGCACCTGGCCGCCCGCGATTTCGCCGCGGATGACAGGCGCGGTGACCACTTCGCCCTTGCCGTTTTCAAACAGCAGGATGGCCATGCGCTTGTTAATGTTGTCGCGGGTGACGTCGCGGAAGATGCGGGCGCCCTTGGAATCCAGCGTCAGGTGGACGGCGGCCTGCTGGGTCTGCGAATCGCGGCCGGGCTGGGCGTCCTGCAGGTTTTCGCCGGTCAGGATGACCTGGCGGCGGACCAGGATGGGACGGCCGTCGCGGTCGTTGTAGCGCTCGAGACCGAACGGGACGCTGCCGCCCAGCAGCGCGGCCTGCGCGGCGGGGGAGTCGTCGACCATGCGGATTTCGAGCGTGGCGGTGCGGCCCAGCAGTTCCTTGGCCTTGGCCACGTCCTGCACGCCAGGCAGTTGCACCACGATGCGGTCCGAACCCTGTTGCTGGATGACCGGTTCGGCCACGCCCAGTTCGTTGATGCGGTTGTGCAGCGTGTTGATGTTCTGCTTGAGCGCGGAATCCTGCACGCGGGTGACGGCGGCCGGGTTCAGGGAGGCCAGCAGCAATTGCTTGCCGCCTTCTTCGCGTTCGGTGAACTCCAGGTCCGGCAGGCGCGAGCGCAGCGTCGAGATGGCGCGGTCGCGGTCGTCGGTGTTGGCGAAGGTGGCGGCGATGCTCTGGCCGGAGCGTTCAACGCCGGCCACAGGAATCTTCTGGTCGCGCAGCACCGAGCGCACGTCGGCGGACAACGAGTCGTAGCGGGCGGTCAGGGCGCCCTGCATGTCGACCTGCAGCAGGAAGTGCACGCCGCCGCGCAGGTCCAGACCGAGGTACATGGGCTTGGGCGCGAACCAGCCCAGCGCGCGCATCCAGGGCGGCGAGGCCGGCAGCAGGTTCAGCGCGACGGTGTATTGCGGGTCGCCGGGAACGGTATTGAGCGATTTTTCGATCAGGTCGCGGGCCTGCAGCTGCACGTCGGTCGACGGGAAGCGGGCGCGCACGGTGCCGAGCGTGCCGTTCAATTCGAAATAGGCGCCTTCGTTGGGGATCTTGGCGTCGGCCAGGATCTGTTCCACGCGGGCCAGCACGGCGGTGTCGACCTTGACCGTGGCTTTGGCGCTGGACACCTGTACGGCGGGGGATTCGCCGTAGAAATTGGGAAGCGTGTACAGCAGGCCAATGAGGACCGCGACCAGGACCGTAATGTACTTCCAGAGGGGATAGCGGTTCATTGCCGGCTACTTCATTTAAAGAGATGAAAGGGCCGCCCGAGCGGGTGAGCGCGGCGGGCGGCGGTAGGCGCCTTCAAGGACAAGAGCCCCGTTGGGGCTCTTCTGGGACGCTTACAGGGCCTTGATGGTTCCCTTGGGCAGAACGGTCGAGACCGACGACTTCTGCATGATCACTTCGACGGGCTTGTCGGCCAGTTCGGAGACTTCGACGGTGACGTAGCTGTCGTTGACCTTGGTGACCTTGCCGAGCAGGCCGCCGGCGGTGACGACTTCGTCACCCTTGGCCAGGGCCGCGATCAGGTTGCGGTGTTCCTTCTGGCGCTTCATCTGCGGACGGATCATCAGGAAATAGAGGATCACGAACATCAGGATGATGGGCAGCATGCCCATCAGCGCATTGCCTTCGGGGGCGGCGGCCTGGGCCACGACGAGGCTGGCGGTATCGATAACGGACATTGAATTCTCCTGCGTTTGAGTCTGTTTGGGTTTATCGCTATGTTTTTAATGCGCCCATCCCCGCGCGAGCCATGGATAGGGCAAGCCGACTATTGTATAGAGGTTATCGCCCGCCTTTAACCAGGATGTCATCCCGGGCGTCAAGGCGGCTTCCGCTTGCAGCGGCGGCCTGCCCGGACAAATGGGGGCGAAACCTGCCGGTAAAAGCCCCTGGCGGGGCTTTTTTAACCGGCTACTCGATGCCGCGGGCGCGGTCCGCGGCGAACTGGGCGCGCCAGGCCTCAAAGCGGCCTTCCGCAATGGCCTCGCGCATTTCTTGCATGATAGTCAGATAGAAGTGCAGGTTGTGCAGCGTGTTCAAGCGCGCGCCGGTGATTTCGTTGGCGCGCTGCAGGTGGTGCAGGTAAGCGCGCGAGAAATTGCCGCAGGTGTGGCAGCTGCAGCTCGGGTCCAGCGGGCGGGTGTCGTCGCGGTACTTGGCGTTGCGGATCTTCACGTCGCCAAAGCGCGTGAACAGCCAGCCGTTGCGGGCGTTGCGGGTGGGCATGACGCAGTCGAACATGTCGACGCCGCGGCTCACGCCCTCGACCAGGTCTTCGGGAGTGCCCACGCCCATCAGGTAGCGCGGAGCCTGGACGGGCAGCTTGGGCGTCACGTGCGCCAGGATGCGCATCATGTCTTCCTTGGGCTCGCCCACCGACAGGCCGCCGATCGCGTAGCCATGAAAGCCGATGTCCTGCAGTCCGGCCAGGGACTCGTCGCGCAGCGACTCGTACATGCCGCCCTGCACGATGCCAAAAAGCGCGTTGGGGTTGCCCAGGCGGTCGAATTCGTCGCGGGAGCGCCGCGCCCAGCGCAGCGACATGCGCATGGAGCGCGCGGCTTCTTCGACGGTGGCGGGGCGGCCGTCGATTTCATAGGGCGTGCACTCGTCGAACACCATGACGATGTCGGAATTGAGCGAGCGCTGGATGCGCATCGATTCCTCGGGCGTGAGGAACAGGCGCGCGCCGTCGATGGGCGAGGCGAACTTCACGCCTTCCTCGGTGATCTTGCGCATGCCCTGCAGGCTGAACACCTGGAAGCCGCCGGAGTCGGTCAGGATGGGCTTGTCCCACTGCATGAAGCCGTGCAGGCCGCCATGCTTTTCCATGATTTCCGTGCCGGGCCGCAGCCACAGGTGGAAGGTGTTGCCCAGCACGATCTGCGAGCCGACTTCCTTGAGCTCGTGCGGCATCATCGCCTTGACGCTGCCGTAGGTGCCCACCGGCATGAAGATGGGGGTCTCGACCACGCCGTGGTTCAGCGTGATGCGGCCGCGGCGGGCGCCGCCGTCGGTGGCGAGCAGTTCGAAGTTGAGTCCGGTCATGAGGCAGGGGTTTCGATGAACATGGCGTCGCCGTAGCTGAAGAAGCGGTAGCGCGCGGCGACGGCGTGGGCGTAGGCGCGGCGGATGGGCTCGACGCCGGCCAGCGCAGACACCAGCATCAGCAGGGTCGACTGGGGCAGATGGAAGTTGGTGACCAGCGCGTCCACCACCCGGTACTGGTAACCGGGGGTGATGAACAGACGCGTGTCGCCTTGGGCGGGGGCCAGCGGGACGCCGGGGGCGGTGCGGCCCTCGGTCTGCGCGGCGGCCGATTCCAGCGCGCGCACGCTGGTGGTGCCGACAGCGATCACGCGTCCGCCCTTGGCCCGGGCCGCGGCAATCGCGTCCACGGTGGCCTGGGGAACGGTGAACCATTCGGCGTGCATGACGTGGTCGGCCAGGTTGTCCACGCGCACGGGCTGGAAGGTGCCGGCGCCCACGTGCAGGGTGACGAAGGCGCGGGCCACGCCCAGGCCTTCCAGACGCTCAAGTGTGGGCTGGTCGAAATGCAGGCCGGCCGTGGGGGCGGCGACGGCGCCGGGTTCGCGCGCGTAGACGGTCTGGTAGCGGTCGTCGTCGCCCGCGTCCGCGGCGTGCGTGATGTACGGCGGCAGCGGCGTCGCGCCGTGGGCGTCCAGCAGGTCGAGCACGGGGCCGGGGAAGCGGATGTCGAAGAGTTCGCCTTCGCGGCCCAGCACCGTGGCCTCGAAGGCGTCGGCCAGGCGCAGCACCATGCCCGCGCCGGGCGACTTGCTGGCACGCACGTGCGCCAGGACGCGGTCGGGTTCGGTGATGCGTTCGACCAGCACCTCGATCTTGCCGCCGGTGATCTTGTGGCCCGGCAGACGCGCCTTGATGACGCGGGTGTCGTTGAACACCAGCAGGTCGTTGGGCCGCAAGAGGGAGGTCAGGGCGGCGAACTGGCGGTCATGCAGATGGCTGGCGGCGTCCAGGTGCAGCAGGCGGCTGCCCGTGCGCTCGGCGGCCGGCGTCTGCGCAATGAGCTCGGGCGGCAGTTCGTAGTCGAAATCGGAAACGGTGAAGGACTGGGTCACGCGGGTATCTGGTGCAATGGGATCGGCCCTGCAAATGACGAGCCATGCCGGTTGGGCGGGCTTGGGGCAACCGCATATTGTAAAGGGGACGGTTAATAGGGGCGGATCGGCGTCCCGCGCAAATAAATACGCCGCCAAAAGGCCCCGAGGGCCGTCCCGTGCCGCCCGTAACCGTTCCAGGTTTTGTATGCTCTCGGTTTTGCTGGACGAGCAACCAGGTGGGCGAGGCATGACGGGACAAGTGATCAGGCGGGTGGGCGGACTGAAGCAGTGGCTGGCCGGCGGTGTCCTGGCCTTGGCCGCGTGCGCTGCCTTTGCGCAGGTTCCCGGGTTGCCGCCCGACGTGGTGAAGGCCTGGAAAGCCAGCAAGCTGCCCGATAGTTCGCTGTCGCTGGTGGTGCAGGAGGTGGGCGGCCCGCGGCTGGTGGCGCTGAACGCCAAGGAGGGCCGCAATCCCGCGTCCGTGATGAAACTGGTCACGACCTGGGCGGCGCTGTCCGAGCTGGGGCCCAATTACGTCTGGCGCACCGAATTCATGACGGCGCCCGGCTCGCGCCCGGATGCCAAGGGCGTGCTGACCGGTCCGCTGTACCTGCGGGCCGGGGGCGACCCGCAATTCCTCATGCAGGATCTATGGACACTGCTGCGCGAGCTGCGGCTGCGCGGCGTCAAGCAGATCAATGACCTGGTGATCGACCGCAGCATCTTCGGCCAGGTGTCGATCGACCCCGGCGCGTTCGATGGCGCGCCCGACCGGGCCTACAACGCCAGTCCTGACGCGCTGATGGTGGGCTTTGGCGCGCTGCGGCTCCTGTTCACGCCGGACCCGGTCGCCAATAAATGGGTGCCGCTGATCGACCCGCCGCTCCCCGGCCTGAAGATCGAAGGCCAGGTGGAGTGGAGCGACATCCGCTGCCCGGGTCCGCCGGTGGTCACGACCGATCCCGTCATTACCCAGCAGGGCGTGACCATCCGCGTCAACGGCAAGGTGGCGGGTTCGTGCGGGGAGTTCAGCCTGTATCGCCTGGCGCTGTCCCAGCCCGAGTACGCCACCGAGGTCTTCCGCATGCTCTGGAAGGAACTGGGCGGCACGTTCAAGGGACAGGTCCGGTCGGGCATGGTGCCGGCGGACGCGGTGGTGCTGGCCTCGCATGATTCGCCGACGCTGGCCGAGGCCATCCGCCAGATCAACAAGCGCAGCAACAACGTCATGGCGCGCACCCTGCTGCTGACGCTGGGCGCCGAGCGCGGCCGCCGGCCGGCCACTGTGGCCAGCAGCGAAGAGGTTGCCAAGCAACTCCTGGCCAAGCAGGGGCTGGACATGCCGGAGCTGGTCATCGACAACGGCGCCGGCCTGTCGCGCGAGGCCCGTGTGTCCGCGGATAGCCTGGCGTCGATGCTGACCGTGGCCTGGAATTCGCCGGTGATGCCGGAATACATTTCGTCCTTTGCCATCGCCGGCGTGGACGGAACGGTGCGCCGCCGCCTGAAGGGCAACGGCACGCTCGGCATGGCGCATCTGAAGACCGGCTCGCTGCGCGACGTGCGTTCGATCGCCGGCTACGTGCTGGGGGCGAGCGGCAAGCGCTATGTCGTCGTCAGCATCGTCAACCACGAACAGGCTGGCGCGGTCCGAGCCTTCGACGACGCCTTGATCTCCTGGCTCGCCGAACAATGAATGTAGGCCCCCACGCCGCGCGCACGTTGTGCGCTAGCTGCCCCCCGAGGGGGCTGCCCCGCCTTGGGGCGGCCCGGCGGCGGGGCGGGCTTAAAACGTTTACGATCCTCCCGTATGGCCCGCCACCGGCTGGCGCAAACGCGCCGCGCCGTGCCCGGTCCGCCTGAGGCCAAAAGAATTCTGACCAACAAATACTCTGGAGAGTTACGCACATGCCCGTGCACGAAATCCGCCATCCGCTGATCCGCCACAAGCTCGGGATCATGCGGCGCGCCGACCTCAGTACCAAGAGCTTCCGTGAACTGTCGCAGGAAGTGGGCGCGTTGCTGACGTATGAAGCGTCCAAGGACCTGCCGCTGGCGCCCGCCACCGTCGAGGGCTGGTGTGGCCAGGTCGAGGTCGAGAAGATCGCCGGCAAGAAAGTCACCGTCGTGCCGATCCTGCGCGCCGGCATCGGCATGCTGGACGGCGTGCTGAGCCTGATTCCGGGCGCCAAGGTCAGCGTCGTGGGCGTGGCCCGCAACGAAGAGACGCTGGAAGCCCACACGTATCTGGAACGCCTGGTCGGCGAACTGGACCAGCGCCTGGCGCTGATCGTTGACCCCATGCTGGCGACGGGCGGCTCGATGGTCGCCGCCATCGACCTGCTCAAGCGCGCCGGCTGCAAGGAAATCCGCGCGCTGGTGCTGGTGGCCGCGCCGGTGGGCATCGACGCGGTGCTGGCCAAGCACCCGGACGTGCACATCTACACCGCGTCCATCGACGACGGCCTGAACGAGCACGGCTACATCATGCCGGGCCTGGGCGACGCCGGCGACCGCATCTTCGGCACGCAGCAAAAGGGCTGAAGACGCGTTTCGGCCGGTTCGCTTCCCGGGATCGGCCGGAACTTGACCGCACAGCGGCCCAGGACCGCGCGCGGTCAGCAGGTCAGGTTTTCACGCCGTAACCGCCGGCTGTCCCAGGTGCTGGCCGAACCAATGCAACTGCGGCGCCAAGCCGGCGACCTCGCCCACGATCAGCAGGGCGGGGGACCGGACGGCATGTTCCCGCGCCAGTTCCGGCAGGTGCGCCAGCGGACCCGACACCACACGCTGTTCGGGCCGGCTGCCGTTTTCGATGAGCGCGAACGGCGTCTCGGGCGAACGGCCATGGCGCAAGAGGCGCTGGGTCAGCAATTCAAGCTGCCCCACACCCATATAGAACGCCAACGTCTGCTTTTCGCGCGCCAGCGCGGGCCAATCCAGGTTGTCTTCATCTTCGCGGCAATGCGCGGTGATCAGGCGCACCGATTGCGCGTGCTCACGGTGCGTCAGCGGAATGCCGGCATAGGCGGCACAGGCCAGCGCCGCCGTAATGCCCGGCACCACTTCATAGCGCACGCCGTGCGCGCGCAGAAATTCCAGTTCCTCGCCGCCGCGGCCAAAAATGAATGCATCGCCACCTTTTAGCCGCACCACGCGGCGGCCGGCGTGCGCGTGTTCGACCAGCAGCGCATGGATGCGCGCCTGCGTCGCGTGATGGTTTTCGCCGGGCAGCTTGCCCACCGACACGCGTTCGGCGTCGCGCCGGGCAAGCGACATGACCTCGTCGCTGACCAGCCGGTCGTAGAGGATAACGTCGGCCTCGTTCAGGGCGCGCAGGGCCTTGAGCGTCAGGAGACCGGGGTCGCCAGGGCCAGCGCCGACCAGCACCACGCTGCCCTCGGCGGGCGCGATGGGCGAGGCCAGCGCATCGGCCAGCGCGGCCTCGGCCTGCGCCGGTTGTTGCTGGCGCAGGAATCCCGCGACCGGGCCATCCAGCAACCAGTCATAGAAGCGGCGGCGCGCGCCCAGGTCCGGGTGGCTGGCGCGGATGCGTTTGCGGTAGGTGGCCGCCAGGCCGGCAAGCTGGCCCAGCGTGTGATCGAACAGCGATTCAATGCGCTCGCGGATGCGGCGGGCCAGCACGGGGGCCACGCCCGACGACGAAATGGCGACGATGACCGGCGACCGGTCGACGATGGACGGCACCTGGAAAGACGACAGCTCGGGGTCGTCCACGACGTTGGTGAATATGCGGCGCGCTTTCGCAGCCTCTGAGACCCCGGCGTTGACCGCGCGATCGTCGGTGGCGGCCACGACCAGCCACATGTCGTGCAGCCAGGCGGGGTCGAACGGCCCCGGCAGATGGCGGATACGGCCCTCGGCCGCAAGGGCCGCCAGGGCCGGCGTTAGTTCGGGCGCGCCCACGACCACATTGGCACAGGCCTCCAGCAGCGCGAGCGTCTTGCGTTCGGCGACGGCGCCGCCGCCAACAACGAGTACCAGCCGGTCTGTCAGATCGGCAAAAATCGGGAAAAGCTTCATGAATGCCAGCCTCGGGCGTACCCGGCTCAATGTGGGTCGATGATAGGGACGGGTTCTCATCCCCACAACTTTTGATTTCTTTATTTCATATAGCCAAAACTTATTTGGCAGCGTGTCAGGCGCTGCCCAGCCATTGGCTCATTTCGACGACTTCGCGGGCGACTTCGCCCAGCCGTTTCTGGCTTTGCATGGCGCGCTCGCGCAGCAGCCGATGCGCGTCTTCCTCGGAAACGGCGCGCGTCTTCATCAGGATACCCTTGGCCTTCTCCACCCACTGCCGGTCCGCCAGGCGGAGCTGGGCCTCGCGCAGTTCCTCGCGGCGGGTCTTCTCCACGGCAAAGCGCTCGATCGCCACGGTCAGCAGGGGTTCGATGCGGGCGGCCGGCACATCGCCCACCACATAGGCGGCCACGCCTGCGCGTAGCGCCGTGCGGATGGTCTCGCGGTTGTCGTTGTCGGTGAACATCACGACTGGCCGGTCGCTGTACGAACTGGCGACGCAGATGTTCTCCAGCGTGTCGCGGCCGGGGGCGTCGCTGTCGATCAGTACGACGTCGGCGGCGGACTGCGCGATGCTGGCGGCCAGGTCGGCGCCCGGGGCCACCTCGGCGACGACGTGCACGCCCGCTGCGGCAAGCGTTTGCCGCAGCGACGCCGCGCGTCCTTCGCCATCGTTGAGCAGCATGACCTTCAGCATGAAACACCCCCTGTCTGCTTGCTGATGCAAGTTCCATGCCATGGTTGCCGCACGCGGCGGCGGGTGCCTGAGCAAGGTGGCGGGGCGCGCGCCGCACAGCGATGGTGCGCTGCCGCATCGCACTGCGCACCAATATGGCTCGGCCCCTGATTCACGGCAACACGGCGCTGACGCCGCGGAATCGCCGCAGCGCCAGCGCCCGCGCGGCCTGCAGGGCGGTTGGCATCTTTCCGCGAAAAACTGGCACAGCGATTGCTTAAGTGAAAACGGGGCGGCCAACGGCGGTCGCCCGACGCAACACGCCGCGACACGCGGCCAGGGACAACGACGTTCCGCTGCGCCATCGGATCCAGATCCGTGGCGCGCGGGACGTTTTTTTTTGCCGCCATTTTTTCCGTCACCCCGCAAGGAACCCTCCATGACGCTCATGACCCGCAGTTCCTCGACCGTCACCGCGCCCGCCGACGCGACCGCCAACGCCAGCCGCCGCAAATGGCTGGGCGGCACGGCGCGCGCGGTAGCCGGCGCCGGCCTGCTTTCGCTGGTCGATCCGCTGGTGCGCGCCGGCGCATGGGCCGCCGGGACAGACGCGCCGGAAAAGACCGAGGTCAAGATCGGCTTCATTCCGCTGACCGACTGCGCCTCGGTGGTGATGGCGTCGGTGCTGGGCATCGACAAGAAGTACGGGGTCAAGATCACGCCGTCGAAGGAAGCATCTTGGGCCGCCGTGCGCGACAAGCTCATGAACGGCGAACTGGACATGGCGCATGTGCTCTACGGCCTGGTCTACGGCGTGCACATGGGCATCGGCGGTCCGAAGAAGGACATGGCCGTGCTGATGAGCCTGAACCAGAACGGTCAGGCGATCACGCTATCGAACAAGCTGCTGGAAGCGGGCGCGCGCGACGGCGAATCGCTGGCCAAGCTGATGGCGGCCGACAAGCGCGAATACACCTTCGCACAGACCTTTCCGACGGGCACGCACGCGATGTGGCTGTATTACTGGCTGGCGGCTCATGGCATCAATCCCATGAAGGACGCCAAGGTGATCACCGTGCCGCCGCCCCAGATGGTGGCGAACATGCGCGTGGGCAACATGGACGGCTACTGCGTGGGCGAGCCCTGGGGGGCGCGCGCCATCATGGACAAGATCGGCTTCACCACCGTGACGTCGCAGGGCATCTGGACCGACCACCCCGAAAAGGTCCTGGGCGCCAGCGCCGACTTCGTGAACCGCAATCCCAATACCGCGCGTGCGGTCACCGCCGCGATCCTGGAAGCCGGCAAGTGGATCGACGCGTCGCCCGAGAACCGCCGCAAGACGGCCGAGACCATCGCCGCCAAGTCCTACGTCAACACCGATGCGGGCGTCATCGTGGACCGCATGCTGGGGCAGTACGACGATGGCTTGGGCAAGAAGTGGTCGGACGCGCACGCCATGCGCTTCTATGCGGACGGCGCCGCCAATTTTCCGTACCTGAGCGACGGCATGTGGTTCCTGACGCAGCACAAGCGCTGGGGCCTGCTGAAAGAGCATCCCGATTACCAGGCGATCGCCACCCAGATCAATCGCGTCGACGTCTACAAGCAGGCCGCGCAGGCCGCGGGCGTTGCACTGCCCGCCAGCGAAACGCGTACGTCCAAGCTGATCGACGGTGTGGTCTGGGACGGCAGCAATCCGGCGGCGTATGCCGACGGTTTCAAGGTCAAGGTCTGATGGCCACCACCAAAGGGGACTCGCAATGTCTACCGTAACGATGACAACCCGCGGCGACGCATTCGCCGCGTTGTGGCGGGAACGCCTGGAATCCGCGCTGAAGGCGGTCGTGGGGCCGGTCGCCGGCTTTGCGCTCTTCGTGCTGGTCTGGCAGGTGGTGGCGATGCGCATACCCGAGATCCCGACGCCGGGCGTCACGTGGCATGCGGCCGTCGAGCTTTTCTCGGACCCGTTCTACGACAACGGCCCCAACGACAAGGGCATCGGCTGGAACCTGCTGGCTTCGCTGGAACGCGTGGCGATCGGCTTTGGCTTGGCCGCGCTGGTCGGCATCCCCGTGGGCTTTGCGATCGGCCGTTACGCCGCCGTGCGCGCCATGTTCTCGCCGATCGTCAGCCTGTTGCGGCCGGTGTCGCCGCTGGCGTGGCTGCCGCTGGGGCTGCTGCTGTTCAAGGCGGCCAATCCCGCCGCGATCTGGGCGATTTTCATCTGTTCTATCTGGCCGATGATCATCAACACCGCCGTGGGCGTCTCGCGCGTGCCGCAGGACTACCTGAACGTGGCGCGCGTGTTGAACCTGTCCGAATGGAAGGTGACGACCAAGGTGCTGCTGCCCGCGGTGCTGCCCTACATGCTGACCGGCGTGCGGCTGTCGATCGGCACCGCCTGGCTGGTGATCGTGGCCGCCGAGATGCTGACGGGCGGCACGGGCATCGGATTCTGGCTGTGGGACGAATGGAACAACCTGAAGGTCGAGCATATCGTCATCGCCATTTTCGTGATCGGCATCGTGGGGCTGCTGCTGGAAACCCTGCTGGTCGCGCTGGCCCGCCGTTTCACCTATACCGAGGAATAGCGCCATGAAGAAATTCGTACGCATCGAACGCGTGGGTCAGACCTTCGACACCCGCAAGGGCGCCTTCGTGGCGCTGCGCGATATCGACCTGACGGTCGAGCAGGGCGAGTTCATCACGCTGATCGGCCACTCCGGCTGCGGCAAGTCGACCTTGCTCAACCTGATCGCCGGGCTGACCCGGCCGACCAGCGGCGTGCTGCTGTGCGCCGAACGCGAGATCACCGGCCCGGGGCCCGACCGCGCGGTGGTGTTCCAGAACCATTCGTTGCTGCCGTGGCTGACGTGTTTTCAGAACGTGCACCTGGCGGTCGAGCGGGTGTTCGGCGCCACGGAAAAGCGCGCCCAGCTGGCCGAGCGCACGCGCGCCGCGCTGGATCTGGTGGGCTTGCTGCCCGCGCAGAACAAGCTGCCGCGCGAGATCTCCGGGGGCATGAAGCAGCGTGTGGGCATCGCGCGCGCACTGGCGATCGAGCCGGGCGTGCTGCTGATGGACGAACCGTTTGGCGCACTGGACGCGCTGACCCGCGCGCATCTGCAGGACGAGTTGCTCAAGATCGTGGCCAAGACGCGCACGACCACGATCATGGTCACCCACGACGTGGACGAAGCGGTGCTGCTGTCGGACCGCATCGTGATGCTGACCAACGGGCCGGCCGCGACCATCGGGGAGATCCTGCCGGTGCCGCTGTCCCGCCCGCGCGACCGCGTGCGGCTGGCCAACGATCCGGCGTATCTCGCGTGCCGCGCGGGCGTGGTGGACTTTCTGCATCGCCGGCACGGTAATCCCGAACGTTCGCAGGCTGCGGCGCAGGCGAATGCGGTCCTGTCGGTTGTGCCCGCGCCGTTGGAAGAAGCAGCGGCGACGGCACGCGCCGCCGCGTAGGAGGTCTGTCATGCAAGCCAGGCAGAAGCTGGTCGTGGTCGGCAACGGGATGGCCGGCATTCGCACCGTGGAGGAGCTGCTCAAGCTCGCGCCGGATCTCTACGACATCACGGTGTTCGGCGCCGAGCCTCACACCAACTACAACCGGATCCTGCTGTCGCCCGTGCTGACCGGCGAACGCACGCTGCAGGACATCGTGCTGAACGACGAGGACTGGTATGCACGCCACGGCATCCGGCTGCTGCGCGGCCGCACGGTGACGGATATCGATCGCGCGCGGCGCGTGGTGCAGGCCGACGACGGTTCTCGTACGCCTTACGACAGGCTGCTGCTGGCAACCGGGTCCACGCCTTTGATCCTGCCGGTGCCGGGTCATGATCTGGACGGCGTGGTGGCGTTTCGCGACATCGGCGACGTCAATCACATGATCGACGCCGCCACGCGCTACCGTCACGCGGTGGTGATCGGCGGCGGATTGCTGGGCCTGGAGGCCGCCAACGGCCTGGCGGCGCGCGGCATGACCGTGTCGGTGGTGCACCTGGGCGCGGCGCTGCTGGACCGCCAACTGGACGGCGAGGCTGCCGCGCTGCTGCGCGAAAACCTGGAAGCGCGGGGGCTGACGTTTTTGCTCCAGCACCAGACCGAGTCGATCCTGGGCGGCACGGACGGGCGCGTGCGCGCGGTGCGCTTTGCCGACGGCACGGAAGTCCCGGCGGATCTGGTGGTAATGGCCGCCGGGGTGCGGCCCAACACCGAACTGGCCCAACGCTGCGGATTGCATGTGGATCGGGGGGTGGTGGTGAGCGACACCTTGCAGACGTTCGACCCGCGCATCTATGCGGTGGGGGAATGCGTCAGCCACCGTGGCACGGCCTACGGGCTGGTCGCGCCGCTGTTCGAGCAGGCCAAGGTCGCGGCCAATCATCTTGCGCTGCACGGCATCGGCCGTTACGAGGGCAGCGTCACGTCGACGAAACTCAAGGTGACCGGCATCGACCTTTTCTCCGCGGGCAACTTCGCGGGCAGCGCGCAGACGGAGACGATCACGCTGGCCGACATGCCGGGCGGCGTCTACAAGAAACTGGTTATTCGCGACGACCGCCTGGTCGGCGCCTGCCTGTACGGCGACACGGCGGACAGCGCCTGGTACGTGCGGCTGATCCGCGAAGGCGTCGGCATCGGCGCGCTGCGCGACCGGCTCATGCTGGGCGAAGCGGGGGCGGAGTAGGACATGGACATGCCGATGGCGCGACGGATTGAAATCGTCAACGAAGCGGCGCGAGACGTGGCGTCGGTCTGTTGTTATTGCGGCACCGGCTGCGGGGTGCGCGTGCAGGTGCGCGATGGTGCGGTCGTTGGGGTGCGCGGCGACGAGTCGCATCCGGCCAATCGCGGCCGCTTGTGCAGCAAAGGTCTGGCGCTTGCCGACACCGTGCGGCGCGATGACGCGCGCGTGTTGTCGGCGCAATGGCGTTCGGCGCGCAATCAGCCCCTTGAGGATGTCGCGCTGGCGCAGGCGCTGGACATCGCCGCGGACCGGCTGGCCGACGCGATTACCCGGCACGGCCCGGATGCGGTGGGCTTTTATCTGTCCGGACAGTTGCTGACCGAAGACTATGCCGTCTTCAACAAGCTGGCGCGCGCGCTGGCGGGCACGAACAACATCGACACCAATTCGCGCCTGTGCATGTCGAGCGCGGTGTCGGGCTACAAGCGCACGCTGGGCGCGGACGCGCCGCCCGCCTGCTACGAAGACCTGGAACTGGCCGACACCGTGCTGATCGCCGGGTCCAACATGGCCTACGCGCACCCCGTGCTGTTTCGGCGGCTGGAAGCCGCGCGGGCCAGCCGGCCGCACATGAAGGTGATCGTGGTCGACCCGCGGCGCACCGACACGGCCGCGTTTGCCGACCTGCATCTGCCGATCGCGCCAGGTTCCGACGTGGCGCTGTTCAACGCCATGCTGCATGTGATGCTGCGCGAGGGGCTGGTCGACGAGGACTACATCGCGCGCCATACCGAGGGCTTCGAGACGCTACGGGCGCGCGTGCAGACGGTGACGCCCGAGGCGGCGCAGCGCCTCTGCGGCGTGCCGGCGCAGGACATCGTCCAGGCGGCGCGCTGGTTTGGCCAGGCGCCGGCGGCGCTGTCGCTGTACACGATGGGCTTGAACCAGTCGGTGGCGGGCACTGACAAGAATGCGGCGCTGATTCACCTGCATCTGGCCACCGGCCAGATCGGGCGTCCCGGCGCGGGGCCGTTTTCGCTGACGGGCCAGCCCAACGCCATGGGCGGGCGCGAAGCGGGCGGCATGGCGACCCTGCTGCCGGGCCATCGCGATCCCGCGTCGGCCACGGACCGCGCCGAGGTCGCGCGGCTGTGGGGGGTGAAGCGCCTGCCCGACGCGCCAGGCGCCACGGCGCTCGACATGTTCGACGCGGTGCTGGACGGGCGCATCAAGGTGTTGTGGATCGCGGCCACCAATCCCGCGCAGTCGCTGCCGGATCAGGCGCGCGTGCGGGCCGCGTTGGCCCGCGCGGAGTTCGTCATCGTGCAGGAGGCATTTGCCGGCACCGAGACGCTGGCCCATGCCGACCTGGTGCTGCCCGCGGCGACCTGGCCCGAGAAATCCGGCACGGTGACCAACTCCGAGCGGCGCATCAGCCGGGTCCGCGCCGCCATCGCGCCGCCCGGCGACGCGCAGCCCGACTGGCGATTGGCACAGGCAGTTGCGCAGCGGCTCGCGGCGCGCATCGCGCCGGCCAAGGCGGCGCTGTTTGCCTATCGCGACGAAAGCGAGGTCTTTGCCGAGCACGCCCGCATGACCGCCGGCCGGGACCTGGACTACAGCACGCTGGATTACGCCGTGCTGGCGCAGCACGGACCGCAGCAATGGCCGTACCGGGCGGGGCAGGGCACCGCGCGCCTGTACGCCGACGGCGTGTTTCCCACCGCCAGCGGCCGCGCCCGGTTCTGCGACGTCGCATGGCGGCCGACCGCCGAAACCGTTTCCGGCGACTTTCCGCTGCAACTGACGACGGGCCGGTTGCGCGATCACTGGCACACGATGGCGCGCACCTCGCTGGCTCGCGTGCTGACGCAGCATGTCGAGGAGCCATGGGTATCGCTGCATCCGGAGGACATGCGCCGCCTGGATCTGGCGCCCGGGTCACTGGCCCGGCTGCAGTCGCGGCGCGGCGCGCTGGTGCTGCCGGTGCAGGCGGACGCGTCGCTGCTTCCCGGCCAGGCCTTCGTGCCGATGCACTGGGGTAGCGCGTTCATGGCCGGCTTGGGCGTGAACGCGCTGACCAACCCGGCAGCCGATCCGATATCGCGCCAGCCCGAGCTCAAATTCAGCGCCGTGCGCGCCGAGCGGGCGGGCCTTGCGTGGCAGGCGGCGGCGTGGCGGCAGGGCGATGCAGCGGCGCTGCGCACCCGGCTGGCGCCCTGGCTGCACCGCTTCGACTATGCCGTCGTCCTGCCGGTGGGCGCGGGCGGCGTCCGGTTGCGGCTCGCCAGCCGCGTCGCGCCGGAAGCCGACGTGCTGCACGAGTTGGCAGACACGCTGGACCTGCGGCGTCCCGATGTGGCGTACGACGATCCGGCGCGCGGCTATTTGCGCCGGGTCAGCGCCGGCCAAGGCACACTGCATGCCTTTCTGCTGACCGGCGACCTGCGTGCGCAGGAGCCGCTGCTGGCGTGGGCTGCGGGGGGCGAGGCGCCGGCCAGCACCGCGGCGCTGCTGATGGGACGCGTTGCGGGCGCGGTGCGTTCGCGCACCCTCTGCGTCTGCAATGGCGTCAGCGAAGCGGCCATCCTGAAAGGCATCGAAGGCGGCTGCGATCTGGCGGGGCTGAAGGACTCGCTGGGTTGCGGCACCGGCTGCGGTTCGTGCGTGCCGGAGATCCAGGCGCTGATGGCGCGCGCCCCCGCGGCGCCGGTGCTGGCGTGACGACACGTTCGGACATACGCCGGGCACGGCAACCGGTGTAGTATCAAGCCAGCTGTCCCCAAGGCGGGACGGCGCTTTCGGATTTCTGGAGTGGCTTGTGACGACGATGCGAAAAATGGCATCCCTGGTTTTTGCGGCCGGCGCATTGGGCGCGGCCGGTACGGCGCAGGCCGGCGTGTGTGACGCGAAGTTCATGCACGACGGCGGCGCCGTCCAACTGACCGGCTCGGGCAATCTGGCGCTGGGCGCGGATCTGACCTTTGCCGAAGTTACAAAAAGCAATGGCGACAACTGCCGCGCGCGCGTGCAGGGCGTTGCCCGATTCAGCTACGCGGGCCTGCCGCCCGGCAAGTCCAAGCTCGACTACCTGATGACCGTCAAGGGTGGCCAAGCCACCTTCCTGCGCTACGCCAGCGCGGGCGAAGCGCCCAAGCCTTCCGAAGGCCAGTTCGACTTGCGCATGCTGGGTCTCTTTGCCTACGACGGCAAGCTGGCGGCGGGCCAGAAGCTGCCCGGTTCGTCGTTCCGCCTGAAGATCGGCAAGGAAGCGCCGGTGGGCGGCCAGCCCAGCACCACGGTGCGCATCGGTGAAAAATCGGTTGGTCAGAAGACCTCGATGGACACCGCACTGGGCAAGCAGTCGTGCCACCCGATCACCTACACGCGCAATTCGGATCCCACGATGGCCACGTTTCAGGGCCTGACCATTCCCATCCCCGGCATGAACACGACGGTCACCGATTGGTATTGCCCGGCCGTGAATCTGGTGATGAAGCAGGACATCGATCAGGGCGGCGTGAAATCCGCCGTTGAGATTACGCAGATCAAGTAGCACCCGGTAGCAAGCGGGCGTTTCCGCCCGCATGGCCGCTGGTATCATCGTTTCCGTCATGGACACACAACAGGAGCTCAGAAAATGGCAACGAGAAAATCCGAAGACGTCGCAAAAGAAAAACTCATGGACAGTGTCAAGACCAGCCTGAACGACGCCGAAAGCCTGCTGCGCGAAGCCGCCAGCAGCACCGGCGACAAGGCCAACGAACTGCGCGACCGCGCCATGACCTCGCTGCGGCGCACGCGCGAGGCCCTGTACGAAGCGCAAGACGCCGTCCTCGAACGTGGCCGCAAGGCTGCCCGTGCGACGGATGACTACGTGCACGACAATCCCTGGCAAGCCATCGGGGTCGCAGGCGTGACCGGCCTGCTGCTCGGCTTGCTGATCAGCCGCCGCTGACAGGGCAGGACGTCCGGGCGGCAGGCACGGCTTCATGCCGTTGCCTGCCGCCCGGCGTTCTTTCAGCCATGGGTCTAAGAAAAACTGTTTTCGGTGTTGCCTCCAGCCTGGTCGGGCTGATGCGCACGCGGCTGGAGCTGCTGGCTCTGGAAGCCGCGGACGAAAAGGCGCGCCTGCTCAAGCTGCTGGGCCTGGCGTTTGCGGCCCTGCTATTTCTGACGCTGGCGGTGCTGGTGGCCACCATCACCATCGCCGTGGCGTTCTGGCCCACGGAAGACCGCTATCTGGCCCTCGGGCTGCTGGCGGCGTTCTATGGGGTCGCCGGCGTGGTGCTGTTGCTGGTGGTGCGCCACGGACTCGTGTACGGACAGACGCCGTTTTCGGCCACGCTCGAAGAGCTGGGCCGGGATGCGGAACTGCTGGACCGGGTGCGCGACATGCATGCCGACGACGAGACGCCGGTGCGCCGGCGCGAGGAGTTCTAAGCCATGTCGAAAAGATCTCCGACCGTCGACCGCGCCGTGCGCATCGAATTGCTGCGCGCCCGCGCCGCCATCGAGCGCGAGTCGCTGGCACAGAACATCGTGTCGGCCGGGCGCAGGCTCGAGCCCAGCGCGCTCATCCGCGGCATGCTGCCGGGCCTGGCGTCTGGCGGCGCGTCCCGCTGGGCGTTGCAGGCCATCACGATGGCGCGGCGTTATCCCATCATCAGTTCGTCGCTGTCCGCCATGTTCATGCGTGGCGGCAAGCGCGGCAAGCTGTTGAAGCTGGCCGGCGGCGCCTTCGTGGGCTGGCAGCTTTTGAAGGCCTGGCGCGGCGCGCGCCAGGACGACGACCGGGAACGCGACTGACGCCAGCTGCCAGATAAAAACCCCGCCGCTCAACCGGCCCCGCACCGCCAGACTTTCGTCCAGCAATGCGGGCCCGGCCAGGCGGCGGGGTTTTTTTATGCGCAGGCAGTGGCGCGTCTACAGTCCCAACTGCCCCCACATATCGTCCACGCGCTTCTTGACATCCGCGTCCATCGTGATGGGGGTGCCCCATTCACGATTCGTCTCGCCCGGCCACTTGTTGGTGGCGTCCAGGCCCATCTTGCCGCCCAGGCCGGACACGGGCGACGCGAAGTCCAGGTAGTCGATCGGCGTGTTCTCCACCAGCAACGTGTCGCGCACCGGATCCATGCGGGTGGTCATCGCCCAAACCACTTCCTTCCAGTCGCGCGGATTGATGTCCTCGTCCACGACCACGATGAACTTGGTGTACATGAACTGGCGCAGGATGCTCCACAGCCCGAACATGACGCGCTTGGCGTGGCCCGCGTACTGCTTGCGGATCGACACCACGGCCAGCCGGTAGCTGCAGCCTTCGGGCGGCAGGTAGAAATCCACGATTTCCGGAAGCTGGCGGCGCAGCAGCGGCACGAAGACTTCGTTTAGCGCCACGCCCAGCACGGCGGGCTCGTCGGGCGGCTTGCCGGTGTAGGTGGAGTGATAGATGGGGTTGCGGCGCATCGTGATGCGCTCGACGGTGAAGACCGGGAACCAGTCCTGCTCGTTGTAATAGCCCGTGTGGTCGCCGTACGGACCTTCCAGCGCCATTTCGTAGCCGGTGTCGGGTGGCGGATTGACGCCTTCGGGCACCACGGGCTTGATGGCACGCGGATCCGAGGACGGCAGCAGATGGCCTTCCAGCACGATTTCGGCCCACGCGGGCACGGACAGGTTGCTGCCCAGCGCCTGCGCGACTTCGGTGCGCGAACCGCGCAGCAGCCCCGCAAACTGGTATTCGGACAGGCTGTCCGGCACCGGCGTGACGGCGCCCAGCGTGGTGGCCGGGTCGGCGCCCAACGCCACCGCAATCGGGAAGGGCGTGCCGGGGTTGGCGATCGCGTGGTCGCGGAAATCCAGCGCGCCGCCGCGGTGCGACAGCCACCGCATGATGAGCTTGTTCGGGCCCAGCAACTGCTGACGGTAGATACCCAGGTTCTGGCGCTTGGCGTTGGGACCGCGAGTAATGACCAGGCCCCACGTCAGCAGCGGCGCCACGTCGCCCGGCCAGCAGGTCTGGATGGGCAGCCGGTTCAGGTCCACGTCCTTGCCTTCCCAGACGATTTCCTGGCAGGCGGGGCTTTTGACGTTCTTGGGGCTCATGTCCCACAGCGCCGATTTCAGCATCGACACCTTGGCCAGCGCGTCGCGCAGGCCCTTGGGCGCCTCGGGTTCGCGCAGCGAGGCCAGCAGTTCGCCGATGTCGCGCAGCGCGCTGACGTTGTCGGCGCCCATGCCGCGTGCCACGCGGGCAGGCGTGCCGAACAGATTGGCCAGCACCGGCATCTGCGCGGGCTGGCCGTTGTGGCGGGCGTTTTCGAACAGCAGGGCGGGGCCTTCGGCCCGCAGCACGCGGTCGGAAATCTCCGTCATTTCAAGCTGCGTCGACACCGGCGCAGCAATGCGTTTGAGTTCGCCCATTCGTTCAAGTTGGGCGATGAAGTCTCTAAGGTCGCGGTATTTCACTACAGATCCCAGCGATTTGGTTACATTTCGGATTCAAAGAGAGGTTAACATTGACTCCCTCTTTTTTACGCAGGAGGTTTTATGCCCGATGCGTCAGTGGCCAGCCTGTTCAGGAACATGGCCCAAGGAGTGCACCAATATCTTGCCGAATCCCTGCGCATTTGCTCTGTCTACCTGGGCATCGCGGTCATTGTGACGGTAAGCATGGGATTCGCCCTGCCTGGTTTGCGCGACCAGGCATTGCAAGTGCACAAAGCCTTGTTGACCGCCCTCGCGCCTTCATCCATGCAGGCCAGCTCCGAGTCCGAAGCCGGCTCCGAACTGGGTGCCGACACCTCGTCGGCAATTGCCATGGCCGTACCCACCGCACCCGCCAGCAACGCCACCGGCATGCTGGGGCCGGCTCGTGTCGCGCCGCCCGCGCCCAAAAAGACCGCGTCGGCGGCCACGGGACCGCAGGCCGAAGCACTGCGCAACTATATCTCGCGCAAGTACAAGGTTGCGTATGACGCGACCGGTCCGCTGCTGAACACCGTGTACAAGGTCAGCCGCGAAAAGCAGTTGGACCCCTTGCTGGTCCTGGCCGTGATCGCCATCGAATCGCGTTACAACCCGCTGGCCGAAAGCCATGTGGGCGCACAGGGCCTGATGCAGGTCATGACCAGCGTGCACCAGGACAAGTTTGACGCGGTCGGCAAGAATCCGCTGGACCCGGCCGCCAACATCGGCGTCGGCGCCACGATCCTGCGCGACTGCATCAACCGCCGCGGTTCGATCGACGGCGGGCTGGCGTGTTACGTGGGGGCCACCGGCCCGGACGACAACGGCTACGGCGCCAAGGTGCAGGCGGAACGCCGGCGCCTGGCGCTGGCGTCGGGCATTGCGCTGGCGCGCGACTGATCCTCGCTGTCCGTTCTGAAAAAAGGCGCGTCCCGCAAGGACGCGCCTTTTTCATGGGGACGGCACAGCAGGGTCAGCGCTGCAGCAGCACGCCCATCCGCGCGACCGCTTCTTCCAGGCGGTCCAGGCCGGTGGCGTACGAAAACCGCATGGTGTGCGCCGCGTGCGCCGGTCCGAAGTCCAGGCCCGGCACGGCGGCCACGCCGGCTTCCAGCAACAGGCGCTGCGAGAACGCGGCGCTGTCCATGCCCAGGCTGCTGATATCGGCATAAATATAGAAGGCGCCGTCCGGCTTGACCGGCACGTCGATGCCCAGGCGCGCGAATTCCGGCAGCAGGTAATCGCGGCGCTGCTTGAAGGCTTCGCGGCGGTGTTCGAAGGTCTTCAGTGCGGCGGGGGTGAAGCAGGCCAACGCGGCATGCTGGGCCAACGTGGGCGCGCAGATCGCCAGGCTGGAGGCAATCTTTTCCACCGGCGCGACCATGTCGTCGGGCACGATCATCCAGCCCAGGCGCCAGCCCGTCATGTGGAAGTACTTGGAGAAGCTGTTGATGACGATGACGTCGCCGTCCAGCGTCAGCGCCGAGCGCGGCTGGCCGTCATAGGACAGCCCCAGATAGATTTCGTCGACGATGGCAAAGCCGTCGCGGGCGCGCACCTGCGCCAGCAGCTCGGCCAGCTCGCCGTGGGCGATCGACGTGCCGGTGGGATTGCTGGGCGAGGCCACCATCACGCCCTGCGTGGCGGGCGTCCAGTGACGCGCGACGTCGTCGGCGGACAGCTGGAAGCGTTTTGCCGCCGTGCTGGGAATCAGGCGCGGCACGCCGCCCGCGGCCAACACGAAATTGCTGTTCGCCGGATACGACGGATCGGGCATCAGCACCTCGCCGCCGGTATTCACCAGCGCCGCGCAGGCCAGCGTCAGGGCGCCAGAGGCGCCCGCGGTCACAATGACGCGCCGCGGGTCGATGGCGGCGCCGAACTGGTCGCGGTAGAACTGCGCGATGGCCTCGCGCAGCGGCGCGATGCCCGCGCCCGGGCTGTAGCCGCTGAGGCCGGCGCGCGCGGCGCGGTCCAGCGCTTCCACCACCTGGGGTGGCGCGGTAAAGTCCGGTTCGCCGATGCCCAGGCTGATAATGTCCCTTCCGGCCGCCTGCAGCGCCTGCGCCTGCTTGAACAGTTCCATCACCTGGAACGTCAGGAAATCGTGGGTGCGGGTAGCAAGGCGGGGCATCGGAATCTCGAAAGCGTCATCTAGCAAAAAAAGGAATTGTAGTCATGCAGCCATCCCGGCGCGCCTTTCTCATGGGCCGGCGACCCGTCCAGACGCCGTGGGCGGCCTTCGTGCAACGCCTGGCGCTGGTGTGCCGCGGCAAGGTCCGCGACCTGGGCGAGGGTGGGGCGGACGGCACCTGCGCCATGCTCACGCCGGCGTCCGGGGCCGACGTCGTCCAGGCGCGCAAGCTCTGCGCCGAGTACCACGTGACGCTGGAATTGGAAGGGGCGGCGGGACCCTTCGCGCCCTCGGCCCGACCGCGCCTGCGGGTGGATCCCGTCTTGCTGACCGCATTGACCCGGTTGGATGGGGATGCACCACGGTGGCACGCGCAGCCCGGCGTGACCGTGGCGGCGTTGGCCAGCGCGGGGCTGCGGCAGTTCGCAGGGCTGCCGGGCGACATGACGCTGGCCCAGTGGGTGGCGGCGCCGGCGTCCTGGCCGGCGGGCCATTGCGCGGCCTCGGGCCTCGTGGCGGCGGACGTCCTGCTGGCCGATGGCGTCGAGGAAACGCTGGGCGCGTTCGGCGAAACCGATGTGCAGCCGCTGCGGTCGGCGACCGTGCAGCGCCTGGTGCCCGCGCTGTTCCAGCTTGCGTCCGGCGGCGATGCGTTCGCGACCAACGATGGGTATCACTGGCTGGGCCGCTACCGGCTGGACGCGCTCAAGCCCGTCACGCCGGCCACCGTCAACCTGGCGCAGTTGCTGCTGGGACACGGCGGCACGCTGGCCTGGCTGCAGGGCGCGGTGCTGGTTGACGTGCCGCCCGGCGACGATGTCCGGACCGGCGCCGCGACCGCGTCCCGGCCTGAACCGGCTGCCCCGGGATTGGCAACCGTCCGCCTGGACGGCCGCGTCAAAACCCAGTTCGACCCCGACGGCTGCTTCCCGGAACTCCTGTGGCCGGAAGTCTGACAAACATTCAGCTTGCTGTAAGATTCCGGCGCTCGACCTCAAGAAAGAGCAGGGCCCGCGTATCGCACGGCCCGTCATGGGAATAGAATTCCTCCCTCTTTCGTGTCACACACTCTAGCCAGTAGCCGCCCTATGGATGCCAACCTTCGCAAAGCCGCCCTTGAATATCACGAGCACGGGCGCCCCGGCAAAATCTCGGTCACGCCGACCAAGCAGCTGACGAACCAGCGCGATCTGGCGCTGGCGTACTCGCCCGGCGTGGCGGCGGCCTGTGAGGAAATCGTGGCGGATCCGGCCAACGTGTTCCGCTACACGGCCCGAGGCAATCTGGTGGGCGTCATCACCAACGGCACCGCGGTGCTGGGCCTGGGCAACATCGGCGCGCTCGCGTCCAAGCCGGTCATGGAAGGCAAGGCCGTGCTGTTCAAGAAGTTCGCCGGCCTGGATGTCTTCGACATCGAAATCAATGAAACCGACCCCGACAAGCTGGTCGAGATCATCGCCGGCCTGGAAGCCACCTTCGGCGGCATCAACCTTGAAGACATCAAGGCGCCGGAGTGCTTCACCGTCGAGCGCAAGCTGCGCGAACGCATGAAGATTCCGGTCTTCCATGACGACCAGCACGGCACGGCGATCTGTGTGTCGGCGGCCTTCATCAACGGCCTGAAGGTCGTGGGCAAGGACATCAAGCAGGTCAAGGTGGTCACGTCGGGCGCGGGCGCTGCGGCGCTGGCGTGCCTGGACCTGATGGTGGACCTGGGCCTGCCGCTGGAAAACATTTGGGTCACCGACATCGAGGGCGTGGTTTTTGAGGGCCGCACCACGCTGATGGATCCGGACAAGGCGCGCTTTGCGCAAAAGACCGACGCCCGCAAGCTGGCCGAGGTGATCCAGGACGCCGACGTGTTCCTGGGCCTGTCGGCCGGCGGCGTGCTGAAGCCCGAAATGGTCGCCGCCATGGGTTCGCGTCCGCTGATCCTGGCGCTGGCCAACCCCACGCCGGAAATCCTGCCCGAAGTGGCCCACGGCGTGCGCGACGACGTGGTCATGGCCACGGGCCGTTCGGATTACCCGAACCAGGTCAACAACGTGCTGTGCTTCCCGTACATCTTCCGCGGCGCGCTGGACGTGGGCGCCACGACCATCACGCGCGAAATGGAAAAGGCGGCGGTGCATGCCATCGCCGACCTGGCCGAAGAAGAACAGAACGAAGTCGTGGCCGCCGCCTACGGCACCTACGACATCTCGTTCGGTCCCGAATACCTGATCCCCAAGCCCTTCGATCCGCGCCTCATCGTGCGCATCGCGCCGGCCGTGGCCAAGGCCGCAATGGAAGGCGGCGTGGCCACGCGTCCGCTGGCGGATCTGGAAGCCTACGAAGAGCAACTGCAGCAATTCGTGTACCACTCGGGCGCGTTCATGAAGCCGCTGTTCTCGGCGGCCAAGCGCATCGTGCGCGAAGGCGGCCCGGCGCGCATCGTGTTCGCGGAAGGCGAAGACGAGCGCGTGCTGCGTGCTGTGCAAGTGGTGGTGGACGAAGGCCTGGCCCGCCCGATCCTGGTCGGCCGCCCGTCGGTGCTGCTGACCCGTATCGAAAAGCTGGGCCTGCGTCTGCGCCTGGGCGAGGACGTCGAAGTCACCAACCCCGAATACGACGAGCGTTTCCACCAGTACTGGACGACCTACTGGGAACGCATGTGCCGCCGCGGCATCACCAAGGAAATGGCGCGCGTGGAAATGCGCCGCCGTATGACGCTGATCGGCGCGATGATGGTGCATCTGGGCGATGCCGACGGCATGGTCTGCGGCTCCGTCGGCGCGTATCACGATCACCTGCGTTTCGTGGATGAAGTGATCGGCCGCCGCCCGGGCCACAACGTGTACGCCGCCATGAACATCCTGCTGCTCAACGAGCGCACGGTGGTCCTGGTGGACACGCACGTGAACGACGAACCCACGGCCGAGCAGATTGCGGAATTCACCGTGGCCGCCGCGCGCGAGATGCGCCGCATGTATCTGGCGCCCAAGGCCGCGCTGCTGTCGCGCAGCAATTTCGGTTCGGGCAGCTCGGCGTCGGGCGCCAAGATGCGCCGCGCGCTGGAACTGGTGCGGCAGATGGATCCGGAACTGGAGATCGACGGCGAAATGCACGGCGACTGCGCGCTGGACGAGGCCCTGCGCATGCGCATCCTGCCGTCGTCCACGCTCAAGGGCGAAGCCAATCTGCTGGTGTGCCCCAACGTCGACTCGGGCAACATCGCCTACAACCTCCTCAAGACGGCGGCGGGCGGCAACGTCGCGGTGGGTCCGTTCCTGCTGGGCGCCAATGCCCCCGTGCACATCCTGACCTCCAGCTCCACCGTGCGCCGCATCGTCAACATGACCGCGATGACGGTGGTCGATGTCAATACGCCACGTTGAAGTCAAACCGGCCGGCAGGGCGTGCCCGCGCACGCCCACCGGCCTGGTCCTGACGGGCGGCGGCGCGCGCGCCGCCTATCAGGTCGGGGTGCTCAGCGCCATCATGGAGCTGCTGGACCCGGACTGGCATTCCCGATTCCAGAACCCCTTCGACATCATCTGCGGCACGTCCGCCGGCGCCATCAACGCCGCCGCGCTGGCCTGCCGCGCCGACCGGCCCCATCTGGGCGTACGGCGCATCCGCCGCCTCTGGTCGTCGCTGAACACCGACATGATCTACCGGGCCGACGCGCCCGGGCTGATCCGCACCGGCGTGCGGTGGCTGGGCCTTCTGTCGCTGGGGTGGATGTATTCCGGTTTGACGCGCAAGCGTCCGCACTCGCTGTTGGACAACACGCCGATGCAGGGGCTGCTGGAACGCGTGCTGGACTTCAGCAATCTGCGTTCCAACCTGGAGAGCGGTTCGCTGTCCGCGCTGGCCATCACCGCGTCGGGCTACACCAGTGGCGAGCACCTGACGTTCTACCAGGCGCACACCCCGATCGAACCCTGGCACCGCTACCTGCGGCTGGCCATCCCCACGCCCATCGGCATCGAACACCTGATGGCCTCGTCGGCCATTCCTTTTGTCTTTCCGGCGCGCCAGGTGCAGGTGCACGGCAAGGGCGAATGGTGCGGCGACGGTTCGATGCGCCAGCTTGCGCCTATCAGCCCGGCGATCCACCTTGGCGCGCACCGCGTCATGGTGATCGGCACGGGCTACCGCGACGACACCCACCCTGAGAATCGCGAGGATTCGCCGCCGTATCCGTCGCTGGCGCAGGTCGGTGGTCATGCGCTGTCCAGCATCTTCCTGGATGGGTTGTCGGCGGATGTCGAGCGTCTGGAGCGCATCAATTACCTGATGGACCACGCCGGTCCGAACGGCGCGCCGCCCACCGTGCGCCGCATCGAGGTGCTTACCATCACGCCCAGCCAGTCGCTGGATTTGATGGCGCTTGAACATTTGCACGATATGCCCGCACAAGCGCGTGCGCTTTTCCGCGTACTCGGTGTATCGTCCGATCCAAACCGTCCGGGGGGCGGGGCGCTGATGTCCTACCTCCTGTCGAAGCCGGCTACACCAAGCGATTGATAGAACTGGGTTATGCCGATACGATGCGACGTAACGATGAAGTGATCGCCTTTTTCAGGGAGGCACAGGCATGACGCGCAATGGCCAATCTACTTTGCAGCGGCAGCTGATGCGCGGCGGTGCGCTGGCTCACGACGGGCTCGACAAGAAGGCCGTGGTGGACGCCGCGCACGAACTTGGCCTGTCCTTGTTTGTTGCCAATTGCGACCCGTGCCGCAGCCGCTCGGCCGTATTGCGCGCCATCGTCAAGGCGGTGGATTTTCCTGAATACTTCGGCGGCAATCTCGACGCCCTGTACGACTGCCTGTGCGACACGGTGCTGGATCACAAATCCGGCGTGGTGCTGTGGCTGTACCGCCTGCATTCCGGTGATCCGGCACTTGAAGAGGACGCCGGCCGCATCGAAACCGTGTGCTCCGATGCCGCGGATTTCGCGCACGAAAACGGCCGCGTGTTTGCCTATGTGATCGAACACGCCGGCGCGCATCCCGAACCCGAGCCCGGCGTGGCCGCTGCCCCTTACGGCGAGAACGACTGACCTACCACCCGCGCAGGGCGCTGATCGCCGACAGCAGCGCCAGCCCGGCCGTCTCGGTGCGAAGCACCCGGGGGCCGAAGCGCACGGCCTGCACACCCGCCTTGCGGGCCGCTTCCAATTCCTTGTCCGACCAGCCGCCTTCCGGCCCCACCAGCAGGGTGATGCCCGCCTGATCCGATGCGCCTTGCAGCATGCCGGCCAGGTCTTGCTCGGCCTCGGGGTGGCAGAGCACGCGCAGGCCGTCGGCAGGCTGGGCCAGCCAGTCTTCCAGCGTCAGCGGCGCGTCGACGGTCATCAACCGGTTGCGGCCGCATTGCTCCGCGGCTGATTGCGCGATGCGCTGCCAGTGCGCGACGCGCTTTTCCAGCCGGGCGCCCGACAGCTGCAATACGCTGCGCTGCGCGGCGATGGGGCTGACCCGGGCCGCGCCCAGTTCCACGGCTTTCTCCACCACCCAATCCATCTTGTCGCCCGACGGCAGGCCCTGGGCCAGGATGATGCGCCCACCGAGTTCAGCTTCGCGCGGATTGAAGTCGCCCAGCTGGGCGAAGCCGGCCTTGCCCTCGACGTCCAGCACCGCGGGATACTCGCCGCCCTGACCGTTGAACAGCGTGACGGCTTCGCCGGCCCGCAGGCGCAGCACGCGCAGGGCGTGATGGGCAAGGGCTTCCGGCAGGGCGATGCGGGCGCCGGCGGTCAGCGGGGCGTCGCAGTAGAAACGAGGGGCGGGCATGACGTATTGCGGAATTCGGAGAGTGGGGGAGGTGACAAGTTCGCGTAGCTTACATTGCCCGCGCAATTCGCCCGAAACCCGCGATTACATAGGGCATCCGGCCGATGGCCTCCGGGAAATCCCCTGATGCTAAAATCTCCTGCTTCGCAACCTACTCAACCGGCCCTATTTCCTCTGTAGGCGCGCCGGTTTCAAAGAGCCTTCCGAATGAGCAATCCGACCGCCCCTAAACTTGCCTTGGCGGATGCCATCCGCGCCCTCGCGATGGATGCCGTGCAACAAGCGAACTCCGGGCATCCGGGTGCTCCCATGGGCATGGCGGAAATCGCCCAAGCCTTGTGGGCCGGCAACCTGCGCCACAATCCCAAAGATCCCGCGTGGGCCAACCGTGACCGCTTCGTGCTGTCCAACGGCCACGGTTCGATGCTGATCTACGCCCTGCTGCACCTGACGGGCTACGACCTGCCGATCGAAGAGATCAAGAATTTCCGCCAGCTGCATTCCAAGACGCCGGGCCACCCCGAAGTGGGCATCACCCCGGGCGTGGAAACGACCACCGGCCCGCTGGGCCAGGGCCTGGGCAATGCCGTGGGCATGGCGCTGGCCGAAGCGCTGCTCGCTGCCGAATTCAACAAGCCGGGCCACACGCTCGTCGATCACCACACCTACGCGTTCACCGGCGACGGCTGCCTGATGGAAGGCATCTCGCATGAAGTGTGCTCGCTGGCCGGCACGCTCAAGCTGGGCAAACTGGTCGTGCTGTACGACGACAACGGCATTTCCATCGACGGCCATGTGGAACACTGGTTCGCCGACGACACCGCCAAGCGCTTCGAAGGCTACGGCTGGAACGTCGTCCGCGGCGTGGACGGCCATGACGTCGCCGCTGTCGACGCCGCCATCAAGGCCGCGCGTTCGCAGTCGGACAAGCCCACGCTGATCGTCTGCCGCACCGTGATCGGCAAGGGTTCGCCCAACATGGCCGGCACGCACAACGTGCACGGCGCGCCGCTGGGCAAGGACGAAATCGCCGCCACGCGCACCGCGCTGGGCTGGTCGTCGGAACCCTTCCAAATTCCGCAAGACGTGTACGACGGCTGGGACGGCCGCAAGCAGGGCGCCGAAGCCCAGGCCGAATGGCAGAAGCGCTTCGACGCCTACGCCGCCGAATTCCCCGCCGAGGCCGCTGAATTCACGCGCCGCATGAAGGGCGAGATGCCCGCCGGCTACGCCGACCAGTTCAAGGCCTTCCTGTCCGCCACGCTCGAAAAGGGCGAAACCGTCGCCACCCGCAAGGCCTCGCAGTTCGCGATCGCCGCGCTGGCGCCGCTGCTGCCGGAAATGCTGGGCGGCTCGGCCGACCTGACCGGCTCCAACTTCACCGACTGGAAGGGCGTTGCCGCCGTCCGCGCCGGCGACAAGGGCATCCAGCTCGGCCGCCACATCAACTACGGCGTGCGCGAATTCGGCATGGCCGCCATCATGAACGGCATCGCGCTGCACGGCGGCTACCTGCCGTTCGGCGGCACGTTCCTGACGTTCTCCGACTACTCGCGCAACGCCATCCGCATGGCCGCGCTGATGAAGCAGCGCGTCGTCCACGTGTTCACGCACGACTCCATCGGCCTGGGCGAAGACGGCCCGACCCACCAGTCAATCGAACACGCGGCCAGCCTGCGCCTCATTCCCAACCTGTCGCTGTGGCGTCCTTGCGATACGGCCGAAACCGCCGTGGCCTGGAACGCCGCCGTGACGCGCCCGGCCAGCATCGGCATGGACGTGCATGACGGCGGCCCGACGGCCCTGTTGCTGTCGCGCCAGAACCTGCCGTTCGTGCCGCGCGACGCGGCCACGGTGGACGCCATCGCCCGCGGCGGCTATGTGCTGCGCGATGCCGAGGGCGCCCGCGCCGTCATCATCGCCACCGGCTCCGAAGTCGCCATCGCCCTGGACGCCCAGGCGCAACTGGCCAAGGAAGGCATCGCCGTGCGCGTGGTGTCCATGCCCAGCACCGACGTCTTCGACAAGCAGGACGCCGCCTGGAAGCAATCCGTGCTGCCCAAGGGTCTGCCGCGCGTCGCTGTCGAAGCCGGCGTCACCGCTTTCTGGCACAAGTACGTGGGCCTGGAAGGCGCCGTGGTCGGCATCGACCGCTACGGCGAGTCCGCACCGGCCGGCGCACTGTTCAAGTTCTTCGGGCTGACCGCCGACAAGGTGGCCGAGACCGTCAAGCAAGTTTTGTAAAAAAGGAGCTTAGTCATGACCATTCGCGTCGCCATCAACGGTTACGGTCGCATCGGCCGCAACATCCTGCGTGCCCACTACGAAGGTGGCAAGAAGCACGATATCGAAATCGTCGCCATCAACGATCTGGGCGATCCCAAGACGAACGCGCACCTGACGCGCTACGACACCGCCCACGGCAAGTTCCCGGGCACCGTTGAAGTCGACGGCGAGTTCATGGTCGTCAACGGCGACAAGATCCGCGTGCTGGCCAACCGCAACCCGGCCGAACTGCCGTGGGGCGACCTGAAGGTCGACGTCGTGCTGGAATGCACGGGCTTTTTCACCACCAAGGAAAAGGCCGGCGCGCACATCAAGGGCGGCGCCAAGAAAGTCATCATCTCGGCCCCCGGCGGCAAGGATGTCGACGCCACCATCGTCTACGGCGTCAACCATGGCGTGCTGAAGTCGACGGACACCGTCATCTCCAACGCCTCGTGCACCACCAACTGCCTGGCCCCGCTGGTCAAGCCGCTGAACGACAAGCTGGGTCTGGAAAACGGCCTAATGACCACCGTTCACGCCTACACCAACGACCAGGTCCTGACCGACGTCTACCACGAAGACCTGCGCCGCGCCCGTTCGGCCACGATGAGCATGATCCCCACGAAGACCGGCGCTGCCGCCGCCGTGGGCCTGGTCCTGCCGGAACTGAACGGCAAGCTGGACGGCTACGCCATCCGCGTCCCGACCATCAACGTGTCGCTGGTCGACCTGTCGTTCGTGGCCAGCCGCGACACGACCGCCGAAGAAGTGAACAGCATCCTGAAGGCCGCCTCGGAAGGCGAGCTGAAGGGCATCCTGGACTACAACACCGAACCCCTGGTCTCGGTCGACTACAACCACAACCCGGCCTCCAGCACCGTTGACGCGTCGCTGACCAAGGTCTCGGGCCGTCTGGTCAAGGTCTCGTCCTGGTACGACAACGAGTGGGGCTTCTCGAACCGCATGCTCGACACCACCGTCGCGCTGATGTCGGCCAAGTAAGCACACTGCCAGTCCATAAGGGGACGGATTTGTTTTCCGCCATTGCGGAAAATGGGTTCGTCCCCTTTGTTCGCCTACCGAAGGAATCCAAATATGTCCAAGGTCAAAACTTTGTCCGCGCTGGCCAAGGCCGGCGCCCTGTCCGGCAAGCGTGTGTTCATCCGCGCCGACCTCAATGTTCCGTTCGATGACGCCGGCCGCATCAGCGAAGACACCCGTATCCGCGCCTCGGTGCCCGGCATCCGCCTGGCGCTGGACGCCGGCGCCGCCGTGATGGTCACGTCGCACCTGGGCCGTCCGAAAGAGGGCGTCCTGACCGACGCCGATTCGCTCGCCAAGGTCGGCCAGCGCCTGTCCGAGCTGCTGGGCATGCCCGTGCAGCTGGTGCGCGACTGGGTTGACGGCGTGAAGGTCGATCACGGCCAGGTCGTGCTGCTGGAAAACTGCCGCGTCAATGTCGGCGAAAAGAAGGACGACGAGGCGCTGGCCAAGAAGATGGCTGCGCTGTGCGACGTCTACGTCAACGACGCCTTCGGCACCGCCCACCGCGCCGAAGCCACCACCCACGGCATCGCCCGGTTCGCGTCTGTGGCCTGCGCCGGCCCGCTGCTGGAAGCCGAACTCGACGCCCTGGGCCGTGCGCTGCACGAACCCAAGCGCCCGCTGGTCGCCATCGTGGGCGGCTCGAAGGTGTCGACCAAGCTGTCCATCCTGCAATCGCTGGCCGACAAGGTCGACCAGCTGGTGGTGGGCGGCGGCATCGCCAACACGTTCATGCTGGCCGCCGGCCTGTCCATCGGCAAGTCGCTGGCGGAACCCGACCAGGTGGATCAGGCACGCGCCGTGATCGACATCATGAAAAAGCGCGGCGCGGCCGTGCCGATTCCCGTTGACGTGGTGTGCGCCAAGTCGTTCGGCGCCGACGCCGAAGCCACCGTCAAGGCGGCCACCGACGTGGCCGACGACGACATGATCCTGGACATCGGCCCCAAGACCGCCGAGCAACTGGCCGGCATCCTGAAGCAGGCGGGCACGATCGTCTGGAATGGCCCGGTGGGCGTGTTCGAATTCGATCAGTTCGCCAACGGCACCGAAGTGGTGGCGCGCGCGATTGCCGATTCCGACGGCTTCTCGATCGCCGGCGGCGGCGACACCCTGGCCGCCATCGCCAAGTACAAGATCGGCGAGCAGGTCGGCTATATCTCGACGGGCGGCGGCGCATTCCTGGAATTCCTGGAAGGCAAGACCCTGCCGGCCGTGGCCGTGCTGGAAGCCCGCGCGGCGGGTTAAGTCTGGCTGTGTACGCCCCTTGCGAAGGGGCGGCGTGCGGCGGGCGTCAGACGCCCGCCCGCACCAAGCGTGCAGCACGCAAAGCCGCCGCCTTGATTCGCCGCGCGCCGCGCGGCTTGGGGTTGGTGTAGGCTTGGGCGGTCATCCCGCTGCTGGCGGGAATTCACTTGTGATCCGTCTCGCTGCACCATGAATCTCCGCTTTATTCCTGGCCTGGCCAACTTCCAGGGCATTACCCGCGAATCGGCGCGGCGTGACGTGACCGCAGGGCTGAGCGTCGCCGCCGTGGCCCTGCCGGTCGGTCTGGCTTATTCCGCCATGATGGGCGTGCCGCCCGTCGCTGGCCTGTGGGCGGCCATTGCCGGCATGCTGGCGTATGCGTTCTTCGGTTCGTCGCGCACCCTCATCGTGGGTCCCGACACCGCCACCTGCACCCTGATTGCCGCCACGCTGACCGGCATGGCGCTGACCACGCCGGAAGCGCGTCTGCTCGGCGCCACCAGCATTGCGCTGACCGTGGGCGTGGGCTGCCTCATCGCGCGCGTCCTGCGGTTGGGCGTGCTGGCCAATCTGCTGTCGCGGCCCGTGCTCATCGGGTATATGGCAGGCGTCGCGATCACGCTGGCGATGTCGCAGCTCAGCGGCCTGACCGGCGTGGGACTGCGCAACAGCGGCCTCATTCATCCGTTCATGGAACTGTCGCACCGCCTGTCCGAGATCCGGCTGCCGACACTGTTCCTCGGCCTGGCCTCTTGCATCTTCCTGGTCGTCGTCAAGCGCGTGCGGCCGTCGTGGCCCGGTCCCATCCTGCTGGTGGTGGCGACCTGCGTGCTGTCCTGGCTGTTCAATTTTCCGGCGCTGGGCATCGCGGTGGTCGGCGACGTGCCGGCCGGGCTGCCGTCCTTCAATCTGCCGGTCAGCCTGGAAGGCGTGGACGGCATCCTGCTGGGCGCGGCGGGCGTTCTGGTCGTCAGTTTTTCCAGCGGCATCGTGACCGCGCGCAGCTTTGCGGCGCGCACGGGCGAACACGTGGATCCCAATCGCGAACTCGTGGGCTTCGGCGCGGCCAACGTGGCGGCCGGGCTGTTCCAGGGCTATGTCGTGACGGGCGCGGACTCGCGCACGGCGGTCGGGCTGGTGGCCGGGGGCTCGTCGCCGCTGGTCAGCATCAGCGCGGCGGCTGCGCTGGCCGTCGTGGTGGGTCTGTTGAGTGCGCCGCTGTACTGGCTGCCGCAGTTTGCGCTGTCGGCCATCCTGCTGCTGGCTGCGGCCAGCCTCTTCGATTGGCAGGCCTTCAAGCGGCTGGCGCGCATTTCGCGGATCGAGCTTGCATTCGGCGTGTTGGCCGCCGTGGGCGTGGTGGGATTCGGCGTGTTGCAAGGCGTGGCCGTCTCGGTAGGCGCGACGCTGCTCTACGCCATGTACGTGTCCGGCAATCCGCGGGATGCATTGCTGGGCCGGCTGCCCGGTGAAACCGTGCTGGGCAAGCTGCACCTGAATCCGCAAGCCAAACCCGTCCCGGGCGCCGTGATCTGGCTGTTCGAATCTTCGGTCTGGTTCTTCAACGCGGACGCCTTCCGCCGCCGCGCCCGCGAAATCATCGAGCAGGCGGGCGACGTGCGCTGGTTCGTGCTGGATGCCGAGGCCATGACGCAGGCTGACGCGGACGCGGTCGAGGCGCTGTATGAACTGAAGCGCAATCTGGACGCGCGCGGCATCACGCTGCTGGTGGCCGGCGGCCACGGCAAGTTCCGCGAGGCGCTGCAGCGTTCGGGGCTGGTCAAGAAGATCGGGCCGGACAGAATCTTCGGCAGCCCGGAACAGGCGGTCGACGCCATCGAGCGCTGGCGCCAGGGCGGGCCGGCGACGCTGGCCTGACCTTCACATGACCGGGGTGTCTGACACCCTGGACAATGCCCTATGCGCCTCGACGCCGCATGCGGAGTGTCTGACACGCCGCGTCAATCGATGATGTGATACCCGCCGTCGATGTACAGCGTCTGCCCCGTCATCAGCCGCGCCGCATCCGTGGCCAGCCAGGCAGTCGCTTCGCCCACGTCGTCAATCGACACCAGGCTGCGCGCGGGCGCCTTGGCCTGCGCGCGATCCAGCATCGTGTCGAACTCCGCGATGCCGGACGCGGCGCGCGTCTTCAGCGGACCCGGCGAGATCGCATGCACGCGGATGCCTTGCGGACCCAGCTCGGCCGCCAGGTAACGCGTGGCGGATTCCAGGGCGGCTTTCACCGGTCCCATCATGTTGTAGTGCTCGACGACCATCTGCGAGCCGTAGTAACTCATGCAGAAGAGGGCGCCGCCATTGCGCATCAGGGGCTCGGCCAGCTTGGCCATACGGATGAAGGACCAGCACGACACGTCCATCGCCTGCAGAAAGCCCGCGCGCGAGCAGTCCGTGACGCGCCCGTGCAGATCGTCGCGCGGCGCGAACGCGACCGAATGCAGCACGAAATCCAGCTCGCCCCATTCGTCCGTGATGCGGCTGAAGACGGCTTCCAGCTCGCCGTCGTTCAGCAGGTTCATGGGCATCAGCAATGGCGCTTGAACCTGCTGCGCCAACGGCGCCACGTGCGGCAGGGCCTTGTCGTTCAGATAGGTGACCGCCAGTTCGGCCCCCATGGCACGAAACGCCTTGGCGCATCCCCACGCGATGGAGTCGGCGTTGGCGATGCCGGTCACCAGCCCGCGCTTGCCGGCCAGCGGCAGCTGCGCGCTCATCGCTGCCTCACGAGCGCGAGCGTGTGCTGCGCGATAACCAGCTCTTCGTTCGTGCGCACCACGTAGACGCCGATGCGGCTGTCGTCGGCCGAGATGCGCGGCCCGTGGCGGGCGTTGCGCTCGGGGTCCAGCTTGATGCCCAGCCAGCCCCAATGCTCGCTGATCGCCTGACGGATCTCGGCCGAGTTTTCGCCGACGCCGGCCGTGAAGACGATGCCGTCGATGCCGTTCGTCGCGCAGCCCAGGCCGATCATGCCTTCGGCCACGCGCCACGCGAAGTATTTCAGCGCCAGCTTGGCCGACGGCGCATTGCTCGCCAGCAATTCGCGCATGTCGTTGCTGATGCCCGACAGGCCCTTCATGCCGCAGTCGTGATACAGCATGTGCTCGATCCTGTCGTGGCTCATGCCCTGTTCCATCATCCACAGCACCACGCCGGGGTCCAGGCGGCCGGGGCGCGTGCCCATCGGCAGACCTTCCAGCGCGGTGAAGCCCATGGTGCTGTCCACGCTCTTGCCCTGGTGCATGACGCAAGCCGATACGCCAGAGCCCAGGTGGGCGACGACGATCTTGCCCATCGCGATGTCGGGCAGCGTCTGCTTCAGGCGCTGTGCGATGTATTCATAGGACAGCCCATGAAAGCCGTAGCGGCGCACGCCTTCCAGGTACAGGCGCTCGGGCAGCGCATAGCGGTCGGCCACGTCGGAATGACTGCGATGGAACGCCGTGTCGAAGCAGGCGACCTGCGGAATCCACGGCCGTCGCTCGCGAATGACGCGGATCGGCGCCAGGTTGTTGGGCTGATGCAGCGGCGCGAGCGGCGTGAAGGTTTCAAGCCGGGCCAGGATGTCGTCGTCGATCAGCACCGGCTCGGACAGATCCGGCCCGCCGTGGACCACGCGATGCCCCACTGCGAGCGGCGCGCCGCCCAGGTGGCCGCTCAGCCACGTGCCGACGACTTCCTGCGCGTTGGGCACGTCGGGCGCGTGGCTGGGCGCGATGTCGCGTTCGACCAGCGTCTCGCCCACCGCGTCGCGCACGCGCAGGCGCGGATGCGTGGTGCCGATGCCTTCAAGCTGGCCGCCCAGCCGGGGCGCCAGTTCATGCTTGTCGTCGATGTCGTACAGGTAGAACTTGATGCTGGAACTGCCGGCGTTGATGACGAGGATGGTGTCGCTCATGGCGGTGTGCTTCCACGTTGAGACAAGTCGCTCGGCGGCCCGCGGGGGCAGGCCGGGGCTGGGGATGTTCAGGCCAGCGGTCTGGCCTGCTGCTGGGCAAGGTGATTGGCGTAGATCGCCGCCACCGCGCACGACGCCAGGCGCGAACGCGGGCTGTCTGCGCGGCTGGTCAGGATGATCGGCACGCGTGCGCCCAGCACGATGCCGGCCGCCTCGGCGTTGGCGAGGAAGGTCAGATTCTTGGCCAGCATGTTGCCGGCTTCCAGATCGGGCACCACCAGCACCTGTGCCACGCCGGCCACCGGCGAGCGGATGCCCTTGATGCGCGCGGCGTCGGGGCTGATCGCGTTGTCCAGCGCCAGCGGGCCGTCCAGCACGCCGCCCGCGATCTGGCCGCGGTCGGCCATCTTGCACAGGGCGGCCGCCTCGATGGTGCTGGGGATGCTGGGGGTGACCTGTTCGACCGCCGACAGGATCGCCACGCGCGGTTCGCCCAGCCCCAATCCCAGATGCAGGTCGATCACGTTGCGGATGATGTCGGCCTTGGTTTCCAGATCCGGAAAGATGTTGATGGCCGCGTCGGTGATGAACAGCGGCTCGGCGTAGGTCGGCACTTCCATGATGAACACATGGCTGATGCGCCTGCCGCTGCGCAGGCCCGTCGTGCGCGCTACGACCTCGTGCATCAGCTCGTCGGTGTGCAGGCTGCCTTTCATCAGCAGGGAGGCCTCGCCGCTGCGCACCAGCGCCACGGCGGACTCCGCAGCGGCGTGGCTGTGCGGCGCATCGACGATGCGGGCGTCGCCCAGGTTCAGCTTGAACTGCGCGGCCGTGTCGCGGATCTTGCCTTCGGGACCGACCAGGATGGGCCGCAGCAGGCCCAGATCGCGCGCTTCCAGCGCGGCCGACAGCGACGGTTCATCGCAGGGATGGGCGATCGCGCAGGGCGCCGCCTCCAGCGTTTGCGCGCGCGCGATGAGTTTGTCGTAGTGCGTGGACGTCGGGAGGCTCATGGGTCTCAGGCCTTGGCGGGTTGACGGGCGGCGGTCGCGCGCTTGGCGGGCGCCTTGGCCGGGGTCGCGTCCGCGCCAGACTTGGATGCGGACTTGGCTGCGGACTTCGGTGCGGACTTGGACGCTGTCTTGGCGGCGCCATTGGCCGCAGTCTTGGCTGCAGTCTTGGCCGCAGTCTTGGATGCTTTAGCTGCCGGCTTTGCCGGGGACTTCGATGCCGTTTTGAACGCGCCGTTGGACGTGCCGTTGGACGCGGCGCTCGATGCGACCTTCTTCGACGCGGACGGCGCAGCCTTCGATGCAACCTTCTTCGATGTGGACGGCGCGGCCTTCTTGGCCGGCTCCGCCTCATTCACGGCCTTACCCGCCGCATCAGGATGCGGCCGGGCGGTCTTGGCGGGCACCTCGGCTGCCAGGTCGACCAGGTCCTGGACCGGATAGGGGGACTTCGTGGCGGCGGCGCCGCGCGACGCGGCAGGCGCCTGACCCTGTCCGCGCCGCTGCGCGCGGCGTTCGGCCGCTTCGAAGATGCGCTCCATTTCGTTCAGGCTTTCGCGCGCGGCGTCGCTCAGCGGCTCGGCGGCTTCCAGGACGCCCTTCATCGCGACCAGGCTGGCGCGGATCTCCGCGGCCGATGAGTCTTCCAGAAGACGCGGCATCGCTTGAATGGCGGCGTCCGAATCCAGCGTCATCATCAGGGCCTGTTCGCGGATCACGTCCTTGAAGGCCTCCAGCGTCAGCGCGTTGTCGGCTTCGGCGCGCATCTTGCGGATGAGCGCGAAGCTGCGCTCGTCCAGGCCGCCCTCGGCGCCGGACACATACAACAGCATCCGGATCGCGGCCACGCGCAGACCGCCTTCCTGCAGCATCGAGCGCAGTTCCGCGGCGCGGTCTTCCATGAAGCGGCGATGCTCCGGCGAGACGCCCGGGTGCCGGCGCGGCGGGCCGGACTTGGCGCCCAGGCCGGCCAGATCCTGCACGACCGGCGATCCATACACGCTCATGAAGGTGCGCTCGTCGGCGGAATCGCGCAGTTCCTGCCAGATGTTCAGGCTGGTCTCGATCCAGTTCGAGAACATTTCCTGCGCCACTACGAACGGATTGGTGGGCGCGGCCTGCTGCCGGTTCTCGCGCACCTGTTCGGCCACCTTGGCGATGGGCGCGATGACCGGGTTGCGGTCGGAAATCAGTTCGTAGGGCAGGCGCAGCGGGTGCATGCGCTGCATCCACTCGGCCGATTGCGGCGTGACCATGGCGCGCAGCCAGGGCTGCACGAAGCTGCGGTACATGCCCAGGTTGATGTCCGAGATGCGGGCCACCGCGGCAAAGCGCTGGTCGTCTTCTTCCTTGCGGTCGACGATGGCGCGCACGTCGTCCAGCTTGCGCTGTTCGAAGGACAGCACGTAGTTGCCGAAAGCCAGATCGGCGTTGGGCGTGTCGGGCGTCTTGTCGGCGATTTCGGCCTGGTAGATGCCCGGCGGCAGCACATCGATCATGTCGATGTTGGAGGTGAATTCCTGGTGTTCCTTGCGCGCCACGCTGCCGGACACGAAGATGCCCAGGTGGCCGATGCTTTCGTGGATGGCGTAGACGATGGTCTGGCCGTGGGCCAGGACCTCGGCTTCGTTCTGGTAGAGCTCGGGAATCCAGCCCAGCGCCTGAGGCGGCGGGGTGATGTTGTCGCCCTTGGAGCAGAACACCACGATGGGCGAGCGGATGTTGCGCAGGTCGATGCGGATGCCGTCGGAAGTCACCAGCCCGGCGGTCGCCAGGCGGTTGCCGACGAACAGGTTGTCGACGATGTACTGGATTTCGGGGCCATTCAGGAAGACGTGGCCGCCCCACCATTTTTCAAAGCTGAGGTAACGGTCGGCTTCGGTGTCGACCTTGGAATACAGGTTGTACTGCTTGGACCACAGGGTGTTGGCCGGATTGAGGTTTTCGAAGTTCTGCACCAGCCAGGCGCCGTCGAACTTGCCGTTGCCCAGGTCGCTGGTCATGGCCGTGAGCCAGCTTCCGCCCAGCAGGCCGCCCGCGTAGCGCATGGGATTCATGCCGCGCCAGCCCGCCCAGTACGAGAGCGGTGCGCCCGCGACGATGATCGGCCCGAACAGTTCAGGACGCACCGCCGCGGTCATCATGATCTGCCAGCCGGCCTGGCAATTGGCGACGACGACGGGCTTGCCCTCGGCATCCGGGTGCAGCGCAATGATTTCTTCCAGGAAGCGCGCCTCGGCCATCATCACGTCTTCGACGGTCTGGGTGGGCATGGGCTGCGGCAGGAACGTCGCAAAGTAGCAGGGATGCCCCGCGCGCACGGCCACGCCGATTTCGCTTTCCGGCTTGAAGCCGCCAATGCCCGGCCCGTGGCCCGCGCGCGGATCGACCACCAGGAAGGGGCGCTTGATCGGGTCCGTTTCCACGCCGGCCGGCGGTTTGATCCGCAAGAGACCGTAATTGACGGGCCGGGGCAGCTCGCGGCCATCCAGCACCAGCTCGAATTCCATGCTCAGCACGTTCGGCGCGCGCTTGGCCATGTGTTCGTGATACTGGTTGCCGCGCTGGCGCATCACGTCTGCGTAAAGCACGCCGCGCTGCCAGGCGTCCACGGCGTATTCGTAGGCGGCCGTCCAGGGGTTGAGGGACGGGGCGAGCGTGTGATCGGTGCCGGATGCGGCCATGGCGATCTCCTGTAATGAGCTGCCGGCGACAGATGGCCGCCGAGCCGGTCCTCAGTGGAACCGGCGAAATTGACCTCCCCATTACACCGCAACGGATGGTGCGGTGCAACATCGGAACGTTTGCGGCGTGTCAAAACGGGCACCAGGCCCGCTCAATCGGACCGATGGCAGACCGCTTCGACGCGATTGCCGTCGGGGTCCAGCAGAAAGGCAGCGTAATACAGGGGATGGTAATGCGCGCGCACGCCGGGTGCGCCGTCGTCTCGGCCGCCGTGCGCCAGGCCGGCGGCATGGAAAGCGTCGACGGCCGCCCGGGTGGGCGCCTTGAAGCACCAGTGGCGCCGGGCGGCGGATGCGGGATCGGGAGAAGCTTCGGGGGTGGCGAACACCGACAGATAGGTATGGCCGCTGTCGCCGGGACCGCAGCGCTCGCCGTATCCCAGCGCGTCGGGACGGTCGTAGACCTTGTCCGCGCCCAGCGCCCGCATGATGGCGTCGTAGAACGGCCGGGCGGCGTCCAGGCGGGCGACGGTGATGGAGACGTGATCCAGCAGCTGCATCGCGACGCCTTGGATGAGGGTCAGGTCACCGCGCGGCGGCGTTGTGTTCCAGCCATTTCTGGACGGCGGGCCGTTGCCATTGGGCGTCGGCGTAGGCGCGCAGCGTGTCGGGCAGGTCGTCGTTCGACAGGCGCTTGAGCATGACCGCCAGATCGGTGTCGGCGATGCACCATTTGTCGAACAGGGTCGTCTGGCCGACGCCGACCAGATAGCTGGCCACGCGGATCAGCTTGGCGGCGGCTGCATGGGCGTCGTCGGACAGCGGCGGGCCGGCTTCGCCGTAGAACACGGTTTCCGTGGGACGTTCCTGGCGCAGGGCGCCCAGGTCGCTGCGCAGCCAGGCCTGCAACTGGCGCGCGCGGGCGCGTTCCTGCAGGGCGGACGGAAACAGGGCGGTGTGTTCGGGCGGGGGAAAGGCTTCTTCCAGGTATTCGGCGATGACGCTGGATTCGGTCAGGTTGAAGTCCGCGTGGGTCAGCGCCGGCACTCGCGAGGTGAGTGCGCGGCACTGGAACGGCTGCATGCGCTGTTCGCCGGCACTCAGGTCGATGGGACGCACTTCGAAAGGCAGTTGCTTTTCGGTCAGCGCCACATAGACCGACATGGCGTACGGGCTGAGAAACAGGGAATCGACGTATAGCGTAATCGGGGCGCCCAAAGCTTGTCTCCGGTCAGGCGAAGTAACGTATGGTCAGGCCGCGCGGGGCGGCTGGTTTGCAAAGCGTAACGCAAGTGCAATGCGGACGTGTCGCGCGGGCGCGTCAGTCCGCAAAGGTCAGCCTGCAAAGGTCAGTCCACAATAAAGAGCTTGGCGCCGGTCTGCGTGGACGAGCGGTGCGGTTCGGCCTGATCGGCCACCTGATAGCTCATGCCGGGGGTCAGCACGAACTGGCGGCCGTCTTCCAGTTCGGTGTGCAGTTCGCCTTCCAGACAGAACAGGATGTGGCCCTCGGTGCACCAGTGGTCAGCCAGGTAACCGGCGGTGTATTCCACCATGCGCACGCGCAGGTCGCCGAATTGGCGGGTACGCCAGTACGCCGTGCCAGTTTCGCCGGCGTGTTCGGTGCGTTCCACTTCGGACCAGTCGGTGGTGCCGAAGGGGATGTTGCTCATCTTCATCGTGGATCCTGCAATGTGGGTCCGCCCCCAGAATGCCGGGCGAAAAAACACATACTACGCCAATCGGGCTACCGGCTTTCCGCGGCCGGCCCCTGGCGCGCGGCCGCACATTGAAAAATCGGTCCATAACCCCTATCTTCTGGCTATTCAAGGCCGGATCCGGCTGTGCCGGACGCGGCCTCAACCCTCTACGTGAGCTGGAACATGGAGTTCAAGGACTACTACAGCATTCTCGGGGTGGAGCAGGGCGCATCCGACGACGATATCCGCAAGGCATACCGCAAGCTCGCCCGCAAATATCACCCAGACGTCAGCAAGGAAAGCGACGCCGAAACCCGCATGCGCGACGTCAACGAAGCCTACGACGTGCTGCGTGACGCCGAAAAGCGCCAGGCCTACGACAATCTGGCCGCGGGCGTCTCGCCCGAGGGCGGCTTCCAACCGCCGCCCGGATGGGACGAAGGCTTCGAATTCCACCGCGGCGCCGCGGCCGGCGACGAAGCCCAATTCAGCGAGTTCTTTTCGTCACTCTTTGGTGGCCGGGGCGCCAGGCACGGCGGACGCCAGCAGGAATTCCGCACGCGCGGCGAAGACCATCACGCCGCCATCGAAGTCGACCTGGAAGACGCCATCAAGGGCGCGACGCGCGACATCAGCCTGCGGTCCATGCAGATGGACGACCAGGGCCGGCCGCACATGCAGAGCCGCACGCTCAGCGTCAAGATCCCGGCCGGCGTGCGCGAAGGCCAGTACATCCGGCTGGCCGGACAGGGCATGCCCGGCTATGGCGGCGGCGAAAGCGGCGATCTGTATCTGGAAGTGCGCTTCAAGCCGCATCCGCGCTACCGCGCCGAAGGGCGAGATCTCTACATGACCTTGCCGGTTGCCCCGTGGGAAGCCGCGCTGGGCGCCAGCGTCAAGGCGCCCACGCCCGGCGGCACGGTCGAAGTGTCCGTGCCGCCCGGGTCCAGCAACGGCCGCAAGCTGCGGCTGCGCGGGCGCGGCATCCCCGGCGATCCGCCGGGTGATCTGTACCTGGTCCTGGATCTGGTGCTGCCGCCGGCGGACAGCGAAGCCGCCAAGGCCGCTTACCGCAAGCTGCAGCAGGATCTGCCCTTCAACCCGCGCCGCAATCTCGGGGTCTGAGCATGAAGAAGATAGTGATCACCAGCGCCACCGTCGTCGGCAAGTCGCAGCCGCTCAACGCAGACGACCTGGCGCGCGCCTGCGGCGCGGAAGTGGAATGGGTGGCCCGGCTGGTCGAAGTCGGCATCGTCAATGCCAGCGGCAGCGGCCCGGCGGAATGGCGTTTCTACAGCGTGGACCTGCAACGCGCCTTGCACGCGCGGCGGCTCGAGCATGACTTTGGCGCCGGCCTGGACGCCGTCGCGCTCATCCTGGACCTGAGCCAGGAGGTGCGCCGTCTGAAGTCGCAGTTGCGGGCGCTGGGCGCGACGCCTTGACGGCGCGGGGCGTCTGATCGAGCCGCGTTCCGCTGGGCTGAGTTGGCGGCGATTCGCGCTGAACCGCGCCAAGCCGGTTCGACCCAATCCAAGCCGCCCCAATCCAAGCCGCCCACACCGCTGAGTAAAATGGGCGCCCGCCGCAACAAGTCAAAGCGATGAGCGCCTTGGAGACTCCCCCCGCCGCCGCGCGCGCCCCGTCCGGCGGCGCGCATATCGATGGCCTGAAATCCTGCCTGCCGGTCATGATCGGCTACTTCCCGGTTGCCGTGACGTTCGGCATCGCCGGTATCGCGGCTGGCCTGACGCCGTTGCAGGTCATCCTGATTTCCGTGCTGGTGTACGCGGGCGCCAGCCAGTTCCTGCTGCTGGCCTCCATCAAGGCCGGCACGCCGTGGCTGTGGGTGGTGGCGCTGTGTTCGCTGCTAAATGCGCGGCACCTGCTCTATGGCCCGCTGCTGTCGCGCTTTTTGCCGGCGGCGCTGCGCGATCGCCTGAAGGTTGCTTTTCTTTTGACCGATGAAGTCTTCGCCACCGCCTTCAACCGGTTGCAGGGCGTGGAACCCGCCCGGCGCCAGGGCTGGATGGTCGCGCTGGGCTTGGGCGCCTGGCTGACGTGGATCGCCGGCACCGCCGTGGGCGTGTACGCCGGCGACGGCCTCGAGCGGCACTATCCGATGCTGTCGCAAGTCATGCGCTTTGCGCTGCCCGCGCTGTTCATGGCGCTGGTGTGCCAGAGCGCCCGGCGCGGCATGGGACTGCCCATCCTGGCCGCCGTCATCGGCGCCGGACTGGTGGCTGCGCTGGGATACACCAGCCTCGCCATCCTGGCAGGCGCCGTCATCGGCTGCGCCGCCTATCGATTCAGGAGGCCCGCATGAACGCCAGCGGATTGGAATTCTGGGGCGCCGTCATTGCGATGGCGGTCATTACCTACCTCACGCGCGCCCTGCCGTTCATGCTGTCCGAGCGCAGCCGGCTGTTGCGGCACCTGTCCCGCGAGGGCTCGGCGCTGTCGGCGCTGGGTCCGTCGCTGCTGGCGGGCATCGCCGCCGCCGTCATCGTTCCGGATCTGCTGGGCGCGGCCGACGAGGCCGCTCACATGGCGCCGTACGTGGGCGGGCTTGTCGTCACGGGCGTGGCGGCGCGCCTGGTCAGCAACACGGGCGTGGCCGTGCTGCTCGGCATGGGCGGATACGGGATATTGCTGGCCTTGGCGGCGTAGCGGCCCGCAGGGCAAAATGGTCCGATCCCCCAAGGAGACCGACCATGCTTACGCTCTACCACGCACCGCGTTCGCGGTCGTTCCGGATACTGTGGCTGCTCGAGGAACTGGGCGTGCCCTACGACACCGAGATGGTGTCGATCCGCGGCCACGACAGCACGGGGCACATGCCTGCCGATTACATCGACATCCATCCGCACCGCAAGGTGCCGGCGCTGGTGCATGACGGCGTGCCCGTGTTTGAAACGCCCGCCATCGCGGTGTACCTGACCGACCTGTTTCCGCAGGCGGGGTTGGGACCGGTCGTGGGCGACCCGCAACGCGGTCCCTATCTGACGTGGCTGGCGTATTCCACGGGCGTGTTCGAGCCTGCGATGGTCGAGCGGGCGTTCAAGACGCCGCATCAGGCCGCGCTGGGATGGGGGTCGGCCGACGAGGTCGAAGAGGTGCTGACGCGGGTGCTGCAGGCGCGGCCGTTTTTCCTGGGCGACAGGTTCTCCGCTGTGGACATCGTGCTGGGCGGCTCGCTGCAGTACATGATGCGGATGAAGATCGTGCCCGAAACGCCCGTGTTCAATGCGTACGCCGAACGCCTGGGTGAGCGTCCGGCGATGCACCGCGCTTTGCAGCGCGACGGGGATATCGAAGAGTCCTGATCCGGGGCGTCAGGCGCCGCCCTGGATGCGCGCCGTCAGGTGGTCGCGCCATTGCTCGGGACGGCCGAGGTACCGGCTGGGTTCCAGCAGCGTGAAAGCGCCGTTGCGCTCCAGCGCCAGCGTCGGAAAGCCCGTGCCCCCGACTTGCGCCAGCAGCCGGCGGCTGGCGGCAATGTGGGCGGCAGTCTCGGCGCCCTGTGCCTGTTCGTAGGCAGCGTCGAAGGCCTCGGCGTCCAGGCCGATCTCCACAGCCAGCGCCCGCAGGACGGCAGGATCGGCGATGCGCCGGCCTTCCACGTAATGCGCACGCTGCAGCCGGTGCAGCAGGTCCAGGCCGCGGCCCGCCAGCGTTTGCGCGGCCAGGATGGCGGTGGTGGGCGGTTCGGAATCGAACACGGCGCCGCTGTCGCGCAGCAGGCCGTCGAAGTAATCGGCGCCGAACGGCTGGCCGGTGAGGCCCGCAATGCGCTCGTCGTGCGGCATGACGTAGCGGCGCAGGGCGTCGGTGACCGGCTGGCGGTTGCTGCCGGTCATCATGCCGCCGCCATGCGGCTCGATGTTCAGGCCCGGCACGGCGCGGGCGGCCTCCACCAGCGGCGCGGCGCCGTAGCACCAGCCGCAAAGCGGATCGAAGATGTAATGCAGGGTAGGGGATGCGGGTGTCATGGCGCCATCGTAGACGGCGCCGGGCGCGGGCGCATAGGCCGGCGCGCTACCCAGAGTGTTGCAGCGGCCGTGCAGATTGCCTGCACGGCCGAATCGGTCAGGCTGCGATCAGCCCGCTATCTGTACGCCGATCCAGAACAGGCCGGCGGCCAGCAGCATCGAGGCGGGCAGCGTCAGCACCCAGGCCAGCAGGATGTTGCGCACCGTGTTGCCCTGCAGCCCCGTCTTGTTGGCGATCATGGTGCCCGCCACGCCCGAGGACAGCACGTGGGTGGTGGACACCGGCAGGCTGAAGACGTTGGCAAGACCGATGGCGCCCACGGCGGTCAGCTGCGCCGACATGCCCTGCGCGTAGGTCATGCCCTGCTTGCCGATTTTTTCGCCGACGGTCAGAACCACGCGGCGCCAGCCGACCATGGTGCCGGCGCCCAGCGCCAGCGCCACGGCCACGATCACCCAGAAGGGCGCGTATTCGGTGGTGGCGGTCAGGTCCGCGCGCAAGCGTTGCAGGTCGGCGGCCTCGCGGGCGGGCAGGCCTTCCAGGCGCGCCACCTTCTTGGCGGTGTCGTCCAGGCACAGCAGGTAGCGGCGCACGTCGATGCGCTTTTGCGCGGACAGGTCGGCGTAGTTGGAAACCCCGTGCAGGTCCTTTTGCAGCGCCATGATGGTCGGTACGGTCAGGGCGGGGTCGCAACGGAAATTGGCGGGCAGGTCTTCCTGGATGTCGACGCGGCGCAGCGCCAGGAAATCGCCCAGCAGCGCTTCGTTGCGCTGGTAGAACACCATCAGGTGGTTGGCGGCGTCGCGGGTGCGTTCGATCTGGTAGGTGGTGCTGTGGGTGTCCAGCACGAAGTTGGCCGGCACGATGCCGATCAGCACCAGCATGATGAGGCCGATGCCCTTCTGGCCGTCGTTCGAGCCGTGCACGAAGCTCACGCCCATGGCCGACAGCACCAGCACCAGGCGGTTCCAGAACGGCGGGTGCTTCTTGTTGTCGATGGCGCGGCGCTGTTCGGGGGTCTTGTGCATCTTGGACAGCGGCAGCCAGCGCTTGAGCGCCAGCAGCAGCAGGCCTGCCACCGCGAACCCGGCGATGGGCGAGGCCACCAGCGACAGGCCGATGTCGATGGCCTTGCCCCAGTTCACGCCTTCGCCCAGCGGCAGGTCGGTGATGAGCGCATTGGCCAGGCCCACGCCCAGGATCGAGCCGATCAGCGTGTGCGAGCTGGACGCCGGAATGCCGAAGTACCAGGTGCCCAGGTTCCAGGCGATGGCCGCCGCCAGCATGGCGAAGACCATTGCCAGCCCGCGGCCGGTGTCCACGTTGATCAGCAGTTCGACGGGCAGCAGATGGACGATGGCATAGGCGACGCCCACGCCGCCCAGCAAGACGCCCAGGAAGTTGAAGATGCCGGACAGGACGACCGCCAGATGCGGCGGCATGGCCTTGGTGTAAATGACCGTTGCCACGGCGTTTGCCGTGTCGTGAAAGCCGTTGATGAATTCGAAGGCCAGGACGAATGTCAGGGCCAGCACAAGACTGAGGCCAACCCAAAGGTCTAGGCCGTGGAAGAGGTCGAACATGGGGGAGGGGGCGAGGTTCCGGCGAGAATGCCCCGATTATTGCAGATTTATGACCTGTCCCTGAATGAAGCGGCCCCCAAATCTTAGAACTTCGAATACTGGAATTCGATCTCCATGGGCTTGCCCAGATTGGCGGACGTATCCGCCTGGATGACCATCACGGCCAGGATTCCCAGGTACAGCATGCAGAGCCACAGCGTTCTTTTCATGGGCGGAATACCTCGGCGATCTTCTGGTTGACGCGCAGCCAGCCCAGCTCGCCCAGATGCTGCACGTCGCGCAGCGTGCCGACCTCGAAGGGCGCGTCGTACATGTCCATGCAGGTCATCGCATAACGCTGGCACAGGCCGGCGACCTGCTGCTGGATCGGGTCGAACCGGGCCAGGTCGTTGAAGACCATCGGGTGCAGCGGCTGCATGACGAACAGCGCATTGACGTGATGCTGGTGCAGCAGCGCCATCAGGGCGTCGAGTTCGCGCAATTCCTCGCGGCCGGTCAGGGGCTGGGGCTGGTAGGCGGTCTTGCCGCCCTCGGGGATGCTGCGCAGGTACTTGTTGAAGAATTCGTCACGCACGGCGTAGCGGTTGTCCGTCATGAGCGCCTGCTCGGCGGCCTGCGCCTGACCGGCCAGGGCGTCCCAGTCCACCACGCGCGCCGCCGCCGCGGGGCCTTCGCGTTCCCGTTCGGGAATGGGGGCGGCGTAAGCCGGCGCCCACAGGCTGGCCAGCCGTTGACGGAACACGTATGCCTGCTCGGCCGCCATCGACCAGTACACGCCCGCGTCGCCCTTGGCGTCCAGCCACCGCAAGACTTCAGACCTGCCATCGGGTTGGCGCAGCAGCCGGGGCAGCAGCGGGTTGGCGTGCTCCTTGAACTCGTCGGGCCCCAATCCACCCTCGCCGTCGAACCAGCCCGGCGACAGCATCACGACCACGCGCGAGGCCGGCGACAGATCATCGGCCAGCGCCGCCAGCACGAACTGCATGCCCAGCGACTGGAACCCGGAATGGCCGTACGCCAGGACGGGCATCTGCAGCTCGTCGGCCAGGAAGCGGTAGGGCACGAAGCGCAGGTCGTTGCTGGTGAGCTCCGACGATCCCAGGATCACCAGGCGATCGCCCGTGCGCAGCGCCTGGCTGAGCCGCGACAGATTGCGTGTCTGTTCGTCCAGCGTATTGCCCAGGTTTGGGATGTAGATGCCGGGTGCGGCCGCGGGCACCGGTTCGGTCTTCAGGGCCAGCGTGTGCAGGGCCGCCCAGCCGGCCACGGCCGCGGCGGACAGGGCCAGCGCCGCGGCAAGCGCGTGCTGCCGAAGGGTGCGTTTGAACATGGGAAACCCGAAAATGCGTCGCGCCGGGACAAAGGGGCGGTATTGTTAGCGGATGTTATCCAGCGGCCATGACGCAAACAAGCGCGGGAAACCCTGGGCGGCGCGCCGATTCCCCTTTTTGCGACACTTGGTCCCGGCCGCCCCGGCCCACCCCAGCCACCCCAGCCACCCCAGCCACCCCAGCCACTCCGGCCCGCCCCGGTCGCACTCCGCTCAGACCCCGCCCGCGCCCGCCGCATGCCGCCTAGCAGAATGCGATAGCATCGATGTCGCGCGGCCGTCCGGGGCCCCTGGCCCGCCGCGCCGCCTGCCGCCGCCGCGGCGCTTCACCGCCGGATTTCCCCTTCGCCATGACCGACCTTGCCCGTATCGCCCGCAGCCACCCCGACGAACTCATCGTAGGGCTGGTGTCCGTTTCCGACCGTGCCTCCACCGGTGCCTATCAGGATCAGGGGCTGCCCGCGCTGCGCGAATGGCTGGGCGGCGCGCTGGTGTCGCCTTGGCAGGCGGTGGAGCGGCTGATTCCCGACGAGCCCGCCCGCATCTCCGAGACCCTGATCGAACTGGTCGACGGCTGCGGCTGCGACCTCGTCCTGACGACCGGCGGCACCGGCCCCGCCCGGCGCGACGTCACGCCCGAGGCCACGCTGGCGGTCGGCACCAAGGAAATGCCGGGCTTTGGCGAGCAGATGCGCCAGATCAGCCTGCGTTTCGTGCCCACGGCCATCCTGTCGCGGCAGGTGGCAGTCATCCGCGAAACGGACGGCCATGCCGCCCTGATCGTGAACCTGCCGGGCCAGCCCAAGTCCATCCGCGAGACGCTGGAAGGACTCAAGGGCGACGACGGGGCCGTGCTGGTGCCCGGCATCTTCGCTGCCATTCCGTATTGCATCGACCTCATCGGCGGCCCGTACACCGAAACGCGCCCCGAGGTCATCGCGGCCTTCCGCCCCAAGTCCGCCCGGCGGCCCGCGCAAGCGTAGCGCAGGCGACAACGCCGCATCGCCTTGCGCGGTGGCTGGCCGTCGCGGCACACCATGGCGGGGCCTCGCCCCGCCAAGACCGTGCGGTATAGTTGGCCGCCCCGATCAACCCTGCTGACCGAGAGTTTTCATCGTCATGAAGGTTCGTACCATCCTGTCCCTTACCGCCCTGGCTGCCCTGACGGCCTGCGCCAATGTCAAAGACGTCCGCGACCGCGATCCCGTGTTCTACGGATCCACGCAGCGCACCGCCCAGGACTACACGCAATGCGTGGCGGACGCCTGGAAGGGACTGGACGTCAACTTCGAACAGAAGCCGGTGCGCAACGGGTACGAGCTCGTCCTGCACGGCAGCCTGGGCGTCGAGGCCGTCCTGACGACCACGCACTGGAAGGGCAAGACCGAGGCGCGGCTGTCGACGCGCATTGCCCGCCGCGACCAGACCATCATTGAACCGGCCAACCTGTGCCTGTAAACGTCATGGTTGACCGCCGCGACGTCCTGCGCGCCGGGCTGGCCGCCGCTGCCGTGTGCCTGGCCTGGCCCGCGCGGGCGCAGCAGGCCAGTTACATCACCCGCAAGCTCGACGCCCGCGTGCCGGGCGGCGTGGCCGTGCTGAGCCTGGGCGACGGCGCGGCCGCGCCCCAGGTCACCTACCTGGACCGGCCCGTGCTGGTGGTGCGGGAAGCGGGCAAGCAGTGGATCGCCGTGGTCGGCATTCCGCTTACCGTCAAGCCTGGCCAGGAACAGGTGCAGGTCAAGGACGGCGGCGGCACGCGTCAGGTGGCGTTCACGGTCGGCGCCAAGGATTACGTGGCGCAGCACATCACGCTCAAGAACCGGCGTCAGGTGGATCCGAATCCGGACGACCTCAAGCGCATTGAGCGGGAACTGGCCGAACAGGTCGAGGCCTACCGCGGCTTTCGCGCGGGCATCACGCCCAGCAACCTGATCCTGGATCGTCCGGTCGACGGCGGTCGCCTGTCCAGCCCCTTTGGCCTGCGCCGCTTCTTCAACGGCCAGGAACGCAATCCGCATTCGGGCCTGGATTTCGCCGTGCCGGCCGGTACGCCCATCAAGGCGCCCGCGGCCGGGGTGGTGGTGCTGGTGGGGGATTATTTCTTCAATGGCAAGACGGTGTTCCTGGACCATGGCCAGGGTTTCGTCAGCATGTTCTGCCACATGTCGGCGATCTCGGTGAAGGTCGGCGACGAGGTGCCGCGCGGCGGCGTGGTGGGCAAGGTGGGGGCGACCGGGCGGGCGACGGGCCCGCACCTGCACTGGAACGTCAGCCTGAACGATGCGCGCATCGATCCGGCGATCTTCATCGGGGCGTTCAAGCCCTGACGCGTATGGGCTTTGATGCGTTCAAGGGTTGACGGGCTCAAGCTCTGACGAGTGCCGCTCTGACGGGGCGGCGGCGCTCAGGCCTTCTCGGCCTCGAGCGCGATGCGCTTGAGCACATACTGGTGCATGCGCTCGGCGTATTCCATCTGCTGTTGCACGTTGCGCTGACCGGCTTCCTGGTCGTCCAGGCAGTTGTCGTACTTGGTCTTGGCTTCGGCGTAGGTCAGGCCGGTATTGCGCAGGCTGTTGATGAACGCCTCGCGCGACTGGCGCAGCAGGCGCAGGCCTTCCTCGCCCTTTGCGAAACGTCTTCGCGAGAGGGCAAGCTGGTCTGCGGCGGCTTGCAATTCTTCTTTCAGGTCCATCGTGCTTCGTGCGTATCCGACCTGGCGTTGCGCCAGGCGAGGAGCGCCATTCTTTCATGAACAGGCGATCCACGCATTACGGCAGTGCGCGAATCCTGCTTAAGGATCCGCGAAAAGAGGGAGCCGGGCGCCGGCAAGAAGCCGGCCCGGGCGGCCGGCTTAGCGGCGGTGGTGCTGGGGACGCTGCATCGTGGGGGCGCGCTCGTCCTTGTGGCGGAAATTGATACGGCCCTTGGTCAGGTCGTACGGGGACATTTCCAGGGTGACGCGATCGCCCGCGAGGATGCGGATGCGGTGCTTGCGGATACGGCCCGACGCGTAGGCGCCGACTTCGATGCCGTTGTCCAGTTTGACGCGGTAGCGGCTATCGGGCAGCACTTCGTCAACAATGCCATCCAATTCGATGAGTTCTTCTTTAGCCATCTTCTACTCCTTGATCAAAACGCGCAGGCATGCCTGCGGCATGTCGCGCCGCGCAAGGCGGCAAGCGCGTCGGACTCGGATAAACCGGTCCAGCGGTTTGAACGCAAAAAAACGTTCGGGCAAGCGTGGGTATGGGCCACGGCATCCGGGCGGATGTCTGAAATGGCGGATACTCGCGCCCTGAGGTAAGTGCGCGCGATGCGCGCTGTGGTCGCGGCGGGGGTGCTGCGGGCACCTTGCCGGATGAAGCGGGGTTGCCGAGTCTGCGGCAACGCCGGGCGCCACGGGGACTGCAGCGGCGTTCTGGGCAGTGACGGGGTGCACCCAACAGGGGCGGCCCCAATAAAAAACCGGATCTCGTTCGCGTCGCTGACGTTCATTCAGTAGCGCCCTTTCTTGGGCGCTACAGGTTGGCACGCAGGATGACCGAAGTCCGGTTTTTGCGGAAAAATCACGGGTTTATGTTACTGCAAAGCCGGCGGTTTAGCCAGCTTTTATCCCGGATTCGGCCGCGATAGTTGCGCTTGAACGACTCTATCGGCGCGGGATGCGGCGCTGGTATTCGGCTTCCCATGCAGCGTTGGCCGACCAGAAGGGGCCCGGGTCGCGTCCGGCCAGACGGGCTGCCAACACGTTCAAGTGCGTGTGCCAACCGCCCGCCACGTCCACCATGTCATCCCGCGTGGCGAGTTTGCGATGAGTAAGCACCAGCCGCGCGCCGTCGTCTTCAGGGGACACCTCGAAGGTCACTTCGGACGGGGCGCCCGCCGAGCCGCCCCAGGTGTAACTGAGCACGTGCGGCGGTTCACACCGGGTGATCAGGCCCTGCGTGGTCAGGCCTTCCTCGTAGGGCTTGTAGGCCTCGGGCGTCGGTTCGCGCACGGAGGACAGGTCGGCATGCAGGAAGCGCAGGGTGACGCCGCCGCCCTCCATCAGGTCCATGTCGCCGAATGCCAGCCACTGGCCGCGCTTGTCGGATTCCGTCAGCCAGGCCCACACCTCCTGCACGCTCGCAGGCAGCCTGCGCGTGAATTGCAAGGTGGTCGGGTCCAGTACGACGCCGTAGTCGCTCATATCAGTCTCCTGTGAAGTCCGGAGCCGGACGTGGGTTCATCTTCCGTGCGAAAAGGTCAGCGGCGATACCTGCGGCTCGTGCTCCGGGGCTTCGTCCATGGCGCCGGGGTGCTGGGGCAGCGCGTCCGTGATGTCGTACCACGGCGCCTTGCTGGCGACGTGGTAATGCGCCTGGGGCTTGACGCCCGGATCGTCGTCCAGCGCGCCGAGCGGCAGGCCGTAGACGTCGGGCGTCTGGTCAAAGCGGCTGAGCAGCGGCGTGCCGCAAGCCTCGCAGAATCCCCGGTAATTGCCGGGCGACGACGCGTACCAGGTCACGTGGTCTTCGCCCTGCGTCCAGGCGAAATCCTTCGACTGGACCGTCGCTCGGCTGCGGAAGGCCGCGCCGTGCGTCTTGCGGCACATCACGCAATGGCAGTTGAGGGCATCGGTGAGCGGACCGTTGATCTCGTAGGCAACGCGGCCGCAGAGGCAGGAACCTTTGATCATGATGAGCGCCAGGCAATGGGGGAAATAGGTCCAATATACCTGCGGCGCCGTCCCGCGACTTCGGCATTTGTGACAGATGTCTTTCAGATCGTTGCCGGGGCGGGCCTTTCCCGGGGCGGGCCTTTCCCGGGGCGTGCGATTGCCGTGGCGGGCATTCCCGCGGCGGGAGTTGCCGACGGCGGAAGTTTCCGACGGCGGGCGTCGGCGGCAGATACCGTAACGTTCACGGCATCTGCGCCTCCTCCTTCACGCCGCCCGTTGCAGCGCCTGGAACGCCGGCAGCGCCAGCAGACCCGCCACGCGCGCCGCGTGAATGTCGTCGTCAGACACCGCCGGGCGTGGCATCAGGAAGTTGACCGTACCCAGGCACACGCCGTCATACGCGACCGGCACGTTGATGACCGATTGCAGTCCCAGACTGCGGATCGCATCGTGGTCGTTGAAGAATTCGCGGATGGCCGCCTCTCCCTCGCCCACGAACACCCGCTGTTCCAGCAACACGTGCCGGCCCCATGCCGTGCCGGTCTTGTCCTTGCTGCCGCCCGGCGGGTACGCCTGCGGGTTCGAACTGTACAGGCGCACCACGCGCATGGCGTCGGCATCGTAGCGATTCACGGTGCACAACGCGTGCGCCAGGTGCAGGCGCGCATAGTCGTCGATTGCCTGGAAGGCGGCGGCCGGCTGGCCGTCCGCGTAGGCGCGGGCGATGGCCTGCACGCCGGCCAGCGCCGGGCTGGGAGATGCGTCCGTCATTCCGCCGTGATTCCCAGTTCTTTGATCAGCTTGCCGTACTTGTCGGCATCGCGCGCCAGGATCTGGCCGAACTGCTCGGGCGTGGTTTCGGTCAGCAGCACGCCCATGTCGCCCATTTTCTTGATGACGTCGGGCCGCTTGAGGATCACGTTGATCTCGCGGTTCAGCCTGGCAGCCAGTTCCGGCGGCATGCCGGCCGGACCGAACGCGCCGTACCAGACCGCCAGCTCATACCCCGGCAGCGTTTCGGCCACGGTGGGCACGTCGGGCAGCAGCGGCGAGCGTTGTTCCTCGGTGACGGCCAGCAGCTTGAGCTTGCCCGACTGCACGTGCGGCAGCGTCTGCGTGCCGGCGCTGAACAGCACCTGCGTGCGGCCTGCCACCGTATCCAGAACCGCAGGCGCACCGCCGCGATACGGGATGTGCATCATCTTCACGCCGGCGGCCTTTTCGAAGAGCACCGCGCTCAGGTGGTTGGTCGAGCCCTGGCCCGCCGAGGCATACGCCACGGTGTCGGGATTGGCCTTCGCGTACGCGATGAATTCCTTCAGGTTGGATGCCGGCACCGACGGATGCACCACCATCGTGTTGGTCACAAGGGCCAGCTCGGCGATGGGCGTAAAGTCCTTCACGCCGTCGAACGGCATGTTGGAATAGAGCGCCTGATTCATCGTGTGCGTGCTCATCGAGCCCACCAGCAGCGTGTAGCCGTCCGGCTTGGCGCGCGCGACGAAGGCGGTGCCGATATTGCCCGATGCGCCCGAGCGGTTCTCGACAATGACCGGCTGGCCCAGCGATTGCGTCAGGCCTTCGGACAGCACGCGCGCCAGGATGTCGGTGGAGCCGCCGGCGGCCCACGGCACGACCAGCGTGATGGGCTTTTCGGGCCAGGCGGCGTGCGAGAGGGCGGGCGCGGCCATCGCCAGGCCCAGCGCGAACGTGCGCAGCAGTCGTTTGAAGTGCAGTGTCATGGTGTTTACCCCTTGCGTTGTGTCCGGCTTCTGAGAGCCGGTCGTATGAAAATCGATTCAGCGGCCGACGGCATAGCCCTGCATTCCGCGGGGATTGGCCGCCGCGCGCAGCAGCATCTGTCCGCCCGCGGCCGGCTCGCGCGTGCAGGCGCTGATGCGGCCTTCGGACCAGTCCGGGCCGACCTTGACGTCATGGCCGGCGGCGCGCAGCGCGTCCAGCGTGGCGGCGGGCATGCGCGATTCCACCGTCAGCCGGTTCAGCGTCTGCGAACGCGGCCAGAACGAGCCGGGAAAGTGATCAATGTGCCAGGACGGCGCGTCGATGGCCGCCTGCAGGTTCATGCCCATGGCATGGCGCAGAAAGAATGCGACGGTCCATTGGTCCTGCTGGTCGCCGCCGGGCGTGCCGAATGCCATGTACGGCAGCCCGTCGCGCAGCGCCAGGCCGGGCGACAGGGTGGTGCAGGGACGCTTGCCCGGCTGCAACTGGCCCGGCACGCCGTCGTCCAGCCAGGTCATCTGCAGACGGGTCGTCAGCGAAAAGCCCAGCTCGGGCACGACGGGGCTGGACGACAGCCAGCCGCCCGATGGTGTGGCGGCCACCATGTTGCCGTCACGGTCGATGACGTCGATCTGGCAGGTGTCGCCCACGAACAGTTCGCGCGTCGCCCACTCCGAGACGGGCGGCAACGCGGCAAAGGTCGGTTCGCCCACGCCGTAGCGCGTGTCCGACGCGGCCAGCGTGCGGATCGCGGCATCCAGGTCCGGCAGGCGCGGCGCAAGTCCGCCGGGGCTGCCCGGCTGCAACGTGGCCGAGGCGCGTTCGCCGATGCCGGCGGCGCGCGCCCGCGCATAGTCGTCGCTGAGCAGGGCCGCGAGCGGCACCTGGACGTGATCGGGATCGCCATACCAGGCGGTGCGGTCGGCGAATGCCAGCTTGGCGGCCTCGGCGACGCGGTGCACGAACTGCGGCGACAGCGGGTCCAGTTTGTCGACGTCCAGATGGCGCAGCAGCGCGAGCTGTTGCAGGTGCACCGGCCCTTGCGACCACACACCGCATTTGGCCACCGTGTAGCGGCCATATTGCGTGGTCAGCGGTTCGTCGTACGTGGCGCGCCAGTCGGCCAGATCGGATTTGCGCAGCAACCCGGGGTTGCGCTGGCCCGTGGTGTCGAGCACGGCCTCGTTCGTATAGAAGCTGTCGATGGCGTCGGCCACGAAACCGCGATACCAGACGTCGAGCGCGGCGTCGATGCGGCCGCGCCGGTCGGTGCTGGCGGCGTGCGCTTCATCAAGAATGCGGGTGTAGGTGGCCGCGATGGCGGGCGTGCGGAACAGCGCGTCGGGGGCGGGCACGCGGCCGCCCGGCAGCCAGACGTCGCCCGAGCTTTTCCATTCGTCGCGGAACAGCGCCTGCACCGCCAGAATCGCCTGCGAGATCCGCGGCACCAGCGGAAATCCGTCGCGCGCATAGCCGATGGCCGGCTGCAGCACGTCGGCCAGCTCCCACGTGCCGTAGTCGCGCAGCAGCGTCAGCCAGGCGCCGAACGCGCCGGGCACCGTCGCGGGCAGCAGGCCGATTCCCGGCACCAGGTCCAGCCCCATCTTGCGAAAGTACGTCGGCGTCGCCAGCGCGGGCGCCGGGCCCTGTCCGCACAGCGCGCGCATGCGTTGCTCGCGCTCGCTCCAGAACAGGATGGGGACTTCGCCGCCCGGCCCGTTCAGGTGCGGTTCGACAATCTGCAGCACAAAACCGCCGGCCACGGCGGCGTCGTAGGCATTGCCGCCGCGTTCCAGCACGCTCATGGCTACTTGCGATGCCAGCCAGTGCGTGGACGACACCACGCCGAACGTGCCGCGTATTTCAGGTCGGGTGGTGAAGGACGGATTCATCGGGCGGTTCCCGCAAGACTGAAGAGGATGCAAGCAGTATAGGTGCCTGAAATAACTGGTTTTATCTTTGTGGGCATAATTGCATAACCAAACGGTTATAGAGATAACTGCCATGAGCCCGGATGCCGTCCGTCTTGCCAACCGACTCAAGCACCGTCATCTGACGCTGCTGGTGAACATCGACCGCCATAAATCGCTGACGCGGGTCGCCGCGCAGACCGGCATCAGCCAACCTGCGGTCACCAAGGCGCTGGCCGAAATGGAGGACATTTTTGGCGCGCCGCTGTTCCTGCGTACGGGCAGCGGGTTGCAGCCGACCGCCCTGGGCAATCTGGCGCTGGTGCGCGCGCGGCACATGCTCAGTGACCTGGATCTGTGGGAGCGGGAGGTCGAGGCGCTGCATGCCGGGCGGTCGGCGCATCTGCACGTTGGGGTGGTGCCGTACGTGTCCAGCGCCTTGCTGACCGCCGCCATCAGCCGCCTGCATCAGCGCCACGGCGTGACGCTGAGCCTGCACCGCGCCACGACGGACCACCTGGTGCCGATGCTGCGCCAGCACGAGCTGGACTGCATCATCAGCCGCGCCACGTCCACGGTGATGCACGAAGACCTGATGCATCGCGTGCTGTATCGCCAGCGGCCCCGTCTTATAGCGCATGGCAGGCTGGCCCAGCGGCTGGCGCGGCGCAAGCCGGACTGGGCTGCCGTCGCGGCCTTGGACTGGGTGCTGCCGGCGGCCAACACGCCGACGCGGCAATTGATCGTGGAGCATTTCATCCGCGCCGGGCTGCAGCCGCCGTCGCCGGTGCTGGAGGCCTACTCCACGGACGTGATCGAGGGCATCCTGTCGCTGAACGAATCGTCGATCTCGGTGGTGCCCGAGGACATCGCGCGCGAACTGTGCCAGCGCGGCAGGCTGGGCATGGTGCCGTGGGATTTCGGCTGGGAGCTGCCGCCGATCAACCTGATCCGGCGCAAGCGGGAACAGGCGCTGACGGCGGAATCGCAGTTTTCCGACATTCTGCTGGACCTGTGCGCGAATGCGGCGGCGCCTGCGCAGGCGGGAGACGAGGGCAGATAACGCCAGGGGCGGTCCGCGCCTTGCCCCGCGCCGGTCTGGCAAGACGTGCGCATGTCCTAGGCGCAAAAACGTCGCTTCCCGCCACAGACGCGGGAGCCGGCATCTGGTTAAATGGCTGAAAGGTCTCACGGCCTAGGGCAAGCCGCTGCCTTTTCCGGCTTGCCGTTTCAATTTACGGAGCCCCCGATGGCACGATTCAATTTCACCCAGGACCTCGAAGAACCCGATCTGTGGGCGGCGGAAAACGTCCCCGCCGGAGAGGGTCGGCCCCCCATTCACGTCATGATCCAGACGGACGGCGAAGAGCCCCTTGCCGGCGCCTCCAAGGTGGTCAAGGCCATCATTGACAACCTGGACGAACAGATTCTTGCCGCGGCCGAGTTCCTCCTCGACAACTATTCGTACGAGCACTACAAAAAGCTGGGCATCGAAGACGACCAACTCCTGGCCGAAGAAACCGCCGAAGCCATGGCCGAAAAAGCCGTGCTGCGCGCGCTGTGGCTGTTCGACGAAGACGGCGATGGCTACGAACTGTGGTTCACGCTGCCCTGGGATCCTGTGCACACCTACGACGTGGAATTCGAAGACGGCGCGCCCGTGTCCTGCTCGGTTAATGACTGATACCGCGCGACTGATACCGCGGTCAGGACACCGGGGGCAGGCTCAGCGCGCCAGTTCGTATTTGGTTGCCAGCGTCTGCCCCAGCGATTCGTCGTACTTGTAGCGCACCTTCAAGGGCTTGCCGCGCATAATGTTGCGCGCGGCCACGTTCTCCAGCACCACGTCGACGTCCTTGTTCACAAATTCGGCGCAGTCGGTGTCGGCTCGTTCGCCGTCCGGTATGTCGGCAGCCTTCACCTTCAGCTTGAACAGCACCTGTGTCAGTTCCGTGCCGTCGGTGCGGAATTGGCGGAAGGTGGTGGGAAACGTGGCAACGGTGCCGGCAAGGTCGCACGAAATGCGGGTCCAGCCATACGCGGCGGGTACCGCCGCAAAAAGGCCGGCGGCAAGCGCGGCGGCCGCGGCCGCCCGGGTAGACAGAAGATTCATGGTGTGCGGGCCAGACGCGGCGCCCATGCGCGCCGCGCCGGTACGTGGTCGAAATGGGCCTTTATGTTGCGCCCGGCCGCCCGCGCCGGTCAAGCGGGCGCCTCCCATGTAAAACGGGCCATTGCGGCCCGTTTTGCTTATGCGTTCTGGCTGGCGGGTCGGCTGGGCGGCGCCTCGTTCGAAGCCTGCGCGGACGCGGCATCATCGGTGCCTTCTTCGCTGCCTTCTTCCGTGCCTTCCAGCTTGGCGATCACGGCCGTGGCCAGGCTATTGCCGACCACGTTCGTGGCGGTGCGGCCCATGTCGAAGAACTGGTCGATGCCCATGATGAGCAGCAGGCCGGCTTCCGGCAGATGGAACATCGGCAGCGTCGCGGCCACCACGACCAGCGAGGCGCGCGCCACGCCGGCCATGCCCTTGCTGGTCACCATCAGCACCAGCAGCAGGGTCAGCTGCTGCGTGAAGCTCATCTCGATGTTGTAGGCCTGCGCGATGAACAGCACCGCGAACGACTGATACATCATCGAGCCGTCCAGGTTGAACGAATAGCCCAGCGGCAGCACGAAGCCCGAGATGCGCTTGGACACGCCAAACCGCGACAGCGCCTCGATCGTCTTCGGATAGGCCGATTCGCTGCTCGCGGTCGAGAACGCCAGCAAGGTCGGTTCCTTGATGAGCCCGCCCAGGCGGAACGTGGACTTGCCCAGGAACAGGTAGCCGACGCCGAACAGAATGGCCCACAGCAGCGCCAGACCCAGGTAGAACTCGCCGATCAGCTTGCCGTAACTGACCAGCACGCCCAGGCCTTCGGTCGTGATGGCGGCGGCCATGGCGGCAAACACGCCCAGCGGCGCAAAGCGCATCACATAGTCGGTCACGCGGAACATGATCTTGGCCAGTTCATCGATCATGTTGTAGATCGTGTTGTGGCCCTTGCCGCGGATGAACGACAGCGCCGCGCCGAAGAACAGCGAGAACACCAGGATCTGCAGGATCTCGTTGTTGGCCATCGCTTCGGCAATGCTCTTGGGGAACACGTGCGCGATGAACGCCTTCAGCGTGAAATCGCCCGTCTTCAGGCCCGAAGTCACGCCCGCGTCCGGGATCGCCAGGTTCATGTGCGCGCCGGGCTGGAAGATGTTGACCAGCGCCAGGCCCAGCAGCAGGGAAATCGCCGAGGCGGCGATAAACCAGATCATGGCGCGCATGCCGATGCGGCCCACCGCGCTGGCGTCGCTCATGCTGGCCAGGCCGGTCACCAGGGTGGCGAACACGAGCGGCGCGATGATCATCTTGATCATGCGCAGGAAGATGTCGGTGATCAGGCTGAAATACGAGGCGATCTGCTTCGCCTCTTCCGGGGTCTGCGCGAACTTGTTGCAGACATAGCCCACCACGATGCCCAGCACCATGGCGATGCCGATATAACGCGTCAGCTTCTTAGTGTTCATTTGAAAACGGGATAACGGGGAGCCGCCGCTTGGCCCAGAGGGCCAGGCCCGCCGGCATGAGGCGGGGCAGACGGTCCGGTGACGGACATGCCAGGGTCCAGGTGCTGCTCGGGTTAACCCTTGGGGCGCGATGTTAACGCCGTGAACCTGACAGCGAGTTGTCGGTTCGGGGACAGATCAGCCGTGCCAGAATGCCCCTTCCGGCCTCGTCAGGAAGGCCGGGCGCCACCTGGGAACCAGCCCCGCGCGGGGCGACAAAGGAGACAAAGCAATGCCGAATCGCGAATTGTCCGTACTGGCTTCCGGCTACACCTATCTGGAAGGGCTGCGCTGGCACGAAAACCGCCTGTGGGCCTCGGACTTCTACACGGGGCAGGTCATTACCGTGACGCTCCAGGGGGCGGTGGACCGCGTCTGTCTGGTCCCGCAGCAACCGTCGGGGCTGGGTTGGCTGCCCGACGGCCGCCTGCTGATCTCGTCCATGAAAGACCGCAAGGTGCTGCGGCGCGAGGCGGACGGCACGCTGTCGGTGCATGCCGACCTGTCCGCGCTGACCGGCGGCCATATCAATGACATGGTGGTGGACGCGCAGGGCCGCGCCTACGTGGGCAATTTCGGATTCGACATCATGGCGGGCGAACCCGTGCGCACGACGACGCTGGTGCGCGTGGATCCGGACGGTGTGGCGCAGGTGGTGGCGGACGGCCTGTGCTTTCCCAACGGCTCGTTCATCACGCCCGACGGCAAGACCCTGATCGTCAACGAGACCTTCGCCAACCGCATATCCGAGTTCGACATCGAGCCCAACGGCGTGCTGGGGCCGCGCCGCGACTGGGCCAATTTCGGCGAGCTGCCTGAAACCGACGACCTGACCGCCGTGATCGCGGCGTCCAAGATTGCGCCGGACGGCGGCGCGCTGGACGAAGAGGGCGCGTTGTGGGTGGGCGACGCCATCGGCAAGCGCATCGTGCGCGTTGAACGTGGCGGACGGATTCTCGAGCAGATCGACACCGGCGAATTCGGCATCTTCGCGGCCGCGCTGGGCGGACCGGACGGCAAGACGCTTTTCATGGCGGCCGCGCCGGATTTCGTGGAAGCCAACCGGCGCGCCAAGCCGCAGGCCCGCATCCTGATGACCCGGGTGGATGTGCCGCACGCGGGCAGGCCCTAGGCCACAAGCGGGGGAAAGCAGATAAAGGGCGCCGCGGCCGTGGGCCGCATGGGCTGGGCCGCAAGGCGGATATCAGCCGGGCTAGGGCGTCCGGTTTCACCTGAATGGATAGGATACCGGCCGTTGCAAGACCTTTCTTCGATTCCCCCGTAAAATCACGCCATTCAGCAAGGCTTCAACCATCTCTCAATAGACAGTACCTAAGGAGGACCACTCATGGCCCTAGTCTCCATGCGCCAGTTGCTCGACCACGCCGCCGAGCACGGCTACGGCATTCCGGCTTTCAACGTCAACAACCTGGAACAGGTCCAGGCCATCATGGAAGCCGCGGCGGAGACCGACAGCCCGGTGATCATGCAGGCCTCGGCCGGCGCGCGCAAATACGCGGGCGAAGGCTTCCTGAAGTACCTGATCCAGGCCGCCGTTGAGTCCTACCCGCACATCCCCGTGGTCATGCACCAGGATCACGGCCAATCGCCCAAGATCTGCCAGGGCGCCATCGACCTGGGCTTCTCCAGCGTCATGATGGACGGCTCGCTGAAAGAAGACGGCAAGACCATCGCCGACTACGACTACAACGTCGAAGTCACCAAGAAGGTCGTGGACATCGCGCACAAGCTGGGCGTGACCGTCGAAGGCGAACTCGGCTGCCTGGGTTCCCTGGAAACCATGGAAGGCGACAAGGAAGACGGCCACGGCGCCGACGGCAAGCTGACCATGGATCAGCTGCTGACCGACCCGGAACAAGCCGCCGACTTCGTGCGCCGCACGCAACTGGACGCCCTGGCAATCGCCATCGGCACCAGCCACGGCGCCTACAAGTTCACGCGCAAGCCCACCGGCGACATCCTGTCGATCTCCCGCATCAAGGAAATCCACGCCCGCCTGCCCAACACCCACCTGGTGATGCACGGCAGCTCCAGCGTGCCGCAGGAACTGCTGGCCGAGATCCGTGAATTCGGCGGCAACATGAAGGAAACCTACGGCGTGCCCGTCGAGGAAATCCAGGAAGCCATCAAGTACGGCGTGCGCAAGATCAATATCGACACCGATATCCGTCTGGCCATGACCGGCGCGATCCGCCGCTTCTTCGCCGAGAACCCCGAGAAATTCGACCCGCGCGAATACCTCAAGCCCGCCCGCGCCGCCGCCAAGGCGATCTGTGTCGCTCGCTACACGGAATTCGGCACCGCCGGCAACGCCAGCAAGATCAAGCCGCTGCCGCTGACCGAAATCGCCGCGCAGTACGCGTCGGGCAAGCTGTCGCAAGTGGTGCAATAAGGTCCTCGCCCATGCCGCCTTCTTGCGAAGGCGGCGCAGGCAGAAAAAGAGCTGGCCCGCGAGGACCAGCTCTTTTTGTTTTTGCGGCCATGACGGACGCGCGCGCTACGCCGGCGAATTCTTCCCGAAGCTTGGCACCGACCGATCCACGTGATGCCATGAAGGCGCCGAGTCCGTCCACAGGCTTGCCTTGGAATGAAACGCTTCGGGGTCATCCAGCGACCCTGCGCGCACGACTTCGTAGCCCATGCCTTCCGAATTGCCGAACAGCGGCGTGCCACACGCCGCACAGAAGCTGCGCATGACGGTGTGACCGGAGTCGCCCTGGTAGCGGTGCTCCTTGGGTTGTCCGCGCAGCAGCGTGACGGCGCCCGCGGGAAAGATCAGGGCGTGGGCCGGCGCGCCGCCGCTGGAGTACTGGCAGTCGCGGCAGTGACAGGTGGCGGCGGTGATGGGCTCGTCGGTGAGGGCGTAGCGGATGGCGCCGCACTGGCAGCCGCCTGTCATGTGGACCTGCGCGTCGGCGTGGGGCATGCGTTTGGGGGAAGCATCCTGCATACGGCTTTGTCTCCGGGCGGTGTTGCGCCGTGACGCTCGGGGGCGGCCGGCGCGAATCATGGATGGGAAAGAAAGCCTACCCCGCGCCCGGAGCGGCGGCAAGACGAACTTATTTGCAGTAATCTATGCGCTTTGCGGAAGCTGCCGTCCGGCGCCGCCTCCGCCTGGTGCCCGATTTCGTTTCCCTTCCCGCCCTGGCGTCCGCCCGCGGCGGGAATGTTCATTTTTGCCATAGGCCATTCCCGTGACTTCTGCTTTGCATGAATCCAGCATCAAGTCCCTGCCGCTGCTGGGACGCGGCAAGGTGCGCGATATGTACGCGGTCGGCGACGACAAGTTGCTGATCGTCGCGTCGGATCGCATCTCCGCATTTGACGTGATCCTTGACGACCCCATTCCCGGCAAGGGACAGGTGCTGACCGAACTGACCGAATTCTGGTTGCAGAAGCTGTCGCACATCCTGCCCAACCACTCGACCGGCGTGAAGCCCGAAGACGTGGTGGCGCCCGACGAAGTGGATCAGGTGCGCGGCCGCGCCGTGGTGGTCAAGCGTCTGAAGCCCATCCTGGTGGAAGCGGTTGCCCGCGGCTACCTGATCGGTTCGGGCTGGAAGGACTATCAGGCGACCGGCGCGGTTTGCGGCATCAAGCTGCCGGCCGGCCTGCAACAGGCCAGCAAGCTGCCCGAGCCCATCTTCACGCCCGCCGCCAAGGCCGAGTTCGGCATGCACGACGAGAACGTGGACTTCGCGCACGTGGTCAAGGAAGTCGGCCAGGAAATGGCCGAGCGCATCCGCGACGTGACGCTAAAGCTGTACGCCGAAGCCGCCGCCTTTGCCGCCACCAAGGGCATCATCATCGCCGACACCAAGTTCGAGTTCGGCCTGGACGACAACGGCACGCTGCACCTGATGGACGAAGTGCTGACGCCCGATTCGTCGCGCTTCTGGCCCGCCGACGGTTACCGCGTCGGCATCAGCCCCCCGTCGTTCGACAAGCAGTTCGTGCGCGACTGGCTCGAGACGCAAACGTGGGACAAGACCCCGCCCGCGCCGCGCCTGCCGCAGGAAGTGCTGGAAAAGACGGCCGCGAAGTACCGCGAAGCCCTGGACCGCCTGATCGCCTGATCGCGTCCACACCAAAAAAGCCGCTCGTCGTCCGAGCGGTTTTTTTTTTCGCCGGCGGGTCTCGACGTGGCGCCGCAGGCTGACGCACCCCACGGGCAAACCCGCATTTTCAGCGCGAAATTATTTCGGATTGTTACGCTATACTCGTCCGCTGCTTGATACGGGATTTCCGAGAAAAGGAGCGCCGCATGGTGATGATGCTGCCCTTTGTGACTGGGACGCTGGCAGTGTGGTTTGGACTCGTGGGCCGGCGCCGTCCGTGCGTGACCTTCTGGCTGCTGACCCTGGCCATCTTTGCCGCCTGGTGCAAATACCATATGACCAGCCCGCTGGCGTTGTCCCTGTGAAGCGGCGGCAATGATCTTCTCCAGCAATCCGGCGCGCGGCTCGCGCATCCTCAATGCCCTGGCGCTGCTCGGGGTCACCGGCCTCCTCTGCATCGCCTTCGCCTGGCAATTCGCCTACGACGAATTGCCGTGCCCGTTATGCCTGCTGCAGCGCGTGGCGCTGATCCTTGCGGGTGTGGGTTTCCTCTTGAACATGCGACTCGGACCGTCGCCGATGCACTATGCAATGAGCATTGCCGGCGCGCTGGCCGGCATGCTGGCCGCGGGACGCCAGGTGCTGCTGCACATTGCCCCGGGCGACGCGGGCTACGGCACGCCCTTTCTGGGCGTGCACTTCTATACCTGGGCCTTCGTTGCCTTCACGGCGATCATCGTGTTCTGCGTCGTCATGCTGTGCGTGGACCGCAAGTGGGGCGACAGCATGCTCAAAAAGCCCGTCTCGATGCTGGGCATGGTGGTCATGGCCCTGTTTTTCGTCGTCGCCCTGGCCAATGCCGGCAGCACCACGCTGCAGTGCGGTTTCGGACCCTGCCCGGACGATCCGGTCAGCTACCTTTGGCTGAAAAGCGCCACGTTGCCGTAGCAGTCTTCAGCGCCGGGTAAAATAGCGGGTTTCGCGGGCTGGTCCCGCGGTCCCCCGACATTTCGCGGCGCGTGCGCCGTGTCTCAACTACTAGACACCGGTTATGACAGACCAGACTTCCGCAGCGGCGCAAGCCTCCCCCGTGGTGGGCGTGATTATGGGATCTTCCAGCGATTGGGAGGTCATGAAGCACGCGGTGACGATGCTGGAGGATTTCGGCGTGGCCTACGAGGCGCGCGTCATCTCCGCGCACCGCATGCCGCAGGACATGGCCGAGTACGGCGCCGCGGCGCACCAGCGCGGCTTGCGCGGCATCATCGCCGGCGCCGGCGGCGCGGCGCACCTGCCGGGCATGATGGCTGCCCTGACCGAAGTGCCGGTGTTCGGCGTGCCGGTCCCCTCCAAATACCTGCGCGGCGAAGACTCGCTGCTGTCCATCGTGCAGATGCCCAAGGGCGTGCCGGTGGCCACCTTTGCCATCGGCGAAGCCGGCGCCGCCAACGCCGCGCTGCACGTGATCGCCACGCTGGCGGGCACCGATGCCGGTCTGCACGCAAAGCTCGTGGCGTTCCGCGCCCGCCAGACGCAGGTCGCGCGCGACATGAAGGTTCCGCCCGAGGCCTGATGCGAATGACTCAATCGACTCCTTTCCTGATCGCGCCCGGCGGCTGGCTGGGCATGCTGGGCGGCGGCCAACTGGGCCGCATGTTCTGTCACGCGGCGCAAAGCCTGGGCTACAAGGTCGCGGTGCTGGACCCGGCCGCGGAATGTCCGGCCGGCATGGTGGCCGACCTGCACATCCAGGCCGCCTATGACGACGAGGCCGGTCTGGCCCGCCTGGCGCAGACGTGCCAGGCCGTCACCACTGAATTCGAAAACGTTCCCGCGGACAGCCTGCGCGCGCTGGCTACCCAATGCCGCGTGAGCCCGGCTGGCGACGCCGTGGCCATCGTGCAGGACCGCATCGCTGAAAAGACCTTCATTGCCGCGCAAGGCATCCCGGTCGCGCCGCACGCCGCCATCCGCAGCGAAGCCGATCTGAACGCCGCATCGGACGCGCTGTTCCCCGGCATCCTCAAGGTGGCGCGCCTGGGATACGACGGCAAGGGCCAGGCCCGCATCAACACCCGCGAAGAAGCCATCGCCGCCTTCGCCGAATTCGGCGGTGTCGCTTGCGTGCTGGAAGCGCTGATGCCGCTGGACTACGAAATCTCGGTCGTGCTGGCGCGCGGCTTTGATGGTGCCAGCGTGGTGTTTCCCGTGGCGCGCAACGTGCATGTCGACGGCATCCTGGCCGTGTCCACCGCGGCGCCCGTGCAGCAGGATGCGGCCCACGCCGAACGCCAGGCCCGCGCCACCGAAGCCGCGCAGGCCATCGCGCAGGGGCTGGGCTATCACGGCGTGCTGTGCGTGGAATTCTTCGTGCTCAAGGACGGCAGTCTGATCGTCAACGAGATCGCGCCGCGTCCGCACAACAGCGGTCACTACACGATCGACGCCTGCGTCACCAGCCAGTTCGAGCAGCAGGCGCGCGCCATGGCCGGCCTGCCGCTGGGCGGCACCGACCTGCTGGCGCCCGCCGTCATGCTGAACATCCTGGGCGACATCTGGTACGCCGATGCCACGGGTGACGCCCAACGCGAGCCCGATTGGGCGGCCGCGCTGGCCGTGCCCTCGGCCAAGCTGCACCTGTACGGCAAGCGCGAGGCGCGCCGTGGCCGCAAGATGGGCCACATCACGATCGTGGCGGCCACCTTGCAGCAGGCCCGCGACGACGCCGCCCGCGTGGCCGCCGCGCTGGGCATGCAGGCGCCCGAGTAAGCGGCAAACCGATGTCCTCATCTCCGTCCGTCTCCGCCAGCGCCGCGGAAATCGCCCACGCCGCCCAGCGCATGCTGGACGGCGAACTGGCCGCCTTTCCGACCGAGACCGTTTACGGCCTGGGCGCGGACGCTGAAAACCCGCAGGCCGTCGCCAAGATCTACGCGGCCAAGGGCCGGCCCTCGAACCATCCCGTCATCGTGCATATCGCGCCGCAGGGCGACGTGGCGTATTGGGCGGCGCACGTGCCGCCCGAAGCGCAATTGCTGATCGACGCGTTCTGGCCGGGTCCGCTGACCTTGATCCTGAAGCGCGCGCCGCACATCGTCGACACGGTGAGCGGCGGGCAGGACAGCATCGGCATCCGTTGTCCGTCGCATCCGGTGGCGCAGGCGCTGCTGGCGGCGTTTGCGGCCGGCAAGCCGAACGGGCAGGGCGGCGTGGCGGCGCCATCGGCCAACAAGTTTGGCCAGGTGTCGCCCACCCGCGCCGAACACGTCCGCAACGAGTTTCCCGATGAAGTCGCGGCCGGCATGCCCGTGCTGGAAGGCGGCGCGTCGGACGTTGGCATCGAATCCACCATTCTCGACCTGTCGCGCCTGGATCGCGGCGCGGGGCCCGTGCTGCTGCGGCCCGGCCACATCAGCGCCGCGCAGATCGAGGCCGTGCTGGGCGTGCAGGTCTTTGCGCCCGACGCCGCGGCGCCGCGCGCGTCCGGCACGTTGAAGGCCCATTACGCGCCGCGCACGCCGCTGGAACTGGCCAACGAGGCCCGCATGAACGATGTGCTGGCCGGACGCAATCTGCCCGAAGGCCGCGTGGTGCTGGTGGCCTACGGCCCGCAACCCGCCGCAGCCGATCCCCGCGTGCAGTGGCAACCGGTATCCGCGGACCCGGCGCGCTATGCGCAGGCGCTGTACGGCCTGCTGCGCGATCTGGATGGTCAGGGCTATGCGCGCATCATCGTGCAGGCGCCGCCCGCCACCGATGACTGGCACGCGGTCAACGACCGCATCGGCCGCGCCGCCGCGGCCTTCACGCTGGACACCACCGGCCTGTAGCCTGCTGGCCGCTCACACCTGACCGCTCACGCGGCCAGGAATTCCCCGATCCGTTCCACGGCCTGCCGCAAGGGCGGCAGGAAGTCGTCTTGCAGGCGGCTGAGCGGCACGCGCGCCGCCTTCACGCTGACGTTCACCGCCCCGCAGGCCTTGCCGCTGGCCGATCGCACGGCCACCGAGATCGCGCGCACGTTCAATTCCAGTTCCTGGTCGACGACCGCATAGCCCTGCTCGCGGATGCGCGCCAGTTCCGCGCGCAGCTTTACCTCGGTGGTCAGCGTGAACTCGGTATAGGGCTGCAGGTCGGTCGCCGCGAAATACCGCGCCAGCGCAGGCTCCGGCAGTTCCGCCAGCAGTACGCGTCCGATGGACGTGCAATACGCGGGCAGGCGGCTTCCCAACCCCATCGACGTGGCCAGCAGGCGGTTCACCTCGGACCGCGCGAGGTAAAGCATTTCATGGCCTTCCATGATGGCGAGCGCGCAGGTCTCGTTCACGGTCGCGCTCAATTCTTCCAGCACGGGCTGCGCCAGCGAAACGAACGGCGTGGACGAAAAGTACGCGTAGCCCAGCCCCAGAATGCGCGGCGTCAGCACGTAAAGCCTGCCGTGCTGCTCGGCCATGCCCAAGAGGATCAGCGTGTGCAGGCAGCGTTGCACGACGGCGCGCGGCAGGCCGGCGCGCCGGCTCAGTTCGGCCGCGGTCTGCGGATGGCGGCGCGTGCCGAAGGCGCGGATGACGTGCAGGCCGCGCGCCAGCGTCAGCATATAGTCCGGATCGCCGCGCAACTGGTCCGGATGGTCTTCGGCCGTGGGCGGCGCGGCGTAGCCGGGAGCGGGCAGGTTGGGCAGCATCAGGCTGCGCGCAGGGGCGCGCCGGTGCGCGTCTGCAGTTCGGTCAGCGTCATGCCGTCGATCATATCCCGGACCACCAGGCCGTCCGGCGTGACGTCGATGACCGCGAGGTCCGTGTAGATGCGGTCCACCACGCCCGCGCCGGTCAGCGGATAGGTGCAGCGTTCGACGATCTTGGGATCACCGTTCTTGCTGTTGTGCTCCATCATGATGAACACGCTGCGCGCGCCCACGGCCAGATCCATCGCGCCGCCGACGGCCGGCGCTTCGCCGGGCTTGTTCAGCGACCAGTTCGCCAGATCGCCGTTGGCCGCAACCTGCATGCCCCCCATCACGCAAATGTCCAGATGGCCGCCGCGCATCATCGCGAACGAGTCCGCGTGATGGAAATACGAGCCGCCGGTCAGCAGGGTCACCGGTTGCTTGCCGGCGTTGATGAGGTCCAGGTTGATGTCGGCCTCGGCCGGGGGCGGCCCCATGCCGAGGATGCCGTTCTCGCTGTGAAGCACGATCTCTCGGCCCTCGGGTAGATGGGCGGCCACCAGCACCGGCATGCCGATGCCCAGGTTCACGTAGCTGCCGTCGGGAATGTCCAAGGCCAGGCGGCGCGCCATGGCTTCGCGGGTCAGGGGATGAAACATGCGGACTCCTTCAAGCGGAATGGCGTCAACTGGAAAAGGCGGCGTTGGGCACTTCGGTCACGCGCTTGACGAAGATGCCCGGCGTCACCACGGCCTCGGGCGGCAGTTCGCCCAGTTCAGCCTTGGCGCGCACCTGCACGATGGTCGTCTTGGCGGCCATGCACATGATGGGGCCGAAGTTGCGCGCGCTCATGTTGTAGGTCAGGTTGCCCCAGCGGTCGCCGCGGTCGGCCTTGACCAGCGCAAAGTCGCCATGCAGCGGCTCCTCGAACACGTGGCCGCGGCCGTTGATGATGCGGGTCTCCTTGCCGCGCGCAAGCTCGGTGCCGTAGGCGGTGGGCGTGAAGAAGCCGCCCAGTCCCGCGCCGGCCGCGCGCAGGCGTTCGGCGATGGTGCCTTGCGGCACGCATTCGAGTTCGATGCGGCCTTGCCGGTACAGCTCGTCAAAGACCCACGAGTGCGAGGCCTTTGGAAACGAGCAGATCACCTTGCGCACGCGCCCGGCCTTGACCAGCGCGGCCAGGCCCGTCTCGCGATTGCCGGCGTTGTTGCTGACCACGGTGAGTTCGCGCGCGCCCTGGTCGATGAGGGCGTGGATCAGTTCGGTGGGCATGCCGGCGCCGCCGAACCCGCTGATGAGCACGATGGCGCCGTCATGCACATCCGCAACGGCGGCTTCCGGCGTGTCGATGAACTTGTCGATCATGGGAGGGCTCCGATGAGGCGGACGCCGCGGCGCCCGGCCCCGCTCAGTTCACGGTGATGTTGGCCTGCTTGATGATCTCGGCGTAGCGTGCCGAGTCCTTCTTCATCAATTCGGCAAACTCCGCCGGCGTGCCGCCCACCGGCAGAAAGCCCGCATCCACGAACTTCTGGCGCACGTCCGGCTCCTTGACGATCTCGCTGATCTCGCGCGCCATGCGTTCGATGATCGGCTTGGGCGTGTTGGCCGGCGCCATCAGGCCGGCCCATGAGCCGGTGACAAAGCCCGGCATGCCGGCTTCTTCCATGGTGGGAATGTCCGGTTCCGTGGGCCAGCGTTCCTTGCCCGTGAACGCCAGCGCCTTCAGGCGGTTCTGCTTCACGTATTGCATCGGCACCAGCACGGGATCGAACACCATGCTCACGCGGTTGCCCAGGATGTCGGTCAGGATCGGCGCGCTGCCCTTGTACGCCACGTGCGTCATCGTGATCTTGTTCTGCAGCGCAAAGTCGGCGCCGGTCAGGTGCGCGCTGGAGCCGTTGCCACTGGATGCGTAGGTGAGCTTGTCCGGATTCTTGCGGGCATACGCGACCAGCTCCGCCACGGTCTTGACGGGAAGCTCGTTCGCCACGAACAGGAACAGCGGCAGGTCCGCCATCTGCACAACGGGCGTCAGGTCCGCGGGCGTGTAACCCAGCTTGTAGAGATGGAAGTTGATGATGTAGGCCGGCAGCATCGACAGGAACGTATAGCCGTCGGGTTCCGCCTTGGCGGCTAGCGCCGACCCCAGGCTGCTGTTTGCGCCGGGGCGATTCTCGACGACGATGGTCTGGTTCAGCCGCGGTCCCAGCTTTTCCATCACGATGCGCGTCACGATGTCGGTGGAACCGCCCGGCGTGTACGGCACGATGATCTTGATCGGCTTGCTGGGCCAGTTATCGGCCGCGTGGGCGGTGCCGGTGGCCACGCCGGCCGCCGCCAGCGCGGCGAACAGCACGTGTTTGATAACGCGGCGGCGGTCAGTGGCCGCCGGGTGATGAGGCTGCGACTTGCATGCATGTGCCATGGACTTGTCTCCTCCATGAATCGGCCGATTTGCCGCTGCGCGTCCGGGTTTTTATGTGACGCGACGGCTTTTAAGGGTCTGCGGCTTTGCCGGCTATCGGACAAAGACGCAAAAAAAGTATGGCACGGGGAAATCGGCACGACGGCGCATGTCTCCGTCAAAAAAGTTCGATCACCGGACAAGCGGTTCGTGTTGACCGGTGCGCCGTTTTTACGGGTTTTCACTAGGGATTGGCGCGTTGTTCACGCTGTGGACATGCCTTAATCTGGCGGCCGGTCCGGTAAGGCAGGACCTGGTTTCAACTGTCCCCGGCTACAAGCCCAGGGCGGTCATCTATCTCAGGAGAAGCAGAACATGAAGCGGAAATTGATGGTTGCGGCCGGCGCGATTGCCCTGGCCTGCGCGTCCCAGGCGGCGATGGCCGGTCCCACGCTGGACGCGGTGAAAAAGAAGGGATTCGTGCAATGCGGCCTGACGGACGGGGTCTCCGGATTCTCCGCGACGAACAGCAAGGGCGAATGGGAAGGCATGGACGTGGACATCTGCCGCGCGGTGGCGGCGGCGGTGTTTGGCGATGCCTCGAAGTTCAAGGGCACCGCGCTGTCCACCCAGCAACGCTTCACCGCGCTGCAATCGGGCGAGGTCGACGTGCTGCTGCGCACCGTGACGCTGACCCAGACGCGCGACACGTCGCTGGGCCTGTCCGCAGTTGCCGCCAGTTTCTATGACGGCCAGGGCATCCTGGTGAGCAAGAAGCTGGGCGTCAAGAGCGCCAAGGAACTGAACGGTGCCACGGTCTGCGTGCAGCCGGGCACCACCACCGAACTGAACCTGGCCGACTGGTTCCGCGCCAACAACATCGAGTTCAAGCCGGTCGTGATCGACAAGGTGACCGAAGTCGTGCGCGCCTTTGAATCCGGCCGCTGCGACGCCTTCACCGACGACGCCTCGCAACTGGCCGCCGTGCGCGCCACGCAGGTCGCCAACCCGAACGACTACGAGATCCTGCCGGAGCGTTTCTCCAAGGAGCCGCTGGGTCCCATGGTGCGCCAGGGCGACGAGAACTGGCTGGGCATCGTGCGCTGGACGCTGTTTGCGCTGCTGGAAGCCGAGGAATACGGCATCACGCAGAAGAACGTCGACGAAATGCTCAAGAGCAAGAACCCCAACGTGCTGCGCATCCTGGGCGTGACGCCGGGCGCCGGCAAGAATATGGGCCTGGATGAGAAGTGGGCCTACAACGCCATCAAGGCGGTAGGCAACTACAGCGAGGTGTTCGAGCGCAATGTGGGCAAGGACAGCAAGCTGGGCCTGCAACGCGGCACCAACGCGCTGTGGAACCAAGGCGGCGCGATGTATCCGTGGCCGATCCGTTGATGGGTAATCACCCATAGCGGAAGGACAAACCCGTCCGATGTGATCGCGCAAGGCCTCCTTCGGGAGGCCTTGCCGTTTCCGGGCGCGGCCCGAACGTGAACAGAGGGCGCCTCGGAAACGGGACGCCCTGGCACGTCTGCGATAGAATGCGAGCGATTCCCATTTGCAGATAACCGCCCGCCGCGCCATGCTTCCGCCTTCCACGCTTACCTCGGACCATCCTCTGCTGGCCCGGATCTACACCGAAGACAGGCCATGGCTGCTGGGCCGCCTTTACACCCGGCTGCGCAACCTCGAAGACGCCGAAGACGTCGCGGGCGACACGTTCGTGCAGCTCATCCAGACGCCGCGGCTCGCCTCCGTGCGCGAGCCGCGCGCCCTCATCATCACCATCGCGAAACGTCTGGTCTGGAAACTGTGGCGCCGCCGCGAGCTGGAAGCCGCGTGGCTGGAAAGCCTGTTCCATCAGGGCGAGCAGTTTGCGCCGTCGCCGCAGGAACAGCTTGCCATCCTGCAGACGCTGCAGCAGGTGGACCAGATGCTCGATGGCCTGTCGGCGAAGGCGCGCGCGGCATTCCTGTACAGCCAGCTCGACGGCCTGACGCACAAGGAAATCGCCGCCGCGCTGGGCGTGTCGGTCAGCATGGTGCGCCAGTACATCGCGCAGGCGCTGCAGCGCTGCTACGCGCTGGCGGACGCGCCATGAGCCGCGAGCAAAGCGCGGCCGAGGCCGGGGACCGCGCGATCGGCTTCTGGGTCAAGCTGACCTCGGGCGAGGCGACCGACGCCGATCACGCCGCCTGTGCCGCCTGGCGCGCGGCCGACCCGGTCCATGAACATGCCTGGGCGCGGCTGCAGCAGGGCCTGAGCCAGTCGGTGGGGCGGCTGGAAACGGTCATGAAGAACGAGCATCACGCGTTGCGGCGCACGCTGGTGCGCCCGGCGCGTCGCCGCGTGCTGCTCAACGCGGCCGCCTTGGCCGGCGCCGCAGCGGCCGGCGGCTGGGTGGCCAACCGCATCACGCCGTTGGGCAATCTGATGGCCGATCTGGGTACGGCCACGGGTGAACGCCGGACCTTCACGCTGCCGGACGGCAGCCTGCTGACCCTGGACGCGCGCAGCCGCGTGGATCTGGATTTCACGGCGGACGCGCGCAACGTGCGGCTGCTGGAGGGGGCGCTGGTGGTGCAACCGCGCACCGGTCTTTCGTCGATGTTCGCGGTGCATACGGCGCACGGGCAGGTCCGCAGCGCGGGCGCGGGCTGCATGGTGCGGCTGGTACAAGAGGCCAGCCTGGCCGTGGCCTTGCAGAACAGCATCGAGGTCCTGCCGCGCGAGTCTGCGCCCCTGACGCTGGCGATGGGGCAGGGCGCGCGCTTCGGCGAGGGCTGGGCGGACCGTCCGCAACCGATGGACGACGCCGCCGCGTGGCGCGAGGGGTGGCTGAAGGCGCGCGACCAGCCGCTGGGCGAAATTGCCGCGGCGCTGGCCAGCTACCGCACGGGCGTGCTGCGCGTCAGCCCGCAGGCCGCCCGCCTGGCCGTGTCCGGCCTCTATCCGCTGGACGACACCGACCGCGCGCTGAGCGCGTTGGAGCATACGTTGCCGATCACCATCAGCCGCTACACGCGCTGGCTGACCGTGATCGACGTCCGCGCCGCTTGAACGGCCTTTTTCATTTTTTTTCGCACGAGGACTGTCACTTTTCCGATCTCGCGGCACATACCCACATATCACTGTGCGCAACGTATCGGAGACCCTCATGCGCGTTTTGCCTGTTCCCCACGTCCTTAGCCTTGCCGTGGTCCTGGCGGCATCCAGCCTGGGCCAGCCGGCCCACGCCCAGCCGCGGGCGCCCATCGCGTTTGACCTGCCCGCCGGCAGCCTGGACGCCACGCTGACCGAAATCGCGCGGTTGACCCGGACCGTGGTGTCCTACGACCCGCAGCTTGTGCGCGGCCTGAATGCCCCGGCCGTGCAAGGCGTCTACACGATGGATGCGGCGCTGCGCGTCGCACTGGCCGGCAGCGGCCTGGAATCCACCCGGGCCGCCGACGGCACGCTGACCTTGCGGCGCGCGCCGGGCGCGCAGACCACGACGCTGGCGCCGGTCACCGTATCCGGCATGCTGCCGCCGGTGGACACCAGCGGCACGTACGTGGTGCAGGTCACCAACAGCGCCACGCGCCTGAACCTGTCGCCGCGCGAAACGCCGCAGTCCGTCACGGTGGTGACGCGCCAGCGCATGGACGATCAGTCCATGCAGAACCTGGACGACGTGCTGCAGGCAACCACCGGCATTTCGGTGGTGCAGAACGGCTCCGAACGCTCGGTGTACCAGGCGCGCGGCCAGTTAATCGACAACCTGCAGATCGACGGCGTGCCGGCCAACATCAGCAACGCGTATTCGTTTGACGCCATCAACAAACCCACCACCGAGATCTATGACCGCGTGGAGGTCGTGCGCGGCGCCACGGGCCTGTTGGAAGGGGCGGGCAATCCGGCTGCCGCCATCAATCTGGTGCGCAAGCGGCCCGGCTACGAGACCACAGGCGTCATGACGCTGTCGGCGGGGTCGTGGGACGACTATCGCACCATGCTGGACGTGTCCTCGCCCTTGAACGAGGCCAAGACGCTGCGCGGCCGTGCGGTGGTGGCCTACACCAACGCGGGCGACTTCCAGCAACGGGCGGGCAAGGAGAACTCGCTCTTCTACGGCATCCTGGAGGCCGACATCACGCCCGCCACCACGGTGACGGCGGGCCTGACCTACCAGAAGGACCGCAATCAGGGCTACGACTGGTCCGGACTGCCGACACGGGCTGATGGTTCTTTCTACCCGATGTCGCGCAAGACCGCCCTGGTCGGCGACTGGAATTACCTGAACAAGCGCAACACCAATCTGTTCGCCGACATCAAGCACGAATTCGGCAATGGCTGGAAGCTGACCGTAGCCGGCAACTGGCTGTCCGCCAAGTCGGACTTCCTGGGCAACTACACGCAGCGCACGACGGGCGATATCTTCACGCTGAATCCGCGCCTGTTCCAGTACGACGACACGCAGTGGGGCGTGGACGCCTACGCGTCCGGCCCGTTCCAGCTGCTGGGCCGCCAGCATGAGCTGGTGGTGGGCGCCACCACCCGCAAGGACGATTTCAGCTATCACGGCGGGCGCGACGCCGGCTATCGCTATCTGGTCGACATGAATGACCTGGGCGCCTTCAATCCGCCCGCGCCGACCGGGCTGGACGCGCATATGTGGCAGTACAACATCACGCAGAAGCAGCAGGGCATCTACACCGCGGGCCGCTTCAGCCTGACCGACAGCACGACCTTCATCCTGGGCGCGCGCATGAGCTGGTTCGAATTCGACCGCTTTGCGCAGACCACCGTGCGCACCGAAAGCCGGTACGAGCAGCGCGGCAAGGTCACGCCGTATGCGGGCGTGGTGCAGGACCTGAACGAAAACCTGTCGGCCTACGCCAGCTATACCGAAATCTTCAAGCCGCAGGAAAACATCGGCGTCGATGGCGGCGTGCTGCCGCCGATGACGGGGCAGAACTACGAAATCGGGTTGAAGGGCGAGTTCATGGACCGCCGGGTGAACGCCGCGCTGGCGCTGTTCCAGACGGACCAGAAGGGCCGGGCCGACCTGATCCAGGACAGCGACCTGTGCCCGCCGGGCATCTTCTCCTGCTACCGCGCTGCCGAGAAGGTGCGCAACCGCGGGGTGGACTTCGAGGTCAACGGCGCCATCACGCCAGCCTGGAACGTCAGCCTGGGCTACACCTACACGCAATCGAAGTACGCGCAGGGGCCGCAGTCCGGCCAGGTGTTTGCCAGCACCTACCCCCGCCACCTGCTGAAGGTGTCCACCGACTACCGTCTGCCGGACCAGTGGAACAAGCTGCGCGTGGGCGGCTCGGTGTACGCGCAGAGCGGCATCTTCAACGCCAGCGGCCCGGACGAAGACGAGTACAAGATCTCGCAGGGCGCGTACACGCTGGTCGGCCTGCATGCGGTCTACGACGTCAACAAGAACCTGGCGGTGCAGTTCAACGTGGACAACCTGTTCGACCGGAATTATTACCAGTCCGTGGGCAACACCAACTACTGGAACTACTTCGGCCAGCCGCGCACCTTCCGCCTCGCGCTGCGCGCCACGTTCTGACGGCGCCTGAACCCGGCGCGGCCGTCCGCGCCCCGGACGCCGCCCTGGTTTGTTCCGCCAAACGGAATCCCGCCTGGAATGGTTCCATGCGCGCAAGCGGAAATGGCACTATCGCGAATCCGCCAGGCTCCCTATGATGTCCGTTGCGCGGGTGGCCTTGCCACCCGCCTGCCATTGATAACTACCAGGGAAACAACGATGAACGGCGCCGACAGCCTCTGCGACACCTTGCTTGCCAATGATGTGGACGTTTGCTTTGCAAATCCGGGCACATCCGAGATGCACTTTGTGGCGGCCCTGGATCGCAAGCCCAAGATGCGCTGCGTGCTGGGCCTGTTCGAAGGCGTGGTGACGGGCGCGGCCGACGGCTATGCGCGCATGGCCGATAAGCCGGCAGCCACGCTGCTGCACCTGGGCCCGGGCCTGGGCAACGGTCTGGCGAACCTGCACAACGCCAAGCGCGCCCGCACCCCGATGGTCAACATCGTGGGCGACCACGCCACCTATCACGTCCAGTACGACGCGCCGCTGACCAGCGACGTGGAAGGCGTGGCGCGGCCGATGTCGCACTGGGTCAAGCGCACGATGACGGCGTCGGCCCTGTCCGCGGATGCCGCCGAGGCCGTGGCCGTGGCGCGCCGTTCGCCGGGCAACATCGCTACCCTGATCCTGCCGGCCGACACGGCCTGGACCGAACTGCCCGACAACGCGCCCGCGCCCATCGTGGCCAAGGACGAGCCGCTGGCGCAGACCACGGCTGAGGCCGTGCGCGCCGCCGCTGCCGCCATCCGTTCGGGGGAAGTCACCGTGCTGATGCTGGGCGGCGCCGCGCTGCGCGAGCGCGCCCTGAATGCCGCCGGCCGCATCGCGCGGGCCACGGGCGTGCGCCTGGTGTCGGAGACGTCGAACCGCCGTATCGAGCGTGGCGGTGCGCGCACCCCGGTGGACCGTCTGCCGTATCCGATCGACCTGGCCGTGGCCAAGCTGAAGGATGTGAAGCATCTGGTGCTGGCGGGTGCAAAGTCGCCGGTCGGTTTTTTTGCCTACCCCGGAAAGCCCAGCCTGCTGGCCCCGCAGGACAGCAACCAGCTCGTGCTGGCCACCGCCGACCAGGACCTGCCGCACGCGCTGGAATGGCTGGCCGACGAACTGGGCATCGCCGCCGACGCGCCGCGGCTGGTGGCGCCCGCGCCCAGCTACGAAGTGCCTGCGTCCGGCAAGCTGACCGGCGCCGCGGTCAACATCCTGGTCGCGCACCACCTGCCCGAACAGGCCATCGTCTGCGACGAGTCCATCACGCAGGGCCGCGAATTTCCGCTCTACAGCGTCAACAGCGCGCCGCACGACTGGCTGATGCTGACCGGCGGCGCCATCGGCATCGGCCTGCCGATGGCGACGGGCGCGGCAGTGGCGTGCCCCGATCGCAAGGTTGTGACCCTGCAGGCGGACGGCAGCGGCATGTACACCTTGCAGGCCTTGTGGACGCAGGCGCGCGAGAATCTGGATTGCCTGACCATCATCCTGGCCAACCGTTCCTACGCCACGCTGCACGGCGAGATGAAGAACGTGGGCGTGCAGGAACCGGGCCGCAACGCGCGCCGCATGCTGGACCTGCAGGATCCGCATCTGGAATGGACGCACCTGGCGCGCGGCATGGGCGTTGAAGCGGTCAGCGTGGATACGGTCGAAGGCTTTGCGCGTGCGCTGGCCGAAGGCTTGAAGCGCCGCGGCCCCTTCCTGATCGAAGCGGTGATCTGACGATTGCCGCATTGGCGCGTGCGCTTGGCGAACAGTCTTCGCACGCGCCCCGCTGCTACACCCCCAGATAGCGCGTCAACTGCTCCGGCTGCCGGGCCAGCGACGCGCTATCGCCATCCTGCACGATCAATCCCTTCTCCATGACCAGACACCGATCGGTGTGTTCCAGCACCGCGCGGTAGTTGCGGTCCACGATCAGCGTGGACATGCCGGTCGCGCGGATGTCGCGGATGATGCGCCATATCTCTGCCACGATCAGCGGCGCAAGGCCTTCGGTGGCCTCGTCCAGGATCAAGAGGTCGGGATTGGTCATCAACGCCCGGCCGATGGCCAGCATCTGCTGCTCGCCGCCCGACAACTGCTGACCGCCGTGGCCCAGGCGCTCGCGCAGGCGCGGAAACGTGTCCAGCACGCGCGCATACGTCCAGTCCTGGCCGGCGCGCTTGCCCGGCCTTGCGGCGACCTGCAGGTTCTCGCGCACGTTCAGGTTGGGAAAGATGCCGCGCCCCTCGGGCACGTAGGCCACACCCATACGCGCAATCGCGTGCGGCTGCGCATGCGTGCAGTCGTTGCCCCGCACCCGCACGTTGCCCTGTGCGCTTTTCACGTGGCCCATCAGGCTGCGGATGAGCGTGGTCTTGCCCATGCCATTGCGGCCCACCAGACCCACGGATTCGCCCGGTGCGATGTGCATGTCCACGCCTCGCAGCACATGGCTGGCGCCGTAGTAGACGTGCAGGCCGCCGGCTTCGATCAGCGTGTGCATCAATGCGCTCCTTGTCCGTCTTCGCCCAGGTAGGCGGTGCGCACCTCGGGATTGGCGCGGATCTGAGCCGGCGCGCCGCTCGCGATCGCGCTGCCGTTGACCATCACGGTGATGGTTTCGGCGATGCGGAACACCGCGTCCATGTCGTGTTCGACCAGCAGGATCGCGTGGCCGGCCTTCAGCGTTTGCAGCAGGTCGAGAATGCGGTCGGTTTCCTCGGGTCCCATGCCCGCCAGCGGTTCGTCCAGCAGCAGCACTTGCGGTTCGCCCGCCAGGCACATCGCGATCTCCAGCTGGCGTTTGCGGCCGTGGGCCAGCAGACCGGCGGGTTGCATCGCGTCGCCCGTCAGGCCCGTGCGGTCCAGCGCCTCGCCGGCCAGGTCGGCGCTGCGGCGGCAGCTCGCGGCGTCGCGCCACCAGTGCCAGAACCGCTGCCGGCTGGCCTGCGCCGCAAGCCGGCAGTTCTCGAACACGCTGAGTTCCGGAAAGATCGTGGATCGCTGGTAGCTGCGGCCCAGCCCGGCGCGTGCCCGTTCGGGTTGCGGCCAGGCGGTGATGTCGCGGCCCGCCAGCGTGACCTGCCCGCTGCTGGCCGCCAGTTCGCCCGACAGGATGTTGATGAGCGTGGACTTGCCCGCCCCGTTGGTGCCGATCACGGCGTGCACCTGGCCGCGCTGCAATTGCAGCGACACGCCGTTGACCGCCGTGAGACCGCCGAATCGGCGCGTGACCGCGGTGGCGGCGAGCAGGACATCAGACATGGCGTTCTCCCTGAATCGGCAGGCGGGGGGCGGGTGTCTTGGAGGGCGCGCGTGACGGCGTGATGGCGTCTCGGCCGGGGTCGCTTCGGGTGTCGCTTCGGTTGTCGATTCGGGTGTCCTTGCCTGCGCCCTTTCCAGCATCCGCCAAGCGCGCCTGCCGGCGCTCGCGCCATTGCGCCGGCAATCCTGCCAGCCCGTTCGGCAGCAACGCCACCAGCGCAATGATCGCGATGCCCAGCGGCAGATGCCAGTGGCGCGCGTAGTCGCCAAACAACTCCTGCGACTGGAACAGTTCCTGCAGCAGCACCATCGTCACCGTGCCCAGCACCGCGCCGCCCAGACTGCCCATGCCGCCCAGGATGACCATCAGCAGCACCAACCCGGACTGTTCCCACGCCAGCAGTTCGGGCGTGACGAAGCCGTCCTTCAACGCAAACAGAAAGCCCGCCAGCGCTGCGAGCGTGGCGCCGATGACGTACGCGGCCAGCTTGTACGGATAGGTCGAATAGCCCGCCGCGCGCATGCGCTGTTCGTTGATGCGAATGCCGGCCAGCGCCGCGCCGAAGGGCGAGCGCCGCAACAGCGCCAGAAACCCCCACGCCAGCGCCAGGCACGCCAGGACGAAGAAGTAGAACGTGCTGCCATTGCTTAAATCGAACGGCATCCAGCCGCCCAGCGAGAGTTCGGGCCGGAAGTACAGATAGATGCCGTCGCTGCCGCCGCCGATCTTGGTGTCGTGAAAGACGTAGTAGGCCATCTGCGAGAAGGCCAGCGTGACCATGATGAAGTACACGCCGCGCGTGCGCAGCGCGAGCGCGCCGGTGACCAGCGCATAGGCGGCGGCCGCGAGCAGGGCGGCTGGCAGCAGCCACCACAGCCCGGCCGCTTCCGACTCCGGCGACAGCAGCGCCGCCACGTACGCGCCGATGCCGAAGAACGCGGCGTGTCCCAGGCTGACCAGCCCGGCGCCGCCGACCAGCAGTTGCAGGCTCAGCGCGAAGATCGCGTAGATCATGATCTTCACCGCAAGGCCGGTGTAGTAATCACTACCGCTGAACGAAAAGGCGGCCAGCGCCAGCAGCGCGGCGAAGGGTAGAAGTCGGTTGAGCAGAGGCGTGCGCATGCGAGGGTCCTTTTGATGTCGACAGGACCTAGCCCTGTTTGAACAGCCCTTCGGGCTTGCATAGCAGAATGAAGGCCATCAGCAGATAGACCAGCACGCCCGCCGCGGAAGGGAACAGCACCTGGCCGAAGGTCTCGGCAAAGCCCACCAGCATCGCGGCCAGGAAGGCGCCGCGGATCGACCCGATGCCGCCGATCACCACCACCACGAAGCAGATGATGAGCACGCCGTTGCCCATGCCGGGATAGACCGACGACACGGGCGCGGCAATGCTGCCGGCCAGCGCCGCCAGCGCCACGCCCGCCGCGAACACCACGCGGTACAGCTTGTTGATGTCGATGCCCAGCGAGCTGATCATCTCGCGGTTGCTGGCCCCGGCACGCAGCATCATGCCCAGCCGGGTGCGCGATATGACCCAGTACAGCAGCATCGCCACCGCAATGCCCACGGCCGAGATGAAGAGCCGGTAGACGGGATATGTCATCACGTCGCCCAGCGCAATGCTGCCCTGCAGCCACGATGGCAGCGGCACCCCGTGCACGTCGTTGCCGACAAGAATGCTGCGCAGCTCCTCGAACACCAGGATCAGGCCGTAGGTCATCAGCACCTGCTGCAAGTGATTGCGCTTGTACAGGTAGCTGAAGAACGCGGCTTCAAGCAGGTAGCCCAGTACGGCGGCGGCCAGCACGCAGACCGCCAGCGTCGTGAGAAAGCCGCCGCCCAGCCAGCGGTCCACCACCGGACCCAGCGCAAACGCCATGTACGCGCCGATCATGTAGAAACTGCCGTGGGCCAGATTGATGATGCCCATGATCCCGAAGATCAGCGTGAGTCCGCTGGCCACCAGGAACAGCAGCAAGCCGTACTGGAATGCGTTCAGGCTCTGAATGAGCAGGATGCTGATGTCCATGGGGCCTCCCTGTGGCGGACGCGGTGCGTGGCGTTACAGCTTGCAGCCGCGCGCGGGGTCGGCCAGCTTCTGAACCGCGACTTCGACGACTTTGTTCTCCAGGCCGTCGACGCGGCGCAGGTAGATGTCCTGCACCGGGTTGCCCGCCTTGGACAGCGTGAACGAGCCGCGCGGGCTGTCGACGGTTGCCGTGCGCATGGCGCTGCGGAAGGCTTCCTTCTTCGAGAAATCGCCCTTCACGGCCGTGAGGCCCGACTGCATGAGCTGCGCGGCGTCATAGCCTTGCACCGCATAGACGTCCGGCTGCATCTTGTACGCCTTGGAATAGTCGGCGCGGAACGCGTTGTCGCGCGGCGTGTTCAGCCCGTCGGCGTAGTGCAGGGTGGTCAGCAGCCCCTGCGCGGACGCGCCCTGCGCCTGCAGCGTGCCGTCCGTCAGGAAGCCCGATCCGTACAGCGGAATCGTCTTGTCCAGGCCGGCCGCGTGATAGTCCTGCACGAACTTCACCGCGCCGCCGCCGGCAAAGAAGGTGAAGACCATGTCGGGCTTGAGCGCGGCAATCTCCGTCAGCAGGGATTGAAACTCCACGTTGGGAAACGGCAGGCTCAGTTCGCGCACAACCTTGCCGCCGGCTTTCTCGAAGCCTTCCTTGAAGCCGCCGATGGCTTCGTCGCCCGCCGCGTACTTCCACGTGATGGTCACGGCAGTCTTGTGGCCCTTGGCATATGCCACCGGTCCCATCGCATAGGCCGGCTGCCAGTTCGTGAACGAGGTGCGGAAGATGCCGGGGCCGCACAGCGGGCCGGTGATTGCGTTGGCGCCGGCGTTGGTCACGATCAGCGTGGTGTCGGCATCCTTGGCGGCTTTGGCCAGCGCCATCGCCACGCCCGAATGCACCGTGCCGATCAGCACGTCCACCTGGTCGCGCTTGATGAGGCGGTTGGCGTTTTCAGCGGCCTTGGCCGGGTTGGATTCGTCGTCCACCTTGAAGTATTCGATCTCGCGCCCGCCCAGCTTGCCGCCTTGCTCGGCAACGTAGAGCTTGAAGCCGTTCTCGATGGCGTTGCCCAGCGCGGCGAAGGTGCCGCTGTAGGGCAGCATGAAGCCGACCTTGAGCTTGTCGTCGGCATGCGCGCCGCTTGCGGCGATCGTCAGGGCGGCGGCCAGCGCGGCCCGGGTCAGGACGTGGTTCATGGTTTGTCTCCGTGCTTGTTATGGGCGGACGCCTGGGCCGGTAGCAGGGCCAGGGTCAACCGGGTTTTTCCAGCGCGCCCACAAAGCGTGCGGCGGCCTGGACAACGGTGGCGGGCTGATCCCGGTGCGGCGAATGCCCACAGTCCGGTATCTCCAGCAATTCGGTTTGCGGCGCGCGCCGACGGATGCCGCGCACCTGCTCGAGCGTGCCGTATTCGTCGTCCATGCCCTGGATGGCCAGCACGGGACAGGTGATACGGTTCAATTCGTCTTCGATGTTCCACGCCCGGAATTCGGGCTTCAACCAGATGTCGTTCCAGCCCCAGAATGCCGAGTCGACATCCTGGTGATGACGCCCCAGCCGCGCGCGCAGATCTGATTCCAGATAGGCCTGGCGCGCCTGCGCGATGCTGGTCACCGAGACGTCCTCGACAAAGATGTGCGGCGCTGCAACCACCACGCCGGCGACCGCGTCTGGATACCGCGCGGGGTACAGCAACGCGATCGAGCCGCCGTCGCTATGACCGAACAACACGGGCTTGTCGTGGTGCGCGTTCACGCCCAGGACTTCAAGCAGGGCGGGCAGCACCTCGTGCGCCTCGCGATGCATGAAGTCCACAGGCCACGCTTCGCGCAGCGGGCGCGCGGTGGACTGGCCATAGCCGTAGCGCGAATACACCAGACCGCGGCAGCCGGCCGCATCGCAGACCCGTTGCGGAAAGTCCTTCCACATCGACACCGATCCCAGCCCCTCGTGCAGGAACACGATGAGCGGCGCATCGGCGCGTTCCGGCGCGATCCACGCGCATTCCAGCCGCATGTCGCGGCCGCGCGCATGCAGGTTGGCAAAGACCGCGGCGGCCTCCGTGGTGGCAGTCATAGCGCGGCCTCTTCCAGCGCACGCAAGCGGAACCGTTGGATCTTGCCGGTGGCGGTCTTGGGCAGTTCTTCCAGGAAGTCGATCTGGCGCGGGTACTTGAACGGCGCCAGATGCTGCTTCACGTAATGCTGCAAGGCGGCGCCGGTCTGCGCGTCGGGCTCGAAGCCGGCGCGCAGCACCACATAGGCCTTCGTCTTGACCAGGCCGTCGTGATCCGGCACGCCGATCACAGCGGCTTCCAGCACCGCCTCGTGCTGGATCAGGATGTTCTCGACTTCCACCGGCGACACGTACTGGCCGCTGACCTTGATCATGTCGTCGCTGCGGCCGGCGTAGGTGTAGTAGCCGTCTGGATCGCACACGTACTTGTCGCCGCTTTTCAGCCAGTCGCCCAGGAAGCACTGACGCGTCTTGTCGCGGTTGTTCCAGTACATCAGCGCGGCGCTGGGGCCCTTGATGTAGAGATCGCCGATGGCGCCCGGCGCAACCGGCGCGCCATTGTCGTCGCGCAATTGCACCTCGTAGCCGGGCACGGGCTTGCCCGTGGTGCCGTAGCGCAACTGGCCTGCGCGGTTCGAAATAAAGATGTGCAGCATCTCGGTCGAGCCGATGCCGTCCAGGATTTCGCAACCGAAATGGCGCGTGAAGCGCTCGCCGATGTCGCGCGGCAGGGCTTCGCCGGCGGACGTGCAGACGCGCATGGCCACCTGCTCGCGGGCGGGCAGGTCGGGCGAGGCCAGCATGCTGGCATACAGCGTCGGCACGCCATAAAAAACCGTGGGACGATGCCGGACCAGACGCTGGAACACGGCCTGCGGCGTGGGGCGCTCGGCCATCAGCACGACGGTGGCGCCCACCGACAGCGGAAACGTCAGGCCATTGCCCAGGCCGTACGCAAAGAACAGCTTCGCAGCCGAGAACGCCACGTCGTCTTCGCGGATGCCGAGCACGGGTTTGGCATAGAGTTCGGCCGTGTGCCAGAGATTGCCGTGCGTGTGCACCACGCCCTTGGGCTTGCCCGTGGACCCGGACGAGTACAGCCAGAACGCAATCTCGTCGGACAGCGTCCGCGCGGCGGGCGCGAGCGGGGCGGCCGCCAGCAGGGATTCGAATTCGTGGGCGCCGTCCGGCAGGTTTGCGCCCGGCTGCGAAACGACCAGGTGTTCGATATCCGCCGGGGCCTGGGCCAGCGCCGATTGCAGCACCGGCAGCAATGCGCCCGACACGAACACGGCCCGAACGCGGCTGTGCGCAATGATGTAGGCGTAGTCGTCGGCGGTGAGCAGCGTGTTCACGGCCACCGGCACCACGCCGGCGTGCAGCGCGCCCAGGAACACCACCGGCCAGTCGGCCGTGTCCTGCATCAGCAACAGGATGCGTTCCTCGCGGCGCAGGCCCAGATTGCGCAGTGCTCCGGCCATGCGGGCCACGCGCTCGGCCAGATCTCCGTACGTGAGCTGGCGGGTGTCGTCGATGTAGGCCAGCTTGTTGGCGCGCGGCGCGTTCAGCGCTGCCAGGTGGCTGGCGAAATTCAGTTCGGCGGGGCAGGTGTTCACGGTTGTCTCCTGATGTCCTGGTGGGCGGACGCCGTGCCTGTGGTTGTTGTTGGCGGCAGGGCGGGTGTCCGAACCGGCTGTCAGCCGGGGCGCGTGAATTCGATGGCCCCGCCGGGCAGCAGATACAGCACCAGGGCGCGGCCCTGCGTCACGGTGGGACAGTGCGCCGACCCCGGGCCGTAGACCAGCCAGCCGGCCCCGTGGCCATCAAAGCGGGCGTCTTCGGTGAGCGGCATGATCATGTCGATCTCGCCATTGGGATGCGCGTGGTGCGGGCCGGCCAGGTCGATCATGTCGACGACGTCCACCGAGCAGCCGCCCAGGTCATCGGCGGGCTTGATGACCCGGCCGTACTTGATGCCGCCGCCTTCGCGGTTGCACATCCAGCCGTCGGCCACGCCCTGCCTACAGGTGGCAAAGATGTCCTGGAACAGCGCGCTGTCCGGACCGGCCGCGTCATTGAGCCGGGCCTGCAGCGCTGCATCCAGCGGCTGGCCGGCCGTCAGACGCGTCACGTCGCGCATCAGGGCATGGAATTGGTCAGGCGTACTCACCAGGCGGCTCCTTTACACTGTCGGCGCTCGGCAGTCCTGTGGACTGCTGTTTTTTTGCACCGGATCGGCTGTGGACTCGTTGGATGGAAAAATAGTGCTTCCGTTGATGTGGGTCAAGCACTATAGTGCATAAAAGAGCGGTAATCAGGGTTTTTGCGGAGTCAGTCGAACCATGAATCAAGCGCTAGACACGGCGCCCATCGAACCCCGGCGCGAGCCCTTTCTGATCGCCCTGGGCGAGCGCGTGCGCCGCCTGCGCGCCATCCGCGGCATGACGCGCAAGGGGCTGTCCCAGGCGACCGGCGTGTCCGAACGCCACCTGGCCAATCTGGAGCACGGCGTCGGCAACGCGTCGATCCTGGTGTTGCTGCAGATTGCGCGCGCCTTCAATTGCGCGCTGGCCGAACTGGTTGGCGACGTGACCACGGAATCGCCCGACTGGTTGCTGATCCGGGAATTGCTCAGCGGGCGCACCGAATCCGATCTGCAGCGTGCGCGCGAGGCGCTGACGCAATTGTTTGGCGTGGGCGCCGGAGCCCAGCGCCCAAACCGTACGCAGCGCGTGGCGCTCATCGGCCTGCGCGGTGCGGGCAAGTCGACGCTGGGCCAGATGTTGGCCGACGATCTTGGCTACCCCTTCGTGGAACTGAACCGCGAGATCGAGCGGGTGGCCGGCTGCGGCATCCTGGAGATCCACAACCTTTACGGTCCCAATGCCTATCGCCGCTACGAACGGCGCGCGCTGGAAGAGGCCGTGCAGATCTACCCGGAAATGGTGCTGGCGACGCCTGGCGGTCTGGTGTCCGAACCCGCAACCTTGAACCTGCTGCTGACCCACTGCTATACGGTCTGGCTGCGCGCCACGCCCGAAGAGCACATGAGCCGCGTCATGGCGCAGGGCGACTTCCGCCCGATGTCGGGCAACAACGAAGCGATGGCTGACTTGAAGCGCATCCTGGCCGGACGCGAAGCGTTCTATGCCAAGGCCGATCTGACCTGGGTGACCAGCAATCTGGAAGTGCCCGAAAGCTTTGCCGGTCTGCGTACGCAGGTGCGCAAGGCTTGCGGGCTGCCGCTATAGCGCTGCACCGCCCGCTCGCCCGGTTGATGTGCGATAAGGCCGCCCCTTCGAGGGCGGCCTTTTGCTTTCCGCCTCCCGTCCTTCGGGATCTGCACTTTTCTGCATATTCCGCTTGACGCTCCAAATCGCCTGCACTAATCTGCATAATAATTCATGTGGTGCAGTATTTTTCCTGTCCGAGCACAGGGCGTATGAGGAGACACACTATGAGCAGCCCCATCAGCCGGGTCGACTTTCGAACCGATCCCGCCCAGTACCGGCATTGGCGCCTGGCCTTCGACGGTGCGGTCGCGACATTGGCCATGGATGTCGCCGAAGACGGCGGCCTGCGCCCCGGCTACAAGCTCAAGCTCAATTCGTACGACCTGGGCGTCGACATCGAACTGCATGACGCCCTGCAGCGCATCCGTTTCGAACACCCCGAAGTGCGCAGCGTGGTCGTCACCAGCATGAAGGACCGGATCTTCTGTTCCGGCGCCAACATCTTCATGCTGGGCTTGTCCACCCACGCCTGGAAGGTGAACTTCTGCAAGTTCACCAACGAAACCCGTAACGGCATTGAAGACTCCAGCCGCCACGGCGGCTTGAAGTTCATTGCCGCGCTGAACGGCGCGTGCGCGGGCGGCGGGTACGAACTGGCGCTGGCCTGCGACGAAATCCTGCTGATCGACGACCGTTCGTCGTCCGTGGCCCTGCCCGAAGTGCCGCTGCTGGGCGTGCTGCCCGGCACGGGCGGCCTGACCCGCGTCACGGACAAGCGCCGCGTGCGGCACGATCATGCCGACATCTTCTGCACGCTGGTCGAGGGCGTGCGCGGGCAACGCGCCAAGGACTGGCGGCTGGTGGACGACGTGGTCAAGCCAGCCCGCTTCGAGGAAGAAGTCCGCGCCCGCGCACTGGCGCTGGCGCAGGACAGCCACCGCCCGGCGGACGAGCAGGGCGTGTCGCTGACGCCGCTGCAACGCACCGAGACCGAGACCAGCCTGTCCTATCGCTACGTCGACGTGCAACTTGACCGCGAAAAGCGTCAGGCGACGTGGACGGTTCGCGCGCCGCAAGGCCGCGTCGAAACGGAATTGCAGGCCATCGTTGCCGCGGGCGCCGCCTGGTGGCCGCTGCAGATGGCGCGCGAACTGGATGACGCCATCCTGTCGATGCGCACCAACGAGCTGGACATCGGCACCTGGATCCTGAAGACCGAGGGCGACGCCGAGGCGGTGCTTGCGGCCGACGCGGCGCTGGAACGGCACGCCGACCACTGGTTCGTGCGCGAGACCGCCGGCATGCTGCGCCGCACGCTGGCGCGGCTGGACGTGACGTCGCGCAGCCTGTTCGCGCTGATCGAACCGGGCTCGTGCTTTGCGGGCACGCTGCTGGAACTGGCGCTGGCTGCGGACCGCAGCTACATGCTGGACGTGGAGGACGACGAAGCCATCGACGCCCCGCCGCCGCAGATCGTGGTGGGCGAGCGCAATTTTGGCGCGTACCCCATGGTGAACGGCCAGAGCCGCCTGCAACGGCGCTTTTACGGCGAGACGCAGCCGCTGGAAGCGGTGCGCGCGCAGGCCGGCCGCAGCCTGCCGGCATCCGCCGCGCTGGAGCTGGGCCTCATCACCTACGCGCCCGACAGCATCGACTGGGACGACGAAGTGCGGCTGGCGCTGGAAGAGCGCCGCGCGCTGTCGCCCGATGCGTTGACCGGCCTGGAAGCCAACTTGCGTTTCGGCGGGCAGGAAACCATGGAAACCCGCATCTTCGGCCGGCTGACCGCCTGGCAGAACTGGATCTTCAACCGCCCCAACGCAGCGGGCGACAAGGGTGCGCTCAAGCTGTACGGCAAGGGCGAGCAGGCGGCATTCGACTGGAACCGCGTCTAGGCGGCTAGCGTTCGGCCAACGGGCGGCCAGGCGTCATGCGCGCCGGCCCGGTGGTCCTGAGACCCAAGCGCCGCGCGGCTGGCGCCCCATTCCAAGAATCAGGAGAGAGACATGTCCGGCATCAACTACACCGACAAGATTCCCAACAACGTCAACCTGTCCGGCGACCGTACGTTGCAGCGTGCGCTGGAGCACTGGCAGCCCAATTACCTGCAATGGTGGCAGGACATGGGGCCTGATGGCTCGCATGGTTTCGACGTCTATCTGCGCACGGCGGTCAGCGTCGAGCCCGACGGCTGGGCGCACTTCAACCATGTGCGCATGCCGGATTACCGCTGGGGCATCTTCCTGGCGCCGCAGGACGGGCAGCGCAAGATCCATTTCGGCGAAAACATCGGCCGCGACGTGTGGCAGGACGTGCCGGGCGAGCATCGCGCCAACCTGCGCCGCATCATCGTCACGCAGGGCGACACGGAACCGGCCTCGATCGAGCAGCAGCGCCATCTGGGCCTGACCGCGCCGTCGCAGTACGACCTGCGCAACCTGTTCCAGATCAACGTCGAAGAAGGGCGGCATCTTTGGGCGATGGTGTACCTGCTGCACCGTTACTTTGGACGCGACGGACGCGAGGAAGCCGATGCGCTGCTGCAGCGCAGCTCGGGCGATTCCGACAACCCGCGCATCCTGGGCGCCTTCAACGAGAAGACGCCCGACTGGCTGGCGTTCTACATGTTCACGTACTTCACCGACCGCGACGGCAAGTTCCAGTTGTGCGCGCTGGCCGAATCCAGCTTCGATCCGCTGGCCCGCACGACCAAGTTCATGCTGACCGAGGAAGCGCACCACATGTTCGTCGGCGAGTCCGGCATCTCGCGCGTCATCCAGCGCACCTGCGAAGTGATGAAGGAACTGAAGACCGACGATCCGCAAGCCGTGCGCGCGGCCGGCGTGATCGACCTGCCCACCATCCAGCGCTACCTGAACTTCCACTACAGCGTCACCATTGACCTCTTCGGCGCGGACCAGTCGTCCAACGCAGCCATCTTCTACGGATCGGGCCTGAAGGGCCGCTACGAAGAGACCAAGCGCAACGACGACCATCAGCTCAAGAACGACACGTACCGCGTGCTGAACGTCAGCAACGGCAAGCTGACGGAGATCGAGGTGCCGATGCTGAACGCGCTGAACGAAGTGCTGCGCGATGACTTCATCCGCGACTCGGTTGCCGGCATCGGCCGCTGGAACAAGGTCATCGAAAAGAGCGGCCTGGCCTTTCGCCTGCAGGTGCCGCACAAGGCGTTCAACCGCCAGATCGGCACGCTGGCCGGCATCCGCATGTCGCCCGAAGGCGAGATCGTGTCCGAATCGCAATGGCAGGCCAACCAGCACAAGTGGCTGCCCACACCGGAAGATCGCGCGTTCGTTGCGTCGCTGATGGGCCGGGTCACGGAACCGGGCAAATTCGCCAACTGGATCGCGCCGCCCGTCATGGGCGTCAACCGCCAGCCGGTGAATTTCGAGTACGTGCGTTTCAACTGATGGCCGCGCGGGCCACGTGCCCGCGCGTTTGGGAGGACGGCGATGAACGCCCCATTACCGGTGGAAGTCCTGAAGCAGCATCTGATCGATCCCGAGATCTGCATCCGCTGCAATACCTGCGAAGAGACCTGTCCGGTCGGTGCGATCACGCACGATTCGAACAACTACGTGGTGGATCCGGAGATCTGCAACGGCTGCATGGCCTGCGTGCCGCCGTGCCCGACGGGTTCCATCGACAACTGGCGGCTGGTGGTGCGCGCCGAGGCCTATTCCGTGCAGGACCAGTTTGGCTGGGAAGAGCTGCCGCAGGAAAAGTCGTTGCCATTGGACGTTGCGGTTGCGGACGATGGCGCGCAGCAGGTCGCCGCGGACCCGCAGGCTGAACCGGCAACGCCGCCGGCGACGCTTGTGACGCCCGGCGCGGCAGTCCCCCCGTGGTCTGCCGCGCACCCCTATGTGAATCTCTACACGCACAAGACGCCGATTACCGCGACGGTGGTGGGCAACTACCGCGTCACCGGCGCCGACACGGAAAGCGACATCCACCACATCGTGCTGGATTTCGGCGAGCAGCCGTTTCCGGTGCTGGAAGGGCAGTCGATCGGCATCCTGCCGCCGGGCGTGGACGCGATGGGCCGGCCGCATCACGCGCGCCAGTATTCGCTGGCCAGCCCGCGCGATGGCGAACGCGCGGGCTACAACAACCTGTCGCTGACGGTAAAGCGCGTCACGCAGGATCACGGTGGAGAGGCCGCGCACGGCGTCTGCTCAAACTATCTGTGCGACCTGGCGAAGAACGACACGGTGCAGGTGATTGGCCCGTTCGGCCACACCTTCCTGATGCCGAATCATCCGAAGGCCAACCTCATCATGATCTGCACGGGCACAGGTTCCGCGCCGATGCGCGCCATGACGGAGCGCAGCCGCCGCCTGATCGGCACGGCGGACATCGGCAAGCTCATGCTTTTCTTCGGCGCGCGCACCGAACGCGAGCTGCCGTACTTCGGGCCGTTGATGAAGCTGCCGCGTGATTTCATCGACATCAACCTGGCGCTCTCGCGCGAACCCGGCCAGCCCAAGCGCTACGTGCAGGATCTGATCCGCGAGCGCGCCGCGCAGGTCCGTGGTTTGCTGGCGGACCGCAACACCTGCATCTACGTCTGCGGCCTGAAGGGCATGGAGGTCGGCGTGCTGGACGCGCTGCGCGAAGTGGTGGTGCAGTCGGGCGAGGATTGGTCTATCCTGCATGAAGCGCTGCGCCGTGAAGGCCGGCTGCACTTCGAGACTTACTGACCACAACAACAGTTGCGTGACGATCGGCGCGCCTGGGCGCGCCGTTTCGTTTGCACGGGGAAAAACAACATGAAGTTCGCGGAATTCAAGGACGGCATGGTGATCAAGGGCGGGCCGGTCACCGTGACGGAAGCGGAGATCCTGGCGTTTGCCCGCCAATTCGATCCCCAGTGGTTTCACACCGATCCGCAGCGCGCCGCGGAAGGCCGGTGGGGCGGCCTCATCGCCAGTGGTTGGCACACCTGCGCGCTGGCCATGCGCATGGCGGTCGACGCCGCCCTGCATGATTCCGAATCCTTCGGTTCGCCCGGCCTGGGCGAAGTCCGCTGGCGCACGCCGGTCCGCCCTGGCGATACCCTGCACCTGCACGCGCGCGTGCAAGGCGCGCGCCATTCGTCCTCGCGCCCGGACCTGGGCATCATCAACTGGGCGTGGACGGTCGTTAACCAGCACGACGAAAGCGTGCTGGAAATGGACGCGACCAGCCTGTTCGACCTGTCCGGCAACAACTAGGCGCGGCTTTTGTCTACCGCTTGCTCGCCTGCTTGAGAATGGCGGCCCCTTCCGGGCCGGCCGCCGCTTTCCAGGCGTTGATCGATTCCTTGGATGCGTCCTGCAACGCCTTGCGCACCGCGGGCGGCACAGCGGTGTTGATGGCCACGCCGTTTTTGCGCATGTTCGCGTAGTTCTGCTGCAGGCGGCCTTCGATGCGTTTCCACTGCTCGGTCTCGGTCTGCGCGGCCGCCTGGTCGATGGCCTTGCGCGACCGCGCATCCAGCGCCTCGTACGCCTTCAGATTCATCGTCGCTACCGAGATCGGCATGGCGTAGTTGATCTCCGCGAAGTGGGGCAGGTACTCCCACAACTTGCGGCCCGCGCCGCCGTCGCCGGAGGACAGCACCGCATTGACCTCGCCCGACGCGATGCGCGGCATGGCGTCCGCAAACGAGATGTTCTCCGCGCGCGCGCCGGCACGCTGCATGACGTCCTGCGACGTGGCGTCATAGGTGCGGATGGTCAGGCGCTTCAGCGCTGCCACGCTGTCCACCTTCTGCTTGGACCAGATGCCCGACGCCGGCCACGGCGTGGTGTAGAGCAGCTTCTGGCCATGCGCAGCCAGCAGCTTCTCGTACGCCGGACGGGCGGCCTTGTTGAGGTTGCGCGCCTTGGACAGCGAGTCCGCCAGGAAGGGCAGGGACGACACGCCGAACAGCGGATACTTCGTGGCCAGCGCGCCGGCGAAGGCGTCGCCCGCATCCACCTTGCGCGTTTGAACCGCGTCAATCATGTCGCCGGACTTGATGCCCTTGGCCGCGTCGAAACTCGTGTCGATGATGACGTTGCCCGCCGACTTGGCGCGCACCAGCTCGGCAAACGTGGACACGCCTTGGCCCGGCATGGAAGTCGCCGGGTACTCGGTGGTCATGGTGAGCGTCGTGGCGGCCTGAGCGCCGTGGGCGACGAAAGCCATGGCGATGACTGCCGCCAGGCGCAGGGGGGTGATGCCTTGCATGCGCGACTCCTCGGAAAGGGACCGGTAAAGCGTACGAGGTGTACAGGCGTACGCCTAGTCGGGCTTACGGCAATGGGCAGGCGGGGCGGGATCGGGCGTATGGCTTATTGCATTCGGACATAAAAAAGCCGCCTAAGCAGGCGGCTTTCTTCGCTACATGAGGCAGGCGATCAATAAAACGCCTGGATGCCCGTCTGCGCACGGCCCAGGATGAGGGCGTGCACGTCGTGGGTGCCTTCGTAGGTGTTGACCACTTCCAGGTTCACCAGGTGGCGGGCGACGCCGAACTCGTCGGAGATGCCGTTGCCGCCGAGCATGTCGCGCGCCAGGCGGGCGATGTCCAGCGCCTTGCCGCACGAGTTGCGCTTCATGATCGAGGTGATTTCGACGGCGGCGGTGCCTTCGTCCTTCATGCGGCCCAGACGCAGGCAGCCTTGCAGGGCCAGCGTGATTTCGGTTTGCATGTCAGCCAGCTTCTTCTGGATGAGCTGGTTGGCGGCCAGGGGGCGGCCGAACTGTTTGCGGTCCAGGGTGTACTGGCGGGCGGTGTGCCAGCAGGCCTCGGCGGCGCCGACAGCGCCCCAGGCGATGCCGTAGCGGGCGGAGTTCAGGCAGGTGAACGGACCCTTCAGGCCGGACACGCCGGGCATCATCTGGTCGGCGGACACTTCCACTTCGTCCATGACGATTTCGCCGGTGATCGACGCGCGCAGGCCGACCTTGCCGTGGATGGCGGGGGCCGACAGGCCCTTCATGCCCTTTTCAAGGATGAAGCCGCGGATCTTGCCGTCGAAGTCGCCGCCGACGCACTTGGCCCACACCACGAACACGTCCGCGATGGGCGAGTTGGTGATCCACATCTTGTTGCCGCTGACCTTGTAGCCGTCGGCCGTCTTGACGGCGCGAGTTTCCATGCCGTTGGGGTCGGAGCCGTGGTTGGGTTCGGTCAGGCCGAAGCAGCCGATCCATTCACCGCGCGCCAGCTTGGGCAGGTACTTCTTCTTTTGTTCTTCGGAGCCGAATTCGTTGATCGGCACCATCACCAGCGAGGACTGCACGCTCATCATCGAGCGGTAGCCGGAGTCGACGCGTTCGACTTCACGGGCGATCAGGCCGTAGCTGACGTAGTTCAGGCCGGCGCCACCGTATTCGACGGGGATCGTGGCGCCCAGGAGGCCCAGTTCGCCCATTTCGGAGAAGATCTCGGGATCGGTCTTCTCGTTGCGGAAGGCGTTGAGCACGCGGGGAGCCAGCTTGTCCTGCGAGTAGGCGTAGGCGGCATCGCGCACCATACGCTCTTCGTCGGTCAGTTGCTGGTCCAGCAACAGAGGATCTTGCCAGTGGAATGAGGGGTTCGAGGACATGCTGGGTCTCCGCTATGGATTTCCGTGATCGGAATCTGGAAAGTTTAAACTTAAAATAATTCGGGCGGCAAGTTGGGGTTTGCACGGCGGTGCGCCTGGGCGCCCCGCCGGTGGGGTTGCCGGCTATTCCGCCCGTGCAGGGTTCAGTGTTGGGCCTTCAGCGCCGCCTCGCGGATCTTCTCGAGGGTCGTGGACGGGCTGATGGTTTCCGGGTCGATGAAGCAGTGCAGGATCGCGGGCTTGCCGCTGGCCAATGCCCGTTCAAAGGCCGGACCGAACTGTTCGGTGGTTTCCACGCGTTCGCCGTGGCCGCCAAAGGCGCGCGCGTAGTCGGCGAAATCGGGGTTCTTGAGCTCGGTCGCGGAAATGCGGCCCGGATAGTGCTTTTCCTGGTGCATGCGGATCGTGCCGTACATCCCGTTGTCCACCAGGATCACGACGATGGGCAGGTCATACTGCACCGCCGTGGCGAATTCCTGGCCATGCATCAGGAAGCAGCCGTCGCCCGCAAAGCACACGACGGTCTTGTCGGGCCACACGCGCTTGGCGCCCACGGCCGCCGGCAGGCCGTAGCCCATGGATCCGGATGTGGGGGCCAGTTGAGTGCCAAAGCGCGTGAAGCGGTGGAAGCGATGCAGCCAGGTGGCGTAGTTGCCCGCGCCGTTGGTCATGATGGCATCGGCCGGCAACGTCTTTTCCAGGTACGCCATCACTTGGCCCAACTGCAGCGCACCGGGCGTGGTAACGGTTTCGGGGTCGCTCCATTTCAGGTACGACTCGCGCATGGCCTTGGTGCCATCGGCCCAGACCGGAGTGGCGGGCGCCTTCAGGTCCGCCAGCGACGCGGCAAAGGCGGACGGCGATGTGTTGATGGCCAGGGTAGGGCGGTACACCCGGCCCAGCTCGGCGGCATCGGGATGCACGTGCACCAGCTTTTGCTTGGGCACCGGAATATCCAGCAGCGTGTACGCCTGGCTGGGGTTTTCCGACATGCGGCCGCCCACCAGCAGGATCAGATCGGCGTCGGCCACGCGCTTGAGCAGGGCGGGATTGATGCCCAGGCCCACGTCGCCGATGAAGCACGGATGATCGGCCGGGAACAGCATCTGGCGGCGGAACGACACGGCGGTCGGCAGCGCATGGCGTTGTGCGAAGTCGGCAAACTCCTGCACGGCGCGCGCGTCCCAGCGCGTGCCGCCCAGAATGGCGACCGGGTTCTTCGCATCGGCCAGCAGTTTTTCCAGGTCGGCCAGCTGGCCGGCGGTGGGGGCGGATTCAATCACTTCGTAGCGCGGCGCGTCGGCCACCTTGGCGGCCTCGACCAGCATGTCTTCCGGCAGCGCGATCACCACCGGGCCGGGGCGGCCGGACGTGGCGATGTGGAAGGCGCGCGAGATCAGTTCGGGAATGCGTTCGACCTGATCGATCTCGGTTACCCACTTGGCCTGCGTGCCGAACACGGCGCGGTAGTCCATTTCCTGGAAGGCTTCGCGCTCGCGCATGCCGCGCTCGATCTGGCCCACGAACAGGATCATCGGCGACGAGTCCTGCTTGGAAATGTGCACACCGGCCAGCGCATTGGAGGCGCCCGGACCGCGCGTCACCATGCAGATGCCGGGCTCGCCGGTCAGCTTGCCGTGCGCGTCGGCCATCATGGCCGCGCCGCCTTCCTGACGGCACACCGTGACCTTGATGTCGGCATCGTGCAGGCCGTCCAGCACCGCCAGATAGCTTTCGCCGGGGACACAAAAGACATGTTTGACGCCATGGGCGACCAGTTGGTCGACCAGAATGTGACCGCCAAGGCGGGAATCTTGCTGGGGCATGGTGGTGTCGTGGTTAGCCTAGGGTAGAACTCCCGAGCATATGTTCCCTGGGCGCACAACGCAATTGATAAAATTGCACATTCTGTTGATCCCCCGGCACGTGGCGGCTGGTGCGCCGCCGCATGCGGGCGCACGGCGGCGGGCCGGACTTCCGGCGGTATTTCCATGAGAAACGGCATCCCCAATCTGACGGCCCTGCAGGCGTTCGAAGCCTCGGCCCGGCTGGGCAGCTTTTCGCGCGCCGCCGAAGAACTGTCGCTGACGCACAGCGCCGTCTACCGTCAGGTGGCCAGCCTGGAAGCGCGGCTGGGCGTGCAACTGTTCACGCGGGTGCGCCGCCGCATCGTGCTGACCGATCACGGCGCCGAATACGCCGGCCGGATCCGTCACCATCTTGATCAGATCGAGAAAGACACCTTTGGTCTCGTCAGCCGGACCGGCATGGGGCGCAGCATCCACATCGCCGTGGTGCCCACGCTGGCCACCACCTGGCTGATCCCGCGTCTGGCTGACTTCCAACGCGAACACGGCGACATCACCGTCAGCTTGTCCGTGCGCACCCTGCCGTTTCAATTCAAGGACCAGCCGTTCGACGGCGCGCTGTATCACGGGGACGGACTCTGGCCCGGCACGCAGGGAGGGCTGCTGTTTCCGGAACGCGAACTGGTGCCGGTCTGCGCGCCCGAATTGGCGGCGCGCGTGGCGGAGCAGGGCGGCGGCGCGCTGACCGGGATGACACATCTGCATCTGGCCTCGCGGCCCGATGCCTGGCGCCAGTGGTACACGGCCAATGGATATCTGTATGGACCGCAGGCGGCTGGCGGCCCGCGCTACGAGCTCTTCACCATGGTGATGGCGGCGGTGCAAGCCGGACTTGGCGTCGGGCTGATGCCGCGCTTTCTGGCGCAGCCCGCGCTGGACCAGGGCGCGCTTGCCATGCCGGTGCCGCAGTCGCTGGCGGTCAGCCAGGGGTATTACTTCGGCTATCCGCAACGCAGCGAACGGTCCGATGCGCTGAAGGTATTCGAGGCCTGGCTCAAGTCCGCCGCCGCAGGCGTGGGCGAGCGCCTGCCCGGCCGCGCCGCGCCGTAGAATCCCGCCATGTCCACCGCCCGCCAGCCGCTTGCCTCCCAGGCCGATATCGACGCCTTCATCGACGCCGTGTGGCTCGAAGACGGCCTGTCCGCCAACACCCTGGCCGCCTACCGGCGCGACCTGACCGGTTTTGCCCGCTGGCTTGAAGACCCCGACGCCTACGCCCGGGAACTGGCCGACCGGCACGGCGAGCCGGCGCGTGCCCAGATCCTGCCCGCCGGCCCGGCCAAGCCGATCCGCGATGCGCAGAAGGCCGATATCGAGGCCTGGTTTGCCTTCCGTCACGAAGAAACCCGCGCCACCACCGCCAACCGCCGGCTGGCCGCGCTGCGCCGCTTCTACGCCTGGGCGCTGCGCGAACACCGCGCCGAGCGCGATCCCTGCCTGACGCTGGTCGCCGCCAAGCAGCCGCCGCGCATGCCCAAGACGCTGTCCGAGCAACAGGTGGACGCGCTGCTGCGCGCGCCCGACGTCAGCCAGCCGCGCGGGCTGCGCGACCGCGCCATGCTCGAGACCCTGTACGCCACGGGCCTGCGTGTGTCCGAGCTGGTCGGCGTGCGAGCTTTGGACGTCAGCCTGAACGAAGGCGTGGTGCGCGTGGTCCTGGGCAAGGGCGGCAAGGACCGCCTCGTGCCGCTGGGCGCCGAAGCCGCGCACTGGATTTCGCAGTACCTGGCCACGGCACGCCCCGAATTGGCCGCCGGCCGCGTCAGCGATGCGCTTTTCATCACCAGCCGCGCCGAGGCGATGTCGCGGCAGGCGTTCTGGCAACTCGTCAAGAAGTACGCTGTGCTCGCCGGCGTCAATGCGCCCCTGTCGCCCCATGTGCTGCGCCACGCCTTCGCCACGCATCTGCTGAACCATGGCGCCGACCTGCGCGTCGTGCAGATGCTGCTGGGCCACGCGGACATTTCCACCACGCAGATCTACACCCATGTGGCGCGCGAACGCCTGAAGGCGCTGCACGCGGCCCATCATCCACGCGGCTGACCGCCGCCATCTCCCTACCCACCGGCACAAAAATGAGCAAAGCCCGCCACGTCTCCGAAACGCCCGCCACCCAATTCCTCAAGCAGCACAAGGTGGCCTATTCCGAACACACGTATGACTACGTCGATCACGGCGGCGCCGGCGAAGCCGCGCGCCAGCTCGGTCTGGACCCGCACGCCGTGGTGAAGACGCTGGTGATGGAGGACGAATCGGCCAAGCCGCTGATCGTGGTCATGCACGGCGACCGCGAAGTCTCCACCAAGAACCTGGCGCGCCAGGCAGGCCTGAAAAAGGTCGAGCCCTGCAAGCCCGAGGTTGCGCAGCGCCATTCCGGCTATCAGGTGGGCGGCACGTCGCCGTTCGGCACGCGCAAGAAGATGCCGGTGTGGGTGGAAGCCGACGTGCTGGAGTATCCCGTGGTCTACATCAACGGCGGGCGGCGCGGCTATCTGGTGGGCATCGATCCGAAGGTGCTGGTGGACCTGCTGGGCGCGAAGCCGGTGACGGTGGCGCTGGAGTAGAGAGGGAGCCCGGTGGTATCCCGCTACCACCTGGCCCGCTGGCGCGGCGGGCACAATGGGACTAGAACACCAAGAACCGGAGCCCGATCCGCGGGCAAGCAACCGGACGCCACCCTCATCCCACGGAGACAATCATGAGCAAACGACTGTTGATGCTGGTCGGCGACTACGCCGAAGACTACGAGACCATGGTGCCGTTCCAGACGCTGCTGACCGTCGGCCACACGGTGCATGCGGTGTGCCCGGACAAGAAGGCGGGCGACACGGTGGCCACGTCGATCCATGATTTCGAAGGCGCACAGACCTACACCGAAAAGCGCGGCCACAACTTCACGCTGAACTACGACTTCGATCGCGTCGAACCCTCGTCCTACGATGGCCTGGTGATCCCCGGCGGGCGCGCGCCCGAGTACCTTCGCCTGAATGAAAAGGTGCTGGAGATCGTGCGGCATTTCGACAAGGCCAACAAGCCCATCGCCGCCGTATGCCACGGCGCGCAGATCCTCGCTGCGGCCGACGTGCTGAAGGGCAGGACCTGCTCGGCGTACCCCGCCTGCGCACCCGAGGTCCGGCTGGCGGGCGGCACCTACGCCGAGATCGCCGTCGACCAGGCCTACACGGATGGCAACCTGGTATCGGCGCCCGCCTGGCCCGCGCATCCGGCCTGGATGGCGCAGTTCCTGGCGGTGCTGGGCACCCAGATCACGCACTGACCGGGATCACGCACTGAGCGCGGCGCGCGGGCGCCGCGCTCGGTTGTCGACGATCATGTTCCTTACGTCGCCGCCTCCGAGAAGCGCAGTCCAACGATTCCGATGAACGCCAGGCCAAGGAAGCAGGCCCGGGTCCAGTTCATCTCATCCTGAAACACCAGCACGCCGACAAGCACCAGCCCGATCGTTCCAATGCCGGTCCAGATGGCATAAGCCATCCCCATGGGCAATGCGCGCAAGGCCAGCGCCAGCAGGTAGATGCTGCCCAACCCCGCCATCACGGCGATGATGCTTGGCCCAGGCTTGGTCCAACCCGCATTCAGTTTGAGCGAAAGACCCATCACTATCTCCAAGGCTGCGGCAAGGAACAGATAAGTCCACGCCATGGCTCAGCCCTTGGTGGAAGCAGACCGGTTGGGGGCAGCACGGGAAGCCGGCTTGTTCGCCAGAAGCCCCGCCTGTACCGCAGGCCGCGCAGCGATCACATCCAGCCAGCGCTGAACGTGTGAATAGGACCTGATGTCCAGGTCCAACTCGTCCCAGGTTCTCAGCCAGGTGAATGCGGCGATATCGGCGATGCTGTAGTTTTCCGACGCGATGAAGGCGGATTCGCTCAGGCGGGTATCCACGACCTGATAAAGCCGAAGCGATTGCTTCCGGTATCGCTGTATCGCCTCGGCATTGCCCGTTGTCGAGGCATGCAGAAACCACCACAGCTGCCCCAGCATCGGGCCTATGCCGCCAATCTGGAAATGCAGCCACTGCTGCACAGCAACGCTTTCGGCCTGCGTCTCGGGCTGCAGACACCCCGTTTGCGACGACAGATAGGAAAGGATGGCACCCGACTCGAAGACGGCCAGGCCGGCTTTTCGATCAACGATGGCGGGAATCTTGCCGTTCGGGTTGATCTTGAGGAACTCGGGTTGATGCTGGTCGCCCTTTTCAAGATCAAGATCGAACTGCTCATAGGTCAGTCCGGCTTCTCTGAGAAAGATGCTGACCTTCTGCCCGTTGGGGGTGTCTGCGGTGTAGAACGCGAGATCGGCCTGTGTCATGTCTATCCTTGTCGATGAATAGCATTGCAATTGCAATCGTTGCAAATGCAATCGTAGGGCACGATGCCGCGTCGTGCAAGAGGTCCATCAACAGAGGTCAGCCATGCGATCGCAGCGTCTTCGCTCGCCCGCGTTCACGCCGCAAAGACGGCAGGCGGCGTCTGCATGTCTTGAACAACTTGCCTGCCAGCTTCAGTTGCCTTGCGCGCGGGCAACGGCAGCGGCCTGGTCCAGCGCCGCGGCAAACTTGCCTTGCTCTTCGGCACTGAACTGGCTCAGAAACACTTCGGCAACGGTTCCTTCGTAGACCTTCCACATCTTCTTGCGCAGCGCGCGGCCTTCCTTCGTGATGGTGGCGAACGCGGCGCGGCCATCTTCAGCCGAGCGCGCGCGCTGGACCAGGCCCTCTTGCTCCAGGCGGTCGACCAGCCGCGTGAGGTTGTAGCGTTCGATCGCCAGCGCGTCGGCCAGTTCGTGCATCCGCCGTGTGCCGCCTGGCCCGCTTTCCAGTCCCCAAAGAACGTCGTACCAGGCATAGACGGGCAGCTTGGCCGCTGCCAGGCGGCTTTCGACCTCGCGGATCATCAAACGATGGGCGCGCACAAACGAGAACCAAAGATCCGCTCCGTCTTTCGCCATGGCAGGCTCCTTTCGAGTTTTAGTTGCATTTGCAATTCTAGCTGAACTAGAATTGCGGCCCATACGATTGCATTTGCAATTCATGGATTGAATGTTGGTGACTGCGCCACCCCCGTCTGGCTGGTCGGCCGCAGCCCCGCTTCAACCCGTCATTTTCCCTGGAGGACCGCCATGAATCACCCCCTCGCCCTGGTCGACGTCGACCCGCTGGAAACTCGAGAGTGGCTGGAAGCGCTGGAGGCTGTCACGACGGTCGAAGGCCGTTCGCGCGCTCACTACCTGATCGACCGGCTTACCGACTTCGACGCCAGCCGGCACGGTGATATGCATGGCCGCGTCACCAGCGCCTACGTCAACACCATCGGCAAAGACCGGCAGCCCGCCTATCCAGGCGACATCGGCATCGAGCAGCGCCTGAATGCCTACATCCGCTGGAATGCGATGGTCATGGTGTTGCGCGCCGGCAAGCATTCCAACGTCGGCGGACACATTGCCACCTACCAGTCCGCCGCCGTGCTCTATGACGTGGGTTTCAACCACTTCTTCCGGGGACGTACCGAGACATTCGGCGGCGACATGGTCTACATCCAGGGCCATTCCGCACCGGGCATTTACGGACGCGCCTATCTGGAGGGGCGCATCACCGAAGCGCAGCTGGACAACTTCCGCCGCGAGGCGGGACGCGATGGCCTGTCCTCTTACCCCCACCCGCGCCTGATGCCCGACTTCTGGCAGTTCCCCACCGTGTCGATGGGCCTGGGTCCGCTGACCGCCGCCTATCAGGCGCGGTTCATGCGCTATCTCGAATACCGCGGATTGCTGGAGCATCAGGGCCGCAAGGTGTGGGCTTTCCTGGGCGACGGCGAGATGGACCAGCCGGAATCGCTGGCCGCTATCTCGGTCGCAGGGCGCGAACGCCTCGACAACCTGATCTTCGTCGTCAACTGCAATCTGCAACGTCTGGACGGCCCGGTGCGGGGCAACAGCAAGATCGTGCAGGAACTCGAAGGCACCTTCAGGGCCGCAGGATGGAACGTCATCAAGGTGCTGTGGGGCAGCGGTTGGGACGATCTGCTCAAGCGCGACACGAGCGGGCTGCTGCGGCAACGCATGATGGAATGCGTGGACGGCGAATATCAGACTTTCAAGTCGCAAAGTGGCGCCTATGTGCGCGAACACTTCTTCGGCAAGTATCCCGAGCTGCTGGCGTTGGTGGCGCACCTGTCGGACGACGAGATCTGGGCGCTGACACGCGGCGGCCATGACCCGGAGAAGGTGCATGCGGCCTACGCGCAAGCCGTCAGCACGGAAGGCCGGCCCACGGTCGTTCTGGTCAAGACCGTCAAGGGATTCGGCATGGGCGAGGCTGGCGAAGGCCAGAACATCAACCACCAGTTAAAGAAGATGAGCGCAGACGCCGTGCGTGCGTTCCGTGATCGCTTTTCGCTGCCGGTGCCCGATGACCAGCTCGAAGACATGCCCTACCTGAAGCCCGCGCCCGACAGCGAAGAAGCCCGCTACTTTGCACAACGCCGGGCCGCGCTGGGCGGCTATGTTCCGTCGCGCTCCGGCAAGGTTGCGCCGCTGGCGGTGCCGCCGCTCAGCGCCTTCGCCACGCAACTGAAAGACAGTGGCGAGCGTGGAGTTTCGACCACCATGTCTTTCGTGCGCATCCTGACCACGCTGCTCAAGGACCCCAACCTGGGCAAGCTGGTGATTCCTATCGTGCCGGACGAATCGCGCACTTTCGGCATGGAAGGCCTGTAGATCATCGGCGACCAGATCCGTCCCTTCGTCACTGACCGCCGGTTCGTTACCGTTGGCACGGACGGGTTCGGCCGCTCGGACACCCGCGAATCACTGCGCACCTTCTTCGAGGTGGATCGTCATTTCATCGTGCTGGCAGCGGTCAAGGCGCTGGCTGACGAGGGCGTCGTCCCGCGCCAGAAGATCGGTGAGGTCATCAGCCGTTATGCCATCGACGTGAATAAAGTGGACCCGGCATCGATCTAGGCCAAGGCGAAGGCGACGCCACAGGGGCGCGCTTCGGTGACCGTCGACGTCAGTCCGCGGCGATCACCCGCCCCGGGTTGAACAACCCCAGCGGATCGAACAGGCGCTTGATGCTTGTCATCATCGCCATCTCGTTGGCCGGCTTGTACCGGCCGATCGAACCCACCCGCAGCTGTCCCACCCCATGCTCGGCGGAGATCGACCCGTTCATGCGCGCCACCACGTCGTACACCGCGCCCGAAACCGCCTTCTCCGAATTGCGCATGGCCTGGTAAGCCGACGCATCCGCGCCGGGCGGCGTCGACACGTTGTAGTGCAGGTTGCCGTCGCCCACATGGCCGAACACGAAGATGCGGGCATTGGGCAACACGCCATGCACCGCCGTCTGCGCGGCGTCGATGAATTCTCCGATGCGCGAGATCGGCAGCGAAATGTCGTGCTTGATGTTCTCGCCGTCGATGGATTGCGCTTCGGGCAGGTGATGCCGGATCTGCCAGAACGAGGCCGACTGCGCCAGGGTCGACGCAATGGCCGCATCCGTGACGATGCCCGCCTCGAAGGCCGCTTCCATCAGCGCTTCGAACCGCTCCGTGGCATGGGCTGCGCTTTCGGCGTCGCTGGATTCCAGCAACACATAATACGGCGCCTTGGCGGGCACGGGGCTGCGCGCGCCGGGCGTGTGTTGCAGCACCAGCTCTACGGCCGGACCGCTGATCAGTTCAAAGGCCGTCAGGCTGGCCGACAGATACGACTGCGCCAGCGACAGCAGTTGCACCGCGCTCTGCGGGTCCGGCACGGCGGCAAAGGCCGTCATCTGCGCGGCGGGGCGCGGATACAGCTTGACGGTGGCGGCTGTGATGATGCCCAGTGTGCCCTCCGCGCCGATGAAAAGCTGCTTCAGGTCGTACCCGGTGTTGTCCTTGCGAAGCCCGCGCAGTCCGTTCCAGATCTGCCCGTCGGGCGTCACCACTTCCAGGCCCAGGCACAGGTCCCGCGCATTGCCATAGCGCAGCACCTGAATCCCGCCGGCGTTGGTGGCCAGGTTGCCGCCCAGCGTGCAGCTTCCTTCCGCGCCCAGGCTCAACGGAAACAGCCGGTCCGCCTGCGCAGCAGCCTCCTGCACGTTGGCCAGCACGGCGCCCGATTGCGCGGTCAACGTGTTGTTGTAGCGGTCCACGTCCAGGATGGCGCTCATGCGGGCCAGCGACAACACGATGCTGTGACCGCCGCCGTCCGGCACGCTGCCGCCGACCAGGCCTGTGTTGCCCCCTTGCGGATAGATGGCGACGCGGCGCTCCCGGCACCAATTCACCAGCTTGGCCACGTCCTCGGTGCTGTCGGGCTGCGCCAGCGCCAAGGTGCGGCCCGTCCACCGCTTGCGGTAGTCGGTCAGGTGCGGCGCCAGGGCGTCGGCGTCGTCCAGCACGCGCCCCTGAAAAGCGGCGCGTAAAGAGGCTTTGATGTCTTCGTCAGGCATGGCCGGCTCGTTTGTCGCGTCAGTTGGCGGAAGCGCCGGCGGCTTGCACCACGGCTTTCCATTTCTCGATCTCGGTGCCGATGAAGGCGTTGAATTCCGCCGGACCCTTGACGGTAGGCACCGCGCCCAGCTCGATCACGCGCTTCTGCATATCGGGGTCGGCCATGGCCTTCTCGATGGCCTGATCGATGCGGTTCACGATGGGCGCCGGCGTGCCTGCGGGGGCCAGCACGCCAAACCACGAACCCGCCTCGAAATCGGGCACGCCGGCCTCGGCCATGGTGGGCACGTCGGGCAGATTGGTGCTGCGTTCCGCGCTGGTCACGGCCAACGCGCGCAGCGTGCCGTTCTTGATGAAAGGCAGCGAGGTCGGCAGGTTGTCGAACATCAGGTGCACCTGTCCGCCGACCAGATCCGTCACGGCCGCGGCGCTGCCCTTGTACGGCACGTGCACCATGTCGACACCCGTGCGGCTCTTGAACATTTCGCCCGACAGATGGATCGAGCTGCCCGCGCCGCTGGACGCAAAGCTCAGCTTGCCCGGATTCTTCTTGCCATACTCGATCAGTTCCTGCACCGACTTCACGGGCAGGCTGGCCGTCACGGCCAGCACGTTCGGCACGGACGCCACCAGCGTGATCGGCGCAAAATCCGCCGGCTTGAACCGGATGTCCTTGTAGATGGCGTAGTTGATGGCCTGCGTGCCCACCGTGCCCATCAACAGCGTGTAGCCGTCGGCATCGGCGCGCGCCACGAAGTCCGCGGCAATGTTGCCCGCCGCGCCCGGACGGTTTTCCACCACGACGGGTTGACCCACCGCTTTCTCGATGTGCGGCGCAATCAGCCGGGCCACCACGTCGGTGTTTCCGCCCGCCGAAAACGGGATGACCATGCGGATGGGTTTGGTCGGCCAGTTATCCGCCGCGCTCGCGCCCGCCGACGCCGCCAGTGCGACCAGACCCGCGCACGCGTAGGCAATGCTCTGCTTGGTGCTCTTGAACATGTTGTCTCCTTGCTTATGGTTTTTGATGTTCGGTACTGCAGTGCATCCCGAAACGCCGCGGGAACACGGCGCTCGGGAAATTCGGTCAACCCGCTTCGGCGAGCGTGCGCTTCAGGCGTTCAAGCAGCAGATCGATCTCGGCATGGTCGGTCGCGTCCAGCTTCGGACCCGGCCGGCGCATGCCCGCATGCTTGATCGCGCCGCGGCGCTTCATGATCTCCTTGCGGACGGCGACGCCCCACTGGCTCTGGTTCTCGTAGCTCAGCAACGGCAGGTAGCGGTCGAACACCGCGTGGGCTTCGTCGACACGGCCCGCCGTATGCAGCGCATAGACCTGTGACAGCATCTCGGGATGCGAGAACCCGGCCATCGGCCCATCAATGCCGCGGCCCATTTCCAGCGGCAGGAACATCGCGTTGTTGCCGGTCAGGATGGCGACGCGGCGGCCGGGCAGGGCGCGCAGCTTGGTGATCTTGGTGATGCTGGGCAGGTCCTCTTCCTTGACCGCCTGGATTTGCGGGTGACGCTCGATCAACTGGCCAATCACCGGCACCGACATCCAGGTGCCTGTCGAAAACGGAAAGTCCTGCAGCACCGTCGGCACATTGCCGATACGGTCGAACACGGCCTCGAAGTAGGACAACACTTCCTGCTCGGTGCGCAACCCGCCTGGTGGCGCGATCATGACGCCCGCGGCGCCCGCGTCCATCACCTGACCGGTCAGCTCGGCCATCTGGGCCACGCTGCTGTTGCTGACGCCCACCACGACCGGCTTGTTCCTGGCGCGCGCGATGAATCTCGACGCCACCGCCAGCGATTCCGCCGGCGTGAGCTTGTTGGACTCGCCGGCAACGCCCAGCACGGTCAGGCCATTGGCGCCGTGTGAAAAATAGAAGTCGGTCAGCGAGTCGACGCTCTCCAGGTCGATGGCGCCGTTCTCCTGAAAGGGCGTCTGCGCAACGATGTAAACGCCACGGGCTTGGTCAAGCATGTTGTCTCCTGATCTTGGTATAAATATCGGAAAATATTAGCGCTAATATTTTATTAGCGCTAATATTTTTGATAGGGAGATTCCCCAGGAAATGCGATGTTTCCGCTCAGAACGAGGCGCGGTTCAGCGTGGGCAGGACAGGGAAAGCGTCAGGCGCTCTGACGCCGCATCAACGTGAATCCCACATCGACCCGCAACCCCGCATTGGCGTGACCATCCAGGCGGTCGATGATGGCGCGCGCGGCCTGCTCGCCGATCAGCGAGCCGTCGATGCGCACGGTCGTCAGCGGCGGGGTGGTGGCCGCCGCATAAGCCTGATCGCCGAATCCCACGACGGCCAGGTCACCCGGCACCTGCCTGCCCAGCGCTGCGGCTTCCAGCAATACGCCCATGGCAATCATGTCGGTGCTGCACACCACGGCATCGGCATCGGGCTCGCGCGCCAGCAGTTCGGCCAGCCCGCTGCGGCCCGCGCCCATCGTGGCGGGGGCGGGGATCAGCACATGCGGCGTGTCTGCGTCCGCGTCGATCAAACGCAACTCGCGCGCCGCCGCCGTGAAGCCCTGCAACCGGCGTCCCGCACGCGGATCATTCCCGATGACGGCCACGGGCCGCCGCCTTCCGGTTTCAGATAGAAACTGCGCCACGCATGCGCCCGCCGCCTCGTGCGAAAAGCCGATCAGCATGTCGACCGGATCGTCATTCCAATCCCAGGCTTCCACGACGGGAATGCGCGCCGCGCGCAACTGCGTCCTGCCGGTCGGGGTCAGCACCGTGCGCATCATGACCACGCCGTCGGGCCGCCGGCCCAGGATCGCTTGCAGGGCGGACACTTCCAGTTCGGGGTCGTATCCGCTTTCGGTCAGCATCATCTGATAGCCGTGGCGGCTGAGGTGCAGGCTGAGCGTCTGCAGCGCCTCCAGAAACACAGGGCTGCCCAGCGTGGGCACCGTCACCGCCACCAGACGGCTGCGGCCGCTGGCCAGGCCGCCGGCAACCAGGTCCTGCACGTACCCGGTCTGGGCGATGGCGTCGTGGATGAGCTTGACGGTGCGTTCAGGTACGTTCTCGGGGGCGTTCAGCACCCGCGACACCGTGTGCATCGACATGCCCGCCACGCGCGCGACGTCCGCAATGGTCACCCGGCCAGACCCGCGCCGAGGCGCGCGGCTGGTGGCAGGCTTGCTGCGACGCTCAGTGGGAGGAGGGGACATGCGGCCTCTCTGGGATCAGGGTAGGCCGGATTGTACCGAGCCGCCGCCACGAAAAAGCGCCCGCTGCGACACATGCCGCAGCGGACACTTTTGGGGCGCGCGCAGGTATCAGGCGAAGTCGAGCACGATGCGGCCTTCGATCTGGCCCTGCTTCATGCGGTCGAACACGCTGTTGATGTTGTCCAGGCGTTCGGTGGCGACGGTGGCGTGGACCTTGCCCTCTTCGGCAAACTGCAGCGACTCCTGCAGATCCAGCCGCGATCCCACGATGGAGCCCCGCACGGTGACGCCGTTAAGCACCATGTCGAAGATCGACAGCGGGAAATCCCCCGGCGGCAACCCGTTCAGCGAAATCGTGCCACCCCGGCGCACCATGCCCAGCGCCTGCTCAAAGGCCTTGGGCGACACCGCGGTGATCAGCGCGCCATGCGCACCGCCGATCTCCCGCTTCAGGTAAGCAGCCGGATCCGTGGTCAGCGCATTGACGGTGACTTCCGCTCCCAGCCGGCGCGCGAAGTCCAACTTGGCGTCGTCGATGTCCACCGCGGCCACGTTCAGGCCCATTGCCTTGGCGTACTGCACCGCCATGTGGCCCAAGCCGCCAATCCCCGAAATGACCACCCAGTTGCCAGGCCGGGTGTCCGTCATTTTCAGGCCCTTGTACACGGTGACGCCGGCACACAGCACCGGGGCCACATCGACGAAGCCGACGCTCTTGGGCAGCAGGCCCACGTAATCGGCTGCCGCCAGCGCGTACTCGGCGAAACCGCCGTTGACGGAGTAGCCCGTGTTCTGCTGCGATTCGCACAGGGTTTCCCAGCCGCCCAGGCAGTGCTCGCAATGGCCGCAGGCGGAATACAGCCACGGGATCCCGACGCGGTCGCCTTCCTTGACGTGCGTGACACCGGCGCCCGCGGCGACGACGTAGCCGACGCCCTCGTGGCCGGGAATGAAAGGGGGATTGGGTTTGACGGGCCAGTCGCCTTCGACGGCGTGCAGGTCCGTGTGACAGACACCGCAGGCTTCGATCTTTACCAGGAGTTCGCCCGGACCCGGGCGCGGCACGGCGACTTCCTCGACTACCAGCGGTTGGCCAAACGCGCGTGCGACTGCTGCCTTCATGGTCTTGTTCATCACTACCTCCGAAGTCTGATCAGTTTCACTATGCTCGGCCGCTTGCGCGGCTAAAACCATGATGTACATCAATCAGCGCGGGAAGGTACAACTCGTCACCGAGTCGGGGGCCGTATTGCGGCCGGCGCGGCAATCGTCGTACAGTCGTTCGCAGGCGCGCCGTTCCCGGCAGCGTGTCGCCGATGCCCAGGAGCCGTCCATGTGTGAAATCTTCATCCGCGCCACCGAGCACTCCTACGCCTGCGAAACCCGATCGTTGCGCCTGCACGGCGTGGCGACCAGCCTTCGGCTCGAGCACCTGTTTTGGCAGGTGCTGGAAGAAATCGCCGGCCGCGACGGCATGCGGGTCACGCAACTGATCGAACGCCTGTACGACGAACTGGTCGAGTACCGCGGCGAGGCCGCCAACTTCACCTCGTTCCTGCGCGTATGCTGCCTGCGGTATCAGTTGCTGCAGGCCGAAGGCCGCATCCCCCGGGATGCCCGCGTGCCGATTCAATCGCTCAATGCCCAAGCCGTCCTGGAAGGGCTGCCGCCGTCGCTGTGCGATGCCCAACCCGTTCCCGCGAAGCGCCGCGCGGCATGACGACATAGCGCGCGCTGACTTGGCGAGCAGGCGTCGCGCCATGCTCGCCCGCGGCCGCAACAGGTCCCGCGTTCGTGGTGCCTACCGTGTCGCCAACAGTCCGCGCAGCAATAGCTCCAATGCCGCGCTGCCCCGCGCCAGCCGCGCACTGCCATCTTCGCCGTCGGCAATCCAGAACGCGGCTTCGGCCAGACTGCCGTAAACCAGCGAAGCGAGCGCCTGCGCATCCGCGTCGGCCACAATCCCCTGCTGGATGAGGTTGTCGATCAGGCGCTGCATAGACGCCACGCAATGGCGTTGGGATTCCGGGGATGCGCCACCCAGCACCGCCGTGGCGTCGCGCAGCACGATGCGCTGGATCTCGGGCTCCAGCGCCATTTCCAGGTAGGCATGGCAGCGTTTGCGAAAGCCTTCCCATGCGTCGTCGGAGCGGTCCGAGATCGTCTGAAGGCGCGCATCCATCTCGGCGTCGATCTGCGCCACGACCGCCGACAGCAATCCCTTCTTGTCGCCGAAGTGGTGGTATAGCGCGCCACGGGTCAGTCCCGCCTGCGCAGTGAGGTCGTCCATCGAAGTGGCGGCATAGCCGTGCGCCGCAAAGCACTGTCTGGCCGTTGCGAGCAGCGTGGCGCGGGTTTCTTCCATCTCGGCGCGCGTGCGGCGAACCATTTCTCTCTCCTTACATACGACGCGTATGATTATTTACAAACAGTCCGTATGAATATACGATCTTATTCATACGGACTGTTTGTATTGTCGCTGGCCGGCCGTGCAGCGGCAAGCCGATACCTGCTGGAGAGATGAATGACCAACCCTTATGGCGACCTTTTCGCCGCCCGCGGCACGCGGGGCTTTGCCTTGGCGGGCCTCGTGGCGCGGATCCCGCTGCCGATGACCGGCATCGGCATCATCACCATGCTGTCGCAACTGCGTGGCGGCTATGCCTTGGCGGGAGCTGTATCCGCCACCTTTGTGCTGACCTATGCGCTGCTGTCGCCGCAGATTTCCCGCCTGGTGGACCGGCATGGGCAAATGCGGGTGCTACCCGTCGCCACGGCCGTTAGCGTCATCGGATTCTTGATCCTGCTTGGCGGTTCGTGGTGGCAGGCGGCCAACTGGACGCTGTTTGCCGGCGCCTTGCTGGCGGGATTCATGCCAAGCATGTCCGCAATGGTGCGGGCGCGCTGGGCCGTGCTGTACCGGGGCCAGCCGCGTTTGCAGACGGCTTATTCCCTGGAAACGGTGCTCGACGAAGTCACGTTCATCGCCGGTCCGCCATTGTCGGTCGGACTGTCGGTCGCGGTGTTTCCCCAGGCCGGTCCGCTGGCCGCGGCATTGCTGCTGATGGTTGGTGTGTTCGCGCTGGTCGTGCAGCGGGACACCGAACCGCCCGTCCAGGCGCAAGACGCCGCCACCACGGACGCCGGATCGGTGATCCGATCGGCGCACGTTTGTGTGCTGGCGCTGCTGATGGTGGCGATGGGCATCATCGTGGGCACGGTGGACATCGTGAGCGTGGCCTTCGCCGAACAGATGGGCCAGCCGGCCGCGGCCAGTCTGGTGCTGTCGGCCTATGCCGTGGGTTCCTGCGCGGCCGGACTGTTGTACGGCGCGCTCAAGGTAAAGACGCCACAGCATCGCCTCTTGCTGCTGTGCGGTCTGGCAATCGCAGCCACCACCTTGCCATTCCTGCTCGTCGGCAGCATCGCCGCGCTGGCTGGCGCCGTGCTGGTTGCTGGAGTGTTCTTCGCGCCGACCATGATCGTCGCCATGTCGCTGGTCGAGCGCCTGGTGCCCGAGCAACGCCTGACCGAAGGCATGACTTGGCTGCTGGCAGGATTGAATGTCGGCGTTGCGCTGGGCGCTGCGTTTTCCGGCCACGTGGTGGATGGCGGTGGGGCACGGGCGGGCTTCGCCGTCGCGGTCGGTGCAGGCGGGGTAGTGCTGTTGGTGGCGATGTTGGCGCATCGGCGCCTGAGCGCCCATGGCTCGCCGGCATGGCGGGCCGCGTGATGGCGGCCCGGTCATTATGGCTGGCTGTCGGGGCGGCCAGTCTTGCCACTTTCTCCGTCGTGACCACTGAAATGCTGCCGGTAGGTCTGCTGACGCCCATTGCCGACACGATGCGCGTCTCCACGGGATCCGCCGGCCTGACGATCTCGCTGCCCGCGTTGCTGGCTGCGCTGTTCGCGCCGTTGGTGGTGATCGCATCGGGCGGCATGGATCGGCGCAAGATCCTGAGCGGCCTGCTGGGACTGCTGGTGATCGCCAACGTGGGTTCGGCATTCGCGCCCGGCCTGGGTTGGCTACTCGCGGCGCGCATCCTCGTTGGATTCTGCATGGGAGGCATATGGGCCATCGCCGGCGGCCTGGCTGCGCGGCTTGTGCCGCACGGCGCTGTTGGCTTGGCGACATCCATCATCTTTGGCGGCGTCGCCGCCGCATCCGTGATGGGCGTGCCGCTCGGCTCGCTGATTGGAGAACTCGCCGGGTGGCGCTGGGCCTTCGCAAGCATGGCCGTCTTCAGCGCGCTGGTGCTGGCGCTTCATCTTGCTGTCATGCCGGCGTTGCCCGTGGCCAGTTCGGCCTCCGCGCGCCAGTTCGGCGCGCAACTGGGCAATCGCGGCTTGCGGGCGGGGCTGCTGCTGACGTTGTTGCTGGTGACCGGGCACTTCACGGCCTTCACCTTCGTGCGTCCGCTGTTGCTGTCGGTGTCGGGGTTCGACGCGCAATGGATCGGCGCGTTGCTGTTTGCCTATGGACTCGCGGGCATCGTCGGCAACTTCCTCGCTGGCATCGCCGCGGCGCAGCGCACCGTGCCGACCTTGACGGCAATTGCGCTGGGATTGCTGCTGACACCGGCCCTGTTCCTGGCCGTGGGCGGTTTTCCTATCGGCGGTGGTGTGGCGCTCGTGGCATGGGGCCTGGCCTATGGCGGCGTGTCTGTCGGCCTCATGACCTGGATGATGAAGGCCGCGCCGGCGCATGTGGAAGTCGCCACCGCGCTGTATGTAGCCGTGTTCAATATCGGCATTTCACTCGGGTCATGGGCAGGCGGCCAGATCGTCGATGGCTTCGGCTTGACCGGCAATCTGTTTGCGGCGGGAGGGTTGGCTGCCGCGGCGCTGCTGGTGCTGACGCTGTATGCCAGCCTGGGGAAGCAGGGCGCGAAAGCCGGCTCTGATGGAAAGCCCGCGAAGTGCAGTGCGCAAGTGCGCGCCAAATAAGGAAAGGGCCCGATGCAATCGGGCCCTTCATTTTTGCTACACGCAGCGGTCAGCCGGCCATCAGCCGCCGGCGCCGATCGACGCCATCGCCACTTCGCTCTGCACGATGCGGCGGATGCGCACGGCATCGCCAATACGCGAGAGTTTGCCCTGCGAATCCAGCAGCACGATCGCCAGGTCGCGGCCGTTGATGCGCGCCAGCATCACCAGGCATTCGCCCGCTTCGTTGATGTAGCCGGTCTTGGACACCTTGATGTCCCAGTCGGGCTTGCGCACCAGCAGGTTGGTGTTGCGGAAGGTCTGCGTGCGGTTGTTGATCTCGACCTCGTACTCCGTGTCGGTGGAGTAGCGGTGGATCAGCGGACGCTGCGACGCCGCGCGCAACAGGCGCGCCAGATCATGCGGCGACGACACGTTGTTGCTGGACAGGCCGGTGGGTTCGATGAACCGCGTGCTGGTCATGCCCAGCGATTGCGCCTTGGCATTCATGGCGGCCACGAAGGCCCGCAGGCCGCCCGGGTAGTGGCGGCCCAGCGCGTTGGCGGCGCGGTTTTCGGAAGACATCAGCGCCAGGTGCAGCATGTCGCCGCGCGACAGCTTGGTGCCCACGCGCAGCCGCGACGTGGTGTGCTTGAGCTCGTCGACGTCCTCGTCGGTGATCTCCAGCATCTCGTCCATCGGCAGGTTGGCGTCCACCACGACGACGGCGGTCATCAGCTTCGAGATCGAAGCAATGGGGCGCACGACGTTTTCGTTCTTGGCGAAGATGACCGTGGAAGTTTCCAGGTCTTGCACATAGGCGGTGCTGGAGCGCAGCGCGGCCGCTTCGGCGCGGGCCGAGGCGGCGGGCGGCGGCATCGCGGCGCTGGCAGCGCCGGCTGCGGCAACGCGCCGGCCGCGAGCGGCCTTGTCCGCCTTGCCACCCTTGCCGCTCTTACCCGACGCGCCCGCCTTCTTGGACGGCGTGCCTTTCGCGGCAACCTGCTTGCCGCTCTTGGGCGGGGCCTTCTTGGCCGAAGAGGATTTGGGAGGCGACTTCTTGGCGGACGGCGCTGCCTGCTTGGCAGCGGCGCTCTTGCCCGAGCCCGCCTTGGGCGCGGGGGCCTTCTTTGCTTGTTGCGCCTTGCAGGCCGCCGATTTGGCGTTTGTCTTGCAAGGATCGGAATTTTTGGCTGCTTGTGCCGCAGGGGGCAGGAGCGCGCACACCGCCAGCGCGGCAGGCGCTAGGGCTTTCGCAATTGCACGTTTCCAGGAAAAGGCCATGGTTGAGCAGGCTTGTCGGTCTGTGAACAAATATTTCTTAAGCCGGCGTTTCGTCGGATCAGGAAAAGTCCAGATGAATTATGGGCTTACGCGTCGAATTTAAACAGCAATTTCAAGTGCCACGCAAGGCGATTTGCGACGTTTACCGAAAAAAATATCAGTGACATATTGACGCAGCAGCAATTGGTCACATGTCAGAAGTCGCAAAGCTAACCGCGCAGCGCGCAAGAGCGTAGCCCGGATTAACCCTCATCTGGCTGAATGGGTGGACTTTTTTGAGGAGGAACGGCGCGCAAGGCCGAGGCTTGAGTGGCCTCGCCGGGTGGAATCGAACCACCAATTGACCCTTAGGAGGGGCCGGTTATATCCATTTAACTACGGCGAGCGGGGCGGGTGCGCGAGACGCTTGCAGCACTGAGGGCGGCAAACGGGCGCCAGCATGGGCGCGCTACTGCACTAAGGCCTTGAAATTGCTGCGGAACTTGCGAGCCGAAGTTTAGCACTGCGGACGCGGGCCTCGAAGCAGGACGCAAGTCTATCAGCAGGCGGGGCAACGCCCAAATCATTGGGCTTTGGATGGCGCCTCGCAAACGCCTCGTCCGCGAAGCTTGTCGTGCCAACGCGGGTATTCACGGACCCGCCTGCCGACTTGTATATGATGTTTGAGTCCCGCCGCCGCGCGGGGCCGCCCCGAGGAGGGGGCGCAAACCCAAAAACAACCAGACACGGGTTTCATGTCTAGCCAAACCGATACGATTTCCGCACGCACCATTGCCTTGGGCACCCTGGTCGTGCTGCTTGCCATGGGGGTGCGCGCCACCTTCGGCCTTTTCATGCAACCGATGGGCCTGGCGCACGGCTGGAGCCGCGAAGTGTTCTCCATGGCCTTCGCCCTGCAGAACCTGGTGTGGGGCGTGGCCTGTATCTTCATGGGCATGCTGGCCGACCGCTACGGTTCCGGCCGCACGATTGCCCTGGGCGCGCTGCTGTACATGCTTGGTCTCATCGGCACGCGCTTTGCCACCGACGAGGCCACGCTCTATCTGACGGCCGGCGTGCTGGTCGGGCTGGGCCAGGCGGGCACCACCTTCCCCGTCATCCTGCCCGTTGTCGCGCGCTCCGTGCCGCCCGCCTATCGCAGCACGGCGATGGGCATTGCCAGCGCGGGCGGCTCGCTGGGGCAGTTTGCCGTGGTGCCTACCGGGCAACTGCTCATCAGCGGTCTGGACTGGACCGGCGCGCTGTGGGTGCTGTCGCTCTTCGTGGCATGCGCCGCACCGCTTGCGTATTTCCTGCGTGGCCGGCCGCAAGCGCACACGGGTCCCCAGCAATCGCTGGCCACCGCCATCAAGCAGGCCGTGCGGCATCCGTCGTTCCACTTCCTGTTCTGGAGCTACTTCGTCTGTGGCTTCCATACCGCGTTCATCACCTTGCATTTGCCTGCCTATGTGACCGACGGCGGGCTGACGGCCGGGCAGGGCGCCACCGCAATCGCGCTCATCGGCCTCTTCAACGTCCTGGGGTCGTTCTACGCCGGCAAACTCGGCGGCAAGTACAGCAAGAAGCGGCTGCTGGCGGTGGTGTACTTCATGCGGGCCTTCGGCATCCTGTTGCTGCTTTCGGTGCCGCTGACGCCATGGGTGTTGTACGTATTTGCCGCATGGATGGGTTTGTTCTGGCTGGGCACCGTGCCGTTGACGCAGGGGCTCATCGGTCAGATCTATGGCCTGCGCTATGCGGCCACGCTCTCGGGCATCGTGTTCCTCGGCCATCAGTTGGGCAGCTTCATCGGCGTGTGGCTGGGCGGCTACGCCTACGCCAAGACCGGCAGCTATGACCTGGTCTGGTGGCTGGGCGTTGCACTGGCGGTCATCGCCGCGCTGCTGTGCCTGCCCGTGCGTGAACAGCCGGTGACGCCGGCTCAGCCCGCAACGGCGTGATCACGACCTCCCGGAACCGCGCCATGAACGCCAGCCCGAACCCCGAAGCCCCGCGCCGCAAAGGCTGGCGCGCCGTGGGCGTGCTGGCGTTGGTTGCCGTGTTGGGGCTTGCATTCTGGGGGTACACCACGCCAGAGATGCAGATTCACTGGGAAAACCTGGCCGCACTCTGCGGGTTTTGACAGGGCTCGGCTTACCGCAACCGGCGCATTTTGCCGGCCGGCTCGCGGTATCCTACGGCGGAGATTTTTCTCCGCCTTTTTCATCTCTTTTTCTTCGCGTGGCGCCTGCCGCGCGCGCCCTTGGATGACCATGCAGGACGCAGCGCCCACCTACTCCGATCTCTCGTTGCCAGACATCGCTGGTCTGCCTGCGGCGGACACGCTTGTGCTGACGGTGAACAATCGCCTGTCGCGCCGCCTTACGCTCGAGCTCGCCGGATTGCTGCGCCAGGAACGTCAGGTCAGCGAATTGCCTCGCATCCTGCCGCTGTCCGCCTGGCTTGCGGAATCCGCCAACGAGCTCGCGTTCGAATCCGACGAAGACGTGCCTGCCTACCGGCTCGACAGTTTCGCCACACAGCTCGTCTGGACCGAAGCCATCCGCATCGAAGAAGCCGAACGCGTCCTGCTGGACGCCAGCCAGGCTGCCCGGCTGTCGATGGATGCCGACCTGCTCATGGACGAATGGGCGTTGCAGGTGCCTTCCGGCGCGGATACCGACGAATACCGCGGCTTTGCGCGATGGCGCGAACGCTACCGCCAGACCCTCGCCGGCATTGACGCCGAAGACGCGAACCAGGGCTATGCGCGCGTGCTGCGCGCGCTTGAAGCCGGCCGCCTCGCCACGCCGCGGCAACTGGTGCTTGCCGGATTCACGGACATCTCACCGCGCTTTCAGCGCCTGCTGCTCGCGTTCGAGGCGCAGGGCACGGATGTTGCGCAATGGCGCGACACGCAGCGCGTGCAAGCGGTGGCGCATCGCTTCGAAGCCGCAGACCAAGGCGCTGAATGGCGCGCCGCCGCGGCCTGGGCGGCCAGCCAATTGAAGGCCAACCCCGCCGGCCGTTATGCCATCGTCTCGCCGCAACTTGAAGCCGAATCCCCATTTGCACGCCGCGTGCTCAGCCAGGCGCTGGCCGGGCGAGACGGCGCGCCGGCGTTTGCGTTCAACGTGGCGGTGGGCCGCCCGCTCGACGAATGGCCCATGGCGCGCGCGGCGTTGGCGTGGCTGCGGGCGTTGGCCGAATGCGCGCCCGGCAAGGGATGTGGCGTCGACGTGCTGGGCGCCGCGCTGCTTGCAGGGCATTGCGCCGGCGACGTGCGCGACCGCGCGCGTCTTGCGGCCATTGACGCGCGCTGGCGGCGCCAGGGCAAGCTGCACGTAGCCTTGCCGGAATGGCGCAAACTGCTCGCGGACATACCGTTGTTGGCGCAGGCATGGAACCACGCCACAGAGATCTGGACGCAAGGCGGCAACAAGGCTACGTGCGATGTCTGGATGCTGCGCATGAAGGCCGCATTGACGGCCCTGGGCTTCCCCGGCGAAGCGCCGCTGGACAGTGTGGGTTATCAGGTCATGGGTGCGCTTGGCGATGCGCTCGGCAGCTTTTCGGCGCTGGCGCCGGCCGCGGGCCGTCTGGGCGGCTTGGCGGCGGTGAACCTGCTGGAAAGCGTGGCGCGTTCATCCTCGTTCCAGCCGCAGCGCGACCCGCTCGCGCGGTTGGACGTATTGGGTTTGCTGGAAGCCGAAGGCGGCTACTGGGATGGTGTCTGGCTCTTGGGCCTGACGGACGACGTATTGCCGGCATCGCCGAAGCCAAACCCGCTGCTGCCCCTGGCCGTATTGCGTCAGGCCAGGGCGCCACGCGCCACGCCCGAGCGCGAACGCGAATGGGCGGAAGGCATGTACGCCGCGCTCTGCCGCTGTGCGCCCAGCATCATCGTCAGCCACGCGCACATGGATGGCGAACGCGAATTGCGCCCGTCGCCGCTGATCGCCGCGCTTCCCCTCACCGATTGGGCGCCGGTCATGGCCGAATCGCAGGCCGCCTTGCCGCAGGAATCGCTCGACGATTCGCAAGGGCCGCCGCTGGCCGCCGGCAATCGTGGCGGGGGCGGGCTGGATGTGCTGGACACGCAGGCGCGCAATCCGCTGTGGGCCTTCGTGCGCCACCGTCTCGGCGGGCGCGAGCTCGCGCCGTATGCCGACGCCGCCACCGTGAACGTGCGCGGCCAGTTCCTGCACAAGGCGCTCGAAATCGTGTGGGGCATGATGCCCGACCAGGATGCGCTGCACGAACAGCTTGCGGCAGGCCGCCTGCCGGCGCTGCTGGAGCAGGCCGTGGCGCAGGCCGCTGACGAAGAACTCAAGGAATACGCACCGGCCCTGCGGGCGCTGGAATGCCAGCGTGCCCAGGCCGTACTGGCGTCGTGGCTCGACCTCGAAGCGCAGCGCATGCCGTTCGCGGTCGCACAGGTCGAAAAGAACCATCAGTGGCAGCGTGGCGCGCTCAACCTGAAGCTGCGGCTGGACCGCATCGACAGCCTGCCCGATGGCCGCAACGTCATCGTCGACTACAAGACCGGCGTGGCCGCGGCCAAGCCCGAGCCCGACTGGTCGCGCAGCCGTCCCGTGAACGTGCAGTTGCCGTTCTACGCGTCCGTGCTGGCCGACGCCGCCGGCGGGGAAGCGGCGGGCCTGGTGCTTGCGCAGATCCACGCGCGGCAAGTCGCCGCACAAGGCTTGGCCGACGAAGACCTGGGCATGCCGGGCGTTACGCTGGCCAGCGAAAGCAAATTCTTCGAAGGCCTGTCCTGGCCCGAAATCCGCCAACGCTGGCGCGTGGCTATCGAGTCGCTGGCCGACGAATACGTCGCCGGCTATGCGGCCAATGTCGCGTACCGGCGCGACGATCTGAAATACTGTGATGCCTTGCCGTTCCTGCGCTTGCATCTGGACGACGAGGACGCATGACCATGGCCGAACAAGATCGCCTTCCGCATGACCACGCCGCGCGCGCCGCAGCGCTCGATCCCGCGCGCTCCTTTCTGGTCCAGGCGCCTGCGGGGTCGGGCAAGACCGAACTCCTGACCGACCGCATCCTGGCCCTGCTGGCTACGGTGAACCGGCCCGAAGAAATCGTCGCCATCACGTTCACGCGCAAGGCCGCCTCCGAGATGCATGCCCGCGTGCTGAGCAAGCTGCGCCGTGGCCTGGAGGCGCCGCCCGAAGCCGCCCACGAACGCCGCAGCTGGGACCTCGCTCGCGCGGCGCTCGATCGCAATGCCGAACAAGGCTGGCATCTGCTCGAGCATCCCGCGCGTCTTGCCATCCGCACCATCGACTCGTTCTGCGCGGGGCTGGTGCGCAGCATGCCGTGGCTGTCCGAGCTGGGCGGCATGCCGGACATCACAGACGATGCGCGTTCGCACTACGAGGCCGCGGCGCGCGCCACACTGGATCTCGCCGACGACTACGAGGCCGTGCGCATCCTGCTGCGCCACCTCGACGTCGACGTGCAGGCCGCCAAGGACGCCATCGCCGACATGCTGGGCCAGCGCGATCAATGGCTGCCGCTCTTGCGCCACGGCTCCGACCGCGAGGCCATGGAGGCCACGTTGGCCGAAGCCATCGGCGAAGACCTCGATGCCCTGTGCGCCGCCATGCCCTACGGCTGGTGCGAGTCGCTTAGCGGCCCGGCGCGGCTTGCCGCGGCCAACCTGCAGGACGGCGAAGACGAGAACAAGCTGGCCGCATTGCTGGATTGGACTGACGAACTGCAGCCCGATGCCGAACTGCTGGACGCCTGGCGCGCCGTCGCGCATCTGTTGCTGACCGGCACCGGCTCCTTGCGCAAGACGGTCAACAAGAATCTGGGGTTCCCGGCCAAATGCGCGCACAAGGAACCTTTCGTCGCCTGGCTTGAAGGCGCCGACGCGCAAGGCGCGTGGGTCCGGCGCCTGCACGCCGTCCGCGATATCCCCGCGCCGCATTTCACCGATGCGCAATGGGAAGTGCTGGGCGCGCAGCTCATGACGCTCGCGCTCGCCGTCGCGCAGTTGCGACTGCGCTTCGCCGACAAGGGCGAGGTGGACTTCATCGAAATCGCCCAGCGCGCCGCCGCCGCATTGGGCAGCGCAGACGATCCCGGCGAACTGCTGCTCAAGTTGGACGCCTCGATCCGCCATCTGCTCATCGACGAATTCCAGGACACCAGCCAGACGCAACTCGACCTGCTGCGCACGCTCACGGCAGGCTGGCAGTCCGGCGACGGCCGCAGTCTTTTCCTGGTGGGCGACCCCATGCAGTCGATCTACCGCTTCCGCAAGGCGGAGGTCGGCCTGTTCCTGGAAGTGGCCGACGTCGGCGTGGGAGAGGTCAAACCAGACTTCCTGAACCTCACGGACAACTTCCGGTCGCAAGCCGGCATCGTGGACTGGGTGAACCAGTCGTTCGTCGACCTGCTGCCCCGCCGCAGCGACGCCGCGGCAGGCGCCATTGCCTACAGCCCGTCCACGGCCTTTCATCCGGCCTTGCCCGACCCCGCCGTGCGCTTTCATCCGGCCTGGTCACGCGAGGGCGCGCCGCCCGCCGAAGAGCAGGCCGAAGACATCGCGGTGGGACTGGTGCGCCAGGCCCTCACCGACCACAAGGGCGCCAAGCACCCTGTCGCGATCCTGGTGCGCGCCCGCAGCCACCTCGGCAATCTCACGCGCCGGCTGGCGCAGGAAGGCATCCGTTCCCGCGCGGTCGACCTCGTGCCGCTGGCGCTGCGCCCCGTCGTGGCCGACCTGGTCCAGCTCGTGCGCGCGCTGTCGCATCCCGCCGACCGCCTCGCCTGGCTGTCCGTGCTGCGCGCGCCCTATTGCGGCCTGACGCTTACGTCGCTGCAGCGCCTGTTTGGCGACGACCACATCACGCCGATACCTGTGCTGCTGGAACGCGCCTTGCGCATTGCGCCGCAACCTGCCGCGACGGCAACGGCCGCTGCGTCGGCAGACCCGCAAGCGTCGCTCTTTGATGCGCCGGTACCCGAACCCGAAGCGCCGTCCGCGCAAAGCGTGCTCAGCGCCGACGAGTTCGCGCGCCTGCGCCAGGTCGCATCCGTGCTGCTGGACAAGCGCAACGCCTCCGGCGCAATGCCGTTCGCCGCATGGGTGGAATCGCTATGGCGCCGGCTGGGCGGACCGGGCCTGTACGCCGGCCTGTCCGTCGCCAACGACGCAGAAAGCCTGTTCCAACTGGTCGAACGCCTTGCCCCCCACGGCAGCATTGACGTGGCTGCACTGGACGCCGGCATCTCCCGCCTCTTCGCGGCCCCCGACGCCGCCGACGAAGACGAAGGCGCGGTCGAGATCATGACCATGCACAAGTCCAAGGGCCTGCAGTTCGAAACCGTGATCCTGTACGGCCTGCACCGCGCGCCGCGCGGCGACCAGGCCCCGTTGGTACGCTTCGAACAAAGCGGCGGCCGCGTCCTCTTCGGTCCGGTCAAACCCCGCGCCGAAACCGAGGCAGACCCCGTCTCCCGCTACCTGGGCGCCCGCGAAGCCCGCCGCGCCTCCTACGAAATCGACCGCCTCCTCTACGTCGCCGTCACAAGAGCCCGCAAGCGCCTGCACCTGGTGGGTCACGTATCGATCGACGAAGCCACCGGCCAGACCAAGACCCCACCCGCAGCCAGCCTGCTAGGCCGCCTGTGGCCCTGCCTGACCCCACCCGTCCCGCCATCGCTCAACGGCGAGCCGGTCCAAGAGGAGGGCGACGCCCCCGAATGGCAAGGCGAACCCCTGCGCCGCATCGACAGCGCGGGCCTCGCGCAGCTGCAACGCCAATCGAACATCACCATGAGCGCCGGCTTCGCCACGGCCACCCGACGCGCATGGGGCGAAGCCGCCGAACATCCCGCGTGGCAACTGGAAGCCGGCTACGACGCCGCCATCGGCACCTTGGCCCACGCATGGCTGGCCCGCATCGGTCAGGACGGCATACAAGCGTGGCCCCCCGAAGCGCTAACCCCCCGCCTACCTGCCATGCGCCGTCAGTTGACTCGAGCAGGCATCCCCGCCAGCCAAGCCGACGCAGCCGCCGAAGCCGTCCTGGAAACCCTGCAAGCCACCCTGGCAGACGAACGCGGCCTATGGCTCTTATCCCAGTCAGGCGCCCGCCGAGAATGGCCCCTCATCGATGCAGCAGGCAAAGTGTCGGTTATCGACCTGGCCCTAAGCACCGAAGACGGCTGGCTGATCGTCGATTACAAGACGGGCAGACCTCACCCAGGCGAATCAGCACCCGCTTTCGCCACCCGAATGCGCCAACGCCACGGTGAACAGTTGCAGCGCTACTGCACCCAGGTCACAGCCCTAGATGGCCGCAGCGCCCGAGCCGCCCTGTACTTCCCCCGCGCAAAGGCGTGGATAGATTTGATGGAATAAAGCGAAGCGAAAACCCAAGCAAGCAAGGCAAAGCGAAGCGAGCCGAAGGGGCAAGCGAAGCAACGCCCCCCAAACAAAGAAGCGCAGCACCCAAGTCAAGGCAAGGCAAAGCGAAGCGAGCCGAAGGGGGGCAAGCGAAGCAAGACCCCAACCCCCTCCCCCTCGGGGGGAGGGCCGGGGAGGGGGCCCACATATTGCCCCCCGGGGCCCGCCAGCCGAGAGGCTAGCGAGCGCGCGAAGCGCAGCTCTGCTAGAATCTCGGCTGGCGGGCCCCTTCGCATGGTTCGACGGTGAACCTGGTCAGGTCGGGAACGAAGCAGCCATAGTCGTTTAGGGTCAGTGCCGGAGTAAGGCTCGCCAACCGGATTCTTCAAAGCTGTAGCGTTTGCTACTTCGCTTTCACAGGGGACGGGGTTATTTTCCAAGGATTCGTTCCACGGGAATAAGCCCGTCCCCTTTGCATTCCAGCCCGCTCGATCAACGGGTTCAACAATCAGGCTCTACAATCCAGCCATGACTTATCTGGTATTGGCCCGCAAGTGGCGGCCGCGATCGTTCGATACCCTGGTGGGACAGGATCACGTGGTGCGCGCGCTCACGCATGCGCTCGACACGCAACGCCTGCATCACGCCTGGCTGTTCACCGGCACCCGGGGCGTCGGCAAGACCACGCTCTCGCGCATCCTGGCCAAATCGCTCAACTGCGAAACGGGCATCACCTCAAAGCCCTGTGGCGTCTGCCGCGCCTGCACCGAGATCGATGCGGGCCGCTTTGTCGACTACCTTGAGCTGGACGCCGCGTCCAACCGCGGCGTCGAGGAAATGACGCAGCTTCTGGAGCAGGCGGTTTACGCACCGGGCGCGGGACGCTTCAAGGTCTACATGATCGACGAAGTCCACATGCTGACCGGGCACGCGTTCAACGCCATGCTCAAGACGCTGGAAGAGCCGCCGCCGCACGTCAAATTCATCCTGGCCACCACCGATCCGCAAAAGATCCCGGTGACGGTTTTGTCGCGCTGCCTGCAATTCAATTTGAAGCAGATGCCGGCCGACTCTATCGTTGGCCATCTGCAGGCCGTGCTCGGCCAGGAAGACGTCGGCTTTGAAATCCCGGCCCTGCGGCTGATCGGGCAGGCGGCGTCGGGCTCGATGCGCGACGCCCTGTCGCTCACCGACCAGGCCATCGCCTACAGCGCGGGCAACCTTACCGAAGATGCCGTGCGCGGCATGCTCGGCACCATCGACCAACGCCATCTCGTGCGCCTGCTGGATGCCCTGTCTTCGGGCGATGCCAAGGGCGTGCTGGCCGTGGCCGACGAACTTGCGATTCGCGGACTGTCGTATGCCGGTGCGCTGGCCGACCTGGCCGTGCTGCTCTCGCGCGTGGCGATCGAGCAGCGCGTGACCGGCGTCACCGCCGCCGAAGATCCGCTGGCCGGCGACATCGCCCGGCTTGCTCAGGCGCTGCATCCGGACGCCGTGCAACTGTTCTACTCCGTCGCCGTGCATAGCCGCGGCGAACTGACGCTGGCGCCCGACGAATACGCGGGCTTCATCATGGCGTGCCTGCGCATGCTGGCGCTCAATGGCGACGCCGGTCCGCAGACCGCGCTGGAAGCGCCCGCCGCGCCTGCGCGTCAGACCGCGGAACCCGCGGCAGCCATCGCCGCGCCAGCCGCCGCTGCGGTTGGCGCGGCTGTCATCGCCGCCGCAGCGTCTTCGGGCGCGGGTCAGCCTGCCGTGTCTGCGCCCGACACCGGCGCGGTCGCTCCGCCAGTGTCAGGCGCAGTGGTCAACCATGCCGAGACCGTCAATGCCTCGGCGAGCACCGCCGCCGACGACAATGCGTCGCGCAACGAGGCGCCGGCATCCGCATCAGAGTCCGCGTCCGCATCAGCGTCCGCGTCCGCATCAGCGTCCGCGTCCGCTGACGCTCCGTCGGAATCTCCCGCCACTGTCGCTGCCGCGCCCGCGCAGCCCGCCGCCGTCGCATTGCCGCAATCGCCTGCCGCGTCCGTCCCGCAATCCGCAGACAGCAGCAGCGTCCCCCCTTGGGAAGACCTGCCGCCGAACGCCACGAATGCAGATGCGGGCGCAGCGACGTCCAATGCACCGACGAGCAACGCTGCAGCGCGCGCCGTAACGGCCGCTGACGCATCGACGCCTGACGCATCGACGCCTGACGCATCGACCGCCGACGCATCGACTGCCGACACCCCGACCGCCGACACCCCGACCGCCGACACCTCGCCTCCCGACGCCGCAGCGCCTCACGCCCCGTCCGCCAAACCGCAAGGCTCCGCTGCCCTGGCCGTGACAACGGCCGCCGCGGCGATCGCCCCGGCATCCGCGTCCGCCCCGGCAATGGGCGACACCGACGGCCCGCCGTCCTGGGTCGACGAAGAAATCCCCTTTGAAGCCGAAGGCGGGTTCATGCCCGACAGCGGTTTCACGTCCGATCCGGATGACGATTTCGAAACGCTGGCCACGTCACCCGCCCCGGCGCCTGCACCGCCGGCCGCTCGCCGCGATGGCCCCGCGCCCGCGCGCAAACGCCAGTCGCGTGCGCCTCGCCTGACGGACATGGACTCGGCGTCCTGGCCCGAGCTGGCCGCGCGCCTGCCCGTGACGGGCCTGGCATCGGAACTGGCTCGCCAGAGCGAATGGGCCGGCGTGCATGGCGATGCCATCATCCTGCGCGTGGCCGTCAAGACCCTGGCCGAAAGCGAAAGCCGGGTGCGCCTCCAGACCGTCCTGTGCGAACATTTCGGGCAGGGCATCCGGCTGGACGTGCAGGTCGGCGTCACCGGTGACGCCACGGCGTATGCCGTGGCCCAGGCCGAGAGCGCGGCGCGCCAGCTCGCGGCCGAAAACGCCGTCGCCGACGATCCCTTCGTGCAAGCGCTGCTGTCGGATTTCGGCGGCCACGTCGTTGCTGGCTCGATCCGCCACGTTGATTCAGCGGCCGCCGCCTGACGCGGCGGCCAACCTCATTCCCCTCGTTCAAGGAAGCTCCCATCATGATGAAAGGACAACTCGCCGGCCTGATGCGCCAAGCGCAGCAGATGCAGGAAAACATGAAGAAGGCGCAGGACGCGCTGGCTGACATCCAGGTCGAAGGCGCCTCGGGCGGCGGCCTGGTGAAGGTCACCATGACCTGCCGCCACGACGTCAAGCGCGTCGAGATCGACCCGTCGCTGCTGGCCGACGACAAGGACATGCTGGAAGACCTGGTCGCCGCCGCGTTCAACGACGCGCTGCGCAAGGCCGAAGCCACCTCGCAGGAAAAGATGGCGTCGGTGACCGCCGGCATGCCGCTGCCCCCGGGCATGAAGCTGCCGTTCTGATTGCCGCTGCCGTAGGTTGCAATGGATCCCTTACTGCCCGAACCCGAGCCGCTGGTCTCGCTGATCGAAGCGCTGCGGCGCCTGCCCGGCGTGGGCGTGCGATCGGCCAGGCGCATGGCGTATCACCTGTTGCAGCATGATCCGCAAGGCGCGGATTTGCTGGGACGGGCGCTTGCCGGCGCGGTACGGGATCTGAAGCACTGCGCGCGCTGCAATAGCTTCTCTGAAGACGAGGTTTGCGCCACCTGCTCCAATGTCAAGCGCGATCCCTCGCTGCTGTGCATCGTCGAAACGCCGGCCGACCAGAACATGATCGAGTCCAGCCACGGCTACCGTGGCCTCTACTACGTTCTCATGGGCCGGGTCGCGCCGCTGGAAGGCATCGGCCCGCGTGAGCTGGATTTCGAGCGCGTGATCAAGCGCGCGACGGATGGGGTGGTGCAGGAAGTCATCCTGGCCACCAACTTCACGGCCGAAGGCGAGACCACCGCGCATTTCCTGGGCGAGGCCCTGGGCGAGCGCGGCCTGCGGGTCACGCGCCTTGCGCGTGGCGTGCCTGCCGGCAGCGAGCTTGAATACGTCGATGCCGGCACCATCGCCTGGGCTCTGATGGAGCGCAAGACCACCTGACGCTCGCGGTACCAGAACGCCCGCCGGCAACGTATCGGCCGGGCAATCAATGTGAGGAAGACAATCCATGTCAGCGCTGACCGGACTGAAGGTCCTGGAACTCGGCACGCTCATCGCCGGCCCATTCGCCGCGCGCATCTTCGGCGAATTCGGCGCCGACGTCATCAAGGTGGAGACCCCGCACGGGCCGGACGGCACGGGCGGCGGCGATCCCATCCGCAGTTGGCGCCATCTGCACGAGGGCAATTCCCTGTGGTGGACGGTGCAGGCCCGCAACAAGCAATCCATCGCGCTCAATTTGAAGGACCCGCGTGCGCAAGAGATCGCCCGCAAGCTGGCGCTGGACGCCGATGTGGTGGTCGAGAACTACCGCCCCGGCGTCCTGGAAAAGTGGGGGCTCGGCTTTGAGCAGCTGCGCGCCATCAATCCCGCGCTCATCATGGTCCGCCTGTCCGGCTACGGCCAGACGGGCCCCATGAAGGATCAGCCCGGCTTTGGCGCCATCGGTGAATCCATGGGCGGCCTGCGTTACGTGTCGGGCCACCCCGACCGCCCGCCGCTGCGGGTCGGCATCTCCATCGGTGACTCCATCGCGGCGCTGCACGGCGTGATCGGCGCGATGATGGCGCTGCGCCATCGCGACGCCACCGGCGGCCGCTGGAACGGCAAGACGGGCGACGAATGCCAGGCAGGGCAGGGCCAGATGGTTGACGTGGCGCTGTACGAAGCCGTCTTCAACATGATGGAGAGCCTGGTCCCCGAGTACGACGTGGCTGGCGTGGTGCGCGAGCGCACCGGCGGCGCGCTGCCGGGCATCGTGCCCTCGAATACCTACACCACGCGCGACGGCCAGAACATCGTCATCGCCGGCAACGGCGACGCGATTTTTCATCGTCTGATGCGGGCCATCGGCCGTGACGATTTGGCCGAGGATCCGGATCTGGTGCGCAACGACGGCCGCGCGCGGCGCGTTCAAGAGATCGACGGCGCCATCCAGCAATGGTGCGACGGACGCGGTATCGAAGCGGCGCTCGAAGCCCTGAAGCGCGCCGACGTGCCGGTCGGCAAGATCTACAGCGTGGCCGACATGTTCAGCGATCCGCAGTTCCTTGCGCGCCGCATGATCGAACAGCATCGCCTGGCGGACGGCAGTCCCGTCAAGCTGCCGGGCGTGGTTCCCAAGCTATCCGAAACACCTGGCCAGACGCGCTGGGTGGGCCCGAAATTAGGGGAACATACCGAGGAAGTCCTGAAATCGCTGGGGTATGATTCAGCGGCTATCGACAAGCTGGCGAAGACCGGCGCTATCGGAATATCCGACAACCAGGAGACAAAGCAATGACAGTCACCCGCCGTGAACTGCTCAAGATCGCCGGCGCTGCCGGCGTCATGACCATGGCCCCTGCCATCGTGCGCGCGCAGAAGCTTGAAAAGACCAAGGTCCAGATCGCAGTCGGCGGCAAGCCGCTGATCTATTACCTCCCGCTGACGATCGCCGAGGTGCGCGGTTACTTCAAGGACGAAGGGCTGGACGTCAGCATCGCGGACTTTGCCGGTGGCTCCAAGGCCCTGCAGGCCGTGGTGGGCGGCAGCGCCGACGTGGTCTCGGGCGCCTTCGAGCACACGCTGTCCATGCACTCCAAGGGTCAGGCCTATCGCGCCTTCGTGCTGCAAGGCCGCGCGCCGATGATCGGCGTGGGCGTCTCCAAGAAAAACATCCCGGGCTACAAGGGTGCGGCTGACCTGAAAGGCAAGAAGATCGGCGTGACCGCGCCGGGCTCGTCCACCAACATGGTGGTCAGCTTTTTCCTTGCCAAGCACGGCCTGAAGGCCTCCGACGTGTCCTTCATCGGCGTGGGCGCTGGCGCGGGCGCGGTGACTGCCGTGCGCAGCGGCCAGATCGACGCCATCTCCAACACGGACCCGGTGGTCTCGATGCTGGAGATGCCCGGCGACATCCAGATCATCGTCGACACGCGCACGCTCAAGGACACGCAGGAAATCTTCGGCGGCAACATGCCCGCCGGCTGCCTGTATGCGCCGCAGACGTTCATCGACGCCAATCCCAACACCGTCCAGGCGCTGACCAACGCCATCGTGCGCGCCGACAAGTGGATTCAGAAGGCCGGCCCCGAGGAAATCGCCAAGGTCGTGCCCGAAACCTACCTGCTGGGCGATCCGGCCATCTACAAGGCCGCGCTCGGCAAGAGCATGGAAGGCCTGTCGCCGGACGGCATGATCCCCGAAGACGGCGCGGCCACCGCGCTCAAGGCGCTGGCCGCCTACCAGGCTGACTTCAACGGCTCGAAGGTCGATCCGTCGAAGGTGTGGACCAACGATTTCGCGCGCCGCGCCAACGAGAAGTGTGCCAATGGCTGAAGCCGCGCTGTCGCTGGAAAACATAAGTTGCACCTTTGTCTCGCGTGACGACCGGTCGCAGCGCTACACCGCGGTCAGCGACACGACCCTGGCCATCGCGCCGGGCGAGTTCGTGTCCGTGGTGGGCCCGACCGGTTGCGGCAAGTCCACGTTGCTCAACGTCAGCGCCGGCCTGTTGGCGCCGTCGTCGGGGCAGGTGAAGGTCTTTGGCCAGCCGCTGGTTGGCATCAACGAACGTGCGGGCTACATGTTCCAGGGCGAGGCGCTTCTCCCCTGGCGCAGCGCGCTGGACAACGTCATCGCCGGCCTGGAGTTCGCCAACGTGCCCCGCGCCGAGGCATTGGATCGCGGACGTGAATGGATGCGCCGCGTTGGCCTGGGCGGATTCGAGGGCCGCTATCCGCATCAGATGTCGGGCGGCATGCGCAAACGCGCCATGCTGGCGCAGACGCTGATCCGCGACCCCGACATCATCCTCATGGACGAACCGTTCTCGGCGTTGGACATCCAGACGCGCCAGCTCATGGAGAACGAGGTCCTGGACCTGTGGATGGCCAAGCGCAAGGCGGTGCTGTTCATCACCCATGACCTGGACGAAGCCATCGCCATGAGCGACCGCGTGATCGTGCTGTCCGCCGGTCCGGGCACCCATCCCATCGGAGAATTCGCCATCGATCTGCCGCGTCCGCGTGACGTGGCCGAAGTGCGCATTGACCGGCGTTTCGTCGAGCTGCATGCCGCCATCTGGGGCGTGCTGCGCGAGGAAGTGCTCAAGGGCTATGCCCAACAGAAGCGAGCCTGAGCCATGCCCAAACTGAACAAATCCGGTTCCGGCAGCCTGCGCGTCTGGCAATTGCTGCTGCTCGTCATCATCCTGGCCGTCTGGCATTTTGCGTCGCGCGATCCAAAGGTCGCCTTCTTCTTCGGCGAACCGTTGAAGGTGTGGGGGCGCATCTGGGCGTGGTTCGTCACCAACGCCGACATCTACAACCACTTGGCCGTGACGCTGACCGAGACCGTGCTGGCGTTCTTCATCGGCACGATCGCGGGCCTGGCCTTCGGCTTGTGGCTCGGGCTGTCGCCGCGCGCCAGCGCAATCCTGGATCCCTACATCAAGGCAGCCAACTCGATGCCGCGCGTCATCCTGGCGCCCATCTTCGGCATGTGGTTCGGCCTGGGCATCTGGTCCAAGGTGGCGCTGGCCGTGACGCTGGTGTTCTTCATCGTGTTCTTCAATGTCTATCAAGGCGTGCGCGAAGTCAGCCCCACCTTGCTGGACAACGCCCGCATGCTGGGCGCACGCAAGCGCCAGCTGCTGCGTCACGTGTACTTGCCGTCGGCCACGAGCTGGGTGTTCTCCAGCCTGCACACCTCGGTGGGTCTGGCGTTCGTGGGCGCGGTCGTCGGCGAATACCTGGGGTCGGCAAGCGGCGTGGGCTACTTGATCCTGCAGGCCGAAGGCACGTTCGACGTGAACACCGTGTTTGCCGGCATCATCGTGCTGACCGCCTTTGCGCTGATCCTGGACACCATCGTCGGGGCTGGCGAGAAGCGCTTGATGAAGTGGCAGCCCAAGTCGGGCGAAACCGAAAAGCTGTAATCCGCCTGGGGTCGCGCTGCCGGGCTCAGGCCCGCAGCGCGCCCTGGCTGCGCAGCCAGGCGGTCAGGCTGTCGAAGGCGTCGCGGGCGCCTTGCAGCGCCTGTTCCTCGCGGCCCGCCGCGCCGGCCTCGCTGTCCAGGTACAGCAGAAATTCCTTCCACAGCGGTCCCACCTGCTCGCCATACCCGCGCAAGTAGCGCTGGGGCAACTCGGGCGCCACCGCCTGCAGGCGCTTGGCCAGGAACCGGCCGCCCAACTGCGACCCTTCGACAACGTACGCGACGCCCAGTGCGTAGGCGTCGGGCGCCGCTATCTGCGGCGGCTGTGCGCAATGCACGACGGGCGCGGGGTCGCCCGCCGCCTTCAGGTCTTCATGCAGCCAGGCGGTCTTGCCGGCCCGCTCAGGGGCGCGCAGCGACGCCGGCCAGTCCAGTTGCCAGAGCTGTTGCTCCAACGGTTCCAGCCATCCCAGCAGCGCGCGCAGATAGGCCAGATAGTGGCCGCGGTCAACGTGGTCTTCGGCCAGCGCCAGACCCTGGTCCAGCGTTTCGTGACGTTCGCGGGTGCCTTCGCGCAGCACCTGATGGACGGGAGAAATCATGGGGCTCGTGACGTGAAGGGTTGGTGGGACGGTTAAGCCGGCGACATCAAGCCGGTGATATTACGGCAGCGGGTTACGCTGGCAGATGCAGCGACCAGCAGCGATCCTGACGCTCCAGCCGCCAGCCCGAAGCGGACGCCAGCAACTCGATTTCCTGCGGGTCAAACGCCGGCGGCTTGTCCGAGGCCGGTGCGCCTTCGGGCACGCGGGCACGCCACACGCCGGGCTCGGACGCGTCCACTTCGAGCTGCGCATCCGCGGGCACCAGCGGCAACAGGCACAACAGCCATGCCAGGACCAGATATCGTGTGCTGAACAATGGCACGTCCGCGTGCGCCACCTGATCGGGCCAGCGGATGCCGTGGCTCGCCAGCAGCAGGTGCGAGAACATCAGCTTGCGGCAGTCGTGCAGCAGGTCGCCGCTGGACGTCATGGCGCCGCCATCGCTCAGCCAACCATCCAGCTCGCGCACCACGCCCACGCTTTCGTCGAGCATGTCGGAAAGGTCGCCGGCAAGCCGCTCGCAGCGTTGCTGGACGGCTTCGCCGGTGGTGCCTTCAGGCGCCTGGCGCAGCATGGCGGCCGCGAGCGAGGCGCTGGACAGCGGGCCCAGGACTTCATGGCGCAGCACGGGGAAGATCTGGCTGAGTACCTTGAGCTGCACGCCCTTTGCGGCCAGCAGGCCAAGGGTGTCGGATTGCATCATGAAAGAACCGTCAGTTGGCCTCGTGCAGAATGGCCAGGAGCGCGTCGGGGTCCGCCGGCTTTTCGATCCATCCAGTGAAGATGCCGTTGATGGCATCGCGTCGTTCGTGCCGCGCCAGGCCGCTCAGCGCATAGATGCGCGGCGGGTTGGCGCGTTCGCGCAGGCGCTTGGCCAGCTCGTAGCCGTCCATGTCGGGCAGCAGGATGTCCAGCAGCACGGCATCCGGCGCGAACGTGTTGACCAGCTCCAGGGCTTCGGCCCCGGTGGCGGCGCACCGCGTCTCCAGGTTTGAAAGCGCCAGGAACTCGGCCAGCAGTTCCGATCCCATTTCGTTGTCGTCCACCAGCAGGACCCGCATGGCGCGCACTTCGTTCAAGTTATGTCTCCCAGGTTCAAGAGGGGGTTGCTTCAGGCATGGCGCGGGGCAGCGTGACCGTGAAGATGACGAGCCCGTCGCGGCATTGGACGGCAATGTCGCCGCCGTGGTCGCGCACGACCTGCTCGGCAATGTACAGGCCCAGCCCCAGGCCGGAGCGGTTGCGCGACTGGCCCACCGATTCCGGCTTGAAGGGCGAGAACAGGTGCGCGAGCACGTCTTCGGCGATCGGGCCGCCATGGTTGATGACGCTGAGCGTAATGCCGTCATCGGTTTTTGCGGCGGTCACCATGATGGGCTGGCGGGGCGCGCCGTGCTGACGCGCGTTGCCCATCAGATTGGTCACCACCTGCGCGATACGGTCGGTATCGGCCATGAGCGTCAGGCCGTCCGGCACGTCGGGTTCGATGCGCAGGCCGGGGTAGGCCTGGCGCTTTTCCTCGATCAGGCCGTTCACCAGTGCCGACAGGTCGCACAGCCGCTTTTCAATGCCCAGCCCCAGGCCGCCTTGCAGGCGCGACAGGTCCAGCACCTGCGATATCAGGCGCTGCATCCGGCCGCTGGAATAGCGGATGCGCTCGCCCATGCGCGCGCCGGTATCGGTGCGGGACAGCAGGGTCGCGGCCATGGAAATGGATTGCAGCGGGTCACGCAGGTCATGGCCCAGCATGGCCAGCAGCGCGGTGCGGGCGCGGTCGACGTCGGCGGCGCGGCTGGTCGAAATGTGCGAGAGTTCGTCACGCAGGTTGTCCACGGCCTCAAGCTCCCCAGGCAGCCAGGGAAGACAGACCCCGCGTACGACCTCGCGCCAGGCTTCGAACGAGCCGCGCGGGGTCAGCCGCGGGCCGAGACTGCCGACCGCGTACTGCTTTTCCGGCTTGCCGCCCCACACGAGGGTCTCGATCTGCTCCTTGCGCAGCCAGACCAGCCAGCCATTGTTCATGGGGTCGAACTTGCACGCGAGCAGGCCCGCGTACGGGACGATTTCGGTCTGCAATTCGGGGTAGTCGCGCGCGATGTTGGTGGTGTGCACCACGCGCTGGCCGCTCTGGTCCAGCGCGTTCAGGATGCCCGCCAGTTCGCCGCGCGGCGCAATGCCGCCAAACACTGTGACGCTGTTGCTCCAGAGGCACAGCGCGGCATCGTTCGGGACCAGCGAGGCCGGCGTATCGCCGCCCTGCGACAGCGCCTGATGCACGTTTTCAGAGGCTGACACGCGCTCGACAAGCTTGCTGACCAGCGCGGCGTTCTGGCGGGATTGCTCGGCCCGCTCATTGGCTTCGATGCCGGACACCGTGGCCGCAACGACCTGCGCCATCGCCTCGCACGCCAGGCGGGCGGGGTAGGGCACGGCCCGCGGCGTGTGATGGTGGCAGGCGATCATGCCCCACAGGCGGCCGCCGATCACCAGCGACAGGCTCATAGACGCCCGTACCCCCATGTTCGCCATGTATTCCAGGTGGACGGGCGACACGCTGCGCAAGACCGAGAAGCTCAAGTCCAGCGGGCGGGGATCCGGCGAAGGGGCGCTCAGCACGCGCACCGGTTGGTAGGTCGCATCGGCGATCAGGCGCAGGGTGTTTACCGTATAGAGCCGGCGCGCCTGCGCCGGAATGTCGCCGGCGGGATAGCGGCGGCCCACCCAGTCGTCCAGGTCGGCGCGTCGCTGTTCAGCCACGATCTCGCCGCTGTCGTCGGGATGGAAGCGATACGCCATCACCCGGTCAAAGCCCGTGGCGCGCTGCACTTCGCGCACCATGCTGTCCAGGAGCGCGGGAATGTCACGCTGCCGGCGCACGCGCTCGATGCTGCGGTAGATGCGCTCGGGCGCGGCAATGCCGACGCCGTCGGCCCGGCGCTCGAGTTCGACAATCGTCAGCCCATCGACATTGCGATGGCCGATCACGTCATAGGTGGCGCGATCCAGCGTGATGGTCAGCGGATCGAAAATGGGGTCGGGGTTGCCGAGCCAAGTGGACAGGCAGTACGCAAGGCCCGGCGGCAACGCCTCAGGCGCGCAAGGCTGGTCCAGCGTCAGGCAGGTGTCGAGCAACTGGGCGGCATTCTCGCTGGCGTAACGCAGCGTGCCGTCGGGATCGAACGCGAGCAGGGCCCCCAGCGGCTGGATGGCGCCCGGTATGTGTATCGGTTCGCTGTCGCAATTGGCGAGAGTGAGTTGGGGGTAGGATTCGGTGGGCGCATTCATGCGAGTGAGATACCGTGGACGCGCAAGTGTGTTGCCATTATGTCAAAGATATTGTGAGAATGTGTGCATTTGCTGCCCTCTACCTTCCGGAGTTCGCATGGCCCGTTTGCCCTACGCTGATCTGACTCATCCCGAAGCACGGCCCCTGGTGGAAAGCATTGTCGCGCAGCGGGGCAGTGTGTTGCATCTGTATCAGATGCTGCTGCACAGTCCCGCGGTGGCCGGCGGCTGGCTGAATTACCTGACGTCGATCCGGCAGCTCAGCACGTTGCCGGGCGATCTGCGCGAGCTCGTCATCATGCGGGTGGCGGCCATCAACGGTGCGCCTTACGAGGCCGACCAGCATGCGCCGATCGCGTTGAAGGAAGGCGTATCCCAGGCGCAGCTGGACGCGCTGGATGCGTGGGAAACCTCGGGTCTGTTCAGCGAACGCGAACGGGCGGTGCTGGCCTACACGGACGCCATGACGCGTCACGTGCAGGTTCCCGAGGCGGTGTTCGACGCCGTCCGGGCGGCCATGGGGTCGGAAAAGCTGGTGGTAGAGCTGACGGCGACAATCGCCGCGTACAACATGGTATCGCGGTTCCTGGAAGCGCTGCAGGTGCACTCTCACGATCACCGCTAGGCAAGGGCGCGCGGACAGCAACCGCGCGCCGCACTGGCTCAGCCTCGCTGCGCGTCGATCAGGGCATCCAGCTTGATGGCGTCGGCCACGAACAGGCGGATCCCCTCGGACAGCTTTTCGCTGGCCATCGCATCGTCATTGAGCAGCGTGCGGAACGTCACTTCGTCCGCGCCGATGCGCGCAATGTCGCCGCGCGCGTCGTCAGCGCGAAGCTGGGCGGGCGCGTCGCCTTCGGTGGCGGCCAGCTTGTTCAGCAGGTCCGGACTGATCGTCAGCAGGTCGCAGCCGGACAACGCAAGGATCTGACCCACGTTGCGGAAGCTCGCGCCCATGATCTCGGTCGGGATTTCAAAGTGCTTGTAGTAGCGGTAGATATTGGTGACGGACTGAACCCCCGGGTCACGCGCGCCCGTGTTGTCGTCTTCGACCCAGTTCGCGCCGGCCGATTTCTTGTGCCAGTCGTAGATGCGGCCGACGAAAGGCGAAATGAGCTGCACGTGCGCATCGGCGCAGGCGACCGCCTGGGGCAGCGAGAAGAGCAGGGTCAGGTTGCAGCGGACGCCCTCGGACTGCAAAACCCGGGCGGCCTGGATGCCTTCCCAGGTGGACGCAATCTTGATGAGCACGCGCTCGCGCGGGATGCCGGCGGCTTCGTACAGGGCGATCAGGCCGCGGGCGCGTTCGATGGTGGCGCGGGTGTCAAAGGACAGGCGGGCGTCCACTTCGGTGGACACGCGGCCCGGCACGATGTCCAGGATCGCGCGGCCGAAGGCGACCAGCAGGCGATCCATGAGTTCGGCGGTGGAGGCGCCGCGGTGTTCCCGCGCGGTCTTTTCCAGCAGCGGGCGGTAGGCGTCCTGCTGGACGGCCTTCAGAATCAGGGACGGGTTGGTGGTCGCGTCGGTGGGACGCAACGCCTTCATGGCTTCGAAATCGCCGGTGTCGGCAACAACGGTGGTGTGGTCACGCAGGGCGTCAAGTTGGCTGGGCATGGACTTATACGACTCGCAGCTGGCTAGGGTTGAAGGTGCTGCTAGCGTATCACCGACGCTGCCGGCCCGCAGTCCGCCGCAAGGGCGAGGGGCGCTGATTGCAGGCCGCGCAACGGCGCGGCAAAACGGCCGAAAAACCCGGTTTCGGCCTTATTCGGCGCGGTTCTCCGGGAGAAACGGCCGCTCGAGGTATAATCCGAAGGTTTGATTATCGATTCTAAAACCGGGGTTTACTGTGCTGCCGCAACTCTTTCCCGAGGGGATCAACCGCTTCCCTCCTGCAATTCTGGCTCTGGCGGACGGTACCATTTTTCGAGGCGTGTCGATCGGTGCGCCTGGCCATACCGTTGCCGAAGTGGTGTTCAACACCGCGATGACCGGGTACCAGGAAATTCTCACCGATCCCAGCTATAGCGGTCAGATCGTCACGCTGACCTATCCGCACATCGGCAACACCGGCGTCAACGCCGAAGACGTGGAATCCAATCGCGTCTATGCCGCCGGCCTGGTGGTACGCGACTGCCCCGCCCGCGTGTCGAACTTCCGTTCCACGCAATCCTTGCCCGACTACCTGACCGAGCAGGGCATCGTTGCCATTTCCGGCATCGACACCCGCAAGCTCACGCGCATTCTGCGCGAAAAGGGTGCCCAGGGCGCGTGCATCTTCGTGGGTTCCGACGCCGAGCGCGCCGTTGAACTCGCCCGCGGCTTTCCCGGCATGGCCGGCCAGGATCTGGCCAAGGTCGTGTCCATCAAGGAAAGCACCGGCTGGACCGAAGGCACCTGGCAGCTCGAAGGCGGGTTCACGTCGCCCGACCAGTCCAAGTTCCACGTGGTCGCCTATGACTACGGCGTGAAGAGCAACATCCTGCGTCTCCTGGCCGACCGTGGCTGCCGCATCACGCTGGTGCCGGCCCAGACCTCCGCCGAAGACGTCTTCAAGCTCAATCCCGACGGCGTGTTCCTGTCCAACGGCCCCGGCGACCCCGAGCCCTGCGACTACGCCATCGACGCCACCCGCGCTTTCCTGGACAAGAAGCTGCCGGTGTTCGGCATCTGCCTGGGCCACCAGATCATGGGCCTGGCGGTGGGCGGCAAGACCGTCAAGATGAAGACCGGCCATCACGGCGCCAACCATCCGGTGCAGGACCTCGCGTCCAAGCGCGTGTTCATCACCAGCCAGAACCACGGTTTCGGTGTCGACGCAGCCAGCTTGCCCGCCAACGCGCGCGTGACGCACGTCTCGCTGTTCGACGGCACGCTGCAAGGCTTCGAGCTCACCGACCGCCCGGCCTTCTGCTTCCAGGGTCACCCCGAAGCCAGCCCGGGTCCGCACGACATCCTCGAGCTGTTCGACAAGTTCATCAGCCTGATGTCCGGCCAAAAGTAAAGACTGCATCATGCCCAAGCGTACAGACCTAAAAAGCATTCTCATCATCGGCGCCGGCCCCATCATCATCGGGCAGGCCTGCGAATTCGACTACTCCGGCGCGCAAGCTTGCAAGGCGCTCAAGGCCGAGGGCTACCGCACCATCCTGGTGAACAGCAACCCGGCCACGATCATGACGGACCCGGAAACGGCCGACGTCACCTACATCGAGCCCATCACCTGGCAAGCCGTCGAAAAAATCATCGAGCGTGAAAAGCCCGATGCGCTCCTGCCCACGATGGGCGGCCAGACCGCGTTGAATTGCGCGCTGGACCTGGCTCACCATGGCGTGCTCAAGAAGCACAACGTGGAACTCATCGGCGCCAACGAGCACGCCATCGAAAAGGCCGAAGACCGCCAGAAGTTCAAGCAGGCCATGACCGACATCGGCCTGGAGTCGGCCAAGTCGGGCGTCGCCCACAGCATGGACGAAGCCTGGGAAGTGCAGCGCCGCATCGCGGCCGAAGTCGGCACCTCCGGTTTCCCCGCCGTTATCCGCCCCAGCTTCACGATGGGCGGTTCCGGCGGCGGCATCGCCTACAACGCCGAAGAATTCGAAACCATCTGCCGCCGCGGCCTGGAAGCATCGCCCACCAGCGAGCTCCTGATCGAAGAGTCGCTGCTCGGCTGGAAGGAATTCGAGATGGAAGTGGTCCGCGACAAGGCGGACAACTGCATCATCGTCTGCTCCATCGAAAACCTGGATCCGATGGGCGTCCACACGGGCGACTCCATCACCGTCGCGCCGGCCCAGACGCTGACCGACAAGGAATACCAGATCATGCGTAACGCATCGATCGCGGTATTGCGCGAGATCGGCGTGGATACGGGCGGCTCGAACGTGCAGTTCGCCGTCAATCCGAAGAACGGCCGCATGATCGTCATCGAGATGAACCCGCGCGTGTCGCGTTCGTCGGCGCTGGCCTCCAAGGCCACCGGTTTCCCCATCGCCAAGGTCGCCGCGCGCCTGGCCGTCGGCTACACGCTCGACGAGCTGCGCAACGAGATCACCGGCGGCGCCACGCCGGCTTCGTTCGAACCCACGATCGACTACGTGGTCACCAAGGTGCCGCGTTTCGCATTCGAAAAATTCCCCACCGCCGACGCGCGCCTGACCACCCAGATGAAGTCCGTGGGTGAAGTCATGGCCATCGGCCGCACCTTCCAGGAATCGTTCCAGAAGGCGCTGCGTGGCTTGGAAGTGGGCGTCGACGGCCTGAACCAGAAGACCACCGACCGCGAAAAGCTGCAGGTCGAGCTGGGCGAACCGGGTCCGGAACGCATCTGGTACGTGGGCGACGCCTTCGCGCAAGGCTTCACGCTGGACGAAGTGCACAACATCACGCACATCGACCCGTGGTTCCTTTCGCAGATCAAGGAAATCGTCGACATCGAGCTGGCGCTCGAGCAAAAGACGCTGGCCGACCTGGACTACGCCACGCTGTTCGAACTGAAGCGCCGCGGTTTCTCCGACCGCCGCCTCGCGTTCCTGCTGGATTCCTCGGAATCCGAAGTCCGCAAGCTGCGCCACCAGCTCAACGTGCGTCCGGTCTACAAGCGCGTCGACACCTGCGCCGCCGAATTCGCCACCCGCACCGCCTACATGTACTCCACGTACGAGGAAGAGTGCGAATCCGCGCCCACCGATCGCAAGAAGATCGTGGTGCTGGGCGGTGGTCCGAACCGGATCGGCCAGGGCATTGAATTCGACTACTGCTGCGTGCATGCCGCGCTGGCGCTGCGCGACGACGGGTACGAGACCATCATGGTCAACTGCAACCCGGAAACCGTGTCCACCGACTACGACACCTCCGACCGTCTGTACTTCGAGCCGCTCACGCTCGAAGACGTGCTGGAAATCGTCCACAAGGAAAACCCGGTCGGCATGATCGTCCAGTACGGCGGCCAGACCCCGCTGAAGCTGGCGCGCGCCCTGGAAGCCAACGGCGTGCCCATCATCGGCACCAGCCCCGAATCCATCGACGTCGCCGAAGACCGCGAGCGCTTCCAGAAGCTGCTCAACAAGCTCGGCCTGCGTCAACCGCCCAATCGCACCGCGCGCACCGAAGGCGAAGCCCTGGCTCACGCCACCGAAATCGGTTATCCGCTGGTCGTGCGTCCCAGCTACGTGCTGGGCGGCCGCGCGATGGAAATCGTGCACGAGCAACAGGACCTCGAGCGCTACATGCGCGAAGCCGTGAAGGTCAGCAATGACTCGCCCGTGCTGCTGGACCGCTTCCTGAACAACGCCACCGAAGTCGACGTGGACTGCCTGGCCGACGGCGAAACCGTCTTCATCGGCGGCGTCATGGAACACATCGAGCAGGCCGGCGTGCACTCGGGCGACTCGGCGTGCAGCCTGCCGCCGTACTCGCTGTCGGCGGAAGTCATCGCCGAGATCAAGCGCCAGACCACGATGATGGCCAAGGCCCTGAACGTCAGCGGCCTGATGAACGTGCAGTTCGCCATTCAGGGCGGCGACGTCTATGTGCTGGAAGTGAACCCGCGCGCCTCGCGCACGGTGCCTTACGTCTCCAAGGCCACCGGTTTGCAGCTTGCCAAGATCGCCGCGCGCGCCATGGCCGGCCAGACCCTGGCCGCGCAAGGCATCACGAAGGAAGTCGTGCCGCCTTACTTCTCGGTCAAGGAAGCCGTGTTCCCATTCGTGAAGTTCCCGGGCGTGGACACCATCCTCGGGCCGGAAATGAAGTCGACCGGCGAAGTGATGGGCGTGGGCATGAGCTTCGGCGAAGCCTTCGTGAAGTCGCAGCTTGCCGCCAGCGTGCGCCTGCCGGAGTCCGGCACGGTGTTCATCAGCGTCAAGAACCAGGACAAGGCCCGCGCCGTTGAAGTGGCTCGCGGCCTGCACACCCTGGGCTTCAAGCTGGTCGCCACGCGCGGCACGGCCGCCGAGATCGAAGCGGCCGGCATCCCGGTGCAGGTGGTCAACAAGGTCAACGAAGGCCGCCCGCACATCGTCGACATGGTCAAGAACGGCGAAATCTCGCTGGTCATCAACACCGTCGAAGAGCGCCGCAACGCCATCGCCGACTCGCGCACCATCCGCACCCAGGCGCTGGCCGCCCGCGTGACCTTCTTCACGACCATCGCAGGCGCCCGCGCCGCGGTCGAAGGCATGCAGTATCTGCGCCAGGGCCTCGGCCTGCAGGTCTACCCGCTGCAAGAGCTTCACGCTTCCCTGCAGAAGTAAGCCGGCAGATCACAGTTAGGGCACGCGAAAGCGTGCCCTAATTTTTTGCAACGCGACAACAGGCAGGTCAGGACATGGACAAAGTCTTCATCACCGGCGCCAGCAGCGGCCTGGGGCGCGCACTGGCGCAGCAATATGCAGCCAAGGGCGCCACGCTGGGCTTGCTGGGCCGCCGCGAGGAAGCGCTGCGCGAACTGGCCGCCAGCCTGCCGGGTGAGCATCGCTGCTATGCCGTGGACGTGCGCGACCGCACGGCGCTGCACGCCGCGGCGCAGGACTTCATCGCGTTCTGCGAGCGCAGGGTGGATGTGGTCATCGCCAGCGCCGGCATCAGCGCCGGCACGCTGACCGACCACGGCGAGGATTTCGACGTCTTCAAGGCCATCGTCGACACCAACCTGCTGGCCACAGTGTCCACGTTCGAACCCTTCATCGCGCCGATGCGCGCGGCGGGGGCAGGGCGCCTGGTCGGGATCGCCAGCGTGGCGGGCATACGCGGCCTGCCCGGTGCCGGCGCTTACAGCGCGTCCAAATCGGCGGTGGTGACCTATTGCGAAAGCCTGCGGCTGGAACTGGCCGCGCAGGGCATCAGCGTTGTGACGATCGCGCCCGGCTATATCAAGACGGCCATGACGGCGCATAACCCGTACTCGATGCCCTTCCTGATGGAAGCCGACGCCTTCGCCACCCGCGCGCACGCGGCAATCAGCCGGGGAACGAGCTACACGGTGATTCCGTGGCAAATGGGCTTGGTGGCCAAGCTGATGCGGCTGCTGCCCAATGCCGTCTACGACAGGCTGGCCCGCAACGCCCCGCGCAAGCCGCGCAAGACGGTGTGAGGCCAGCCGTCCGGCGCCCGCCGGACGGGGGCAGGCGTGTCCCTCAAGGCACCACGTCGTCGCCCACTTCGGCGGCGATGTGCGTCACGTCACCCCAATCCAGCACTTCCCATTTCCGGCCTTCAACGCTGACGCGGTTGATGCTGACATTGAGCAGCGCCGCATCGCGCGGCGCATTCAGCGGCACGCCCGACGCATGGCGCCAGATGATGTCCAGCACGCCGCCATGGGTGAACATCAGGATGCGCTCGCCCTCATGGCGGCTGGCGATATCGTCCACGGTGCTGATGACGCGCGATTGAAACTGCCCGAGCGATTCGCCGCCGTCCAGCGGGCGCAACGGATCGCGGCTCTTCCACGCCGCCGCGGCTTCCGGCGCCAGCACGTCGATGCGCTCATGGTCCAGGCCTTCCAGCACCCCAAAGCCGCGCTCGCGGATGCCGGGTTCCACGCGTACGCGCAGGCCAAGCTGCTCCGACACAGGCACGGCCGTCGCGTGCGCGCGTTGCAGGTCGCTGCTGTAGATCGCGTGGATCGGCGTGTGCTTGGCCTCTTCGTGCAGGCGCGCGGCCAGCAGGCTGGCCTGGTTGACGCCGAACTCGTTCAGGGGGATGTCTTGCCAGCCTTGCAGGCGCCGCTGGCGATTCCAGTCGGTTTCGCCGTGGCGGATGAACCAGATTTCAGTCATTGCAGTCTTGTTGCGGGGATTGAGCCTTATGCCTGGGCCGGCGCGATGGGCGCGCGCGGCTTCCAGATGGCTTGAATGATCGAGCTTAACGCGACCAGCGCGGGCTCGCTAGCGCGTTCGTAAGGCAGCATGAAGCCCAGCACCGCGTCGACGCGCGCCTGGCCCCACACGATGAAGTCGCTGGACGCGGCACCCGCCAGCGCGGTTTCCTCGCGCAGCAGCGCGCAGCCCGCGCCGGCCCGCACCAGCGCGTCCATGTTGGCCTGATCGTCGTTCTGCATGACGATGCGCGGCGATAGCCCGTGGCGCTCGAACATATCGCGCAGCAACAGATGCGTGTGGCTGCCGGACGGACCGTCCAGCCACGGCAGTTGCGCCACCTCGCGCCAGCCGCCGCGTTTGAGCACAGCCGCGTGCTCGGCGGGCATCGCAATCCGATAACGCACGCTGCGCAGCGGCTGCCACAACACGCCGCGCGGCGCGTTGGCCGCGATGGTCAGCGCGGCGGGCAGGCGGCCGGTGCTGACCTGTTCGGCCAGCGCCGCAGCGGGCTGGGTCTGGGTCTTCAGTTCAACCAGCGGCAGGCGCTGCGTGACGGCCGAGGCCAGCTCCCCCAAGCGCAGGAAATCGGGCTTTTCGCTGGGAACACCCAGTTCGACAACGCCATGCAGATTGCCCTGCAACTGCTGGGCTTCGGACTTGAATTGCGCGCCCAGCACCAGCAGCGATTCCGCCGTCGGCAGCAGCACTTCACCCGCCTTGGCCAAGGCAAGCCGGCCGCCGCTGCGGTCGAACAGCGCGACGCCCAGGCTCTGCTCCAGCGCCTTGATCTGTGCGGTCACGGCAGGCTGCGTCAGCGACAGCGCCTCGGCCGCCTTCGTCAGGTTGCCCAATCGGGCAACCGTGACGAAGGCGCGGATCTGGTAGATTTCCATGGCGGCGAGTGTAGGTCAGGCGGCCAGCAGCCGCACCTGTGTCGGCTCCAGTCCCACCGACACCGGCGCGCCCGCCGGAAACGGCGACAGGCCGGCCAGATGCGCCTGGTCGGCCGTCAGCCGCTGCTCTCCAACCTGCACCTGATAGCGCGTGAATTCGCCCAGAAACTCGCTGCTTTCCACGATGCCCGGCAGCCAGACATAACGCGCATCGCCCAGGCCATCCGCCATCTCGATCTGCACCGTGTGGGGCCGAAAGCTCGCTGCCAGCCGAGTGGCTGCGGGGGCCTCGCCGGTCAGCGGCAGGTGCAGGTCGCCCACGCCGTCCACCGCCAGCGTCACGCTGCTGCTGGTGCGCTCGCGCACATTGCCTTCCAGCACGTTCATCGTGCCCACGAAGTTCGCCACGAAGCGGTTTACGGGGTAGTCGAACAGCGTGCTCGGCGCGCCGATCTGCTGCACCACGCCGTGATCCAGCACCGCCATCCGGTCAGCGGTGGTCATCGCTTCTTCCTGGTCGTGCGTGACGAAGATCGTCGTGATGCCCAGGCGGCGCTGCAGGCTCAGAAGGTCTTGGCGCATCTGCACGCGCAGCTTCTTGTCCAGGTTGGACAGCGGCTCGTCCAGCAACAGCACCTGCGGTTCGATCACGATGGTGCGCGCCAGCGCCACGCGCTGCTGCTGCCCGCCCGAAAGCTGGTTGGGACGCCGCTTGGCATATTGCGACAGCCCCACCAGATCGAGCGCGGCGTCCACCTTGGCGCGGATCTCGGCGCGCGGCAGCTTGCGCTCGACCAGACCGAACGCCACGTTGTCCCACACCGTCATGTGCGGCCACAGCGCATAGTTCTGGAACACCATGCCGATGTTCCGATGCCAGGGCGGGGTCCCGCTGATGTCCTTGCCGTCCACCAGCAACTGGCCTGCGCTGTGGCGGTTGAATCCCGCGATCAATCGCAGCAGGGTGGACTTGCCCGACCCCGACGGCCCGAGCAGCGCGAAGAACTCGCCCGGCTCGATGCTGATGCTGACGTCCTTCAGCACTTCGGTCTTGCCGTACGAGAGCTGGATGTTGCGGCATTCGACGCTGACTTTCTTCATGCGGATTCCCCTTCATTGCGCGCCGGTTGCTGGCGCTTCGATGCGCGGTCCACCAGCAGGTGCGATACGTAAGTGCCGATACCCACGGCGACCACCGCCAGGACGCCAAGCGCGGCGCCCGGTCCGCGGCCCGCCGCGCTCTGCATGTACAGATAGATGCCGTAGCTCATGGGCGCCTGGCTGTCCTTGGTCACCAGCATGATGGTGGCCGACAGTTCCACGGCGGCCGTCACAAAGCTGGTCACGAACCCGGCCAGCATGCCGCCCGCCATCAGCGGCACCACAACGCGTCGGATTGTGCTCATGCGCGTGGCGCCAAGCGACTGGGCCGCCTCTTCTAGCGACACGTGGATCTGCTGCAACGCCGCTACGCACGAACGCAGCGCGTACGGCAGACGCCGCACGGAGTAGGCGAGCATGATGATGATCCACGACGACGTCAGCATCGTGCCCGTGCCAGGCAGCTCGATGCCGCGGAAGGTGCGCAGAAAGCCGATGGCCAGCACGATGCCCGGAATCGCCAATGCCGCCGAAGCCAGAAAATCCAGCCATTGGCGCGCCGGCAGCCGGGTGCGCAGCATCAGGTAGGCGATCGCGGTGCCCAGGATCACGTCGATGCCCGCGGCAAGGCCGCAATACAGCAGCGTGTTGGCGATCATGCCCTGCGATTCCGAGAACACGGCTGAGTAATGGGCCAGCGTGTACCCGTCCGGCAGCGGCGCATAGCTCCAGACGCTGGCCAGCGACAGCAGCAGCACGCCGATGTGCGGCGACAGCACCAGCAGCAGCACCAGGATGATCCAGCCATACGCCAGCACGCTTTCCATCGGACCCAGCTTGCGCTTCTGGATGGAGTTGCCGCCCTTTTGCAGCGTGGAGTAGTCGCGTCCCTTGAGCACGCGCGCCGACAGCCACAGCGCCAGGATCGAAAATCCCACCATGATCACGCTGATCACATAGCCCAGCGGATCCTCCAGTCCCACCTGCGTGATGCGCAGGTACGCTTGCGGCGCCAGCATGTTGGTCGTGCCCAGCACCAGGGGCGTGCCCAGGTCGTCGAACACCTTCACGAACACCAGCGACGCGCCCGCCACATAGCCGGGCAGGGCGAGCGGAAAGATGACGCGGCGGAACAGCCGGAACCCGCGCGAACCCAGGTTGAAGGCCGCTTCTTCCATGGCCCCGTCGATGTTTCGCAGCGCCACCACGAGGTTCATCAGGATGAACGGGAAATAGTGGATGGCTTCCACGAAAATGACGCCATTCAGCCCTTCCATGAACGGAATCGTGAAGCCGAACCAGTCATTGAGCAGCAGGTTCACGCTGCCCGAACGGCCAAAGATCAGCTGCATGGCCACCGCGCCCACGAAGGGCGGCATGATGAGCGGCAGCACGCCCAGCGTCTGGATCAGCAGGGCGCCACGAAAATCGAAGCGCACCGTGAAGTACGCCAGCGGCACCGCGATCAGGGACGCGATCAGCGCCGACCAGCCCGCCACGTACAGGCTGTTGAAGAACGCTTCCCGCATCAACGGCTGGTTGAAGAAGGCGCCGAAGTGACCGGTGGTGAAGCTGCCGTCGGCATTGACGAAGGCGCTGTGAAAGACCGTACCCACCGGGACGGCCAGGAAAAGCAGCAGAAAGCCGAATACCAGCAGCGCCGCCAGGACGGGGCCGGCGGGCAGGCGCGAATGGCTCGAATGATTCATCGAGAGTCCCGAAAATCGTTGCCAGAAGACACGCGCGATCCACGGCGGGCGGGGCTAAGTCCGCCTGCCGTGTTCAGCGCATTCAGACGATCAGAGCGCGGCGGCCTGCCGTGCCAGCTTGACGGCTTCTTCGTAGTTGGCGCGCGCGCGGCCATTCCACTCGCCTTCAAGCTGCGTGATCTGCTGGTTGACGGCCGCGTCCTTCTTGTTGCCGGCGAAGATCGCCAGGAACGCCGGGTCGGCCGCCTTCTTGCTGTCGATCAGCGGCGCCCAGGCCAGCTTGCGTGCCTCGCCCAGCAATTCGGCTGCCTTGCCGCTCTTGGCCTTGTCGCCCAGTTTGGCCTCGGCGTCATAGATCGCCTTGGTGGCCGCTTGCAGTTCCTTCAGCCGGAACGTGACGGTCTGGTCGTACAGCGATTGCACGACGTAGTAGCGCGACTGCGACAGGTCCGCGTCGAAATGAACCTTGCTGCGCTTGGCGATTTCCGCCGGGTCGGGATAGCCGGGCGGAATCTTGCCGGCCAGCGCGGAGTAGGGCAGCACCGGCAACCGCGAGATCTTCGGCTCCAGCAGCAGCTCCTGGCCCGCCTGGCTCAGCGTGAAGGCGATGAATTTCTTGCCTTCCTCGGTGTTCTTGGCGCCCTCGATCAGCGCGATGTTCGCCGGGACGATGGCGGTCTCGGACGGATAGACGAACTCAACGGGGAATCTGGAGTACTTGCTCGACAGCCCGAAGAAGTCGATGACCGGTCCGGCGCCGAACTGGCCGTTGTTCACGCCGTCGGGCACGCCGAACGAGCGCTCGGTGACGGCGCTGCTGTTGCCCGACATGCGCAAAAGCGTGTTCCAGCCGTCATCCCAGCCTTCGCCTTGCAGGATGGTTTCCACGGTCAGGTGCATCGTGCCCGAACGCGATGGCGACGTGATGCCCACGTGGCCGAACCACTTGGGCGACAGCAGATCCTTCCACTCAACGGGCGCCGGGATCTTGTGCGCCGCGATGTACCGGGTGTTGTAGATAATGCCGTAGCCCGCCAACGCCTGGCCCAGATACATGCCGCCCGGATCATTGATGGGATAGCTGCCGATCTTGTCCGGCACATCCTTGTTCGCGATGTCGGCCGACTTGGCCAGCAGCTTGTCGCGTCCCAACACCTCGAACGCATCGGGCGCGCTGGCCCAGAAGACCTCGGGGCGCTGGCCCGCTGGCGTCTCCCGCACGAAGGCGATCCCCGACACCGTGTTCTTGTTCAGGATTTCCAGCGTGATGCCGGGATTGGCTTTCTCGAAAGCGGTCTTGTAGGCCTGGGTCAGGTCCTTGGGGAACGACGTGATCACCGTGACGGTGCCGGCCAGGGCCGGCGCCGCGCAAACGGCCAGCAGCGCCCCGGCAAGGGCTGTGCGCATTGCGTGCATGGTTTGTCTCCGTGGTTTTAGATTTGTCTGGAGACAGTACCGGCACGCCTGCCAAGCGTCCAATCAGAAATTTTGATGCGCGCCATCAGTGACGGCGCCGCGATGCTCGCCCGGAATCAGGCCGTGGCCGACACGCCGCCGCCCTGAGACCCGCCGCTGCTTTGGGCCGCACGCGCCTGCATTGCCAAGACCTGTGCGATCTGCCCTTGGATCTGCACGGCCTGCGCGTTCAGCGCCATCACCTGCTGCGCCTTCATCTCGGCCGACATGCCGCTCGCCTGCACCTTGGCGATCTGGTCCATGATGCGCTTGAGCTGCTTCTGCAACTCCTTGATCTGGCGAGTGTACTCGTCTTCGTTGTCGGTTTCTTCCGTTGCCTGCGCGGTCGCGACTTTGCTGGCGCCAGGCGTATTGACGCGGATCTTGCCTTCAGCGGTCACCGAGACGGCCTCCTGCCCCGAGGCATTTTTCGCTTCCTTGTTGGCCTGAATCTTTTCGGCCCACATGTCGGCAAGGCTGCCGATGCGGGAGGTGCCGCTGATGCTGTTGATCGCCATGACTGTTCCTTTGCCTGGGGATTTCGGGGTTTCCTCTAATACGGCAATCCGGCGGCAAAACTTAAACGTTGCCCCCGCTTGATGGCCCCCTTTACACTGGCGCCCGCTCGCAGTCTGAAACCCTAATCCGTACCATCCCCCGGGGAATCCATGTCCAATTCCTACTTTCCGCGCTGGCGCCTGGCGGACGACGCCGAGCCCGGCGTCATCATCGCGCCCGATGAACGGCTGTCCTGGCCCAAAAACGTGGCCATGGGTGCCCAGCACGTCGTTGCGATGTTCGGCTCGACCGTGCTCGCGCCGCTGCTCATGGGTTTCGATCCCAACGTCGCCATCCTGATGTCGGGCATCGGCACGCTGATCTTCTTCCTGTTCGTGGGCGGACGCGTGCCCAGCTACCTGGGCTCCAGCTTTGCATTCATCGGCGGCGTTATCGCGGTGACCGGCTATGCCGGCGGGGGCGCCAACGCCAACATCGGCGTGGCGCTGGGCGCCATCATCGCCTGCGGCCTGGCGTACACATTGATCGGCGTGATCGTCTGGATCGTCAACGCGAGGGCAGGCGGTGGCGCCAACTGGATCGACACGCTGATGCCGCCCGTCGTGACGGGCGCGGTTGTCGCGGTGATCGGCCTGAACCTCGCGCCCATTGCCGCCAAGGGCGCGATGGGGGCGTCGGGCTTTGACAGCGCCATGGCCATCGTCACGATCGTCTGCGTCGGCGGCATCGCCGTCTACACGCGCGGCATGGTGCAGCGCCTGCTGATCCTGGTCGGCCTGATCCTCGCGTGCGTGGTGTACGCCGTGCTGGCCAACGGTCTGGGCCTGGGCAAGCCCATCGACTTCACCGCCGTGTCGGCCGCCGCCTGGTTCGGCCTGCCGCACTTCGCGGCACCCGTGTTCAAGGCCGAGGCCATGGGCCTCATCGTGCCGGTCGCCATCATCCTGGTGGCCGAAAACCTGGGGCACGTGAAGGCCGTCAGCGCCATGACGGGCCGCGACCTGGACCGCTACCTCGGCCGGGCCTTCGTCGGCGACGGCGTGGCCACCATGGTGTCGGGCGCCGTCGGCGGCACGGGCGTCACGACCTACGCCGAAAACATCGGCGTGATGGCGGTCACCCGCATCTATTCCACGCTCGTGTTCGTGATCGCTGCCCTGATCGCGATCGTCCTGGGCTTCTCGCCCAAGTTCGGCGCGCTCATCCAGACGATCCCGGGACCTGTGCTGGGCGGCATGTCGGTGGTTGTCTTCGGCCTGATCGCCATTGCCGGCGCCCGTATCTGGGTCGTCAACCAGGTCGATTTCACCGACAACCGCAACCTCATCGTGGCTGCGGTCACGCTGGTGCTGGGCGCGGGCGACTTCACCATCAAGCTGGGCAACTTCACGCTGGGCGGCATCGGTACCGCCACGTTCGGCGCGATCATCCTGTACGCGCTCTTGCGGCGCACGAAGTAACGGCGACATGCGGGGCGCCGAGGCGTCCCGCATCGTGGCGCAAAGCCTATCGTTCAGTAGTTTCCTGGCCCGGGAGGCTCCCGGAAAACCCTCGGTTCGCGCGGGAGTCCATCGGGCCCGGCAAGGCAGCAAAGCCTTTTCGGTGCGAAATCGCCGGTTTTAGCGGGTTACAGCGCCGAAATGCGCCGAAAAGGCCGTTTTCTCCGGCGGCTTGCAATTCCCGCCGAGATTGACCACAATATGACTTTGATTGCCCCGGTTCCGACCCGAGCCGGGGTTTTGTTTTGGTCGCCCGCGCCGCTCGCCAGATTTTTCCAAGCATCAAATGGCAAACAAAAGGCAAGCGCGCCGGTCCTGCGACCTTCACCGAGAACGCTCCTTCGGGGCGTTTTTCTACTTTTTGTTTGGGAAACGACATGTCTGCCATTCCTTTGACCGTGCGCGGGGCCGAGCGCTTGCAAGAAGAGCTCCAACGGCTGAAAACCGTCGAACGTCCTGCCGTGATCAACGCAATCGCCGAGGCGCGCGCACAGGGTGATCTGTCGGAAAACGCCGAGTACGATGCCGCTCGCGAGCGCCAAGGTTTCATCGAGGGCCGGATTGCCGAGCTTGAAGGCACGCTTTCCAATGCCCACCTCATCGACCCGACCTCGCTCGAGGCCGAAGGCCGCGCCGTGTTTGGCGCTACCGTCGACATCGAAGACCTGGATTCGGGCGATCGCGTTACGTATCAGATCGTCGGCGACGTTGAAGCCGATATCAAGTCCAACCTGATTTCCGTGTCCAGCCCCGTGGCTCGCGCGCTGATCGGCAAGAGTGAAGGCGATGTGGTCGAGGTCGTTGCCCCGGCTGGCGTTCGCGAATACGAAGTCCTGGGCGTGCGTTACATCTGACGCTAGCGCCACAAGCAGTAAAAATGTCAAACCACCCTGGCCCGGACGCTACGTTCGTCTGAATTCCGCGGTACATTGCGGATCGCTATGGTGGACCGGGCGCGTAAAGCGCCCGTTTTTGTGCCTGGACTTACCTTTTTGCGGTCTTGCGGCTGGTGCCGCTGCGCGCTCCGGCGCGCAGGCTCAGCGCGCTGCCGGCGCGGCGCGGAATGCCGTGGCCGCCAGCTGTGGCGCGCTTGTTGGAAGGCCGCATGGGCTTGCCGTTCTTGTTGAGTTCGTCCTGGGGGACGTAACGCTTCTTGGCGGGTGCGGGCTCTTCGGATTCGCTGCGGCGCGGGCGCTTGGCAAGAGTCCTGCCTTCGGCGGCCAGCTTCTTGGGCGTGTAAGGTTCCGAGGCGCGGCGTTTGGCAGGCGCTTCGGGTTCCTGGGCGGCCAGCGCGGCAGGCTTGATGTTGCCGGGCAGCGGGCGGAACAGGATCAGGGTCTTGCCCAAGTGATGCACGGGCGCGCAGGATAGCGTCTCGCAGATCGTGGCGAGCATGGCGTCCCGGGCTTCACGGTCGTCGCCGCCCGCGCGAACCTTGATGAGGCCATGCGAAGTCAGCGCCCGATCGATTTCCTTCAGCACGGCGTCGGTCAAACCGTTGTCGCCAATCAGGACGACGGGGCGCAGAGGGTGAGCGGCGGACCGCAGGTCGCTGCGCTCACGAGAGGTAAGTTCTAATATAGGCATGCGTGGAATTGTACGGTAATGGCCAAGAATAAATTCTCTAAAGACTGGATTCACCAGCACATCAACGATCCCTATGTGAAGCTGGCGCAACAGAAGGGCTATCGCGCCCGCGCCGCTTTCAAGCTGATCGAGATCCTCGACACCGAAAAGCTGATGCGCCGGGGCGACCTGGTCATCGATCTGGGCTCCGCGCCGGGCAGCTGGTCACAGGTGGCGCGCGAGCGGCTCGCCGGGCCGGGCGGCGTCGTGGACGGGCGCATCATCGCGCTGGACATCCTGCCCATGGAGCCCGTGGCGGGCGTGGAATTCATCCAGGGCGACTTCCGCGAAGACGAAGTCTTGAAACAATTGGAAGACATGGTCGGATCGCGTGCGGTGGACCTTGTTATTTCAGACATGGCCCCCAACTTGTCCGGGGTGGGTATTGCCGACTCCGCGCGCATCCAGCATGTTTGCGAATTGGCGATGGAATTTTCCTGCGCCCACCTCAAGCCCAACGGGGCGCTGATCGTCAAGGCTTTCCACGGCACGGGCTTCTCGCAGATCGTGGAATCCTTCAAAAAGCGCTTCCGCCGGGTGGTCGAACGCAAACCGAAGGCCTCTCGGGACAAGTCCTCAGAAACCTTTCTGGTGGCGCGCGATCTGAAGTAACCCTTCCGTAATCATCCGGGGCAAATCGTCCCGGCCAAGAAAACCCCCGTCCCGCCGAGACAACGACCAGAAAACTCAAGAATCAAATGTAATTAAATGGGCCCCACGGCTGCCAGGACGCAACTCCGTCCTACAGGTTAGAATGGGCTATTGACATACTTGTGACTGTGCCATACGCGGGTGCGCAGTCGCCGGTCGGAATCGAAAGCAGGAGATCGACCTTGAACAATTCATTTTCCAAAGTCGCTGTCTGGATGGTGATAGCCCTGGTGCTGTTCACCGTCTTCAAACAGTTCGACGGACGCGCTCAGACCCAGGACGGTGTGACTTACACGCAGTTCATGGACGACGCCAAGGCGGGACGTATCCGCAAGGTCGACGTTCAAGGCGACGTGCTCTACGTCACCCCAGACGCGGGCCGCGCCTATACGCTGACTTCCCCCGGCGATCTCTGGATGGTCTCCGATCTGCTGAAGTACGGCGTGCAGGTTTCGGGCAAGCCGCGCGAAGAGCAGTCGCTCCTGATGAGCATCTTCGTCTCGTGGTTCCCGATGCTGCTTCTGATCGGCGTATGGGTGTTCTTCATGCGACAGATGCAGGGCGGTGGCAAGGGCGGCGCATTCAGCTTCGGCAAATCGCGCGCCCGGATGCTCGACGAGAACACCAACCAGATCACCTTCGCTGACGTCGCTGGTTGCGACGAAGCGAAAGAAGACGTGCAGGAACTGGTCGACTTCCTGCGTGACCCCAGCAAGTTCCAGAAGCTGGGCGGCCGTATCCCGCGCGGCGTGCTGATGGTGGGTTCGCCCGGTACCGGCAAGACGCTGCTGGCCAAGGCCATCGCCGGCGAAGCCAAGGTGCCGTTCTTCAGCATTTCCGGTTCGGACTTCGTTGAAATGTTCGTCGGCGTGGGCGCGGCCCGTGTCCGCGACATGTTCGAAAACGCCAAGAAGCACGCTCCCTGCATCATCTTCATCGACGAAATCGATGCGGTGGGCCGCCAGCGTGGCGCCGGCCTGGGTGGCGGCAACGACGAGCGCGAACAGACCCTGAACCAGATGCTGGTTGAAATGGACGGCTTCGAATCCGGCCAGGGCGTCATCGTGATCGCCGCAACCAACCGTCCCGACGTGCTGGATCCGGCGCTGCTGCGTCCGGGCCGTTTCGACCGCCAGGTTGTGGTGCCGTTGCCCGATATCCGTGGCCGCGAGCAGATCCTGAAGGTCCACATGCGCAAGGTTCCGCTGTCGCCCAATGTCGACGCGACCATCCTGGCGCGCGGTTGCCCGGGCTTCTCCGGTGCCGACCTGGCCAACCTGGTCAACGAAGCCGCACTGTTCGCCGCCCGCCGCAATGGCCGCACGGTCGATATGTCCGACTTTGAAAAGGCCAAGGACAAGATCATCATGGGCGCCGAGCGCCGCTCCATCGTGATGCCCGAAGAGGAACGCAAGAACACCGCGTACCACGAATCCGGCCACGCGATCGTCGCGCGCATGCTGCCCAAGACCGACCCGGTCCACAAGGTCACCATCATCCCGCGCGGCCGTGCGCTGGGCGTGACGATGCAGTTGCCGGAAACCGACCGCTACAGCATGGACAAGGGCCGTCTGCTGTCCACCATCGCCGTGCTGTTCGGCGGCCGTATCGCCGAAGAAATCTTCATGGACCAGATGACGACGGGCGCCTCGAACGACTTCGAACGTGCCACCGCCATCGCCCGCGACATCGTCACGCGCTACGGCATGACCGACGAACTGGGTCCCATGGTCTACGCCGAGAACGAAGGCGAAGTCTTCCTGGGCCGCAGCGTCACCAAGACCACACACATGTCCGAAGCCACCATGCAGAAGGTGGACACCGAGATCCGCCGCATCATCGACGAGCAGTACGGCGTTGCGCGCAAGATCCTGGAAGACAACCGCGATAAGGTCGAAGTCATGACGTCCGCGCTGCTCGAATGGGAAACCATCGACGCCGACCAGATCAACGACATCATGGAGGGCCGCCCCCCGCGTCCCCCGAAGACGCCGCAAGGCCCGTCGGACACGTCCGATACGCCGCCGACCGGCCTGGCTGCAGGCGGTAGCACGGCAGCTGCGGTCTGAGGTTCTTCGTTCTGGTTTATGGCAAATAACTTCCTTTGCGGGCGCTTCGAGTTTGATCTCGAGCGCCCGCTTGTCATGGGCATCGTCAATGTCACACCGGACTCGTTTTCCGATGGCGGCCAACACGACGATACCGATTCCGCCGTGGCGCATGCGCGCCAGTTGATCGAGGAAGGCGCCCAAATTCTGGACCTGGGCGGCGAATCCACGCGCCCGGGGGCCGACCCCGTTTCCGTGGCCGACGAGCTGAACCGGCTGCTCCCGGTGGTCGAGGCGCTGCGCGACTGCGGCGTGCCGCTCTCCATCGACACGTTCAAGCCGGAAGTCATGCGCGCCACGCTGGACGCCGGCGCGGACATGATCAACGACATCTACGGTTTCAGGCAGCCAGGCGCGATCGAAGCCGTCTCGCAATCGCGCTGTGGCCTGTGCGTCATGCACATGAAAGGCGAGCCTCGCACCATGCAGGCAGCGCCGCCCGAGTACACCGACCTGATCGGTGAAATCGGCCTGTTTCTGGGGGCTCGCGCGCAAAAGCTGCGCGCGGCCTGGATCGATCCTCGCCGCATCGTGCTGGACCCGGGATTCGGGTTTGGCAAGACGGCCGACCAGAACTTTCAACTGCTGCGCCGGCTGTCCAGCCTGCGCAGTACCGGTTATCCATTGCTGATCGGCCTGTCGCGCAAAAACATGATCGGCCAGGCCACCGGCCGGTCGGTTGGCGACCGGCTGCCCGGCAGCATTGCCGCCGCGCTTGCCTGCGTCGCGCGTGGCGCCTCCATCGTGCGCGTGCACGATGTTGCGGCCACGGTGGATGCGCTTAAGGTATGGCAGGCGGCTGAACAAGGAGCAATCAGTTCATGATTCGACGCAAATATTTCGGTACCGATGGCGTACGCGGTGAAGTCGGCGGTCCGGTGATCAATGCCGAATTCGCCTTGCGCCTGGGTTACGCCGCTGGCCGCGTGCTGGCCCGCGAGCACGCCGTGCGCGGCGCAAGCCGCCCGCAGGTCGTCATCGGCAAGGACACCCGGATTTCCGGCTACATGCTGGAGTCCGCGCTGGAAGCGGGGCTGTCCGCCGCCGGTATCGACGTGCTGCTGGCCGGCCCGATCCCCACGCCCGCGGTCGCCTACCTGACCCGCGCGCTGCGCCTGGTCGCCGGTATCGTCATCAGCGCCTCGCACAATCCCTACCAGGACAACGGCATCAAGTTCTTCTCGGCGCAGGGCATGAAGCTGCCCGACGAAATCGAAGCCGACATCGAGGCCGCGCTGGACGAGCCCCTGGGTTGCGTCAGTTCGGAAGCGCTGGGACGCGCGCGCCGCATGGGCGACGCTCAGGGCCGCTACATCGAATTCTGCAAGAGCACGTTCCCGAACGACCTGGACTTGAACGGCATGACGATCGTGGTCGACGCCGCGCACGGCGCCGCCTACAACATCGCGCCGCACGTCTTCCGTGAGCTGGGCGCCGAAGTCCACGCCATCGGCGTGCACCCCGACGGCTTCAACATCAACAAGGGTGTGGGCGCGCTGCATCCCGAGTTGCTGGCCAAGGAAGTCAAGGCGCGCGGCGCCCAGCTTGGCATTGCGCTGGACGGCGACGCCGACCGCCTGCAGATGGTGGACGGCGAGGGCCGCATCTACAACGGCGACGAACTCATGTACGCCATCGTGCGCGAGCGCATGCAGCGCGGCAAGGTCGAGGGCGTGGTCGGCACGCTGATGACCAACTTTGGCTTCGAGCGCGAAATGAAGCGCTTGGGCGTGGGCTTTGACCGCGCGAACGTGGGCGACCGCTATGTGCTGGAACAGATGCAATCGCGCGGCTGGCTGTACGGCGGCGAAAGCTCCGGCCATCTGCTGTGCCTGGATTGCCACTCCACCGGCGACGGCATCGTGGCCGCGCTGCAGGTCTTGACCGCGCTGCGTCGCAATTCCACCACGCTTGGAGACTGGGTCAGCGACCTGCGCATGTATCCGCAAAAGATGATCAACGTGCCGCTGACGCCGGGCCTGGACTGGAAGACGCATGCCGGTCTGACCGCCGCGCGCCAGGCCGTCGAGGCAGAGCTGGATGGCCGGGGTCGCATCCTGATCCGCGCTTCGGGGACGGAACCCAAGCTGCGCCTGATGGTTGAGGCCGAAGATGAGGCGCTGGCGACCAATTCTGCAGAGAAGCTTGCGGCAAGCCTGGGGTAAACCCTGAGTTTCGATTTAATATGTGGGCCACGCGTCGAGATCGTCGCGTGGCCTTTTGTTTGTTTGCGTTTTCGATGCCGGTTTAAGCGTCATAGTCACGTAACATATTGGTCAAGTCATTGACATACAGGGCGTCCACACTGGCTGGACTCTCTAGGAGCTTCGCGCAATGCTGGAATTAGCACGCATCAATCCGAGCCGCAGTACCGCAGAACCCTGGACGGGCTCCGCCCCGAAGGTCCTGGCTGTCGGCCTGGCGCGTACCGCCGAAGAAATAGAGCAGATCCAACGCCTGCGCTATGAGGTCTTCACCGAAGACATGGGTGTCGTCTTCCCCGATGCGCAAGATGGCATCGAGCAAGACCGCTTCGATCCGTTCTGTGAACACCTGATGGTCCGCGAACTCGACACCGACCGAGTCGTTGGCACGTATCGGATCCTGACCCCCGAAAAAGCGCGCGAAGCCGGCGGCTATTACTCGCAGTCGGAATTCGACCTGTCGGGCCTGGGCGCCATCCGCGACGAAGTCGTTGAAGTCGGCCGCTCCTGCACCCACGCCGATTACCGTGGCGGCGCGGTCATCATGCTGCTGTGGTCCGGCCTGGCGGAATACCTGCGCCGCGGCGGTTACGAATACGTGCTCGGTTGCGCCAGCGTCAGCCTGCGCGATGACGGCGTCACCGCAGCGGAAGTGTGGCGTACGGTGGCCAAGCAGATGCCGCAGGGCAACGAGCCGCGCGTCACGCCGCTGCACCGCTACCCGGTCGAAAAGCTCAACAGCACCTTGCCGGCGCGCGTGCCGCCGCTGATCAAGGGCTATCTGAAGCTGGGCGCCAAGGTATGCGGCGAACCGGCATGGGATCCGGATTTCAACGCCGCCGACTTCCCGGTGCTCTTGAAGATGGAGCGCATGGACGAGCGCTACCGTCGCCACTTCGGCCTGGACCAGCCGGCCATCATCGCTACCCAGCGCTAGACCCCATCCATCATGCGCCGCCTGTTCCGCCGAATGACAATCAGACTGATCCGGCGGGCCACACGGCCGCTGCGCATGGAACTCAGGCGGCTGGATCGGGAAACCGATCTCTCGCCATTCTGATCAGCCGGGGCGGCCGCGCCGCCCCGTTCTTGATTTTCAGAACTCCAGCAGTTCGAACGAAAATCCGACCTTGTTCCACTCGGCTTCTTCCGCGCGCAGCGTGAAGTCGCTGAGCGGGTGTTCGGCCAGCCATTCGCGGTTGACGCGCACCACGATGGAATTGTCGCGGACCGACGCGGTGAGGGGCAGGGGTTCGATCTCGCCGCGGCGGCGGAACAGCAACACCGCCAGACGCAGCGCCAGGATGGCCTTCCATTGCGGGCGCGTGCGCACCAGCGGTTCCACCTTGGCCAGCTTGCCCTGGTGTCCCAGCGCCAGCAAGGCCAGCAGTTGCTGGTCGGCGCGTGAAAAGCCCGGCATGTCGGCGTTTTCCAGCACGTAGGCGGTGTGCTTGTGATACGCGTTGTGGGCAATCGACAGACCCACTTCGTGCAGATCGGCCGCCCAGCCCAGTGCGGGACGCAGCTCGGCGCGCTCCTGGCCTTCGGGGAACATGGCGTCGAACAGGCTGAGGGCGGCGTGGCGAACGCGGCGCGCCTGGTTCACGTCCACGTGATAGCGCTTGACGAACTGGCGTACCGATTCATCGCGCTTGTCGTGCTCGTCGTCACGGCCCAGCAGGTCGTACAACACGCCCAGGCGCAGTGCGCCGTCGCCGGTGTGCATGACGTCGATGCCCAGCTCGTCGAACAGCGCGCTCATGATGGCCAGCCCGCCGGGCAGCACGTCGGCGCGTTCTATCTTGATGCCGGGAAGCTCGGAAGGAATGACGCGGCCCGAGCGGATGAGACGGTCCTTCAGCTTGGTCAGGCCCGAGCGCGTGATGCCGCGGTCGGAATAGCCGCCTTCGGTCAGGATCGCAAAGAGCGCCTTGGCGGTGCCGGAGGAGCCATAGGCTTCCTTCCAGCCCATCTTGCGGTATTGCTTGGCGATGACTTCGATTTCGCGGCGCGCGGCCAGCTCGGCCTGCTTCATCTGGTGCGCATCCACCACGCCGTCCGAGAAGAACTGGCGGCTGTAGCTGACGCAGCCCATGTACAGCGAGGACATCAGGCCCGGTTCGTGGCCCTTGCCGATGATGACTTCGGTGGAACCGCCGCCGATGTCGATGACCAGGCGCTTGTTGGGCGAGGGGGGCAGGGTGTGGGCCACGCCCGTGAAGATCAGGCGGGCCTCTTCGCGGCCGGCAATGACTTCAATGGGAAAGCCCAATGCGGCTTCGGCCCGGGGCAAAAAATCTTTGGTGTTGCGGGCGACGCGGAACGTGTTGGTGGCAACCGCACGGACCCGGTTGGGGTGGAAACTGCGCAGGCGTTCGCCGAAGCGTTCCAGGACGGCAATGGCGCGGTCGATGGCGGCGTCGCCAAGCCGTTTTTCGGCGTCCAGACCGGCGGCGAGCCGGACGGTTTCCTTGAGGCGGTCGATCTGGTAGATCTGGGGCGTACCGTCCTGCTGAACGATGCGTCCGATGGAGAGGCGAAAGCTGTTGGACCCGAGGTCCACCGCGGCCAGAAGTTGATCCATGCGGCTCGTAATATTGGCTGTGAGGTGGACCGATTATAAGGACCCCATGTGACAACGCCGCCGGATACGGGTTTTTGCTTACGGAACAGAGGCTTGGAAGCCATTGTCCGGTGCGCCATATGTCCCGCATTTGACGTACCCTTAGCGATTGGGCGCTGTCATAGAACCGTCACCTGTTTGCAGTAAAACTTCACGCTCTCTTTTCGTATGGAATCCGGTATGCCCACACGTCCGCCAGGCGAGCCTCTGCTCATGAATCGCGAATTGTCGCTGCTCAAGTTCAATGAACGCGTGCTGGCGATGGCGGAAAACCCCAAGACGCCGCTGCTGGAAAGGCTGCGCTACGTGTGCATCGTCAGTTCCAACCTGGACGAGTTCTTCGAGATCCGGATCTCCAGCCTGAAAGAGCAGCAGCGCCAGTCGCCCAATCTGGTCGGCCCGGACGGCATGACGCCCGACGAGGCATTCGAATGCGTCCAGCAGGCGGTGCACGAACTGGTGAACCGCCAGTACAACCTGCTCAACGATCAGATCCTGCCCGCCATGCACAAGGAGGGCATCGCGCTGCATCACGCTTCCGAATGGAATCCGGAGCAGCAGGAATGGGCGCGCGACGTGTTCCACCGTGACGTGATGCCGCTGTTGACCCCCATCGGGCTGGACCCGGCGCATCCGTTTCCCCGCGTCTACAACAAGAGCCTGAATTTCATCGTGTCGCTGGCCGGCGCCGACGCGTTCGGCCGTCAGGCGTCCATCGCCATCGTCCAGGCGCCCCGCGCGCTGCCGCGCCTGATCAAGATGCCGCAGGAGCTCTCTGGGCAGCCCGAGGGCTACATCCTCCTGACCTCCCTCCTGCGCGCCTTCGTGGGCGAGCTGTTCCCGGGCCTGGAGATGCTGGGTTGCTACCAGTGGCGCGTCACGCGCAACAGCGACCTGTTCGTGGACGAGGAAGAAGTCACCAACCTGCGCCACGCGCTGCAGGGCGAGCTGTCGCAGCGCAACTTCGGCGCCGCCGTCCGGCTTGAGATCGACAAGCTGACGCCCGTCGAACTGGAAACCTTCCTGCAGCGCGAGTTTTCGCTCAAGGCCGACGACACCTATCGCGTGCCCGGCCCGGTGAATCTGTCCCGGCTCATGCAGCTGTGCAATTCCGCGGCGCGCCCGGACCTGCTGTTTCCCGACTACCGCGCGCCCGTGCCCGCGCCGTTTGACCGCGTCGGCGACAAGCCCGCGGAACTGTTTGAGGCAGTGGCCGAGTGCGACCGCCTGCTGCACCATCCGTATCAGTCGTTCCAGCCCGTCATCGACTTCCTGACCGCTGCCGCGCTGGATCCGGACGTGATGGCCATCAAGCAGACCATCTACCGCACCGGCGAAGACTCCGAGCTGATGAAGATCCTGCTGGCGGCCGCGCGCGCCGGCAAGGAAGTGACGGTGGTGGTGGAGCTGATGGCGCGCTTTGACGAGCAGACCAACATCAACTGGGCCTCCAAGCTGGAAGAGGTGGGGGCGCACGTCGTCTACGGCGTGGTTGCGCACAAGACGCACGCCAAGATGGCGGTGGTGCTGCGCCGGGAAAAGGGTCGTCTGCGCCGCTATGCCCACTTGGGCACCGGCAATTACCACCCGCGCACCGCGCGTCTGTACACCGATTTCGGGCTGCTGACGGCGGACCCGAAGCTGTGCGAGGACATGGACAAGGTGTTCGCGCAGTTGACCGGCCTGGGTGCGCGGCGCGCGCTCAAATCGCTGATGCAGTCGCCGTTCACCCTGCACGAAGGCATGGTGTCGCTGATCCGCGCCGAGGCGCGCGCCGCCAAGGCGGGCAAACGGTCGCGCATCATGGCCAAGATGAATTCGCTACTGGAAGAGCAGATCATCGCCGAGCTTTACAAGGCCAGCCAGGCGGGCGTGAAGATCGACCTGATCGTGCGGGGCGTCTGCGCCTTGCGCGCCGGGGTGCCGGGGCTGTCAGAAAACATCCGTGTGCGCTCCATCGTTGGCCGCTTCCTGGAGCATTCCCGCGTCTTCTATTTCTACGCCGACGGCGAAGAGACCGTGTACCTGTCGTCCGCCGACTGGATGGACCGCAACTTCTTCCGCCGCGTCGAGATCGCGTTCCCGATCTACGACAAGACGCTCAAGAAGCGCGTCATCGACGAAGCCTTCACGTACGCGCTGCGAGACAACCAGCTGGCCTGGCAGCAGCAACCCAGCGGCGACTACGCGCGCGTCAAGAGCCGCCGCGAGCCCTACAACCTGCACCAGTTCCTGATGCAGAAGCTGGGCGTCTGAACGACCAGGGCCGAAATAGGGTTTGTCCCTTTAATCTTGTCTTAGCCTCACGGCCGCCCGGCAACTGCCCGGCGGCCGTGGTTTTTATGCCGCATCGAACATCTGCATGAACAGTTTGTGACTGTCATGGTCTTGTCACGTTGGGTACCTAAGATGCGAGGGTCGCTGAAAGACAGGCAGCTAAAAAGCCTGCCAAGACTCCTTTAACGAGCACAGAAGGAACCCAGATGTTCAAACGTGTCTTCAAGCAAGTTTCCGTGGGCGTCGCGCTGAGCGCCGCCGTTTTTGCCGTCCACGCCGCCAACGTCACCGGCGCCGGCGCATCGTTCCCGTACCCGATCTACGCCAAGTGGGCGTCCGATTACAAGGCTGCGACCAACAACGCGGTCAACTACCAGTCCATCGGTTCGGGCGGCGGTCAACAGCAGATCATTGCAAAGACGGTCGACTTCGGCGCCTCGGATGACCCGATGAAGGCTGCCGACCTGGAAAAGCATGGCCTGCTGCAGTTCCCCGCTGTGATCGGCGGCACCGTGGCCGTCGTGAACGTCGACGGCGTCGAGCCAGGCAAGCTGAAGCTGTCGGGCAAGGTCCTGGCCGACATCTTCCTGGGCAAGATCAAGAAGTGGGACGACGCTGCGCTGAAGGCGCTGAACCCCGACGTCAAGCTGCCCTCGGCCGACATCATCGTCGTGCACCGTTCGGACGGCTCGGGCACCACCTTCGGCTGGACGAACTACCTGTCCAAGGTGTCGCCGGAGTGGAAGTCGCAAGTCGGTGAAGGCAAGGCCGTCAAGTGGCCCACCGGTCAGGGCGGCAAGGGCAACGAAGGCGTCGCCGCCTACGTCGGCCAGCTGAAGAACTCGATCGGCTACGTCGAATACGCCTACGCCAAGCAGAACAAGCTGGCCTGGACGCAACTGCAGAACAAGGACGGCAAGTTCGTCCAGCCCGAGCAAAAGGCTTTCGCTGCCGCGGCCGCCAACGCCGACTGGAAGAGCGCGCCGGGCATGGGCGTGGTCCTGACCGACGAGCCGGGCGCCGATTCGTGGCCCGTCACCGCCGCCACCTTCATCCTGATCCACAAGTCGCAAGACAAGCCGGTTCAGGGCAAGGCTGTGCTGGACTTCTTCGACTGGGCCTTCAAGAACGGCGCCAAGTCGGCTGAAGCCATGGACTACGTGCCGCTGCCGGAAGCCGTGACCAAGGAAATCCGCGCCGCCTGGGGCGAAGTGAAGTCCGCTGACGGCCAGGCTGTCTGGAAGTAAATCAGTACCGAGCGGCCCCGACGCCTGATGGCGGGCGGGGCCGCCGCTTGTAAATCGACCTCTCTGCTGTTCCCCCAGGTTTCCTAAGGAAAGTCCATCCATGAGCGCGGTAATGGATAATAGTGTGCCGCTTCCGCCCAGCGTGGCGGATTCCGTGACTACCGGCACGCCTTCGCCTATGAAGCAAACAAAAAACGCGCTGATGGATGCGCTGTTCAAGAATCTGACCCGCCTGTTCGCCTTCCTGGTGTTCATTCTTCTGGCGGCGATTCTCATCTCCCTCATCTACGGCAGCCGCGAATCGCTGGCCAAATATGGCCTGTCGTTCCTGTGGCTCAATGACTGGGACCCGGTCAACTCCAATTACGGCGCCGTCGTGCCGATCATCGGCACGTTGCTGACGTCCGCGATCGCACTGATCATCGCCGTGCCGGTGTCCTTCGGCATCGCCATCTTCCTGACCGAACTCTCTCCGACCTGGCTGCGCCGTCCGCTGGGCACCGCCATCGAAATGCTGGCGGCCATCCCGTCCATCATTTACGGCATGTGGGGCCTGTTCGTCTTCGTGCCCGTGTTCCAGCAGTACGTGCAGCCGTTCCTGATCGCGACGTTGGGCAATCTTCCCATCATCGGCGGTCTGTTTGCGGGCCCACCGTTCGGTATCGGCATCTTCACCGCCGGCCTGATCCTCTCGATCATGATCATCCCGTTCATCGCCGCGGTGATGCGCGACGTGTTCGAACTGGTCCCCGCGATGCTCAAGGAATCGGCCTACGGCCTGGGCAGCACGACCTGGGAAGTGATGTGGCGCGTAGTGCTGCCCTTCACCAAGTCGGGCGTCATCGGCGGCATCATGCTCGGCCTGGGCCGTGCCCTGGGCGAGACCATGGCCGTGACCTTCGTCATTGGCAACGCCTTCAAGTGGTCCGGTTCCCTGTTCTCGCCCGGCAACTCCATCGCCTCGGCGCTCGCCAACGAATTCAACGAGGCGGGCGGCATCCAGAAGGCGGCGTTGCTGGAACTAGGCCTGATCCTGTTCCTCATCACGACCATCGTGCTGGCCCTGGCCAAGACGCTGCTGGTCCGCCTGTCCGCCGGCGAAGGCAAGAAGACCTGACGCCCGGAGCACAAGGAAAAAATCATGGCTGAATCCGTACTCAACATGCAGAACGGCATCTATCGCCGGCGCCGCGTGGTCAATCGCATGATGCTCGCCGTGTCGATGACGACGCTGGTCTTTGGCCTGTTCTGGCTGTTCTGGATCATTCTCACGTTGCTGATGAAGGGTGCGCCCGCGCTGTCGTACACGCTCTTCACCGAAATCACGCCGCCGCCGGGCCAGGCGGGGGGCTTGCTCAACGCCATTCTCGGCAGTGTGATGATGGCGGGCGTCGGCACGCTGATCGGCACGCCGGTCGGCATTCTGGCCGGCACCTATCTGGCTGAATACGGCCAGCGCGGCTGGCTGGCGCCGGCCACGCGCTTCCTGAACGACGTGCTGCTGTCGGCCCCGTCCATCATCATCGGCCTGTTCATCTATGCCGTGTATGTGGCGCAGGTCGGGCATTACTCGGGTTGGGCCGGCGCCATTGCGCTGTCCATCCTGGTGATCCCGGTCGTGGTCCGCACCACCGACAACATGCTGCTGCTGGTGCCCAACAGCCTGCGCGAGGCGACCGCCGCGCTGGGCTGCCCGAAGTGGCGCATGATCACGCTGGTCTGCTATCGCGCCGCCAAGTCCGGCATCATCACCGGCGTGCTGCTCGCCATCGCCCGCATCTCCGGCGAAACCGCGCCGCTGCTGTTCACCGCGCTGTCGAATCAGTTCATGTCGCTGAACATGAACGGCCCGATGGCCAACCTGCCGGTCGTCATCTACCAATACGCCGCCAGCCCCTTCAAGGACTGGAACAACCTGGCCTGGGCCGGCGCCACGCTGATCACGCTGCTGGTGTTGGGCATCAACATCATCGCCCGCAACCTGTTCCGCAAATAAAGATCGCTTTGCCGGCGCGCTGGCCGCGCCGACATCCAAGGGAAACCCAATGGAAAACACCGCTACCGCAGTCAAGAACAAGCTCGAGGTCAAGAACCTGAACTTCTACTACGGCAAGTTCCACGCGATTCGTAACGTGAACATGTCGATCCAGGAGAAGAAGGTCACCGCCTTCATCGGTCCGTCGGGCTGCGGCAAATCGACGCTGCTGCGCACGTTCAACCGCATGTTCGAGCTGTACCCCGGCCAGCGCGCCGAGGGCGAAATCCTGCTGGACGGCGACAATCTGCTCACGGCCAAGACCGACATCTCGCTGATCCGCGCCAAGATCGGCATGGTCTTCCAGAAGCCCACGCCGTTTCCCATGAGCATCTACGACAACATCGCTTTCGGCGTGCGTCTTTTCGAGCGCCTGTCGAAAGGCGAGATGGACGAGCGCGTGGAATGGGCGCTGAGCAAGGCTGCACTGTGGAACGAAGTGAAGGACAAACTGCACCAGAGCGGCAACAGCCTGTCCGGCGGCCAGCAACAGCGTCTGTGCATCGCGCGCGGCGTGGCGATCAAGCCCGAAGTGCTGCTGCTTGACGAGCCGTGCTCGGCGCTGGATCCGATTTCCACCGCCAAGATCGAAGAACTGATCGCTGAACTGAAGAACGACTACACCGTCGTGATCGTGACGCACAACATGCAGCAGGCCGCGCGTTGCTCGGATTACACGGCGTATATGTATCTGGGTGAGCTGATGGAATTTGGTCAGACCGACCAGATCTTCGTGAAGCCTTCGCGTAAGGAAACCGAGGACTACATTACGGGCCGTTTTGGCTGATCGCGATTCGTCCTGCAGTGCTGGAAGCGGCGCGCCTGGGTGGCGCGCCGTTTTTCATTTCATGGGATGCAGGGCAGGTATTTTGTTACGTCGCCGAATGGCTGAACCTCGGCCGCGAATGATCGCTTTCTGGTATAGTTGCCACCCTTCGGGGCGTAGCGCAGCCTGGTAGCGCATCTGCTTTGGGAGCAGAGGGTCGTGAGTTCGAATCCCACCGCCCCGACCAATATCCATGCGGGTCTCCGGATTTCCGCAGTGCAAGCAAAGACGACAGGTGGTCCAAGAAAATTGGGACCACCAACAAAATGGCCCCAAACTCACCGAGGTTGGGGCCATTTTGTTGGTCCGCCCGACTCGCGATCGGGCTTCGAGCGTGTGAGCTTAGGCGTGTAAGCGCATGCTCCGCCCCTTCCTCCTACTGACGCGGGATCTTCGCGTCTTCGATCAGCTTTTGCCATTGCGCATCGCTGCTTGCCACAAACTGCCCAAACGCTGACGGCGAGGTGGCCGGGCTGACCTTGACACCCAATTCCTTGAACCGTGCCTGGATCTCCGGCTTGGCCATGACACGGCTGAACGCGGCGTTCAACGTCTGGACGACGGGCTCCGGCGTATTCGACGGTGCAAAAATTCCGGTCCAGAAGTAATAGTCCATCCCTTTGAGTTCCGGTGTTTCACCCGCCGACGCCAAGTCCGGGTTGCCGATGTCGCGGTCGCGGCTCATGACGCCCACGCCCGTCACACGGCCGCTTTTAATTAGTTCGAGCAGGGCTGGCAGCCCGGACACCGCGATATCAACATTGCCGCCGATGACATCGGTCGCGATTTTCGACGCGCTGGCGTAGGGAATGAACGTGATGTCCGTACCCGTGGTGAGCTTGAAGCTCTCCATGGCGATGGCGGGCAGCGAGCCGACGCCCGTGGCGCCGTACGTCAGCTTGCCCGGGTTTGCCTTGGCCCGTGCAATCAGGTCGCCGAACGATTTCACGCCCAGGTTCGGGTTCGCCACGACGCCAACGCCGCTCGTACCCAGCGGTGCGACGGCGGTCAGGTCGCGATAGGTGTATTTCGCCGACGATTGCAGAATGGGCGCGATCACGACATCGGAAACGATGCCCATCAGCACCGTGTACCCGTCGGGCTTGGCGTTGACCGCGCGCGTGACGCCGATGATGCCGCCGGCTCCCGCGACGTTCTCGATGACGATGGTCTGGCCCAGCTCGCGGCCCAGTTCGGGGGCGATGATGCGAGCGAACGTGTCCACCGATCCTGCCGGTGCGTAGCCCACGATGAGCTTGATGGGATGGGCGGGGTAGGCCTGTGCATGCGCCGCGCTGGTTCCTCCCAGCACAAGGGCTCCCAGCAGCGCCGCGCTGGAAAGGGGTCGAATGGTCATGGTTGTCTCCTGTTGTTTTCGTTCGTGTTGCTTCAGCTTTGCAGCCACTTCAGGACGCGTTGGAACACCTCGTCGCTATTGCGGTCCATCATCGGCAGGTGGGAATTGCCCGCGAGGCCGCTGGCGGGCAGGTCCAGCACCGACACGTCGGCGCACCCCCGGATGGAATCCAGATAACGCTCGGCTTGTTGGCGGTAGCCGACCCAGTGCGAGCCCGACGCTTCGATGAAGTCGCCCCACACAACAAGATGCGGCGGCAGTGCTTCAATCGGCGCCGCTTGCGGCATACCGCCAGGCTCCACGCCCACCACCCGGCGCACTGCTTGGGGACGGCGGCGCGCAATTTCGGCGGCAAAGCCCGCGCCCTGGCTGTGGGCGACGATATGGCAATGCCCCACCCGGTCGATCAACGCTTCGTACGCCGCCAGAATCATGGATTCATGGCCCGGCCAGCGCGGCACCCATTGATTGGCGAACGCGTCAAACGCCTCGGTGGGAAACTGTTGCCCTGGATAGGCCTTTCGCTGGGGCGGATCCGGGTCGTAGACGGGTCCGATCCGAAACGTCGTCCAGGCCTCGCGCTTGGTGCGAAAGACGGGCGACTCGCGATACACCTGCGGAAAGCGTGCCCAGGACGAACGGCCGCGTTCCACTGCGTCGCTGACCAGGACGTCGTAACCGGCGTCCAGGAATTTCCACAGCCAGCCGTTGCGGCCATCGGGGGTCGTTTCCCATGTGCAGCCGGTCATGCCCCCGCCATGCCACAGCAGCACCGGATCCGCATGCCGGGGCTGTGCCAGGCGGTATTCCTGGACATACATCTGCCCATAGACCTGCTCTCCGTTCGGGTTGACCTCGCGCGGGGAACCGTTCAGGACCATGCTGCGATATTCGACGGGCAGGCCTTCAAGCACGGCGGTCGCGCCGCCCACGAAGAAGCTGTTCATCGATTTCAGGAAAATGCCGTTGCCTTGTGGATTCATGATGGCTCGTTGAAGTGATGCCTGAATGTTCAGGCCGCGCGTATAGTTACGTCTATCGAAAAAATTTCAACGATTCTTGATCCATGCGAATCAATTACGATCTGGAAGATATCCGCGCGTTCTGCTGCGTGGCGCGCATGGGTCAATACACGTCGGCCGCCGCGCTGCTGTGCGTCACGACGTCGGCTTTGAGCCGGCGTATCGCAAAGCTGGAATCGGAAATCGGCGGACGCTTGTTTGAACGTACGACGCGCAGCGTGGTGCTGACGTCGATAGGCCGCGCGCTGTATGAGCGCGTGCTGCCCATCGTTACCCAGATGGATGCCAGCCTGACCGAGGCCGCCCGCCGCGCGCGGGGGCACGAAGGCACGCTGATGGTGAGCACGGTGGCTTCGGTAGGCTATTCGGTGCTGCCGAATGTGCTGCCCCAATTCTATGCACGGCATCCGCAGGTGTATCTGTCCATCCGCGACGGCAACGCGACCGTCACGACGGGACTGGTCGAAGAGCGCGAGGTGGAATTCGGCATCACCACGCCGGTGTCATTCGGTCCCACCCTGGAGGCCGAGCGCGTCGCCACCTATGGCTACAACCTGGTGTTTGCCGAGGGTTCTGCCCTGGCGCCACGCAGCCGCAAGCTGTCTTGGAAAAAGCTGCCGGGCCTGCCGGTAGTGGGGCTGAATCCGGTCAGTTCCACCCGTTTGCAGATCGACAGCGTCCTGAACGCTCGCGGGCTGGAGTTGCCCTGGACCATCGAGGTCGATCAGCTGGCCACCATGATTGGGCTGGTGCAATCGGGCAATTTCGTGACCATCATGCCGGCGTTGTTCGAAGCGCATGGGTATGGCCTGAAGTCGATCCCCGTGCTGGATCCCGACATCGCGCGGGATGTGTATATCGTGCGCCGCCGTGACACCACGCCGACGCCGCAAGGCCAGTATCTGATGGAACTCGTACGCGCCTACCTTGCGCGTTGAAACACGCCTATCGATCGCGGCGATTGACACATCGCGTTACTTCGTTTGCCGCTACTTCTGAACCCTGCGTGTTAGATATATCGCCGGGAGATTCCGTTCGGCGTGTCGCCGGGCGCATGTCCCTATTTTGAGGAGCTGACCATGAATACTGTTCACAAGATGAATGCTGTTCAAGTGCCCCTGAAAAGAGTTTCCGCGATTCTTTGCGTGGCGGGTATGACGTGGGCCACGGGCGCGGCCTACGCCGCTGACACCAGCGCTACCTCGCAAGCGCAGCACCAGCAGGATGTCGCGACCTGCAAGAGCGGCGCTTCCGGCCAACCGCTCGAGACGTGCCTCCGCGAAGCGGCCGCGGCGCGGCAAGAGCGTGATCGTCAGAATTTAAGTGCCGAGAGCCCCGAGCAGTTGCGGCAGAACGAGCTGGCGCGCTGCAACCGTCTGCCCGAATCGCAGCGGGCGACCTGCGTGGCGAAGATGACCTCGCCCACGAATGTGCAGGGCAGCGTGCAGGGCGGTGGGGTATTGCGCAAGAAAGAGATCCAGGTACCCGCCACCCCGGCGAATCCGGCTACACCAGCCAGCACCGCACCGGCGCCGGCCCGCTGAACGGCCCGTCGTAGAACGCACAAACGTAGCGAGTTGCAGCCACGCGAGAGACGATCGCGTGGCTGCGTTTGCTTGTTTGCGCGGGGCTGCCTAGAACCGCTGGTCCTTGTCGAACGGCACCTCGGCATCGCTCGGACGTTCGAACGTCGGCGCTTCACCGTTCAAGTCGGCAACATGAATCTGCGCGAGGCGGGTCGCCTCAGCAATAGCGCCGTGGGCGGAATGAAACCGCTCGTCGATGGCAATGCGTTCGGATGGCACGCCGGCTATCGGCGAGATCAGCGTGTAGCCGATGCGCCATTCATCGCCGTCCTGCTGCGGCTGCGCGATCTGAAAGTCCCATTTGGCTGTTTGCATAAAATCCTCCAGTCGGTCGATGCATCCTACTGCACTCGATGCGCCCTTGAAAGGTAGGACGCTTTGCACCGTGGTCAGCACGGCGCATTCCGCGGCGGCGGGCGGATGGGCATAAGAGTTGCTGCGAAATGCCGTTCATCCTTGCAGATTCATCGCCATGGCCAAATCAAAGCTCGAAGTCCGATCAGGACAATATGCCGGCAAGCTCCCGCGCGACACGTTCCGCTTGCGGTTCATGCGCCGCTTCTACGATCCGGCCTTCAAGGTGGAAGCCGACGCGTTGGACCGGCTCGAAGCCATCGCTTGGGACGCCTACGAGAACGGACGCAAGGCGCCCGTCACCGTCAAGGCAGGAGCGGACTATGCAGATCCCGATTACGACCTGTCGGTGGAATGGAAGGCCGCCCACGATCGACTTGCGCGCGCCGCACTGGTGCAGCGCAATCAAGAAACACGTTCTCGCGTCCTGGTCGTCATCGGTGCGGCGCGCAACGATGGGACCTGTCCCAGCGAAATCTCGAAGACATGGCGGCTGTCTGAAATCATTCGCGACGAACTGGAGTCGGCCGGTGTGCAGGCGGACATGCTGGATCTGAGCCGCCTGACGTCGGAATACCAGTACCTCATCCACCCCTGCAAAGGCTGCGTGTCCACCGCGATGCCGCTTTGCCATTGGCCCTGTAGTTGCTATCCCAACCATTCGCTCGCGCAGGACAACGATGCGATGAACGACATCTACGAGCAGTGGGTGTCGGCGCATGGCGTGATTCTGCTCGCGCCGACGTATTGGTATCAGTCGCCCAGCGTCCTGAAGCTGATGATTGACCGGCTGGTCTGTGCGGATGGCGGCAACCCCGATCCGACGACCACGTCAGGCAAAGACGCGATGAAGGCCAAGCAGATCGAAATGGACGGATGGCCGTTTCTGAAGCATTTGGCCGGCCGCGCCTATGGCGTGGTGGTGCACGGCGACGTGGCGGGCATCGAGGGGCAGCGGCGCGCGCTCTGCGATTGGCTCGAATGGATGGGACTTGTGGATGCGGGGGCGTCGTCGAAGCTGGATCGCTACATTGGCTACTACAAGCCGTATGCCACGAGTCATGCTGAGCTGGACGAGGACTCGGCGTTGCAGGAAGAGGTGCGCAATGTGGCGAAGGCGATGGTGCTGTGCCTGCCGCGCCTGCGGGCCGGAGAGTGGCCCGCCGTGGATCAGGGGTTGCCATCGCCGCGGCCGAAGTAGGCGCCGCGGGTGATATGCGGTCGACACCTAAACTAAAACCGGGCAGTCAACGCCGACGAGACGATCAATTCCCCGTCGGCAGCAACTGCATCCCCGTGCGGCGCGCGAACTCTTCATAACTGATCGGCGCGCCCGCCTTTGTGTTTGCGCTATTCGCCTGCCAATGCACCCACGAGCGCCCCGTGGACGCATCAAACACGACCTTGAACAAATGGCTCGGCACCGCCACGCCGGACCCAATCTCCTTGGGCTTGTCGCCGTAATACGGACCGGTGAACACATACACGTCGCCCGATGCCCGCATCACATACTTACGCGTGTCCTGTTCGATCTGGCTCCACGGCCCACCGTTGTGGCGCTGGTCCTGCGGCACCATGTTGGCCAGCGAAAAGCTTTGCGCCATGGCCTCATGCGTGGACATGTCGCCCGCCGGCGCCATATGACCGCGCGAGTAACCCGATCCCTTGTAGTCCGTCAGCTCTGCGCGTTCGGCGCGCGGCACGCGTGCCTCGGCATAGAACTTGTCGGACCGCTCCATGCCCTGCGCCAGCGTCAGGATCTTGCGGTTCAGGCGCTCGGCCACGAACACCGGCGTCTTGGTCTGGCCGTTGTGCAGGATGGCGAAGTTTGAAAAGCACAGCTCGCGCAGCGCCTGGCTGGCGGGCACGACGGGCGGGCGCTGCTGCGGGAAGAATTGCGGGCAGTCGGCAAAGCGCGTGTGCGCCATGCCGCCGGCGGGCACCGCGGCAGGCGCGAACTTTTCCTGGGTCGGCCAACCGACGCGCGCAAGGATGTCGTCAATGGAGAAGTGGGCGCGCCATTGCGGGTTCAGCGCGTACGTGGCCGCGCCGAAAGCGGCCAGCGACGTGAGCGTGAACGTTCGCAGGAATCGGTAGATGCGGCCGGGGCTGGCGGCCCGGCTTTTGCTGGCCGGTGCTCTCTTTCTGGGTGCTGATTTCTTCGCGCGGGTCATGCTGCCTGTTTGTTGCGGGCCGGCGCCACTTCGCGCTCGGCAACTGGCGGCATTGTAGATGACCGCAACGTGACAGACGTTAACCGGCCATTGCGGCGCACGCCCACGCTGCGCGCGGCAGCGGGCAGAGTATTCTTATGCTCGTTCGGAATTCACAAACACAACGGCCGCGTTTGCCGGCTGACACAGGACTGGGGAAGTTCAATGAGATCGTCCGTGCTTTTCGTGGCCGCCATCGTGGCGGGCTGCGCTGCTCCCGCGCCGGGAGACATGATCACGCAAGATAAGGTGCAAGCCATCAAGATCAACGTCACGACGTTCGATGAGATGGTCCGCGACTTTGGTCCCCCTCGCACGCAGCAGGTCAACCCGCAAGGCCTGCGCACCGCGTCATGGTTCTACTTCAACAACAGCGAGTACGGCGCCATGCAGGATCAGCGCACGCTGACGGTGACCTACAACAAGGACGGCACGGTCAAGGACTACATGAACGCGTCCGCGGGCGAAAGGGACGGCGCGCAAAAGAAGCGATAGGGCGCTCGTCGCAAAGGCGCGTGGCTTACGCCGCCGAACCCTGGCGGCGCGCCATCACGGACGGCGACAAGTTTAAAGAACGAGTGGTCACTGCGTCGGCGCCGCCTTCAACGCATTGGCCCGAATCTGTTCCGATCGCTGGCGCTGCTCGTTGCGGATCGGAATGCAGTCCACCACCAGCACCTCTTCGCCGGTCCGCAGGTCGATGACCTTGGTGGCGCGGTACAGGTTGCTGGGCGGGCCGCGATCCAGGCAGGCACGCTTGGCGCCCGAGCTTGCCCGGAACAGCTCGGGCACGCCTTCGTACTGCGGGTTGGGCACGCTCCATTTGCCGCTCATGTCCTGAGTTCGCACCACATACTGGCCAAAGGCCGGACCGCTGCACAGCAGGATGGCCAATGCGCCGGCGGCGCCAGCTGCGATTCTCATGGCGGACGATCCTTCAAGGACGACGGGTAGGGCAGCGTAGCAGCGCGCCGCCGCCTTCGCCGTCCGCCAGAAGGATGAGGATTACCTCACCAGCTGTATGCCGATCACGATCATCAGGATGCCGACGCAGGCATCCAGCACACGCCACGCGGTGGCATTGGCGAAGACGGGCCGCAGGAGCCGCGCGCCATATCCCAACGCAAAGAAAAAGCAGAACGACGCGCAGATCGCGCCGGCAGCAAAGGCCAGCTTGCGCCCTTCGTACTGGCTGGAGATGGAGCCCAGCAGGACGACAGTGTCCAGGTAGACATGCGGGTTTAGCCAGGTGAGCGCCAGACACGTGGCCAGCGCCGCTAACGGGCTATTTGCCTGACGGGACGAGGGTGATAGATGGTCGTGCTGCTTGCGAAACGCCGAGTGCAGGCTGCGCGCCGCGTAGACAAAGAGAAACAAGGCGCCGCCGTAGCGCATGGCGGGCTCCAGCCACGGCAGCAGACCGACCGCCATGCCAAAGCCCGCCACGCCCGCCGCGATCAGGACGGCGTCGGACAGCGCGCAAGTCAGGCAGATCAGGAAGACATGCTCCTTGCGCAAGCCTTGCCGCAGCACAAAGGCGTTTTGTGCGCCGATGGCGACGATGAGGCTGAGGCCGAGGAGAAATCCGGGGATGAAGGCGGTGGACATACTGCAAGGTCTGGCAAGGTCATTAGGGGGCGCTCAGACTAGCGCTGGCGGGGAAATTAGAAAAACTAAATATCCTAATCTTTGATTAGCGTGGCTAATCATTCCTGACTTGCCTGCTCCCGGTCGATGCGCACGCCGAAGCCCCGTCCATGCCCACGCCAGATCACGACTCGCTGCTCGCGCCCGCCGCCACCAGATGATCCAGCAACAATGCCGCCGCCGCAGGCAGCGCCGCTTCGCTACGCATGCAGATCGCAAAGCGCCGCCGGCTCCAGGCGTCCTTCAGCGGCAGCACCCGCAGCCCGTGCGCCATCGCATAGGGCGTGGCGACTTCAATGGGCGCCACGCTGATGGCCAGTCCCGCCAGCACGACGCGAAACGCAGAATCGAAGTTGCTGACCGTGACGCGGTGCCGCAGCGCCTTGCCGCTGTCGTTGGCTGCCGTTTGCAGCATGCGCAGTACGGCGCCGGCGGCCGGCATGCTCACATGCTCGTACTCCAGCGCGTCCTCAAAGAAAACGGCCTCCCGGTCAGCGAGCGGATGGCCCGGCGCGGTGACGATGGCCAGGCGGTCGCCCCGGTAGGGACGCTGTTCCAGCCCATGAAAATCGGCCGCATCCCAGCAGATGCCCAGGCTGGCGATGCCCTCGCGGACGCCGCGCACGACCTCCTGGCTGACGCGTTCTTCCATGTCGACCCGGATGTTGCGGTGGGGCGCGGCCTGAAGAAAAGCGGCGATGTCCTCGGCCAGGGATTCGGCCAGGACCGACGCGGTGGCCAGGATCCGCACTTGCCCCTTCACTCCGCTGGCATAGGCGGACATGTCGCGTTCGATGCGCTCGGAGCTGGCCAGGATGGCGCGCGCGTGCTCCAGCAGCGTTTCGCCTGCTTCCGTGGGCTCGACGCCCCGGCGCTTGCGCGTCAGCAGTTTTGCGCCCACGGTGTCCTCAAGCTGCGCGAGCCGCTTGCTGATGGCCGACCCCACGATGTTGGCGCGCTGGCCGGCGCGGGCAATGTTGCCGGTCTCGCAGACGGAGACGAAGAGCCGCAGGGTGGTGATGTCGAGGTCGCGCATGGCGGTCATCCTGGTTGATGTTCCGAAACGGAATTTTAAGCGTTCCAAAATACCGCTTGTGGCTGGTTTGAGAATATCTACACTGAGATTTCTCTTTTTCGATGCCTTGTTGCCATGCCCATTCAAGAACCCGCCTGTCGCCCATCGGCCGCCACGGTCCGTGAAGTGGGCCTGCGCGATGGCCTGCAGAGCCTTTCTGTCGTGATGCCCACGCAGACCAAACTCGACTGGATCGACGCGGCCTACGCGGCGGGCCAGCGCGAGATCGAAGTGGGCTCCTTTGTGCCCGCCCGCCTGCTGCCGCAGTTGTCGGATACGGCGGAACTGATCGCCCACGCCACGCAGCTTGCCGGCCTGATGGTGTCCGTGCTGGTTCCCAATCTGAAGGGCGCTGAGTTGTCGCTGGCCAGCGGCGCCCACCTGATGCTGGTGCCGCTGTCGGCCAGCCACGCGCACAGCCTGGCGAACCTGCGCAAGACGCCGGACGAGGTGGTGGCAATGGTCGGCCAGATGCGCGCGGCGCGCGACGCGGCGGGTTCGTCCATGCTGATCGAGGGGGGCGTCGGAACAGCCTTTGGCTGCACGTTGCAGGGCGAAGTGCAGCAGGAGGAAGTGCTGCGGCTCATGCAGGCGCTGCTGGATGCCGGCGCCGACCGCGTCAGTCTGGCCGATACGGTGGGATATGCCGATCCGGCCTCGGTGGGACGCCTGTTTGAGGCGGCAAGGCGCATCGCGGGCGATCGCCTGTGCTACGCGCACTTTCACGACACACGGGGGCTGGGGCTGGCGAACGTGCTGGCCGCGCTGGACACCGGGGTGGCACGCTTTGACGCCTGCCTGGCCGGCATCGGCGGCTGCCCGCACGCGCCAGGCGCCAGCGGCAACGTCAGCACCGAGGACCTCGTGTTCATGCTGCAGAGCATGGGCATCGAGACCGGCGTCGATCTGCCCCGTCTGCTCGCTTTGCGCGAAGCCGCCGCCGGGTGGTTGCCCGATCAGCCCCTGCACGGCGCGCTGTGGCGCGCCGGCCTGCCCAAGACCTATCCTGCACGCAGCGGCCAGCCGGCCTGAGTGCGCGCATCACGCATCGACATCGAGCCTTACCATGCAAAACGCCGCCGTTCCCCCATCCTCCCGTCCCTTGCCGCTGGCCGGCCTGCGCGTCGTGGAGTTCACGCACATGGTCATGGGCCCCACCTGCGGAATGGTCCTGGCCGATCTGGGCGCCGAAGTCATCAAGGTCGAACCTGTGCGCGGTGACCGCACGCGTCATCTGCTGGGCGTTGGCGCGGGCTTTTTTCCGATGTTCAACCGCAACAAGAAGAGCATCGCGCTGGACATACAAAGCCCGGCGGGCGCGGAAGTGGCGCGCAAGCTGGCCGCCAGCGCCGACGTGGTGGCGGAAAACTTCCGGCCCGGCACGATGGCGAAATTCGGCCTGGACTACGCCTCGCTGTCCAAAGCGAATCCGCGCCTCATCTACGTCAGCCACAAAGGCTTTCTGCCGGGCCCTTACGCCATGCGCACGGCCCTGGACGAGGTCGTGCAGATGATGGGCGGGCTGGCCTACATGACCGGGCGGCCGGGCGATCCGGTGCGCGCCGGCACCAGCGTGAACGACATCATGGGCGGCATGTTCGGCGCCATCGGGGCGATGGCGGCGCTGATCCAGCGCGGCATCACCGGTCGCGGGCAGGAAGTGCAGTCGGCGCTGTTCGAGAACAATGTGTTCCTCGTGGGCCAGCACATGCTGCAGTACGCGATCACGGGCCAGCCGTCTGCGCCGATGCCGCAGCGCGTGTCCGCCTGGGCGCTCTACGACGTGTTTACGGTCAAAGATGGCGAGCAGATATTTCTGGCGGCAGTGAGCGACGCGCAGTGGGTGACGTTCTGCGATGCCTTCGGATTCGACGACTTGAAGAACGATCCTGCAATGGCCACGAACAATGACCGTGTGCTGTTGCGGCCCACGCTGCTGGCGGATCTGCGCAAGCGGCTGGCAAATTACCGCGCCGCTGAACTGGCGGCCGTATTCGAACGCATCGGCCTGCCGTTCGCCCCCATCGTCAAGCCGGAGGAGCTGTACGACGATCCGCACCTGCGCGCCACCGGCGGGCTGGCCGAGATCCGTCTGCCCGACGGCGAGCGTGCCGGGCAGACCGCCGGCGCCGCGCTGTTTCCGCTGATGATGGACGGGCAGCGGCTTGGGGTGAGGCGCGATCCGCCTGTGCTGGGGGCGGACACCAACGACCTTCTGCAAGCGCTGGGCTACGACGCCGGACAGATCGAAGCGTTGCGCGAGCAGGGAGCCGCGGCATGAGGTAAGGGCGCGCGCAAGGCGGGCAGCATGCCGCGCCGCGTCAGAGCAATGATTGAAGCCCTTGCAGTAAACGGCCGCGCAAGTCGGCCGATACAAAAACCATCAGGAGACAGACATGAGCAATCAACGTGCGGGCGGGCGCTTTAGCCGCCGCCAGGTTCTGGGTGCGCTGGGCGCCGCCATGCTGGGCGTGCCCGGCGTGACGTGGGCGCAGTCGGACCGGCCGGTGAAATTCATTTTGCCGGTGGGCGTGGGGTCCGGCGTGGACACGATCACGCGGGCGGCGGGGCCAGCGCTGTCCACCGCGCTGGGCCATACCGTCGTGGTGGAAAACCAGCCGGGCGCGGGCGGCATCGTGGGCACGTCGGCGCTGGTGCGGTCGGCACCAGACGGCTACACGCTCAGCATGGTGTCGAACAACCATGTCATCTTCCCGAGCGTCTACAAGAGCCTGCCGTTCGATCCGCTGGCCGACATCACGCCGATCAGCATGGTGGGCATGACGCCGTTCCTGCTGGTCGCCAATCCGCAAAAGATTGCCGCCAACGACATCAAGGCGCTGACCGCGCTCTTGAAGAGCCAGCCCGGCCGCTACAACTACGCGTCTTCGGGTAATGGAACGATCCTGCACCTGGCCGCGGAAATGTACGTGCAGCAAGCGGGCGTGAAGGCGCGGCACATTCCCTACAAGGGCGTGGGTCCGATGATGGCCGATCTGATCGGCGGGCAGGTCGACTTTGGCGTGCTGTCGCTGCCGTCCGTGCTGCCGCAGATCAAGAGCGGTGCGCTCAAGGCGCTGGGCGCCTGTGGCGCAGAGCGCATGGCGGCGCTGCCCGACCTGCCGACGCTGCGCGAACAGGGGATGGCGGACTACGAGATCGGCGGATGGTTTGCGGCGGTCGGGCCGGCAAAGCTGCCGCAAGCGGACGTGCGCCGCATCTACGACGCGCTGGGGCGCGCGTTCAACTCGCCGGAGGTGAAGCAGGCGATGGCGACCCAGAACAACCGTATCGTCCTGATGCCGCCGGAACAGACGGTGGCGTACTTCCGTTCGGAAATGACGAAGTACGCCTCCGTCGTCAAGGGCGCGGGCCTGGAACTGATGTAGCCCGCGCCGAGCGGCAGGTCAGCTGCCGTTGCTCTTGCCATGGCCGTTCTGGTCGGCCGCGCGGAGCAGGCCGTAGAGCTTGTCTTTCAGGTGCAGTTTTTCTTTTTTAAGCACCTCGATCGCGGCGCCCGAGGACGGCTTGATGCCGTCCTCCATGTTCTGGATTTCCTGGTCCAGATCGTTATGCCGCTGGAACAGCGCCGAAAAGTGAGCGTTTTCGGACTTGAGTTGGGTAATGAGCTCGCGGTATTCAGGGAACATAAAGGCCTCTTGAGGAACCGGTTGACGGGACCGACGATGCGCCTGTCACGACGCGATCATCAGCGTCAAAGGCCATGACACGCCAATGACAACGCCTTGTCAACCTTACGGGTCGAACCACGGCTGTGCACCGTTGACCCTGCGCAAGGGTGTCAAGAAATGAGCCATTCTGTCGTGAGCGTTCACGTTTCTTTACAGAAGGGTCCGTCCCCGGCGATACACTCGCTTCCCCTTGGACTGTCCCAGATCCCCAATGAAACAGCACGCCCCCGTCTATCGCAGAGTGATGGATCTTTTCAAGCAGGACGGCCGGATTCATCCCGGCACCGGAATGATGAGCGGCGTGATCGCGCTGTTTTTGGCGATTCTTTCTGTGCTGGGCGTGCTGGCGTTTCATTTTCCCGCCTACCTGACCACGCCCGAGCTGCGCAGCTTCTATTCGGTGGAAGCCATGCGCACGCTGCTGTTCGGCGCACTGCTGGTGTCCGGTTCGATCGCGCTGGCCAACACTGTGTTGGGACGGCAACGCTGGCTCAATATTTCCGCATTCGTGCTGGTGTGCTGCGCGGTGGCTGCTGGAGGCAGCCAGGTAGCGGTCAATGCCACCAACACCGGCGGCCATCCGTATCTGGGTCTTGATTGGTTCATCCTGGATCTGCTGGCGTCCAGCACCGTCTTCATCATCTTTGAAAAGCTGACGCCGCTGTACCCCGGCCAGCCCGTGTTCCGCGGCGAGTGGCAGGTGGACATGAAGCACTTTCTGTTCAATCACCTGTCGGTGGGCGCGGTGCTGCTGTGCATCAACTTCTTCATCCACCGTCTGTTCTCCTGGGCGGCGTACGAACCGCTGCAACAGGCGATCCAGTCGATGCCATATCTGCTGGAACTGTTCGTGGCCGTGCTGGTGGCGGACCTGGCGCAATACGCCGCGCATCGCATTTATCACGAGGTGCCTTTCATGTGGCGCTTCCATGCCGTGCATCACAGCACGCGCACGCTGGATTGGCTGGCCGGCTCGCGCCTGCACATCGTTGAACTGCTGATCACGCGCGTGGCCGTGTTGGGCGTGCTGTTCGTGCTGGGGTTTTCGAAGGCGGTGCTCGATGCCTACATCATCATCGTGGGATTCCAGGCCGTGCTGATCCATTCCAACGTGAAGCTGCCGTGGGGCTGGCTGCGCTACATCATCGTGACGCCGGACTTCCATCACTGGCATCACTCGTCCGACACCGAAGCGATCGACAAGAACTACGCGGCGCACTTTTCCTTCATCGACTATCTGTTCGGCACCGCGGTGCGCGGGGCGGGGAACCGGCTGCCGCAGAACTACGGGATCCTGGACAACGATATGCCCGGGACATTCCTGGCGCAGCAGGCATATCCCTTCGCCCGCAAGAGGAAATGACAAAGGCCCAGGCGATTTGCCTGGGCCTTTTTTCACCGCTGTCTCAGCGTGGGCTGGCCGGCAAGCCGGCCGCGCGGCAACCTTACTTGGCCGCCTTGAAGGCCGAGTACGAGGCCATCAGGTTGCGGTAGTCGGGGATGTGGTTGGCGAACAGGGTGCCCAGGCCTTCCACGTCGTTGCGCCAGTCACGGTGCAGTTCGCATGCCACGCCGAACCACGACATCAGTTGCGCGCCGGCCTGTTCCATGCGGCGCCATGCGGCGTCACGGGTCACTTCGTTGAAGGTGCCCGAAGCATCGGTCACCACGAACACGTCAAAACCTTCTTCGATGGCCGACAGCACGGGGAAGGCGACGCAGACTTCGGTGACGACGCCGGCGATGATCAGTTGCTTCTTGCCGGTGGCCTTGACGGCCTTGACGAAATCTTCGTTGTCCCAGGCGTTGATATTGCCCGGGCGGGCGATGTAGGGAGCGTCGGGGAACTTGTCCTTCAGTTCCTGGACCAGCGGGCCGTTGGGGCCGTCTTCGAAACTGGTGGTCAGGATGGTGGGGAGCTTGAAGTATTCGGCCAGGTCAGCCAGGGCCAGCACGTTGTTCTTGAATTGATCGGGTTGGAAGTCGCGCACCAGGGACAGGAGGCCGGCTTGGTGATCCACCAGCAGAACGGCGGCTTGGGACTTGTCGAGCTTAACGTAGGGGCGGTTCATGGCTGATTCCTTGGTCTATTCAGGTTGTGCGCGGTGTTGCGCGGTGTTTTGTGCAACGCTGAGTGCGTAGGAAGGATATTAATTTCAGGACAACCGCGCCGGTAGACGGGAATTTCGACTCTCAGCGTTCTATTTATCGGACAACGATTGGACCGGTTGCAGTGTCGGGATGCCGTGGCGCGTCTGGGTCGCAGCTTCGCAGCGCGCGTTTTCACGATACGCGTCTCCCATGAAATCCAACAGTTCCCGCACGGCGGGCAGCAGGCCCCGGCGCGACGGAAACACGGCGTGCACGCTGCCGGGCTCGGGTTGCCAGGGGGCGCCCACGGGCACCAGCGTGCCCGCATCCAGTTCCTCGCGGATCATCAGGAGGGGCAGGGCGACGACCCCCACGCCCCGCAGCGCGGCTTGCTTGAGCGCCAGCATGTCGTCCGTGACGAGCCGGGGCATGAACGGCACCGCGAGGCGCGCGTTGTCGGGACCCAGCAATCGCCATTGGCATTCGCGCTGCTCGGTGCCGAGCGCCATGGTGGGCTGCCGGCTGATGTGCTGCAGATCGGCGGAATCCGGAAGGGTGCGAGCCAGCGCGGGGCTGGCGACGAGGCTCTGGCAGCTCAGGCCCAGGTTCTTCATGACAAGGTCGCTGCTTTCGATGGCGCCAAAGCGCACCCGCACCGCCAGGTCGAAGCCTTCGCGCAGCACGTCCACCGGCCGGCTGAAGCTCTTCAGGTAGACGTTCACCTTGGGGCACTTTTCCATGAAGCGCGCCACCACGTCCCCGAGGAAGTAATAGATGAGCGCGGGCGGTGCGGCGATGCGGATGGTGCCTTGCGGTTCGGCGTGTGTGCGGTCGATGACATCCTGCGCCGCTTCGGCGCCCGCCAGCATCGCCAGGCATTGGTCGTAGTACTCCTGGCCCAGTTCGGTCACCGCGAACGTTCGGGTGGAGCGCTGGATCAGGCGCACGCCAAGGCGTTCTTCCAGCAGGGCGATGCGGCGGCTCAGCCGCGACTTCGGGATGTCCAGCGCCCGGCCGGCCGGCGCGAATCCGCCGTGTTTGACGACCTCGACGAAGTAATAAAGGTCATTCAGGTCGTGCATGCAAATTCCTCGAGAGTCGTCGGTGCCCCGCATGATACGGCGCGCGGCCCTGTTTCCAGCGGGATCAGGCGCACTTGGCTGGATCGGCTGAGCCAGGCGGGACTACGGATCGTATTCGAGGATTTGCGGCAATTGCCCGGAAACCGGCAGATTGCGCGTGGTTAGGCGGCCAGCGCCGTCTCGTCCTTCCAACGCTGTTTGTCGCGCAGCGGCGGCGTGCCGAACAGGCGGCTGTACTCGCGGCTGAACTGCGATGAACTCTCGTAGCCGACGGCATGCGCGGCCAGCGCCACGCCGGCATCGTCCGTCAGCATGAGCCGCCGCGCCTCCTGCAGCCGCAGGTGCTTCTGATACTGCAGCGGGCTCATGGCCGTGGCCTGCTTGAAATGATGGTGCAGCGACGACACGCTCATGTGGACGTCGCGCGCAATCTCTTCCACGCGCAGGGGTTGCGCGAAATTGTCCCGCAGGATGCGGATCGCCTTGGCCACGCGGTTCAGTTGGCTGTCCTGCAGCACCGTCTGGCGCAGCACGACGCCCTGGCCGTTCATCAGCAGGCGGTACAGCAGTTCACGCTTGATCATCGGCGCCAGGATCGGAATGTCCCGCGGCGTGTCCAGCAACCGCAGCAGGCGCAGCACCACGTCCAGCAGCGTGCTGCCCAGCGGATTGACGCAAAGCGCGCGCGAGGCTTCGGCCGGCACCAGCGGCGGCAGGTTCTCGTCGCTGATCAGCGCGGTGATCTCCTCGGGGTTCAGGTCCAGCCGCAAGCCCAGATAAGGCAGGGTCGGGCTGGCCACCGACACCTTGGCCACGAGGGGCAGATCCACCGAAGAGATCAGGAAGTGGAAGGGATCGTATTCATAGGTCTCGTCACCGATGAAAAGCCGTTTCGATCCTTGCGCGATTACAGCCAGTGCCGCTTTCTGCACGACCGGTTTGGCCCCCGACGGCTGCGACAGCCGATGCAGGTACAGGCCTTCGACCGGCGTATCCAGCGCCCCTTCAAGGTTGCCGGTCATGCGCTCGAGCGTGCAGAGCAGCTCGGACCGCGCCAGTTCGCAGGCGGCGTCCTGGGCGGCGATGCCGGGCGCGAGGGATCGGGCAGAATTCAGGGACATCGAGGGGCTCCCGGGGGCGCGCCGCCCGTAAACAAGAGGGGCGACGGCGGCAGAGGATTGGGTGTCCGCCAGTGTATTGCCATCTTGCGCGGTCCGCGCCGGCCGGCATGGGGGAACGGAGGATTAGGCAGGAATTCCGGAGAAAACGACGGGTCGCGTTGAATTGGCTGCCGGGCCGGAGAATCGGGCAAAAAAAGGGCAGGATCAAGCAGCGTGCGCGTGGCTCGCCGGACGCATACTGTCCGCACCCCGGCAGGCTGCCGCAGCGGTGTCCCACTCCGGGGCCCGGCGCGCTCGCCCGCCCCTGAAGGAGCACACATGCGATACAAGAAATTCGGCAGCACGGGCCTGTTCGTCTCGGAGCTTTGCCTGGGCACGATGACCTTCGGCGGCGAAGGCGAGCTCTGGAGCAAGATCGGCAGCCTGCAACAGGAAGACGCCAACCGGCTGGTGGGCCGCGCGCTGGACGCGGGCGTCAATTTCATCGACACGGCGGACGTGTACTCCGAAGGCCGCTCGGAAATCATCACGGGCCAGGCGCTGCGCGATCTGAAGATCCCGCGTGAGGACGTCGTGATCGCGACGAAGGTCTTCGGGCAGACGGGCGCGGGCGTCAATGCCCGCGGCAATTCGCGCGTACACATCCTGGACGGCGTCAAGAAGAGCCTGTCCCGCTTGCAGCTGGACCATATCGACCTGTATCAGATCCACGGCTTTGACCCCGCCACGCCGGTCGAGGAAACCATGCGGGCGCTGGACACGCTGGTGCAACATGGCCACGTGCGCTACATCGGCGTATCGAACTGGGCCGCTTGGCAGATCATGAAAGCGCTTGGCATCGCGCAGCGCCTGGGGTTGGCGCGCTTCGAGTCGCTGCAGGCGTACTACACGATTGCCGGCCGCGATCTGGAGCGGGAACTGGTTCCCATGCTGCAGAGCGAGGGCGTCGGGCTGATGGTGTGGAGTCCGCTGGCCGGCGGCCTGCTCAGCGGCAAGTACAGCCGTGATGGCGAGGCCGAGGCGGGCAGCCGGCGCGTCGCGTTCGATTTCCCGCCCGTGAACCGGGAGCGCGCCTACGACAGCATTGATGCGCTGCGGCAGATCGCAGACGCGCGCGGCGTGTCGGTGGCGCAGGTGGCGCTGGCCTGGCTGCTGCACCAGCAGGTCGTCACCAGCGTCATCATCGGCGCCAAGCGCGTGGATCAGCTGGAAGACAATCTGGCCGCCACGGATATCCGGTTGACGCAGGACGAACTGGCCGCGCTGGACAAGGTCAGCGCGCTGCCGCCGGAGTATCCGGGCTGGATGCATGTGCGGCAGGGCGAATATCGGCGACAGCAATTGCGCGAGGCCGGCGCCGCCTGACGCGAACCGCGTTCATGGATGGACCGGCGCGCCATCGCCGGTCCGCACCAGCCAGGCGTCATGCATTCTCGTGTTGAAGGCCAAGGGCAAACTCCGTACACCAACGGCGGTCGGCCATCTTAGTGCGGGGATTCTTCACCCCCCGCTAGTAAAATCGCACCGGTCTCCAACCTTGAAGTTTCAACATGAGCGAGTTTTTCACGTCTGGCGAACTGCTGGCGTTGCGTGAGCACGGCATCGCGGTGTTTGCCGGCCGCCTGCTGATCGATGTGCAACCCCCGATGTCCGACGCCCGCATCGCCGAGATCGACGCGCTGTGCGAGGGCCCGCTGCCGCCGGCGTTGCTCGACCTGTGGCGGCTGACCGCCGGCGGCGAGCTGGCCTACGATCTGCGCGCGCAGATGGACGGCAACGAAGAGGCCTTGAGCTGGTCCGAGCTGTTCTACGACGGCAGCGACCAGTACCGCGACCTGCAAGGGTGGATCGAGCACGAGCAGGAGTGCGCCGAGGAAGCCGCCGCCGAGGATGGCGCGACGTGGAATGGGAAGCTGCGCTATCTGCCGATAGGCGGTTTCGAATACTGCGACCGCATCTACGTCGCCGTGGAACCGGGGCCGCGAGCAGGCAGCGTGGTCGCGTGGAAGCAGGGCCTGCCGGGCTGGACGCACGCCTTGCAGCAGGACGGCATCGCGACCATCGCGCCGGACCTGCATGCCGCGTTTGCCGCGCTGTGCCTGGAAACCGACCCCGAGGAAGACGAAGACAGCCCCGGCCTGCGCGTTCTGGAGTATCTGGATGAGCGCGTGTCGGGTCACGGCATGCCGCAGTCGCTGGCCGACCGCGTGGCGGTCTTCTACCGGCAGGCGCTGGTCGACTGGCGCGGCCCGCTCGAGAACGGAACGCTGGCCGCCAAGCCTGGCCTGGCCGCGCTGGCCTTGCAGCACGCGTTGTCGCAGGATGACGCGGCCCTTGTGCGCCGTCTGTCGGCGCAGGGCGTGCGCCTGGATGCGCCGCTGCGCGGTAGCGCCCAGGCGCTGGACGTCGCGCTGATGCAGCATGCGTATGCGGCGGCGCAGGCGCTGCTGGACGCGGGCGCGCCGGTCAGCCCCACGGCCATTCACCGCTTCGATCGTGAGCCGCCTGCCGAGCTGGTCGCCGCACTGCTGGCGCGGGGCGCCGACGCCGACGCGCTGGGTGTCGCGCGCTGCGTCGCGTGCGGATCGCCCGATGCCGCGCGTATCGTTGCCCAGGCCTGCGGCGAGGGCATTGCCGAGGCGTACGCGCAGGTCCGCGATTCGATGGCCACCCGCTATCAGGAAGACCTCAAGCGCGTGCGCGCCGGCAAGCTGGGCCACTATCTGGGCGCGGACGGCCTGGCGGCGCGGGTCGAGAATCTGCGGGAGTTTGTCCTGTGAATCGTCTTGCCGCCGGGTTCGCGCTGTTGATCGTGCTGTGCAGTCCGGCGGCCTGGGCCACCGGCAAGCCATCATTCGATTGCGCAAGGGCCCGGACGGCGGTCGAGAAGGCGATATGCGCCGATAGCGGGTTGGCCGAACAGGACGCCAGCATCGCGAAACACTTCGGCAAGGCCAGAATGACCTTCGATCCGGCGACGGGCAAGGCGCTGACGGAAGACCAGCGGTGGTTCGTCAAGGTGCGGGACGAGGCCTACGCGTCGCCGCCCGGCAACGACCCGCCCCAAAAGGAACTGGCGGACCGGTTGAAGTATCGCGACGCCTTTCTGTCGTCGCTGGTGCTCAAGCGCCGTCAAGGCTTTGAAGGCGATTGGGAAAACCTCGCCGGTGGCATTTCGATCAAACGGCAGCCGGATGGCAGCCTGGCATTCGACGGCTCCGCGGCGCATCCGGAAAATGGCCGCTGGGTGTGCGACGTGCGCGGCGCGGGCGCGGTCAAGAACAATGCGGTGGTCATCGAGACGGTCGACGCCGACGGCTGGACGCTGACGTTGTCGCGCAAGGGATACGGTCTCGTGCTGTCCGAAAACCCGCCGGCCGAGGCCGCCGACGCAGCCAGCCGGCCGTATTGCGGCCTGAACGGCGCGCTCGGCGGCGTTTACTATCCGGTTTCAAGGCCTTGATCGGCGCGCCGCCGCCGCGACTAGAATGTCATTCCGAATCGCAGTGAACACGTTCTTGTTTTGAAAGGACAGGCGTGACCATCCCGTATTTGCGCCGGCTGACCGCTGTCAGCCGTAGCCCGCAAGCCAATCGCCATCTTGCCTATCTGCTGACCTTCACCGCCGGCGCCGTCAACGCGGGCGGGTTCCTGGCGGTCCAGCAGTACACCTCCCACATGTCCGGCATCGTGTCCATGATGGCCGACCACATGGCGCTTGGCGGGGTGATCGTGGTGCTGCAAGGGCTGGCGGCCCTGGTGTCGTTCATGGCGGGGGCGGCCAGCTCCGCCTTTCTGATCAACTTCGGGCGCAGGTCCCGGCTGGCCAGCGAGTACGCGCTGCCGTTGCTGCTCGAGGCCGTGCTGCTGCTGATCTTCGGCCTGCTGGGCGCCAACCTTGAGACGCTGCGCTGGTTCTACGTGCCCGGCACGGTGATGCTGCTCTGCTACATCATGGGTCTGCAGAACGCGATGATCACCAAGGTGTCCCGGTCCGAAATCCGCACCACGCACGTGACGGGCATGGTGACCGACATCGGCATCGAGCTTGGCAAGCTGTTCTACTGGAACGTCGCGAAGGGCGACCCGCAGTCAATGCCGCGGGTGCTGGCCGACCGCGGCAAGCTCATCGTGCTGAGCCTGATGGTGACCTTGTTCTTCGTCGGCGGCGTGACGGGCGCGTATTCGTTTTTCAACTTCGGCTTTGGGTCGACCTGGCCGCTGGCATTGCTGCTGATGCTGCTGGCCGCGGTGCCGATCCTGGACGATATCCGCAGCTTCATGCACCGCGCCTAGCCGGCCGCGCCTGGCCGGCCGCCATTACCGCTTGGATTTGACCGCGGCGGAATGGCTCAGGAAAACCTGCAGCGCCGCCAGCGTTTCATAATGCAGACGTTCGAAGCGGGCGTCCTTGACCGGGTCGGTGATGGCGTGCCCCTTGGCGTCCAGCGCGTAGGGTTCGCCCAGCAGCCGGCCAATGTCGACCTGGTAGTAACTGGAATTTCTATACGGACGCTTGCCGTCAATGTAGGGCATGGGCCAGAAGCGGTCCCCTTCGCGCAAAACCGCGCCCAGCGCCTGATCGTCCACTTCGCGCCAGACCGCGGCGCGCAGCTGGACAAGATGCTCCTTGCGTAGATTGAACATGCCCTGCGCATCCACGCCGCTTTCCGGAAAGTCGAAGGCCTCGCGCATTTCGGCTGGCACGGCGTAACGGCCGGGTTGCAACCTGCCGATGGATTGCACATAGCGCGGGACCAGGCGGCAGACTTCGGCCAGCCGCCGGATGGCCAGCGCATCGTCGGTTGTCTTCAGCGCGCCGCGGGCGGTGGCAAGCGTATCGGCGCCGCCAAGCAGCGGTTGCTCGAAATCGATGCCGGGCGCGCCGGATTCGACCGGCATCCATTGCACCCGCAGCAGGCGCACCAAGGCCGCGTGCTGAGGGGTGTAGGACAGGCTGGCGTCCGGCGCCGCATAGACCTTGCGGACGATGGCATCGCGGGCGGGTGAGGCCAGGGCGCGCAGCGGCGCGGCAATCAGGCTGCCCAGCATCAGCAGCAGGGGACGACGGTTCATGGGGGTCTCCGGGCGCAACGGCCCTATTGGGGCAGGGTTGCCAACTGGGTTTCGGTGAAGGCGTAGCCGGGCTGCAGGCGTAGCGCGGCCTCGTAGGAGTTGCGGGCGTCCGCCAGACGCCCAAGCCTGCGTTGCAGGTTGCCCAGATTCGTCAGGATCAGTGCGCTGGCCGGCTTGGCGCGCACGGCCTTTTCAAAGGCGCTCAGCGCTTCCTCCGGGCGGTTCAACGCATCCAGCACCGACGCCTGCAGGTTGTAGCCGATGCTCCAGCCAGGAAACTTTGCAGTCAGCACCTGCGTTGTCGCCAGCGCGTTGGGCAGGTCCGCGCGCTCGGCCTGCGCGCCCGCCTTGTTGACGTACGCCCATCTGTTGTCGGGATTCAATGCGATGGACTGCTCGAATAACGCAAGCGCCGCCGCCATGTTGCCTTGCTGACCGTGCAGCTTTCCCAGGAACAGCCTGATGTCGGCGTCGGCGGGCGCCTGCCGCGCCATGTCTTCGGCGATGCGCTGCGCCTCCTGGCGATTGCCGGCTCGCAGCGCCGCGGAGATCTGCGCGTTCTGCGCCTGCAGGGCAGGGGGCCACTGTTGGATGCGCGCACGCAGCGCGTCGTTCTCCGCTCGCAGCTCTGCAAGATAGGCGTCGTCCAGTTGCGACGCGTCCTGGGCATGGGCTGGCTGGCCCATCAGAACGCTGACGAGAAGCAACGGAGAGAAAAGACGGATGCGAAGCGCTGCAAGCATGAGAAGGGCCGCCGGGCGTCATGTCGGGCCCATACGATACCGGAACCATCGCGGACGAAGCGGCGGCGGGGCGGCCGCGCCCGACATTTCAGACCAGCACTACAATGCCCGAGCGCGTGTTGCGAACGATCAGGCGCCCCGGCAACGGCCGGAGGTACGCTGATCCCGGCAGTTGCGACACGTATTCATAGGAGGAGCAGACAAGTCATGGACGCGGAATTCTGGCTGGAACGGTGGCGCGAAGGGCGCACGCATTTTCATCAGGCTCGGATCACGCCGCTTTTGCAGAAGTACTGGCCGACGCTTGACGTCCCCAAGGGCGGCAAGGTGCTGGTCCCGCTTTGCGGCAAGTCGCTGGACATGGTGTGGCTGGCCGCGCAGGGCCATCAGGTGCTGGGCGCAGAGCTCTCGCAGCTTGCGGTGGAGCAGTTCTTCACCGAAAACGAATTGCGGCCGGTCAAGCACGAGTCCGCATACGGCACGCACTACGTGGCCGGCAATATCGAGATCGTCTGCGGAGACATCTTCAAGATGGATGCGCAGGTGCTGTCGCATTGCGTGGGCGTGTTTGACCGCGCGGCGCTCGTGGCGCTGCCGGACGCGATGCGGGCAAGCTACGTGCGCCACGTCTACGGGCAGTTGGCGCCGTCCTATCGCGGCCTGCTCATCACCTTGGACTATCCGCAGGAAGAGATGGCAGGCCCGCCGTTTTCCGTGGTCGACAGCGAGGTGCAGGCAATCTTCTCGGACGTTTCGCCCGCCGTCATCATCGACCGCCGCGACATTCTTGATAAGGAACCCAAGTTCCAGTCTGCGGGCGTCAGCCGCCTGGACACGGTGGTTTACCGGCTGGGCGTGCAGGACTGAGCGCGTCGCGGGCTAGGTCATCAGCCAGCCGCCCGCCACGTCCAGCACCTGCCCAGTCACGAACCTGGCCTGATCGGACGCGAAGAACAGGCAGGCATCCGCCACTTCCTCGGGCGTGCCCAGGCGCCGCAGCGCAGTCATGGCCGCCACCGCGTCGTTGATTTCCTGTGGCACGCTTTTCAGCAGCGGGGTGCTGATCCGGCCGGGCGCCAGCGCATTCACGGTCACCTGATGTTCGCCGAGTTCGGCTGCCCAGTGCCGCGTCAGCCCGATCAGCCCGGCTTTGGTGGCCGCGTAATGCGCCGCCACGATATCGCAGTACGCCTTGCCGGCCACCGACGACATGTTGATGACGCGCCCCTGTCGCGCTTGCACCATGTGCGGCGTGGCCAGATGCGTCATGTAGAACACGCTGTTCAAGTTCACCGAGACGACGTTGTTCCACTCCGCCGGCGGCATCTCCCATACCTTCAGCGCGCGGCCGTTCGTCTTGGGTGAGATGCCGACGTTGTTGACCAGGACAGTGGCGGCGCCCAGTTCGCGCGTGATGCGGTCATAGGCGGCCTGGCACTGGTCGAAATGTGCGACGTCGGTGGGCACGAAACACACGTCATGGCCACGCTTCTGGAGTTCCTTCTCGTAGGCTTGCCCGGCCTGCGCATTGAAGTCGACGAGACCCACGCGGCCGCCTTCGGCCAGAAACGCCTCGACGATGGCCGAGCCGATGCCGCCGACCGCGCCCGTGACGATGATGGTCTGGCCGGTAAAGCGCGCGTTCATGGCCGCACCTGCAGCATGATCTTGCCGATGTGCTTGCTGCTTTCCATCAATGCGTGCGCGCGCGCGGCCTCGGCCAGCGGGAAGACCTCGTGGATCAGGGGCAGGCACTTTCCCTGATCCATGAGCGGCAGCACCTTCTGCACAAGCGATTGCGCGATGGCGCCCTTGTCCTCGTCGGACCTCGGGCGCAGCGTGGATCCGGTGAATTGCAGCCGTTTGGTCATGATGGGCAGGGCGTCGATCTCGGCCTTGCTGCCCTCCAGGAACGCAATCTGCACCAGCCGTCCGTTCAGGGCCAGCAACCGCAGGTTCTTGTTGATGTAGGCGCCGCCCACCATGTCCAGGATCACGTCGACGCCCACGTTGCCCGTGCCCTCGCGCACGGCGGCCTCGAAGTCTGCGTCGCGGTACTGCACGGCATGGTGCGCGCCGGCTTTCCGGCAGGCATCCGCTTTCTCTACGTTGCCGACGGTGGTCCAGACTTCCGCGCCGAATGCGCGTGCGAGCTGGATTGCCGTCAGGCCGATGCCGCTCGAGCCGCCGTGGACCAGAAACTTTTCGCCTGCGGTGAGGCGTGCTCGGTCGAACACGTTGGTCCAGACGGTGAAGTAGTTTTCGGGAATGGCCGCGGCCGTCAGCAGATCCAGACCGCGCGGCACCGGCAGGCAATGGCGCTCGTCGGCCAGGCAGTACTGGGCATAGCCGCCGCCCGGCGTCAGCGCGCAGACCTGGTCGCCGGCCTTCAAGCCTTGCACCTCGGGACCGGCCGCCACGACGGTGCCCGACACTTCCAGGCCCAGATAGGGCGAGGCGCCCGGGGGCGGAGGATAGGAACCCGAGCGTTGCAGCACGTCCGGGCGGTTGACGCCCGCGAAGGCTACTTCGATCAGCACCTGGCGGCGCGTCGGCGCTTCCATGTCGCGTTCGGCGATGCGCATGCAGTCGGGCGCGCCGCCCTTGCCATGGTCGATGAATGTGCAGCGTAAAGACATGAGACGTTCGTCCTTGGATTTCAGTGGCCCAGATAGGCCTTCTTGACGTGAGGGTCGCTGAGCAATTCCGCGCCCGTGCCCGTGCGCACGATCGCGCCGTTTTCCAGCACATAACCGCGATCCGCCAGCCGCAGCGTGCGGAACACGTTCTGCTCCACCAGCAGCACCGTCACGCCGTGCGAGGTGACGTCGCGGATGATGTCGAACATCTGCTGCACCAGCAGCGGCGACAGCCCCAGCGACGGTTCGTCGAACACCAGCAGTTTGGGATCGGCCATCATGCCGCGCGCAATCGCCACCATCTGCTGCTCGCCGCCCGACAGCGACCCGGCGTACTGGCTCAGCCGCTCCTTCACGCGCGGGAAGATGCGCAGCACTTCGTCGAGCTTGCGTTCGACGATCGGCCGCGCGGCGCGCTTGTACGAGCCCATGAGCAGGTTGTCCCGCACGGTGAAGTGCGGGAAGAGCTGTCGCCCTTCGGGAATCATGGTGATCCCGGCGTCCACGATGTCGTAGGGTTCGCGGTTCGTCAGGTCCTGGCCTTCGAACTCCACCTTGCCCTGCGTGGCGGTAATCACGCCGCACAGCGTCTTGAGCGTGGTCGTCTTGCCCGCGCCGTTGGCGCCGATCAGCGTGACGATCTCGCCCGCGTTCACCTCGAAATTCAGGCCGTTGAGCACCTGGCTCTTGCCATAGCCCGACGTCAGATTCGACACCTTAAGCATCCTGATACTCCTTGCCCAGATAGGCTTCGATGACGGCCGGGTTCTCGACCACGTCCTTGGGGGCGCCGCTGACCAGCACGCCCCCTTCATTCAGGACGATGATGCGGTCGGACAGCGCCATCGTGGCCTGCATCATGTGTTCGATCAGCAGCACCGAAACGCCGGAATCGCGGATGCGACGGATCATCTGGATGGATTTCTCGATGTCCGTGGGGTTCAAGCCCGCCATCACTTCATCCAGCAGCAGGATGCGCGGCTTGATCGCCAGCGCACGCGCCACTTCCAGACGCTTCATGCCGCCCACCGTGAGGCTGCGCGCTTCGGTGTTCAGATACTTCACCAGGTCGGTCTGCTCGGCCACCTTCAGGGCGATCTGCTCGGCCTCGTCGCGGTCCGACGTGTGGATGAACGCGCCCAGCATGATGTTTTCCAACACCGTCAGTCCCGTGAACGGTTTGGCGATCTGGAACGTGCGGCCCAGGCCCTTGTGCGCGAAGGCGTCGGGCGTCTTGCAGGTGACCCAGTTGCCTTGCTCGTCGCGCATCGTGATGTCGCCCTTGTCCGGCGACAGAAAGCCCGACAGCAGGTTGAACACCGTGGTCTTGCCCGCGCCATTGGGCCCGATCATGCCCAGGATTTCGTGCTGGTTGAGCGTCAGCGATACGTCGTTCGTGGCGCGCAGGCCGCCGAAGCTCTTGAACAGTCCCTCCGCCTTCAGGACCGGCTGCTCGCTGCGGGTGGCGTTACGGATGCGGATCTCGTCGGCCAGCTTGAGCTTGGCCGGCGGCGTGCCAAGGTAGGGCAGGCGCGCCAGCATGCGCTCGATGAACGGCCCGAACGCACCTGCCAGCCCACGCGGAATGGTTAGCACCACCGCGACCAGGATCAGGCCGTAAATCAACCCGTGCATGCCGTTGCCGACGCTGCTGAGCCAGCCGCGCGCCAGTTCCGCGATGGGCAGCACCAGGAAGGTGCCCGCGATCGGGCCGGAAACGGTGCCCAACCCGCCGATCAGCGCAAACATCGCGACCTGAATGGACAGCTCCAGCGAGAACGCGGAGCTGGGATCGACGAAGGTCAGGTAGGTGATGTGGAACGTGCCGATGATGCTGGTCAGCACGGCGGACACCACGGCGGCGATGATCTTCACGCGCACGGTGTGGATGCCCACGGCCAGCGCGGCATCCTCGCGTTCGCGGATCGCGATCAGGTAGTGTCCGATGCGCGACTTGCGGATGTACCACGAGACCCACGTCACCAGTACGAACAGACCGAACGCGATGATGACGTAGTTGATCTTCTCGCGGAACACGATCCACGCCCAGCCGATGTTCAAGGGCAGGCTGATGCCGCTGGAGCCGCCGGTCCAGCTTTCCTCGTGGATGACCAGAAGGCGAACCACTTCCAGGATGGCGATGGTCGCCAGCGCAAAGAAGGGTCCGCGCAGGCGTAGCGTGGGATAGCTGATCAAGATGGCGACGGCCGCGGAAATGGCGGCTCCCGCGAACATGCCGATCCACGGCGAGATGCCGAAGTTCTGCGTCAACAGCGTGGCCGTGTAGCCGCCGATGCCATAGAACACCGCATGGCCGAGGGACAACTGGCCGGCATAGCCGCCCACGATGTTCCAGGCGACCGACAGCGCGGAAAACACGAACAGCAGGACGAAGAGGTTGGTCCAGAAGGGCGTGCCCATGACGACGGGCACGAGGAACATCGTGATCAGCAGGATGAGGCTGACGTAGGCTTTGGGATGTCGAAAGTCGGGAAACACGTCTTGCTCCTTGTTGTTCTGGTCACTCTGTACCGACACCGAACAGACCGTTCGGCTTCAGGACAAGGATCAAGAGGAAGATCCCGAAATAGACGACCTCTTTCAGGTCGGGCGCGATGTAGAAACCCGCCAGCGTGTCGACGATGCCGATGATCATGGACCCTGCGACGGCGCCATACAGGCTGCCCAGCCCGCCCAGCACCACGATCACGAACGCGGTCAGCACGAAGTAGGTGCCCACCGTGGGGAACACCGGGTACTGTGGCGCAAGCAACCCCGCGGCGATGCCGACAAAGGCGGTGCCCAGCCCGAAGGCAATGGCGTAGACGTTATTGACGTTCACGCCCATCAGCGTGGCGGCGTAGCGGTGCTGTGCCACAGCCCGCAACGCGCGGCCCAGATAGGTGCGGTGCATGAACAGGTGCAGCAGCACAGCCAGCGTCAGGCCGATGATGAACGTGACGACTTGTCCCGTGACCATCGAAAACGGACCGAACTCGATGGCGTTGGTGCCCAATTCGACCGGCGCGCGATAGACGTTTGCGCCAAAGATCACCAGCGCCAGGTTCAAGAGGATGGTGGACACGCCCACCGTGGCGAAGATCTGGATGTGTTGATCCGCATGAAGGAGCGGCTGGATGATGCCCTTCTGCGTCAGCGCGCCCAGCGCGAACAGAATGACGGCCACCGGAATCAGACCCGCGTAGGGGTGGACGCCGAACTGCGCCGCGATCAGATAGACCATGTACATGCCGATCATCAGGAACTCGCCATGCGCGAAGTTCACGACGCGCACGACACCGAAAATGAGCGTCAGCCCCAGGCTGATGATCGTGTATGCGCCGCCCAGCAACAGGCCGTTGATGACCAGTTGAATGAATAATTCCATTGTGCAACCTCTAAGTGCGGGAAGCGCCCCGTCCCTGTTCCGCAGCGTCCAGGGGCGGGGCGCTCAGGCCCCGGGTAAGACCGGACGCGCACCGGGGGCGCAAGGCCCCGGCGCCCGGCCGCTGGCATAGCGCTTTATTTCTTGAAGATGGGCTTGCCGAGAGCGAGGTTTTCCGGGCCGATGGTGACGAGCTTGCCGTCCTGCCACTGCATCACGTAGAAGGTCGAGGCATTGTTCTGCCCGTCTTCGCCGAAGTCGAAGCCCCAGCCGTTGGCCGTCTGGCCGGCGGGCTTCTTGTAGGCCAGCACCGCGGCGCGGATCTTGTCCTTGTCCGTGGACTTGGCGTTGGCGATGGCTTCAAAGAAGGCCTTGGCGCCGACGTAGTTGGTCAGGCTGTGGCCGGATTGCGGATCGCTCTTGTAGGTTGCCTTGTAGGCTTCGAGGAACTTGTCCAGGCCTGGCGCGCCGGCCGGATTGATGGACGCTTGCGGGAAGTCCAGGTCGAACACGCCGTTCATGTCGGCGCCCACGGCCTTGGCGGTGTCGGCCAGCGAATAGCCGCCGCCCGCGCCGATCACGACCTTTGGCTTGAAGCCCGCCGCGCGCGCCTGGCTGAAGAACAGGATGGCGTCGTTCTGGTAGGCCGTCTGCAGCACCACGTCGGCCTTCGCGCCCTTCAGGCGCAGGATCAGCGACGACAAGTCGACAGTCTTGGCCGAGTAGGGCAGGACCTCCACCACGTTGTAGCCAAGCTCCTGCGCGCGCTTCTTTTCGGTGGCCGCCACGTCGGTCCCATACGGGCCATCTTCGTGGATGATGCCGATCTTGATGTCCTTCGGGTTCAGGCCCATGCCTGGCGCGATGGTGTCATGCAACGCGTTCACGACCGACACGCCGTACAGCGCGGTGTTGGGATTGCTGCGGAACAGGTACTTGTAGTTGCGCGTGGTGATCTTGTGCGCGGTGGCGCCCAGTTCGAAGTAAGGCACGCCCGCCAGCTCCGTCACGGGCGATGCCGCGTACGAAATGCCGGATGCGTAGCTGCCGAACACCCCCACCACGTTGGCCGAGATCAGGCGCTTGGTCTCGGACACCGCCTGGGTAGGGTCGACGGCGTCGGCCTTGATGATTTCGATCTTCTCGCCGTTGATCCCCCCGGCCGCGTTGATCTCGTTAACGGCCAGTTCCAGACCGCGATAGCTTTCCTGTCCAAGCAGCGCAAGCGCGCCGCTGAACGGGAATAGCGCGCCTACCTTCATGTCGGCCGCTGCGGTGCCGCTTGCCAGCGCGCCGCATACACCCAGCGCCAAAACAATTTTGTTGAACTTGAACACTGTCTACGCTCCTTTGTTGGTATGGAATGCGGACTGGATACTGCGTTCCGTCCGTCTTTTGCTATATATGATATATGCGCCGGCGGGGCGAGGAACCCTCGCCTTGGATTCTAGTGGCGGTCGCTTCATGCCGAATCAGGGAATTCCCTGAAACCGCATGAATAAAGCCTCAGCGGCCGATATACGAGGAAAATGCGCAGCTGATTCCGTCAGGCGAACGACGCTTTTTGGATGAAGCGGCACACGCAAGACGGATCACGGGATAGCTGGTTTTATCATATATCGTATATGATGGTCCGCACTTATAAGAACGATCCTAGGAGACAAACGCATGTTCGAGGAAGTGGATTTCACCGGCAAGAAAGTACTCATCACCGCCGGCGCCGATGGGCTGGGCCTGGAAATGGCCAAGGTCTTTCACCACGCGGGCGCTACCGTGTTCGTGTGCGACGTCAACGAGGAACGGCTGGCCGCGTTGCCTACGGAACTGCCCGGTGTGCAGGTGGCGCGGGCCGACGTATCCGACGAAGCCGGTGTTGAACAGCTGTTCGCCGCCGTTCGCCAAACACTCGGCGGCCTGGACATTCTGATCAACAACGCGGGTGTGGCCGGTCCCACGGGTTTCGTCGAAACGCTTTCCAAGGCGGATTGGGACCGAACGCTCGCCGTCAACATCACCGGCCAGTTCCTGTGCGCGCGTCAGGCCATTCCCCTGCTCAAGGAATCGAAGGCCGGCGTGATGATCAATCTCTCTTCGGCGGCGGGGCATCTTGGCTTTGCGGGCCGGTCGGTGTATTCCGCCTCCAAATGGGCGGTCATCGGGTTCACCAAGTCGCTCGCGATCGAACTGGGCGGCCATGGCATTCGCGTCAACGCCATCCTGCCCGGCGCGGTTGAAGGCCCGCGAATTCGCGCCGTCATCGCCGCCAAGGCCGATACGCTGGGCCGGCCGGTCGAAGAGATCGCGGCGCAGTACGAAAACCAGGCCGTGCTCGGCCGCATGGTCACAGCCCGCGACATCGCCAACATGGTCCTGTTCAACGCTAGCGAAGCGGCGCGCAGCGTGACAGGCCAGGCCATCGTCGTGGACGGCTTCACGCAGAAGCTCTACTGATGGCCGCGGACCACATGCCGCGGCGCGCGGCCATCATTGGAACGGGACTGATCGGGCAAGGGTGGGCCATCGTGTTCGCGCGCATGGGCTGGGAAGTGCGGCTTCATGATGTGAACGCTGCGATGCTTGCCGAAGCGCGTGCGCTCATCCTGCAACAGCTTCGCGTGCTGGAAACACAGGGCCTGCTCGACAACGCGGATGCCATCGTCGACCGCGTGCAGGTGTCGGCCAGCTTGCAAGAGGCATTGCAGGGCGCCAGCTACGTCCAGGAGAATTCCCCGGAAAGCGTCGAGATCAAGCGCGCGCTGTTTTCCGAACTGGACGCGCTGGCCGAACCCCACGCCATCATCGGCAGCTCCACGTCCAGCATCCCGGCCAGCCAGTTCACCGAGCATCTTGCCGGCAGGCACCGGTGCCTCGTGGCGCATCCGGTCAATCCGCCGTACCTGATTCCGGTCGTCGAACTGTGCCCGGCGCCGTGGACCAGCTCCGAAGCGCTGTCCGGCGCGCGCGACGTGATGACCGGCATCGGCCAGAAGCCGGTGCTCGTGCGGCGCGAAATCGAAGGCTTCATCCTGAACCGCCTGCAAGGCGCGTTGCTGCAGGAAGCCTTCCGGCTGGCAAGCCAGGGCATCGCCAGCGCCGAAGACATCGACACCACCGTCAAGGACGGCCTGGGTCTGCGCTGGTCCTTCATGGGACCGTTTGAAACCATCGACCTGAACGCGCCGGGCGGCATCGCGGATTACTGCCGCCGCTATGGCGGACTCTATCAGTCCATTGGCGCAAGCCAGGGCGATTGCGTGGCCTGGGAAGGCGCGCTGGTCGACGCACTATCCGAAGAGCGGCGCGCCCTGCTGCCCGAGGAAGACCTTGCCGCACGCCGCTTCTGGCGCGACGAAAAGCTGATGCGCCTCATGCGTCACAAACAACACGGAGACAACAATGGCTAAGCCCAAACAGAAAGTCGTCATCACTTGCGCCGTCACGGGCGCCATCCACACGCCCAGCATGTCGCCGCACCTGCCGGTCACGGCCGACGAGATCGCCGAGGCGGCGATCGGCGCGGCCAAGGCCGGCGCCGCCGTCCTGCACCTGCATGCGCGGGATCCGCAGACGGGCAAGCCTTCGCAAGATCCGGCGCTGTTCAAGCCTTTCCTTGAGCGCATCAAGCGCGAGACCGACGCCATCATCAACATCACCACCGGCGGCAGTCCGCACATGACGGTGGAAGAGCGCATGCGGCCGGCCACTACGTTCCAGCCGGAGCTGGCGTCGCTGAACATGGGCTCCATGAACTTCGGCCTCTTTCCGATGCTGGACCGCTTCTCCGAGTTCAAGCACGACTGGGAGCGGGAGCATCTGGAGAACAGCCGTTCGCTCATCTTCCGCAACACCTACCAGGACATCGAGTCCATTCTGACGCTTGGCAACGCCAACGGCACGCGCTTCGAGTTCGAGTGCTATGACATCAGCCACCTCTACAACCTGGCGCATTTCGTGGACCGCGGCCTGGTCAAGTCGCCGCCCTTCATCCAATCGGTGTTCGGCATCCTGGGCGGCATCGGCCCGCACCCGGAAGACCTGATGCACATGAAGCGCACGGCGGACCGCCTCTTTGGCGACGACTACGAATGGTCGATCCTGGGCGCCGGCCGCAACCAGATGCCGCTGGCAACTATCGGCGCGGCGATGGGTTCGAACGTGCGGGTGGGTCTTGAAGATTCGTTGTGGATCGGACCGGGACAACTGGCCGAATCCAATCGCGTGCAGGTGGAGCGCATCCGCGGCATCCTCGAGGCGCTGAACCTGGATGTCGCGACGCCGGACGAAGCGCGGGCCAAGCTGGGATTGAAAGGCAAGGACAACGTCGCGTTCTGATGCTGCGGGCGGGCAGGGCGGCCGGCGGGCATCAAACCCGCCAGCCCTTGCTGGCAGCAGTGGGGTCAGGCGTGACGGCGCAGCGCGGCGGCCAGCGTGGCCACATCCAGCGTACGGTCAAAGTTGGCGGCATGGCGCGCTTTCAGGCTGAGGTCCGCCGCCAGCGACAGTTCCGCATCGGATGGCTCGCCGGCCGCGCCAAGTTCGCGCAGCGTGACCGGCAGGCCGACCTGGGCATACCACTGCTTCAGATCGGCCAGCATGCCGTCGTTGCGGTTCTCCAGGTCAAGCTGCACCAGCAAGCCCACCGCCACCTGCAGGCCGTGCAGCGCGGTGGCGACGCCGTTGATCTTTGGTAGCCCGCGCGTCAGAGCGTGGGCAATGGACAGGCCACCGCTTTCAAATCCGAGACCGCTCATGAGGATCATCGCTTCCACCACGCGCTCGAAGGCGGGCGTGGGTTGGCCGGTTCCGGCTACGGCCACGGCGTCCGCGCCGTCCGCCAGCAGCGTGCGCAGGCAGCCGTCGGCGATGAGCTGGGCCGTGAGCAGCGGCGCCGCGTCGTACATGTTCTTGCCGCCGTTGCGCTGGCACTGTTCGGCTTCAAACTTCTTGGAGATTGCATCGCCCAGCCCGGCCCGGAAGAAGTGCACCGGCGCGGTCGCGATGATGGCGGTGTCGACCAGCACGATGGTCGGATTGAACAGCATGTGCTCGACGGCCAGGAGGTTGTGATGTGCGTCGTAAAGCACGTAATTCTTGCTGGTGGGCGCGTCGTTGGACGCCACGGTGGGCACGGTGATCAGGTGGCAATGCGACGACTTGGCCACGGCTTTGCCGGCATCCAGCGACTTGCCGCCGCCCACCGCAATGACCATGTCGATGTTCGCCGGCGCGGCTTGCGCGCGCAAGTCGTCGATGACTTCAGGCGTCAGGTCGCCTTCGACGATCAGCGGCGCAAGTGCCACGCCATGCTGGGCGCACAGCGCCTCGATTCTCGGACCCAACACGCCATGCACATAGCTGTCGATGACCAGCGCGGCGCGCTTTCCGAACAGCGCCGCGTATTGCCCCAGCGCGTCCAGGGCGCCCGATCCCTGGATGTAGCGGCTGGGCGCTCCGAAAATCTTCAGCATGGCGTCTCCCTATTTGCGAGCCCCGGGGGGGCGGTAGTCGAGTTCTTTTTCCCGTTCGACCAGCCAGTCGATCATGATCTTTCCGCCCCAGACCAGATCGGCCTGGATGGCGTTGCGCGCCGCTTCCGAATCACGCGCTTCCAGGGCCTCGATGACGGCCTCGTGGCGATGCTCGTTTTCGGAATAGTCCAGGCCGGCGGTCTTGACGTGAAACACCTTGAGGATGGGACCGGTGATGACCCAGAACGACTCAACGGTGTTGCGCAGGATGGGCTTGTTGCTGGCTTCGAGGATGGCGAAGTGGAATTTGCGATTCAGGTAGCTGGCGCGCTTGGGGTCGGTGGACGTGCACGAGATGAAATCCCGTTGCAACGCGATCAGGTTGTCGAGCTGCTTGCGCGTGATGTTTTGCGCGGCCTCGGCGGCGCCCATGCCTTCAAGGTGGAAGCGGATCTGCTGGATCTCCCGCAGCTTTTCCGAGTTGACGTACGGCACGTAGACCGCGGTGGCCGCCTGCATCTCGAGCCCTTGCTCACTGATCAGCCGGAAGATGGCCTCGCGCACCGGCGTGATGGACACGCCCATTTCCTGCGCCAGCTCGCCGATGATCAGGCGCTCGCCAGGTTCGTATTGCCCGTTGATCAGGGCATTACGGATTTCGTTGTAGACCCTGACGGAAAGGTTCTCTTTTTTGACCGGTTTGAGGCTGGGCATGGCGTTTCTGGCTTGCTGTATGGAGGGTGCAGGTGAATCCAGGAGCGATTCTAGCCCGGCGTAGCCAATTCGAGCGCAATGGGTATATTATATATCATATATCCATACGACAGGAGGAGGCGCGATGCGCAAGGATCAGGAGGCCCCTACCGCAGGGGAAATCGCGATGCTGCGGGAAAAGGCCCGCCATATCAGGCTGGAGACCATCCGCCTCATCGAAATTGCCAAGGTCGGACACTACAGTTCCGTCTTTTCGTGCGCCGAGATCTTCGCGGCGCTTTATTTTGATGTGATGCGTCTGCGCCCGGGCGAGCCGCAGTGGCCGGATCGTGACCGCTTCCTCATGGGCAAGGGCCACGCCGCCGTCGGCCTGTTCCCCGTGCTGGCCGATCTGGGCTTCATCGATCACGCGTTGCTGGACGGCTACACGCGGTTGGGCAGCCCCCTGGGCGATCACCCCGACATGAGCAAGGTGCCGGGCGTCGACTTCAGCTCGGGCTCCATCGGTCATGCGCTGTCCAACGGCGTTGGCATGGCCGTCGGCGGCCGCATGAACCAGCGGGACTTCAACGTGTTCGTGATGCTGGGCGACGGCGAAATGCAGGAAGGGCAGGTGTGGGAAGCCGCGTTGTTCGCCGCGCACAACCGCTTGTCCCGCCTCATCTCTATCATCGACCGCAACGGCTATCAGCTCGACGGCAAGGTCGACGACGTCATGGGGGTGGAGTCGCTGAAAGAAAAGTGGCAGGCGTTCGGCTGGGAGGTCCACGAAGTCGATGGCCACAATCTTGCCGAACTGACTGGGCTGCTGCGCCGCCTGCGCGCCGATGATGCGCGCGCCAAGCCCGCATGCGTGATCGCCCGGACCATCAAGGGCAAGGGTGTCTCCTATATGGAAACCGAACCAGGCTGGCACCTGGGCTACCTGGCCCCGCAAGATGCGCAAAGCGCTGTCGAAGAAATCCTCTCCCGCGAGATCTGAATGGCACAGGCACAAGTACTCTCTCCCGATTCCTGGCAGTACCGCGCCCTGAATGCGGTGAACCCCGGGCTGTCCTACCTTTCCGACGGATTGATCGAGCTGGTGAAGGCCGGGCATCCCGTCGTGGCCGGATCGGCCGACCTGCAGTATTCGAACGGGCTGAATCGTTTCGCCGAGGCCTATCCCGACCGCTACGTGCAGTTCGGCATCTCTGAGCAGAACATGGTGTCGGCGGCCGCCGGGCTGGCAACGACCGGCATGATGCCGTTCGTCGCCACGTTCGCGTCGTTCCTCGGGTTGCTGTGCTGCGAACAGATCCGGATGGACGTCGCCTACACGCGCCTTCCGGTCCGCCTGATCGGCCATCACACGGGTATTAGTCTGGGCTTCTACGGCACCTCGCACCACGCCACCGAAGACATCTCCACCATGCGCGCGCTGGCGGGCCTGACGGTGGTATCCCCCGCGGACGGACCACAATTGGCGGCTGCCATCAAGGCGTCCGCGGACTGGCCCGAGCCCATCTATTTCCGTATCGGCCGCGGCCGCGATCCGCAGGTCTACAAAGACAACACGCCGTTCGAATTCGGCCGTGCCATCGTCCACGAAGCCGGTAGCGACCTGACGCTGATCGCCTGCGGCATCACGCTGCACGGTGCGCTGGCCGCGGCTCGCCAGTTGCGCGAAGAGGGCCTGTCGGTTGGCGTGATCGACATGCCGACGATCAAGCCGCTGGACCGCGACGCCATCCTGAAGGCTGCCGGGCAGTCGCGCCTGATGATGACGGTCGAAGAGCACAATGTGCTGGGCGGCCTGGGTTCGGCAGTTGCCGAGGTGCTGGCCGACGCGGGCACCGGCACGCGGTTGCGCCGCCATGGCATCTATGACGAATACAGCCTCATTGCGCCGCCCACCACGCTGTACGCCCATTACAAGCTAGACGCCGAAGGCATTGCCGGCGTCGCGCGAGAATTCATCCAGCATTGATCCGGAGACATCCATGAAGGAAATCAGCGGCAACACGCGCCTGTTCGGCATCCTCGCCGACCCGATTCACCATGTGAAGACGCCGCAGCGCATGAACGAACACTTCGCCAAGATCGGTTTCGATGGCGTCTGCGTGCCATTTCACGCGCGGCCCGACAACCTGGCGGCCGTGGTCGACGGCCTGCGCCGCCTGGAAAACCTGGGCGGCGTGATCGTCACGGTGCCGCACAAGACCGCCATCCTGGAACTGGCCGACGACGCCACGCCCGTCGCACGCAAGATCGGCGCGGCCAATGTGTTGCGGCGTGAGGCCGATGGGCGCCTCGTGGCGCACATGCTGGACGGCGAGGGCTTCGTGCGTGGCCTGCGCAGTTGCGGCGTCGCCCCCGAGGGCAAGAGCGTCTACCTGGCGGGCGCGGGCGGCGCAGCCAATGCGATCGGCTTCGCGCTGATGCAGGCTGGCGTCTCACGCCTGACCATCGCCAACCGCACGCCCGCCAAGGCCGAGGACCTGAAGGCCCGCATCCTGTCGCTGCATCCAGACGCGCAGATCGCGGTGGGCAATGCCGACCCGGCCGGCCATGACCTCGTCGTCAACGGCACGTCGCTGGGCATGAAAGAGGGCGATCCGCTACCGCTGGACGTGAGCCGCCTGACGCCGGACCAACTGGTCTGCGAGGTCATCATGCAGCCCAAGGACACGGCGCTGCTCGTGGCGGCGCAGGCGCGCGGCTGCAAGATTCATTACGGCGCGCCGATGCTGGCCTGCCAGATCGAACTGATGGTGGAAACGCTGGGCGTGACGTCTGCCCGTTAGGCGGCGCTGCACACATCCGGTAGACAACGATGGGCGACTACGACTTCATCATCGCGGGTGGCGGAACGGCCGGCTGCATCCTGGCCAACCGCCTCAGCGCGGACGGCAAGTATCGCGTGCTGCTGCTGGAGGCCGGCCACGAGGCGCGCAGCATGTGGATTCCCATTCCGGCGGGCTTTTCCAAGCTGCTGGTCGATCCGCAATACAACTGGCGCTTTGCCACCGAACCCGAGAACAACGTCCACGGACGCGTCATCGCCGTGCCCCGCGGCAAGGGATTGGGCGGGTCCACGCTGATCAACGGCATGATCTACGTGCGCGGCCAGCCCCAGGATTACGACGGCTGGGTGGCCGCGGGAGCCGCCGGTTGGGGACGCGACGTGGCCGAGCGCATCTACCGCAAGATAGAGAACTACGCGCCGGGCGGCGAGACCCGCGGCAAGGACGGCCCGATGCACCTTGAAGAGGTGGCCGAGCGCTTTCCGGTGTCGGACGCCTTCCTGCAGGCTGCGCGCGAAGACGGCCAACCCTTCAATCCGGACTACAACAGCGGCGATCAGGAAGGCGTGGGCTACTACCAGGTGCTCCAGCACCACGGCCGGCGCTGGAGTGTCGTGGACGGCTACCTGAAACCGGCCGCGGGACGGCGCAACCTCAGTGTCGAATGCGGCGCCCATGTCACGCGTCTGGTGTTTGAAGGTAAGCGCTGCGTGGGCGTGGTCTACCGCCAGAACGGGCAGGAACACGTCGTGCGCGCACGCCGCGAAACGCTGGTCTGCATGGGTGCGGTGCAATCCCCGCAATTGCTCGAACTGTCCGGAGTGGGCAATGCAGCCTTGCTGGCCTCGCACGGTATCGGCGTGGTGCACGCGCAGCCGGCGGTGGGCGAAAACTACATCGACCACTTCGCCACGCGCATGAACTGGCGCGTCAAGAACACGGTCACCTTGAACGAAATGTCGCGCGGCTGGCGGCTGGCGCAGCAGGTGGCGCGTTACTACATAAGCCGCAAAGGCATCCTGACCCTGGGCACAGGGTTGGTGCACGGCTTCGTGAAAAGCGCGCCCGGATTGCCCACCCCCGACGTGCAGTTTTTCTTCGTGCACGCCAGCTACGCCAACGCTGCCGAACGCATCCTGGACCGGCATCCCGGCATGACGATCGGGGTGGCGCAGTTGCGTCCCGAGTCCGTCGGGTCCATTCACATTAAGTCGGCCGATCCGCTGGCCGGACCTGCCATCCGGCCCAACTTCCTGTCCGCGCAAGTCGACCGCGACAGCCTGGTAGGCGGGATGCAGGTGGCACGCCGCATCGTGAGTCAGCCCGCCCTCAAACGCTACGTGGAGGCCGAGGTCAGCCCCGGCGTGCAGGTGGACAGCGACGACGAATGGCTGGACTTTGCGCGGCGCAACGGACAGACCATCTACCACCCCATCGGCACCTGCCGCATGGGAACGGACGCCGCGGCCGTCACGGACGTGCGGCTGCGTGTCAACGGGCTGACGGGCCTGCGCGTGGTGGATGCCTCGGTCATGCCGAAGATGGTTTCCGGCAACACGCAGGCCGCCGTCATGATGGTGGCCGAGCGCGGCGCGGAGATGATCCTCGAAGACGCGGCGCAGGCGTAGGGAACTTCCGGTCAGTAAAAATGGCGCGCTTGCTTACGACCGGCGCGCCATTTTTCTTGAAGGCGCCCGGCATGCGCCTTGCTAACGCGCTGTTCCGACTGCAGACTGCAGGTTAGGCTGCACCAACTGAAAGGAGACCGTATGACCTACGACCTTTGGTATTGGGATGGCATTCCCGGGCGGGGAGAATTCGTGCGCCTGGCGCTGGAAGCGGGCGGTATTTCGTATCGGGAACGCGCCCGCGATCCGGGCGCCGACGAAAGCGCGTTGATCGACGACATGCAATCGGCCCGCAAGCACCCGCCTTTTGCGCCGCCTTATCTGGTGGCCGGAAAAATGACGTTGGGGCAGACCGCCAATATTCTGCTTTTCCTCGGCGAGAAGCATGGCCTTGCGCCCGAATCGCTTGAAGGCCGGTTGTGGGTAAACCAGTTGCAACTCACCATTGCCGACATGGTGGCCGAAGCGCACGACACCCATCACCCCATTTCCGCCAGCGATTATTACGAAGACCAGAAAGAAGAGGCCGCCCGCCGCGCCAAGGTATTTCGCGAAGCGCGTATTCCGAAGTTCCTGGGATATTTCGAACGGCTGCTGGATGGGCCGCAGGCGTGGTTGGCGGGCGGCGCCAAATGGACCTACGTGGACTTGTCCCTTTATCACTTGGTCGATGGCTTGCTGTTCGCGTTTCCCAAACGCATGGCGACCGTTGCCGCGCATTATCCAAATGTGTTCGCCCTGCACGAGCGCGTGACCGCTTTGCCTGAACTGCAGGCCTATTTTTCGAGCGGCCGGCGCTTGCCGTTTGGCGAGGGCATTTTCCGCCAATATCGCGAGCTGGACGCCGCTTGAATCCGGGATTTCCCGAGTGTGCGTCGTGACGACGCTTTGAATTCTTTTTAAAAGGGACATTCAGAAATACATCGGGCCATGATAATTTCTGGGATTAAGTAGTTTCCATTAGATACATAAAAATTACGTGTACCAGGCACGCCGGCAAACACACCCTGGAGGTTTCCATGCTTTGGCATACTCTTGGCCGCTTCATCCGTGGATATCGCAGTACCGATAAAAACGACCTGCTGGGACAGATCGACGCCATTCACAAATCCCAGGCGGTCATTGAGTTTGATCTGAACGGCCACATCTTGATGGCCAATCAGAACTTCCTGGACACCACGGGCTATTCGCTCGAAGAAATCCAGGGGCGTCACCACCGCATGTTCATCGATCCCGATGAACGCGGGTCGCCGCAATATGCAGCCTTTTGGGAAAGGCTGGGACAGGGCGCATATGATTCCGGCCGTTATCGGCGGATTCGCAAAGATGGCTCGGACGTCTGGCTGCAGGCGTCGTACAACCCCATCTTTGACAAGCGCGGACGGCCGGTGAAGGTGATCAAGTACGCCACCGACATAACCGATCAGCAAAATCGCCAGGCAGATTCCGAAGGGCAGCTCGCGGCGATTTCCAAGGTCCAGGCGATCATCGAGTTCAATCTCGACGGCACCATCCTGCGTGCCAACGACCTGTTTCTCGGTGCGGTGGGGTATCGCGCCGACGAGGTGCTGGGCCGGCATCACAGCCTCTTTGTCCCGCCCGAAGAAGCCCGAAGCACGGCGTACAAGGATTTCTGGCGCCGGCTGCGCAATGGCGAGCACGACACCGGCCAGTACATGCGCTTGGGCAAGGGCGGACGCCAGGTCTGGATCGAAGCCAGCTACAACCCCATTCTCGATGCGCAGGGCCGGCCATTCAAGGTGGTGAAGTTCGCTACCGACATCACCAAGCGCTTTACCGCCGCGCAGACGCTGCAAGTGGCCGTCCAGGGCCTGACCGAAAACGCCGAACGCGCGCGACAGGCCAACAGCCTCGCCCAGGACGCCAGCCGCATCGCTGAAACGGGCGGCGATACGATGCGCGACGTGGTGACGACCATGGAAGCCATCACGGGCAGTTCGCGCCGCATTTCCGAGATCATCGGGGTCATGGACGGCATTGCATTCCAGACCAACATCCTTGCGCTGAACGCGGCCGTCGAGGCCGCGCGCGCCGGCGAGCACGGCAGGGGCTTCGCGGTCGTGGCATCAGAGGTCCGCAATCTGGCGCAAAGCAGCGCGGCGGCCGCGAAGGAAATCAAGGCGCTCATTACGACCTCCGTGGCGCAGGTCGAAGGCGGCGCGGTGCAGGTCCAGTCCGCCGGCGGCACGATGGAGGGGATCGTCGCGTCGTCTCGCCGCGTGACCGAAATCATGGCCCAGGTCGTTGAAGTGTCGCTGGCGCAATCGGACAAGCTGGCCGGCGTGACCGAAGATCTCACCGATACCCACGCCGAACCCACAAGACGATTGCGCGCCGCCTAGCGGGCAGGGCATCTGCGCTCGAGTGCGCTATAAAGACGGCATTGCCGATCATCTGTGGCCCGCGCGGGCAATTTCCGCTGCGGGCCACGCCTTTTGCCCGATGTCCATGACTGAATCCGAAGCCCTCGCGCTTGCCACGCACCGCCATTACAAGGGTGGCCTTTACCGCTACATAGGCACTGCCCGCCATTCCGAAACCGAAGAGTCCATGGTGGTGTACGAACACCTCTGGCCGCACACGCGCGGGCTGTGGGTGCGCCCGGCCGATCTGTTCTTCGGGCAGCTTGCCGACGGTTCGGCCCGGTTCGCCGCCCTGCATCCGGCGGAGTAAGCGCGTGACGTTTTTCTATCGGCGCACGCGTGCGGCCAGCGCATCGCCGGCCCGTCCCACGGCGCGTGCGCAAGCGGCCTTGACGCACGCGCTTGAAGCGTTGGGCCGCCCCTTCATCGTGGCCGACCTGGAAACGACCGGCCTGTCCACCGCAAGCTGCGAAATTCTTGAATTTGCGGCAGTCAGAGTGGGTGAGGGCGGGGCGGTCGTCAACGAATACACGCAGGTCGTTCGCACTTGCAGCCGTGTCCCTTCCTTCATATCCCGTCTCACCGGCATTACGCAGGCCGAAGTCGATCGCGACGGCATTCCGGTCGCGCAGGCCTTTTCGTCGTTCCTGGATTTTGTCGAGGATCTGCCGGTGTTCTTCCATAACGCTTCGTTCGACCGGCGCTTCCTGAGCGCGGCCGCTGACCAGACGGGGCTGCCTTTTTCGAACGCCACGCACTGCACGTTGGCGTTGGCACGCCGCGCGTGGCCGGAGTTGCCGTCGCACAAGCTCGATATCCTGGCGCGGCACGTCGGCGCCACTCAGCCGACCCACCGGGCGTTGGCGGACGTGCGGACGACGGTCGAGGTCGCGCTTGCAGCCAGCGCTCGGCTGGCCTGCGCGTAACGAGGCGCCATTTCTTTGGGAGTTCCCATGTCAGACCTGGAAGCAATCCGCCTCGCCGTGCGCCAGTTCACGGCTGAACGCGAATGGCAGCAATTCCATTCGCCCAAGAATCTGGCGATGGCGCTGGCGGGGGAAACGGGCGAACTCGTCTCGTTGTTCCAGTGGCTGGATGAAGACGAGTCGCGCAATCTGCCGGCCGCCCGGCTTGCGGACGCCGCGGACGAGATCGCCGACGTGCAGATGTATCTGGTGGCCCTGGCGGATCAGCTTGGCATTGATATCGCGCAGGCGGTTGCCGGCAAGATGGTGAAGAACGCCAACAAGTATCCCGCCGATGCGTTCCGGCGCAGCGCTCGCAAATACAACGAGCCCCCGGAAGAATAAGCGCCGGTCCGCGCAGCCGCTGGACCGGCGCCGAAAGTTCAAATCACTTTTTGCTCGTGGTGCACTTGGGGCGGCTCAACGAAAAAGCCGCCGACCAGCTTGCGCCATTCCTGGAAGTCGGCCGATTCCCGGAAATCCACCATGTGGTTTTCGACCGTTTCCCAATCCACCACCAGCGTGTAGCGCTGCGGCTGCTCGATGCTGCGGTACAGTTCCATGCCATGGCAGCCCTTGGCGCGCAGAAAAAGCGGCTTCGCCTGGGTAACACCGGCTTCAAACAGCGCTTCCTGTCCTTCGCGGACGTGGATGCTGGCAATCTCCTGAATCATGGCTTGGTCTCCGATTGATGGGGGTAGGCAAGGCGGGAGTAGTATGGCCGAAAACCTCGATTCCAGCCCGCTTCATGAATTACCGAGCCGTCACATTGACTCGTCTCATTTCCGTCCGCCTACTCTGGTATGTCGCCGTCGGCATCATTGCTCTGATGTCCCTGTACCTGCATACGCAATTCGGCGTTGTGGTGCTGCTGTCTGCCATCGCCATCTACATTCCTTTGTCGATGCTTGGATTGCCGCTCGTTGCGTGGCTATGCCTGTCGCGCCGCACAAGCGGCGTTGCGGCCGGGCTGCCGCCCGCCTGGCCCGCGTATCTTGCGGGCGTGACCGGCATTGTCCTGCTGGGCAGCTATCAGGTGCTTGCCAATCTGTACGTGGCCGAATGCGGCTTCCTGCTTGTGCTGGTGGCCGTGGACCTGATGCTGGCGCGCCGCGAGACCGGCTGGCTGCTACACCTGGCGCGTTAGATATCACGCGTGAGCCTCACGCGCGCGGCCCCATCCTTTGAGTTGAAACCCACCCGCAAGCGGGGCTTGACGGACGCATTGCGTCATCCATACGCATGGCCGTGCGAAGCCGGTATCTCCGCTTTCAGGTTTGTGTAATTCGCGAGTCCATCCTCCAGAAAGACCCGGTCGTTCGTTTAACCGATACCGACCTGCCTAGGACGGCGCAATCATTCCGTACCAATACGAAAGTCCCACGCCCTGCGAATGCAAGGGCGCAGTTCCTGGGTAGTAACGGTCCGCGCCGGTCGGTCTCCGGCACCTGTGCATCCGTGCAGACGGATCAGGAGGAGCTCAAATGAAAAAGCTCGCAGCAGTCGCCGCGTTGTCATTGTTTGCCGCATCGGCTTACGCCACTGGCCCGGGCCAGGTCGGCGGTTCGGTGACCGGTCACGCCGGCGCCATCAACGGTACCGCTTCGTCCATCTCCACCGGCAGTTCGGTGGTGGCCACCCAGGTGAACGGCTACGGCTCGTCGAGCCAGACGTCGTTCGGCAGCACGGGCGGCATCGCGGAAGTCGGCGGATCGTTCAGCCGCGACGGCACGCAAGTCGTCACCAGCACGCGGCAGTACGCCAATAGCGAGTCGTACGGGCATGTGACGGGCAACGCCCCAATCATGGTCGGCGACAGCATCGCCAACGGCGGCGCAACGTTCGGCAAGACGGATACGAGCGCCTCGGCGACGGGCTCGTTCCACGCGGCAAATATCGGCGCGTTCGGGTCGATACACGGCGTCGGCCCGGTGGGCCATGTCGTTGGGTTCAATCGCTGACCCAATTATCCGGACGGCTTCGGCCGTCCGGGCGAGGGGACATCATGAAGAGCATCGTTCTAGCCATCTCCCTGTCGCTCGCCGCCATGTCGGCGGGGGCGCAGACCAGCACGTCCAGTTCCACGACGTCGGCATCGTCCGGGTCGACCAACGCGGGCAACAACCAGGGCATCACACTCAACTCAAGCAACAGCGGGACCAGCACGTTGCGCAGCGCACCGCCGGTTGGCGGCCAGAGCTTCTACGGCTCGTTCTCGTCGGACAGCTGCATGGTGTCAGCGGGCGGCGGCGGGTCCGTGGTGGGTTTCGGGATGAACGTCGCGATTCCGATCGAGGACCAGAAATGCAGTCTGCGCCGCAACTTCGAGCGCACGATGCAGGCTGCGGCATCGACCAAGGACGCGGATCGCTCGCGGCGTCTGGAAACCGCGGCCATCGATATCCTGTGCCAGACCGACGATCGCACCAAGGCGGCGCTGGTGGCGCAGGGGCTCTGCACCAATCCTGCGCTGACGACGGCGGACCACCGGTTCGACAGCGGCGCCGTGGCGCAGGTCGCGCCGCAGACGCCCGTCCAGACTGCAGGCACGGCGACGGCGCTGCCGCAAGCGGCGGCAACGCCGGCAGTGCAGGGCTATCCGGTGCTGTCAGCGCGCAGCGCCGCGTTCACCGCGCCGCCACTGCGCAACCCTCGCGTAGAGCGGCAACAGTTCGCCGACCTGTACTCTCCCGGCTGAAGCGGCCTGTGCATGACGGCAATCAGGGCGTGGCGGGCGGCGGGACCGCGACGGGCGCGGGCGCCTGCGCGGGTTCCGGCGCCGACGCGAGCAGCATGGTCGGCGGGGACGACACTTCAAGCTTGGCCTCGTCCAGGCGCTTGAGCACCGTGAACAGCAGCGCGCTGCGCACGCCGTACGCGGCACGCGGCGACGACACATAGCCCCTAGCATTGAAGATCAGGTGGCCTGCGTCGATACCGTCCAGGAAGACGTTGGGCGCCGGCGACTCCAGCACGTCTTCGTGATCCGCCAACGCCTGCAGCATCAGTTCACGCACCTGCTCGGCATCCGTCGACAACGGCATGGGCAGCTTGATCTGCACCAGGCCAAGCGGATTGGACCGCGTCACGTTGCGCACCGTTTTCGTCACGAATTCGGAGTTGGGCACGATCACCGTCGACCGGTCTCCCATCTGGATCTCGGTGGCGCGCACATTGATGCGCAGGATGTCGCCTTCGACGCCGCCCAGCGAAACCCAGTCGCCCACCTTCACCGGCCGCTCGGCCAGCAAAATCAGGCCCGACACGAAGTTCTGCACCACCGCCTGAAGGCCAAAACCGATACCCACCGACAGCGCGCTCGCGATCCACGCGACCCGCTCCAGTCCGATTCCCGCGGCCGACAGCGACAACGCCACGGCCAGCACGAAGCCGCCGTACCCAAACAGCGTCGCGGCCGACAACTGCATGCCCGGGTCCAGCTCCGTGGTGGGCAGATAGCGGTTGGATAGCCAGCGCTTGAGCATCTTCACGCCCAGCAGCGACAGCGCCAGCACGATCAACGCCTGCAGCACCGCGCCGGGCCGGATCTGCGCCTCGCCGATGGCCAGGCCCTTGCGGAGCTGGTCAAAGCGCTGCACCAGATCCATCGGCGCTTCGCCGAACGGCGCCAACACCAGAATGATGGCAAGCAGCGCGATGGCCACGCGACCCAGTCCGGACAGCAGCACCGCGGCCTGATCGCGCATGCTGGGCCCTTCGCCTTCACCGCCTTCGCGGTGCGCCGTGCCCAACAAGGTGCTGAAACCGTCCTCGACCAGCGTCGATGCCAGGTAGGCCGACGCCAGCACGATCAGCACCCACAACACCTGCTTGACCAGGAAGCTGCCGAACGCCACGTAACCCAGCAGCAGGCTAGCGAAGCTGACGATCAGCACCGTCCAGATGGCGGCCAGCATCAGCGAGACCCAGAGCGGAATCGGCGCTTCGCTGTCCTGCATGACCTGGCGGCGCAGGCGGCGGCCGATGAACAGCACGGCGGCAAGCAACGCCATGCTCAACACGCCCACGATGCCGGTCAGGGTGATGGTCGTGGTCAGGCTGGCGTCCAGCAGGACGGGCAACCGTTCCGCGAGCCAGATCAGGACCACCAGCACGCCCAGCGTGCCGGGAAGCCAGCGCAGCCGGTTCGCCACGATGTCGCTGACCGGCGGCAGGCGCCAGGACGGACGATTGGTGGACAGCAAGGCGTAGCCCATCCCCGACACGAAGCCGCCGAAGCAGACCGTGGCTACCAGGTTGGTCAGGAGCGAATCGGTGCTGTCCGACAGTTGCGATCTCCAGTCCAGGCCGGTCTGGATGAGCAAGGCGATCACGCCAGGCGTGGCGACCGAAAGCGCCACGAGGGCCACCGCCAGAAACGATCGGCGCAGCCGTCCGGGCGGCACTCGGGTTGCCGTGAGCCGCAGCAGATACCGGCCAACCCAGACGCGCAGTGCAATTGCCAGACCGGCAACGACCGTCAGCAGCAGCCAACCCCATTTCGGCGTCTGTCCCACGGCGGTGGACAGGTCGTCGCGTAACGCTTCAAGCCGTTCCAGATCTCGGGGAAACTCCTGGCGGAATTCGGCCCAGAACTGGCCCGACAGGAAGGAGTCGCGACGCTCGCCCAAGCGTGCCTGAAACTGCTTGCGCCGCTGGGCTGAAATCTGTTCAGCCGTCTGGCCGGCATCCACTGACAGCAGCCGCGCCAACTTGATCTGCGCGTCCAGCGCGCGGCTGTTCTTTTCCAGCTGGGCGCGCTGCGCCGCCACATCCGGCGCTTCCTTCGCGCCGTCCGGCGGCGTGCCCAGTTCGCTCAGGCGTGCGGTCACGCTGGCCAGTTGCGGCGTCAGCGCTTCAGTTGCGGCGTCTGCCTTGGACTGGATGTCCAGCGCCTCGCCCCGCTGCTTGAGCAGCACGGCGTCGTCCGTTTCGTCGGGGACCCGCTTGCGGATCTCGTCAATCTGCTTGCGGGCCGCACCCAGAACGGCTTCGGTGTCGGCGGGGGCGGCGGGCGGCGCCGCAAAGGCGGGCAGGAAGCAGAAGACCAGCAGCAGCGCAGCAAGCAGCGCCGCCAGGTTGGGCGCGCGGGGTAGGCGGGCGCGAAAGGGCTGAGTGGGCGTGGTCGGGATCATGTTTTTGGGGCGAGTTGCTCGCGTGGAGGCGGCAGCATAACAAGCCGCCGCCTCACCCGTTGCAACAAAAACTGGTGTTGCGTCCCTGTATTTTTAGAGGTGCTAGTTCGTGGGCTTGACCTCGCTAGCGGGCCGGGAAATTGGGGCCGGATTTGGCCGGCCAGATCAGCATGCCGACCGGCCATGACGGCTGTCGCAACGCCTGTTTACCAGCCGAACGTTTGGATTCACTTCAACTGGCGTCCGGACGCCAGTGCAGCCCGCGTGCGAGGCTTGCCCAGCACCGCGTCGCAGACCTGCAACCATGCACGCGCGGCAAACGACAGATAGCTGGACTGCAGCCAGATATGGCCAACCTCCCACTGGATGCCCGACTTCGCAAGCTTCGCGGTACTCAGGCCGCGGGTCTTCATCCGCTGCATCAGCGGTTCGGGCAAGAGGGCCACGCCAAGTCCTGCCGAGGCCATTGCCACCAGAAAATCCCAATGCGCGCTTTGCGCCGCGATGCTGGGCTGCAGACCCGCATCGGCAAACGCCTGCCGCAACCGCCGGGTGATTGCGAAGTCGTCGGTGGGGATCAGCAGCCGCGCCTCGCGCAGTGCGCTCAGCGGCAGCGACGTCTTTCCGGCCCACGGGGCGTCTGGCGGCCCGATCACCCAGATCGGATAGCTGCCAAAAGCCTGCGCGGCCAGACCGCTGTCGGGGGCGACAGGCAGGATGGTGGCGCCGACCTCCAGTTCGCCGCTGGCCACCAGGTTTTCCACCGCCTGGCCCGTGCCTTCGCGCAGGGTCAGGTGGATGCCGGGATGCAATTCGCGGAACCGTTTCACAACGGGCGTGAACAGCAGATTGATCATGGGCGGGATACCGACCTCGAGAGCCCCGCGTCCCAGCTCCGCGGTCTGGCGCATTTCCTCCGACAGTTGGCGCATCGTCTCCAGCACTTGAAGGCCACGCTGGTACATGACCCGGCCGGTATCGGTAGGGCGGGCAGTGTGCCCGTCGCGGATCAGAAGCGGCGAGCCGGCTTCTTCTTCCAGTTGCCGGATCATCTTGCTGACTGTGGACTGCGTGACGAACAGCGCCTTGGCCGCCTGCGTGAAGCTGGCATGCCTGACGGTTTCCACGAAATACCGCAATGCGCGCACGTCCATGGGAAAGCTGACCCTCCGCGCCGTGCGCGAGAAAAATTCAAATGATGAAAAAAACGACTGGAACGGATGATTTTAAGTCATTACGAGATTTGCCCTCGGCTTCCTATACTGCCGAAAAATCGTCCCGGCGCCCGTATCCACGGCCTTCGGGACTTCGGGAAACGCCGCGTCAGACGGTGCCCGGGCGCTGCAGACCCCAGCCGCTACGCCCGGCCCTAAGCCGCCAGCCTTTGAATTTGGAGACACCATGCCTTTCGACCGGATCCGTAACGCCGACCTGCACGCCAGGATCACTTCAGCCGAACAGGCCGCCTTACTGGTTCAGGACGGAATGACCGTCGGAATGAGCGGATTCACTCGGGCAGGCGACTGTAAGTCGGTGCCGGCCGCGCTGGCAGCGCGCGCAGAACGCGAACCGCTCGCCATCACGTTGATCACGGGCGCATCACTCGGCCACGACACCGACAAAATGCTGGCGCAGGCCAATGCGCTGGCACGACGTCTGCCGTTCCAGGTCGACACGACCCTGCGCCGCAAGATCAATCAGGGTGAAATCGCCTTCATCGACCAGCATTTGTCCGAAACGGTGGAGCAGTTGCGGGCGGGCCATCTGGGCCCCATCAACGTGGCCATCATCGAGGCCGCCGCCATCACGGAATCCGGCGCGATCGTGCCGACCATGTCGGTAGGCAACTCCGCGTCGTTCGTGCAGCAGGCCGACAAGATCATTGTGGAACTGAACATGAGCGTGCCTGCCGCCATCGAAGGCCTGCACGATATCTACGTTCCCGGCGACCGTCCCGCCCGCCAGCCCATCGGCCTGGTGTCTGCGGACCAGCGCATCGGTCAGACCTGCATCGAGGTCGATCCTGCCCGGATCGCCGCCATCGTCATCACGCAAGAGCCCGACAGCCCCTCCAACGCGCTGCCGCCCGATACCGAGACCAACGCCATTGCAGGTCACATCAACCAATTCCTGCGCGGCGAGGTGGATGCTGGTCGCCTGACCAACGCGCTGCTGCCGTTGCAGGCAGGTATCGGCACCATCGCCAACGCGGTCCTGCACGGGTTCGAATCGTCTGATTTTGAGAACCTGGTCATGTATTCCGAAGTGCTGCAGGACAGCGCGATCGAGCTGCTCGACCAGGGCAAGCTGGCATTCGCCTCGGCGTCGTCCATCACCGTATCCAAGCCCGTGTACGAGAAGATCCTCGCCAACATGGAGCACTACCGCCAGCGCATCGTGCTGCGTCCGCAAGAAATCAGCAACGCACCCGAGATCGTGCGGCGCCTGGGCATCATCGCCATCAACACGGCGCTGGAATTCGACATCTATGGCAACGTGAACTCCACACACGTTGGCGGCACGCACATGATGAACGGCATCGGCGGCTCAGGCGACTTCGCCCGCAATGCCCATCTTGCCATCTTCGTGTCCAAGTCGATGGCCAAGAACGGCGACATCTCCAGCGTGGTGCCAATGGTGTCCCACGTCGACCACACGGAGCACGACGTTGACGTGCTCGTCACGGAATGCGGTCTGGCGGATCTGCGCGGCCTTGCGCCACGTGAGCGCGCCCGCGCCATCATTCAGAACTGCGTGCATCCGTCGTACCGCGACGCGCTACAAGACTATTTCGATCGTGCTTGCGCCCGTGGCGGCCAGACGCCGCATCTGCTGGAAGAAGCGTTCTCCTGGCACCAGCGGTTCAATGAAACCGACTCGATGCAGCCCGTCGCGGCATCGGAGCGCAAGGCGGCCTGAAGCGGGATTGAAGATTGACTGCCGCCGTCGCGGCGTCCGCCTGGGATTTCGAGCGAAGCGAAACCAGGCTGTTCCAGGCAACGTCCTGCGGGGCGCCGCGTTTTGGTCAAGGTAAAGCAGCTGTACGCCGCTTTGCCTTTTTTTTCGCCTGAGACCTAGCTTTCGTCCTCGGGCTTCGATGTCACAAGCGTCTGGCGCGACATCTCCAACTCGTCGCGCAGCCATTGCTTGAACGCATTCAGCGGCGCCCAATCCCGCAAGCTTGGCCGGTACACCAGGTGGTAGGTCTGCCCCAGTTCGTAATGCACGCGCACGGGCGACACCTGTACTAGCCGCCCCGCACAAAGCGCGTCGGCCGCCAGCAGTTCACGGCCAAGCGTGATGCCCAAACCCTGCTCGGCAGCCTGCAGCATCATCCCCGCATCATTGAACGAAGCCACGGGCGTGACCGGCGTTGGAAAACCGGCCGCCGTGAACCAATGCTGCCAAAGCTCGCGTTCGCCGAGCAAAGGCTGCCGCGCCAGCGTTTCGGGCGAATTGTCGGGCAGGGCCGCCAATGTCTCAGGCGACGCCAGCACGATGAGCGGCAGCGGCACATCAAACAGCGGCTCTGACTCCGCCCCGGCCCACGGCCCTTGCCCGATCCGAAGCGCGGCATGGAATCCGTCCCGCGCCAGATCGACCACCTGCTGGGAAGTCTCGATCTCCAATGCCAGTTCCGGATGCCGGGCGCGCCACCGCGCCATGCGCGGCAACAGCCAGCGCTGCGCAAACGATGGCAATACCGACACGCGCAACCGTTGTTCGCGTCCGCTCGCGGCCGCGTTCGCCGCCATCAGCCCTTCGTCGAGCAACGCCATGGCGCCCTGCACGCTGCACAGCAACGCCGCACCGGCCGAGTTCAACACGATGCCACGGCCGCTACGCTCGAAAAGCGGAAAGCCAATCTGCTCTTCAAGCACCTTGATTTGCTGGCTCACGGCGCTGTGCGTCAAGTGCAGCCGCTCAGCGGCGGCGCGCAGGTTCTGCAGTTCCGCAACAACGCGAAAAGCGGGGAGGGTATTCAGCGGCAACCGCATGGCAGGCCTATTCAAGAAATATTGGTAATCGTAGCTTACCGAAAAGGCCAAAACAATTCGATTTTCAACGGGTCTTTGGGCGCTTACGCTTACCAAAACGGAACAAAAGGAGCCCGTTATGACCGCGCAACCTCTCATACCCACGTCTTCCTTGGTCGGCACGCCCCGCGGACCCCTGCCCACGGCCGGACCTGTCACGTCCGTAACGGTCGCGTCCATACCCGTCGCGCCCATACCTTCGCGTTCTGCACCCCTCGGGCTATCGCCCGCACTCCCTGCAACGCCTGCCGTGTTGGAGGCCGCGCAAGCGCCGGACCGCAGCTTCCTCACGCGCATTTGGCACGCCTATCGCGCTTGGCGCAACACGGCGCGGATGCGCAACATGGCCCAGGACATGGAGCCGCACCTGCTCAGCGACGTGGGCGCACCCACATGGCTGATCAACGAAGCCAGCGTGAGGCGCGAACTTTCCCGCCTTCGCCACATTGATTACATCCGTTGGTAGTCCGGGATGGAGCAGCCGCGAGCCGCGGAAATCCTGCCCGAGGGCTCGGGGATACGTCCACTTGCGGCGCGTATATATATATAGAGCGTCTATATATACAGCGCCGAGATCGCCTCTCCAGAGAGAGCAACATAATTTGCGACACCCACATGACAGCGCAAAATTCTGTGCTATAGTCTCGCTCCTTCGCAGCTCACACAGTTTTTGAGACGCGAAGCCAAGCAAGTGCAACAGGCGAGGCGGGGCATCCCGACATCACCTGCCGCAACAGCAATCAGAAATGAGCGCTTCGCGGTTATTGCAAAGATCGACGCAAATTGGGCAGAAGCCAGTTGCAAGATCTGCAAAAATTGTGCTATAGTCTTGGGCTTGGCGGTTGCCGAAAAGTTAGGGTTTACCCTGATGTTTCGACAGCTGCTAGGGCAGGGCGAAAGTCCTGGCGAGACCTGAAGAGGTCGCAGCAAGAAAGCAAAGCAAAATGCGCAGCTGACTTGACAAGCGATAAAAACTTCTTCATAATCTCGTTTCTCTGCTGCAACGACAGCGACGACGCGAAAGCGAAGTTAGCCGAAGTTGAAGGCAGAAACCAGTAGTACAGAATTTCGCAGTACCGCTCTTTAACAATTAAACAACCGATAAGTGTGGGCGCTTGATGCGAGTGCAGCGGTTTGGGTTTCGGCCTGGATCGCAAGCACAAGAAATCAAGTGCTCACTAGAAGTGAAGTACCTTAGACGTCAAGTTTAAGAACATACCTCACTTCCTTTGAGTAGCGACGTATGACCTGGTTTGGATTTATCCG